>NZ_BOMH01000022.1 GCF_016862095.1 Actinoplanes cyaneus
GCGAGGTCTCCTCCTCGGTCAGCTTGTAGACCGGGATGCCCGTCCAGAGCCCGAGCACTTCCGCGATCTGCTCGTCGTCGATCTCGGACACGACGTCGAGGTCGCCGGCCTTCCACTCCTTCTCCCGCTGCGAGCGCTGGTCGAGGAGCTTCTTCTCGTCGTCACGCAGTTGCGCGGCGCGCTCGAAGTCCTGCGAGTCGATGACCGACTCCTTGTCGCGGCGCACCTGGGCGATCTTCTCGTCGAGATCGCGCAGGTCCGGCGGGGTGCTCATGCGGCGGATGCGCATCCGGGCGCCGGCCTCGTCGATCAGGTCGATCGCCTTGTCCGGCAGGAACCGGTCGGAGATGTAGCGGTCGGCGAGGGTGGCCGCCGCGACCAGGGCCGCGTCGGTGTAGGTGACCCGGTGGTGCGCCTCGTACGCATCCCGCAGGCCCTTCAGGATCTCGATCGAGTGGGCCAGGGACGGCTCGCCGACCTGGATCGGCAGCAGGCGGCGCTCGAGGGCCTTGTCCTTCTCGACGAACTTCCGGTACTCGTCGAGGGTCGTGGCGCCGATCATCTGCAGCTCGCCCCGCGCCAGCATCGGCTTGAGGATCGAGGCCGCGTCGATCGCGCCCTCGGCCGCGCCGGCCCCGACCAGGGTGTGGATCTCGTCGATGAACAGGATGATGTCGCCGCGCGTGCGGATCTCCTTGAGCACCTTCTTCAGGCGCTCCTCGAAGTCACCGCGGTACCGCGAGCCGGCCACCATCGAGCCCATGTCCATGGTGTAGAGCTGCTTCTCCTTGAGCGTCTCGGGCACGTCGCCCTTGACGATCGCCTGCGCGAGACCCTCGACCGCCGCGGTCTTGCCGACGCCGGGCTCGCCGATCAGCACCGGATTGTTCTTCCGGCGCCGGGACAGGCCCTGCATGACCTGCTCGATCTCCTTCTCCCGGCCGATGACCGGGTCGAGCTTGCCGTCACGCGCGTCCTGGGTGAGGTTGCGCCCGAACTGGTCGAGCAGAGCCGAATTCGTCGTGCCGGCCGCCTCGCCCGCCGTGCCGCCGGCCGCTGCCGCCGGCGCCTCGGTGTGGCCCGCGACCAGCTGGATCACCTGCTGGCGGACCCGGCCCAGATCGGCGCCGAGCTTGACCAGCACCTGGGCGGCGACGCCCTCACCCTCACGGATCAGCCCGAGCAGGATGTGCTCGGTGCCGATGTAGTTGTGGCCGAGCTGCAGCGCCTCCCGCAGAGACAGCTCCAGCACCTTCTTCGCCCGCGGCGTGAACGGGATGTGCCCGCTCGGCGCCTGCTGGCCCTGGCCGATGATCTCCTCAACCTGCTGCCGGACACCCTCGAGGGAGACGCCGAGGCTCTCCAGAGCCTTCGCGGCGACACCTTCGCCCTCGTGGATCAGGCCCAGCAGGACATGTTCCGTACCGATGTAGTTGTGGTTGAGCATCCGGGCCTCTTCCTGGGCCAGGACGACAACCCGGCGAGCCCGGTCGGTGAACCGCTCGAACACGACACACGTCCTCACGGCGAAGCCCCACGCACCCCGCCCAACACAACGCACGCAGACGTGCGAAAACGGACAGGTGTCACATGCGCTGAGTCGGGGCCTCTTGGCGTTGACGCGCGGCCCGCGTGGGGAACCGCACAACGCTCGTGCAGGCGCGCTGCACCACCACCTTACAACCCCGGCGGCATACGATATGCCCGGGAGGACGCCCATGAGCGCAACGCGAAACCGACGACCCGTGCCCGACCGGGCCCGCAAACGTGCGATCCGGGCGCTGGCCGCCGAGCTCGGGGTGGCGTATTCGGTCGCCGCCCGGCTGCACGCCGCGCAGAACCCGGCCGCTCGCCCGCACGCCGACGCCCCGGCCGCGAGCGTCGACGAGCACCGCGCGTGGATGTCCGACGCCCGCGCGAACCGGACGTTCCACGCCCGCGTCCACGACACCCGGCTCGCCGCCGACCTGCCGCTGGGCCGGGCCGAGCACCTGGTCCGGCGCTTCCCGCCGCTGCGCGCGATCACCGCGGCCGGCCCGCTCTACGCGGGCGAGGGCCGGGAGACGATCATCGCGATGCTGTACGCGGTTCTCCGGCACGAGTGCCCCGCGCTGTCGCCCCCGGCGGACGAGCTGGCCTGGGCCGCCGAGCTGGGCGAGGAGGCCGCCGTCGACATCGCCTGCGCCGGGCTGGACCGGGCCGCCCGGCACCTGCTCGACCAGGGCCGGTGGCAGCTGTGGGCGCGCGTGGAGACCGCTCTCACAGCCGGCGAGACCGACACCGACCGGCGGGTGCGCGACGCGGCGATCACGCTCGGGCGGGAGTTGCGCTCGACCAGTCTGCGCGGGTCGCTCGAGGGGGTCCGGCACATCCTGGACGCGGTGCTCGTGGAGCCGTTCGGGGCCCCGGCGCCGGGCACCCGGATCCGGGTCGACGGCCGGGAGGGCACGGTGATCGGCGCCGAGTGGGAGCGGTCCGGGCCACCGGCCGGGTTCCGGGTGCGGGTGGACAGCGAGCCGCTCGCCCGGGTGGTGCCGGCCGCCGAGCTCGACGGCGGCCTGGACACGGGCACGGCGCCCGAACCGGACCTGATCCCGAGCTGAGCCGCCCGGAGCGGGACGGGCCGGCCCTGTGACCGCCACGGTCCGGGGAGGCCGTGGCAACGACCCGGCCGGCCGAGGCGCCACGGTGCCCGCCTCCACGCCCGCCTCCACGGAACGTCAGCGAACGGGTGGGAACCGGCCGTCCGGCGGGTACGTCAGAACTCCATGACTCGAAGCCTTGTCCCGGCACTGCTGCTCCTGGCCGTCATCGCGGGGTGCGCCGATCAGACCGCGGGCGCCCCGGGCGGCTCCACGCCGCAGGTGAGTGGCGGCGCCACCACCCCGGCCGCCGCGGTGTTCCCGCTGGACTTCTCGCGCACCGGCGGCTTCGCAGGCTTCGACGATCGGCTGCACCTGGGCGCGGACGGCATGATGACGGTCTCGCACCGGGGTGTCGCCGGGCAGCCGGTCGCCGCCGATCCCGCCGTCATCTCCGCGTTGCAGCAGGTCCTGAGCGCGTCGAAGCTGGCGGTGGCGTCCCCTTCGAAGGGTTCGGCGGTCTGCGCGGACGGGTTCCGTTACCGGCTGGTCACCCCGTCGTGGACCTACACCGCCGACGACTGCTCGGGCGACCACCCCGAGTTCGAACGGGCGCTCGACCTGCTGATGCCTCTGCTGAAGGGCTGACCGGCGGGCACCGTGGCCGCCCGCGCCGCCCCTGCGGGCGCGGTCATCGCACGTGCCGGTAGAGCCGCAGGTCGGCGATGCTCCACCCGCTCGCGCTGCTGCCGGTCGAGGTGATCCGCAGGTAACGCGCCCGGGTGGGCGGCAGGTCGACGTCCGTGAGCTGACCGGTGCCGCTCCCGGTGGCCGCGGTCCGCCACGACGCGCCGTCGCGGCTCACCTCCAGTTTCCAGGCGCGGGCGTAGTCGCCGAGGTTGCCACCGCTGTCGATCGCCACCCGCCGGAACGTCTTGGCAGCACCCAGATCGACCTGCAGATACTGTCCCGGGGCCTGGGCGGTACCGCTGGACCAGCGGGTCGAGGCGTCACCGTCGACGGCCAGGGGCGCGCCCTCGCCGGGCGGGGACGCGACGGCCGTGGCGCCAGCCAGGGGAATCTGGCCCGGATGCGCGTCCGTCAAGCGGGGCAGGACCATCGTCGCAAGCGCCCCGCCGGGCAGCGTGTACTCGGCGATGCGGGAGCCGAGGGCCACCGCGAACGTACGCGCCTCGTCGTTCTGGTTGTGGACGACGAGCACCGTGGAGCCGTCCGGGTTGCGGAACGCCACATCCATGATCTGCCCGTTCCAGCCGGTGGTGCCGAAGGACGTGCTCGCGATCCGGACCGCGCCGGGCCGGACGAACTTCGACAGGTGACCGATCGTGAAGTATTCGGCGTCCGGCCGGACCGTGCCGTCGGGCAGCACAGTGAGCAGGCCGGTGCAGGTGCCGCAGCCACCCAGGTGCGGGCCGCCGGTGCTGTCCAGCGCGATGTTCCAGTTGACGACGGACTTCCCCCAGTTGCGGGGAACGCCGATCGCGAGGGTACGGGCGTGCCAGGTCAGCGTGCCCCGGAAGATCTGTTCTTCGGTGTCGCCGGCGCCGTGCGAACCGGAGCACTCGGTGAACCAGATGCCCTTGTCCGGGTGGGCGTCGTGCAGGGCGGTCTGCGCACTCGGGTCACCGGAATAGCAGTGGTACGCGGTTCCGGCGATCCATCTCGCGGCCGGGGTGTCCAGCAACCGGTCCGGATAGTCGGTCTCCGGGTCCTCCCCCGGCGGGGTGGAGCCCACATCGCCCGGATGCGTCTGCCAGTTGTGGTCGTACCCGAGAATCCGCGTTCCCGGGCTGAGCTTCCGCAGCATCGGGCCGAGCCGTTCGATGACCGCCGCTTCCTGCCGCACCGGCATGTCCGTGCCGGGATAACCGCCGGGTTTACGGTTCTGCGGCTCGTTCTGCACGGTCAGGTAATCGATCGGGACGCCCGCTTCGGCGTACGCCTGGACGAACCTCACCAGATAGCGCGCGTACGCGTCGTAGACCCGCGGATCATCCTTGAGCCGCCCGCCGACCAGGGAATCCGTGGTCTTCATCCAGGCCGGCGGGCTCCACGGCGTACCGAGGATGCGCAGGTCGGGGTTGAGCCGGCGGGCCTGTCGCAGCAGGGGCAGGATCTGCGCCCGGTCGTGCTCGATGCTGAAATGCCGCAGCGCGAAATCGGTCTGCCCGGCCGGCACGTCGTCATAGGTGTAATGCTCGGCGGCAGCCGTGAAATCGGACGAGCCGATCGGCTGCCGCAGAAAGCTCACCCCGATTCCCTTTTCCCGATCGAACAATTGGCGTACGGCGTTGTCCCGCGCCCGCGGCGCCAGCCGGTACAGCACGCTCGCGGCCGAGTCGGTGATCGACGCCCCGAACCCGTCCATCCGCTGATAGGTGGTCTCCGGATTGACGACGATGGTCGGATGCGCGCTCCGTCCCCGGTGGAACGTGATGGGCGCCCGCTCGTGCAGCAGTTCGCCGCGATCCACCGTGGTGACCCAGACCCGCGCCTGCCCGTCCCCGGCGGGTGGATGCGCGGTGGCCGCCGCCGGCCCGGACACGACCAGCACCATTCCGAGAAGTCCCGCCGCACCGCGCCGCATCACGTCTCCTCACTCCCAGCCTGCCGAGTGAGTCCAGAATTGTTACATCCTGAGATCGACGTCAATACGTTGTGGTTCCGGAACCCGGTGAAACAAATGAAACAACGCGATGGCCCGAGAGGGATCGCAACCCGGCCGGGTCAGCCCGGCAGTCCCGCGATCAGTACGGCGGGCAGCGTGACGGCGGGGCCGCTCACGCCGTAGGCGGCCAGGACCGCCGTGGTGACCGCGGCGACCGTCACCGCGGCGGCTGTGTCCTCGGCGGCGCCGACCGTGGACGGGTCGAAGTCGTAGCCCAGCTCCCGGTACGCCGGCGTCAGGACGGCTCGGAGGCGGGCCGCGCCGCTGACCTGGATGACGGTGCTGAACAGCCAGCCGTCCCGGGTGACGCGCTGCGCGGAGCCGACGATCTTCGCCCCGGCGGCGTGCAGGCTGTACTCGCCCGGGCAGTACTCGCGCGGGACCGGGCCGATCCGCGCCGGGACGCCGAGCCGGACGAGCATCGCGGCGTGCATCTCGGCGAAGTGCCGGAACCGTGGACCGGGGTCGGAGAGCGAGGAGCCCGACCGGTGGACGTGGTCGACCACGACACTGCCGCGGTCGTACGCGGCGAGACTGCCGCCCTGCGGCCGGATGACAGGAAGAAAGTTTCCTTCCCGGACAGCTGCCGCGGCCCGGGCGTAGCCGGGCCGCAGCGTGTCCCGGCGGCTGAACGCCGCGGTCGGCGACGGCGAGTAGACCCGGAGGATGTCGCGGGCGTCGCCGAGGCCGTGCCGCAGCAGCAGCGGCCCGAGCGCGACGTCCTGCGCCGGGCCGCTGCCGGGAAGATCGACCAGGACCACGGCCGGGCCACGGCCGGGTGCACCCGCCGGGACCACGGCTGGGTCGCGGCCGGGCACGCCCGCCGGGACCAGGGCCGGATCGCCGCCGGGCGAATCCGCCGGGACCGCGGAACGGCCGTGGCCGGTGGGATCGGCCGGGGTCACAGGTGGGCGATCGCCGAGGCCGGGTTCTCGATCGCGTCGGCGACGCGGCGCATGAAGCCGGCGGCGACGGCGCCGTCGCAGACGCGGTGGTCGAAGACGAAGCTCATCTGCGTGATCTTACGAACGCACAACTGGCCGTCGACGACCCAGGGCCGGTCCAGGATCCGGCCGAAGCCGAGGATCGCGACCTGCGGGTGGTTGATGATCGCTGCGCTGCCGTCGACGCCGAGACTGCCGTAGTTGTTCAGGGTGAAGGTTCCCGCCGACAGCTCCTCCGCGGAGACGCGTCCCTCCCGTGCCGCGGCCGTCAACCGGCGGATGTTCTCGCCGAGCGTGGTGGTGGTCATTTTCTCCGCGCCGAGCACCGCCGGTGCCATCAGGCCCCGATCCCCCTGGACCGCGATGCCGAGGTTGACCGCGTCGACGGTGACGATTTCCTGCGCCGCCGCGTCGAAGCGGGCATTCAGCACCGGGAACTCCCGCAGCGCCGCCACCGTGAACCGCGCGAGGTAGGCGAGCAACCCCGGCCCGTCCGGCGTGCTCTCGCGCAGCTCCCAGAGTTTCGTCGCGTCCACGTCGACCCACACGGTCGCCTCGGGGATCTCCGCCCGGCTCCTGGTCAGTGCCGCCGCGGCCGCCTTCCCGAAACCGTTCAGCGCCACCCGCCTCTCCCCGGCCGCCGACAGCGGCGGCGAGGCCGGAGCGGCGAGGCCCGCCGGCGCCAGGGCGGCCGCCCGAGAGCCGGCACCCGCGGATGCAACGCCGGCCGACGCGATGTCGCCCGGTGCAACGCCGGCCGGCGCGATGCCGGCCGGCTGCACCGCGAGGGCCGCCATCGCGCGCTCGACGTCGGCGCGCACGATCACGCCCCCACGCCCGGTCGGCGTCACCTTCTCCAGGTCGACGCCGTTGCTGCGCGCGAGATTGCGGACCAGCGGCGAGACCACCCGCGCCGGGCGGACGTGCGTGGCCGGCCGCACCGGCACCCGCGGCCTGCGATGCCGGCGCGACGACACGGTCGTCGAGGTGCCGTACCCCACGAGGACGCTGCCGGACCCGGCCTGCTCCTCCTCGCGGTAGGTCTCGGCGGCCAGGTCCTCCACGGTGATCAGGGGCTCGCCGACAGCGAGCGTCTCACCGGCTTTCGCGTGCAGGACGGCGACCTTTCCCGCGTACGGCGACGGCACCTCCACCATCGACTTCGCGGTCTCCACCTCGGCGATGCTCTGGTCCACCGCGACGACGTCGCCCTCGGCCACCATCCAGCGCACGATCTCGGCCTCGGTCAGCCCCTCCCCGAGGTCCGGCAGACGGAAGATCATCACTGCTCCCACTGGAGGTCGTCGACGGCGTCGAGCACCCGGTCCACGCCGGGCAGCTGGAAGTGTTCGAGCTTCGGCGGCGGGTACGGGATGTCGAACCCGGTCACCCGGCGCACCGGCGCGGCCAGGCTGGAGAAGCAGCGTTCGGTGACCCGGGCGGCGATCTCCGCGGCGACCCCGGCGAAGCCGGCCGACTCGGTGACCACCACGGCGCGGCCGGTGGCGCGGACCGCGGCGCAGACCGTCTCGTCGTCGAACGGGACGATCGAGCGCAGGTCCACCACCTGGAGCTCGCGGCCCTCCTGCGCGGCGACCTCGGCGGCTTCCAGTGCCACGGGGACGCTGGGCCCGTACGCGATGAGGGTGGCGTCCGTGCCGGCGCGGCGGATCACGGCCGTGCCGATGCCCGGCGCCCGTACCGGGAACTCGATCTCCTCCTTGCTCCAGTAGAGCTTCTTCGGTTCCAGGAAGACGACCGGGTCGGGTGCCTCGATCGCCGCTCTGAGCAGCGCGTACGCGTCAGCGGGCGTGGCCGGCGCGACGACCTGCAGCCCGGGGGTGTGCGCGTAGTACGCCTCGGAGGAGTCGCAGTGGTGCTCGACGCCGCCGATGCCACCGGCGTACGGCACCCGGATCACCATCGGCAGCCTCACCCGCCCGCGGGTGCGGTTGTGCATCTTCGCGACGTGGCTGACGATCTGCTCGAACGCCGGGTACGCGAACGCGTCGAACTGCATCTCGACGACCGGGCGCATGCCGTTCATCGCCATCCCGACCGCCATCCCGACGATGCCGGACTCGGCGAGCGGGGTGTCGAAGCACCTGTTCTCCCCGAACTCGGCGGTCAGCCCGTCGGTGATCCGGAAGACGCCGCCGAGCGGGCCGACGTCCTCGCCGAACATCACCACCGCCGGATCCTCGGCCATGGCGTCGCGCAGCGCCTGGTTCAGCGCCTGCGCCATCGACAGCTTGTCATGCGTGACCGTCATGCCGTCACCTCCGCTTCGCTCCGGCATCGCCGTGACTCCTGGACCGATCTCGATGTGGGGTTCGCCGGCCGGCTCATGACGGCGCCACCTCCCGGCTCAGCTCGTCCGCCACCAGCGCCGCCTGCTCGCGCAGCTGCGGGGTGGGCGTCGCGAAGACGTACGCGAAAAGGTCGTCGGGGTCGGGGGTGATGTCCTGGTTGAGCCCGTCGCGCAGGTGGGTGGCCGCGCGCTCCGCCTCGGCGGTGAACTCCGTCTCGACCGCGGGGGTCAGCACGCCGCGGCCGGTCAGGTAGGCGCGCAGCCGGGTGATCGGGTCGCGCTCCACCCAGGGCCGCACCTCGGCGTCGTCGCGGTAGCGGGTCGCGTCGTCGGCGTTGGTGTGCGCCTGCATGCGGTAGGTGTGCGCCTCGACGAGCTGCGGCCCCTCCCCCGCGCGGGCTCGGGCGACGGCGTCGCCGAGCACGGTGAGCAGGGCGGCCATGTCGTTGCCGTCGACGCGCTCACCGGGGATGCCGTAGCCGATGCCCTTGTGCGCGAGGGACGGCGCGTGGGTCTGGCGGGCGAGCGGCACGCTGATCGCGTACTCGTTGTTCTGGATGAAGAAAACCACCGGCGCCTGGAACACGGCGGCGAAGTTCAGCGCCTCGTGGAAATCTCCTTCGCTGGTGCCGCCGTCGCCGCACATCGCCATCACCACCGTCGGCTCGCCGCGCAGCCGGGCCGCGTGCGCCACGCCGACCGCGTGCGGCAGCTGGGTGGCCAGCGGCGTGGTGTGCGGGGCGACGTGGTGCTCGTACGGGTCGTAGCCGCAGTGCCAGTCGCCCTTGAGCAGGCTCAGCGCCTCGACCGGGTCGACGCCCTTGACCGACGCGGCGATCGTGTCGCGATAGGTCGGGAACAGCCAGTCTCCGGCGTCGAGCACCTGCGCGGCGGCGACCTGGCAGGCCTCCTGCCCGTGCGACGACGGGTAGACGGCCAGTCGGCCCTGCCTGACCAGCGCGTACGCCTGGTCGTTGAGCCGCCGGGCGGTCGTCAGCAGCCCGAGCGAGTGCAGCAGCGTCGCGTCGTCGGGCACGTCGCCGCGCGCTTCTCCCTGTGGATCGATCATGGTGACGGGGGCATCGGACGGCAACAGCCGACGGGAGTCAGGCGTCATGCGGTAATGCTGTGCCCTGGACCACAGTTGTTCCATAATCTGAGACAGATCGAGAAAGATGCGTTCCGCTTACGGCGTGACGGGGCCAACCGTCCAACCAAGTGAACGTTAAGGCGAGGAGTGGCAGACAGGTGGTCAGTGAGCTCGACGACATCGACCGGCGCATCCTCGCGGAGCTCACGCGGGACGGGCGCATGTCGATCCGCCAGCTCTCCGAATCGCTGCACATCTCGCGCGCCAACGCGTACGCCCGGGTGCAGCGCCTGCGCGAGACGAACGTGATCAGGGGATTCCGCGCGCAGATCGACCACGCCGCGGCCGGGCTGGGCACGTCCGCCTACGTGACGGTGAACCTGCACCAGGCGGAGTGGCGCGAGGTCGGCGAACGGCTGCGCACCCTGCCCGGGGTCGTGCACATCGCGCTGGTCGGCGGCGAGTTCGACGTCATCATGCTGGTGCGCGCGAAGGACAACACGGATCTGCGGCGCCTGGTCCTCGACGAGATCCAGGGCATGCCCGGCGTCGTGAACACGCGCACGTTGCTGGTCTTCGACGAGTTCGACCCGGCGGGCTTCGAGCCCTGAGCGGCGGCCCGCAAAGGCTCGCATCGACACCGGCTGCACGCAGGGGCTCGCGTCGACCGGCCGTCATACGCGCCGGCCAATCGGTTCACCATGGCAGAAATCGCCCGATCCGCATACCACGGTCGGTAAGGTTGCGCACAACGTCCAGGCCACGGGAAGCGGAAACGATGAGCGGTGTGGATCGGCGCGCGGCGATCGGCATGGCCGGGGTGGCCGGCACGGGGATGCTGCTGGCCGCCTGCGGTGACTCCGGAAGCGACTCGGGCTCCGGCTCCGGCGGGTCGGCAACCGCCACCACCGCGGGCGGCGGCGGAACCGTCATCACGAAGGCGTCCGACGTGCCGGTCGGCGGCGGGGTCATCACCGGGATCTACGTCGTGACGCAGCCCGAGGCGGGTTCCTACAAGGCGTTCTCGAGCGTCTGCACGCACCAGGGCTGCACGGTCGCCGAGGTGACCGGCAAGGCGATCAGGTGCATCTGCCACCAGAGCACATTCGACATCACGACCGGCGCCCCGACCGGTGGGCCCGCGACGAAAGCGCTGGCCGAGACCGCCGTCAAGGAGAGCGACGGCAACATCGTCACGGCGTGAGGTCCCACCCGCGTACGTGATGGAGGTGTGCGGTCTTGGGGTAGGGCCCGGAGCGAGGCCCGATCTCCCACAGGTCGATCAGCAGGAACTGCGGGTAGAGCGGGGCCTGCGCAGACCGTTTCACGACGACGCCCTCGCAGCCGATGACCGTGCCGGCCGGGCCCCAGATCGCGGTCCACGTGTGCCGCCCGGACGGGACCGGCACCTCCGACATGTCGGTGGTGAGGCGGTCGTCGTGGTGCGCCTTGATCCCGCAGCGGGCCACCGCGGCTCCGGCGTCGATCTCGAAGAGGCAGATCTCGCCGCTGTCACGGGGGTCGTGGTGCTCGGTGCCGACGGTCCAGGCGGCGAGCATGCAGCCGGCGTCGGGGCTCGCGGTCACGGTGACGTCGACGCGGCCGGCGCTCGGGGCCCAGAGCAGCCGGGTCGGTGACGCGGTGCGCACCACCAGGCCGTCCGGACGGTGCCGGTGCGTGCCCTGGTGGTTGCCGGTCTGCACGTTCGAGACGCGCAGCGGGGCATCCTCGGGGCGCCAGTCGAGCTGATCCTCGTCGATGCGCAGCCGCAGACCCCGGTCGTCGAAGTCGTAACGGGCCCCGGACCGGTCCGGAGTGGTCCAGTGGGGCAGGTAGTGATCGATCCACAGGTCCTCGCGCAGGCGGGGGCCGGCGAAGTCGTCGTCGAGGTCGGGCTGCCGCGCGGGCGGCTCGGGAAGCGTCTCCGGCACGCCGCCCATCCCACCACATCCGGCGGCGGGAGGAGACGGCTGCGCTCAGCGGCTGAGGGAGAAGCGGCGCTGCTGCTTCTTCTGGCGGCCGAAACCCTGCAGCGTGTCCGCGCCCTTGCGCAGCAGGGTGCTGGTGCGGTTCCTGCCGCGCCGCGCTTCCAGGACGTCGCCGAGCTTGCGGGCGCCGGCCGCCGCCAGCGGCACGGCGATCGCCATGATGACGAAGCGTCGGATCAGGTTGGGGATCATGGCGGGCACTCCTCGTGGCAGCGGGTCGACGCCGCTGCAATACCCGGCTCGCGACCGGCTACGCCTGGTGGCTCGAAAGGGGAAGGTCCGGCGACGCCTGTTCCGGTCAGTCGTGGTGTCCCCTCTCGGCGGCGTCACCATAGGATCTTCGTCATGACCGTCCCCGCGGAGATCGCCGCCAGCAAGCAGATCAGCCTGACCACGTTCCGCAGGAACGGGACGCCGGTGCCGACCGCCGTCTGGCACGTCGCCGAGGGCGACACGGTGACCACCGTGTCCGCGGCCGGCGCCGGCAAGGTCAAGCGGATCCGCAACAACCCGCAGGTCGAGATCACCGCCTGTGACCTGCGCGGGAAGGTGGCGCCGGGCGCGCAGACCATCCGGGGCACCGCGGTGCTGCTGCCGGAGTCGGAGACCGAGAACGCCCGCCGGCTGCTGGAGCGCCGCTACGTCACCGCGCGCATCGGCGGTTTCTTCGTGCGGCTGCTGCACCTGAAGCGCCCGGCCGGCGTCGGCATCGTCGTCACCCTGTCGTCGCCGCTGTAAAGCCCTGTCGTCACCGCTGTAGGAAGAGGTCGGCATGAAAGCGTTCCGTGACGCGGTCTACGCACGTGACACCGCCGCGATCGAGGCCCTGCTCGCCGAGAACGTGGTGTTCACCAGCCCAGTGGCGTTCAAGCCGTACCCCGGGAAGGCGATCACCGCGGCGATCCTCCGGGCAGTCCTGCGGGTCTTCGAGGACTTCCGGTACGTGAAGGAGCTTTCCGCCGCCGGCGACCGTGACCACGCGCTGGTGTTCGAGGCGACGGTCGGCGGCCGGGCGATCACCGGATGCGACTTCCTCCACCTCGACGAGGACGGCCTGATCGACGAGTTCACCGTGATGGTCCGCCCGCTGTCGGCCGCGCAGGCCCTCGCCGAGGCGATGAACGCGCAGTTCCCGCGGATCCAGCGCGAGGCCACCGATGGCTGAGGTGCGGATCAGGCGCCTGGCGGAGAGCGACCGCAACGGGTGGGAGGCGCTGGCCCGGGGCTTCCACGGGTTCTTCGGCACCGAGGTGGGTGACGACGACTACGGGCGGACCTGGCGGCGGCTGATCGACGGCTCGGAGCTCCGCGGGGCCGGTGTGTGGACCGGCGGCGAGATGACCGGCCTCGCCCACTACCTGTTCCACCCCGGGGTGTGGCGGGCCGGGCGCTGCTACCTCGCCGATCTGTTCGTGGCGCCCGCCGCGCGGCGTCAGGGGCTCGCCACCGCCCTGATCCGGTGGGTGGCCCGCGACGGCGAGGAGCACGGCTTCCCGCGCCTCTACTGGAACACCCTCGCGGACGCCGAGGCCCGGGCGCTCTATGACACCGTCGCCGACGTCACCGAACATGTCGTCTACAACTACCGCCGGGACTCGTAGGGTGACAAGTTTCGCCAGTGACAACCACTCCGGGGCGCATCCGGAGGTTCTTGCCGCGATCGCCGCCGCCAACGGAGGGCACGAGCCCAGTTACGGTGCCGACTCGTACACCGGGCGGCTCCAGGACGTGTTCCGGCACCATTTCGGGGACACCGCCCGCGCCTACCCCGTGCTCAACGGGACCGGCGCGAACGTCGTGGCGCTCCAGGCCGCCTGCGATCGCTGGGGCGCGGTGATCTGCGCGGACGGCGCGCACATCAACGTGGACGAGTGCGCGGCGCCGGAGAAGGTGGGCGGGCTCAAGCTGCTGCCCGTTCCCACGTCGCACGGCAAGATCGACCTTTCCGGCGTACGTCGTGAGGCCTGGGGTTTCGACGACGAGCACCGCGCCCGGCCGCAGGTGGTGTCGCTCTCCCAGGCCACCGAGCTCGGCACGGTCTACACCCCGGACGAGATCCGGGAGGTCGCCGGGTTCGCCCACGAGCGGGACATGCTGGTGCACCTCGACGGCGCCCGGCTCGCCAACGCGGCGGCCCACCTGGGTGAGCCGTTCCGCGCGTTCACCACCGACGCCGGGGTGGACCTCGTGTCGTTCGGCGGCACCAAGAACGGCATGCTCTTCGGTGAGGCCGTGGTGGTGCTGAACCCGCGGCTCAACCACGGCATGGACTACCTGCGCAAGTCGTCGATGCAGCTGATCTCGAAGATGCGGTTCGTCTCCGCGCAGTTCCTCGCGCTCCTCGACGGCGACCTGTGGCTGCGCAGCGCCTCGCACGCCAACGCGATGGCGGCCCGGCTCGCCGAGGGGGTGGGTGCCCTGCCCGGCGCCGAGATCGGCCACCCGGTGCAGGCCAACGCCGTGTTCGTCGGTCTGCCCGCGGCCGCCCTGGCGGCGTTGCACGAGCGGTTCGACTTCTACGACTGGCCGACCGGCGAGGCGCGCTGGATGACGTCGTTCGACACCACCGCCGAGGACGTCGACGCCCTGGTGGCAGCGACCCGCGCGGCGCTGTCCCGCTGATCCGGCCGCGGCTCCCGGCGCAGGCCCGCACCCGCGACACTCGGAACGCGGAGGTGGCCGTGACTAGGCGGGCCACCAGGTGTGCAGGGTGCCGGCGAGGGCGGCCACCAGCAGCACCGCGAGGTAGGCGACGACCAGCCGGACGTCGCGCAGCACGCAGGCCGAGCGGCGCAGCCCCTGCCGGCGCGCGCGAAGATAACCGGCCAGGCCGAGGGCGGCGAAGAAAACCACCGCCACCGGGCCGCACAGCCAGGTGAGCGCCGCGACCGTGGCGTAGACGCAGAGGCGCAGCGGATCGGGCGGCGTGGTCACCGGGACAGTCGCTGGGCGGCGAGCGCCGGCCACGCCTGGACCGCGCAGAACGGCGCGCACTGATCGCCGGACGCGCCGCGGGTGCCGACGTGCACGCAGCACTGCAGCAGCCGTTCCTCGATCATCGTGGCGATGTCCATGAACGGCTTCACGGTGATCCGCTTGACGCGTTCGGCGAGCAGGGTGCGCAGCCGCTGCCGGCCGCCGGGCAGCACGAGCGTCGCGAGGGTGCCGATGCCCAGGTCGCAGCCGGTGCAGATGTCGCGCCACAGGTCGGCGACCCGGGGGTGCGACAGCGAGGACTGTTCCGACAGCAGACCCAGCACCGACTCGCGGACGGCCCGGCGCAGCTCCGCGGGCAGGTCGCTGTCGGCGATCCGGTTCGCGACAGTGCCGGGCGCGTCCCTGAGCAGGGCCAGCAAGTTCTCCTCGCCGATCAGCGCGGTCAGTGATCGCCACTGCCCGCTGTCGTCGCGCAGCAGGTAGCCGACCGAGCAGCAGTGCGGGTGGGAGCAGGGCAGCGCGGTCAGGTCGCGCCAGGTGACCCGGCCGCCGGTCTGCGGGCCGAGGCGGGCCAGCACGCCGGTGTGGGTGAGCCGGTCGTTCGCGTCGATCGGCCCCGACCTGCCGGAGCCGAACTGCGGCTGCACGCTGACCCCGCCGACGTACGGCGTCTCCAGTGCCCGGTCGATCACCGCCCCGATCTCCCCGTCGTTCACGCCGAGCGCCGCGGTCATCGTCAGCGTGGTGAAGACCCCGGCCGCGGAGAGCCGCTCGATCGCCTGGTCCTTGTGCCGGGACAGGTCGGCGCCGCGGTGGTGGCGGTGGGCGGCCGCGGTGACACCGTCGTACTGCAGATAGATCTCGACGCGTTCCCGGTGGCGCGTGATCGTCTCGAGCAGCGCGTCGTCGTGGGCGAGGGTCAGCCCGTTGGTGTTGATCAGCACCCGCACGATCGGCCGCGCGGCCACCTCGTCGAGCAGTTCCGGCAGGCCGGGGTGCAGGGTCGGCTCGCCGCCGGAGAGCATGAGCACGTCGAGGCGGCCGTTCTCGCGGGCCAGCCGGGCGTCGATGCCGGCCAGCACGGTGGTCAGCGGCACGGGTTCGCCGGCGCCGGGCCCGGAGGCGGTGAAGCAGGTCGGGCAGCGCAGGTTGCAACCCTCGGTCAGGTCGGTGAGCAGGATGCACGTGTGCTGGGTCTGCATCTCCGGCAGTCCGTCGAGGTAGGCGGCCGGCACCGGAGTGAAGTTCCCAGTCACGTCCGGCACGTGCCGCTTGGTCGGGGCGGTCCACTGTTCCAGGTAGTTCAGGATCGCCGGGTCCTCGTCGTAGAGCGTCCGGATCAGGCCGTGCCGGGTGCAGCCGCGCTCCAGCCACACCCGCTCGTCACGGACCACCAGCCAGCCGGAGAGCCGCGCCACCTCGGTCAGGTCGCGGTGCGGATCCTCGGCGTGGCACACCGGGCAGAACGCGTTCACGTAACGGTGGATGCGGTCACCGCGCAGCGGCATCCCGGTCAGCGCGCCCATACGGTCTCCTCCTCGCGGGTGGTCAGCAGCCGGCGCAGCCGCCAGCCGAGCAGCGGCAGGCAGCAGAGCAGGAAGATCTGGGACCGGCTGAGCCCGGCGGCGACCACCTCGTTGCCGCGCACGAACTCCACCGCGAACCGGAAGGCCGCGTAGCCCACCAGATAGCCGGTGAACAGCGCGTCCGGCCGCGTGACCCGGTCCCGCAGCACGATCAGCAGGACAAGGGCGACAACCTGGAAGACGATCTCGTACGCGAACGAGGGGTGCAGCGCCACGCCCGGAGGCGTTCCCGGGAAACGGGCGGCGTCGGCCGCGCCGAGCGTGACCCCCCAGGGCGCACCGGTCGGCGTGCCGGGCCGCTCGGTGAGCAGGCAGCCGACCCGCCCGACGGCCATCCCGGCCGCGACCGCCGGCGCGAACAGGTCCCCGGAGCGCCACGGGTACCGGCACCACCGCTTGGCGACCAGCACCCCCGCGTAGGCGCCGGCCAGACCGGACAGGATGCTGCGCCCGCCGTAGAGCCACTGCTCCGCGAGGCTCGGGTTGGCGCCCGGGTCGAGGTGACGGGCCCACCCGGCGAGGCGGCCGGCCAGCAGGCCGCCGACGAGCGCGCCGCAGAGCAGGTACCAGAGCCGCGGGTCGGAGCGGCCGCGGCGGCGCACCTCGTACCCGAACGTCGCTGCGGCCACGGCCAGCCCCGCACCGACGAAGACGTCGTGCGCCGACGCCGGGAGGAGCCCGATTTGCACCCTTTGACGGTATAGCATGATCGGGTGGACCCGGCAGAGTTGCGGCGCGGCGTCGACGAACGGATCACGGCGACCCTGCGGGCCTGCCAGGTGCCCGCCGACGCGGTCGTCCCGTTCCCGCCGCATCCCGGCGTCATCGGCCCGGAACCCGGCCCGCCGGGAGTCGAGCGGCTGCGCGCCGGCATGCGGATCGACCGCCTGCCGCCCGGCACGGACCTGTTCGGCGCGGCCGCCGAGCTGTGGCGGCGCGGCGGCTGCCAGGTCACCGAGACTCACACCGCGACCGGACCGGCGCTGACCGGCGTCGACCCGCAGGGCTATCTGCTGCACCTGACCGCCGGCCCGCCCGCCGTGCTCGTCGTCGCCTCGCCGCCGCTGCCACACCGGAATCGCGGTCTCGGTCCCGGCATCGCCGCCGGCGTGATCCTCGGCCCGCTGGGCACCTGCCTGTCGTTCACCGGCAACCTCGACACCTCGGGCGGCGGGAGCCCACTGGCGGTCTGGCTCTGGCTACCGTTCCTGCTGCTGATCGGCGGTCTGCTCCTGATCCGCCCGGCGACCCGGCGGTTCGGCGCCGGCCTGCTGATCGGCGGCGCGGTCACCGGCATCGTCCTCTCCGGCATCTGCAGCAGCATGATGATCGCCTGACCGCTGGGATGGGCGACCCTCCGGCACACCGCCGCGCAGGCTCCCGGTGGTCGCGGCCGCCGCCTGAGTTCCTCAGTCCAGCTCGATCTCGACCAGGGGGCTGCCGGCTGTCCAGCTCGCCAGGCTGCCCGCCCAGTCCAGGGCCGGCACGATCTCACCGAACACCCGGGCGCGCTCGTCCGGATCGGTCACCACCCGGCCGCGTACGCGCAGATCGTGGCCGTCGAGGTGGAGCGTGAACCCGGGGTGGGCGACGAGATTGGCGTACCAGTCGCGGGCGCCCGGGCTACCGGTGAGCCAGTACCGGCCGGCCGCCACGTACCTCCACGTCTCGATGCGTCGCGGCTGCCCGCTGCGGCGGCCGACCGTGGTGATCTCCACGGTCCGCTGCCGGTCCAGCGCCTGTCGTACCTCGTCGGTCACCGTCATCCGCCCACTCTGCAACCTCAACCGAGGTTCACCTCAAGGATGGGCCGTGGCGACTCCGCGGACCTGTCGTCACCGCCGCCGGCCCGGACTACGCGCGGCGCAGGACCAGGGTGACGAATCCGAGGACCCCGCGGTAGCCGCGCAGCCAGCTGTCCCGGTGCCGCTGCGCGACCGACAGGGCCTCGGCGACGTCCGGGTGACCGGGGTTGTCCAGGGCCCAGGCCGTCGGCGACCCGGTCCACGACCACTCGTAGTCGTCCCCGGCCCGACGGCGTCAGTGAGCCGGCGCCACGACCGGCTTCCCCGCCGTGCTCGGCCGGCCCGATGGGGTCAGTGAGCCAGCGCCACGACCGGCCCCGCGGCGTGCTCGGCCGGGAGGCGGTGCGGCCGGACCACCAGGAAGCACACCAGGGTGGCGGCGAGCATGCCGGCGAAGACCACGACCGCCATCGCGACCGCGCCGACGCCGAGCACCCCGACCAGGGGCGCGGCCAGGGCGCCGACGCCGAACTGGACCGCGCCGAGCAGCGCCGCCGCGGTGCCGGCCGCCTCGCCGTGACGGGAGAGCGCCAGGGCGGGAGCGTTCGGCATGGCCAGGCCGACCATGGCCAGGACCAGCCAGAGCGGGATCAGGATGCCGACCAGGCCGCCGACCCCGGTGGCCGCCAGGAGCAGCAGGACCGAGCCGAAGGCGAGCCCGAGGACCAGCGACCCCGCGAGGATCTGCTGGGGCATCCAGCGGCGCAGCAGCCGCACGTTCAACTGGGTCGCGCCGATCAGGCCGACCGCGCCACCCGCGAACACGTACGCGAACTGTTGCTCGCTGAGCCCGAAGCCCTCCTGCAGGACGTAGGACGAGCCGCTCACGTAGGCGAACAGGGCGGCCATGGCGAGGCCGGCGACGAGGATCAGGCCCACGTAGACCCGGTCGCCGAGCAGCCGGCCGTAGTCCCGGACGGTGCCCGCGATCCCGCCGCTGCGACGGTTCTGCGGGGCGAGGGTCTCGGGCAGCACGAGGGCGGTGGCGGTGAGGATGGCCGCGGCTGCCACGGCGAGCACCACGAAGACCCCGCGCCACGAGGTGAACTGCAGGGTCTGGCCGCCGATGGTCGGGGCCAGGATGGGCGCGACGCCGACCACGAGCATCAGCCGGGAGAGCAGTTTGGCCGCGGCGAACCCGGTGAACAGGTCACGGACGACTGCCATGGCCACCACCGCGGCAGCTGCCGCACCGAGCCCCTGCAGCACCCGCAGCGAGCCGAGGACGGCCAGGTTCGGCGCGACGACGCACAGCACCGAGGCGATCAGGTGGACGGCGACGCCGGCGATCAACGGCACGCGGCGCCCGACCGCGTCGGAGAGCGGGCCGATGATCAACTGGCCGAGAGCCAGACCGACGAGGGTGCCGGTGAGCGTGAGCTGCACGGCGGCCGCGGTGACCCCGAAATTGCCGGTGATGGCGGGCAGGGCCGGCAGGTACATGTCGATGGTGAGCGGGCCGAGGGCGGTGAGGAAGCCGAGGACCAGGACGATCCGGAGGCGTCGTCCCGGTGGGAGCAGCTCTCCGGCGGTGAGGTCGTCGTCGGGCGGGGTTTCGGTGTGAGTTTCGGCCACAGTTGCGACAAGCCGCCCGGCGCCGGGTTTCTTCCGGCCGGGGATGTGCTGGTAATGACGGTCACAGCACCGGAGCGGGGCTTCCTGAGGGCTGAGATTCGACTTGCCCGATGCCCGGTCCGCCTGCTCCGGTGCCGACCGCCGCCTATCGGTTGGCCAGGCGGGCCATCAGCTTCTCCGCCACCTCCAGGGACTCGTCGACCGTGCGGGTGCAGTACGTCAGGTCGACGAAGGTGGTGTCGTACCCGGCCTTCTCCATCGCGGACACACTCGCCGCCATGGCCTCCGGGTCGTTGTCGTACGGATTCATGCGCATGACCCGCGTCAACGCCTGGGCGTCACGACCCGCCTCCTCGGCCGCCCGCCGCGCGACGTCCCAGAGGTGGAGCTGATACTGCTCGGGAAGGCCGTCCAGAGCCAGATACCCGTCGGCGCGGCGCCCGACCCGCCGCATCGCCGGCTCGGACAGCCCGCCGAGCAGGATCGGCGGCCCACCGGCCTGGGCCGGACGAAGATCGACGACTGACCGGGGTACGTCGAAGAAGGTCCCGTGATACTCCACCGGATTCTGCGTCCACCAGGCCCGGAGCAGGTCGATGGTCTCGTCGAGCCGCTGCGCCCGGGAGTTCCAGTCGACGTTCGCCGCCGTGTACTCGTCGCGCATCCAACTGGTGCCGAGCCCGACGTCGAGCCGGCCACCGCTCAGCACGTCGATCGTCGTCAACGCCCGGGCCAGCAGCGGCCCGTTGTACCAGGTGGCATTGAGCGTGCTGGAGCCGAGCCGGACACGCGACGTGGCCGCGGCCGCCGCCGCCCAGATGATCAGCGGGTCGGCCGCGCTGGTGAACTCCGGCGGATAGGGCTTCGGCTCCGCCGGATAGAGGTCACTGGGGTCGACCGGGGTCAGCAGGCGGTCGCCGACCCACAACGAGTCGTATCCGAGGGCTTCCGTCGTCCGGGCGAAACGCGCGACCCCGGCGGGATCGCCGGCCGGGCCGAGTTGTGGCAGGGCCAGTCCGAACTGCATCGTGTCTCTCCTCGACGTCGTCGTTCCTGCCCGGCCGGCGGTTTCCGTGGCCGAGGCGCATACAGGAATGAAACAGACCAAAGGATTCTCCCCGTCGGGCATCCGGTTGACATCCGTCGAGTGCTCACCGGAACCGGGCAGCCGATGAGCAGGAATTGAGCAGTGCGGATGACTGGATCACCCCATGGCCATCGATTAACATGACCGTAACGTCCGTGAAACGTTTCATTCCGAGGTGGTCATGGTCTCGTCGCAGCAATCCGGTCTTCCCCGTCGCCTGCTCCTGCAGGCGGGCCTCGCCGGCGCGGCCGTGGCCGCCGTGCCGCTGCCGGCCGCCGCGGCGTCCCCGCGCGCCGGCTGGCAGCGATACGTGATCGGCCCCGGGCGCCGGCACGTCACGCCGACGGCGGTGATCGCGTCCACCGGCGACGTCCGCAACCCCGAGGCGCTGCTGACCCGCGGCGGCCGGGTCACCGTCCTCACCCGCCCGCGGCCGGTGCCACCCCCGGCCTGGCCGACCGGCACCACCGCCACCGCGTCGTCCTTCCACGACCCGAACGGCGGCAACGACGGCACCCCGACCACATACGACCCGGGCAACGCGATCGACGGCGACCCCGGCACGTTCTGGAACGACGCGCAGCCGGCGACCTATCCGGCGGTCCTGACCGTCACCACCCCTGCCGCGATCACCCTGCCCGGCGTGACGTTGCTGTCGAACAGCGACGGCGTGCCGGTCGACTTCACCGTCGAGACGTGGGACGGCGCCGCGTGGCACCCGGCCGCCACGGTGACTGGCAACAGCGCCGTCCAGGCGCCGGTCCGGTTCACCACGCCGGTCACCACCTCGGGCGTGCGACTGACCGTGACCCGCACCCAGGACACCCCGCGCGGGCAGTACACCCGGGTGAACGCCCTGTGGCCGGGCATCGTCGAGCCGGAGACGCCGCCGAGCGTCACCGTGGACTTCGGCCGGATCGTCGTCGGCTACCCCCGGGTGACGTTCGCCCGGGCCTCGGACGATCACCCCGGCGTCCGCCTGGCGTTCTCCGAGACGCTGCGGTTCCTCTCCGACCGCTCCGACTACAGCCGCGGCGCGCCGGGCACCGATCAGTACGCCGTGCCGGCCGGCGGCGCCGACTGGCTCGACCGGAACGGGTACCAGAGCGGCAGCCAGGTGCACGCCGAGGGCCTGCACGGCTTCCGCTACCTCAAGATCACCCTCGACGCGCTGCCCGCCGACGCTCCCGCCGCGCAGCCGTACGGACAGGTCGCCGTCGACGCGGTCGCACTGGAGTTCACCGGGTACCTCGGCGCCCCCGGCTCGTACGCGGGCTGGTTCCTCTGCTCCGACGACGAGCTCAACCGCTACTGGTACGCGGCCTCGTACGCCAACGAGCTGACCGTCGACACGTTCCGGGCCACCGACTGCGATCCGCGCGACGCGGCCAGCCCCACCCTGGAGGGCAAACTCGTCCTGCACGACGGCGCCAAGCGCGACCGGGACCCGTACGTCGGCGATCTCGCCGTTTCCGGGCGCACCCTCTACCTGACCCATCCCGACGCGGCCGCCGCCGCCCGCAACGTGCTCGCCGACCTGGCCGACCACCAGCGCGCCGACGGTTTCCTGCCACCGGCCTCGATCTTCAACTACGGCCTGACGCTGTTCGAGTACCCGCTCTGGTGGGTCACCAGCAGCTGGGACTACGTGCTCTACACCGGCGATCACGCCTACGCCGCCGGGTACTGGCCGCACCTCGTCAAGCTCCTGGACGGCTGGTACCCCACCGTCACCGACGGCGACGGGCTGCTGAACAAGGGCCTCAACAACACCGGTGGGTACGGCGACTACGCGTTCCTGCCGCGTGCCGGACGCGTCACCTACTACAACGTGCTGTACGTGCAGGCGCTGCGCGACGCCGCCCGCATCGCCGCCCTGCTGGGGCACCACGCCGAGGCCGACAGCTGGACCCGGCGGGCCGCCACGGTCACCGCCGCGGTCAACGCCCGCCTGTGGGATCCGGCCGCCGGCGCCTACCTCGACACCCTCGACGGCCCGGTGCGCCACGGCCAGGACGGCAACGCCATCGCGGTCACCGCGGGCGTCGCCGACCCGGCCCGGGCGACGTCGGCGCTGCGGTATCTGGGCACGGCCACCCGGCAGCCCTACGGCAACGCGTTCATGGACAACGACACCCTGCCCGGCGTCGGTGGCGCCACCCAGCGGGTGTACGCCTTCACCTCGTACCCGGAGATCGTCGCCCGTTTCCGCGCCGGCGCCGCCGACAGTGCGATCGACCAGATCAAGCGGATGTACGGCTGGATGACCACGCACGACTCCGGCAGTGCCGCGTGGGAGGGCATCGGCCCCGGCGGCGAGCCGTACGAGGGCGGGTTCACCAGCATGGCGCACGGCTGGTCCACCGGCGTCGTGCCCGCGCTGACCACCGAGCTGCTCGGCGTGACTCCGACCGCGCCGGGCTTCACCACCTGGGCCGTGGTCCCGCACCCTGGCACGGTGACCTGGGCGAAGGGCGTCGTGCCCACGCCGCACGGCCGGCTGACGGTGTCCTGGGAGGGGACGGCCGGCTCGTTCACCCTGCGGATCACCGCGCCCGCCGGGACCAGGGGCCGGGTCACCCTGCCGGACGGGACCGGCCGCACCCGGGTCACCGTGGACGGCCGTACCGTCCGCGGGTCGTTGCCGGAGCTCGGGCCGGGCACGCACGTGATCGTCGCGCGCTGACCGCGGCCGGGAGACCCCGGCCACCTCACGCGGAGCCGGCTCCCCGGCGGTGGAGCCACCGTGCCACCCGCTGACCGCGGTCAGGCGAGCCGTGCCCGGCTGAGCGACGACTGGCGCACCACGAGTTCCGGGGCGACGATCACTCCGTGGGCCGGCCGGCGATCGCCGTCGTGGAGCCGGGAGACCATCAGCTCGACCGCGACCCGGCCCACATGGTTCTTCAGGGGCCGGACCGCGGTGAGGGCCGGCTCGGCGAGGTGGGCGATCTCGTCGTCGTAGGACACCATCGCCAGGTCCTCGGGGATGCCGATGCCCAGTTCGGCGCAGATCTGCACGACCGCGATCGCATGCGGGTCGCTGTGCACGATCAACGCCGTGACCGCCGCCCGGCGGCACCGGATCAGGCTGTCGTGGATGAGCCGGCGATGGCCGGGATCGTCCAGAGCCACCGGCTCGCGCACCACTGTCGCCGCCGAGATGCCGAGCTCGGCACAGGCGGTGAGCCAGCCGCGTAACAGGTGCTCCGAGGTGGGGCTGCCGTGGGCGAGCATCAGCGCGATCCGCCGGTGTCCGTGCTCGTACAGGTGGTGCACGGCGATCTCCAGGCCGAGGGAGTGGTCGCTGCGCACGTACTCGACGCGCCGGGGCATCGCGGCCCAGTGCCGCGGTTGCCGTTCGACCAGGACGGTCGGCACCGGCAGCCGGCCGATCCACCGCATCATGCGCTCGGCGTCGCCGGTGTCCAGGCTCGGTGCCAGCAGCAGGCCCTGCACCTGCTGGGCGTCGACGAGCCGGCCGATCTGCCGGCGGTCCTCCTCCGGGTCGTAGCTGGAACCGCGCAGCTGGATGGTGACTCCCAGGGCCCCAGCCGCGGCCTTGGCGCCCGCAACGACGGGCGGCCAGTAGAAATCCAGTGACGGCACGACCATCCCGATCGTGAACGCTCTGCTGGTCTGTGGCGGGCGACCGGACGGACGAGCGTGCTGCGGGAGCGTGGCCCCACCGTGCACCCGGGTCACCAGGTGGCGGGCGGCCAGCGTCGCGATGTCGCGGCGGATCGTGGGTTCGCTGACACCCAGGTCGACGGCGAGCTCGCGCACCCGGACGGCGCCCTTGCGCCGAAGTTCGTCCAGCACATGCTCGAGGCGCTGCACCTGGAGAAGTTCCCCTGCCGTCACGGCCTCCTCCGCCCGACTGGATGTCGATCCACAGCGTCTACCTCAGGACGGCTGTGCCGGGCCGGGAGCCGGAGCGGCCCACCGGCCGCAGGCCGGCCCGGGGCAGACCGTGAGCGCTAACAATCTGCTGCGCACCGCGGGCATGACCAAGAGAGCAACCAGGCCTTCGAAGGGGATTTCGCCTACGGGGTGACGTCAGGTGGCCACTTTGTGAACGATTGCACCGGTGTTGCGAGCATGTCAAGGCTTTCGTGCCGGCGCATCACCCCGGACGCCGGGCGGACCCCGGAGCCGCGAGGCGTCCCGGGCACCGGGGCAGTACCCGGCGCCCGGGGGCGCGATCTACAGTCCCCAGCCGTACCGGACGCGGTCACGGCCGGCGGCATTGCGGACCGTCAGGTTCAGGTCGGTCCCGCTGCCGCTGAGGGCGAACATCGAGTAGTGGTCGTAGCCGAGGCTTCCGGTGCGCTTGCCGCCGATCGCGGGCCAGTAGGTGCCACCCATCTGGTTGTCCCGCATGACCTGGGTGACGGCGCGAAGGTACCGCACGAAGTTGTCGGTGCTGCCCGCGTCGGCGTAGTTGAGGCCGGTGGACATCGGCGCTCCGTACTCGGTCGCGACCGCGCGGGAGGCGCAGTTGCCGAGGCGGGTCTGGATGTGGCTGCGGAAAGCGTCGTAGGTCATCGCGCCGTAGAAGAAGGCGTAGTAGTGGAAGGAGAGCAGCGTTCCGCTGAAACGACTGTCGTTGCAGATGTCCCGCAGATCCTGGCTGAAGCCGGTGCCGCCGATGAGCACGCGGGAGGGCACCGCCGAGTAGTGGTAGCCGAGCCAGTTCGCGGCGACGTTGCGCCAGTCCGCCGAGCTGTAGCCGTGGGGTTCGTTCATCGGCTCGAAGTAGACATTGACGTTGGAACCGTAGGTGTTGGTCACGCGGGACCACATCGTGTTCCAGGCGGCCAGGTTGGTGATCCTGCCACCGGAGGCGGCGCCGTCCTCCCAGTAGGCGAGGATGACCTTGAATCCGCGGGCGGTCGCGGCGTCGATGGCACCCCGGTAACTGTTCCACCACGTCGTACCGACGGTGTGGGTGTTGATCGGCAGGCGCACGGTGTTGACCCCGATGGCTGCCATGTCGTCGTAGAGGGCATTGGCCTTGGCCCGCACGGTCGCGTTGCTGTCGGACATGCTCAGGCCCTGGACGACGAGCGGGCTCGTGCTGAAGTTGTCACCCAGCACGGCCCAGTTCATGCCTCTGAACTGATTGGTGGCCGCGCCGGCCGGTGACGCGCCGGCGACGGCGACGACCACCGGGATCAGGGTCACCGCGGCCAGGATCCCGACGAGGACGCGACGCAGCGATCGCCGGCGGGGCGGCGCTGGTTCACATCGACCGTTACCGGCGATCTGGATCAACCTGGGGTGCTGGTGGGTCGTCACTGCCTCGTCCTTCCGCACGGGGGATTCCGGTGCTGAGCGGTGAGTCCGTGCCCTCTCGACGGGGCGCGACCGCCCTCGCCGGACGGGGCTACGCCCAGCAACACCTTGGTAGACCAAGGGCTACGGCGACGCGATCAATCGAGCCGATTCGTCCAAAAGCAGGCAGGAACGAACATGCACGGAACGCCTTGCCCGCGAGCGGGAACCCCGGGTCCGGGCCGGCACAGCGGTCCGGCTGGGTGACCCGGCGGCAGGGTCCGCCGCCGGCCCCTCCGGCCGGGGTTCACCCCGCGTCGACGACGGCCGGCAGTCTGCGGGACAGGAACGCGCCGGCCCGGTCGAGCGCGTCGTCCGCGTCGTCGAGGTCGCCGAAGTTCAGCTGGTAGACGTGCGGCAGCCCGGGCCCTGCCTCGAGGGTCACCTCGACGTCGGCGGCGGCGGCGCGCGTGGCCAGCCGGAGCGCGTCGTCGAGGAGCAGCTCGTCGGCACCGACCTGGACCAGCAGCGGCGCCAGCCCGGACAGGTCGGCGAAGATCGGGCTGGCCGCCCGGGCCGCGGCGGGGTCCGGGGTGAAGTGGTCGGCGTACCAGCGCAGCGCGTCCTCGGTGAACAGCGGGTCGGCCGCGGCCCGGGTGCGGATGCTGTCGCCGCTGAGGGTCAGGTCGGTCCACGGCGAGAAGACCGCGGCGGCGGCCGGCTGTGGCAGCCCCGCGTCCCGTGCCGCGATCAGCGTCATGACCGCCAGCCCGCCGCCGGCCGAGTCACCCGCGATCAGAATGTCGCCGGCGTCGGTCGTCTCCAGCAGTTCCCGGTACGCGGCGAGCGCGTCGTCGGCAGCGGCCGGGAAGGGGTGCTCGGGCGCGAGCCGGTAGTCCAGCGAGTACGCGGTGCCACCGGTCCGGGCGATCAGCGCCGACGCGAGCCGCGCGCCGGTGCGGGCGGACCCGACGACGTAGCCACCGCCGTGCAGGTAGAGCAGCACGGCAGGGGACGCGCCGGCCCGCAGCCGCACGGCCGGCCACCCGCCCAGGGTGGTGTCGTCGGCGCTGACCCCCGCGGCGAGCGGGCGGGACGTTCCGAAGATCTCGAATCCGGCCCGCTCCTGCGGGACGGTTCCGCGTTCGCGCGGGGTCGCGGCCAGGGCGGCTCGGACGGCGTCGCGTTGCTGCTGCCGGTTCATGTCGGCCTCCGATGAGAAGATGGCTTCCTAGGAATCAACATAGTTTCCCTGGAAGCTAATTCCCACGAATGGAAGTCGATCCGTGACGGACGCCACGACGCTCTTCACCGACCTGGTGCGCACCGAGACCCGGCTCTACAACCGCATCGACGCACGCCTGCGCGCCGAGCACGACATGTCGCTCGGCGCGCTGGAGTTCCTGCGGATCATCGGCGGGCGCCCGGTCTGCCGGGTCCACGACATCGCCCAGGAGGTCGACATCACCGTCGGGGCCACCAGCAAGGCCGTCGACCGGCTGGTCGCCCGCGGCTGGTGCGAGCGCCGCGCCAACCCGGACGACCGGCGGTCCTCCCTGCTCGTCCTGACCCCCGCCGGCGAGCAGGCGCTCGCGGCGGCCACCCCGGCCTTCGAGGCCGCGATGGCCGGGCTGACCGCCGCGCTGCCCCGGCCGGTCCTGGACCAGCTCGCCACCGGCCTGAGCCGGTGGCGGCAGCATCTGGAGCAGGACCCGGCGGATCAGGACGCGTGATCGGGCCCCGCGATCAGGCGACGTCGATCGCGTCGATCTCGGCGAAGTTCGCCCCCTTGCCGTACGCGATCGTGTTGGTGCCCTTCCTCAAGGTCACGGTCCGTTCGGTGACCTGCCAGTTGTCCCAGCCCGTGACGGGGTAGTCGACGGTGCCGGCCGCGACGCCGTCGACGGTCAGGGCGTGGCTCGCCGCGCCGCCGTCCGACCCGTTGGCGAACCGGGTGTACAGCCGGTAGTCGCCGGCCCGGGGCACGTAGACGGTGAAGGTGACCCGGCTGTCGGCGAAGTCGATGCCACCGACGACGACGCCGTTGCTGGCGCCGCCGGCCGCGTACCGCGCGTTGGCCCTGGTGAAGTCGGCGTCCTCGGCCTCGTAACGCACCTTGGCGCCCGCCACGATCGGGCGGCTGCCCTGCCAGTCGAGGCGCTGGGAGTACACCGCCCGGTAGGTGAAGTCCGGGTTCCAGCCGTGGAAGAGGATCCGGTCCTGACCGTCCGGCCCGGTCACGACGTCCTGCCCGCCGGGCCCGCGCACCGAGCCGGCGAACGCGTCGGTGGTCATCAGCGGCGCGGCAGCCTTGGTGTACGGCCCGCGAAGACTGTCCGACGTGGCGTAGCTGCTCACGTAGCTGCCGTTGCCGAAGAAGTTGGCCGAGTAGAACAGCACGTACGTCTTGCCGTGCTTCCACAGCGTCGGCGCCTCGACGAGCGTGCCCTCGAACGGCTTGTTCTGCTTGATCAGTTGCGTCTCGGCGCCGGTGCGGCGCAGCCCGTCGGCGCTGACCTGCTGCAGGTGCAGCCAGGTGTCCTGGGCACAGCAGTTGCCGTCATTCTTCCACAGGATGTACCGGCGCCCGTTCTCGGCATACGAGGACGCGTCGATCGCGCCGCCCGTCTCCGGGGTGCAGACCAGCGCGGTGTCGCGGGGCACGAACGGGCCGCCGGGCGAGGTGGCGGTCGCGGCGCCGATGCACTGCTTGTCCGACGCCCGGTCGTGGGCCACGTACCACATGACGAAGCTCTTGGGACCGGTGGCGAACACCTCCGGCGCCCACACGCCGTGGTCGCCGGAGCCGCCCGGTGGGAAGCTCCACTCCGGATCGGCCCAGGCGCCCAGCGTCGGCAGAGCGTCGCTGCTCTGCACGGTCCAGGTGACCAGGTCGGTGGAGGTGGCCCACTTGATGTGCCGGCCGTCGCTGTTGGTGGCGTAGGCGTAGTAGGTGCGGCCGACCTTCATCACGTCGGGGTCGGCGAAGTTCTGGTCGATGACCGGTGCCACCGCGGCGACGGCGGCCGGCGTGACCGGGGCGGCCGGCGTCGCCGAGGCGGCCGGGGTGATCGAGGCGGTGAGCAGGCCGGCGGACAGGGTGAGCGCGGCGGTGAGGGCGGTCGCCACACGCGGGCCACCGCGCCGGAAACGGAACTGGATCACAAAGTCCTCCACTGATGTCGGTGGATTCAGTCGAGCGATCCTCGTAAATTAGCCCACACTCAGGCGCCCACACCGGAGCCGATGATCAGAAAAGTACGACGGGTGTCGTCGTCACCCGGGCGCAACCGCACCATGGTGAGCGTGACCTCGCGTGGCCACCAGCGGGTCGGCTCCCGCCAGGCGCACTCGACGAGGGTGGCGTCCGGGCGGTCGGCGCAGTCGCCGAGCTGCTCCCAATGGTCGAGCTGGGTGGCCACGGTCTGCCGGGCCCGCAGCCACGGCGAGCCGGGCGGCATCGCGTAGATGCGCACTGTCCCCGGCCCGCGATCGTTGCGGAGCCGGGACTCGACGAGCCCGGAACGGACGGAGACGTCCTGGTCGAATCCGGCGCCGTCCGGCCACGGGGCGGCCGCCCCGGCCGGCGGGGTCACCGGATGCGCGACGCCGGCCGCCTTCCACCGCACGTAGGACACGGCCGCGAGCGTGAGCGAGGCGAGCAGCAGGAGACCGGCGATGGCGGCGACCACGCGCCGTCGACTGATCCGCACGGCCGGAGTCTAGGCAACACCCGCCACCGGTGCTCCGCGGGCGACGTGGTCACCGCCAGGCCGGGCCCTCCGGGATCTCGTCGGCGCGGTCCCGGGTCACCGGGCGGGCCCGGTCCGGGTCGAAGCCGTACCTCTCCAGGACACGCCACGAGGCGATGCCGCGGCGGACGCCGTCGCTGACCACGTAGATGCCGTCCTCGCCGACGACGCGCAGCAGGTAGGCGTCGCGGCTGAACGCCGGGCCCCGGCTGATGTCGTCCAGGTCGTCGTTGACCTCGACGCCGTCGGTGTCCTCGTAGAACCTCGTGTAGGTGGCGATGTCCGGGAAGGCGCGGGCGTATCCCTCGGGGTCGACCAGGTAGATGCTGGCGCTGCCGGGACTGCGCAAGCGCTGGCCGGACAGGTCCTCGCGCGGGCTGCTTCCCGCGCTGACCACGGCCGGCGCGGCGGGCGGTGCGGCGACGGCGGGCGCGGGGGCGAGCAGGCCGGTGGCCACGAGGGTCAGGGTCAACAGGCGTCGCACGACAGGTTCCTTTCAGGCGGTGGAGCGGTCGGTGTCAACGCTATGCACCGCTATGCCTCTTCTGGGAGGAAACGAGGAAGTCGGGACGCCCACGGCGTACGCGGGAAGGGATTGACACCTAGGGTTTTCCCTATTCCGTCAATAGACCTACATATATATCGTCACTCCTGAATCAGCCGGTCCGGCTACCCCGCCGAACCGGAGGACTACCCCGCCCATCACCCCCACGGGCGGGAAAGGAGTTCCCGAGATGGCACGTAAATCCCTGGTCGTCGGCTTGGCCGTCGGCACCGCGGCGGCCTCGGCGCTGGTCGCGGTCTCCGGCCCGGCGGCGGCGCAACCGGCCGCTCCGGCCGTCGACGCCGTGGCGGCCGCCGACTCCGTGATCGCGGCCCGCCCGGCAGCGCTGCGGGCCGGCGCCCACGACGCCTTCCAGCGGCGGCAGGTCCTGCAGTCCGCGGGCCTGACCTACGCGGCCTACGACCGCACTTACAAGGGTCTCGCGGTCAAGGGCGGTGACCTGGTCGTCGTCACCGACAACACCGGGCAGACCCGCTACACGTCGGTGGCCCAGAGCAGCCCGATCGGGGAGCTGTCGACCACCGCCAAGGTGACCGCGAGCGCGGCGATCGCCACGGCGAAGGCGCAGCTCAAGACCGTCACCGGGGTCGAGAGCACGTCGCTGGTCGTGATCGCGGGCGACACGGCACGGCTCGCCTACGAGACGACCGTCAACGGCACCGGCGCGAACGGCGTCAGCCGCCTGACCGTCGACGTGGACGCGGTGACCGGGAAGGTGATCGGCACCGAGGAGCACGTCACCGAGGTCACCGGCACCGGGACCGGCTGGATCAACGGCTCGGTGTCGCTGAACACCACGCTGTCCGGCTCCACGTACTCGCTCAAGGACCCGTCCGTCACGAACCTGAGCTGCCAGGACGCGTCCACCCGGGCGACGTTCACCGGCAGCGACAACGTGTGGGGCAACGGCGTCGGCACGAGCAAGGAGACCGGCTGCGTCGACGCGCTCTACGTCGCGCAGAAGCAGGTCGGCATGCTGTCGTCGTGGCTGGGCCGCAACGGCCAGAACGGCTCCGGCGGCGCGTGGCCGATCCGGGTCGGGCTCAACCAGCAGAACGCGTACTACGACGGCACGCAGGTCCAGATCGGCAAGAACACCGCCGGCAAGTGGATCTCGTCGGCCGACGTGGTCGGTCACGAGCTGGGTCACGGCATCGACGACAAGACGCCGGGCGGCATCTCGAAGGGCGGCACGCAGGAGTTCGTCGCCGACACGTTCGGCGCGGCCACCGAGGCGTACGCGAACAACCCGAACGACCCGTTCGACTACCAGGTCGGCGAGGAAGTGAACCTGGTCGGCAGCGGCCCGATCCGGTACATGTACAACCCGTCGCTCGCCGGTGACTCCAACTGCTACTCCAGCAGCACGCCGGGCCAGGAGGTGCACGCCGCGGCCGGTCCCGGCAACCACTGGTTCTACCTGCTGGCGCAGGGCAGCGGTGGCAACGGCCAGCCGGCCAGCTCCACCTGCAACGGCTCCACGGTGACCGGCCTGGGCATCCAGACCGCCATCAAGATCATGTACAACGCGATGCTGCTGAAGACGTCCAGCTCGTCCTACGCCAAGTACCGGGTGTGGACGCTGCAGGCCGCGAAGAACCTGTACCCGGGCAGCTGCACCCAGTTCAACGCGGTCAAGGCCGCCTGGAACGCGGTCAGCCTGCCGGCCCAGTCCGGCGAGCCCACCTGCTGATCCCTGCACCTGGTCCTTCCCCGAGGGCGGGCCGGCACGTCTCCCCCGACGTGCCGGCCCGCGCCGCGTCACGGCACGTACCGGTCACGGTGCGCGGCGCGGGCGGGCTCAGGCCGACGCGCGGTAGAAGACGACCCGGCCGAACCCGGCACGGCCCCGGCCCGTCTCGGCGGGGTTCGTCAGCCCGGCGTCGAACAGCGCCGCGAGGACGTGATCCGGTTCGGTCGCGGCCAGCCGGGACGGGCGCGGGTGCGCCCCGGCGACGTCCACGATGTGCAGCTCGCCGCCGGGGCGCAGCACCCGCCGGGCCTCGCGCAACGCCCGGCCGTGCTCGGCCCGGTCGAGGTGGTGCAGCATCAGCGAGGAGAGGACCCGGTCGACGCTCGCGTCCGGCAGGGGCAGGCTTCCGGCGTACGCGAGCTGGTAGTTGATCTCGAGGTTGTTCCTGACGGCCTTGCGGCGGGCGCGGCGCACGGAACCGGCGTCGGGGTCGATGCCGATCGCCTCGACACCCGGGCAGGCGCGGGCGAGCGCGGTCAGCACCGTGCCGGTGCCGCAACCGATCTCCAGCACCCGGTGGCCGGGGCGCGGGCCGGCGTGGCCGATCAACTGCCGGTGGACGTGACGCACGCCGGTGAGGCGGCAGAACGGGTCGTAGAGGGGCAGCAACCAGCGCAGTCCCATGGCGGGCAGATACGTCTGCTGGGTCATGTCACGCTCCTGGGATCCGACGAAACTCGGTCATACGCTCAGCCTCGTGGCCGAAGACGACGAGCACAGCGGCGAATTCGTGGAGATGATCCGACGATTCTCGGTTCCGGTCGGGCGGACCGGGGACGGCGTGACCGTCTACGGTTTCGGGCGCGCGGCCGAGGTGCTGCCGATCGGATCGGCGCGGCTGCCCGGCCCGGTGCCGCAACCCGGGATCGGCGCGCACGCACACGACTTCCTGGTGCTCTGCTACGCGCATCGCGCCGACGCGGACGTCCGGATCGACGGCCGGCGGTGGACGGTGACCGATGGTGATCTGTTCGTGTTCGCGCCGGGACAGGTGATCGGGTACGGGGGGACCGGCCGGATCGCCGACGACGGGTGGGTGGTGTGGTTCCCCGCCGACCTGGTGCGCTCGGGGGTGGGCGCGTCGTGGCGTTCGCATCCGCTGCTGTTCCCGTTCGCCCGCGGTGCCGACCGGGCGCAGCGCCTGCGGATCCCGCCGGCGGAGCGGGACGCCTGGATGGCGCGGTTCGGCGCGCTCGACACCGAGGTGCGCACGCGGGCGGACGGGTACCGGGAGGCGTCGATCGCCCATCTGACGTTGCTGCTGGTCGGTCTCGCGCGGCTGTCGGCCGAGGTCGGCGACCAACTGCGGTCCGCCGAGGAGCCGCTGCTCGGTGCGGTGTTCGACCTGATCGAGCAGCGGTACCACGAGGGGATCTCGCTGGCCGGCATCGCCGCCGAGCTCGCCCTGACCGGCAACCACCTGACGACAGTGGTGCGGCGCAAGACCGGGCGGACCGTCCAGCAGTGGATCACACAACGGCGGATGCAGGAGGCGCGCACGTTGCTGTCCGAAACTGATCTGACGGTGGCGGCGATCAGCCGGCGCGTCGGCTATCCCGACGTCAGTTACTTCATCAAGCGGTTCCGGGCCGAGCACGCTGTGACGCCCGCCCAGTGGCGCGCCGCGTAGGCACAACGGCGACCGCGGCGTCTCATCGGTACCACCTCAGGGAGGCCGGGCCGAGCAGTCCGTACGCCTGCCGGGCCGCGATGCCGAACACGGCGGGACTCGTGGTCCGCAGGCGGTTGAGCAGCGTGGTCGCGACCTCGACCTCGATGGTGTTCCGGCCGGGCCGCAACGTCAGGTCGGCGACCGGTTGCAGCACGTCGATCGGGGGCAGCAGGCGGCCGTTGAGCCGGACCCGGCTGGTGTCGACGACCTTGCCGAGCACCAGCAGCGCGCGGCCCCCGGCGCCGGCGTCGACCGTGGTGCGGTACCGGCCGATGCCGGAGACGTCGGCGAGCTCCGGGATCGACGACCACGGCGCCAGGCCGTCGAGCGTCAGCCGGTGCGTGGTCACGCCGGTCGGCTGCCAGTCCTCGACCTCGAGGTCCCAGGTGGTCAGCGGCGTCTCGGCACCGGTGAACGTGCGGGTGACGACGGGAACCCGCCGCCGCTGGCAGGTGACGAGCAGGGACTGACCGGGCTGCAGCGTGACGTGGATCCGGAGGCGGCTCCCGGCCCGGGTGTACGGGAGGCCGCGCCGCTCCCCCGTCCACGCGTCCACCGCGACCGGCACGCTGGTCCGCGACGTCGTGGTCAGCCACACGTCCTGGTCGATCGCGGTGATCACCCGGTTCTCGGCGTGGCGGGCGTTGGCCAGGTAGTAGTGGTCGGTGTCGCCGTCGACGCGGCGGACGGTCATCAGCGACGACCGGTCGTACTCCACGTCGCGCCGCACGCCGAGCGCCTCCAGCGCGGCCGGGATGCCGGTCTGGTCGGCGACGACCCGGGTGCCGGGCTGCGCCAGGAGCTCGGCCAGCAGCGGTTGCAGCGCGACCGGGTGCACGTCGGCCCAGTCACCGACGACGATCACCGGCAGGCCGGCCCGGGCGATCGCCACGAGACGGCGGGCCGCCCGTACCGGCAGGGTGTGATCCTTGCCCCGGAAGATGTCACCGTCGAGAACGACTGCCTTGTAGTGCGGCGGGCCCAGGCGTCCGTCGCGCACCGTGGCGGCCGGCAGCGACAGCGACGCCTCGTCGACGAAACCGTGCGTCCAGCCGATCGGGATGCCGTCGTTGGTGGCCCACGGGGCGCCGATCCCGGTCGCGGTGAAACCTTTCTGCCGGAAGAACGCGAGGTCCGCCCGCGCGGTGCCGGTCTGCAGGATCTTCTGGGTACGGCGGAACCAGCCGGCCACGCCGTCGATGTGCCGCCAGGTGGGCTGGCGCGGGCCCCACGCCTCGGCGTACCCGATCCCGGTGCCGTTGTAGGGCGAGAACGCGGCGAAACCGGGCCAGGCGGCGCCGGGCGCGTCCCGGTACGCGAACCCGTGCAGCACCGCCTGGTTGACGCCGCCGGCGAACACGCTGCCCATCGTCTGCAGCACCTTGTTCCAGGTGGTGCTGTAGGCGCCGTTCGCGTAGGCGGCCGACTCGCAGGAAAGAACCTTCCGCCCGGCCATGTCCCGGGCGGCGGCGAGGACCCGGAAGTCGTCGAGGTTCTTGAAGCCGAGCGATTCACCCTCCGGCACGTCGAGCAGGGTGGCGCTGCGGATCGCGTCGGTGGACAGCCCGTACGGCTGGGCGCGCAGCTTCAGCCCGAGCGAGTGCGCGAAGTCGCGCAGCGGCAGCAGGTGGTGCTCGTGGTAGAGGTCGGAGAGCACCTGGTCGAACGCGTCCCGCAGGTGGTTGGTGGTGTCGCCGCCGAACGTGTAGAGGTACTTGCCCTTCGGCGCGAGCAGCACCGGGAGCACCGGCAGCAGGTCGGTGCCGGTGCGCCTGGCGAACTCGGCCGGGAGGTCCGGTGTCCAGAGCGTCCCGTCGGCCTCCAGCTCCAGCGAGTCCTCGAACAGGTCGCCACCCGCGTCGCGGAGCAGCCGCCGGATCGAAGGCGTCAGCACGTGCGCGTTCCACGCGTCCCGGATCGCCGCGACCCCGGCCGCACTGAAGTGGTCGACCACGTAGGAGGGCGGGTCGGTGTGCGGGCCGCCCTCCGGCTGCTGCCCCGAGCCGCGCACGACATACGTGAGGAGCACCCAGTTCCCGTCCCCCACGGTGACCGTGACCTGTCCGCCGGCCGGGGTCAGGGTCCGCACCGACGCCGGGTCGAGGACCCCGGTGGAGACCAGCCGGGCGATTTGGACGGCGAAGGTTTCCGCCGCCACCGGCACGGTGATGCCACTGGTGAACGGCGTGACGGTGTGGACAAGTTCCTTCGCGGCGGCCGGGTGATCCGGGGTGATGCCGGGGACCGCGGCCGGCCAGCTCGGGCCGGCCGCCAGGTCGACGGTCAGACCACGCCGCTTGGCTTGGCGCAGCGCGGACTCGACGGCGTCGCGCCACGGGCCGGTGCCCCAGCCGTGCCCGGCCGGGTCGAGGTCGGCCCGCACACTGTGGTGCACGTCCTGGATCTCCACCCCGGCGAACCCGGCGGCGGCAATCTGGTCGACCTCCCGCGCGATCTCCACCGGGTCGACCAGACCGTGCGGCCACCACCACCGGAACTTGGCGCCGTCACCGGTCTCGGTGGCCAGGAACCCCGCGGCTCCGGAACCGGCAGCCTTCTCCGCCGGGGCGGTGGTGGCGGCGGACGCCGCGGTGGCGGGCCAGGGCGCCACGGCGGCGGCGCCGAGCGCGATGACGGTACGACGTTTCATCGGGTGACTCCCGGGGTGGTGAGAACGACGACACAGAGGGGTCCACGGAGCAGGACGGCTTCCGTCCCGGGCCGTTTCGACGCACGACGATCACGCTGCGCCAGCACAACGCTGAGCGGAGCCGCTCGCCGCCGCGCGAGAATGTGAAACGTTATAACGCGGTGGTGATCGCCACGCTATCCGCGGTCGTCGATCGCGTCAACAGCCCCTGACGGATGTCGCTGACCGGCGATTCTGCGGGCGGCGTACCGGGTCGGGTCGTCCGCGACATCACCGAGGACCCGAGGACCCGCACCGCGCCGGGGACCTGAGCGCCGGACGCCGATGTGGACCGGCCGGACGGCGGATCAGCGCCGATCGGCCCCGGCCGGGTTGTAATCTGACGGAAGGCGTTCAGGAATACGGGGGGTGGCCGCGATGAGCAGTGCGACGCCGGCCGGGCCGGGGCGCCCGCGGGACCCCGGGGTGGATCGCCGGATCACCCAGGCCGCGCTGGACGTGTTCGGGGACGCGGGGTGGGCCGGGTTCGCGATGGAGCCGGTCGCGCGGCGGGCCGGGATCGGGAAGGCGACGCTCTACCTGCGCTGGAGCAGCAAGCAGGAACTGCTCACCGACGCGCTGACGGCCGGGCTGCCGCGGATCAGCGACGTCGACACCGGCACGCTGCACGGCGACCTCGTCGAGCTGGCCACCCAGATGATCGGGCTCTACGCCGGGCCGTGCAGCAAGGCGGCGCTGCGGCTGCACCTGGAGGCGGCCTCGATCGCGGGGATCGCCGAGCACTACGGCCGGATGCGGACCGCGCAGATCGCCGCCGCCCGCGACATCATCCGTCGCGGGATCACCCGCGACGAGATCCCCGGTGGTACGTCGGTGACCCTGCTGCTGGACACGCTGGCCGGCGGCGCCATGATGCACGCGCTGACCACGCCGCCCGCCGAGCGTGCGGCGCTCACGGCCGGCGCGGCCGGGCACGCGCGGGAGCTCGTCGACTTCCTGCTGCACGCGGTGGCGACCCCGGCGCACTGACCCTCACGCGCCGGCCCGGCGCACCGACCATCACGCACCGACCCAGCGCACTGACCATCAAGCCTCGAACCGGCGCACCGATCCTCACCCGCCGGCCCGGCGCACCGAGCCTGACCCGACTGACCCGCGGCGCTGGGCGCTGGGCGTGACCCGGGCGCGCTGACCCGGGCCCGCTGAGCGCGGATCAGTGGGCGCGCTCACGCCGTACGGGAAACGGGGGTGGATCTCTGCTCGTCGAACGGCACCGCGGTGAGCCACGCGTCGGCGAGCTCGGCCAGGGGGATGCCGAGGACCTCGCTGAGGCAGACGATCGTGCCGAAGGCGGGGGTCGGCACCCGGCCGCCCTCGATCTTGCGCAGCGTCTCCGGTGAGATGCCGGCGGCCAGGGCGATCTCGGCCTGGCTGCGGGTGCCGCGGGCGGTGCGCAGCGCGGCGCCGAGACGCCGGCCGGCGGCGATCAGATCCGGGGTCAGCGGTGGGCGGATCATCGGGCTCCTCTCCGGTGGTGGTATAACTATACCGCATAGGGAGGGATCAACGTGATCGAGCTCAAGGCACCCGGGGAGATCGCCCGGATGGCCGTTACCGGGCAGTTCGTCGGCGAGTTGCTGGCGGAGCTGGCCGGCATGACCCAGGTCGGGGTCAACCTGATGGACCTGGAACACCACGCCCGCGGCCGGATCAAGGAGCGCGGCGCCCAGTCGTCCTACTGGGACTATTCGCCCTCGTTCGGGCGGGGGCCGTTCCGCAACGTGCTGTGCCTGTCGGTGAACGACGCGGTGCTGCACGGGCTGCCCCACAAGTACACACTGCGCGACGGTGACCTGCTCAGCATCGACATGGCGGTGGCCATCGACGGCTGGGTCACCGACTCCGCGGTCTCGGTGATCGCCGGCACGCCCGCCCAGGCCGACCTGCGGCTCATCGAGGCGACCGAGGTCGCCCTCGAGGCCGGCATCGCCGCCGCCAAGCCCGGCGGCCGCCTGGGCGACATCGAGGCGGCCATCGGCGGCGTCGCCCGGGAGTACGGGTACTCGGTGAACCTGGAGTTCGGCGGGCACGGCGTCGGCCGGACCATGCACGAGGCGCCGCACATCCACAACGACGGGCGCCCGGGCCGGGGCATCCGGCTGCAGCCCGGGCTGACCATCGCGATCGAGCCGTGGCTGTGCGCGACCACCGACAAGGTGAGGTACGACAAGGACGGCTGGACGATCCGCTCCGCCGACGGATCACGGACCGCGCACTCCGAGCACACCGTCGCCGTCACCGAGGACGGACCGCAGGTCCTCACCCGCCGCCCCTGACGCCGGCCATGTCATCGCAGGCATGGCTCTGCGCCGGTGAGACGCCGCGCTGACCGGTCGGGCCCGGCGGCGGGGGCTACCGGGTCCGCCGTCGATGGACGCGCAGCAGCGCGGTGATCCTGTCCGGGTCGCGGGCGCCGTTCAGCTCGGCGAGCAGATCGTCGGGGCACAGTTCGTAGAGCTCGCCCCACCAGTGGCGGCCGCGGTTGTCCCAGATCCGGTAACCGCCCGGGACGCCTCTGGCCACGTACCGCCGCCTGCTCATGAGCGTCGGCGCCGGGTCAGCCGGCGGCCATCCGGATCAGCGCGTTGCCGCCGAGCAGCACCAGGTCGGCGCCGGCGACGAAGGCCATGCTGCGCCGCATCATGTGGGCGCTCAGCTCCGGGTCGGCGCCGGTGATGCCGCGCACCGCGCAGACCAGCGCGGCGACGACCAGGGCGATGCCGGGGATCAGCAGCAGGCCCACCGTGCCGGGCGTCTTGCCCTGGGCCACCAGCAGCGTCACCATCACCGCCGGGACGACGCCGAAGAAGATCACGGCGAGCCCGCCGTACCACCGCAGCGACCGTGCCACGTCCGTCATCCCGTCACCCTTCCCTGATGCAGGAGTACATCCTGCACCGCGGCGGGAGCGGGCACGTCGGCGGCCGGGCAACACGGGGCCGCCGCCGCCCATCATGACCCGGACCGGGCCGGCGACCGCCGAGGCCGCGGGCGCCAGGCCGGGCCCGCCGGTTTGCGCGCGAGGACGAGCGAGAACCGCAGGTCGTCCTCGTCCCCGGCGGGCAGGTCCACGGACTCCACGGTGAACCCGGCCGCCCGCAGGTCGCGGCGGACCGCGACGGCCGGGGCGGTGCGGTAGTACATGACGAAGGAGGGCAGCACGACGGCGTTGCGGACCAGCATGGCCAGGTCGAAGCCGAGACTCAGCCAATACGCCCGGTTGTTCCGCGACGGCAGCTCACCGAGCCCGACGGCGAACAGCCCGCCCGGCCGCAGCGCCCGGTGCACCCCGTCGAAGAGCGCCGGCCGCTCCGAGGGCAGGAAGTGCCCGAGCGCCCCGAAGGTCACCGCCAGGTCGAAGCCCTCGGTGAACGGCAGCGCCCGCGCGTCGGCGCGCACCAGCGTGGCGCCCGGGACAGCGTCGTGCGCCTTCACCAGCATGCCGGCGCTGAAGTCGACACCGGTGACCCGCTGCCGGCACACCCTGCCCAGAAGGGTCAGGCCGGCGCCGGTGCCGCAGCAGACGTCCAGGCCCCTGTCGAACGGCCCGGCGGCGGACAGCGCCTGGACGGTCGCCTCGAGAACACCGTCCGGTGTGCGGAACGGCGTGTGGTCGAACTTGGGGGCCAGGTGGTCGTAGCCGCGTTCGACCGAGGACAGCGCCTGGACACACAGCTCACGCAGGGACGGTCCTTGAGGGGAGAACACCGGGCCGAGCGTACCCTCCGCCGGCTTCACCGAGACCAAGACGAACAGTTATGTACGCGGCGTATACTCTCAGCGTATAGTCGGCGGCATGAGTGTTCCGCTGACGTTGCTGGGGCTGCTGGAACGGGCGCCGAGCCACGGTTACGACCTGAAACGCGACTACGACACCCTCTTCGGCGTGGGCAGATCGCTCCCGTTCGGGCAGGTCTACGCGACGCTGAGCCGGCTCACCCGGGACGGCAAGGTGGTGATGGACGAGGTCTCCCCCGGCGACGGTCCCGAGCGCAAGCGCTACGTGATCACCGAGCAGGGCGCGACCGAGGTGAACACCTGGCTGGCCGACCCGGTCGCGCCGGAGCCGCACCTGCAGAGCGTCCTGTTCACCAAGGTGGTCCTGGCCCTGCTGCTGGACCGGCCCGCGGAGGCGTATCTCGACGGTCAGCGCCGCGCCCACCTCGCCCGGATGCGCGAGCTCACCACGGTCAAGCAGTCCGGCGGCCTGATCGAGAGGATGCTCGCCGATCACGCCCTGTTCCACCTCGAGGCCGACCTGCGCTGGGTCGACACGACAGCGGCCCGCCTCGACGCGCTGCGCACCGAGATCCGGCAGGTGAAGCCGTGACGGCCGCGCTGAGCGCCCGCGCGGTGGAGCTGTCGTTCGGTGCGACGCCCGCACTGCGCGGGGCCGATCTCAGCGTGGCCGCGGGCGAGATCGTCGCCGTCATGGGGCCGAGCGGCTCCGGCAAGTCGACGCTGCTGCACTGCCTTGCCGGGATCCTGGTGCCGGATGCCGGGGAGATCGTCTTCGACGGCGTACGGCTGCATGAGCTCGATGAGAACGACCGCAGTGAGCTGCGTCGTGACCGGTTCGGGTTCGTGTTCCAGTTCGGTCAGCTGGTGCCGGAGCTGACCGCGGCCGAGAACGTCGCCCTGCCCCTGCTGCTCGGCGGGATGCGCCGCGACGCCGCGATCCGCCGCGCCCGTGAGTGGTTCGGGCGGCTCGGCCTCGGCGGGCTCGACGGGCGGCGCTCCGGGGAGCTCTCCGGCGGGCAGGCGCAGCGCGTGGCTCTCGCCCGCGGGCTGGTCGCCGGGCCCGAGGTGCTCTTCGCCGACGAGCCGACCGGCGCGCTGGACTCGCTCACCGGCGAACAGGTGATGGACCTGCTCGTCGCGGCCGCCCGCGAGCAGGGCACGACGGTGGTGCTGGTGACCCACGACGCGCGGGTCGCGGCGTATGCGGATCGGGAGGTCATGGTCCGCGACGGTCGCGTGACCACCCCGGCCGAGGCGGTCGCACCGTGATCAGTCTCGGTCTCCGCCTCGCCGTGGCCGGTGGCCGGGAGGCCGTCGTCCGCCTCACCGTGCTGGCCGCCGCGGTCGCCGCCGGGGTCGGCATGCTGCTCGCCACGGTCGCCGGGATCACCGCGGTCCACGCGCAGAACGCGCGCTACTCGTGGCTGAACAGCGCGGTCACCAGCGCCGCGACCGGTCCCGAGGCGCGCGACCCGGCGCTCTGGGTGGTACGCGAGGACTACTTCCGCGGCCACCCGATGGCCCGCGTGGACGTGGCGGTCTCCGGCCCGGACGGCCCGGTCCCGCCCGGTATGACGGCGCTGCCCGGCCCCGGGGAGTACCAGGTCTCCCCCGCCCTCGACCGGCTGCTCCGCGACCACCCCGCCGACCAGCTGCGCGACCGGTTCCCCGGCCGGCAGACCGGCGTTCTCGGCCACGACGCCCTGCCCTCGCCGGAGTCCCTGATCGTCGTTGCCGGCGGCACCCGGGAGCAGGTCGGCCGCATCGCGGGCGTCACCGAGATCACCCGGATGGTCTCGGTCTCGCCGGACGAATGCCACGACTGCGTCGTCGGGATCGGCGCCGACGGCATCGTGCTGACCCTCTCCGTCGTCGCGGCCGCCCTGCTCTTCCCCCTGCTGATCTTCATCGGCACGGCGACCCGGCTCTCCGCCGCGCGACGCGAGCAGCGGTTCGCCGCGATGCGCCTGGTCGGCGCCACCCCGCGCCAGATCACCCGGCTCGCCGTGGTCGAGTCGGCCGCCGCCGCCCTGACCGGCACGCTCGCCGGGTTCGCCGTGTTCTTCGCGATCCGCGCCGGGCTGGCCCGGATCCCGTTCACCGGTGAGCCGTTCTTCCCCGGCGACCTGTCCCTGTCGCTCGCCGACGTGCTGATCGTCGCCGCCGGGGTCCCGCTCGCCGCGGCGCTGGCGGCCCGGATCGCGCTGCGGCGGGTGCGGATCTCCCCGCTCGGCGTCACCCGCCGGGTCACCCCGGACCCGCCGCGCGCCTGGCGGGTGATCCCGCTGCTGGTCGCGCTGGGCGAGCTCGCGTACCTGGTCGGCGACCGGCCGCAGACCCGGGAGGGGCAGACCGTCGGCTACCTGTCCGGGATCTTCGGCGTGATGATCGGGCTGATGATCGCCGGTCCGTGGCTGACCATGGCCGGCTCGCGCCTGCTGGCCCGGCGTGCACGGCGCCCGGCCACGCTGATCGCCGGGCGGCGGCTCGCCGACGACCCGCGGGCCGGTTTCCGCGCGGTCAGCGGCCTGATGCTGGCGCTCTTCGTGACCAGCACCGCGACCGGCGTGATCACCACGATCGTGGCCGAGCGCGGCGGCGGCACGATCGGCGCGGCCTCGCACGACTTCGTGTCGGTCGCGACCGTTCCGGACGGCCCCCACGGTGTGCCGGCGACCGGCGTCCGCCTTCCGGCCGGCACGGACGCGCACCTGATCCGGATCAACCCGGCTCCGAGAACCGCCGATTCCTGGCTGCCCGGCCTGATCGCCTGCGCGGAACTGGCCGGCCTTTCCGGTGCCGGCACCTGCCCGGCCGGGACCGAGGTGGCGCAGGTGTTCCCGAGCCTGACCGGCATCCGGGGCAGCGACGACGGCGACGGCGGTCCGGTGTGGCCCGCCTCGGCCGTGCCCGTCGCGCAGCTCGCGACGCTCGACGTGATCGATGTCGTGGTGCCGACCGACGGCTCACCGGCCGCGATCGAGCACGCCCGCACGATGCTCGGCCAGGCTTTCCCGTACGGGCGGGCGGCCGCCACCGAGGCCGACTACGCCGGTGACTTCACCCGTCAGCTGTCGCAGTTCCAGCGGCTCGCCGACGTCGCCGTCATCTCGAGCCTGGTGATCGCCGGGTGCAGCCTCGCGGTCAGCGTCACCGGCGGGCTCTCCGAGCGGCAGCGCCCGTTCGCGATGCTGCGCCTGACCGGGGTGCGACTGTCCGAGCTGCGCCGGGTCGTGGCGCTCGAGTCCGGGGTGCCGCTGCTCGCGGTGTCCCTGGTCGCGGCCGGCGCCGGTTTCCTCACCGCACACCTGTTCCTGCGCTCGCAGATGCAGTACGACCTGCACGCGCCCGACCCGGCGTACTACCTGATCGTGGCCGGCGGCCTGCTCGCCTCGGTCGCGGTGATCATGTCCACGATGCCGTTGCTGAGGCGGATGACCGGCCCGGCCGCGGCGCGCAACGAGTAGGGCGCGCGCAAACGATCAAGGTCCGTCAGGCGACCGGCTCGGGCTCGTGACGGACCGGGAAGTTGACCGAGTTGGCGATGAAGCACAGCCGGTGCGCCCGCTCGTGCAGCTCGTCCAGCAGCCCGGCCTGAGCGGGGTCGGCCAGGGTGACGCGGGGCCGCAGGACCACCTCGTCGAAGCTGCCGGCGCCGTCCGCGGTCGTGGTCATCGTGCCGTGCGGCGTGTCCGCGTAATCGGTGACCACGACCTTCGCGGCCGTGCACACGTGCAGGAACGACAGCATGTGGCACTGGGCGAGCGCGACCAGCAGCAGCTCTTCCGGGTTCCACCGGGCCGGGTCACCCCGGAACGTGGGGTCGGCGCTGCCGGCGATCGGGGCCTTGCCGTCCGCGGTGACGTCGTGGGCGCGGGAGTAGTCCCGGTACGCGCTGGTGCCCGTCCCGGTGTTCCCGGTCCAGGTCACCGTCGCCTGATATCGATGCGTCTTCGGCACCGGCCCACCCTACCGATCCAGCCGGCCCGAGAAGCGGACGCGGTGAGGTGGCAGCTCGCCGCCCGGCGGCCCCGCTGGTGACCGGACCCTACGATCGGCCGATGACTGCCATCGTGCTGCGACCGGTGACCGAGGACGATCTCGCCCTGCTCCGGCGGTTCGTGACCGAGCCGGGCCTGGTCGGGCTCGACTGGGGCGGATTCACCGACCCGCACGAGCCGGCCCGGCGGTTCGCCGCCGACGGCTACCTCGGCGGCACCAGCAGCCGGCTCATCGTCGAGAGGGAGCAGGTGGCGACCGGGTTCGTGGCGTGGGGCCGGCGTCACTTCGGCAACCCGGAGACCACGGCGTACTGGGAGATCGGCATCGCGCTGCTCCCGGAGTGGCGTGGCCAGGGCATCGGCTGGCGCGCGCAGGCGATGCTCTGCGACTACCTGTTCACCCACACGCCGCTGCAACGAGTCCAGGCCGGCACCCACCCGGAGAACATCGCCGAGCAGAAGTCACTGGTGAAGGCCGGCTTCCAGCGCGAGGGCGTGATCCGCTCCTGCGAGTTCCGTGCGGGCCGCTGGCGCGACGGTCACCTCTACAGCCGCCTGCGGGACGACCCCGCGCCGGACCTCCGGTCCTGATCGGCCGGGGTCACCGGGAACGGGCGGCGCCACGGCCGTACGCGGGCAATTGTCGCCTTTGAATGTCGACCATCGACCGGTGACGCTTTCTGTGATCGCCGCTGGTCTATATGGTGACGGGCGTGAGATCTCGCATCGTGGCAATTCTCGCCTCCGCTCTTCTCCTTCTGTCGCCGGCCACCGCCGCGCGCGCCGCTGACGACCCGCTGCTGGATCAGCTCGCGGCGATTCCCGGCCTCACCGTCGTCTCCGAGACGCCGGGCACCGGCTACCGGTTCTTCGTGCTGACCTACCGGCAGCCGGCCGACCATCGGCATCCCCGGGCCGGCACGTTCGAGCAGCGGCTGACACTGCTGCACCGGTCGAGCACCGCGCCGACGGTGCTCTACACCAACGGCTACGGGCTGGCCGCCAGCCCGCGGCCGACCCAGACCGAGCCGACGGCGCTACTGGGCGGCAACCAGGTCTCCGTAGAGCACCGCTTCTTCACGCCGTCGCGTCCGGCACCGGCGGACTGGTCGGATCTGAACATCTGGCAGGAGGCGTCCGACGAGCACCGGATCGTCACGGCGTTCAAGAGCGTCTACGCCGCCAAGTGGATCCAGACCGGCGGCAGCAAGGGTGGCATGACCTCGGTCTACCACCGGCGTTTCTACCCGGGTGACGTGGACGGCGTGGTCGCCTACGTCGCGCCGGACGACGTGATCAACCCCGAGGACAGCGCGTACGACAAGTTCTTCGACACCGTCGGCACCCCGGAGTGCCGCGCGACGCTCGACGGCGTCCAGCGGGAGGCGCTGCGCCGCCGCGACCGGCTGGTGCCCCGGCTGGAGGCGGACGCCGCCGAGCAGGGGTGGACGTTCAGCGGCTCGATCGGGACCGCCGACCGCTCGTTCGAGATGACCGTTCTCGACTCGGTGTGGGCGTTCTGGCAGTACAGCACCGCCGCGGACTGCGCGACGGTGCCGGCCGCTACCGCGTCCGACGACGAGATCTACGCCTGGATCGACACCGTGGCTGGCTGGAGTTTCTACACCGATCAGGGCCTGGCGCCCTACTGGCCGTACTACTACCAGGCGGCGAGCCAACTGGGCTGGCCGAGTCTGCGCTTCGAGCACCTGCGCGGGCTGCGCCACTACCCCGGCATCTACACGGCGAACTCGTCCCTGCCGCCGGAGCTGCGCCGTCCGCACAATCCGGTGCCGATGATCGACGTCGACCTCTGGGTGCGCACCGCGTCGGAGCGGATGCTCTTCGTCTACGGCCAGAACGACCCGTGGAGCGCCGAGCGGTTCACGCCGAGCAGGCGGGACTCCGCGCTGTACGTCGCGCCGGGGGCGAACCACGGCGCGAACATCGCGAAGCTGACCCCGGCGGACTCGGCGGCGGCGACGGCTCTGCTGCGCCGGTGGGCCGGGGTGCCGGCGTCGATCGCGGCCAAGCAGCCGGGGGACGTGCCGCTCGACGACATGCTCGGCGACCGGCGCCGCGTGCGCTGACCGATTCCCGACATGGCCCGCCGGCTCCTTTCTCGGCCGGCGGGCCATCACAAAAACCCCATTCCCGGCGTACGCCGTGAGCCCGTCCCACCTCGTGAAACGTCACTCCGGTCACGGTCGTGGCGACAAATCAGCCATCGATGGTCAGGCCGGGCAAAACGGGCCGGAAGCGGGTTGTCGAGGTTGCGTCGCGTCGCTAAATTGATCGACTTAGCAGGCAACTTTTCGGGTCTCGACCGCGTCTTTGTTACGTGCGGCCTCGATGGGCGCCGGCCGTGACCCCCCTCGATTGTGAGAGCCATGATTCAGCGACGCAAGGTCATCATCGGATCGCTCGGCGTGGCCGCCGCCGCGACCGCCGCCGGCTGCTCGTCGGGCGGCGGCAAGGCCAACGGTGACAACACCGTCTTCACCGAGTCGGTGGCGAACAACGAGGTCGTGGCCCCACCGACCGCCGCGCCGATCGAGGTGACCGTCACGCCCGCCGACAAGGCCACCGGGATCTCCCCCGCGAAGCCGGTCACCGTGGCCGTCACCGGCGGCACGCTGAAGTCCGTCGCCGTCACCACCGGCAAGACGAAGGTCGACGGCGAGCTCAAGTCCGACGGCACGTGGGAATCGACCGACGACCTGGCCTACGACAAGACGTACAAGGTCGTCGCGACCATCACCGACAGCCTGGGCGCGTCGAGCACCAAGACCACCACGTTCAAGACCCTCGAGCCGGCCCACACCGTCGACGTGACGTTCCAGGCCAACGGGCTCGCGTCGATCAAGACCGGTAAGACGTACGGGGCCGGCCAGCCGGTCATCGTCGCGTTCAGCCGCGCCGTCGACAAGAACGCGGCCGAGAAGGCCATCCAGATCACCACCTCGCCGTCGGTCGAGGGCAAGTTCTACTGGGCCGACAGCACGACCGTGCACTGGCGCCCCGCGAAGTACTGGGCGGCCGGCACCACGATCAAGGTGAAGGTCGACGGGCTCGGCGTGCGGCTCGGCAAGGGCCTCTACGGCGCCAAGAACGCGTCGACCAACTTCAGGATCGGCCGGCAGCTGATCGCGTACTCGGACAACCGCACCCACATCACCAAGGTCTTCATCGACGGCAAGCTCGTCCGCACGATGAAGAGCAGCCTCGGCCGTGGCGGCGGCACCACCGGCGCGAACGGCCAGCACATCAGCTTCTGGACCGCGGGCGGCCCGCACGTCGTGCTCTCCAAGGAGCGCTACCACACGATGAGCTCGTCGAGCTACGGCGTCAACGACCCGAGCAACCCGAACTACTACGTGACCGACAATGTGGAGTACTGCACGCGCATCACCTACTCCGGCGAGTTCCTGCACGCCGCCCCGTGGAACGGATCGCTGGGCCGGGCCAACCTGTCGCACGGCTGCATCAACCTCAGCATGGCCGACGCCAAGTGGGTCTACGAGAACTTCATCCTCGGCGACATCGTCGACGTGAAGAACAGCCCGCGCAAGCTGCCGATCTACAACGGCCTCGGTGACTGGACCGTCTCCTTCGACAAGTACGGTCACTGACCCCGTGGCGGAGGAGGGCGGCCCTCACCAGATGAGGATGCCGCCCTCGTTGCGCCGGGCGTGGAACGTCATGTAGATCATGGTGCTGAGGTTGCGTTCGACGTAGTGCTCGTGCGCGGTGTAGATCGTCGGCGCCTCCAGGGTCGCGGCGGTGATCTGCGGCGCGTGGGCCAGCAGGGTCGCGCACTCCCGCAGGAAGTCGCCGGTCTCCTCGGACCGGACCCGCAGGTAGCCGTGGGTCAACTGCGGAAGATAGGTGGCGCCCAGTTCGCGGATCACCGGCGCCGCCCACAACCGTTCGGAGCCGACGCCGTCGAAGATGCCGTAGGGCGTCTCCTCGAACGCGTACTGGTCGTCCGGCCCCTCGCTGATGATGTGGATGCTCAGGCTCATGGTCCGGCCACTGTAACCACCGCACGCCGGTCCGGCGCGAGGTCCCGGCTGGTGCTCATGGGCGTTATCGGGGCCAGATAACGCCCATGAGCACCAGCCGACCACCGCGAGCCGCACCGCGGCAGGGAGCACCGGCGACGGTCCGGAGGGGCGGGGGCATGCCGGGGCCGGGGGTCACGGCGTACCGGCGCGGGGTGTTGATCGGTCGTGGCGGGCGGCGCAGACTCACGGGAACCCTCCGGAGGTGCGCATGAGCCGTCGCCTGATCCACCCTCGCCGATGGCGGCCGCCCACCGCGGCCGATCCCGGCCGGACGGCTCCGCTGCGGATCGAGCGGCGGCTGGAGACCGGCGGGCACGGGCCCGAGGACGTCGTCTTCGATCACGCCGGGCAGGTCGTGACGGGTCTCGCGGACGGGCGGATCGTCCGGATCGATCCGGAGTCCGGCGAGCGGATTGTGCTGGCCAGGACCGGTGGGCGGCCGCTCGGACTGCACCCGCGCGCGGACGGCGGCGTGCTGGTCTGCGATCACGACAAGGGCCTTCTGGAGGTACGACCGGACGGCACCACCCACGTCCTGGTGGACCGGGTCGACGGCGAGCCGCTGACGTTCGCCAGCAACGTGGTCGAGGGGCGCGACGGCACGATCTGGTTCACCACGTCGACCACCCGGTGGAGTCTCGACGAGCACGTCGGCGACGTCATGGAGCACACCTGCACGGGCCGGCTGCTCCGCCGTGACCCGGACGGCACGGTGACCACGCTGCTGAGCGATCTGAAGTTCGGCAACGGGCTGGTGCTCGCGCCCGACGAGTCGTACGTGCTGGTCGCCGAGACCACGGGGTACCGGATCCGCCGCGTCCGGCGTGACGGCCGCACCGATCTGCTGGTCGAGAACCTGCCCGGCTTCCCGGACAACATGTGGCTGGGCAGCGACGGCCTGCTCTGGGTGGCGATCGCCGCGCCGCGCAACCCGCTGGTCGACCGGCTGCTGCCGCTGCCCGGTCTCCTGCGGCTGCTGGTGTGGAACCTGCCCGAGGCCGTCCGCCCAAAGGCCGCCCCGATCGCCTGGGTGATGGCGTTCGGCCTGGACGGCGAGCGGGTGCACGACCTGCGGGCGGCCGACGGCTCGTACGGGTTCGTCACCTCGGTGGCCGAACGGGACGGCACGATCGTCGTGGGCAGCCTGACCGAGAACGACATAGCCGTCCTCCTGCGCGACGACATCTGAGGCGGGGTGTCGCAGTGCGACCGACCGGGTGCGAGGCCCGGGCGGTTCGCTGATCGCGTCGTCGCGGCCGGCGAACCGCCCGGACGGCTCAGTCGGTGACCGTGCCGGCGGCGAATCCGACCGGGATCGGGTCGCCGAAGTCCGCCGGGTACACCAGCGCCTGGAAGCGGACGTTCTCCGGGCCCTCGGCGAGCCCGTCGGTCACCGTCGGCACCGTCACCTCGACGGTGGTGGTCCCCGGCTCGATCGGGACGACCACACCGGCGGCGGTCGCGGACAACGGCCGGGACGGCTCCGGGTCCTCACCGGAGGAGCCGGTGAACCACTCCGGGTCCACATCGGTCGAGGACAGCTCCGGCCCGGTCGCCGGCGCCTGCGGCAGCAGGACCAGGTAGAGGTAGTCGTCGGCGGGCGCCGACAGCCGCACCGTCCAGGTCAGCGGCGCGCCCTCGGCCACGGTGGCGACCGCCGGGGTGATCGTGAACTCAGGGAACGGATCGTCCTCCCGGGTCCGGACACCGCCGATGTAGTCGCCGACCACGGCGTTGCCGATCGCCTTGGCGGTCAGCGCATAGGCGCGATCACCGCCGTACGTCGTGTTGCCGGTCACCGCGATCGGCACCGTCAGCCTCGTGCGGCCCGGCTTGATGTCGGCGACCCAGGAGGTCGTCTCGTAGGTCTTCGGGTCGGTCAGGAACAGCCGGACCCGCGCCGGCGACTTGCCGTAGGAGGTGACCGGCACGGCGTACGTCCTCGTCCCGTCGCCACCCTCGTCCACCGACAGGCCTCCGACGTCGACCCGGTCGAGCGCGGCCACCCGCGGCGCGGGGGTTCCGGGCCGCCAGCCCCACGCGTCGATCAGCCAGGCCGGCCCGGCACCGCGCGGCGTGAGCTCGAGGCGGCTCACCGCCCGCACCCCGGACGGCAGCGGCAGCCGGATCTCCTGAGCCCAGTACGAGCTGGTCAGGTCGCTGCCGGGCACCCCGGTGACGGTGGCCGTGCCCAGGTCCACCCGCCGGCCGCGATCGTCGGCGACCGCCACGCCGAACGAGGTGGCGGGCGCGTTCGGCGGCACGATCAGCCGCAGTGCCAGGGCCCGGGACCCGGCGGTCGGCATCGCCGTCGCCGGGCGCACCGTGGCCGTCGCGGTCCCGGTCAGCGCCACCGCCCAGCGCCCGGGTTCGGGCGAGGCGAACGGCACGAAGTGCGGCGAGGCCGTGACGGACTCCAGGCAGGCGTCCTCCGCGGTCTCCGGGACCTCGGCGCAGAGCCGGCCGCCACGGACGTCGAGTCCCGCGTCCGGAAGGACGACCGGGGTCCGGCCGGCGCCGACCGCGTGGGTCAGCACCCGGGCGGGGCCGGCCGACGGTGCGCGCACGCCGGAACCGTCCAGCAGCGGCCGGGCCCGGTCGTCCGCGGCGACGAACAGCCGCGCCGCGGTCGCGATGTAGGTGGCGCCGGCCGTCTGCTGCTGCTGCGGGGTCAGCCGGGTGGGAGCGGTCCCCGGCGTGCACACCGGGTCGGGCTCCGGGCTGGTGAAGTCGTCGATCGAGGGGCTGGACGCCTGGCCCGGCGTCCACTCGGTGTTGAAGAAGTTGTGGTTGGCGCCGACCATGTAGAGGGCGCTGTGCAACGCGCGGCCCGAGCCGATGCCGCGCGGTGCGTCGACGTACATCTGGCCCTGCAGGTCGGAGACGTCACCGTCGCAGCCGGGCAGGATCGTCGCCGACGGCACGTCCGGGTGCGGGTTCTGCCCGAACGCGGTCGGGCCGATCAGCAGCAGGCCGCGGATCGTCCAGCGCACCCGGCCGTGGTAGTCGTCCTGACCGGCCGGTGGCGGCGTGAGGCTGTCCAGCGCGGCCCGGCTGACCCCTTCGCCGCCTCGCGAGTGCCCGACGAGGAGCACGTGCGACAGGTCCGCCCGCGCGCCCGCCCGGACGACGGCCGGAGCCTTCCCGCGCCCGCTGCCGGACCAGTCGGCCCAGTGTGCGAGGTGCGTCCGGACCAGCGACGAGCGGGCCTGGGCGCCGCGGTCGTCGTCGCCGTTGTCGTACGCGTTGATGCCGTTGGACGACAGGGAGACCGTGACGTAGCCCTGCGACGCGAGCAGTTGCTGCGCCTGCAGGTAACCGCGGTAGCTGGGCACCGCCCGGGAGCCGGGCTTGCACGGCCAGTCGAGGCTGATCGTGCTCATGGTGTCGCCGGAGTGGCACGTCCAGTGCCGGCCGTGCAGGAACAGCGCCAGCGGCCGATTGCCCGGCGCGTTCGTCGGCGCGACCACGACGGCCTGCATCTCGACCGGCTCCGGATAGTCCGACAGCCGTACGCCGGGCAGCGTGTACTCCCCGGTTGTCGTCGCGTAGGGCCCGGTCACCCCGGGATCGACCGCGTTGACCGGCTGCGCGGGCGCGGCGGCCGGCGGGGTGATCGTCCGCCGCTGGGTGGTCGCGGGCGCCGCCGCGTCGACCCGCCGGCCGCCGATCCTCACCTGCAGATCGGTGAGCTTGCCGGGGTCGATCCCGCGCAGGACGAAGGTGCGCAGGTCCGCGGTGTCCTCGGCCCGGCCCAGCAGCCGGTCACCGGCCCAGAACTCGACGGCCGCGTCCCCCGGCGGGATGACCCGGTCGCTCCTCCAGGTCAGGGTGTGCCTGCCGAGGGACCAGCCAGGGGGCAGCGCGCTCGTCGCCGGTGCGGGTGGATCGGCCGACGCCGGCACGGAGGTTCCCAGCAGAAGTGTGCCCACCGCCAGCGCGGCGACCATGATTCTTCGCATATGGCCGTTTCTAGTCGACCCATGCAAATCGTTCGATGAGCTGCCGGAGGCCGGATTCCGTGCAGAATCCGCCGGCGTTGTCGGTCCGGCGCGGTCCCGTTCGTGGCAGTGGTGAGAGGCTGCCGGTGAGAGGTGGCCCCGACGCACAGGAGATGACCCGGCATGCAGTACCTGATTTCCGTGATCGACGACGGTACCGGCCTGGCCAGCGACGAGGAGCAGGCCGCCATCGACGTGTTCAACGAGGGGCTCAAGGCCGGCGGGCACTGGGTCTTCGCCGGTGGCCTGGGCGGGCCGGACACGGGCACCACCATCGACAATCGCAACGGCGCCGGGCTGATCACCGACGGGCCGTTCGTGGAGACCAAGGAGTACCTCATCGGCTTCTGGATCATCGAGGCGCCGGATCTGGATGTGGCGCTGAAACTGGCCGCCGAGGGGTCGCGGGCCTGCCACCGCAAGACCGAGGTCCGTCCGTTCCTGTGACTGAGAATGCTGCCTTTCCTGTGAGCGAGAGCGCTGCCCGGGAGGCGGTCACCCGGGCCCACCGCACCGAGTGGGCCCGGATCGTCGCCGGTCTGACCAGGCGTTTCGGCGATCTGGGCATCGCCGAGGAGGCCGCCGCGGAGGCGTTCGCGACCGCCGTCGCGCGGTGGCCGGCCGACGGCGTGCCGCCGAACCCGGGCGCCTGGCTGACCACGACCGCCGGCCGCAAGGCCATCGACCGGCTCCGCCGCGAGAAGAGGCGCGGCGAGGTGGAGCAGGAGGCTTCGATGTGGTACGACGACTCGCCGCCCGAGCCGGTCGGCGCGATCGAGGACGAGCGGCTCCGGCTGATCTTCACGTGCTGTCACCCGGCGCTGGCGATGGAGACCCGGGTCGCGCTGACGCTGCGCATGGTCGGCGGCCTGACCGTGCCCGAGATCGCCCGCGCCTTCCTGGTCCGGGAGACCGCCATGGAGCAGCGGATCACCAGGGCGAAGGCCAAGATCAGGACGGCGCGGATCCCGTACCGGGTGCCGGCCGCCGAGGATCTGGCGGTGCGCGTCGACGGTGTGCTCGCGGTGCTGTTCCTGGTCTTCAACGAGGGTTACCTGACGACCGGGGCGGGGCCCGACCCGGTGCGGCACGAGCTGACCGCCGAGGCGATCCGGCTGACCCGGCTGATCCGCTCGCTGCTGCCCGGCGACGGCGAGGTGGCCGGCCTGCTCGCGCTGATGCTGCTCACCGAGGCCCGCCGCGCCGCCCGCATCTCGGCGAGCGGCGACCTGGTCACCCTGGGCGAGCAGAACCGCGGCGCCTGGGACGCCTCGCTGATCGCCGAGGGCCACCGCCTGGTCCGGGAGCGCCTGGCCAGTGGCGTGGCGCCGGGCCGCTACCAGATCCTGGCCGCGATCAACGCCGTCCACACGTCCGCCCGCGAGGCCCGGGACACCGACTGGTCCCAGATCGTCGCGCTCTACGACCGGCTGGTCCGCGTCGACCCGTCCCCGATCGTGGCACTGAACCGGGCGGTCGCGGTCGCCGAGCTCGACGGCCCGGAGGTGGCCCTGGCCACGGTGGACCGCCTCGAGCCCGCGCTGGCCGGTTACCACGCGTTCCACGTGGCCCGCGCCGAGTTCCTGCGCCGGCTGGGCCGCGGTGACGAGTCGCGGGAGGCCTACGACCGGGCCATCGCCCTGGCCGCGAACCCCGCCGAGGCCGCCCACCTCACCCGCCGCCGGGACCAGCTCGGCTAGGGCCCTGCCTGACGGATCACCCCGGGCTGCGGCGTGGCCCAAGCGGTGTCTCGTAGTGCGGCCGGGCTGCGGCGTGCCCGGTCGCGCCTCAGCCGAGCGCGTCGAACGCGGTGATCGCCTCCTGGTCCAGTTCGATGGCGGCGACGGCGACGTTCTCGGCCAGGTGGGCGAGGCTGCGCGTGCCGGGGATCAGCAGCGTGGCCGGGCTGTGCGCCAGCAGCCAGGCCAGGCCGGCCTGGGCGGGCGTGATGCCGAGACGCGCGGCGTGCGCGACGACCACCGGGTGGGCACCGACGCTGGGGATCTGGTCGAAGGCCGAGCCCAGCGGAAAGTAGGGCACCCAGGCGATGTCCCGCGCCGCGCACTCCGCCAGGACGTCCTCGTGATCGCGGGTGAGGACGTTGTAGAGGTTCTGCACGCAGACGATGCCGGCCGGCAGGGCTTGGCGCAGCTGGGCGAGGCTGACGTGGCTCAGGCCGATCGCGCCGATCTTGCCCTCGTCGCGCAGCGCGATCAGCTCGGCCAGCTGGCTGTCCAGGTCGACGAGCTGGTCACCGGTCACGACCAGGCCGGGCGGCATGTCGGTGCGGCGCAGGTTCACCACCGCGACCTGCTCGGTGCCGAGCGCTCGCAGGTTCTCCTCGACCTGCGCCCGCAGCTCGGCCGGTTTCTGCGCGGCGACCAGGTGCCGGGTGGGGTGTGCGGCCGCGCCGACCTTCGTGACCAGGCGCAGGTTCGCGGCGTACGGCCGCAAGGCGCTCCTGATCCGGTCGTTGACCTTGCCGTCGCCGTAGAACTGAGCGGTGTCGAGGTGGTCGACGCCGAGCTCGACGGCCCGGCGCAGGATCGTGACGGCGTCCGCGGCGTCACCGTCCCCGAGCTGCATGGCGCCGTAGCCGATCCGCAGGACGTCGTGGTCGCCGAGCTTCCCGTACAGGGTCATGATGGTCCTCCGATACGATGGCGGCCGAAGCGGAATCGATTCCGCTTGCCCGAGGACGACCCTAACAGAAGCGGAATCGATTCCGCTTCAGGAGGTGATGACGGTTTCCGCACCCGAACGGCGTCCCGTCGCGCGCAAGGACGCCCAGCGCAACCGGCAGCGGATCATCGACGCCGCCACCCAGGCCTTCGCCTCCGGGCAGGAGCTCGTCAAGATCGAGGCGATCGCGAAGGAGGCCGGGGTCGGCGTCGGCACGCTCTACCGCAACTTCCCGTCGCGGGAGGCGCTGGTCGAGGAGGTCTACCGCAGCGAGCTCGCCCGGCTCTGCGCGATGGCCCCGCACCTGGCCGCCGACCTGTCCCCGCCCGAGGCGATGCGCGAGTTCATGCGCCGCTACCAGGACTTCGTCGCCACCAAGCGCGGGATGGCCGAGGCGCTGCGGGCCGCGATCGCCAGCGGGGCGATCAATCACGGTCAGACCCGGGAACATCTCAACGGCGCCGTCGCCGTCATCCTTGCCGCCGGGCGGGCCGACACGAGCCTGCGGGCCGACGTCGTGCCGGACGACGTCACCGCGAGCATGGCCGGGATCATGCTGGCCGCCGTGGACCCCGATCAGGCCGGCCGGATGCTGCGCCTGCTCGTCGACGGGCTGCGCGCCTGAGTAACAGTCGGCCCGCCGGCCTCGATCGCCGTTGAACTCAGCGGCGCAGGAGGGCGGCCATGGCGTCGTTCTCGGCGGTCTGCTCGTTGATGACGTGCTTGGCCAGGCTGTGGATGTACGCGTTGCCGGCCGGCCCGTCGAGCAGCGAGCGCGACATGGCGATCGCGCCTCGATGGTGCTCGATCATCAGCCGCAGGAACACGTCCGGCGCGTCCCGGCCGGTCGCGCCGGTCAGCTCGGCGAGCTGGGCGCCGGTCAGCATGCCGTGCTCCGCGCCGTCCTCCCCCGGGCCGGCCGGCGGCGCTCCCCAGGCAGCCAGCCATTCGTTGGTCTGATCGATCTCGCGCTGCTGGTCGTGGACGATGAACTCGGCGATCAGCCGGATCCGTTCCGGGGCGCCGCCCTTGGCGATCAGCGTGCGGCTCATCGCGACGGCCTGCTCGTGGTGCTCCACCATCATCTGCGCGTAGTGCACGTCGATCCCAGAGGGCCCGGTCACGGCCTGCGCCGCGACCGGTTGCGGCGGCGGCGCTCCGCGATCGGTGCGCAGCAGGAGCACTGCCACCCCGGCGGCCACGAGCACGAGGGCCGCGGCCAGGCGACGAATGGTCAACGAACGTCCCTTCCTGGTGCGGGCCGGCCCGGTCGTCCCGGGCCGGCCCACCGGATCACTCGTCCGGGTACTGGTTGCCGTTCACGCCGCTACGCCCGTCCGGGGTCAGCGGGTTCATCTCGGTGAAGTCGCGCGGGACCAGCTCGAAGCCCTGCCAGTGCATCGGCATCGGGCTCTGGTCCTCGTCGCGCGGCACGTGGTGGAAGCCGACCCGGACCCAGGCGATCGGGTCGCTCAGCTTCTCCTTGTCCTTCACGAAGTCGACGACCGTCTGGATGTCCAGCGGGCACTCCGGGTCGGAGGCGTTGTCGCTGGCCCACTTCTCGCACGGGTTCTTCTGGCTGAACGTGATGTCCGGCTTGGTCTCCGGGTGGCCCTCGTACCTGTCGCCACCGGTGGTCACCACCTCGTACGACCGGTCGTGGCCGTCCAGGTTCTTGCTGGTCGGGCTGACCAGTCGCCACCAGCGCTGGTTCACCCGGGAGAAGGTGCCCTCCTTGGCGATGGCCGTCTTCGTCGTCTTCAGCTTGGCGGTCATGGTGCCGCGCCCGTCGGTCGCGGTGTCGTACTGCTCGACCTTCTCACCGCCCTTGCCGGCGATGTTGAAGTCGACCCGCCAGAACGCGTTGTGGTAGTGCATGGTCGCGTAGTCCTTGGCACCCTTGCCGATCGGCCAGCCGTTGTTCGCCACCGAGTACTCGGTGGGGGCCAGGTCGCCGGTCGCGCCGAGCCGGGCCGAGATCTGCCCGTCGTCGTGCAGGCGGTACTCGGTGACGTACTCGTACCAGCCGAGCCTGCTGACCGTGCGCAGCACCAGGTCGTGGCCCTGCTGCGAGTAAATCGTGTCCTTCGGCTCGTCCTTCTCGTCGTCCCATTCCTCCTCGTGCAGGCGGTAGGCCAGGCCACGGTTCTCGGCGCTGACGCAGAGCACGTCACGCTGCTCGGGCTGGCCGCCGCCGTCCGAGCCACGCCGGATCGAGCCGCCCTTGCAGTCGTCGCCGGTCAGCGTCTCCAGGCCGTAACCGCCCATGCCGATCGCGGTCAGGTCGTTGTACTCGGTGTCCCCGTTGTCGTAGGGCACGTTGAGCTGCGCGAGCCGGATCGAGTCGAGCACCTGCACCGGCTCGGGGTAACGCTTGGTGGACACGAAGACGTTGCTGAGGACCAGACCGGCCTTGTCGTTGATGCGCCAGCACATCTGCCACGTCGTGCCGTTCGGCAGGGTTTCCTTGACCATCGCCTGGGCGCCGCACGGCGTCGCCGCGGCCGGGGCGGCGTGTGCGGCGACGGGCACGGTCACGGCCAGCGCGGCCGAGGTGATCAGCGCCGCCGCGGCGCCGGTGAACATGCGGTACGTCATGCTGCTGCGCTCTCCAGTCACTTGAGGTGGGCGACCGTGCGCCCGGAAAGGTCGACGACGACGCCGGTCACGTTGATGAAATGGCCGTCGGCGGTCTTCGCGATCAGTTGCACGCAGCGGCTCTTGCCGCACTGGCTCGCGCCCTTGTCGGCCGGCTTCGCGGTGTAGATGTGCGCGATCGGCTCGATGCCGTCGGTGCCGGTCAGCGTCTTGCCGGTGGCCTTGCGGTAGGCCTCCTTCAGCTCCGCGCCCGCCGGGTCGGCGACCAGCAGCTCCAGCGCCGCCTTCGCCTCCTGCGGCGAGGCCGGCGGTTGCATGCCAGTGGCCGAGTACGACTTGGCCAGCTTGCCGGTCTTCAGGTCGACGACCTGCTTGAACAGCTTCTCGGTCTTGTAGTCGTAGTAGTAGAGCTCGGCCTGCCGGGAGCCGTCCACGTCCAGTTCGGCCGCGAGGTATTCCGGCCCGGCCTTGCCGGTCACGTCCTGCGCCTCCGCGGCCAGCTGCGGCGTGAGCGCGATGGCCCGCGCCTTGTCGACCTCACCCGTGGTCAGCGGGTCGTTGCCGGTGCCGGTCGCGGCCTCCGGGACCGGACTCGGATCGGAGACCCTGGCCTGCCCTCCGGCCGCGGCCGGGGTGCTGGGCGGCGCGCTCGGCGTGGCGTTCGCCTGCCAGGAGGCGACGCTGAAGGCGGTCACGGCGGTCACCGTCGCGATGCCGAGCCCCCACCCCCACTGTCGAATTCGAACCACAGTCGGCATTCCTCCCCGTCGATTGCAATGCCGGTGGACCCTCGCAAATGGACGGTAAAATTCGCGTGAGGTGGCGCGGATTCAGAAAACAAAGATCCAGGACAATGGCGCGTACGGGATTGGCACGCATTTCGTTGACAATTCTGCGCAACTGAATGCGACCGAGGTTCTCCGTGCGCACGGGAGCAACGAGGCCGGGGCGGGTCACCGGGCGTACCAACTGCTCAGCCCACATCCCGGAACGCACGTCGACGATCGCGTTCCGGGATGGGCGGCTTCCGATCCGGGCTCTACACCGCGATCGGGCGGCTCAGCACCGAACCCTGGGCCTGCGCGGCCTCGCCGACCGGCATCAGCGCCGTCACCGCGTCACCGTCGGCGGTGGTCATCGTGTTCGCCGCCGAGCGGGTGTTCGTGCCCAGCGTGTCCACCTGCACGGCGACGCCCTGGATCCGCGGATTCCACGACGTGGTGTAGCTCTCCACCGCCAGGCTGAGCACGGCGTCGCCGACCTGCGCGGAGGTCTCGCGGAGCGTGGTGTCCGCCTCGGTCCCCCAGGACTGCCACTCGGTCGAGGTGCCCGCCGTGCTGGTGCCGGCGCTGACCACCACCGGCGGATGCAGGTCCACATACTCGTTCGCCATCGTTGCCTCCTTACTCCGTCAGGGTTTGTGCTGTGCCCACTTGGTGCACTCCGCGCCGTACTTCGCCTGGCGATCGGCGTCGGGAACGAGGTGCCGGTCGGCCAGCCAGCGCTGTTCGCCGTCACCGGTCTGAACCTTCTCCATCACGTACGACTCGACGGCCGCCCGGTCCGGCCGGACCTTGGGATTCTTCTGCTGGGCCTCGTGCCAGTAGCCGAGATCGGTGCAGAACGTCACGATCGCCCGGTCCGGAGAGCTCTTGGCGACGCCCACCACTTTCGTCCAGATCGGGCCCACCGACGGATTGGGCTCGGCCGACACCATCGCATACGGCGCCAGGACATCGTTGTAGTAATCCTCGGTGTACAGGAACCGTCCGATCGGGATCACCGGAGTCCAGTCGACCGACGCCGAGTTCCAGTAATCGAACACGAGACTTCGCCGGGCCGCGAGGACCTCGTCGACGTCAGGCGTCCCCGACAGCTCCCAGGAGATCGGCAGGACATCGGTACCGTTCATCGGCAGCTTCTGGTACGCCTCGTCGAACGTCATCGACGATCCGGCCAGGCTGCCCGGCGTGCTCGGAGATGGCCCCGGCCCGCCCGCGGGCGGGTCGTCGCCGGTACAAGCCACCGTCGTGAGGCCCACCGTCACGGCGACGACCGCCGCGGCGAGCACCTTCGGTCGCAACAGGTCCACGGCAACTCTCACTTCTGATGCCGGTAGGTCGCTTCCGCCCATCCGAGACCGGCCTGATAGGCGCCCGCGGCATGGTTGTCAGCGGAGGCCACCTCCACACCGGCCCCTCTCTTGAACTTGTCCCAGGCCCGGTAGTCCTCGGTCGTCCACTCCTCCCTCGGCTTCGGGTGCCCGTCCACGAGCAGCCCGGTACCCTCCAGGTCGAGCACGCCACTCTTGTAGTACACCGAATCCATGAGGTAGGAGACGGCGTCACGGCTGTCGCCCAGCTTGTTGCCGATCTCGAAGGCGGACCGGCCCGAACTGTCGACCATCGCCTTCTCCTGGGCGTCCTCCAGTGCGGAGCTGACGAACTCGCCGGCCAGGTCGCCGACACCCGGCACCGGGATCCTCTCGGTCACCTTGCCCACGACCTGGTCGGCCACGAAATTGATGACCGCGTAACGGTCCTCGACCTCCTTGTTGTGTTTCTCGTCCTGTTCGGCGCTGGTGTCGTGGTCGGCGGTGACCGCCCCGAGGTCGAGGGCGCCGAGCACGTGGCCGTAGTCGTCCGAGATGTTGTTCAGCGCTTCCAGCTTGTGGTCGCCGGCGATCTCCGGATTCTGGAGAGCCTTGGCATACTCCGTCCCCGCGAAGACGGCCTCGGCATCGGACACGGTCTTGTGCGCGCCCTCGTCCTTGCCGATGTCGATGAGGAAGCGCACCAGGTCCGCCTTCTTGACGTTGAGGGCCCCGTCCGGGATCCCGCTGTAGGAGTCGGAGAGGTTCCGGTTGACGTCGAAGATGTACGACTTGACGATGTTCGCCATCGAATCGCGGATCTCCGGGTGGATGATGTCGGCGCCGATCTTGCTGTGGCCGTCCTCGTCGATGTTGGTCTCGAAGATGATCGACTCGACGATGCGCCGCTGTTCCGCCCGGTCTCCGTCCTTGTCGGTGGTGGCGTTCTCGAGGGCCGCGCCGAACAGTTCGAGGCCCTGGCTCTTGTAGTCGCCACCGTGCGCGTCGATCTCGTATCTCCACTCCGCACCGAAGGGCACGTCGTTCTTCGGATCCCATTCGCGGTCGGTGAGCAGGTAGTCGAGCCGGGTCAGCCGGCCACCCTCGGTCGTGCCGTCGTAGAGGACGGATCCGGTGAGGATGTCCCGGGTCGCTTCGGGGTTGAAGTACAGCGCGGTCATCAAGCCGGTCATCGGGTCGTAGCCGGCAGGTGACTTGTCATGCCCCTGGGTCCAGTCCAGGCGGACGTTGTCGCCGCGGTTCGTCGTCCAGAGCGCGCTGTTCTTACCCTGGGCAATCTCGAAGTCGATCATGTCGCTGCCGATCCGGGTCAGGAACGGTGTGTCGTAGCCACCACTCCTGAGCAGCGGGCCGAGCAGCTGATAACCGAACAGATCGACGTTGGTCAGGGGACTGTCGGGGCTGCCGATCTTGATCTTGCTGCGTCCGGCGGCGATCAGATCGGTGACCCACTGACCGGACAGCTCGTACTTGCCGGGGGTGTAGCCCTCGCCCCGCGGCCCGGTTCTGGTCCCGGTGGACGTCGTCGCAGTGGCCAGGACGATCCCGAGGCCGAGCTGCAGATCCCGGATGAGCGTGGCGCCCTTCTCGTCGAACAGCGGGGTGTGCTCGTCGGTCGCGCCGGGCGTGTCCAGGTTGTAGAGCGCCAGCTTGCCGTTGAGCTCCAGCAACCCCTTCGGGCCGAGGGCGGTGAGTAAGGTGTAGGCAAAGGCCTTGTCCTTGCCGTAGTCCTGCACCAGTTTCCGCAGCTCTTCGAGCTCGGCCGCGGTGGGCTGGTAATACGGGTCGATGAACTTCTTCGCCAGTTCGTCGGCCCGCCGGCCGGCCGCCTCCATGTTGACCTGGTGCCAGTACGCCGGGAACACCGCGAACACCCCGGGCGTGGCGGGCAGCGCGCCGGCGGCCCGGGCGGCTTTCAGGTTCGCCTCGGTCGGCCCGTCCCGGAACATGGCGGCGGCGGTGCCGGCCCCGTCGACGATGTCGGTGTTGTAGGCGGTCCACCACTTCTGCCGGGCGTCGGCCAGCGCGGTCGACCGGGCGTCGGCGACCTGCTGCTCGGTGGGCGGTTTGCCGTCCACGCCCTTGGCGCCGTAGTTGTCCTTCGCACCGCCGTCCAGGGTGCCGGAGATCCGGTCGACCGCCGCGTTGAAGGCCGTGACCCGGCCCTCCCAGTACCGCAGCGGCGCGGCCGCCCAGGCGAGCGCGGACGAGGTCTCCTGCGCCGCCCGCCGCACCGGCTCCGGCGCCGCCTTCAGCTCCTCGGCGCACATGCCGTCCCAGTCCGCCTCGGCCGGCTGGAACGCCTTGTCCGTGACCGTCCTGAGGTCCAGTGCTTTGCCCGCGAGCCGCTCGAAGTCGACGGCCCGGGCCTCGATCTGCCCGGTGTTCGCCGAGTGCCTGTCGAACGGGGCCATCCCGGCCCCTCCCCCGTCGCCCGGTTTCATGCCGGCCTCCCCGCAAGATGATCTACATTGACGGAACCCGATGGCAGAACCCGCCTCACCATAGTGAACACCGGCTACTGCAATCGGGTTCACGGCCGTTCGAGCGGCCGCCCGTCACGGCTTGTGCTTGGCCCACGCCGCACACTGCGCGCCGTACTTCGCCTCACGTTTTCCGTCATTGTCGATCAGCCCGTCAGCGAGCCAGTGGCTCTCGCCGTCGCCCGTCATGACCTTCTTCATCCGGTACGACTCGAGGTTCCACCGCTGCTGCCGGGCCGGAGGGCTGGGTTGTTCGGCCGAGCGCAGGAAACCGATGTCGTCGCAGAACGTCACGGTCGTCTCGTCCGGACCGGTCTTCTCGGCTCCCATGTACTTGACCCAGAGACGACCGGCCAGCGGGTTGGTCTCGATCGCGTTCGCGTACGGCGCCAGGAGCTTCTGGTAGTGCTCCTCGGTGTAGAAGTACCGGCCGAGCGGGATGATCGGGGCCCAGACGGTCGAGGCCTGCTCCCAGTAGATGAAGGCCAGGCTCCGCCGGGCCGCGAGAACCAGGTCGGTGTCCTGCGCGCCGGACACCTCCCAGGTGATCGGCAGGTCTTTGGTTCCGTCCATCGGCAGCTTCCGGTTCGCCTCGTCGAACGTCATCGACAGGGCCACAGCGCTGCTCGGTGTGGCCGGCGACGTCGTGCTGCCCGCGGGCGGGTCGTCGCCGGAGCAGCCCACCGCCGTGAGCCCTGCCGCCACCGCGACGACTGCGGCGGCGACCACCTTCAGCCGGATTCTCACTCGACGATTCCCTTCGCTCGCTCGTAACCGTTCTGCTGGGCGCCCTGCGTGGGACGGCACTAGTTCCCACCCTTCGGGGCGTCACTGCCGCCATTCGCGATCTTGCTCGCCCAGTCGTAGCCGGCCTGGTAGGAGTTCCCGGCGTTCTTGGCGGCGTTGCCGACAGTGCTCTGGCCGTACTCGGCCTTGTAGCGGTTCCAGGCCTGCTGGTCCCGTTCGGACCACTCGTCGATCGGTTTCGGCTCACCGTTCACGAGCAGGACCGCCGGCAGGTTCTCGAGCTTGCCGCTCTTGTAGAGCGACAGTTCGGCGATGTCGACAGCGTCGTGACGGCCCGCGCCGAGCGTCACGCCGTTCTCGAAGGCGGTCCGGCCGCCGTTGTCCTGCTTCGCCTCGTCCTCGGCGTCGGAGACCAGATCGCCGGCTTTCTCGCCGATGAAGTCGCCGACGAAGGGCACCGGGATCTTCTCGGTCGCCTTGCCGACCAGCTCGTCGACCACCTTGCCGATGATCGCGTACCGCTTCTCGACCCCTTCGTTGAACTTGGCGTCCTGCTCGGCGCTGGTCACGTTGTGGGCCGAGGTGGCGCCGACGTCGAGAGCGCCCACCACGCTGCCGTAGTTCTGCGAGACGACCTCCATCCCGCGCAGGTACCCGTCGATGCCGTCCCCCGGGGTGCGGTTGCCGGAGAGGATCTCGTGGTACTCGTGCGCCGCGTACACGGCCTCGGCACCGGTGATGTCGGCACGCGCGCCCTCGTCCTTGCCGAGGTCGGCCAGGAAACGCACCACGTATTCCTGCTTCTCGACGCTGAAGTGCGTCGACTCGTCGACGGGGTGCCCGTCGCTGATGTTGAGGTTGACATCCGTGATGTACGCCGCGGTGATCTTGCCCAGCGAGTCGCGGAGATCCGGGTTGATCAGGTCGGTGGCCGCGAAGTCGGCGGCCTTGCCGCCCGTCCCGGGGTCCTCGCCGTTGGCATAGCCCTGCGCCTGCTCGTCCACATTGACCTCGTGGATGATCGAGGCGACGATGCGCCGGGACTCCGGGGTGGACTCGTGGACCGTGGCCTCCTCGAGGGCGGTGCCGAACTTGTCGAGGGCGGTGTTCTTGTAGTCGTCCTTGTGCTCCAGCAGCTCCCGCTGCCAGCCGGGCCCGCCGGGAGTGTCGGCGGTGGCGTCCCAGTTCCGGTCGGTGAGCAGGTAGTCGAGCCGGGGCAGGCGGCCGTCCTTGGGGCCGTCGGTGGTGTAGGTGCTGAGGTCGGTCAACAGGTCGCGGGTGCCCTCGCCGTTGCGGGCCAGTTGGTCCATCAGCGCGTTCACCGGGTCGTAGCCGGCCGGGACGGTGTTGTCCTCGTAACCCTGGGTCCAGTCCAGGCGCAGGTTCTCGCCGCGGGCCTCGGTCCACAGCGCGCTGTTCTTGCCCTGCGACATCTCGAAGTCGACGATGTCCCCGCCGACGAGGGCCAGGAACCGGGCGTCGTAGTCGCCGTTGCGCAGCAGCGGGCCGAGCAGTTGGTAGCCGTAGACGCCCTCGGCGTAGCGCGCGACGCTGCCGGGATCGCCGATGGTCATCTTCTGGCGCCCGGCGATCATCAGGTCGGTGGTCCACTGGCTGGACAGCTCGTACTTGCCGGGGTAGTAGTTCTCGCCGCGCGGACCGCTCCTGGTCCCGGTCGTCTTCGTCGCGGTGGCCAGCGCCACGCCGAGGCCGATCTGCAGATCGCGGACCAGGTCGGCGGTGCCGGCGTCGAACACGACCCCGTCGGAGACGTCCTTGCCCGGGTTGTCCAGCTGGTAGGTGGCCAGCGTCCCGTTGAGCTCCAGCAGGCCCTTGGGTCCGAGGTCGTCGAGGAAGTTGTAGGCGAAGACCTTGTCCTTGCCGTAATCCCGCACCAGGTTGCGCAGCTCCTCGAGCTCCGCGGCGGTGGGCACGTACGTCGGATCCTTGATCTTCTTCGCCAGCTCGTCGGCGCGTCCGGCGGCCGCCTCCATGTTCACGGTGTGCCAGTACGCCGGGAACACCGTGAACACCCCGGGGGTGACGGGCAGCGCGCCGGCGTCGCGGGCGGCCTTCAGGTTCACCTCGGTCGGCCCGTCCCGGAGCATGCCGGCGGCGGTGCTCGACCCCTCGACGATGTCGGTGTTGTACGCGACCCACCACTGCCGGCGCGCGTCGGCCATGGCCTCGGAACGGGCGTCGGCGACCTGCTGGCTGGTGGGGGCCGTCCCGGCCGGGCCCGTTGCGCCGAAATCGTCCTTGGCGGCGCCGTCCAGGGCGCCGGCGATCCGGTCGACCGCCGCGTTGAAGGCCGTGACCCGGCCCTCCCAGTACCGCAGCGGCGCGGCCACCCACGCGAGCGCGGACGAGGTCTCCTGCGCCGCCCGCCGCACCGGCTCCGGCGCCGCCTTCAGCTCCTCGGCGCACATGCCGTCCCAGTCCGCCTCGGCCGGCTGGAACGCCTTGTCGGTGACCGTCCTGAGATCCAGCGCCTTACCGGCCAGCCGCTCGAAGTCGGCGGCCCGGGCCTCGATCTCCCCGGTGTTCGCCGAGTGCTTGTCGAACGGGGCCATCCCCGCCCCGCCTCCCTCGCCAGGTCTCACGGCGGCCTCCCCGAATAGGTGATCAACATTGACGGAATCCGATGGTCGAACCCGTCCAACCATAGTGAACACCGGTCATCGCGATCGGGTTCACGGCCGTTCGAGCATTCTCCGAAAACCTTGCTCAAGAATGCTTCCGGAGTCCCTCGAAGGTGGCGGACCGGCGGTACGGTCGGCTCAGTTCGCAAGCGCAGAAAGCGCACCGCCTTGATCAACGAGGCTGCCTCCGAAGAGGAAAGGAACGCTCAAGTGGGAGACTTCGTCAACCTCAACGACGTCGGCACCTTGACCCGGTCGGCCCAGGGCTATGAGGGCGTGGCCGACGACAAGGCGAGCGAGTCGCGGTCGTTCACCGGCAAGATGGATGCCTCGCAGCGAGGCCTCATCGGCAGTGCCGGCTCCACCTTCACCAACGTGGCGGGCACGCACAGCGGCAATCTCACCCAGCTGGCCAACCGGATCGCCGAGCAGGCCGTCCGCGCGTCCCGCGGCGAGAAGACGCTCGTCTCCGCCGACGACGACGCCAACACGGCGCAGTCGGGAACCCAGAGCACCGTCGAGGGCAACGTGTCGGCGGTCAGCCGGCCCATCAACGTCTGACCCTGTGCCGCATTTCCCCGGAAAGGAAACCTGAAGCGATGGCCAGCAACCAGCTCCGCGCCGAATTCGGCACTATTGATCAACTCTCCGCCGATCAGAGTACGCACGCCGCGAACATCGAGAGTTACCGCGAAACGCTCAAGCAACACGTTTCCATCGCCATCTCGAATTTCGACGGCGGCCTCGGCAGCGAGGAACACGACGCCGTGATGAAGATCGCCGATCGGCTGATCGACGAGCACATCCAGGCGACCCAGCAGTTCCAGGGCTCGACGAACCAGGTCGGCGACACGTTCCGGCAGGGCGGTCAGATGGCCCGCACCATCCTCGCCTCCGGGTGAGGCCCGGATGAGCTGATCGGACGGCCGTTCCGCACCGGCGGGGCGGCCGTCCGCGCGTCCGCCGTCCGCGCGTCCGCCGTCCGCGGGTCAGTCGGGCGGCGTCGCCATGGCCACCTGGATCTGCTGGAAGCCGCCGCCCCGGGTGGCGTACAGGGCCCGGCCCGCCGGCAGCCGCTGCGAGGCCACGCCGTTGATCAGCCGGCCCTCCATGCGGTCGCCGGAGAACAGGAATCCCGGGGTGGAGACGTCGTTGAGCCGCTGGATCAGCGGGTCCAGCATCGCGCGGGACATGCCGCCGGTGCGCCGGGCCAGGACCAGGTGCAGGCCGACGTCGCGGGACTGGGCGATCAGGTCGACCAGGGGCAGCAGCGGGTTCCCCGAGGAGTTGGCGACCAGGTCGTAGTCGTCGACCACGACCAGCACCTCCAGGCCGTTCCACCAGTTGCGCTGCCGCAGCTGCTCGGCGGTGACCTCCGGCCCGGGCAGCCGCTTGGTCACCGAGGCCGCCACCTCCTGCGCCACCGCCAGGGTCTGCTGCGGGGTGCCGCAGTACGCCAGCTGGTACTCCTGCGGCACCGCGCCGAGCAGGCCGCGCCGGTAGTCGACGACCACCACCCCGAGCCGTTCCGGCGGGTAGAGCTGCCGGAACCCGTCGGCGATGACGCGCAGCAGGTTGGACTTGCCGCTCTCCCCGTCGCCGTAGACGAGCAGGTGCGGGTCGCCGCGGGTCAGGTCCACCGCCGCCGGCTGCAACTGCCGCTCGGAGATACCCACCGGGACCAGGCCGCGGGCGGGGTCCACCGGCGGGAGGTCGCGCTGGAGCACGCGGGCGGGCAGCACCTGCACCGGGGAGACGGCGCCGCGCGGCCAGCGTTGCCGGGCCAGTGCCACCAGGTCGCGCTGGGCGGCGCCGAGCTCGGTGGTCGCGGCGACGCCGTCCACCCGGGGCAGCGCGACCTGGAACTGCAGGCTGCCCTCGATCAGGCCGCGGCCGGGGATCGCCTTGTCGAGCCGTTCCTGGGCCTTGCGGTCGAAGGCGCTGTCGAACGGGTCGTTGAGCCGCAGTTCGAGCCGGCCCCCGAAGGCGGCCTGCATCCGCATCCGGACCTGCATGGTCTGCCCGATCGAGAGCAGCACGTGGACCCCGTAGTTCGGGCCGCGCGCGGCGATCTCGCCCACCTGGGCCTCCAGCAGGTCGAAATCCTCCCGGAAGCTGCCCCAGCCGTCGACGACGAGCAGGATCGTCCCGGGCACCGCGGCGTCGACCCGGCCGGCCGTCCGCGCCTCCCGCAACGCGCCCGGCGAGTCGAACCCGTGCTCCCGGAACAGCTCCTCGCGCGACTCGACCGCGCCGGCGACCTCCAGGACCGTCCGGGTGATCCGCTCCGGGTCGGACCGGGTGGCCACGCCGGCGACGTGCGGCAGGCCGGCGAGCGGGCCGAGGCTGCCACCGCCGTAGTCGATGACGTAGAACGCCACGTCGCCCGGCGCGTACCGCAGGGCCATCGAGGAGACCAGCGTGCGCAGCAGGGTGCTCTTGCCGCTCTGGACCGCGCCCACCACCAGCAGGTTCGCGCCGCCGCCGGTGAAGTCCCACTCCAGGGGGAACTGCCGCTGGGCGGCGGGATCGTCGACCAGGCCGAGCAGCGCCGAGACGGTGCCGGCCGGGGCCAGCTCGGCGGGTTCCTGGATCTGGTCCAAGGGCAGCGCCGCGGGCAGCGGCGGCAGCCAGACCGGCCTGGTCGGCGGCGCCTCGGCCAGGCACAGCCGCCGCACCACCATGTCGAGCACACTGCGCCGGCCGGCCGGGACGGGCCGCGAACCGTCCGGACCGGGCACCGGCACGGCCTCGGCGCCGGCCGCCAGCCACCGGCCGAGGCCGTTGACCGCCAGGTACGGCACGACCGGCACGACGGCGTCCGGCACGTCCTGCGGCGCGGTGTAGGTGTCCGAGACCATGGCCGCCTTGAACCGCTCGAAGACCGTGGTGTCGACCTTGAGGTACCCGACACCCGGTTCCGGCATCAGGTGGTAGGCGTCGGGCACCCCGATCGCCTCCCGGCTCTCCGCCTCGGAGAAGGTGCGCAGGCTGATCCGGTACGACAGGTGGGACTCCAGCCCGCGGATCTTGCCGGTCTCCAGCCGCTGGGTGGCCAGCAGCAGGTGCACCCCGATGGACCGGCCGATCCGCCCGATCGCGACGAACAGCTCGGCGAAGTCGGCCTTGGCGGTCAGCAGTTCGCTGAACTCGTCGATGATCACCAGCAGGTGCGGCAGCGGGTCCAGCGGCTCCCCCGCGTCGCGCAGCGCCTGGTAGGCGGTCACGTTCGGCAGGTTGCCGGCGGCCCGCAGGATCTCCTGGCGGCGGCGCATCTCGCCGTAGAGCGCGTCGCGCATCCGGTCGACCAGGGTCAGGTCCTTCTCGATGTTGGTGACCATCCCGGCGATGTGCGGCAGCGCGGCCATCGGCGCGAACGTGGCGCCGCCCTTGAAGTCGACGAGCATCAGCGCCAGCTGCTCCGGCGGGTGCCCGATGACCAGCGAGGTCACCAGCGTGCGCAGCATCTCGGACTTGCCGGAGCCGGTCGCGCCGACGATCAGCCCGTGCGGCCCCATCCCGCCGTGCGCGGACTCCTTCAGGTCCAGCATCACCGCGTGCCCGGAGCCGCCCACCCCGATCGGCACCCGCAGCAGCTCCCGCGGCACCCGGGAGCGCCACGTCACCCGGGGGTCGAGGGCCGCCACGTCCGGCACGCCGAGGATCTCGGGCAGCCCGACCGTGCCGGTGAGCGTGCCCGAGGTCTCCTCGCTGACCAGGCGCAGCGGCGCGCACTGCCGGGCGAGCGCGGCCGGCAGGCCCTCGGCGGGACGGTCCACCACGAACTCGTCGCCGGACCACTCCTGCCGGGCCCGGCCGCCGTCGTCGACGAGGATCCGGGCGTGCACCTCCTCCGGCTCCTCGCGCCGGTGGCCGAGCAGCAGCACCAGGTGGATCCCGAGGTCCGCGAGGGAGACACCGCGCTCCGGCGGCTCGAGCCCCTGCACCCCGTTGAGGTTCTCACCGTCCACGATGATCACGATGTGGTCGCGCTGGGTGGCCCGCCGGCCCCGGCGGCGCTGGTGCTCGTCGAACCGGGCCTCCAGCTCGGCGCCGAGCAGCTCGGCCATCGCGGGCACGGTCGTGGCGATCAGCCGGGCCGGGAGGTCGCCGTCCAGCGCGCTCGGGTGCATGGCGTGCGGCAGCCACTTGAGCCACTCCCATTCCGCGGCATGCGTGGAGGATCGCACCACCGCGATCCGTACGTCCTCGGGGGAATGGAAGGCCAGCAACTGGGCGGTGACCGAGCGGGCCAGGTCGCGCCCGCAGGAGCGGTCGCCGACCACGCTGAGGACGCCGATCTCCCGCAGGTCCACACAGACCGGCTGGTCGTGCAGGTTGCTGTAGCGAGCGCGGAGCGCCCTGGCGGCCTCCAGGCAGACCGGGTCGAACTCGTTGAGCGGCCCCTCGTCGGCGGACATGGTGAGCGTCGTGGCCAGTGGCCGGTCGCCGAGACCGGCCCGGACCACCAGGTAGTCGTCGTCGGCGGCGCGCCGCTCCCAGCGCCGGGCGTGCATCCGGGTGATGTCCAGCAGCCGGGCGGGATCGGGGTGGCGCCACTCGCCGTCGGCCTTCTGCGCGGCCACCGTGGCCCGCAACTGCCGGCGCAGGTCCTCGACGTAGTCCAGGTACCGCTCGCGGGCCTCGCGCAGCATCCGCCGCGGACCGCTGCGCTGGCCGAAGATCATCACGCCGCCCAGCGCGACCGAGGCGACCAGGAAGAGCAGCCCGGCGGCGGCGAACAGCGGCCGGCCCGGATTGGTGATCGCCACCAGCAGCGAGCCCGCGCCGCTGATCACCGGCATGATCACCATCGAGGCGCTGGCGGCCGTGGGCGGCGCGGCCTGCGGTTTCGGCGGATCGGCGATCACGATCTCGGCCGAGGGGACGTCGGAGGGCATCGTCCGGGCCGGACGTTTCACCAGGGTCGTGGTCATGTGCTCCCCGTGTCGGCGTGCCGGGTGATCATAATCGTCGATGCGGCTATGGTGATTGCCGCAGCTCAACGACGATCAAGATCCTTCGCGCGGTGGCAGTAATACCGTAGCGTGACATCGGTACCCCTCTACTTACGGACGGAGCCCGAGCGTGCCAACGGCGTACAGTCGGGTCACCCTGGTGAGCGGCGCCCGGCGGGTCGACCTCGCGTTGCCCACCGTCCTCCCGGTCGCGGACCTGATGCCGCAGCTGCTGCGCCTGTGCGCCCCGGCGGAGGACTCGCTCACCCCGGCGGCGTGGAGCATCGCGCGGGTCGGCGGGCCGGCCATCAACCCGGCGCGCACCCTGGTCGACAGCGGCGTCGTGGACGGCGACGTCCTGGAGCTGCGTTCCACGGCCGCGGCGCCGCGACCGGCCTACGTGGAGGACGTCCGCGACGCGGTCGAGGATTTCGTGGACGCCGCCGGCCACGTGTGGGAGCCGCGCACCACGGAGACGTTCGCGCTGCTGGCCGCCGCGATCGGGCTCGCCGCGCTGACCGCGGTGCCGCAGGCGCGCGCCGCGCAGGACGGCAACGCGCTCGCCGGCGCCTTCCTGCTGGCCGCTCTCTGCGCCGGCGCCGGCCGGTGGGCCGACCAGCGGGGACACCGGATCGCCGCGCCCCTGATGTTCGCCACCGGCACGCTCTGGGGAGCGCTCGCCGGCTGGCTGACCGCCGGGTTCGGCCCGTGGCTGCCGTCCACCGATGTCGCCATCGCCCTGCTCGGCGGCCTGACGGTGGCCTGCCTCGCCCGGGCCGTGAGCCCGCACGCCACCGCCCACCTCGCCTTCTGGCTGCTGCTGGACGTCTCCGGTGTGGTCGTGGCGGCCTGCGGGCTCGCCGGGCAGGATCCCGTCACGGGGGTCCGGCTGCTCGTCGTCCTGGCCGTGCTGACCGTCGGCGTCATGCCCCGGCTGTCGCTGACCGTCGGCGGGCTGGCCGGCGCGGACTTCCGGGTCCGTCACTTCGGTGCGGTCTCGGCCGACGAGATCGGCGAGCGGTTCCGGCAGAGCCGGGACCTGTTCTACGGCGGACTGTTCGCGGCGGCCGTCACCGCGGCCGTGTGCGGTGCGCTGCTGGCCCGCGGCACGACCTGGGACCGCTGGCTCGGCGTCGCCGCCGGGTTCGCGCTGATCCTGCGGTCCCGGGCGTTCTCCCGGGTCCCGTCGATCCTGCCGCTACGGCTGGCCGGGCTGGTGGTGCTGGTCGTGCAGGCCCTGGGGTACGTGCTCGGCACCCCGGCCCTGCGCCCGCACCTGCTGCTGCTCGGCGCCGTCGCGACGATGATCGTGCTGGCGGTCAGCGCCGTGCCGCTGTCCGAGGTGACCGGCGCCCGGGTGAAGCAGTCCCTCAACCGGCTGGAACAGCTCGTCGTGGTCACCATGCTCGTGCTGATGGCCGGGGCGATCGGCGTCTACGACTGGGTGGGCCGGCTCGCCGGCTGACCACGGACCACCCGGGGAGGTGGACGACATACCGGAACTCGACGACGAGCCGTCGCCGGACCACGAGCGCCGGTCCGCGCAGGCAGCGGCCGCGGAACTGGCCGGCATGGGCATCGACCCGGCCGTGCTCGGCCTGGATCCGGTGGCCCCGCCGCCGGTGCCGTTCGCGGGCCGGACAGGGGCGCGCCCGCCGTCCGCCGATCGCCTGCCCGCGCCGCCGCCACAGTTCACCGGCGCCGCGCCGGCGCAGGCGAGGATCGGCAGCGTGCTGAACCGGCCGCTCGGCGGGAGCCAACCGGCCGGGGTGCCCGGCCGGCCAGCTGACTTCCGCCCCGCGTCGGCCCCGCCCGCGGTGACACCGCCGGTCGTGCTCCCGCCGCGGCTGCACCGGGCCGTCCGCGCGGTGACGTTCGGCCTGGTCCAGCCGGGCGCGGCCGCCGCCATGGACCAGGAGCGTGACCTGGTCGCCCGGGTGCGGACCCGCCGCCGGGAGGGCCGGACGGTGGCGTTCATCGCCGGCAAGGGCGGGGTCGGGGCGACCACGACCGCGCTGGGAGCCGCGCTCACCCTGGCCGCCCTGCGCACCGACCTGACCGCCGTGGTGGACGCCCGCCACGGCACGCCCTCGATCGGCCAGCGGCTGGCCGGCCGCGCCGCGCCGACCGTCGCCGACTGCCAGCCGCAGCCCGGGCACGGCGGGTCACCGGCCGGGCCGCTGATGCTCGACGGCAGGCTCGGGGTCGTCGACGGATTGCCGTGGTTCGGGCCGGCGCCCGGCCGCCAGGTCGTGCAGCTGCTCGACCACCTCAAGGAACGGTTCAGCTTCACCCTCGCGGACCTGGGCAACGACATCGACTGGGCCGGGCAGTCGGTGCTGGCCCGCGCCGACCAGACGGTGGTGGTCACCACGCCGTACCCGGACGCGGCGGCCGCTCTGCGGACCACGCTGGGGCGCATCCACCGGCTGGACCCGCAGCGGCTCGACACCATCGTGGTGGCCGTCGTCTGCCTGACCGCCCGGCAGTTCCGGCACACCGCGCGGCGGCTCTACGCCGGCCTGGGGCTCGGCCCCGCCCGGCTGATCCCGGTGCCCTTCGATCCGTACCTGGCCCGCGGTGAGCTGCTGCGCGCCGATCTGCTGCGGCCGGCGACCCGGGAGGCGTACCTGCGGATCGCCGGCGCCGTCGCCGACCCGGGCCAGGCCACGCGCGCCGTCCCGGCGCCTCCGGCAGCGGTCAACGCCCGCGGGGTCGCGTCCGTGCGACGCCACGACCCGCTCCCGCCGCCGCCGGCTCTGCCCCGGCCACCGGGACGCGGCAGGCCCTCGTGAACTCCTGGACCGGCGAGGACGGCACGGCACCGGCCCGGCCGCCCGGTGACCTGCCCCGGCCGCCCGGTGACCTGCCCCGGCCGCACGCCGAGCGGTACCTGCTGGAGGCGGACAGCCTGCGCCGCCGTCAGCTGCGCGCGGCGCTGCTGCACGGGTCACGGCAGAGCTGGCGGGAACGGCGGCGGATCTGGCCGGCGGTCGTCGCGGGCGTGGGCGCGGTCGCCATCGTGGTCGCCGCGATCGCGGTCTACGGCGCCTTCCAGAAGCAGAAGCGCATCAACGACCAGCAGCAACAGCGCAACAACCCACGACCGGCCGTCACCACCCCGGCCTCGCCCGCCGGGCGATAACTCGCTGGCCTCGCCGCGAGCGAGCGTGGAAGGATCCTCTCCGGGCCGTTAGCTCAACTGGCAGAGCATTCGGATGGTCAGTGCGTCCGCTCTCCGCATGAGCGGGCATGGAGGCACTTCCTTCTCCTCATGGATCGAAGGGTTCGGGGTTCGAGTCCCCGGCGGCCCACGTCAAACGCCGAACGGGGGCAACCGCATGCTCGAGAAGATCATCATCCAGACGACGTTGCGGGTGCCGGCAAGCGCCGGTGCCGCCGGTGACGGTTCGGCAGTGGCCCGGCAGCTGGACGCGACGCTGCTCGACGCCGGGTTCTGCGCGTCGCGGGCGTTGCTCGACCACGTCGGCGGGCTCGCGCCGGGCCCGGCGATGGACCTGGCCGCCACGGTGGTCTCCACGGTGCGCGAGCTGGCCGGCGACCACGTGCGGCACAACCCGTACTTCATCGATTTCCCGGCCGGCGTGCCGGACACCGTCGAGTTCTGGGCCGGTCGGCTGCACGCGGCCGTGCTCGTCGGCGGCGGCACGGCGAGCGACGAGCAGATCCGGGACGCGGTCACCTCCGGCACGATCGACCTGCTCGGCCTTCCGGGGTACGGCACCTACCAGCACACGTACGCCGACATGCTCGCCCGCCGTGACGAGCTGATCGCCTCGGCCGGTGACCGGCTGACCGTGCTGCATCTCGGTGACAGCGCCGGGGTGGAGGCGCACCGGCTCTACCTGGCCCTGGCCGGGAGCGCGACGCCGCACGGCGAGGCCGGCCTGGCGATCCTGAGCGAGCTGGCGGCCGCCTGTGCGGACGGCGAGCAGCCGGCCGAGATCCCGGTGCGGGAGAACCGTGCCGTGCTCAACGGCGTCCGCCTGGTGCTCGGCCGCCCCCTGGTGGCCGTGGACACCACGACCGACGTGCTGCGCCTGGCCTGCCAGGTCTCCGGCGGTGACGTGTCCCTCGCGGAGCCGACCCGGTTCCGCTCGTTTCGGCGCCCGGAGCGGCGGATCCTGCTGGCCGCGCTCGACGCGATCGTGGGCGCGAGCCCGGCCAAGCTGGGTGATGTCGGGCGGTACGGCGAGCGGTGGAAGCGGCTCGGCGAGCGGCTGCACCCGCACGAGTTCGGCGGGTGGCCGCACGCGCAGGCGGTGTTCGCGGTCGCGCGCGGTGAGCGCCGGGTCCGCACCGTAGCCGGTCGCGCCGAGGCGGCGTTCCGGGCCGGGGCGATCGGCTCGGCCGCGACGGTGCTGTCGGCCGCGCCGGGTCAGCTGCTGCGCTCGGCGGACAGGTTGCTGCGGCTCGCGCCGGAGTCCGAGCGGTCCGCCGTCGTCACCTCGCTGTCCGGTGCGCTGGGCTCGGCGTCCGGCCGGGTGCTGCTGTCGCTGCGCGAGCACGTCGTCAACCGGCTGACGCCGGCTCCGGCCCGGATGTACGTGAACCGGTCGCGCCGGGCGTGGGTGGCGCGCGACGAACGCCCGCCGCTGCCGTCCGGGCTGGTCGAGGAGGTGTCGGGGCTGCTCGACGCGGCGATCGGCGCGCGGCTGCCCGAGGCGGAACGGCCGCTGCTGGTCGATCCCGCGGTGCTCGGCGTGGCGCTGCCGTTGTCCGGGAAGGCGGCCGAGGGCGGCTTCGCGGTGCTGCCGCGCGGCTCGCGGGCGGCGGTCTCCGGTGACTTCCTGCGCTTCTTCACGTACTGGCGGCAGACGAGCCGGCGCACCGACTTCGACCTGTCGGTGCTGCTGCTCGACGAGTCGTTCCACACCGCCGGCCAGGTGTCGTGGACGAACTACCACCACGACGGGGCGGTGCACTCCGGTGACCTCACCGACGCACCGGAGGGTGCGACGGAGTTCATCGACGTGCCGCTGACGATCACCGGGGCGTACGTGGTTCCGCAGGTCAACATCTACTCCGGCGAGTCGTTCGACGAGGTCGCCGAGTCGATGTTCGGCTACCAGACGCGGACGGCCGGGCAGCGTGGCGCGCCGTTCGACCCGCGGACCGTGCGGGCCCGCTCGGCGATGCGCGGGCCGGGGCGGGTCGCGCTGCCGATCGTCTTCGCCAGGGTCGCGCAGGGGTGGGAGGCCGTGTGGCTGCACCTCTACCTCGGTGGGCGCCCGGCGTTCAACCAAGTGGAGGGCAACGCGTTCAGCACGGCCGACCGGGTGCGGGCGCTGGTCGAGCGGGAGTACCTGACCATGGCGTACCTGATCGACCGCTGGCGTGCCAAGGCGCCGGTGCTCATGTGGGACGGTGCGCTGCCGGAGGAGCCGGTCACGTTCGTCGGTCTCGAGGCACCCGAGGGGTTGCCGGCGGGATCGGAGATCTACACGCTGGACAGGTTGCACGAGTTGATCCCCGCGTGAGCAGCGGGGGCCGGGGCCATGCGGGTGCTTCCTTCTTTTCCGTTCGATTCGGGGACCTCCGCGCGAGCGGAGGACAGGCCGTCCAGCACCCGCGCTCTCCCCGGCTCCCGCACCGGGCGGGCCTCCCGCCTGCCCGGTGCGTGAACCTCGGTCAGCGGGTCTGCAGCGACACCGCGTAGGTGCCGATCGCGTCCGGGTCGCTGTGCCGCACCGACAGCCAGTACTCGCCGGGCAGCAGCGTCCGCACGATCCGCTCGTTGCGGCCGAGCCCCCGGTCGCGGTCGAAGGCCAGCACCGCGCCGCGGTCGCTCGGGCCGTGCAGCAGGAGCACCGTGTCGCTCGGGCCGGTGGTCTCCATGACGTACGTCCCGGGCTCGGTCACCGTGAAGTGGTAGGTGTCGACCTCGCCGCTCAGTGCCAGGTCCGCCTTGATCGCGTCGCCGTTCACCACCAGCTCGCGCAGGCCCGGCCCGCCCCGCGGGTACTGCCGGCCCATGAACTGCCGGTCCATCGGGGACAGCTCGGTGTTCCCGGCGATCGCGAAGGACCCGATCGTCAGGCTGTCCGGGATCGCATACTGCATGATCGACGCCGGGTCGTACGTGGTGTGGTTCGTCGAGTCCTCGCTGTAGAGCTCGAAGATGTTGTGGTCCACGTCCTCCGGGCTCCAGCCCTGCCCGGCGTAGTACGCGTAGACCTTCGGCCGGTCCCACGGGATCACGCCGCCCGCCGCGGGACTCTGATGCTCGTGGATCATGCCGAGCGCGTGACCGAACTCGTGCCGGACCACCCGCTGGTACTCGCGCATGCCGGTGTTCTCGTAGAGCCACCCGAAGTTCATGGTGGCCTGCCTGGCGTCGGTGGTGAGCGCGTCGGTGCCGACCGCCGACCAGGAGAAACCCTCCTCGGCGAAGGAGACCCGGATCTCCGCGTCGCGGTCACGCCCGAACGTCAGGGACAGGTTCGCGACCTGCTCCCACTCCATGGCGATGGCCTCCACCCGGGACTGCACCACGGGGTCGCCGTCCAGGAACCGGACCCGCAGCACGCGGCCGTTGTCCCACAACCGCATGCGCTCCACCGCGGCGGACGCGCCGTGGAAACAGGCGGCGCCGATCCGCACGTTGTCGACGCGCTCCTCGACCGCGACCTGGTCGGACACCGAGCGGGGCACGCGACGTGCGTACGGGGAACAGATCTGAGGCTTCTCATCCACGGCAAGATTCCTTCGATGATCGGGTTTAGACTCCCGGACCGTACGTGACCTGCGGGTTCGCCATCTCGAAATGCGCTTCGCGCCGCTCGCGTCGCCACGGATGTCGAGCTTTCGGGTGACGCCCGCGGTCCGTTGTCGATCCGGGCGGCGGCCCGTTCGTCGGTAGGGTGAATGATCCCGACCGAGGGGAACGACCTCATGGCGAAGTACATGCTGCTGATCTACGGCGACGCCGCGCAGTGGGAGGCGATGACACCGGACGAGCGGGCCGCTCACGACGCGCGGCACGCGGCGTTCCGGGAGGCGGCCGGCCCGCGCGTGGCCGGTGGCGAGGAGCTGGAGTTCGCGCCGAACGCCACCACCCTGCGCGCCGGCGTGACCGGCGAGCCGATCACCACGGACGGCCCGTTCCTGGAGACCAAGGAGGCGCTCGGCGAGTACTACCTGGTCGAGGCCGCCGACCTGGACGAGGTGCTGCGACTGGCCGCGCTGCTGCCCGAGGTGCACGCCTCGCACAGCGCCGTGGAGATCCGGCCCGTGGTGTTCCACGGGTGAACGACGACGTGGTCGCGGCGGTCGCCTCGGCGCACCGCCGCGACTGGGCGCAGGTGCTGGCGACCACCGTGCGGCTCACCCGGAACCTGGACCTCGCCGAGGAGTGCACCCAGGACGCGTACGCGCAGGCCTTGCGGGTCTGGCCGGAGAGCGGCGTGCCGGAGCGGCCCGGGGCGTGGCTGAGCCGGGTCGCCCGCAACCGCGCCCTCGACGTGGTGCGCCGTGAGACCCGGTTGCGCCGGATGCTGCCGCTGCTGGTCGTCGACGCGACCACGGCCGGGCCCGGGGACGATCCGGGCGGCGACGACCGGCTGCGGCTGATCTTCACCTGCTGTCATCCGGCGCTGGGGCGTGAGGCGCAGGTCGCGCTCACGCTGCGGCTGGTCTGCGGGCTGTCCACGGCGGAGGTGGCGCGCGCGTTCCTGATGCGCGAGCCGGCGATGGCGGCCCGGATCACGCGCGCCAAGCGGAAGATCGCGGCGGCGCGGATCCCGTACCGGGTGCCGGCCGCCGACCAGCTCGGCGAGCGGGTCGGCGCGGTGCTGCAGGTGGTACATCTGATCTTCACGACCGGGCACACCGCACCGGCCGGGCCCGCCCTCGTCCGGCGTGACCTCACGGACGGCGCCGTCGACCTGGCCCGGCTGCTGCGCCTGCTGATGCCCGGCGACGCCGACGTCGGCGCGCTGCTGGCGTTGCTGCTGCTCAACGAGGCGCGGGCGGACGGCAGGCGCGGGCCGGACGGGCGGCTGCTGCTGCTCTGCGACCAGGACCGGTCCCGCTGGGACGCCGGGCTGATCGCCGAGGGCTCGGCGCTGCTCACCCAGGCGCTGCGGCGGCGGCCACTGAGCCGGTACGCCGTCGAGGCGGCCATCGCGGCGGTGCACGCCGAGGCGCCGAGCTGGGAGCGGACGGACTGGACCGAGATCGCCGGCCTCTACACCGTGCTGGGCCGGATGTGGCCGGGGTCGCCCGTCGTCGCGCTCAACCGGGCCGTGGCGATCGGGATGCGCGACGGGCCGCAGGCCGGGCTGACGGCGCTGGCGCCGCTGCTCGACGAGCCGGCCCTGGCGACGTACGGGTATCTGAGCGCGGCCCGGGCCGATTTCCTCCGGCGGCTCGGGCGCCGGGCGGAGGCGGAGACGGCGTACGCGGAAGCCTTGGCCCTGACCGGCAACGAGGTGGAGCGGGATTTCCTCGCCCGGCGTCTCGACGACGTCCGTGCCGCCGGCCGCTGAGCCCGCCCTCCGGCAACGCGGCCCGGTCCGGCCGGCTCTCCGCCGTGCCGGTGTCGCGTGGCGTGGCTACGCTCGGGGGATGTTGACGGCCAGGAGAACGAGCATGTGGCGCGGCCGCTACGAGATCGAGTCGGACGGCCGCCCGGTCACCGTCTGGGATCCGTCGTGGTGGCGCAGCGGCGGTGACTTCACGATCGACGGGCACCGGTTCGAGGTGCGGGCCAACGGCTGGGGCACCAAGTACCGGATGTTCGACGACGCCGGCACCGAGATCGCCCTGGTCGAGCGGGCCGGTCGCAAGCACTGGACGGTCCAGGCGGAGGGGCACGTCTACGAGTTCCGTCGCACCTCGTTCTTCGGCAACCGGCAGGAGTTGCTGATCGGCGGTGTCCCGGCCGGCTCGATGCAGCGCACCAGCGCCTGGACCGGGGCGATCGAGGCGGACCTGCCCGGCCTCCCGCTGTCCCTGCAGGTCTTCGTCGTCGGGGTCCAGATCGCGATCTGGCAGGCCCAGCAGTCGTCCGCCGCCTCCAGCACCTGAGGCGGCGCTCCGGTGCCGCGCCGCGCCTCCGGCATTTACCAACCGATCGGTCTGTAATAACGTGACAGGCGGGCAACTGTCACGCGGCGCCGGAGGGAGCATCCGATGCTCGACCCGATCGAGACCGCCTCCCCCGGCGAGCTGCGCGCCCTGCAACTGACCCGGCTGCGCTGGACCCTGCGGCACGCCTACGACAACGTCCCGTTCTACCGCCGGAAGTTCGACGAGGCGGGCGTGCACCCCGGCGACTGCCTCGAGCTCGACGATCTGCGACGCTTCCCGTTCACCACCAAACAGGACCTCCGAGACCATTATCCGTACGGCATGTTCGCCGTCCCCCGCGAGCGCATAGCGCGGATCCACGCGTCGAGCGGCACCACCGGCCGTCCCACCGTCGTCGGTTACACCCAGCGTGACCTGGACACCTGGGCCGCCCTGATGGCCAGGTCGATCCGGGCGGCCGGGGGACGTCCCGGGCATCGCGTGCACGTCGCCTACGGGTACGGCCTGTTCACCGGCGGCCTCGGCGCCCACTACGGCGCGGAGCGGCTGGGCTGCACCGTCATCCCGGTCTCCGGCGGCATGACCGAGCGGCAGGTCCGGCTGATCGTCGACTTCGAGCCGGACGTCATCATGGTCACCCCGTCGTACATGCTGACGATCCTCGACGAGTTCGACCGTCAGGGCGTCGACCCGCGTACCACCAGCCTGAAGGTCGGCATGTTCGGCGCCGAGCCGTGGACCGAGGACATGCGCCGCGAGGTCGAGGCCCGGCTCGACATGGACGCCGTCGACATCTACGGGCTGTCCGAGGTGATGGGTCCCGGTGTCAGCCAGGAGTGCGTGGAGACCAAGGACGGGCTGCACGTCTGGGAGGACCATTTCTACCCGGAGATCATCGATCCGTCGTCCGGGACTCCGCTGCCCGGTGGTGAGCCGGGCGAACTGGTGTTCACGTCGCTGACCAAGGAGGCGATGCCGGTCATCCGGTACCGCACCCGCGACCTGACCCGCCTGCTGCCCGGCACGGCCCGCCCGATGCGCCGGATGGAACGGGTCACCGGCCGCACCGACGACATGATGATCGTGCGCGGCGTCAACGTCTTCCCGACGCAGGTCGAGGAGCTGATCCTGCGGGTGCCCGGGCTGGCGCCCCACTACCAGTGCGTGCTCGACCGCCCGGCGCGCCTCGACGAGTTGACCGTGCGGGTCGAGTCCCGGTCCGCCGGCCCCGTGGACGGCGCCGCCGGCACCCTCGAAGAGCTGATCAAACACAACGTGGGCGTGTCCGTGCGGGTGGAGGTGGTGCCGCCGGCCGCGCTGGAGCGCTCGGTCGGCAAGGCGCGCCGCATCGTCGACAACCGTCCCCGCCCGTAAGTTCAGGAGGCCGCCGCCCGGGCAGGTCAGCGCCGGTGGCCGACTCCGAGTCAACGCCCGTGGCTGACTCCGAGTCGACGCCCGTGGCTGCCTCAGGGTCAGCGCCGGTGGCCGAATCTGCGCCGCTGGCCGGGTCCGGATCAGCGCCGGTGGCCGAATCTGCGCCGCTGGCCGGGTCCGGATCAGCGCC
>NZ_BOMH01000023.1 GCF_016862095.1 Actinoplanes cyaneus
CCGGTGGCCGAATCTGCGCCGCTGGCCGGGTCCGGATCAGCGCCGGTGGCCGAATCTGCGCCGCTGGCCGGGTCCGGATCAGCGCCGGTGGCCGACTCCGAACTGGAAGAAGCGGCCGGTGTCGCCGATCTGCACGTCGATGCCGGCCCGGCCGGCGGCGTCGATCAGCTCCCCGGCGGTGTAGAAATTCTTCACCACGGTGGCGCCGTCGCCGTTGCTCAGGCGGCGCCGCATCGTCTGCCCGGCCACCGCGGCGACGTGTGGCTCGGCGACCGAGGCGGGCGAGTCGTCGACGAAGAAAACCGTGCCACCGGGCCGCAGCCAGGAAGAAACCTTCGCGAAGAACGGCCGCAGGCGCTCGCGTGGCACGTGCGACACCCAGAACGTGAAGACCACGCTGTCGTACCGGTCGCCGGTGTCCCAGGTGAACAGGTCGGCAATCTCCGTCCGCACGTGCGGCAGGCCGGCGACCGGGTTGCGCGCCAGCATCGCGGCGGAGCCGTCCACGAGCGTCAGCCGGGCGGCCCGGGGTGCGAGATGGACACTCCAGGTGCCGGTGCCCGGGGCGAGTTCCAGTACCTCCGAGCCGAGTTCCGCGGTCTGCAGCGCGCCCAGGGCGAGACCGGCCTCGGCGAACCAGGCGTCGTTCTCGGCCTTGCCCTTGTCGAACGCTCCGCGGCGCAGCCACCAGTCGTCGTACTCCGGCGCGCGGCGGGAGTAGTAGTCAAGCTGCTCGGCAAGCTGCTCGTCGGAGACCAGGTCCTCAGTCACCTGCCGAGTTTAGGCCCTGTCCCGTCGCTCACCACGGGTCGCGGCCCGGCCGCTGGTGCCACCCGACGCCGGGCCCGGCCACACTCCCGGCAGCCCGGAGACCGACATCCCTCGACGCCAGGCCT
>NZ_BOMH01000024.1 GCF_016862095.1 Actinoplanes cyaneus
GGCAGCACCCCCGGCCTCACCGCCGGCAGCATGGACACCGGCGTCCTCCACCAGAACTGATCAGGCTGCGGCAGCCACGGCCTCAGCGTCCGCGGTCCGGCGGACCAGCAGGTAGCCGTAGGGCGGCTCGTTGCCCTCGGCCGGAATGCTGCCCTGGAAGACGAGGGTGAACCCGGCGGCTGCGAACCGGTCCTCCATCTCCCGCGCGGACAGGAAGTACCTGTCGAAGTTGACCCCGAGCTGGGTGCTGGCTCCCTCGCGAAGCAGGGTGCCGTCGCCGAGCTTGTACGCCGTGACCAGGTGACCGCCCGGCCTCACCACACGCGCGAGCTCGGTGAACGCGGGCACCCGCGCCTCGGGAGCCAGGTAGATCAGCGAGAACCAGCACACCACTCCCGCCAGTGCCGCATCCGCGAAGGGCAGCTCGCGCAGGTCCGCCACCTCGTACGGGAAACCGGGATTGTCCCGCCGCGCCACCTCGATCATCTTCGGTGAGAGGTCCACCCCGCGCGGCGACAGTCCCCGGCTCGCGAGGTAGGGAAGGAGCCGCCCGGTGCCGCAGCCGACGTCCGCGACCTCCGTGCCGACCGCAAGGGTGACCTCGGCGAACAGGTCGAGCACGGCCCGTTCGACAGGCAGGTCGTCCAGCAGGTCGGCGAAGTTCTTCGCGTAGTACTCGGCGAGCACGTCGTGCGCGTCCCGCAACTCCTCGGTCCTGGCATCCATCCCCGTCACCTTTCGCCGGCGCTGTCGCAGGCGCGAATCTACCGTGGACCCGGCGAAGAAAGAGACAACTTGCCGCCGCTTGTCGGAGGAAGAAGCCCACTCGCCGCGCACCGCTACGGTCCAGGAACTCCCCATCCCCCACGTCCGCTTGTCAGAAGAAGAAAACCGCCTGCCTTTGCTCGTCACACGGAGGAGGATCCCGACGTCCCCGCTCCGGGGACATCGGGACCACTGTCGTCACGCCGCAAGCGCCGCCGGAACCAGGGTGATCACGCCGCGACCGCCGTCCGGCGCCGCGATGATCACGCCGCGAGCGCCGTCTGCGTCGGCGGGGCCGGGGTGTCGTCGGTGGCCGGGGCGCGGGACGTCTCCGGGGCGAAGGCCAGCGCCACCAGCGTCAGCACCAGCGCCGCGGCCACGTAGACGGAGACCGCGAGCGCGCTCCCGGTCGACGCCACCAGCTTGATCGCGATGATCGGAGCGAGCGCGCCGCCGAGGATGCCGGCGATCTGGTAACCCATCGAGGCGCCCGAGTATCGCAGCCGGGTGGAGAAAAGCTCCGCCACGAAGGCGGCCTGCGGCCCGTACATCGCGGCGTGCGTCGCGAGCGCCACCACCACGGTCAGCACGATGACGACAGTGTTCGCGGTGTCGAGCAGCGGGAAGAAGGCGAAACTCCAGAGCGCGGCCGCGATCGCCCCGGCCGCGTAGACGGGCCGGCGGCCGACCCGGTCGGACAGGCCGCCGAACAGCGGGATCAGCACGAGTTGCAGGCCGGACGCGACGAGCACGCCGGTCAGCGCCACCGTCCGAGGCAGACCGACGGTGCCGGTGACGTACGTCAAGACGTACAGGGAGAAGGTGTAGAAAGCGACGTCGGTGCCGATCCGCGCGGCCATCGCGACCAGCAGCCCGCGCGGATGGCGGCGCAGCACCTCGATCAACGGGAGTTTCGCGCGGCCGCCCTCCGCAGCGAGCTGCGCAAACGCCGGCGATTCCGTGACCGCGACCCGGATCCATAGGCCCACCAGCACAAGCAGGCCAGAAAGAAGGAACGGGATACGCCATCCCCAGCCGAGAAAGGAACTCTCCGAAAGGGTCGCGGAGAGCAGCCAGAGAACGCCGGAGGCGAGCAGGTTCCCGGCCGGGACGCCGACCTGCGGCCACGCGGCGGACAGCCCGCGGCGCTGCGGATCGCCGTGCTCGAGCGACATCACCACCGCGCCGCCCCACTCGCCGCCGAGGCCGAGTCCCTGAAGAAAACGCAGGGTGACCAGCAGAATCGGGGCGGCGGCGCCGATCGTGGAGTGGGTGGGCAACAGTCCGACCAGGAAGGTGGCGCCGCCCATCAGCAGGAGCGTGGCGACAAGCACGCCCTTGCGACCGGTCCGGTCGCCGAAGTGGCCGAAGAGGATGCCGCCGAGCGGGCGGGCGACGAAACCGACCGCGTACGTGGCGAAGGCCAGCAACGTCGCGGTGAGCGGCTCGAAGCTCGGAAAGAACAATTTACCGAAGACGAGCGCGGCGGCAGAGGAGTAGAGGAAGAAGTCGTACCACTCGAGGGACGTGCCGACGAGGCTGGCGAGGATGACGCGGCGACTGGCAATCATGGCGAGCTCCCTGCGGGGTGTGCGTGGGCTGCGTGGTGCCGTATGCCACACTCTAGGAATCGTTGAACAATCCGGCAATACTTCAATGTGAACAACGTGTATCTCTGCGGAAAGTGAGCAACCATGCGCGTACGCCGGGCCGGACCGTCGGCCGTCCTCCTCGAATGGGACGACGAGGCCGCCGTCTTCGCGGCCTACGACCTGCTCGTGGCCGCCCGGGCGCACGGCATGCTGGACGCGGCCGAGATCGTTCCGGCGGCGCGCACGGTGCTGGTCGACGGCGTCACCGATCCCGATCGGATCCGGTCACTGGTGGAGACTGGGGCAACAGACGCGCCGTCGTCCGCCGCCGGGACGCTTTCCACCACCATCGAGATCCCGACGACGTACGACGGAGCGGACCTCGACGACGTGGCACACCTGTGGGGCACCGATCGGGCCGGGGTCGTGCGGATCCATTCGCGTACCGAGTTCCGGGTGGCGTTCTGCGGGTTCGCGCCCGGCTTCGCGTACCTGACCGGCCTCGACGCGCGGCATCACGTGGCGCGCCGCTCGTCGCCACGGACCCGGGTGCCGGCCGGGACGGTGGCGCTGGCGGGGCCGTACAGCGGGGTGTATCCGAGCGCGTCGCCGGGCGGGTGGCAGTGCATCGGCCGTACCGAGGCAATTCTCTTCGACCTGGAAAAGGACCCGCCGGCGCTGCTCACTCCGGGGGCCACGGTCCGATTCGTCGAGGTCCGGTGAGCGCGGCGCTGGAGGTGGTCCGCGCGGGCGTGCGGACCACGGTGCAGGACCTCGGCCGGCCCGGGTTCGCCCATCTCGGGGTGCCGCGGTCGGGCGCGGCCGACGCGGGCGCGCTGCGGCTGGCGAATCGCCTGGTGGGCAACCCTGCCGACGCAGCCGGCCTGGAAATCCTGCTCGGCGGCGCGCGGCTGCGGGCCACCCGCGCGACGACCGTGGCGGTCACCGGCGCGCCGTGCGCGGTCACTGTCGGCGATCGTCCCGCCGACCCCGGCCTGCCCCTCGCCGTGCCTGCCGGAGCACTGATCACGATCGGTCAGGCGCGCGCGGGGTTGCGGGTCTATGCGGCCGCCGCCGGCGGGATCGTGGTGCCGGAGGTGCTGGGCAGCCGGGCCACCGACACGCTCTCCGGGCTCGGGCCGGAGCAGGTGCGCGACGGCGACGTGCTGCCCCTCGGGCCGGTGCTCGGGCCGCCGCCCGGGGTGGACCTCGCACCCTATCCACCGCCCGCTCGGGAGCTGCGGTTACGTGTCTGGCCCGGGCCGCGCGAGGACTGGTTCACCACGGAGGCCGTGACGACGCTGTTCACGGCGGTCTATCGCGTGTCGCCCGAGACGGACCGGGTCGGCGCGCGACTGACCGGGGCGCCGCTGACCCGGGCGGTCGACGGTGAGTTGCCCAGCGAAGGGCTCGTGCTCGGCGCGATCCAGGTGCCGGCGAACGGGCAGCCGCTGATCTTCCTGGCCGACCACCCGACCACGGGTGGCTATCCGGTGATCGGGGTGGTCGACCCGGGCGACGTCGACCTGCTCGGCCAGGCCCGGCCGGGGACCGCGATCACCTTCGTCAGAGCGCCCGGCCGAGGACCGCGACAGCCTTCGTCGGAGCGCCCGGCTGGGGACCGCGACAGCCTTCGTCAGGAGCGCCTGGCACCGGTCGGTGATCACCCCGCCGCGGGGGCGTAGGCGGCCAGGAGTTGCGCCTCCGCGTCGTCGAAGTAGCGTTGCAGCGCCTCCTCCGCGGCACGCGCGTCACCCGCGGCGAGCAACTCGTAGAGTGCGCGGTTCCCGGCAAGATACGGCTCGTGCAGCTGCCTCGGGTCGGCCACCACGAGAAAGACCAGACGCAGCTCGGCCAGCAGACCACGGACCGTCTCGGCCACTCGGCGGCTGCCGGACAGATCGGCGATCGCCTGGTGGAACCGCATGTTCGCGGTGCCGACCGCACCCCAGTCGCCCCGTGCCGCTGCCGTCTCCGCCGCCTCGATCGCCGCGCCGGCTTCTGCCGCCGCCTCCGCGGGCACCGTCGAAAGGTTCCGCAGGGCGCCGCACTCCAGGATGCGGCGGATCGCGTACAGGTCCCGGATGTCGGCGGTGCTCAGCAACCGGACGAAGACACCGCGGTTGAGCTGGTGTTCCAGCAGGCCCTCGTGGGCGAGCAGCCGGAACGCCTCGCGCAGCGTGTTGCGGGAGATGCCGAGCGCCTCGCGCAGGCTCTCCTCGCTGAGCCGGGTGCCGGGCAGGAACACCCCTTCGGTGATCCGTTGCCGCAGGATGTCCGCCACCCGTTCCGCCGTGCTGCCGCGGTCCAGCAGCGCCCGATCGCCGGCGAGCCGGGCACCCCACTCCTCAGTCACGACCAGATCGTAGAACAATCCTTCCCGGTACGGTGACGGGCCACGTGATCAGCCCGCACGCGCGTGGCCGGCCGCGTCATCAGGCGGACCTGACGGCTGCGGCGTGCTCGGTCACCGCGCCGAGAAGGGCGGTCAGCGCCGGCGCGGGCGGTGTCTCCCGGGTGACCACGATGAGGCGCCGTCTCAACGCGGTCTCGGCCACGTCCCGTACCGCCAGACCATGATCGCCGGACGGAAGAGCGAGCGGCGGCATGAGCGCCACCGCCGCCCCGACCCGCACGAGTTCCAGCTGCACATCCGCGTCGTTGGAGCGATGGCGCAGGTCAGGCTCGTATCCACCCAGCGCCCGGCAGGTACTTTCCACCATGGCGTGGTGCCCGGTGCCTTCCGCCGACGACGTCCAGACCTCGTTCCGCAGCCCGGCGATCGCCACCGGCCCGCCGCCCCGCGCGAGGGGATGCGCCGCCGGCAGCACCACCTTGATCGGCTCCTCCAGCACCACCGCGAAGCGCAGACCCGCCGGTCTCGGACGTGGATGCCCGTCATACTCGTCACCGATCACCAGGTCGACGGCGCCGAGCCGCAGACCCGGCAACGCCTGCTCGATTTCGAGTTCGAAGATTTCCACCCGGACGCGCGGGTGGCCGGCCATCATCGTCGCCACCGCCGGCACCAGCAGCCGTCGCGCCGCCGACTGCAGCCCACCGGCCCGCACCGTCCCGCGAACGTCTCCGCCGAGTGCGGCCAGATCCGCCTCGGCCGCCTCGGCCGCGGCGAGCAGGACACGGGTGTGCTGCACGAGCAGTCGCCCGGCGTCGTTGAGCCGCAGGCCCCGGCCGGCCTTCTCGAGCAGCGGCATGCCGGCATCTTTCTCCAGCAACGCCAGTTGCTGCGAAACCGTCGACGGGCTGTACCCCAGGGCCGTGGCCACCGCGCCCAGCGTGCCGCGCTCCTCGAACTCGCGAAGGAACCGCAACCGCCGCAGATCCCAGGCGACCATGCGGAAATCCTAACGAATCAGCACCGGAAATCATCGCTGGACCTGTCCAATCGGGTGCCGGACGCTGAGAGCCATGGGTGCAGCACTGTGTCTGGTCTCCGCGGCCTGCTTCGGCGCGATGGCGATCTTCGGCAAACTCGCCTACGACGCCGGCGTCACGCCGGAGGCGCTGTTGCTCGTGCGATTCACGCTCTCCGCCGTACTGCTGGGGATGGTTCTGGTGTTCCGCCGCGGCGAAAGGCAGCCGGTGCGGGGCCGGGTGCTGGTGACCGCGCTCGGACTGGGCGCGATCGGTTATGCCGCTCAGGCCAGCCTGTATTTCTCGGCGCTGAGGACTATGGACGCCTCACTGCTGTCCCTGATCCTCTACACATTCCCGATGATGGTCACGGTGGCGGCGGCGCTTCTCGGCCGGGACCGGCTCACCCCCGCGCGGGTCGTCGCACTGACGGCCGCTTCGGCCGGGACCCTGCTGGTCCTGCTCGGCGCCGGAACGGGAGCCGTCCAGCCGGTCGGTGTCCTTCTCGGCCTCGGCGCCGCGGTGACGTACACCGTTTACATCTTGGTCGCCGACACCGTCGTCCGGCGCTTGACGCCGGTGCTCCTCGCCACGCTGGTGATGGCCGGTGCCGCCGCCACGCTGGGCGCGCGAGCTCTGCTCCTCGGCGGGGTCTCCTTCGACTTCCCGCCGTCGGCATGGCTCTGGCTGACCTGCATAGCGGTGATTTCCACCGTCACCGCGATGTTGACATTCTTCGCCGGCCTGAGACGGGCTGGCCCGACGACGGCCGCCATCCTGTCCACGTTCGAGCCGGTCGTCACCACCGCCCTGGCGGCGCTCACCCTGGGCGAGTCGCTGACTCCCGTTCAACTGCTGGGCGGCGTCCTCGTCCTGTCCTGCGTCGTCGTCCTGCAGATCAAACCCCGAACCACATTGCCCCGGTACGCCGGCAGGCCGCCCTCTCTCGCCGAACCTCCCGCAGCCATCGCCGCCCGTGATGCCACCCCGGCACCACAGACGCACCCGTGACGCCTCCCCCGCAGCACAGAAGCGGATCCACCGGCCCCTCCCGCGGACCGTGCCGAAAGCGCCATCTCCCGCCCGCGAAACGTTCTCCGGCTGTTCGCTCACCGGGCTCGCCGTTCCACCATCACCAAGTACCGTTGCGCCGAGCCGACGCGCCGGGGAGCGTCGCCCGACCGAGACGATGCGGGGATGGCGGTTCAGGAGCGAAGCACCACCGACATCCGATGGTCCGACCGGGCCGGCGATCTCCTCACCGCCTGGGCCGACCGGTTACCTCCCCGCGTCCGCCGGGTGGTCACGCGCGACATGGCCGGTTTCGCCATCCTCGGCTCGTTCACCTTCGCTGTCGACCTTGCGCTGCTGGCGGTCCTGCGGCACTGGACCCCGCTGCCGAAACCGGTGGCGGTGTCGATCGCGTACCTGGCGGCGTTCGTCCTGAACTTCGTTCTCAACCGGACGGTCAACTTCCGCTCGCACGCGCCGGCCGGGCCGCAGGCTCTCCGCTACGTCGCGGTCTTCGTCGGCGACTACGTCATCACCGTCGGCGTCACCACGGGCCTGGCCGCGCTGGGCCTCCCCCTTGCCGCCGCCCGCATCGCCGCCTCCGGCTTCGTCGCCGCCTTCACGTACTCGGCGTCCCGCTGGTGGGTCTTCCGCCAGCGATAACCCGTCCGGCGGAAATCTCCACCAGCCGGCACCGCAACGGGACAACGGCGGACGGGACAGCCGCCGCGACCGGCCTGGACTCGGCTACGGCTACGGCCGCACGGCAAGCGGCTGCGGTCGGACGACGAGCGGCTGCGGCTCCGGCTGCGCCAGGACGGCGAGCGGCTGCGGCTGGACGGCGAGCGGCTGCGGCCGGCTCGTTCAGCCGTTCGGGCGCCGGTCGATCGCCTGGAGCGACCACCGGTTTCCGTCGGGGTCGCGAAAGTAGACGAAGTTGCCCCACGGCTGCACGTCGACCTCGCTGACGGAGACTTCCGCCTCCACCAGGTGCTTGCGCGCGGCGTGCGCGTCGGCGACCACTACCTGGATCTCCTGGCTCCCGGGCGCCTTCTCGGTGATGCCCTCGCCGATCGCGATCGAGCACGCCGACCCCGGCGGCGTGAGCTGCACGAATCGCAACCCTTCACGCACCGTGCGGTCGACGTCGGCGTTGAACCCGATCCGCTCGTAGAAAGCTTTCGCCCGGTCCACATCGGTCACCGGCACCGGAATGAGCTCGATCTTCCACGTCGCTGTCATGCCCTCATCGTCGCGCCGATTCCGGCCACTTTCCGACCTGATGCTGCTGGAGGTCCGCGAAGATCGCGGGCTTCTCCCCGTGACGGCACCATCTCCGGCGTCGCTCCGTGTAGCGTGACGTCGATCCATGGCAGGGCGGTAAGAATCCACCATCGGGGGAGAAATGACCGGGAACGGTAACGCACCAGCCGAGGTGCGTCTCCGAGCCGTCGAGGACAAGGATCTCGACGTCTTCTTCGAGCACCAGGCGGATCCGGTGGCGGCTGGAGTAGCGGTCTTCCCCGCACGCGACCGTGAGCGCTTCGACGCCCACTGGGCGAAGGTTCGTCGCGACGACACGGTGATCCTGCGAACGATCCTGGCCGACGGCGTCGTCGCCGGCAACCTGGGCAGTTGGCAGGACGGCGACCTTCGCCTGGTCAGCTACTGGATCGGCCGTGAGCACTGGGGCCGCGGCGTGGCGACGCGAGCGCTCACGATGCTTCTGGCCGAGATGCCGGTCCGCCCGCTGCACGCCTTCGTCGCCGCGAGCAACGCCGGCTCGGTCCGAGTCCTGCAGAAGTGCGGCTTCCAGCGTGACCACGCTCAGGAGGCGCTGGAACCCGAGCCCGAGGACGGGGTGGAGGAGTTCGTCTTCGTCCTCGACCACTGAGGCGGAGCCCGGCCGAGCTCTCGCCCCGCTCTCCTCCGCGCGACTGAGTCCTGCCGCCGATCACGGTCGAGCATGCCCCGCACCGCGGAGCACGCCCGACCGCCCACCGGCCGTCACCGCGGGGGTGTGGCGTGGCCGCAGGCTCGCCGGGCTCCGCGCCTGTCAGGCCTGCTCACCTCGTACGCGCAGAACGATCTTGCCCCGGGTGTGGCCTTTCTCGCCCTGCCGGTGTGCCTCTGCGGCCTGCTCGAGCGGCAGCACGCGCGCGATCTCGACGGCGACGGCACCACTGTCGATCAACCCGGCGATGGTGCTCAGCGCCGCGCCGTCCGGCTCGACGAGGAACGGCGCCACGCGTACGCCGGCAAGTTTCGCCGCCTCGGCCGCTTCCGCATCGACGCCGGACGGCACCGGCACCAGCAGGCCGCCGCGGCGTACGGTCCGCAGCACGGGCAGGTTGTCGCCGACCAGTTCAACGGCCACGTCGATGTTGCTGACCTGCTCGTCGAGCGGCTTGGTGGTGTAGTCGACGACCTCGTCGGCGCCGAGGCCGGCCACCCATTCCTGGTTGCCGGGCCCGGCCACCGCGATGACGTACGCGCCGAGATGTTTTGCGAACTGGACCGCGAGATGCCCGACTCCGCCGGCCGCGGCGGTGATCAGAACGCGCTGACCCGGTTCGATCCGCGCGGTGTCGCCCAGTACCTGCCACGCCGTCAGTGCCGCCAGCGGCACGCCCGCGGCCTGCTCGAACGTGAGGCCCTGAGGCATGCGGACGAATTGGCGCGCCGGCGCGGTCACGTACTCGGCGTAGGCCCCGGCCGACCGCGGGAACCAGGGCATCCCGAACACCCGGTCCCCCGGCGCGACGGTCGTCACGCCGTAACCGATCTCCTCCACCACGCCGGCGACGTCCCACCCCAGGATGAACGGCGGCTCGCCGAGAACCCTCGCCATGCCGGTGCCGCCACGGGTCTTCCAGTCGACCGGGTTCACCCCGGCGGCGTACACCCGGACCAGCACCTCGGTCGGTAACGGTGCCGGGCGTTCCACCTCACCGACGAAAAGCACCTCCGGGCCGCCGAAACTGTTCTGCAGGACGGCTTTCATCGTGTTCTCGCTTGTCATGGTCGTCAGTTTTCGCCACTCGGAGCCCCGCGAACAGTGGCACGAGAGGCAACGAAAGTAAGATTCGTGCCATGCCGCATCGTGTCGCCGTCCTCGCGCTCCCTCAGGTGATCCCGTTCGACCTGGGCATCCCGGCCCGGGTGCTCAACGAGGCGCTCGGCCCGGACGGGCAGCGCCTGTACGAGGTCACCACCTGCTCGATCGGTGGCACCCCGGTGACCACCAACGCCGGTTTCCGGATCGAGACCGATCACGACGAAACCGCTCTGAACAGCGCGGATACTGTCGTGGTCGCCACCCAGGAACCGTCGGCCCGGCTGTTGAGCTCCGGCGAGCCCGATCCGGAGACCACCGCGGCGCTGGCCCTGATCCGGCCCGGGACGCGGATCGTCAGCACCTGCACGTCGGCGTTCATCCTCGCCGCGACCGGCCTGCTCGACGGCCTCCCCGCGACCACCCACTGGTCCCTCGCCGACGACCTCGCCCGACTGTTCCCGCAGGTCGAGGTGCGCCCTGACGTGCTGTTCGTCGACGCCGGGCGGGTGCTCACCTCCGCCGGCGCCGCGGCCGGGATCGACCTGTTCCTGCACATCGTCCGGAAGGATCACGGCACCCGGGTCGCCAACCACGCCGCGCGCTCATGCGTGGTCGCACCGTGGCGCGACGGCGGGCAGGCGCAGTTCATCCAGCGGCCCACGCCGGCGATCTCCTCCGTCGGCACCGGCCCGACCCGGCAGTGGGCGCTACGCCACCTCGACCGCCCGCTCACCATCGCCGACCTGGCGCGGCACGCGTCGATGAGCAAGCGCACCTTCAGTCGCCACTTCGTCGCCGAGACCGGGGTGACGCCGGTGCAGTGGCTCATCGCGCAACGCGTCGACCGGGCGCGCACGCTGTTGGAAACCACCGACATGCCCGTCGAGCGGATCGCCGCCGAGGCGGGTTTCGGCAGCTCGACGCTGCTCCGCCAGCATCTGAACGGCACGCTGGGCGTCACTCCGCAGGCCTACCGCCGTACATTCCGAGGTCTTCAGTCCGTCCCGTCGTGACCTCGAGGTCTCAGGCCGTGCGGGAAATGACCATCCCTTCGCGGGTACGGATGATGCTCTCCGTCAACACCGCCACGTCCCCGGGCCACAATGCCACCGGTCCGACAGCCCTGCCGACCGGTGGCGCCCACTCGGTCGGCTGTCGGGGTTCAGCAGGTCAGATCCAGCGATTGCCCAGCCACATCCGGGACATCCAGGAGTCGTACGGGATCAGCTCCCCGACGAAGATCGGATAGAAGTAGGCGAAACTTATCGCCACCAGCGCCACGTAGACGCCGGTGACCACCGTGCCGAACATCTGCCCGTGCGGGGCGGCGGTCAAGGCGCCCAGCACGTAGACCACCGCAAGGATCAGGAACGGCAACGCGGGCAGCGCGTAGAAGGAAAACATCGTCCGGCTGTCGGCCACCGCGAAGTAGAACCACGGGACCAGGCCGGCCGCGGCGCCCGTGAGGATCGCGTAGGCCCGCCAGTCCCGTCGCGAGATCGCCAGCCAGAGCAGCACCGCCAGCGCGGGCAGGAACGACCACCAGAGAATCGGGGTGCCGAGCAGCAGGATCTCGCGGATGCAGTTCGGCGCGCCGCAGCCGGTGCCCGGGTTGTTCGGCCAGTAGAAGGCGACCGGCCGGCCGAGCAGCAACCACTGCCACGGCCAGGACTGATAGTTGTGCGGCTTGGTCAGGCCGGTGTGGAATCCGAACGCACCCTGGTGGAAGTGCAGCAGGTTGAGCAGTGCGCCCAGCACCGGAGGCTCACTCATCCCGTGCTGTGCGCGGTAATGCCGGTCCCAGCCGCTGTCGGTGACGAACCACCCGATCCAGGTCGCCAGGTAGAAGACGAAGCTCAACGCGAAGCTGACCAGTCCCCAGCCGAGGTCGCCGAGCAGCCCGGCAAGGGGTCCGGGGATCCCGGCCGACCGTCGCGCCTGCACCCGCCAGGCCACGATGAGCACCGCGAAGAACGGCAGGAAGAACAGCCCGCTCCACTTGACTCCGCAGGCCAGTCCGAACAGCGCTCCGGCGGCGAGCAGCCACCACGGCACGATCCGCGGCGCCTTCTCCAGCGGTCCGTCCTGCCGCGCCCGCAGCAGGCGACGCCGGTAGTGATCCCGGTCGAGCAGCATCGCCGCGAAGGACGCCAGCACGAAAAGACCGAGGAAGATGTCCAGCAGAGAGGTCCGGGACAGCACCAGTTGGAAGCCGTCCAGCGTCATCAGCAGGCCGGCCAGCCCGGCGAGCACGACCGAGTGGAACATCCGGTACGCGACCCGGATGAGGATCAGGATCATCAGCGTGCCGGCGAGAGCGGCGGTGAAACGCCACCCCAGCTCGGTGTTGCCGAAAATCTTCTCCCCGAGCGCGATCAGCCACTTACCCAGCGGCGGATGCACCACGTAACCGGCGGAGTCCGACTTCTCGTCCCACTCCACGCCGTGTTGCAGCATGTCCCAGGCGTCGGTCGGGTAGTAGACCTCGTCGAAGACGTACCCCTTGGGGTTGCTGATCCCGGCGAGTCGCAGGATCCCCGCCGCCACCGTGATAACGGCGGTGACCAGCCAGGAGTAGGGGTCGAGCCAGTCCTCGAGCGTCGCCAGCCGCCGTCGCACGATGTCGGGCACGCCACCGCTGGCCCGTGTCACCGGATCGGTCACCGCCGTTGTCATTCGGGCGATCCTAGAGATTCAACATTTCGGTACGCCTGCGGGGCGCCCTTCCTCGCATGCCCGCACCGACGTGACGGCGGAAATGTTCGCCGGTGCCCGCAGGTGGTGCCGGGGTGCTCGTGGCCGCCTGTTCATCCACGCCTACGCCCTCGCCTTCGGCGGTGTCCAGGGCGGGTGTCGTGGCGCGCTCCGCGCATGCAGTGGGCACACGAGGCGGGACGCCCATGGCCGTACCGGGAAAGGGATCCTGATTCCGCGCCGGGCGCAAGCGGGCAGGGTGGCGCAAGGCGGCCGGAAGAAGCCGGGCTCGGCCGGGCGCCCGGCGCGGGCTCAGGGGGGTCAGGAGGCCCAGCCTCCGGAGACCACCCAGCTGACGTCGTCGGCGAAGACGCTCGCGGCGTCGAAGGTGTGCACGCCGCCCTGGCTGGCGACGTAGCCGGTGTTGTTGTAATGCCGGAGATACCGGGTGGGGTAGTTGAAGGAGCGCAGGGCGTTGCCCTGGCCGTTGAGTCCGGGCTGCGGGCAGAACGTGGCGTCCTGCTTGAACAGCGTGCTGTTGTCGTTGGCGTTCAGATACAGCTGGAATCCCGAGTGCCGAAGATAACTACCGGCGGTGTCCTTGGACTCGAACGAAACGCAGGAACTGTTCGCCAGACCGGCGCGGACGGTGAAGGATGCCTGCGCCTTCAGTGTGGCCGGGCTCGACGACGTGACGACCTGGGTGGCGACGCTGGTGCCGGAGTGGGCCAGGTATCGCGTGGTGCAGCAGGCCGTCGTGGCGCGCAACGAGACCGACGATCCGACGGTGAGCGCCGGGCCACCGGCCGGCGACGTGGTGGCGTAACCCGCGGCGGTGATGTTCGCCTGCACCGCGTTCTCGGTGGCGTCCGACGGGTAACCGGAGGTCATCACGCCCTCGTAGAAGGTTCCCTGCGCGCTGACGCTGTTGTCGCCGCCGATGCCGAGGATGATCGCGCCCTCCTTGTGCATCGGGTTGTAGCCCGGCTTGTTCGGCCGCACGCCGCTGTAGAACGTCGACAGCGAGCCGGACTGCGCGTTGCCGCCGCGGACCGACCACTGGTTCGGCCCGCCCTTGAGGGTGGCGGTGAGGAACCGGTGGGTGATCGTCGGGTCGCCCGGGTTGTTGCCGGCGTTGTAGCCGCTGAACAGGCCGTTCTCCAGGTCTGCCATGATCCACGGGCCACTGCCGGCACCGGTGCCCCAGCCGGTGCTGGTGCCGAAGTAGAGCGCCTCCATGTGGCCGTTGCCGGTGTCGAGACTGTTGGTCTCGGCGTTGCCGTAGTCGAAGCAGCAACCGCCGTTGTAGTGGGTGCCGTCGAAGATGGCGTACATGCCCTCGGCGGCGTCACCGGTGGCGATCCCGTTGGTGTTGTTGTTGCGGTAACCGGTGCCGGGTGAGATCCAGACGCCGTACGCCTTCTTGCCGCCGACCGTGACCGGGGCGCCCGTGGCGCTCGCCAGGTTGTCGTAGCCGTTGACGTCCGGCCCCTGGAAACCGCCTGGCGGTGCCTGGGTCAGATGATTGCCATGGCCGGACTGGTCGTAGATGACGGTGATCAGGCAGGTGGCGCCGGCGCAGAAGCTGTCCTGCGCGGCGGCGTTGGCGACACCTCCCGCCGTCAGCGGGGCGATGGTGGTGGTGGCGCCGTCGGAGTTGCGCCTCACCTGATAGAGCGCGCCGGTGTAGGCGCCGTAGAGCGCACGGGTGGTGCTGTGCGCGGCGACGCACGGGGTGCCGCCGGAGGCGTAGATGTCGCACGGGCCGGTGACAGCGGCTTCCGCGGGGCCGGCTACGACCAGGACGCCGGCGGCGACGATGCCCGCGATCGCGAGGCTTCTTACTTTCACCAGGGACTCTTTTCCGAGACGGGGACTGTTGTGAGCGCTAACAACACAGCGTCGGCACATCGGTGACGGGGAACGAGCGCACGAAGAAAAGCACCATCGTTACTGCGGCGGAGTGCGGTGCCACAGTGACGACCGTGATGTGTTACCGCTCACAGGGGTACGTCGCCGATTGAAACACTGCCGTAACCGGACTGTCAACGCATCGATGGCCATCACGCCGTTCCCCGATTCGGGTGACCCGGTTGCGGTGCCCGACCTCGGAGGCGTTGTGTATGACGTTGTGCAACGAGCCCCTCACGCTTTAGCTACGACCACCGAACGCGACCTGGACACCGGTGTCAGCACCGTCCGTCTCCGGGGTGACCTCACCCTGGCCGGCGTGGGCGTCGTGCACCTGGCGGTGAGCAAGGCCGCCGCGGAGTGCCCGGCGGCCGTCGTCGTCGACCTGAGCTGGTTCGGGCACACGGACCCGGCCCACTTGGGCGTGTTCGCCACCGTGACCTACGAGGCGCAGGCCCACTGGGGTGTCCCGGTCATGCTCTGCCGGGCCAGCGAGGAGGTCACCGACGGCCTCGGCGGGTTCCGTTCCCACGTGGCGCTCTACGAGGACGAGCATCTCGCCATGCTTGCCGTCCGTGCCCAGGTGCCCCGCTGGATGCGGCGGAAGTTTCCACCGGCGGCGGAGAGCGCGGGTCACGCCCGTTCGATGGTCGGCAATGCCTGCGTGAACTGGCACCTGCCGCACCTGCGGGACCCGGCCCGGCTGGTCGCCTCCGAGCTGGCGAACAACGCCATCCAGCACGCCGGCACGGAGTTCCACGTGATCACGGCGTACACCGGGCAGTATCTGCGGATCGCGGTGAAGGACGGCAGCCGCGCAGTCCCGCGGGTCACCGGCGGGCCACCCACGACCGGAGCGATCATGGCGCCCGGGACGGGTCGTGGCCTGCGCATGATCACGGCGGCCAGCGCACATTGGGGCGTCACCATGACGCCCGGCGGCAAGATCGTCTGGTCCCTGATGCGGCCGCACCCGGTCCCCACCGCGAGCGCCGCCAACTGACCGTCCACGGTGAGCGCCGGTTCGCCGGCGTGTCCCCGCGGACGGCAGCGCCGCCCTGGTCGGCAACTCCCCTCACCTGCCGGCGGAGTGGCCGGCAGGTGAGGTGAACAGCGCGGCGGCGCATGTTCACGCCCGGACAGTCAGTCCTGGTCGTTGTTGTCGAGATCGGCCAGAACTGCCCGGTGATCGCTGCCGGGCGCACCGATGACCCAGGCACGCCGGGTGGTCATGCCCCGCTGCAGCAGGTGGTCGGGACGTACCAGCGGAAGCCGGGCAGGCCAGGTGAAACCGAAACCGGCCCCGGCCTCCTCCTGGGTGTCGGCCAGCGGCGCCAGCACGTCGAAGTGCCGGTCGGTGGTGGCGGTGTTCAGGTCCCCGGCGAGCAGCAGGCACGGCGCGGGATCGGCGCGGACGACGTCCGCCAGGGCGGTCAGCGTCCGGTTGCGGCCGGCGGTGCGGCCCGCACGGGCCGACGCCAGGTGTGCGGCGTAGACCCGGACCCGGCCGGACGGCGTGGCCACGGTGGTGCGCAGTGCCCGGGTCCAGCCGATCTGGATGTCGACCGGCTCGGTGTCCGACAGCGGCAGACGGCTGAAGACGGCAACGGTGCCCGCGTTCGCACGGAACGGGTAGGCGTCACTGAGCCGGGCGGTTACGGCAGGCCGGTTGGTGGTGGTGATTTCCTGCAGGACGATCAGATCCGGAGCCGCGTCCACCAACGGATCGAGCGCACCCGCCACGGTGGCGGCGCCCAGGTTGAGCGAGGCGACCCGCAGGTCGTGCGGGCCGGCGGCGGCCCGGTCGGTCAGGTCGGGGCCGAACATCAGCGTCCAGACCAGCACCGGCGTCAGCGCCGCGGCCACCGGCACCGGACGGCGTGACAGGATCGCGGCGGCGAACAGCACCAGAATCGGCACGGCCAGCCACGGCAGCGCGCTGTCCAGGCCGGAGCCGGCCGGGCCGGGCAACGCTCGATGTCCCAGCATCACGCCGGCCAGCAGCGCCGCCACGACCACCGTCACCACGTCCGCGGGACGCACACGGCGCCGGGTGCGGGTGGGCTCGTCGGCCACGACGGCGAGGTTCATCGCGTCACCTTAACCAAGATCATCAACTGGGTCGGTGAGAGGCTTCGGGTACGCCGTGGAGTTCACCGGGTAGGGACGTCTCACGAACGCGCACGCGGCACCGGGTCGCGCAGGGTGCGGACCTCCTCAAGTACAACTGCCGGGGCCGCCGTGGTCGTGGTGGCGGACGGGCGGGAATCACGCGGGAGAGTGGCACGTCGACCGCCGGGCGCGGGCGGCCGCACCCTCGTCACGGTCACACCTCGGCCGGGTCTCGCCCGAACAGAGGCCTGCCGGTTTCCGAGGATCCGGGCGAAGATGTGGTCTGGGTCATACTCGCAAGGCCTGGGGAGGTCAGCATGGAACTCAGCATCAGCACCGGCCCGGCCGAACCCCCGCTGTTGGGGAGCACCATCGGCGCCGACCTTCTGGCCACGGTGGCCCGGCACGGTGATCGAGAGGCGCTGGTCGACTGCGATTCCGGCCGGAGGTGGACGTATGCGCAGCTCAAGACCTCCGTGGACAGCGTGGCGCTAGGCTTGCGCCGGCTCGGGGTGACCAAGGGCGACCGGGTCGGGATCTGGGCGCCGAATGGCGCCGAGTGGGTGCTCACGCAGTACGCGACGGCCCGGCTCGGCGCGATCCTGGTGACCGTCAACCCGGCCTATCGCAGCCACGAGTTGCGCTACGTGCTGCAGCAATCCGGGGTGCGCACGCTGGTGGCGGCATCGTCCTTCAAGAACTCGGATTACGCGGCGATGATCGCCGAGGTTCGCCCGCAGTGCCCGGAACTGGTGGACGTCGTCCTGATCGGCGAGGATTCGTGGGACTCACTGACGGATATCTCCGCCGACCCGGCGCTGCTGGACGGGATCGAGGCGACGCTCCGCCCGGACGATCCGATCAACATCCAGTACACCTCCGGGACCACCGGCTTCCCCAAGGGTGCGACGCTCTCGCACCGCAACATTCTCAACAACGGCTACCTCGTCGGCGAGCTGATCAACTACACGGAAGCCGATCGGATCTGCATTCCGGTGCCGTTCTACCACTGCTTCGGCATGGTGATGGGTAACCTCGCGGCGACCAGCCACGGCGCCACCATGGTGATCCCGGCGCCCGGCTTCGACCCCGGGCTGACCCTGGAAGCGGTGGCGAAGGAGAGCTGCACCTCGCTCTACGGGGTGCCGACGATGTTCATCGCCATGCTCAACCACCCGAGGATCGATTCCTTCGATCTGTCCTCCCTGCGCACCGGGATCATGGCCGGCTCACCGTGCCCGGTGGAGACGATGAAGCAGGTCATCGAGCGGATGGGAATGACCGAGGTGTCGATCTGCTACGGCATGACGGAAACCTCCCCGGTCTCCTGCCAGACCCGCACCGACGACAGCCTCGAGCGTCGGGTGTCCACGGTCGGCCGGGCCGGGCCGCACCTGGAGGTGAAGATCGTCGACGCCGAGGGCGCGACCGCACCCATCGGCGTCACCGGCGAACTGTGCACGCGCGGGTACTCGGTGATGCTCGGGTACTGGGAGCAGCCGGAGAAGACCGCCGAGGCGATCGACGCCGAGGGTTGGATGCACACCGGCGATCTCGCGGTGATGGATACCGACGGGTACCTGAGGATCACCGGCCGGATCAAGGACCTGGTGATCCGCGGCGGCGAGAACGTCTATCCGCGCGAGGTCGAGGAGTTCGTGCTCACCCACCCGGACGTGCTCGACGTCCAGGTGATCGGGGTGCCCGACGACACGTACGGCGAGGAGGTCATGGCCTGGGTCCGGATGAGACCCGGCACGGCACCGCTCGACGCGGAGAGCCTGCGGTCGTTCTGCTCCGGGAGGCTCGCGCACTACAAGATCCCGCGCTACGTCCGCGTCGTCGACGACTTCCCGATGACGGTCACCGGCAAGGTCCGCAAGGTGGAGATGCGCGAGATCTCCATCCGCGAGCTCAGCTGAGAGAAACTTTCCACCGGCCCCGTCAGAGACGCCATATCCAGTTGTCCCGCTCGTAGAGCGGGGCCAGCCCGGCCCGGACCATGTTCGACAGGGACGCGTTGTGCGCTCCGCCGACCGGCTTCCCGGTCTCGGCGTAAAGGTGGCGGGCGCCGGCTTCGGCCGCCACCGCGGCGCGCGCGGCGATCAACGCCGACTGGGCGCCGCGACCGCGATGCGAAGGGCTGGTCGCCGCCGCGTTGAGGGCGGCGCCCTCGCCGCTGACGAAGACGTTGCCGCCACCGACGATCCGGCCGCCGTCCCACGCGCCGAACGGCTGCCACCCCTGCCGGCCGACGGTGCCGGCGAGCATCGCGGTCAGATCGCCGGCCGGCATCCCGAAGTTCGACAGCAGCAGGTCAGCCCACGTCTCCGCTTCCGCGGCGGGCACCGGCCCGATGCGCAGGTCCGTGTCCGCCGCCCTGACCTTGGCCGGGTCACCGCCCAGCTTGATCCAGGGATTTCCACGCTCCAGGCCCCGCGCCGCCGCGATCTGCGCGAAACCGTCGAACAGCACCGCCGGAACGAGCTGGAGCACCGCCTGCGAAACGCCCTGAGCACGGTAGAAATCGAGCACCGCGTCCAGCACCGCAGGGGTGAACGGCTCGGCCAGGCCGAATCCCAGAGCCTTGTTCCAGTACGGCGATCCACTGCCCGGCATCGCCAGCGCCACCCCGCCACCGAGCCGCACCGCCGCTGCGCCCAGGCGGCTGCGCGCGGGCTCCGGTGCACGGGTGACAGTGTCGAACATGAACGCGGCTTCGGTCATCTCCGCGCCGGCATCGTCGATCATCCGCCAAGACTGCCACGCCCGCGCACGCCGCGTTCGTCGACGCCGGCCCCGCGGATGATCAGCCGGTCACGGGTCCGGGCGTGCGACCCCGCCGACGTGGAGGCGGGCCTGGAGCGTCCCCGCCGGCATCGCTCATTCCCTGATGCCGATGTGCTCGACCGGCGGAACTCGCAGCAGGCGGGCGACCGGCAGCACCGTCGTGGCGAGCGCGAGCACCGCGGTGCCACCGAGGACCATCGCGGCGCCCAGCGGCGGCACGTAGGGCACCGGGTTTCCGGTGACCGTCCGGACCACACTGCTCAGCGTCAGCGCCGCGATCGCTCCGCCGAGCACGATCGCGGTGCCGAGCAGGCCGAGCTGCTCCGCATCGACCATCCGCCGGACCTGGCGCCGCGTCATTCCGGCCAGCCGGAGCAGCGCCAGCTCACGGCGGCGGGCGAGCGCGGCCATGACCATCGTGTTGGCCGCCGCCACCACCGTGTAGGCGACCATCACCGCGATCAGCAGGCGGTTGAGCCAGGCGCTGAGGGCGAGGTCCTTCGCGAGGCCGCCGGTCAGCGTCGCGCTGTCGACGAGAACACTGGCCGGGTGTGCGGAGGCGACCCGGCGCAACGCGGCGTCGGCCGAGGCCGGAGCACTGATCAGGATTTCGTCGTCGAGATTCGCCGCGGTGTGGCCACTCACCGCGGACAGCGGGAGCAGGACGTCGCCGAAGCCGAGGCCACGCTGATAGACGGCGACAACTCTTGCCGTCATCGGGGCGCCGTCGCCGAGGCGCAGGTCGACGGTTTCGCCGAGTTCCCAGCTGAAGGTGGATGCCTGCGTGGCGGAGACGGCCACCGTGCCGTCCTTGAGGTCGGCGAGGCTGCCGTGGCGCACGTCCAGGTCGAGCGTCTCACCCAGGTTCGCCGGGTCCACCGCACGGGCGTTGATCGACTCGCCGTCGCCCAGCAGCGCGGCAATGACCGTCGTGTGCCGGACGGGAGTTGCCGCCCGTACGCCGGGAACCGCTCTGATCTCGGCCACCGCGGATCCGGACAGGCCGGCCGGAGCGATCAGCGCTCGCTCGGCCTTGAGTCCGGCGCGGCTCTGGGTGACGGCCTGTCGCTCCAGGTTGTTCTGCAGAAACCAGACGGAACCGCCGAAGCCGACCGCGAGGACCAGCGAGGTCAGCACGGTCGCGGTGCCACGGGCGCCGGCCCGCAGGTTGGCGGCCGCCAGATAGCCGCTGACGCCGAAGATGCCCCGCAGCGGCCGGGTGAGCAGGCGGGCCGCCGCTGTGTTGATCCACGGCGCGAGCAGGGAGACCGCCAGCACGAACAGGTACAGCATGCCGAGAGCCGCACCCTGCGCTGTCTGTCCGCCGGCGGCGACCGCGGCGAAGGCCGACGCGCACGCCGCCGCCAGTGCGATCAGGCCGCTAATCCGGCGGAGATTTCCTGCGACGGCGGGTTCGGTGGCGGCTTCACCGAGGGCTTCGGCCGGTTTGATGCCGGTGATCCGGCGGGCGGCCAGAAACCCGGCGAGCACCGCGGAGAGAAGAATTGTTCCTGCGGCTGCCGGAGCGGCGACAGCGCCGGGGACGATCGGGAAACCTGCCGGCAGAAGACCGCGACCGGTGAGCTCGCCGCTCAACCAGCGGGCCGCCGCCAGTCCGCCGGGGACGCCGATCACCGCGGCGACCAGCCCGACCAGGGCGGACTCGGCCATGATCATGCGCCGGACCTGGCCGGGAGTGGCGGCCACTGCCCGGATCAGGGCGAGATCACGACGACGGTGACGCACGGAAAGTCCCACCGTGGCGGCGACGACGAAGACAATCAACAGCACGACGTAGCCGCCGAAGGATGCGCCGACCTGGATCAGCAGGGTGGCGGCGCCCTTGCCGGCGGAACTTTCCGCCAGGCCGCTGTCAGCCCGGGTGAGAACCTTCGCGTCACCGGCGATCTCCGTGAGCTGGGCTCGCAAGCGGCCGAGGTCAGTGCCCGGAGCAGCGAAGACGCCGATGGCGCTGACCGCACCGGGGTGCGGGGCCGAGGCCGCGGCGTGGGAGTCGGTGAAGAAAACTGCCGCCGTCCTGGTCGGCTCCACGAGACCGCTCAGCCGGTACGCCCTCAGCGTCCCGCCGACGATCAACCGCACCTCGTCGCCGGGCCTCGCGCCGGCAGCCGTGGCCGCGTCGAGGACGACCTGGTCATCGGCGGCCGGAGCCTGGCCGGCCGCCAGGTGGTACGGGGTCAGCACCGCGCTCCCCCAGCCCCGCGCGGATACCCGCGCGCCGGCGGTGGTGAGAACCGGGATGCCGTCGTCCGTCGCGACCGTCGCGACGCCCGGGACGTCCCGGATCCTGGCGGCCAGGTCGGCCGGGACGGTGCCGCCCTCGGGAAGGGCGACAATGCTCCGGGTGATCTCGCCGTCGAACTCTTTGCTGGTGAACGTGGTGTCGGGTCGGGCCACGACGAGGTCGGCGGCGGCGTAGCGGACCGGTGCCGGGTGATAGCGCAACCCGGATTCGACCAGGACGCCCATCGCGGTCAGGATGAGCGCGCCCAGGGCCAGCGCCAGCAGGGTTGCCACCGAGGAGCCGGGCCGATGGCGCAGCATGCGAACAGCGAGCGCGGTCATCGGGCGGCTCCCCGGCTCAGCGGCCCGAAACCGGCGCCGTCGCTGACACCGCCGAAGCTCATGCCGTCGTCGCTCACACCACCGACGCCCGCGCTGCCGGCGGTCACACCACCGACGCTCGCGCCGCCGGCAGTCACGCCGCCGGCCGTCACCCCACCGACGCTCGCGCTGCCGGCGGTCACGTCGCCGATGCTCGTGGCGCCGTCGCTCATGCCGCGGCTGCTCGACGGTCGGGTAGGGACGCGACGGCGGCCGAGAGCGGCCAGGTGTTCGGCGATGCGGGCGGCACCCGGCTGCGGGAGGTCATGCACGATCCGGCCGTCGGCCAGGACGATCACCCGGTCGGCGTAGGACGCGGCCACCGGGTCGTGGGTGACCATGATGACGGTCTGGCCATGGTCGTCGACGATCCCGCGCAGCAGGGCGAGCACCTCGGCCGCAGTGTTCGTGTCGAGGGCCCCGGTCGGCTCGTCGCAGAAAATCACCTCCGGCCGGGAGGCGAGAGCGCGGGCGATCGCCACCCGCTGCTGCTGACCGCCGGAGAGCGCCGACGGGCGGTGCCCGAGACGGTTGCCGAGGCCGACCTGGTCGATCACCTGCCCGATCCAGGCCCGGTCCGGCCGGTTCCCGGAGAGCTTGAGTGGCAGAAGAATGTTTTCTTCGACGGTGAGTGCACCGATCAGGTTGAACGCCTGGAAGACGAATCCGATCCGTCCCCGCCGGAGTTCGGTGAGTTTCGTCTCGGAGAGCTTCGTCAGCTCGGTGTCGCCGATCCAGACGTGGCCCGAGCTGGGTCGGTCGAGACCGGCGGCAGCCTGCAGCAGCGTGCTCTTGCCGGAGCCGGAGGGGCCCATCACCGCGGTGAAGGTTCCCCGCTCGAACTCCGCGTCGACGCCGGCGAGCGCCGTCACCGGCTCGTCGTCGGACGGATAGGTGCGAGTGAGTCCCTGAACACGAACCGCGGACATCGGGTATGCCTTTCCCTGTGCGAGCTGTGGATTGTGCGCGCACCGAGAAGTCTGTTCTTTCCGAGCTGCCGGGAAAATGAAGCCTCCTGCCCAACTCGGGTACAGCAGGCTGTACCCGCACGGCCATGGCACGGGCGCTGCTGCTCTCCGGACACACCGAAATCGGGCCTCTTGTGGGCCGATCAGAAAAGGCGGGATGGGGACAGAATCTCCGGCCCCCGCGCAAGGTAGGAAGGTTCAGAACCTCAGCGTGCAGACTCCAGGAAACGCAGGACCGCCGTCACCCGGCGGTCGGCCCGGTCGTCAGGAGCCAGGCCGAGCTTGGCGAAGATGCTGCGGATGTGTTTGTGGACCGCGCCCTCGGTGATGACAAGTTTCTCCGCGATCGCGGTGTTGCCGAGACCTTCCGCCATCAGCGCGAGCACATCCCGCTCCCGTGGACTGAGCCGGGACAGCGAGCTGTCCGGCCGGGTGCGGGCGAACAGCTGACCGATCACCTCCGGGTCCATGGCCGTGCCGCCGCCGGCGACGCGGTGCAGGGCGTCGAGGAACTGCTCGACCCGCCCGACGCGTTCCTTCAGCAGGTAGCCGAGCTTCGCCGACCCCTGGGTGAGGAGGTCGGTCGCGAAGGCGGGCTCGACGTACGCCGAAAGCACCAGGACCGCCAGATCCGGAAGCCGGCGCCGGGCCTCGACGGCGGCGGCGATCCCCTCGTCGGTGTGCGTGGGCGGCATCCGGACGTCGACGATCGCGACGTCGGGCCGGAACGTCTCCACCGCGGTGAGGAACTCGCCCGGCGTCTCCGCGGTCGCCACCACCGACAGGCCCTCCGCCCGCAGGAGCAGCGCCAGCCCTTCCCGCAGCAGCGCGTCGTCCTCGGCGATCACGATCCGCACGGCAGTTCCCTCTCCGTCGCCGCACCCGGCCGACGATCCCGCACCACAGCAGTCAGGACCCGCACGGCAGCTCCACGTCCATCGTCGTCGGTCCGCCCGGCGGGCTGGTCAGGACGAGACGGCCATCGTAGGCCTCGACCCGCCGCCGCATTCCGGCGAGCCCGGACCCGTCCGCCTCGTCGGCGCCGCCGTGCCCGTCGTCGGCGATCCGCACCGAGAGCCGGTCCCCGGTCCGCCGCACGAGCACCTCGACGAACGTGGCTTGACTGTGTTTGACCACGTTCGTGAGCGCCTCCGCGACCAGGAAGTACACGGTCGCCTCGACCGAGATCGCACATCGTCCGGGCACGTCCACGTCGATCCGGCACGGCACCGCGCACGCCGCGGCGAGACCGTCGAGCGCCCCGGCAAGCCCGCGGTCGTCGAGCACCGGCGGCAGGATCCCGCGCACCACCGCCCGCAGCTCGGCGAGCGCGAGTTCAGTCGCGTCCTGCGCCCGGTCCAGGATCTCCGCGGCCGCCTCCGGGTTCCGGTCGAGGGCCCGCCGCGCCGCCCCGACCAGCACGTTCAAGGCGACCAGCCGGTTCTGGGTGCCGTCGTGCAGCGACCGTTCGATGCGCCGCAGTTCCAGGGCGTGGGCGTCGAGCGCCGCCGCGCGGGTGGCGGTCAGCTCGGCCACGCGCAACGACAGGTCGACATCACCGGCGGGGACGAGCAACCGTCGCCCGGGCAACGCCTGGAGCCGGGCGATCCCCGGGCCCGCCACGACGGTGAGCACCGCGCAGACCAGCCCGATCAGCAGCACGCCGAGCGCGTCGGCGAGCCCGTCGATGCGCCACCAGAAGATTCCCGGAGCACCCAGCGACGGGTCGATCGCGCGGAACCAGAGCGGGAACGTCACGTCCTCGACCGCGTAGACCGGCAGCGAGATCCCGGCCAGGCCGAGGAGAAAGCCGACGGTCCCGTGCACGACGATCCAGGCCAGCTCACGCCGGACGGTGATGTCCCGCAGCGCCTCCCGGGTCGTCGCCGGCAGCGGGGGCGGCCCGATGACTGCCGGCCCCCAACGTGTCAGCCGTGTCCGCTCCTGATCAGCGACGGACCGCACCACCCGCAGGAGGCCCGGCACGACGAGCAGTCCGATCCCGACCAAGCAGGCGGCGGCCACGGCGAGCATGACGACGAGCGCCGCCATGGCCAGCACCGACGTACCGAGCCCGCCGGCGATGTGCCTCAGTCCCTCGACGCCGGCCCGCAGGCGTCCGTCGAGCCGGCCTTTCGCCACGAGCCCTCCCGTCACGGCGCGATCCGACCACAAGATCAGCCCATTCTCGCGTACGGCGAAAAGTCTCTTCACCCCCGGCAGCTCCGCAGTGAGAAGCGGGCGACGCGGATCGACTTCCGGCTCCGGCGACGCTCAGCGATGCAGGCGCCCACCACACTGCGGGAGCCATCGGAACGGGAGTGCGGCACCGGATCACGCCCCGGTGGAAACCTTCCGGCGGCCGGCACCGGCGCCACGGCGCTGCGAGCGAGCCAGGAGCACTGCCGCGATCAGAACGGCCAGCAGAGCGGCGCCGACAGCGACCCGGGTCGGCACGCCACCCAGGAATCCGGGGCGGGCGTCGGTCGTCTCGGTGATCCAGGCGGCCAGGTTGTCGGTGCGGGCGCTGAGGTCGGCGCCCTCGTGCGGACAGGTCGGGCCGCTGCTCACCACGGCGACCAGGGTCGGCGGGCTCTCCCGGAAGTACGGGCCGCCGGAGTCGTGCGGGCAGGCGCTGGTGTCCCGCTGCGGAGCACGGCCGGAGATCTCCAGGACGGCGTCGCCGACACGGTCGATGACGAATCTTCCGGTCTGCAGGCGATCAGGGGTCGAGGTTCCGGCGCCGGACAGGCCGTACCCGGTGAGGCGGACCTTCTCCCCCGGCTCCGGCGCGCCGGTGCCGACCTCGAGCGGCGTGATGTCGGTGATCGGCTCGGCGAGTTCGGCGAGCGCGACGTCGGCGGTCTCGGACTGCCGCACCCCGGTGACGCGGACCTCGTGGCCGCCGTCACCGCCGAGGTCGGTGCGCCCGATGGTGGCGGTCGTCTCCGCCGCGACGGTGCGGCTGACCCGTTTACCGTTCGCGTCGCGGAAGCAGTGTCCGGCGGTGATCACCCAGGTTGGTGCGATCAGGGCACCCGAGCACCAGCTGTCCCGGCTGCCGTGGTCCTCGGTCGGGATGCCCGTCATGGTCAGCCGGGCCGAGAACGCGTAGTCGCCGTCCGGAGCGTCCTCGCCGTAGGCGATCGCCTCGGCCGGCTGGGCGCCGGCCAAGACGATCAGCACGACCGTGAGTAGGTTCGTCAGGGGACGGAGCAAGAGGGCACCACCGTGTCACGTGAAGGGGCAAGGTGTGCTCATGCTCGGAAACGGGGTGTTCGGCGGCTGTCAGACGCGAGCTTATGGAAGTTTTATCTGGGGGCTGCGAAGCTGTCCGGCGGACATTTCCGCGAGACCCATGGCGGTGCTCTCCGCCGCTCGCCGCCGGAGGTCCGGTGGTCCATGCGCGGGATGACGATGCTTCTCGCCAGGATTCCGGTGCTCCTCGCGGTTGACGGTGCTTTCCGCCATCCGTCCGGTTTGTCGGCCGGGCGGTGGTGCTTTTCTTCAGGAGGCCGGTGCCACTTGCCGGTGGGGAACCAACCAACGGGAGGGTAAGGCGTGCGGGTGCTTGTCGCCGAGGACGAGCGGATTCTGGCCGACACGATCGCCGAAGGGCTGCGGCGGTTCTCGATGGCCGTCGACGTGGTCTACGACGGTGACACTGCAGCCGAGAAGCTCGGCATCAACCGGTATGACGTCGCCGTCCTCGACCGGGACCTGCCCGGGCGCAGCGGCGACGACGTGTGCCGGATGATCGCCGGCTCGGACACCGGTACCCGGGTGCTGATGCTCACCGCCGCTGTCGGCATCCGCGATCGCGTCGAGGGCCTCGGGCTGGGTGCCGACGACTACCTGACGAAACCTTTCGCCTTCGCCGAGCTCGTCGCTCGGCTGCAGGCGCTGTCCCGGCGTTCGACCACCGCGTTGCCGCCGGTGCTCGAGCAGGACGGGGTGGTGCTCGACGTCACCCGGCACACTGCCGCCCGCGACGGCCTCGTGCTCTCGCTGTCGCCGAAGGAATTCGCCGTCCTGCACGTGCTGATGCGAGCCGGTGGTCGCATCGTCAGCGCCGAGGAGCTGCTCGAACAGGCGTGGGACGAGCACACCGACCCGTTCACCAACACCGTCCGGGTCACGATCATGACGCTGCGGCGCAAGCTCGGCGAACCGCCGCTGATCCACACCGTCCCCCGCGTCGGATACCGGCTGGGCTCATGACCGCCGGCTCACCCGCCCGGCGCATGCTGCTCGTCGGTGCTTTTCTTCTGATCGCCGCACAGTTCGTGCCGTGGGCGTCGGCCCGGTTCCTCGACCTGTGGTCGGATTTCGTGCCGCCGCTGTGTTCCCTGGAGCCGCTGGGCTCACCCGCCGAGAGCTCGTACCTCTGTATCCAGCTCTACCGGCATCCCAGCATCCCGCATGTGCTCATCCGGCTGCTGTTCGTGCTGCTCCTGGCCGCGGCGTGCGTGCCGCTGATCCGCTGGTGCCTGCGCCCCGTCCGCGACCTCGTCCCGCTGATCTCCGACGTCGGCCCGCAGAACCTGGGTCACCGACTGCGGCCCGGTTCCGGCTCCGGCGAGCTCGCTCGGCTGGGACGGGCGATCGACGACATGATGGACCGGATCGCCGTCGGCTACGAGGCACAGCGCCGTTTCGCCGCGGACGCGTCACATGAGTTACGGACGCCGCTGGCCGTTCAGCGGACGCTCATCGAGGTCAGCATGGCCCACACGCTCAGCGCCGACCAGGTCGACCTGCTCACCGCCCAGTTGCTGCAGACCAACGAACGCAACGAGCGGCTGATCGAGGGTCTGCTGGTGCTCAGCGAGAGCGATCGCGGGCTGATGTCCTCGACGCCGTTACGGCTCGACGAGATCACCGCGGCGGTCGTCGACGCGCACCGGAAACGGGCAGCCGAGGCCGGCATCACCATCACCACGCACCTGCGTCCGCGGGTGGTGCTCGGCGAGCAGGTGCTGCTGGAGCGCCTGGTCAGCAATCTGGTGCAGAACGCGGTCAAGTACAACCGGGAAGAAGGAACCATCGACGTACGGGTGGGCGACACGCCCGCGCTGACCATCGTCAACACCGGCGACGACATCCCGCCGGACGAGGTTTCCGCGTTGTTCGAGCCGTTCCGCCGGCGGACGGCCGCCCGCATCGACCACAGCGGCGGGGCCGGTCTGGGGCTGGCGATCGCCCGGTCGATCACGCGGGCGCACGACGGCACGATCGCGGCGTCCTCCACCGGCCAGGACGGTCTCCGTGTCGACGTGAGCTTCCCCCTGGTCGCCCAGTAGAGTCTGCCCTGATCAGCCTGCCGGTGCTCGCTTCCGCCGTGGTCTTCTCCGGCCGCCCCGGCTCGGTCCGGCGGATCGGTCCCGACCGTCGCAGCCGTCAGCCGGTCCGCAGGCGATCCCCCGGCCGCCGGCTCGCCGTTGACCACGGGAACGCCGCCGCGATCTCCCCGGCCGCCAGTCTCGTTGTTGACCACGAGCCGGAAGATCGCCTGCCTGCGCGGGTCGGCGAGCGCCCGAAGCACCTGGTCGGCCTTGCGATCCGTGCTCGATCACGAGAGACAGGTCAGCCGGCGCTCAGGTAACCGTCGACTAACGGAGCGACACGCACCCGAGGATTGAAAATAGTTCCCGCTTGGTCCACTCTGGTTGAAACTTTCCTTCGCACCTTCCCGGGAGCACGGGTGAAGGCTTCCACCACAACCAGCCGCGGCGGCCGATCCCTGGCCTACCGGGAGTGGACAGCGCCGGAGGTGAACGGCGGCGATGGTTACGGGGCCGGCATCGACAGCGACGACGTTCGCGGAGTGGACATCGATGACGAGAGTCTCCGCCGCTGGACCTCCCCGATGGTCGAACCCGGCTTCGCCGTGGCCGAGCTGGTGCCGTCATGGTCGGCGCGCACTCCCGGGAGCACGCGGATCATCGTGGAAGCGCGCGGCGTCACCGCGGCCGGAGCGCTCACCCGGTGGTACGACCTCGGGCACTGGTCCGAGCAGGAGCGCACCTCGATCACCGGCCAGGGTGACCAGGACGGACGGGTCGACACCGACACGCTGATCGCTGCCGCGGACGGCTGGACCGCCGCACAGCTCCGCATTACCCTGGTGCGGCCGCCCGGCTCGGCAGAGACTCCCCTGTTGCTGCGGGCCGGGCTGTTGCTGTCCGGGATCACCGTGGGCGTTCCGGAGGGTGAGCCGCCGGGACCGGGCTGCGGGGTGGTCCTGGACGTGCCGGCCTACGCGCAGTTCCGGCACGCGGACCACGGCGGGCGCGGCTGGTGCAGCCCCGCCTCGATCGCGATGGTGCTCGACTTCTGGGGCGTCGGGCCGGGGCCGGAGGAACTGGGCGAATGGCCGGCCGATCACCCCGACCCGCAGGTGGACCACGCCGCCACGCGGGTGCACGACCCCGCGTACGGATATGGGAACTGGTCCTTCAATGTCGCCCATGCCGCGCGGCGGGGACTGGTCGCTTTCGTGACCCGGTTGCGTTCGCTCGCCGAGGCCGAGCAGTTCATCGCGGTGGGGATGCCGCTGATCCTGTCCAGCAACGGTCACGTGGTGGTGCTGGCGGGCTTCACCGGCGACGGTGACCCGGTTCTGAACGATCCTGCCGCGAACACCAACGCCGGCGTGCGCCGGGTCGTCGGCCGGTCCGACTTCGAGCGTGCCTGGTTGTCCACCAGCCGTGGCATCTGTTACGTCCTGCACCCGCCGGCCGCCGAACGCCCGAACCGGAGCGACGCGGAGTCCAGCTGGTAGGTGCCCGGGCGGTGACCGGTTGCCCGCGGATGCTGACGGCTGACCGGGTCGGTCCGTCAGTCCGGCCGAACAACGGGGCCCTTCCGGTGGTGGCCGGGATACGTTCCTGATCCACCACGGGTGCGGCGACGACTCGCTCGGCGACTTCAGCACCCGGATGACGACCGGGTCTCAGTGGAGCTGGCCGGCGGCGAGGCCACTCTGGAACTGACGGTGGAAAAGAAGGTACGCGGCCAGGACCGGCAGCATCGCGATCGTCATGCCGGCGAAGAGGCCGCTGAAATCGCCCCGGTATCCCTCGTTCACCGCCAGCGCGGTGAGGCCCTGCGCCAGGACCCATTTACGTTCGGCGCCCTCGCCCTGCATCAGCACGATGGGCAGGACGTACTGATTCCACTGGAACAGGAAGTTGAAAATGGCGACGCCGACCAGACCGGGGCGCGCCATCGGCAGCATGACACTGAAGAACAGGCGGAAGTGCCCGCATCCATCGACCATGGCGGCCTCCGCGACCGATGTCGGCAGGGTTCGGAAGAACGCGGTCAGGAAGAACACCGTGAACGGCAGCGAATACGCGGCGTAGACCAGGGTCAGCCCGGGCAGCGTGCCGAGCAGTCCCAGGTTGCGGACCACGAAGAAGAGCGGGACCAGCGCGAGGAAAACGGGGAACATCATGCCGCCGGTGAAGGCGAAATAGACAATCCGGTTGCCCCTGAATCGGTACCGGGCAAGCACGTACGCCGCCATCGCCCCGAACAGCATCGTGATGGCAAGAGCGCCGGTTACCACGATCGCGCTGTTCAGGAAATAGCGTCCGATGTGCGCCTCGCCCCACGCGCGCGCCCAGTTGTTCCAGCGCAGTTCCGAGGGCAGGCTCCACGGATCGGTGAGAATCTCGTTGTCGCTCTTGAACGAGCTCAGCACCGCCCACACCAGCGGAAGCGTCGTGACCAGCGCCCAGCCGATCAGGAACAGGTGGGAGATGACCGGGACGGTGCGCTCGGTCTTCTGGTAGAAGGTTTCCGGCGGCGACTCGGGCGGGGTTTCGGTGAGAAGCGCCATCACAGCTCCACCCGTTCGCGGCGGGTCGCTCGAAGGAACATTACCGCCACGGTGAGAGTCAGGAAGAACATCGCCACGCCGATCGCCGACGCGTAGCCGAACTGCCCGTCACCGAACGCGGTCTTGTAGAGCCGCAGGCCGACCACGTCCGACGAGGAACCCGGTCCGCCGTTGGTGATGATCTGCACGATCGCGAAGCCGTCGATGGCGACGATCGCCAGGTAGACCCAGGCGACCTGGATGGTGTCCCAGAGCAGCGGCACGGTGATCCGGACGAGCGTGGTGACCCGGCTCGCGCCGTCGAGCAGCGCCGCCTCGTACAGGTCTCGTGGGATCGACTGCATCGCGGCGCCGAACAGGACCACGTAGAAGCCGACGTTCATCCAGATGAGCACGGCCAGCACGCACCAGAACGAGAACCGCGGATCACCGAGCCACGCCACCGCCAGCCCGTCCAGCCCGATCCCGCGCAGGAACCCGTTGATCATGCCGGTGTGCGGGGCGTACATCTCCTTCCACAGCACCCCGATGATCGCCACCGAGAGAACCTGAGGAAAGAAATAAACCACCCGATAGAAACCCGATCCGCGTACGCCGTGGACACCGGCCCGGTCCGCGCGGCCGCCGACACTGATCATCGAGGCGAAGAAGAGTCCCGCCACGATCGTCGCGACCGGGAGCAGCACGAGCAGCAACCCGTTGTGCTTCAGTGCGGTCCAGAAGTATCCGTCGCCGAGCAAGCGCCGGAAGTTGTCCAGCCCGACGAATTCGTACGCGGGAGAAAGCCCACTCCAGTCGGTGCCGGAGATCTGGAATGCCTGTGCGTACGGCGAGACGACGAAGATGCCGTACAGCAGCAGGGGTGGAATCAGGAAGACCGCGATGAACAGCCGCTTGCCCCACACGTCAGGCCCGCTTGTATTTCTTGATCGCGGGGTCCTTGGCGAACTCGTCGGCGGACTTCTGCACCCGGTCGCACCATTGGCTCGCGGTGATCCGCTTGGTGAAGAGCTCCAGGCTGGCAGCGTTGACCCGCTCGCGTTCGAGTTTGCGGTAATACGTCGAGTACAGCCACGTGAACGCGGAACCCTGGGACGCGTCGATCAGTTTCGTGACCGACGTCAGGCCGGGGCCGAGCGACAGTCCATCGGCGGCGCCGGTGACCGCGGTCAGGCTGCTGACCCGAGTGGTGAAGTCAGCGGCGGCCTTCTTGGAAAGCATGATCCGAAGGTATTCCATTCCACCCCGGACATTCTTGCCTTTGGCCGGGACGATGAACGGTTCACTGCCCGTGCCGCGGAACGCCCCGAACGGCAGCTTGTCGCTGGTGCCGAGGCTGGGCGTGGGCGCGACGGCCATGTCGAAGCCGGGCGGGGTGACCGACTTCTGCTCGTTCTCCAGCCAGGATCCGCAGGAGATGAACGCGGCGTGGCCCCGGCACCACTCGGTCTGCGACTGGATGTGGTCCATGCCTTCGGCGCCGGGTTGAAGAAAACCGTCGACGGCGAGTTGGTAGTAGGCGTCGGCGGCGGTTCTCACCGCGTCGTGCTTCCACGCGTTTGGCTCCAGGTTGTCGATCGCCTTGATCACCTCGATGCCACCGAGCTTGGCAGCCGCGGTCAGGATCGGCCAGCTCATGTAGCGGGCGTGTACCCCGGTGTAGGTCCACGGCGCGATGCCGGCCGCCTTGATCGTCCTGCACAGGGCGATCATGCCGTCCCAGGTCGTCGGATACTCCCAGCCCTTGGCGTCGAAGAGTTTCTTCGAGTACCAGATGCCGTAGGCCGAGTAGGCGTAGTTGACGGTGAGGAACTTTCCGTCGTACGAGCCGACGTCGACGATTCCCGGCAGCAACGTGTCACGGACCTTCTTGCCCGGATCGTCCAGGCTGGGCGCGTCGAGCAGCTCACCGAGGTCGGTCAGGGCACCCTGGGAGACCAGGCCGTTGAAGTCGATCTGGCTGCCGCCGGAGTTGTCGATCACGTCGGGCGGGTCGCCGGCCACGAACCGCGGCTGCAGGGTTTCGGCGATCTGCTGCGTTGCCGAGTGCTTGATCTCTGCTTTCGGGTAGCGCCCCCGGTACAGCGCCTCGTGTGCCTTGGCGTACTCCTCGCCGAAGCCCCCGTTGAAGATGACCACCTCGAGCGGTGCGTCCTCCTTGACGCCGAGCGGATTGTTCGCGCTGGTCGTGCCTTTGGCGTCGCCGTTCGTGGCGTCGTCGCCGCCCATCGCGCAGCCCCCGAGCGCGCCTGCGGCGGCGACACCCGCCGCGCCCTGGAGCAATCCGCGCCGGCTCAGTCTGTCCATGGTTCCGCTCCCGTTCCAGACGTTCTCGATGGTTGCCAGCCGTCGGCGGCAAGCCGGGTGCCGGGGCTGGCGAGGACCACGCCCTCTTCGACGACCCGGAGGTGGTCGAGCAGGATGCCCCGCCCCTGGGATCCGCTGTCGGTCCGATAGGTGAACCGCAGCTCGATGGTCCCCGGCGGCACGTCCACGGTGACCGTCCACCAACGCCGTCCGCCGAACCCGCTGACGGTTCCGTCACTCGTCGTCCCGGGCTTTCCGTCCTCGGCACCGAGGACCGGAGGTGAGAACTCCCGCGGGCCGACCGGGCAAGAAGTGATGGACAACGGCGTCCACGTCACGCCGTCGGACGAGGACTCGATGGTCAGCGTGTCGTGGACCGGCTCCGTGTCGTACCAGAGAAGGAAGGAACCTTTCGCCTTCTCGCCGGCCGCCTGCCGCAGCGGCGCGGTCAACGTCATCGCGGCGTTGTCACGGAGCTCGGTGCGCCAGGGAGTCCCTCCGCTCGGCTCGCGGATCGGGTGGGCGGCGGCGAAGGCGCGTGCGAGGGCGCGTCGTGCGACGGTGCTGGCGCCCCAGGCACGGTCGGGGTGGACCCGGTTGCTGAGCATGATGAGAAACGAGTGATCGAGCGGGTCGATCACGACGGAGGTGCCGGTGAACCCGGTGTGCCCGAACGTCACCGGCGAGGCCATCCCGTCCATGTACGAGTGCTTGGCGAGCTCGAAGCCCAGCCCGCGAGCGCTGTCCGGGAACTCCGGAAGGAGGTCGGCGTTGTAGTTGACCAATGCCTGGCGGATCATTCCTTCGGACAGGATCCGGTGGTGACGGTAAATTCCGCCGTCGAGCAGTGCCTGGCAGAGAATTGCCAGATCGTCGGCGGTGGAGAAGATTCCCGCGTGGCCGGCGGCGCCACCCAGCGCCCAGGCGTTCTCGTCGTGGACCGAGCCCCAGACCATTCCCCTGTTCACGTACGGCTGGTACTCCGTCGCGGCGATCCGATTCCGCAGCGACGGCGACGGGTTGTAGCCGGTGTCGCGCATGCCGAGCGGCCCGGTCACCCCGTCCCGGACGGCCTCGGCGAGGCTCTTGCCGGTGACCCGCTCGATCAGCACGCCGAGCGAGATGAGCCCGATGTCGGAGTAGACATACTGCCCGCCCGGTCTGGTCGCGGCGGTGACCGGCGTGGTCAGGGCCGCGGTGAGCCGTTCCCCGGGCGTCGGATAATGGGAGTAGAACGGCAGGAATGCCGGCAATCCGGACGTGTGGGTGAGCAGGTGCCGGACGGTGATCGTGGCCTTGCCGCCCGCCGCGAACTCCGGCACGTGGGTGGCAACCGGCTCGTCCAGACTCACCTTTCCGGCTTCGACCTGCTGCAACACGACGATGGTGGTGAACAGTTTCGAGATGGAGGCGAGATCCCACAGCGTGTCGGTCCGGGCCGGGATGCGCTCCTCGGGGGGCAGCTCGACGATGCCGGTGTCGTGGGCGGCGTAACGAACCGCGGCGCCGACCGCGAACCGGGAGACCACGATGCCGTGGTGTGCGGCGAGAACGGTGGCTCCGGCGTACGTCGGATGATCGGGATGATCCGGGGTGGGCCTCAGATAGGACGCGGCGATGTCGGGTAACGCGGCGACATGTTCCGTCAGCAGACCCGCCTGACGCGCGGTGCCGGGCCGCAGCACGTCATGCCGGAACATGAGGTCGCCCGGCGTCACCGTCACCGCGCCCACCGGCGAACCGGCCGCGAGCAGGGCGATCACGCAGGCCGGGCCAACCATCCACCACTTGTTCATCAACGCCTCTCCATACGTCGATTGGTAGAGGATGAATCTTTCTTTCATAACTTTCAAGTAGAGCGAAGGTTATTGCCAGGAGACGGCGACCCGGCTACCTTCGGTCACCATGCGAACGCGCCCGGTCGCTCTCCTCGCTCTCGCCGTGCTGAGCGCCGCGTTGTGCTCCACCCCGGCCTCCGCCTCGTCGCCGGCCGACGCGGTCCTGCGCCGGATGACCCTGCCCGAGAAGGTCGGCCAGCTTTTCACCGGTTACGTCTACGGTGGTGACGCGAAGACCGCCGCGGCCGACAACCGCCGGCTGTACGGCGTCGACACGCCGGCCGAGGTCGTCGCGAAGTACCACCTCGGCGGCATCGTCTACTTCTCCTGGACGAACAACCTCCAGAACCCGCGGCAGATCGCCACGCTCAGCAACGGGCTGCAGGCGGCAGCCACCGCCGGCAACGGCGTCCCGTTGACAATCTCCACCGACCAGGAGCACGGCGTGGTGTCCCGGATGCCGGCGCCGGCCACCCAGTTCCCCGGTGGCATGGCGCTCGGCGCCGGACGCAACCCGGCCGACGCCTACCGCACCGGGCAGGTCACCGGCGCCGAGCTGCGTGCGGTCGGCATCACGCAGGCGTGGGCGCCGGACGCGGACGTCAACGTGAACCCGGCGAATCCCGTCATCGGCGTGCGCTCGTTCGGCAGCGACCCGAGCCTGGCCGCCGCCCTCACCGCTGGTCAGGTGCTCGGCTTCCAGGTCGGCGCCGGCGAGTCGGCCGCCGCCAAGCACTTTCCCGGGCACGGCGACACCGCCACCGACAGCCACACCGGCCTGCCGGTCATCACGCACACCCGCGAGGAGTGGCAGCGCATCGACGCGCCACCGTTCCGCGCCGCGATCGCGGCCGGGGTCGACGCCATCATGAGCGCGCACATCGTGGTGCCCGCTCTCGACCCGGCCGGCGACCCGGCCACCCTGTCCAAACCGATCATCACTGGACTGTTGCGCGGCGAGCTCGGGTACCGCGGGGTGATCGTCAGTGATTCCCTCGAAATGGCCGGTGTACGTCAGAAGTACGGGGACGACCGGGTGCCGGTGCTGGCGCTCAAGGCCGGCGTGGACATGTTGCTCATGCCGCCCGATCCGCAGGTCGCGATCGACGCGGTGCTCGGCGCGGTGGCCTCCGGCGAGCTCACCGAGGAGCGCGTCGACGAGTCCGTGCGGCGGATCCTGGCGCTCAAGCAGAAGCGCGGGCTGCTGCGGTGGACGCCGGTGGATCCGGGGGCGGCGGAACTTTCCGTCGGCTCGGCCGGGCATGTCCGCGTGGCACAGGCGGTCACCGATCGGACGATCACCGCGATCCGCAATGACGCCGGGCTGCTTCCGTACTCGGCGGCGGGGAAGAAAATCTTCGTCACCGGGTGGAACTCGTCCGCGTACGGCACGGTGCCGGCGCTGGCCGAAGCGCTCGGTGCCGGTTCGTTGACCACCAACCTCCCGGACGACGCGAAGATCGCCGAGGCGGTTGCGGCAGCTTCGGCAAGCGACCTGACGGTGGTACTCACCAACAGGGCGTGGGACACCGGAGCCGCCGATCCGGGCGGCCGGCAGCAGGCTCTGGTGAAAGCGCTGGTGGCGACGGGAAGGCCGCTCGTTGTGGTGGCGGTTCGCGATCCCTACGACATCGCGTACCTGCCCGGTGTAACTACGTATCTAGCCACCTACAGCTACACGGAAGTGTCCATGAAGTCGCTCGCCAGGGTCCTGCTCGGTGCCATGCCGCCGCGCGGCAAGCTGCCGGTGGAAATTCCCGGCCTCTTCCCGTACGGACATGGTCTGACCTGGGACGCCACATGACTCGCCGTTCTTCACGAACCGTTCGCGCCGCCGGTGTTCCGGCTCTGGGAGCGTCCGACCGGCATCGGCCGGGCCTGATGGGGCGAGCCGGGTGAACCGGCGGAGTCTGCTTGCCGCCGGTGCGGGGACCGTGGCCGGACTGACCGGGGTCGCTTCCGGGCCGGCCGGGGCGAGCGGCGCGGGCCTGCCCGGGGCGAGCGGCGCGGGCCGGCCGGGGCATCCTTCCCGCGTTCCGGTGCAGACCGGGATGGACCGGCTCGCGGCCTCCGGCTGGGACGCGGTCAAGGGTGAGCGCATCGGCGTCGTCTCCAACCCGACCGGCGTCGACCGCGACTATCGCCATCTGGTCGACCGGATGCACGCCGACGGGGTCACCATCGGTGGCGTGTTCGGCCCCGAGCACGGGTTCCGCGGCTCCGCGCAGGCCGGTGGCAGCGAGGGCACCGGCACGGATGCCCGCAGCGGGCTGACGGTCTACGACGCCTACGGCGCCTCACAGGCCACCTGGGCGGAGATGTTCACCGCGGCCGGGGTGAAGACGATCGTCTTCGACATCCAGGACGTGGGCGCGCGCTTCTACACCTACATCTACACGCTGTACGACTCGATGGCCGCGGCTGCCCGGCTCGGCCTGCGCTACCTGGTCCTGGATCGCCCGAACCCGATCGGCGGACGCGCGTACGGGCCGATGATGACCGACGGTTTCACCTCCGGCGTGGGCCGCCTGTCGATCGTCCAGCAGCACGGGATGACGGCCGGCGAACTGGCCCGCTTCTACGACGGAGAATTCCTTCCGGCCGACGCGGGACGCAAGGTCGACGTGCGGGTCATATCGTGCCGGGGCTGGCACGGGCGGCTCTTCGCCGGGGACACCGATGTGCCGTGGGTGCTGCCGAGCCCGAACATGCCGACGCCGGACACCGCTGTCGTCTACCCCGGCACCGGCATGTTCGAAGGGGTCGCGACGCTTTCCGAGGGACGCGGCACCACGCGGCCGTTCGAGCTGATCGGTGGCCCGGACCTCGACTACCGATGGCGTGACCGGGTGGCGGGACTGGATCTGCCGGGCGTGGAGTTCCGCGAGGCGTACTTCACGCCGACCTTCAACAAGTTCGCCGGCCGGCTGTGCGCCGGCATCGAGGTGAAGGTTTCCGACCGATCGGTCTACGACCCCATCCGTACCGCGGTGGCCATGCTTGTCGAGGCGAGGAAGGAAACGTCCTTCGCGTGGCGGGTGGACGGCACCCGCTACTGGATCGATCTGCTGACCGGGTCGGCGCGGTTGCGCACGATGATCGACGCGGGCGCGTCCACGGACGACGTGACCGGCTCCTGGGCCGCCGAGTTGGCTGCCTTCGAGAAGCAACGCCGGCCGTACCTGCTCTACCCGCGGCCCGGCACGTGACAGCTGCCCCCGGTCAGCCGGGTATGCACCACCGACGCCACGGGGGCGCCGGTGAACCGGGCCACGGCCAGCGCGGCGGCGCCACCCGCGCCGTCGCGGGCCGGGCGTGGCTCGGTGCCGGTGCGCGCCAGGAGACCGGCGCGCACCGCCCGGCTGACCGGTCCGTCGTTGAGCAGCACCGAGCCGGCGATCACCGTCTCCGCGCCGGGCGGCGGCTGGACGCTGTCGAAGGTGTGCAGGAGGCGCTCGGCCGCCGCGGCGCAGATCCGTACCGCGATCGGGTCGCCGTCCTCCGCCGCGGCGCTGATCGCCGGCGCCAGCCGGCCGAGGGACGCCGGCGGCACGGAGAATCCTGCCTCGATCAGGGCCTGCGCCGTGCCCTCCCTGGTCGGGCCGGGGTCGATGCCGAAGTGCGCGCAGGCCGCGTGGACCAGCGCGGTGGGCTCGCCGCGGCCGTCGAGCGCCGCGAGGACCGCCCGCAGCCCTCGCACCGCGATCCACACCGCCGACCCCTCGTCGCCGAGCAGCCAGCCGTATCCGTCACACCGGCGCCGCACCGCGCCATCGGCAACGTGTGCGGCGAGCGCCCCTGTCCCGGCGAGCAGGAGCACCCCGTCGGGCGCCGCGGTGCCGGCCGCGTAGGCGACCTCGAGATCGGTCACCGTCACCATGCCGCCGGTCAGCCCCGCGTTCTGCCAGGCGCTTTCCGCCGCCGTACGGAAGAAGGCCTTTCCTGCGCCGGACGAGCCGGCGGCGCCGAGCACCCCGTGGACCACCGTCGATCGGTCCATCTCGCCGAGAGCGGCGGTGAGCGCTGTCCACAGGGTCTGGGCGATCTTCCCGCCACTGCTGTTACGGTTCGCTCCGCCGGCCGTACCGCGGCCCGCCACCACGCCGTCGAGGGTGGCGACCACACACCTCGTGGTCGTGGCCCCCGCGTCGACTCCGATCACCATGGCTGCGCCCATGAGTGAAGGATATTGACCATCGACATCAAGCAAAGGAAACTTTTATCCATGAGAGGCCGGAGGCTCTTTTCATGACGGGCCGTAAGCGCAGCACCTCCTCCTCGCCGCCGGCCGGTCGTCCCCAGGCCGAGACGGTGGTGCGGATCCGCGGCATGCTGCCGTCCCTGTCAGCGGCCGAGGCCCGGGTGGCCAAGGTGGTCATCGACGAGGCGGCCACCGCGTCGCTGCTGACCATCACCGAGCTGGCCGCGCACGCCGGTACCAGCGAGACCACGGTGATCCGGTTCTGCCGGTCGATCGGCTTCTCCGGATACACCCCGCTGCGACTGGCGCTCGCGACCGAGGCGGGTCGCGCCTCCGAGGCGGCCACCGGCGACGAACCGGTCGGCAGCGACATCAGCCCCGGTGACGACCTCGCCCAGGTCGTGAAGAAAATCGCCTTCGCCGACGCCCGAGCGGTCGAGGACACCGCCTCCCAGATCGACATCGCGGTCCTCGAGCATGTCGTCGAGGTGGTCGCCGACTCGCGGCGCGTGGACATCTACGGGGTGGGCGCGAGCGCGTTCGTGGCCGCCGACTTCCAGCAGAAACTGCACCGCATCGGCCGCATCTCGTATGCGTGGAGCGATCTGCACCTGGCACTGACCAGTGCCGCCCTGCTCGACAAGCGGGACGTGGCATTCGGCATCTCGCACACCGGCACCACCACCGACACCCTTGAGGCGTTCGCCGAGGCCAAGCGGCGCGGCGCCGTCACCGTCGCGCTGACCAACTTCCCCAAATCGCCGATCGCCAGGAACGCCGACCTGGTGCTGACCACCGCGGCCCGCGAGACCACGTTCCGCTCCGGCGCGACGGCCAGCCGGCTCGCCCAGCTCACCGTGATCGACTGTGTGTTCGTCGGCGTCGCGCAGCGCACCTACCAGGAGACCCGGCAGGCGCTGGACGCCACCTACGAGGCCGTCCGGGGCCGGCATCTCACACCGCCCACCCGAAGGAAAGCTTCGCCGCCGACCGGTCGCACACGGCGGGGGCGCGGGTGAGGCCCGTGGACGAGGCGCCGCTGGCGCGTACCGAGCAACGTAATCCCCGCAGCACCGCGATCGACCGGATGCCCACCCTGGAACTGCTCCGGCTGATCAACGGCGAGGACCGCCAGGTCCCGATCGCGGTCGCCGACGTACTGCCGGAACTTTCCGCCGCCGTCGAGCTGGCGGTGGCGGCGCTTTCCGCCGGGCACCGGGTGCACTACTTCGGCGCCGGCACCTCCGGGCGGATCGCGGTGCTGGACGCCGCAGAGCTGATCCCGACGTTCGGGCTGGAGCCGGACCGGGTCGTCGCGCACCTCGCCGGTGGCGTGCGGGCGCTGACCCGCCCGTCCGAGGCCGCGGAGGACGACGAGACCGAGGGTGCGTCGGCCGCCGGCGAGGTCGTGGCGGGTGACCTCGCGGTCGGGGTCACCGCCAGCGGCCGTACGCCGTATGTCCGCGCGGCGCTCGTCACCGCACGGGCCCGGGGTGCGCGCACCGTCCTGGTGTCGGCGAACCCGGCGTCGCCGATCGCGTCCGAGGTGGACGTGCACGTCGCGCCGGACACCGGACCCGAAGTGATCACCGGCTCCACGCGGATGAAGGCGGGCACCGCGCAGAAGCTGATCCTCAACGCGTTCTCGACAGCGACGATGGTCCGGCTGGGGCGGACCTACTCCAACCTGATGACCGACATGCTGGCCACCAACGCCAAGCTGCGCGACCGCCAGCTGCGGATCCTGTCCGAGGCGACCGGCGCCGAACCGGCCCGCTGCCGGGACGCCCTGGAGGCGGCCGGCGGCGACGCCAAGGTCGCCCTGGTCACGCTGGTCGCCGGCGTTTCCGCCGAGGCCGCCGCGCATGCCCTGACCGCGTCGAACGGCCATGTCCATCAGGCGCTGCTCACGCTGGACCGGCCCGTCACCGGTTAGACCTAGCTCCGCGGCCGGCCGGCCGGCCGGTGCATCACAACCGGCCGGCGGGCGCATCGCGGCGCATCACAACCAGCCGGCGGGCGCATCGCGGCGCATCACAACCAGCCGGCGGGCGCATCGCGGCAACCCACAGGCCCATCACAGCCAGCCGGCAGGGCTTTGTGCGCCGGACCGCGGGATCAGCGTCGGCATGCGCGCCGTCCTCGGCCCTCCGTCAGGTGGCTGGCACGTGTTCGCGAAGGAATCGCAGGATGCGGTCGGAGGTCGCCGGGTAGTCCGGATGCCCCCGATTCAAGTACTGACCATGCCCGGCCCCATGAAGCACGATGAACGTCTTCGGCCACGGAACGGCGTCGAAGGCGGCGCGGCCGGCCTCGATCGGCACCACCGGGTCCTCGTCGCCGTGCAGGAACAACAACGGTGCGGCCGGTCCGCCGAACGCGGTGCCGGGTCGCCGCCCGGCGATCGAGATCCCGGCCCGCAGCCCGCGCGGGTGTCCCGCCCGGAACAGCCCGAGTGTGGTGGTGCCGCCCGCCGAGAAACCCACCGCGGCCACCTGATCGCCGTCGAGATGGTCGGCGAGGTTGCCGGTGGTGATTTTCTTCAGCACGTACGCCGCGTCGTCGGATTGCCGCCCGATGTCGCCGGCGTCGATCCTTTTCACGTGGCCGTTCGTGTGCGGGTAGGCGGGCGCCGCGACGACGTATCCCGCTTCCGCCCACTCGGTGGCCAGCGGCGCGAACTGCTCGGGAAGCCCGCCGAGACCGTGGCTGAACAGTACGACCGGGTGTCTGCCCACGGCCATTCCGGCGCCGTTCGGCCCGCTCAGGAACCAGAGCGTGGTCGGCAGCGGCCGATCCTTCCCGCGGGCGAGCTGCACCACGCGGGTCACCACCCGGGGTCCGGTGCTCCCGCGCCCTTGAGCCCGGGCCTGCGGACCGGTGCCGCACCCGGCGAGCAGCACCGTCACCGCCGTCAGCACCGCCCCGAGTTTCCGCACATCGCGGACTCTAGGGAGCGGGCATCGACGGTCGCGACCCCCGGACGGGCGACAGCCGGTCCGCCGGGCGGGGCTCCGATTCCCCGGCCGGCGGGCCGGCGCGGCCGATCGGCGGTGGTGGCACCGGCTCGATGTCGACCGTCGCGTGCGGCGGGGCTGTCGAGATCGGGCCGGGTGGCCCATGGACAGCCCCGCACCGCGGACCGATCAGCGATCCGGACTACGCGGTGGTGCAGACCGTGCCGTTGAGCGTGAAGGTTTCCGGCAACACGTTCGGGCCGCTGTAGGAGCCGACGAAGCCGACGGTCGTCGACGAGCCCGCCGGCAGGCCGGTGTCGCTGGTGACACGCACGGTGCGACCGCTCTGCTGCCAGGTCGCGTTCCAGCCGCTGCTCACGCTCTGCCATCCGGTGGGCCAGGTGAACGCGAGCGTCCAGCCGTTGACCGGAGCGGCGCCGTTGTTGGTGATCTCCACCGAACCGACGTACCCGTTGCCCCAGTCGTTGGTGTCGCGGAACCTGACCGTGCAGGTGGAGCCGGCCGGGGTGCCGGTGGTGAAGGTCAGCGGCGGCGACGGCGGCGACACCCGCCCGGCGCCGTCACGGGCGAGCACGTTGATCGTGTACCGCTGTCCCGGCGCGAGGTTGTTCACCGGCAGGGAGGTCCCGCTGGTCTCGCCGAGCTGCTCGCTGATGCCGCCGTTCTGCCGGTACACCTCGTACTTCAGGCCGGCTCCGGCCGACGGGAAGGAAATTGTCGCCGTACGGTCGGTGACCGTCGCCGTGGGTTGCGCCGGTGCCGGCGGCGCGGCGGTGGCGACCCGGTCCGGGTGCAGGGTGACCAGCGCGATGGAGTACGGCGGTAACGTCTGTGCCGTCGCTGACCCGGCCGGCGCGGTGGTCACTCCCCCTGCACCGTTGGCGAAGGTTTCCACCACCGGGGTGGCGGTGCCCGGGGTGAAGCCGTTGTAGTGCAGCCCCACGGTGTGCGCGCCGTCCGGATCCTTGTTGATCAAAAGCACCGCCAGGTCGCCGTTGTCCCGGCGCACGGCATGGGCACTCACCAGCGCGTTGTCACTACCGGTCCCGACGAATCGGTCGCCGGTCCTCGCGAAGTCACCCATCAGCGAAAGTGCGTGGTAGGGCGCGAACGGCGTGTTCAGCGGCGGTTCACAGGCCGCCTTGTCAGCGGTGCAGGTCCCGCTGGAGAGCAGCCCGAAGTCGTTGTAGTCGGGCTGCCCGGCGACGGTGCCGGCCTTGTCCGGCCCGTTGTGCACGTTCCACCACTGGACGGTGAAGACACCCTGAGCGAGCAGCCCGCTGTACGCGTCGGCGAGGAAGAGCGCGCCGGGCTGCGTGTTGCGGCCGATGTCGACATTCGTCTCGGTCAGGCTGATGCCGATCCGGCCGGCGTCGTCACCGGCGTACTGCGAGATCTGGCGCCGCAGCTGGTAGATCGCGTCCTGGATGTGGGCGGTCCGGCCGAGGGCCTGCGCCGCATCCGTGCCGCCGGGGTACCAGTGCACGTCGACGAAGTCGATCGCCGCCCCGGCACGGGTGAGCACCTCCTGGTTCCAGGTGCCGTCGTCGCCCGCCGCCACGATGCCGTCCGGCCAGTTGCCCGGCATGGTCAGCACCGCACCGACCTTGATGCCCGGGTCGACGGCCTTCATCGCCTTGGCGTACGCGACCACGGTGGCGGCATATTCCTTCGGGCTCTTGTCGGTGTGGTCGTCGGCCTCCCACGCGGCGCCGTAGTGCCCGTTGCCGTAGTTCTCGTTGCCGATCGTCCAGTACTTGGCGTCGTAGCTTTTCGTCACGTTGGCGTAGCGCACCCAGTCGGCCGCCTCCTGCGCGGTTCCGGTGCCGTAGTTCGCGATGATCATCGGCGACGCCCCCGTCCGCTGGGCGCCGGCCATGAAGGTGTCGAAGTCGGTGCCGGGCGCGACGTAGCCGCCCGGCGCGGTGTGGTCCTTCCAGTGGTAGATGTCCGCGTAGGACCCGCCGGGGTAGCGGACCATCTGCACGCCGGCATCCTTGAGCAGGCCGGAAACGGCGGGCGTGCCGAGTTGCGAGTCCCAGATGGCGTGGTTGACACCGAGGGCGGTGGACCCGACGGTGGCCAACCCGGCGCGGGCGTCGACGTCGACGCGGACGTCCGCGGCGCTCGCCGCTCGGTAAGAAGCACCGGGATGGGTGGTGGCGGCAACGGCGGCCGGTGGGGCGCCGGCTACGGCGGTGACCAGCGCGAGCAGGACGGTGCTCGCGAAGGTTCGCCGATGAAGTGTGACATGCATGGGGATCTCCACAGGACGACGAGATTGGGAGCGCTCCCACTATCCGGTCCTGCGGAGATTCATGTCAATGCGCCGCTGATCCGGCTCAGGACCTCGGTCAGCACCTCGGGGCTGGTGGCGAAGTTGATCCGGACGTGGGAGGCAGCATGCTCGGCACCTGGGCCGAGACGGATCCCGGCCGCGCTCTCCGGGCGAGGGACGTGCTCGACGAAGTCGGCACCGCGTCCGAGGCGCACCCCGGCGACCTTCTCCAGGTGCGTCGCGGGATCGGGGCCGAAGGGCCCGCCGGCACAGTTCAACCAGGCCAGATAGGTGCCCTCCGGCGCGCGGTAACCGCTGTCCCACGGCAGCTTGGCGACCCAGCGGGAGATCTGCGCACGGTTGGCGTCGAGGGTCGTGAGCAGTCCGTCGAGCCAGTCGTCCGCCTCCCGCCAGGCGGCGACCGTGGCGAGTCGGCCCAGCGTGCTCGGCTGGCCGAACCAGTCGAGCGGCATGCGCTCCAGGGCCGCCCGGATGCGGGCCGGGCCGATGTGGGCGACCGCGCAGCGCAACCCGGCGATGTTGAAGCTTTTCGTCGCCGACGTCGTGGTGACGGTGCGGGCGGCGGCGTCGGAGCTGATCGCCGCGAACGGGAGGTGCCGATGCCCGGGGTAGACGAGATCGGCGTGGATCTCGTCGGAAAGCACCGTCACGTCATGTTCCTCCGCAGCCTCGGCCATGGCGGAAAGTTCCGCACGGCGGAAAACTCTGCCGGTCGGGTTGTGCGGGTTGACGAGCACCAACATGGCGCAGCCCCGGAGTGCGTCCGGATCGAAGGAGTCCGGGTCCAACGGAACTATCCGCCGGCCGGCCCGGTGGATGCTCGCCAGGAACGGCGGATAGTTCGGCACGTGCACCGCGATGCCGTCGCCGGGCGCGGTGGCCGTCTCGATCATCACCTGCAGCACCTGGATGAGATCGGTGAAGATCTTCGTCCGGCCGGGCGCCGGGGTCCAGCCGAAACGGCTCGCCATGCGCTCCTCGAAGGCCGCGGCGACCGAATCGCCGCCGGGCCAGTGTGGATAGCCGAAATCGGAGACCTCCCGCAGGCGCGCGAGAATCGCCGGCGCGACGGGGAAGTCCATGTCGGCCACCCAGGCGCCGAGTGTGCCCGGCGGCAACGCGCCCCACTTCACGCCGTGGCCGGACCGCAGCCGCCCGATGTCGACCCGCGCGTCGAAGGCGGCGCTCATTCGACCACCCCGCCACGCGTCAGCCCAAGCAGCGGACGCCACCCGATGCCGAACCCGGCGCTCATGACACCACCCCGCCCCGCGCGAGTCCGGCCGACGGACGCCACCCGATGTCGAAGACGGCGCTCATGACGCCACCGGCCACTTGACATCACCCTGCCCCGCGCGAGTCCGGCCAGCGGACGCCACCCGCGGGTACCCGCAACCGACTCGCCGCGGGCGCGAGCGAGGAGATCGCCACCGGGCCGGCGGATGCCGCGGACGTTGCCGACGCCCCGGACGTTGCCGACGTTGCCGACGCCGCCGACGTTGCGGACGTTGCGGACGTTGCGGAACCCGCGGATGTTACGAGCGGCGGTCACGACGCTGCTCCGGCGCGGATCAGGTCACCGAGGATCTGCATCTGACCGTGGTGCTGGGCCAGCTCCTCGTAGACGTGCAGCAGGGCCCCACCCTGATCGAGGTGCCGGACCGGCCCCTGGAACGAGCGGTCAGGATCGGCGTGCAGCGGCGCATCGCAGCGCGCACCGGCCACGTCGCCCGCGAGCCGTTCCCGCACCGCCGCGACCTCGATCAGCAGCGGCGCGACCGGCCCGGCCGCGGTGAACTCGGCCTCCCGGTCCCGGCAGACGGACCGGCCGGCGACGAGTGTCCCCGACCAGTAGTCGATCACCCCCACGCAGTGGGTGAGCAGCGCATACGGCGAGTTCGCTCCGGGCAGCGCGGGCCGCTCGTTGGCGAGTTCGTCGCCGAGCCCGGCCACGATCGCGGCCATCCCGTCGAGCGCCCGACCCGCGAAGTACAGGTAGTCATCCTTGGCTGTCACGTGCCACCCTCCATCCCGTCACCCCCTCAGCAGGTGACGCAGTGACCTTGCCGAATCGCACCGTCACCTGTCAAGGTGGTGACGTGGACTTCGTCTTCGTCAGCGGCAACCTCGCGCTGGACCTGCTCGGCACCCTCAAGTGGCGCCGCACCCGCCCCGAGGAGGGCCTGGCGACGCCGGAGGACGCGGCGCGCTGGGCGCTCGCAGCCGGCGTGCTCACCGAGCCGCCACCGCTGGATGTGACCGAGTTCGATCAGCTCATCGCCGTACGTGAATCGATTTACGGCTTGGTCGAAGCGGCCCGGAACCGCACCGCGCCGCACGGTTCTGACCTGCGGATGCTCAACACCGCGGCGAATCAGCCGCTTCCGGCGCTGGCCCTGACCGCGGAAGGCGCCCGCCGCACCGGCCCGCTCGGCGCCGTCACCGCCGAGGTCGCCCGCGCCGCCGTCGCGTTCCTCGACGAGCTGCAGAAACCAACCCCTCCGCGGGTACGAGAATGTGAACGCCCTGAGTGCACCCGCGTCTTCATCGACCGATCGCGCGCCGGCACCCGCAGCTGGTGCGGCATGGCCGAATGCGGCAACCGCGTCAAGGCCCGGGAATACCGTGCTCGCCGCGCGGCCCGGCACCCGCAAAGTTAGCCGGTGTTCGCAGTGCGGCCGAGTGCCAGGCGCGCTCTCGGTCACGCCGCAGCCCCGGCCGCACCGCGAAACACCGCCCAGCCGCGTCTCCTTCGCGGCGTAGGGGCTGAACGACAGTCCCTACGCGGCGGCGAAGGCCGCCGGCTGAGGCCCGGCGGGTGCGCAACCTGGCGAACGTGCCGTCGCCGCAGCCCCTGTCGAGGGCGGTGCGCTCGGCACCCGCGCGGTGTGGGCCGCATCCACCTCGGCCGGCTCGCCCCCCCCGCGAGGTGAACCGGTGCGGGTCATGCTCCTGGGTATGTGAGCGGGGATGCCGGAGGTGCGACGTCACTGCCGCCGGCGGCACGTCGCATGGCTGCGATCTCGGCGCGCTGCTCGGCGATGATGTGCCGGGCCAAGCTGATCACCCAGGGGTTCTCGGCCGCCGACAGCACGTCAGTGGAAACTTTTACCGCATCCTCGTGGTGGGCGATCATGAGCTTTAGGAACATCCGGCCGGCCGCGTCACCGTCGGTTTTCTTCAGAGCACGGAGCCGCACGTCAGGCAGCGGACCGGTCAGGTGCAGGTGCGCCGGGGCAGGCTGCGGGCCGGTCAGGTGTGAGTGCGCCGGGGCAGGCTGCGAACTGGTCAGGTGTGAGCGTGCCGGGGCAGGCTGCGGACCGGGCAGGTGCAGGTGCGCCGGGGCGGGCTGCGCTTCGCCCCGCGCCTTCGACTCCCGTCCCCACGCGGCCAGGAACTCCGTCATGTCGGCGATCTCGGTTCCCTGGATCGCCGCCAGGTGGTCGGCGAGATTGCTCATCCGGTACGGCACCCCGCCGCGCCCGCGGAGGATAGCGACCATGCGCAGCGCCTGCCGATGGTGCTCGACCATGTGCACCACGTAGGCCAGTTCGTCGCCCGTCGGCGCCGCGGCCACCCCGGCGCCTGCCACCGGGGCCGCGGAAACATCTGGCGCCGTAGTGACCGCGGAAACGCCGAGCCGCGGCGTCGCGGTGATGTGGGCTGTCCAGCGCGGCAACGGGTCGGAGGCCGGCAACAGCGTCAGCACGGCCAGCAGGACAGCGGGAACAACTATGCGACGGCACGGCACGGCGGCACTTTCCTTCAGGTGTTTCGGGGCGGCCGACGGCGGTGCTTTCCTTCGTCGTCCTCGCCGGTTGGAGATGGCGGAACTTCCTTCGTGCGCTTCGTCGTGGCCGCTGCCCGGTCACTGATGGCTGAGGGCCGTGGACCGTGGGCGGTGGGCAGCAGGCCGTAGGAAGCGAGCCGCAGGCAGCGGGCAGCGGGCGGTGAGCGGTGGGGCAATGGCCGTTGCCTGATGCCCGATGAGCGGCGGCGATGGGCTGTGGGTGATGGGTGATGGGCAGTGACCGGTGCCTGATGGGCGATGGGCTGTGGGAGATGCGTGATGGGCGGTGCCTGATGGGCGGTGAGCGGTGCCCGGTGGCGAAGGAACTCTTCGCCACCGGATGCCGTCAGGGATTTCCGGTCTACTGGGTGACGGTGAGAATTGCCGCCGCTGATGTGCTGGTGCCGACCTGCGCGGACCCGCCGTAGGCGACGGTGATCGTGTGCTTGCCGGGCGGCAGCACGGGCAACCGGATCGACCGGCTCCCGTGGTCGATCTTCCGGATGTCCGAGACGACCAGAGTCCGGTCGCCGTCCCGGACGGTCAGCACCCCGGCGGCGATCTGCCCCGCGTCGCTCGGGCGCACCCGGACCGCGACGACCGGCCGGCTCCCGGCGACCACCGTGGACCGCGAAAGGCGGATCGTGGTGGTCGAGCCCCTGATCGGCGTCACGGCGCGTGCCTGCTCATTCTCGGTCGCGACGAAGCCGTTGCGACCGGCACGGGCCGGCGGCGTGATCGGTGACTGGGCCGAGAAGTCGTGCGGGTACAGCGTGAAACCCTGCCAGTGCACCGGCATCGGGCTCTGATCCTCGTCCCGCACGATGTGGTGGAATCCGACGTTCACCCAGGCGATCGGATTCGCCAGCACCTCACCGTTCGCGTAGTCCATCAGCGTCTCGTTGGCGCACGACACGTCGTTGTTGTACATCGGCAACTGCTCGCAGGTCCTCCTTCTGGTGAAGGTCAGAGCGTTGCGCAGACTCGGATGCGCCGGATAGGTGTCGTTCCTGCCGAACACGATGTCGTAACCGCGCGGATGCCCGTCGGCATTGCGGCTTCCCGGGCTGTAGACCCGCCATTCCCGGCGGTCCGCGGTGTTCACGAAGGATTCCCTGCCGATCGTCTTTCGCCCCGTCACCAGAACCGCGGATTGGGCGCCGCGCTTGCCGGTCCACGCGGTGTCGCTCTGTTCGACCTTCAGGTCGGCCCTGCCGCCGATACCGAAGTCCACGCGCCACACGGCGCTGTGGTAGTGCGATCCGGAATAGTCACGGTTTCCGGAGCCGACCGGCCAGCCGTAGTTCGATGCCTTCCGGCCGTCCGCCTGATCGGTCCAGATGCTCGGGTTGATCTCGCCGGTAGCGCCCATGCCCACGTCGATCTGGCCGCTGTCGGCGAATTGGTAGCCGGTCTCGTACTCGTAGTTGCCGACTGCCGACATGAAGCTCAGCGCCAGCACCGTCCCCTGCGCGGTGACCAGCGGCCGGCCGGTCGTCGTGTGCCACTTGGAGCGATAGGCGAGGCCCTTTCTCATCTCGCGCACGCACAGGACCGGCTGGTTCTTCTCGACCCAGCGGCCGTTCACGTCGGTGTACGCACGATGCGTGGTGATGATCTGACCGCCGGGACATTCGGCACGGGTCATGTCACTGGCATGGCGCCCGAAACCGAATCCAATCAGGTCCTCGAACTCCGCGGTGCCGATGTCGTACGGAACCTGCATCTGCACCGGCGCGATCGAGTTGAGCACCGGGATCGGCGCGGCGTCCCTCGTACCCCGGAAAGCGACTTTGTCGAGAACCAATCCTTTGAAGTCGTCGATGTGCCAGCAGAACTGCCAGGTGGTGCCGGCGGCGAGTTTACGGCTGACGAAGGAATCGCCCGAGCAGTAGGCGGAGGTCGCCTCCGCGTGAGCGGGTGCTCCGGCCGGGCCCAGCGTGACGAGAAGGACCGCGACCGCCGCGACGATTCTCCTTTTCCGGGGGGAGCCGTTCCGCTTCATGACAGGGTCCGGACGGTCCTGGCGGTCAGGTCCACCGCGAGGTTGCCGAAGGAAAGCCACACGCCGTCGCGCACGCGACCCTGGAACGTGATGCACCGGTCGACCGCGCAGGCCGCGCCGTCCCCGGTCGCCGGTGGGCTGAGCAGCGCGCCCGCGTTCACGTCTAGCTGCGCCGGGCTGGTCAGCTCCCGCCCGGTCGACGTGCGGTACGCGGCCCGGATCGGCGCGGCCGCCGGTGACGCGAGCAGCAACGTCAGGGCGTGATCCTTCTCGGTCTCCGAAGGGGGCGCTTGGACTCCGCGGCCGGTGCGCTCGGTGACCGTGCCGGCCTCCAGGTCCACGACCTGCAGCACCTGCACGTTGGCGGCGTAGTCGTACGAGGTGACGGAAACCTTCCGGCGGCCGTCCTCGGTGACGAGGGCCGTGGACAGGAACTCGTATCCGGGAGTGCCGTCGACCCGTCTGCCCGGGCTCGCCTGGTTCCGCACGGCGAGCCCGCGGGCGTACCCGATCTCGGCCGGCGTCAGCGCGTCGAACGTCTTACCGAGCCGTACCGGCTTCCCGGTCGGCATCCCGTCCGGCAGCGGCGGCCGGGGCACCGCCACCCGCTCGACCGGTCGCCCCTGCCCGGCCGCGGCATCCGGGGCGGAGGCCGTCGTCTCCGGGGAGGGGCCGGTCAGCAGGTAGCCGCAGAACGCCATCCCGGAGGCGAGCGCCATCAGGCCCACCGGCACGCGGACGGACTGCCACCACGAGACCTCCTCGAACGGTCTTTCTCGCATGCGCTCTCCTCCTCGACCCGACGGAACGGGTCAAGTGTCGAAAGCCGGAGGAGGACCGCCGGCGAGCCGCGCGGGCATTTCGCCGGTATTCATCACATAGAGATCATGGGTCGGAGCTGGGGAGACGGGGGGCGTCACGCAGGTGGTGACAAGTTCGCCGTGGGCCGGGCGGAACTTTTCTTCACGAGAAGTGCAGCTCCCGGTCGGTCACGTCGTCGGCGCGCAGCAGTTTCACGTCGGACTGGTAGTCCATCGAGGTCAGCCACGGCATCCGGTCGCCCTGCCGGGGCAACTGGCCGACGGCACGCCGGATGTAACCGGCGCCGAAGTCCAGGAACGGCCGGGTCGGCATCGCGGGATCGGCGACCTCGGGGCGGCACACCTCGTACCCCTGGAGGTCCATGTGTTTCAGCAGCCGGCAGAAGTGCTCGCAGAGCAGGCCGATCTTCAGCGTCCACGAGGAGTTGGTGTAGCCGATGGCATACGCGAAGTTCGGTACCCCGGAGAGCATCATGCCCTTGTAGGCGACGGTGTCGGCGAGCCGGACGAGTGTGCCGTCGACGGTGACCGGGACACCGCCGAACGCCTGCACGTTCAGGCCGGTGGCGGTCACGATCACGTCCGCGTCGAGGTGCCGGCCGGACTCCAGCCGCACCCCGGTCTCGGTGAAGCCGGCGATCCGGTCGGTGACCACGGAAGCCTTTCCGTGGCGGATGGCCCGGAAGAGGTCGCCGTCGGGGACGGCACACAACCGCTGGTCCCAGGGGTCGTACGGCGGATGGAAGTGCTCGTCCACCGGGAAGCCGGCGGGCAGTTGCCGGGCGTTGACCCACCGGATGATCTTGCGGGCCGCCTTCGGGAAGCGCCGGCAGAACGACCAGATGGCTTTCTGCTGGGCGATGTTCTTGCGGCGGGTCCAGGCGTAGCCGCGCTCCGGCCCGAAGTACTTCTTGAGCGCGTTCGCGACCGGGTCCTTCTTGGAGACCGGCATGATGTACGTCGGCGTGCGCTGGAGCATCGTCACGTGCGCCGCCTCGCCCGCCATCGCGGGGACGATGGTGACCGCGGTGGCGCCGCTGCCGATCACCACGACCTGCTTGCCGGTGTAGTCGAGGTCCGCCGGCCAGTGCTGTGGATGAACAATTCTTCCGGCGAAGCTGTCCCGCCCGGCGAACGACGGGGTGAAGCCCTCGTCGTAACGGTAGTAGCCGCTCGCGGAGAAGATCCAGTCGCAGGTCAGCGTGATGCGCTCGCCGGTGTCCGCGCGCTCGACCTCGACGGTCCAGCGGGCGTCGCCGCTCGACCACGACGCGGCGACCACCCGGTGGTGGTAACGGATGTGACGGTCGAGATCATTCTCGGTCACCGTCTCACGCAGGTAGTCGAGGATCCGCGGGGCGTCGGCGATCGCCTCCTCGTCGCGCCATGGCTTGAACTCATACCCGAAGGTGTGCAGGTCGGAGTCGGAGCGGATGCCCGGATAGCGGAACAGGTCCCAGGTGCCGCCGGACGCGGCGCGCGCCTCGAGAATGGCGAAGGTTTTCGCCGGCAACGCGGTCTTCAGGTAGCGCGCGGCGCCGATGCCGGAGATCCCGGCGCCGACGATCAGGACGTCCATGTGCTCCACGAAGTAAAGGATCGGCTGCCGGGCAGGATTGCGCCAGTTCGAAACGCACCATCATGATGAGATTCATGGTGCAGAATGCTGCTGCCCGTCAGACCGGCCCGCTCGTCTCCGCAGCCCGGGCAGCGCTGGAGTGGCCGGTGGTCTCGGCCCGGACGGCGGAGCTCTTCCGGCTGGGCGCGCAGGCGGCACTCGACCCGCCCGCCGAGTGGATCGAGGCATTGCACGCGGGGTCGCTCAGCGGCGAGCGGATGCGACCGGTCGCCGACGATCCGGTGCTGGTCGCCGCCGTCCGCCGCAGCAATGTCGCCAACCTGCGGCAGTGGACCGAGGCGAACATCCGGAACCCCGGCCGCCGGGTGCCGGCGAATCTCGGCCCGGAGGTGCTCGACACCGCACGTGACCTGGTCCGGCGCGGGCTCGACCAGCGGGCGCTGGACTCGTACCGCACCGGGCAGACGGTGGCGTGGCGCCGCTGGATGGAGATTTGTTTCGGGCTGGACGCCTCACCCGCACAGTTGCGGGCGTTGCTCGACGTCTCCGCCCTGTCGATCTCCACGTTCATCGAGGACACGATCGCCGCGGTGTCCGCCCGGATGGAGGCCGAGCGCGCCGAGCTGACCCGCGGGGCGCACGCCGAACGTCGCGCGGTGGTGTCGTTGCTGCTGGAGGGTGCGCCGATCAGCCGGGCACGGGCGGAGGCACAGCTGGGTTACCGGCTGACCGGGCCGCACACCGCCGCGATCGTCTGGACCACGTCGGCGTCCGCGCAGTTGGAGGCCGCCGCCGAGTCCCTGATGCGCGCGAGCGGCGCTGGGCACCGCCTGACCGTCGTCGCCGGGGCAACGGTGCTCTGGCTGTGGCTGCCGGTGGCCGCCATCCCCACCACGGTGACCGGCTCGATCGGGCAACCGATCACCAGCCCCACCGGGCCACTGGGCACCCGCTCCGCCGCGGGCGTCGGCGACCTCGCGACCACGTCCGGTTCCCACCCCTTCCCGGCGGCGAAGACTTCCGACACCGCCACGGCCGGCGAAGCGAAGGAACCGACCTCGGCGGAGCCCGGGGCGATCGATCCGGACGTGCTGATCGCTATCGGTCGCCCGGGTACCGACGTCGCCGGGTTCCGCCGCAGTCACCTGGACGCGCTGGCCACCCAGCGCATGATGACCCGGCTCGCGTCACCGCAGCGTATCGCCCATTACCGCGACATCCAGCTGGCCGCGCTGCTCACCACCGACCCCGACCGGGCCGGCGAGTTCGTCGCGGAGACCCTCGGCGACCTGCGGCACGCCGATGCGGAGACCCGCGAGACCGTCGCGGTCTACGTCCGGGAGCAGTGCAACACCCAGCGCACCGCCGAGCGCCTGTTCACCCACCGCAACACGGTCGTCCGCCGCCTGTCACGCGCCGACCGGCTCCTCCCCCGCCCGCTGTCGGACAATGTCGTCGCCGTCGCCGCGGCGCTCGAGGTCCTCCGCTGGCAGGGCTGAACCCCGGACAGCCCGCGGGCACGGCAGACCTGGCCCCGCTCAGGGCTTCGACAGCCGCGACACCACGCGCCTGTCGCCCGTCTGGCAGGGAAGGGGCCCAGGTCGTCGACGAGGGCACGCTCGGCGGGTGACCTAGACGGCATGCACCGCGGAGCAGGGGTGGGGCCGGCCGGTTCCACTCGTCAGACGTGGAAGGTTCCCACCATCGCCCGTAGGTCGCCGGACATCTGCGCCAGTTCGGCGGCGGCCCGCTGAGCCTCGGCGACGTTCTCGTTGGTGAGGCGGGTGGCGTCGGCCAGGCTCTCGATGCCGTCGGCGATCTCGCTGACCCCGCCGGCCGCCTCGCTGACGCCGCGGTTCATCTCGCCGGTGGTCGCCGTCTGCTCCTCCACCGCCGCGGCGATCGTGGTCTGGTAGTCGCTGATCCGGGCGATGATCTCGCTGATCTCCGCGATCGCGGTGATGGCCGTGCCGGTGTCGGCCTGGATCGCGGCGACCCGGGTGCCGATGTCCTCGGTCGCCTTGGCGGTCTCCTGGGCGAGATCCTTCACCTCGCTCGCCACGACGGCGAAACCTTTCCCCAGGTCGCCGGCGCGGGCAGCTTCGATCGTCGCGTTCAGGGCCAGGAGGTTGGTCTGTTCGGCGATCGAGGTGATCAGCCGGATCACGTCGCCGATCTCGGCGGAGGAGGCGCCGAGCCGGGTGACCCGCTCGTTGGTCGTTTCCGCCATCGTGACGGCCTGACCGGCGACTTCCGCCGCCTGGTTCGCATTCTGCGCGATCTCGCGGATCGACGCACCCATCTCCTCCGAGCCGGCCGAGACCGTGTCGACATTCCGGCGTACGTCCTCGGCCGACACCGCGACCGCACTGGCCTGCGCGCTGGCTCGCCCGGCGTTCTCGGCGATCTGCCCGCTGGTGGTGGCAAGCTGCTCCGCGGCGGCGGCCAGGGAATCCGAAGCGGTGCCGAGCGCCTCGACGGTGCCACGCATGTTCGTCGTGGCGCGGTTCAGCGCGACGGCCATGGCGCCGACCTCGTCCCGGGACTGCACGGCCACACTGCCGGTCAGATCGCCGGCGGCGACCCGGGCGAGCGTGTCGTTGACCGCCGAGAGCGGGCGGGTGATCCGGCGCACCGTCACCCACCCGAGCAGCCCCGCGACCAGGAAACCCACGGCGAGGATCAGGAACATGAGGGTACGGCTGTGATGGTAGGAGTCGGTGTTCTCGCGAGCCGCCGCGCCGGCGCTGTCCGCCTCGAAGGCGCTGAGCGTGTCGAACCCCGTGTTGACCGCGTCGGCGATCGGGTCGGCGTTCTTGTCGTAGGCAGCCGCGTAGACGGCGTTGTTGCTGGTCCGCGCGGCGGCGAGGAGCTGGGTATCGCGGATGTCGGCCAGCTTTGCCAGCCCGTCGGTGATCGCGGTGACCGCGGTCTGCTGTTCGGCGGTGACCCCGAGATCGGCGTAGGACTTGATGCCCTGGAGGGTGGCGTCGTGGGCTTCGAGCGCCTCCTGCCGGAACTTCTCGGTGTCGGCGTCGGCCGGGGCGATCACCATCCGGGCCAGGCTGAACAGTTCGTCGTCGAAGGCGCCCTGCGCCACGGCGAGCATCTGCGAAGGTTGGAGATTTTCTTCGTAGATCGCTCTGGCGTTTTGATCCGCCTTGCTCAGCCCGACGAGCCCGGCGGCCGCGACAGCCACCCCGGCCAGCAACGCCACCAGGAGGGCGAAACTTATCTTCAGGCCCACCCGGAGGTCGCTGAAGAAGCTGAGGACGCCGGTACGACGCGGCTCGGCGGCAGGCGACAGTGCCATGGCTGAGCTCCTTCCGATTTCGGGACTCCGATCGCCCTATCGGAAGGTTCGTCCCCGACCTGAGCCGGTGACCGTTGCCGCCCGCCGGTTCGACCCGGCCGAGGCCACCCGCGCCCCGGACCCCGCCGCCGCCGTCAGCAACGGCGGCGAAGGCAGAGGCGGTAGAGGCAGAGGTGGTGGAGGCGGTAGAGGCAGAGGTGGTGGAGGCGGAGGTGGTGGTGGAGGCGAAGGCGGAAGTGGTGAAGGCGGAAGTGGTGACGGCGGAGGTAGTGGAGGCGAAGGTGAAGACGGCGCAGGGTAGCCACGGTGAGTCCGGAACCGGGCCACCCGGCGCCGCCGTCTTCATCGTTCGAACGTCAGGGGCATCCAGACGCGCATGGTGGACGGACCGCGGCGAGCCCATCGGTGGTAGGGCCGCAGCGCGATTCTCATCGGCGAACCAACCTCGGGGGACGCGGAGAGTGGCTGGTAGGGCCAGTCGTGCGAGGTCGGCTTGGTGGCCCGGAACGCGGCGAGCACATGCCCGTCACGGTCCGCCGGCTCGATACGTGGGTCCAGGCGCAGGTCTTCCAGCGGCACGTCGCGCGGAATGTCCACGGACTCCAGGCAGTACACGACCGGGCCGCGGACGAGCGCGGCCTGGCCACGTACCGCGTCGATCCGCTCGTCGGCGGAGACGAACCGCGGGCGGACCGGGAGGTCGAGCACCAGCGTCTCCCCCGCCGTGAAGTGGCGGCGGGTCCGCACGAGACCCCTGGTGATCGCCAGACCGTCGAGGGTGGCCCCGGTGGCCCAGTCGGGTACGCGCAGGGACAGCGTCCACGGCGTGTCCGGGCTGCGGGTGATCCGGATGCCGATCCGTCCGCTGACCGGGTAGTCGGTCTCGATCTCCAGGCCGATCGCGCGCCCGTCCGGCAGGGTGGTGTCGATGCCGGCGGCGGTGTACTGGTGGATCTGCACCCCGTCGTCGTCGGTGGTGGCGACATAGGCGGCGAGGCTCGCGAAGGTTCTCGCCAGGTTGGTGGGGCAGCAGGAAACCTCGAACCAGGGGGCGCGCAGGGTGGAGGCGGCCCGCGGAACCTGGGTGTCGGCGGACGGCTCGGTGCCGAGAACCCGCTGGTGAAGGGTGTTGGCGTAGAAGAAGCGGGTACCGTCGTCGGCCGGTGAGGTGGCGATGACGTTGAACAGGACCCGCTCGATCAGGTCGGCGTACCGGGGGTTGCCCTGGGCGAGCAGCAACCGCCAGGCCAGCATGACCGAGCCGACGCCGGCGCAGGTCTCCGAGTAGGCGCGGTCCGGTGGAAGGAAGAAATCGTCGCCGAACGCCTCGTCCTGGTGGCGTGAGCCGATGCCGCCGGTGAGGTAGGTGCGCCGGGCGACGGCGTGCCGCCACTGCCGGGCCACCGCGGCGAGCAACTCGGTGTCGCCGGTCTCGACCGCGACGTCGACCGCCCCGGAGGCGAGGTACACCGCCCGGACGGCGTGCCCGCGCAGCGAGGTGGCCTCGCGCAGCGGCACGTCGTCCTGGAAGTACGACCGCCCGAACTCGATGTCGGCGAGCGTGCGGTGCCCGCGTCGGTCGATGAACAGCCTCGCCTGCTCCAGGTAGCGCCGGTTGCCGGTGACCCGGTACAGCTCGACGAGCGCCGGCTCGATCTCGGCGTGCCCGCAGACCGAGGCGATGCCGCCGGGCCCGAAGACGTCGCAGACGTGGTCGGCGGCGCGGATCACCGCGGCGACCAGCTCGTTCTCGCCGAAGGTGCGCGCCGCGGCGACGCCGGCCTGGATGAGGTGGCCGAACGAGTAGAGCTCGTGGCCCCATTCCAGATCGCTGTAGCGGGGTTGCTGCCCGGGCCGCCCGAAGTTGGTGTTCAGGTAGCCGTCGGGCTGCTGGGCGGCGATGACGCGGGCGACGATCGCCCGGTGACGCCGTTCCACCCCGGGGTCGCGGGTGCGGCCGTACTCCCAGGCCATCGCCTCGAGGAACTTGTAGACCTCGGTGTCGGAGAACTCCCGGCCGCGGCGCTCCTGCGGCGGGGCGGAGAAGTTTCCCAGCCAGCCGGCCCTTTCCAGCCAGTGTTCGATGTGCGCGAAGGATCTGGCCCGGTTGGTCTGCTGGCGCTGGTGCCAGAAACCGTCGCGCAGGGTCACTTCGCGCAGGCCGAGCGGCCGGAGCCGGCCAGTGCCGGGTGTGGCCGGGGTGCCGCCACGTTCGATCCAGGTCCGGGATGCCGCGGAGGTCAGTGCTTCTTCGATGGTCACGTGTGTCAGCCCTTGAGTGCGCCGGACATGAAGCCGCGGACGTAGTGCCGCTGCAGTGCGAGGAACAGGACGATGCAGGGAAGCGCGAGCACGACCACGCCGGCTTCGGTGGCGCCGTAGTCGACGATGCCCATCACCTGCTGGCGCATGTTGGCGACGGCCAGCGGGAGGGGCAGTTTGGCGGAGTCGCTGATCAGCACCAGCGGGGTGATGAAGTCGTTCCACGCGGCGAGGAACGCGAACAGGCCGACCGTGATCAGGCCGGGTTTCACCGCCGGCACCAGGATGTGCCGCAGCGTGCGGAAACTTCCGCAGCCGTCGACCTGCGCGGACTCGGCGAGATCCTTCGGCACCGCTTCGAACGAGATGCGCATCAGGAACGTCGCGAACGGAAGCTGGAACATGGTGAGCACCAGCGACAGACCGATCAGCGAGTTCTGCAGGCCGAGCTGGTTGAGCAGCACGTAGAGCGGGATCAGCAGCGTCGCGTAGGGCACCATCAGGATCGCGAGGGTGACCAGGAAGAGAATGTTCTTGCCGGGGAACGCGAACGTCGCGAACGCGTACCCGCCGAGCAACGACACGACCAGGGTGAAAAGCACCGTCATCACCGACACCACCGCCGAGTTCAGCAGGTACTGCCCGATCCCGGCCTGGTAGTGCGCCAGTGTCGTGTAGTTCCCGAAGCCCCAGCCGTGGATCTGCCTGGTGCCGGCCTGCGGGCTGACCGAGGCGACCGACGCCCAGACCAGCGGGAACAGGAACAGAAGAGCGAGACCCCCGGTCAGGACATGCCTGGGTGTACGCAGCATCAGCTCTCCTCCTTGCCGCGAAGCCCACGGAACTGGGCGATGTTGAGGACCAGCAGCGCGAGGAGCACCAGGATCGACAGCGCCGCGGCACGTCCCAGGTTGTTCTGTCCCTGGAAGGCCATGTTGTAGATGAGCTGGACGATGGTGATCGTGCTGTTGTCCGGCCCGCCCTTGGTGAGGATGAAGAACTGGTCGAACGCCAGCAGCGACCCGGTGACGCAGAGGATCGTGCACAGTGCCAGCGACGACCGGATCAACGGCACCGTGACGTGCCAGAACGTCTGGAACCGTCCGGCACCGTCGAGGCGGGCCGCCTCGTAGACGTCGCCGGGAATGCCCTGCAGCCCGACCAGCAGCAGGAGCATGTAGAAGCCGGCGTATCGCCAGACGATCAACGCCACCGTGGACCAGAGCGCCGAGCCCGGCGTGCCCAGGAACGACACCGCGCCGAACGGGCTGCTCTGCGGGGAGTAGAGCGCGTAGAACAGCAGCGACGCCGAGGCCAGGCCGAGAGCGGAGGGCACCAGGAACGACGTGCGGAGAAACCCGGTCCAGCGGGTGGACTCCTGCACCAGCAGAGCCAGGCCGAGGGCGAGCGCGAGCAGGATCACGGTCGTGACCAGGGTGTACTTGACCGTGAACCCGACAGCCGGCCAAAACAGCCGGTCGTCGAGCACGTCGGAGAAATTCTCCGGCGCGTTGATGCCCCGGTACCCCGCGAACAGTCCCCAGTCGGAGACCGCCATCCGGGCCACGATCCCGATCGGGATGACGAAGAAGATCACCACGAACACCGCTGTCGGAGCGGCGTAGGCCCAGCCCTGATGGGAGGGCCGGCGGCGCCGTACCCGGGACAGCGTCGCCACTTCGGCCCGGCTCTGCAGCGCCGTCACTGGCCGAGCACCTGCGACAGGGCCTGGTTGTCCTTGCCGAGCGTGCCGGTGTCGCCGTACACCTGGTCGCGCAAAAGGGTGACCCAGGGACTGCCCGGAGCGTTGTAAGCCTGCTGGAAGTTGACCGACACCGGCGTCTTGCTGTGCGGATCGGCGGCGACCTTGTTGATCGTCACCAGGCGCGGGTCCTCGGCCGCGTACCGGTTGTCGGCGAGATCGGTGCGCGAGACGCTGCTGTTGCCGGCGGCGAGCACGTCCACCTGGGCCTTGTCGGACATCAGCCAGGAAAGGAAGTTCCACGCCTGCTGGGTCTTCGTGGAGTCCTTGGAGATGCCGACGCCGTCACCGCCGACGAAGGTGGCGCCGCCGCCGCTGACGCCGGGGATCGGGGTGACGCCGACGTCGACGGTCTTCGCCGCGGTGGAAAGCAACGTCGCCGGGTACGGCATCACGCCGATCTTGCCCTGCTGGAACGCGGCGACCCAGGTCGCGCCGGTCTCGTCCTTGGCGCCGGGTGCGATGGCGCCGGCCGACTGCAGCTCGCGCCAGGTGCTGTAGACCTTCTGCGCGGCGGTCCCGTCGAGCAGCGATTGCGTGCCCTCCGGGTTCATCACCTCCTCGCCGGAGGCCCAGACCATCGGGAACCAGGTGAAGACGTTGCAGCCACCGCAGTTGCCGCCGAAGTAGGTGCCGTAGGTGTCCTTTCTGTTCAGTTTCTGCACGGCCAGGGCCTGCGCCCTGAACTCGTCAAGGGTCGTGGGCCCCTTCTCCGGGTCGAGGCCGGCCTCCCGGTAGAGCTTCTTGTTCCAGAACATCACCGAGAGGTCGAGGACGAACGGCATCACGTACTTCTTGCCCTCGTAGGTGCCGGCCCGCAGGTGCCCCTGGTTGATCTTGTCGGCGTAGGGCAGTTTCGCGATGCTGTCGGTCAGGTCGGCGAAAAGCCCCGCCTTCGTCCAGTTCGGCACGTAGACGATGTCCGCCGCGAACAGGTCGGGTAGCTGGCTGCTGCCGGCCGCGGCGCCGACCTTGGCAACGTAGTCGTCGTTCGGGACGATGGTCAGCTTCACCTGGTTGCGGTGCGTCTTGTTGTACGCCTCGACCAGCGCTTTCGCCTGCAGTTCCAGCGGCGCCCTGGTCCACAGGGTCAGCGCCGCGCCGTCGTCGACGCCGTCGGCGCCCGCGGCGGTCGGCGCCTCGGCCTTGGTGCCGCCACCACCGCAGGCGGCCATCGCCACCGTCAGCCCGATCGCGGCGGCACCGGCGATGGCCCGCCGCACTATCCGGGTACGCAAAACAGCCTCCCAGTCAGGAGTTTTCGGAGTTTCGGTACTGGTATGTTTCAATGAGCCTCCTCCTTGAAAGAGGAGGCGATGAACAGCGAGAAATACGCGAGTCGAAGAATTCTCCGACTTGCCGAAAACGTTTTCGAGAACGTAATACGGAGGAAAAACCGTTGTCAAGAGCTTCGATGGAGTCGGAACCGGCGCAGAGCGCCAACCGCGCCGTGACACTGCGTGATGTCGCGAAGCTGGCCGGCGTCTCGATCGCGACCGCCTCGAAGGCGCTGAACAACCAGCCGCAGGTCCGGGCGGAGACCCGGGCCCGGGTGATCCGGGCGGCCGAGCAGTTGTCGTTCTCGCCGAACACCCTCGCCCAGGGTCTGATCACCCAACGTAGCGGGACGGTGGGGCTGCTGACGTCCGACCTGGAGGGACGTTTCTCGATACCGATCCTGATGGGCGCCGAGGACGCCTTCGGCTCGGACCAGACCTCGGTCTTCCTCTGCGACGCGCGCGGCGACGCGGTCCGGGAGAAGCATCACCTGCGCGCGCTGCTGTCCCGGCGGGTGGACGGGCTGATCGTGGTGGGGGCGCGGCCGGACGCGCGGGCCTCGCTCGGGCGCGACCTGCCGGTGCCGGTGATCTACGCCTACTCCCCCTCGGCGGACCCGGACGACCTCTCCCTGGTCACCGACAACGTGGGCGGCGGGCGGCTCGCCGTCGACCACCTGATCCGGCACGGGCGCCGCAGGATCGCCCACATCACCGGCGACGAGACCTACGGCGCCGCGCAGGACCGCGCCCGCGGAGCGCTGGAGCGACTGGGCGAGGAGGGGCTGGCGCTCGCCGGCGAGCAGGTGTGGTTCGGGTCGTGGTCGGAGGCGTGGGGCCGGGGTGCGACGCGGATGGTCCTGCAGCGCACCCCCGATGTCGACGCGATCTTCGCCGGGTCGGACGAGATCGCGCGGGGCGTCCTCGACACGCTGCACCAGGAGAACCTCGACGTGCCCGGGAAGGTGGCGGTGATCGGTTTCGACAACTGGAACATTCTTGCCGCCAACGCGCGGCCGCCGCTGTCGACGGTGGACATGAACCTGGAGCAGCTGGGGCGGCTGGCGGCGCAGCGCCTGTTCGCGGCCATCGACGGCACCCTGGAGGGCGGCGTGGAGACGGTCGGCTGCCGCCTGGTGATCCGCGAGTCCTCCTGAACCCTCTTGCCGACGGGCTCGCGGCGGCGGTGTCGAGGCCGTCAACCAGAGCCGGACCCGCACTGCGGCGGCGCGGGCGGCGCCAACCCGTCACACGGCACGTTCGCCAGCGCGGATCTTGCCATCGGCGGGCCGCGCGGACCTCGGCATCAGCAAGTCGCGCTGACCTCCGGTGGCGCCGGCCGGGGCGTCAGGGAACCCGGGCGACGGCGACCCAGCACATGGCGTCGGCGACGCTGGTGGTGACCTCCCCGGCCGGGCGCCACTCGACGCTGGAGACGATGCCGGGCTCGACGAGCTCCAGCCCGTCGAGGAAAGCGGCGACCTCGTCGCGGCCACGGGCCCGGTAGACGCCGTGCTCGCCGCTGTCGATGAGGGCCTGGACCTTGGCCTGGACCGCGGCCGGCAGGGTGTCGAAGGTGCCGTGGACGATCACCACGTAACTGCCCGGGGCGAGGGCCGCGATCAGGGTGCGGACGGCCCGGTGGGCACGCTCGTCGTCGTCGACCAGGTGCAGGACGCTGCCCAGCAGCACGGCGACCGGCTCGCTGAAATCGATCACGCTGCGCACCTGCTCGTCGGCGAGGATTGCCTCGACGTCGAGCAGGTCGCCGTCGACGAACTCGGCGACGCCGTCCGGGCCGCTGAGGGTGACGCCGCGGTGCTGGACCCCGACCAGGGCGTCGTTGTCGACGTACACGATCCGGCTTGCCGGGTTTGCCTCCTGTGCGACCTCGTGCACATTGGGCGACAGCGGGCGGCCCGCGCCGATGTCGAGGATCTGGCCGATGCCCCGATCGGCGACCAGATGGCGCACCACGCGGATGACGACGGCCCGGCCCTCGCGCGCGGCGGCCATCATGTTCGGCAGCACGCCGACGATCGTCGCGGTGGACTCACGCTCCGCGGAGTAGTTGTCCTTCCCGCCCAGCCACTGGTTGTAGCGGCGCGACGTGTTGAGGCCGCTGATGTCGGGCTCCGGAGTCATCGCGGCACCTCACCGTGGTCGGGTAACGACTTGGCGCCACTGTAGTCGCCGCGGCTGCCGCGCGGGTGCCACGAGCACCGGCCGGCGCCCGGTCCGGCCTGCCCGCACGGCACCGGCGGCTCAGAGGGGGACCGGCGGTTCTCGCGGCGGCGGCGTGCCTGGGCAGCGGCGAGAGCGGCGGCGGCCTGCTCGCAGAGTTCGGTGGCGTCGGCCTGCAGACGCGCGCTTGCCTCGAACAGGCTGTCCGCTTCGTGATCGGCCATGAGACCTCTTCACCCCATCGGTACGGTACCGCGCCTCCAGCATGACGCGACCGACGCGGCAATCGACGCAAATCGGAGCGGTACGGGCAATCGGGGCGCCCCTCACGACGTACCGGGAAAGTGAAGTTGATCTTAAGTTTGAAAACAGCCACGCCTCTGTTGATCCGCCGTGGGAGCGATCCCGTATCGATGGCCGAAGGCATGCCATGCCATGGGGAAAGGCACAGGCCAATGTATCGGTCAAAGATCAACAAGTCGCGACGCTGGCAGATCGTCGCGGTGGTCGGGGTCGCGGTGACCCTGGCCGGAATCGGACTCGGGGTGGCGTCCGCGGCGGAGACGAAGACGCCGACCGTCACCTGCCCCGACGTCAAGATCACCGTGTCGATCCCGGCACAGGCGCAGAACGAGGTCAACCAGAACCTCGCCCTGCTCAAGACGCAGATCGACGAAGCCAACAAGCGGATCGTCTCGACGCAGGGCCAGGGCGGTGCGAACTTCATCCAGAACGCGATCCTCGGACCGCTGAAGGAGAAGCGGTTCGCCACGATCAGCCGGATCGAGACCGCGATCGGCCGCAACGCGCCGAAGCCGAACCTGAACGCCGCGGGCCTGTCGGGGTGCACGCTGAACCAGAACGGCGGTGGCGCCACCGCGGCGCCGACGACGGTCGCGGCCACCACCGCGCCGGGCGGGAACCTCGGGATCCTGACCAACAGCTGCGACACCAGCAAGCTGCCGGCGCACGACGGTTTCCAGAAAGGCGACCGCTGCGTCAGCACCGAGTTCGGCGAGGTCGCGTCGGCGGCCAACGACGCCTCGCTGCTGATCACGCAGGCGCCCCGCCAGGTCAACCGGAACCAGGCGTTCACGCTGCGGGTCAGCACCCGGAACCTGATCCGCGACCGCTTCCTGGCGGCCGGGCAGGGCGGGTACTACGTGGAATCCAGCGTGCTGCGCAACGGCATCGTGCGGGGTCACTTCCACACCGCGTGCCGCATGCTGGCCAGCACGAACACGGCGCCCGCGCCCGATCCGGTCCCCGCGTTCTTCGTGGCGACCGAGGACAGCAAGGGTGGCCGCACGCCCGACTCGGTGACCATCCAGGTGCCGGGGCTGCCGCAGGCCGGCACCGCGCAGTGCGCCTCGTGGGCGGGCGACGGCTCGCACCGCATCCCGATGATGGAGCGGGCGAACCAGACGCCGGCCATGGACGCTGTCCGCATCCAGGTCCGCTGATCCACTGACGGAAAAGACCGGCTGCCGTACGACGGTAGCCGGTCTTTTCCGTCACCCACCGGTGTTACGGAGCGATGGACCAGAGCTGGCACGGGTTGTTCAGCCACATCCAGAGGCGGGCCGGAGTGCCGTTGGCCGTGCCGCAGTCCTGGTCGTCGAGGACCATGCCGCTGTTCTCCACGACGAGTTCGTACTTGCCGTTGCCGGCCGGGATGACCGCCCACTGCTGGCACAGGTTGCCCAGCGACTGCCAGAGGTCGACCGCGGTGCCCAGCGCCAGCCCGCAGTTCACCGCGTCGAGGACCTTGCCGGCGTTGACGTTGGTCAGCGTCCACTTGTTCGCGCCGACGCTGGTGAACCTCCACTGCTGACAGGTGTTGCCGAGCGCCTGCCACTGGTCGACCGCGGTGCCGTTGGCGGTGCCGCAGTTGACCGCGTCGAGCACCTTGCCGCTCTGCACGTTGGTCAGCCGGTAGGTGGCGCCGTTGACCGGGAACGTGACGCTCTTGCCGTAGCCGACCGACACGATGTTCGCCTGGACCGCGTTCTCCGTGGCGTCGGACGGGTAGCCGCTGGTCATGACGCCCTCGAAGAACGAGCCGACCGAGCCGTTGCTGTTGTCGCCGCCGATGCCGAGGATGATCGCGCCCTGCTTGGTCATCGGACGGTAGCCCGACTGCGTCGGCAGCCCGCCGTTGTAGCGTGTCGCCAGGCCGCCGGACTGGGCGTTCCCGTCCTTGATCGCGTACGTCGTCGTGCCGTTGTTCTTCAGCACCGCGGTGACGAACGCGCTGTTGCGGCCGGTGTTCGCGGTGTTCGAGCCGTTGCCACCGGCGAACAGGCCGTTCTCCAGGTCGGCGGCGACCCGCGGGCCGGTCGCGCAGGGCGAGAACCAGCACAGGTTGCCGAAGTAGATGGCGTCCATGTCGCCGTTGCCGGTGTCCATGTTGTTCGTCTCGGCGTTGCCGTAGTCGAAGCAGCAGCGGTCGTTGACGTGGGTGCCCTCGGTGACCATGTACATGCCCTCGGGCTGGCTGCCGGTGGCGACGCCGCTGGTCGCGTTGTTGCGGTAACCGTTGCCGGCCGAGATGTAGACGCCGTAGACCTTGTGGCCGCCGGCCGTGACCGGCAACGCGGCCGCGTTCGCGCCTTGGTCGGCGGTGGGGTTGGCGCCGCCGCCGGGCGCGATCGTCAGATCGTTGTGCTTCGAGGTCTGGTCGTAGATCCGCACGATCGTGCAGTAGGTGCCGGAGCAGAACGAGTCCTGCGCGGCGGCGTTCGCGTACCCGCCCGCGGCGAGCGTGCCGATGGTGCTGGTGGCGCCGTCGGACCAGCGCCTCACCTGGTAGAGCGAGCCGTTGTAGGCGCCGAACAGGGCCCGGGTGGTGCTGTGCGCGGCCGCGCAGGGCGTGCCGCCGGCGGCATAGAGGTCACAGGGCAGGGTGCCCGCGGCGTTCGCTGCGCCGGCACCGGCGACCAGGCCCGCGGCGGCGACGAGAGCGGTCGCGGCGACCGCGAGGAAGGCGCGCCATCGGGCGCGCGGAGATCGGGACATGGGGGAACCTTTCGCGTGCGTGTGGGGCGGCCACCGCACTGCGCGCCAGCCGCCTGGGGATCCACAGATGTGAAAGTTAACATCGATTTTCGTGGATGTAGCCGCGATGTCAAGGGGCACGCGTTGTGAACGCTAACGAGGCGCGGGACGACCGCGCCTACTCGGTCACGGCCGTGTACTGGCCGCCCCACTGCTGCTCCACCTGCTCGTCCGAGACGTCGACGGCCACCGCCGGCAACTCCTCGACCAGGCGTCGCGCCAGCTCCGCCGACAGGAAATGGTGGCTCAGATCCAGCGTCTCCAGATGGGTCAGCGGCTGCCCGGCCAGGAGTGCTTCGCCGCCGCGGTCGCTGAGCATGCCCATCGACAGGTCGAGCACCCGGAGCCCGGCGACCACGGGCGCCGCAGCCACCGCCTCGGCGATCTCGTCGGCGATCTCGGCGTTGCGCAGGCCGAGCCGGGTGAGCGCGGGCAACGACCGGCCGGCCAGGATCGGCGCCAGGTCGGCGACGGTCACGTCACCGCCGTGCCGCCCGACGCCCAGCCAGAGTTCGAGACTCTCCAGAGCGGGCAGGGCGGCGGCGCCGATCGCCCGGACCACCCCGGCCGGCAGGCCCGCGGACTGGAACACCAGCTCCCGCAGGCTCTCGTGGCGGATCGGGGTCAGCTCCAGGCCGTCCGCGCCCCGCACCCACAGGTGCTCCAGGCGCGGGAACGCCGTCAGCAACGGCGTGATGTCGCCGTGCCGGATCCACGAGACCTCGCACTCCTCGCTGGACATCTCGCCGATGAACAGCGCGCGGAGGTTGCCGAGCCGGTCCGCGTTCCCCGCCAGCACCCCGGCCGGGAACGGGTCGCGATGCGAGGCACCCCAGTCCTGGACGATGAGCGCGACCGGGCCGCCCGGGCCGGTCTGCTCCATCAACTCCTCGAAGAGGGCCGGGAACCGCTCCGTCCCGTAGTAGTTGTTGATCCGCCAGGCGACGCTCGCCGGGTCGCCGCCGGCACCGTCCTCCCAGCTGACGACCGGGAGCCCGGCGAACGTCCGCAGCGCGTCGTCGATGCTCATCGGACCTCCTCGGCGATCGGAACAGAGCGCCGTCACGGTAACAAGCCCCCCCCCGCCGATCTTGCGATCGTCGATGTTCGGGCAGGTGGGGGCGGGTCCGGCCGGAAACGGATCGACGAAGGGTTCAACCTTTCGCGGCGGCGGACCGTATCCCGGGGCAGGTATTTGCACATCGAGTGCAGACAGACCGAGAGGGGTTTCGATGTCTCCCAGGAGGTCCAGCGAACGCCGTGGCCCGCGATCGCTGCGCAAGCGCGTCGCACTGGGCGGCGCCGTCGCGGCCGTGACCGTCGGCGCGCTGCTCGTCGTCCAGAACAGCTTCGCCGCGACGATCCCCGGGCTGGGCGCTTCCCGCCAGAGCGCCCAGCCCGGAACCGCGGCAGCCGCCGGCTCCGGTGGCGCGGCACGCACCGGGTTCGGGGCGGCCGGCAACGGGCTCCGGTTCTCCGGCCTCGGCGGCAGCACCCGTGTCGCCTCGACCGGTGACCAGCCGGGGAACTGCCCGGACGCGCACATCGTGGTCACCCGGGCCTCGACCGAGGCGCCCGGCACCGGCATCATCGGCTCGCTGGCGACCGCTGTCACCCGGGCCAGCGACCAGAAGATCACGGTCGAGGCGACCGACTACCCGGCGCTGCTCAACCCGTACCCGCCGAGCGTCGCGGCCGGCACGAGAGCCCTCACCACCCAGCTCACCGACGAGGCCCGGAACTGCCCGGACACCAAGATCGTGGTGATGGGCTACTCGCAGGGCGCGCACGTCATCGGCGACGTCCTCGCCGGCACCGGGCGGGCCGCCGGGTTCACGCAGAGCGCGGCGATCTCCACCGACGTGTCGGACAAGGTGGTCGCGGTGGTCCTGATGGGCGACCCGCGGTTCGTCCCGGGCAAGTCGTTCAACGCCGGCACCTCCCGTACGCGCGGCCTCTTCCCCCGTGGGAACGACGCCTCGCTGGACGCCTTCGCGGACCGCACCCAGTCCTTCTGCGACACCGGTGACACGTTCTGCGCGAGCGGGGCGAGTGTGGCGACGCACCTGAGCTACACGCGCAAGTACAACAGGGTCGCCCAGGACTTCATCCTGTCGAAGATCGGCGGCTGACCGGAGCCGGTGCGGCGTCAGCGACCCGAGGCGCCGCACCGGTCTCACCGCGGCAGCTTTCACCGTGGCAGAGGAAGAGCCACACCACCCGCGTACGCCGGGTGCTCCGCCTCGTCGAGCATCGCGGCAGCCACCGTCGCCCGGCTGACCATGGCCGGGAGCAGGCGTTTCGGTGCGTCCCGCAGCGCGGCGGTGCGCCGCGACGGGCTCAGCGGCCCGTTCGACAGCGGCCCGGCGTGGAACACCGTCCCGCCCGCCTGGAGCACCATCGCGTCCGCGGCCACCTTGTCGGCGAGCTGATCGCCGAGCATCCGCAGCAGCGCCCGGGTGACGGGCCCGCCCGCCCGGGCCGACGGTCCGGTGCCGAACGCGCCGAGCCACACCACCCGCGGCACCCCGGCCAGCGCCCGGGCCCCCGCGACGAGCGCTCCCGGCTGGTCCCCGCGGGCGATGCCGAGCCCGGAGACCACCACCTGCCGTCCGGCCAGGGCGGCGGCCATGCTCGCCGGGTCCCGCACGTCGGCGGCCACCCGGGTGAGCATGTGAGAGTCGAAATCGGACAGCTTCTCCGGCGTACGGGCGAGGGCCACCACCGTGTGCCCGCGCGCGAGGGCCTGACGGGTCAGCTCGCGTCCCGTGGCGCCGGATGCTCCCAGCACGGTGATCTCCATGGTCACCGCACCGCCCGCAGCACGTCGAGCCCCGCCGCGTGCACCCCGGGCGCCGCCGCGACGTACCCGGCACTGGTCACGTCCCACGGTTTGCCGTCCAGATCGGTCACGATCCCGCCCGCCTCCCGGACCAGCAGGACCGGCGCGATGTGCGACCGCAGGTTGTCGAACTGCCAGTGCAGGTCCATCCGCCCGGCCGCCACCTGCGCGAGCTGCTGACCGACCGGGACCGACGCCCGTACGTACAGTGCCTTGCGCATCATCGCCGTGACGGCGGCCCCCACCCGCGCGGTGCGCGCCGGATCGCGATCGGGCTTGGCCTGACCGGTTCCGGTCAGCGCCAGGGACAGATCGGTCTTCGCCGAGACGTGGATCGGCGTCCCGCCGAGAAGAGCTCCTTCGCCCGCGGTCGCGGTGAACATCTCCTTCGTCGCCGGCGCGTACAGCACCGCCAGCACCGGTGAGCCGTCGCGGACCAGGCTGACGCCGATGTTCCAGTCCGGCATGCCCTGCACCGCGTTCATGTTGCCGCCCACCGGATCGACGACCCACCAGTCCCCGGCCGGCATCGGCCCCGAGCCGTGCTCGTCCGACGTCCACTGCGACCCCGGCAGCGCGTCGATCAACACCGGTCGCAGCGAGGCCGAGACGGCGTCGTCGTTGGCCCGCAGCGCCGCGAACAGCTCCGCGGACGTGACCGGCGTGCTCGCCGGACGCTGGACCAGGGACGCGGCCTCGCGCACCGCTTCTGTCACCACACTCACCAAGTTCATGCGTCAAGCATCGAATCAGCACACCGTTAAGTCCAGTGCAACGTTGTTACCCTATGATTTACCGTCATGCAATTGGATCTGAACCTGCTGACCGTGCTCGACGCGCTCCTGGAGGAGGGCGGCGTGGCAGGCGCGGCGCAGCGGCTGCGGCTCTCCTCCCCCGCGGTCAGTCGCAGCCTCGGCCGCCTGCGCCGGCTCACCGGCGACGACATCCTGGTGCGCACCGGGCGGGGCATGACCCCGACGCCGTACGCGATCGCCGTCCGCGAACAGGTCGGTGACCTGCTGCGTCAGGCCCAGAGTGTGCTCGCGCCGAGCCGCGAGCTGGACCTGGCCGGGCTCGACCGGGTGTTCACCCTGCAGTGCCACGACATGCTGGCGACCGCACTCGCCCCGCCGCTGCTGGCCACCGTGGTCACGGAGGCGCCCGGGGTCCGGCTGCGGTTCCTGCCGGAGGCCGCCGTGGACACCGACGAGCTGCGGCACGGCCGGGTCGACCTGGAGATCGGGGCAGACGTTCCCACGCTGCCGGAGATCCGGCACGCGACCGTCGGGCACGATCAGTTCGTCCTGGTGATGCGCCGGCACCATCCGTACGCGCAAAGCCCTGGTCTCGAACAATTCGCGGCGCACCCGCACGTGCTGATCTCGCGCCGCGGGCGGCTGACCGACCCCGTCGACGCGATCCTGGAGTCGCACGGGCTGCGGCGGCGGGTCCTCGCCGCCGTCGGCACCGCGGCGACCGCGGCGAGCATCATCGCGGGCAGCGACGCCGTGCTGATCGCGCCGGAGCTGACCTGGCGGCCGCTGCAGACCGCGTTCGACCTGGTCAGCGCGCCGCTACCGATCACCTTGCCGGGCGCGCCGATCACCTGCGGATGGCATCAGCGCTACGAGACCGACCCGGCCCACGCCTGGCTGCGCGAGCGGGTCCGCGACGCGTTCACGACGGTGCTGGGCCGCGGTTCGTAGCACGGCCGCGGCCAGGGCCACGCCGCACCTTATGCGGTGGCCTCGCGGACCGCCTCGTCGAGGGTCGGGTGCATGCTCAGCATCCGGCTCATGTTGATCACCGTGAGCGCCTGCAGCACGATCCCCCGCGCCCCCGCCACAGACACCGCGCCGCCGCGCGCGGCCACCCGCCGATGCAGGCGGAACAGCAGGTTGATGCCGGCCGAGTCACAGAACGTCACGCCGGACAGGTCGACGATCAGCCGGCACCCGTCGGCGTCCAGCGGCGGCTCGGCCGCCTCGGCGAGCGCCGGGCTGCTGTCGCGGTCGATCTCACCGATCGGGGTCAGCACGGTCACCGCGGGGGCCACCTGCTCGACGCTCACGCTCAGGTATTGCTCGCTCATCAGCCGCTCTCCTCGTCGGGGGCGGTCTGTCCCGCTTTGGGTAGCGTATTACGCGCGGCCGCCGCCGACCATTCGACCATCAGCAGGGTCGCGTCGTCGTCCGGGGTCGCCCCCTGATGATCGATGACCGCGTGCGCGAGCCGGCGCAGGGTCTCCGGCGCCGGCAGCCCGTCCGCCGCATGCCGCCCCACCAGGCCGACCAGCCGGTCCAACCCGAACCGCTCGCCGTCCGCGGTCCGGGCCTCGGTGACCCCGTCGGTGTAGAGCAGCAGGCGGTCCCCCGGCTCGAGGGACTCCTGACCGACCCGTACGTCGTCGTCCGCCAGGCCCAGCGGCAGGCGGCGGCCGTGCGGGATCTCCCGGACCAGCCGGCCACCGCGCACCAGCAGCGGCTCGGGATGACCGGCGTTGACATAGCGCAGCGCACCGGTGTCGAGCCGCATCTCGGCGAGCACGGCGGTGACGAACCGGCCCTCCGGGAACTGCTCGGTCAGCGCCCGGTCCGCGGTTCGTGCCTGCTCCAGCAGATCCGCACCGTTGCGGCGGGCGGCCCGGACAGCGGAGATCGCGACGGCGCAGGCCACTCCCGCCGTCATCCCCTTGCCGACCGCGTCGAGGATCACCAGGTGCGCGGTGTCGCCCTCCAGGGAGTAGTCGAAGCCGTCGCCACCCACGTCGTAGCAGGGTTGCAGCACGGCGCTGACCGCCGCCCGGTCACAGCTCGCGGTCAGCGGCGGGACCAGCCGCCACACCAGCTCGGCGGCCGGGGTGACCGGCTGCGAGCGCCGGGCCCGCTCGAGGTGATCGCCCCGCGCCGAGATGGCCGAGACGAGGTGCCCGACCAGGCCTGCGACCAGCTCGCACCGGGCCGGCGGGAGATCCTCCCCGGCGAACTCCATGACGCCGAGCCGATCCGTGCCGTCGACCATCGGCACCCACCACCGGTCGCCCTCGCCACGGATCGAGACGACCCGGGCGAACGCCCGGCCGGCCAGCGAACTGTCCACCGGCAGCGGCTCCGGAGCCGGTCTGCCGGCCTCGGGCAGGGCACGCAGGGTGACCTGCTCGTAGTCGACCAGCCAGATTCGGCTGCGCACGCCGATCCCGGCCAGCACGGCGCCGACCGTCGCGGCGAGGCCGTCGGGTCGTACGAGATGCGCGGCGCCCAGAAGGTCCTGGAGCGCCCGGAACCATCGTGTCTCGTCCATGGCGGGATCCCGGTGGTGAGGTGCGGCTGCTGACGGGTATGTCCCTGCCGGTTTCCCCTGATCACCGGAGGCGACACATGACCGTGGGCATCGAAACAGCGCTGCGCCGGGAGATGGACGGCGTCGTCGCCGACCTGAAACGGCTCGTCCGCATTCCGGGGCTCGCGTTCGACGGTTCCGACCACGCGCACCTCGACCGGTCGGCGTCACTCGTCGCCGAGCTGCTCAGCGGCTGCGCCTGTGCGCCCACCTCCACGACCACGCCCCGCGAGGCGTGCGGCTGCCGGTCAACCGTACGTCATCGACACGACCTGTCAGGCGTACGACGCGCCGCCCTGACCACCCGCCTGGGACGGCACCGCGCCGGTGGAGATCGGCATCGGCGGGTCGATCCCGTGCGTGGCCACCTTCGAGCGCCGGTTCCAGGAGGCGGCGCTGCTGGTCACCGGCATCGAGGACCCGTACTGCCGTGCACACGGCCCGGACGAAAGCCTGCACCTGGCCGACTTCACCCGGACCTGCCTCGCCGAAGCGCTGCTGCTGGGCCGGCTCGGCGGCGTCCTTTGACGGCCTCCGCGTCCGGTGACGGCGGTGCGAACACGTTGCCCGGGTGCGGGCCGACCTTCTCCCGGGACAGTCCGGCGAGCCGCATCAACGGGCCGACCAGCACGTCGTACAGCGCCGGGGTGGCGACGAAGCCGAACAGGATGAGCTTGTTCGCGGCGCCGACGTTCACCGTCCCCCGCGGGTGGCGAGCACAGCGGACGATGGCCGCCGCCGCCTTCTCCGCCCTGTCGATCGGGGGCGGTGGACGGCCGATGCGCCCCGCGAAGTTCGCGGCGTTGCGGTAGATCGGCGTGTCCACGGCGCCCGGCGAGACCAGGCACACGTGGATGCCGGGAGCGTCGCGGGTCTCCAGCCGCAACGCCCGGACCAGCGCGCGCAGGCCCCACTTACTGGTGACGTACGAACTCGTGTACGGCGTGACGACCGTCCCCAGCAGCGACCCGCCGAAGATCAGGACCCCGCGTCCCCGTTGCCGGAACCGTGCCAGCGCCACCCGGGCCACTGTCGCCGCGCCGAGCAGGTCGGTGGTCACCACCTGGTCGAACACGTCGGCGGGCACGTCCTCGAACCGCCCGTAGGCCATCACCGCGGCGGTGTGCACCCAGACGTCGATGCGATCCCCGGCCGCGGCGGCCACCGCCTCGATGGTGTCCGGCCGGGTTACGTCCGCGACCACGACCGTCACTCCGCCCTCGGCCTCGCCAGGCCCTCCCGCCTCCGCGCCGGCCCGCGCCACCGCACCCGAGTCGACCCCCGGAACCGCGCCCGTGCCGGCCCGCGTCGCCACACCCATGCCAGGCCGCGCCGCCGTGCCCGCGCCAGGCCGCGCCGCCACACCCGTGCCAGGCCGCGCCACCTTGCCCGCACCAGGCCGCGCCACCGCGCCCGATTCCGCCCTGGCGGCCCGGCATTCGGCGGCAACCTCCTCCAGCGCCGGCCCGGAGCGGGAGGAAAGCACCAACCTCGCCCCCGCCCGCGCGAAGGCGAGCGCAGCGGCCCGCCCCACTCCGCTCGATGCCCCGGTGATCACCACGGTTTCCACGGCGAGGAGGTACCCCCGCCGCGCCACCCCAACCGAACCTGCGCCGAGCCGCCGAAGAAAAGCACCGCCCACTCAGCCGAAGGAACATTCCACCGCCCACACGCGAGGAAGAGTTCCACCACCAAGAGGGCGAAGAAAAGCTCCACCACCCCGGATAAAGGAAACCTCCAGGCGCCACGACCGAGGTCGAGGGCGTCCAGTTTCATGGGCCACGACACGGTCGGCGGCGCCACAAGACGATGACAGCCGCGGATAGTGGCAGCGGCAGCGCACGGGCTGCGGGCGGGGGCGGCGGCAACGGCAGCGGCAGCGGCAGCGGCAGCGGCAGCGCACGGCCAGCATCCACGGCAGCGCACGGCAGGGCGGCAGCGCACGGCCGGCGCCTCACGGGCGGCGCACGGCGGGCAGCAGCGGAGGGCCCGCATCACGGGCGGCGCACGGCGGGCGGCAGCGCACGGGCTGCGGGCGGACGGGCGGCAGCGGCAGCGCACGGCAGGCGGCAGCGGACCGCTGGCATCATCCGCAGCGCACGGCGGGCGGCAGCGCACGGGGCTGCGGGCGGACGGGCGGCATCACGGCAGCTCACGGGAGGCAGCAGCGGCGGCGGGCGGCAGCGGGCAGAGCAGCGGCGGGCGGGGACGGCAGCGGACAGGGCGGAGTGGGCGGGGCGGCGGCGGGCGGGGACGGCAGCGGACAGGGCGGCGGCGGGCAGGGGCGGCAGCGGACAGGGCGGCAGCGGGCGGGGCGGCGGGGTTTACGGGATGGGGCGGAAAGCTTCGCGATAGGCCTCGGGGGTCACGCCGCGGGCCCGGCGGAAGTGCCGGCGCAGGGTGTCCGGGCTGCCGAAACCCGAGCGCCGGGCCACCGACGCGACGGTGGCGCCGTCGCGCTCCAGGAGCTCCTCGGCGCGGCGGATGCGCTGGTCCCGTACCCAGGAAGCCGGGGTCGTCCCGGTCGCCGCGGTGAAATGGCGGATGAAGGTGCGCGCGGACATCGCGGCCCGCCCGGCGAGCGCCTCCACCGAGAGGTCCTCGGCCAGGTGCTCCACCGCCCAGTCGAGCAGTTCCGCGAGGCCGGGCCCGGCGTGGGTGGCCGGCACCGGCGTCCGGGCGAACTGCGCCTGCCCGCCGCTGCGGTGCGGCGGCACGACCATCTCGCGAGCGACCCGGTTGGCCACCGCCGCCCCGAACTCGCGCCTGATCAGATGCAGGCACAGGTCGATGGCCGCGGACGACCCGGCGCTGGTCGCGACCGGTCCGTCGACGATGTAGATCGGGTCCGGGTCGACGGTCACCGCGGGGAAGCGCCGGGCCAGTTCGGCCGCCGACGACCAGTGGGTGGTCGCCCGCCGCCCGTCGAGCAGCCCGGTCGCCGCGACCGGGAACGCGCCGGTGCACAGCGCCGCCACTGTCGCGCCGCGGCCGGCCGCCCGGTGCAGCGCCGCGGTCAGCTGCTCGCCGGGCGGCTCCACCATGGGCGACGCGCCGGTCACGATGATCAGGTCGGCGCTGTCGAGGCGTCGCAGGTCGTGGCTGGGCACGATCGTGAAGCCGGAGGACGTGCGCATCGGCTCGCACCGCTGGGCGCAGACCGCGTACTCGTACCGGGGCAGGCCGGACCCGGCCGGGGTCAGCCCGAAGATCTCGCTCGTCACGCCCAGCTCGAAGGCGGGCACCGGCTCGGCCACCACGACCGCGACGTCGGTCAGCACGGCCCCAGCATGGCACGAACTGCGGCATGCGTGGCAGAACTGCCGTCCGCCCACGGGTACGTGCGGGTCATGAGCTTCGGAGGACCACTTCTCATCGTGTACGTCGTGTGGGGTTCCACCTATCTCGCGCAGAAGGTGGGCCTGGCCGGCATCCCGCCGCTGACACTGAACGCGGTGCGCTTCCTGATCGCCGGGGCGCTGCTGTTGGCGTACTGCCGACTGCGGCGGATGCCGCTGCCCGGAAGGCGGCAGTGGCGGGCCGGGGCGCTCCAGGGTCTGCTGCTGCCGGCCGCCGGAACCGGTGGCGCCGCGTGGGCCGAGCAGGAACTTTCCTCCGGGATCACCGCGTTGTTCCTGGCCACGATTCCGCTGTGGATCGTGGTGGGCCGCCGGTTCGCCGACCGGGAGCGGATCTCCTGGCCGGTCGCCACCGGGATCCTCGCCGGGATCGGCGGTGTCGTCGTGCTGGCCCGGCCGGAGGGGACGGGCAGCACGGTGAGCATCGCCGTCGCCCTGGGCGCGGCGCTGTGCTGGGGGCTGGGCTCGGTCTGGGCCGGTCACCTGTCGCTGCCGCGGCCGGCGTTGATGGCCAGCGCCGTGGAGATGCTCTGCGCCGGGGCGATCCTCACGGTCCTGGCCGCGGTCTCCGGCGAGCTCGGCCGGGTGGAGCTGGTTCCACGGTCGGTGCTCGCGCTCGCGTATCTCGTGGTGTTCGGCAGCATCGTCGCGTACACGGCGTACACCTGGCTGCTGGAGAACGTCGCGCCGCGCGTCGCCGGCACCTACGCGTTCGTGAACCCGGTCGTCGCGGTCCTGCTCGGCTGGTGGCTGCTCGGCGAGCCGCTCACCGCGCGGATGCTGGCCGCCACGGTGCTCATCGCGATCGGAGTCGCCCTGATCGTCCTGGCTCCGGGTGCACGACCAGATTCCGGATCAACTTCTCATTCGCGTACGTCGGCCGGCCCGCCCGTGACCGGCAACCCGGCCGCCAGCCAGGCTTCCACGCCGCCGGCCAGGTCGGTCGCCCGGTGCAGTCCGATCGACCGCAGGCTCGCGGCGGCCAGGCTGGACGAGTAGCCCTGGCGGCAGACGACGACGATCTGCACGTCGTAGCAGGTCGCCTCGGGGATCCGGTTCTCCGAGGCCGGGTCGAGCCGCCACTCCAGCACGGTCCGGTCGATCACGATCGCGCCCGGGAGATCGCCCTGCCGGGCCCGCTGCCGGTCGGTGCGGGTGTCGATCAGCAGCGCGCCACCGGTCATCGCCGCCCACGTCTCGTGCGGGTCCAGTCGCCGCATCCCGGCCCGAGCCTGTTCCAGCAGCGCGTCCACGCCGCCTGTCACCGTCGTCACCGGTTGATCATGCCTCGTTTGGCAGGATGGTGCCGTGCGAGCCGTGGTGATCGATGCTGTCCGAGCCCTGCCCGAGGTCCGCGAGGTGCCGGAGCCGGTCGCGCCGCCCGGCGGTGTGGTCGTGCGGGTGATGGCGACCGGGTTGTGCCGCAGCGACTGGCACGGCTGGGCCGGGCACGACGACGACATCACGTTCCCGCACGTGCCCGGGCACGAGCTGGCCGGCGTGGTGGCGGAGGTCGGTGAGGGCGTCGAGCGGTGGCGGGCGGGCGACCGGGTGACGGTCCCGTTCGTGTGCGCGTGCGGCCGGTGCGAGTGGTGCCGGGCCGGGAACGGGCAGGTCTGCCCCGACCAGGAGCAGCCGGGCTTCACCCACTGGGGTTCGTTCGCCGAGCTGGTGGCCCTGCATGCCGCCGACACGAACCTGGTCGCGCTGCCCGAGCAGGTGGGCTACGCGACAGCGGCGAGCCTCGGCTGCCGGTTCGCCACGGCGTACCGGGCTCTCGCGGGACGGGCCCGGGTCACCGCGGGCGAGTGGGTGACGGTGGTCGGCGCCGGCGGCGTCGGGCTGAGCGCCGTGATGATCGCCCGCGCGCTGGGCGGCCGCGCGATCGCTGTCGACCGGAACCCGGAGGCTCTCGCCGTCGCGTCCACGCTCGGCGCCGAGCACGTGATCCTGGCCGGCGGCACCGAGGTCCCGGCCGCGGTCGCGGAGCTGACCGGCGGTGGCAGCCACGTCGCGGTCGACGCGGTCGGCAGCGAGCAGACCTGCTCGGACGCGATCCTGAGCCTGCGCCGCCGGGGCCGGCACGTGCAGGTGGGGCTGCTGCCACCGGTCGGCGGTCACCCGCGGGTGCCGATGGACCGGGTGATCGGCTGGGAGCTGGACGTGCTGGGCAGTCACGGGATGGCGGCCGCTGACTATCCGGCCATGATGGCCCTGATCGCGGACGGCTCGTTGCAGCCGCAGCGCCTGATCGAACGGACCGTGGGCCTGGCCGGGGCCGCGTCCATGCTGCCCGCTTTCGACCGGGCCACGGTCGCCGGCATGACGATGGTCGACCCGTCCCGCTGAGGTACCGGAACCACCCGGCCGAACAGACGACATCGACACCGGCCTATTGACATCGCGACGCGCCGCGACGAACGCTGGGCGGCATGGTGAGCCGCGAACTTCGTCCCGCCCGGGTGGCCGCGTTCCTCGCGCTGCTGCTCACGCTGGTCACGATCCCCGGGACGGCGCTGGCCGTGCCGAAGCCTCTGCAGGTACGGGGACAGACCGTTCTCGCCGGTGATCTGCGGGTGCAGGTGCTGAGCCCCACGCTGCTGCGCCTGGAGTACGCGGCCGACCAGAAGTTCGAGGACCGGGCCACCTTCAACGCCGTCGACCGGGACCCGGGCCGGACCTGGTTCCGGGCGACCGCCGCCCGCGGTGAGCTGCGGGTCCGCACGAGCGCGGTGACCCTGCACTACCGGCTCGGCAGCGGCCCGGTCACGGCCGCGAACACCACGCTGGACCTGACCGTCGCCGGTCGGCGCGTCAGCGTGCACCCGGAGTTCGGCGGGCCGGCCGGGGAACCGCTCGGCGGCTGGTACCGCGGGCTCGACTACTACGCCGGGCAGGCCGGACCGGTCGACCAGCTCACCCTGCACCCCGGCCTGCTCGACAAGCGCGGGTGGTACCTGCTCGACGACACGACGACGGCCGTGCGCACCACGGACGGCTGGGTCACCGCGCGGCCCGCGCACACCGGGGCCTACCAGGACGGATACCTCTTCGGGTACGGCCACGACTACCCCCGTGCGCTCGCCGACCTGCGCACGCTGACCGGGCCGTCGGTGCTGCCTCCCGAGTGGGCGTTCGGCACGTGGTTCTCGAAGTATCAGGCGTACAGCGCCGCCGACTACGAGAACGAACTGCTGCCGGCGTTCAAGAGCCATCGGGTGCCGCTCGACTCGCTCGTCATGGACACCGACTGGAAGGCGCCGAACCAGTGGGCAGGCTGGAACTGGAACACCGGCCTGTTCCCCGATCCGGCCGCGTTCCTCGCGCACCTGAAGTCGGAGGGGATCAACGCGACGCTGAACGTGCACGCGGCGATCAGCGGCGACGATCCGCGGTTCGCGCAGGCACAGGCCACCGCCAAGGGCAAGCTCCAGCCGGCCGCCAGCAGTTTCGCGCCGAACCCCTACCGCTTCGACTGGGGCGACCGGGACCAGGCCGCCGCGTACACGCAGCTCCACCAGCAGTTCGAGAACCAGGGCGTACGGCAGTGGTGGCTCGACTACTGCTGCGACGACAGCACCGTGAGCACGGCCGGGGTCACCCCGGACAGCTGGGTGAACGAGCTGTACCGGCGGGACGGTGAGGCTCGCGGGCTGCGCGGGTTCTCGCTCGCGCGGATCGGGGCGGCTTTCCCGGCGTACGCGCAGATCGGCTCCTCCGGTCCTTGGAGCGAGCACCGGAGCACCGTGCATTTCACGGGTGACACCGAGGCGACCTTCGCCACGCTGGCGTTCGCGGCGGCGATGACTCCGGCCGAAGGCGCGAGCATCGGGCAGTCCTACGTCAGTCACGACATCGGCAGTTTCGCCGGGAAGCACCTCAGCGACGATCTTTATCTTCGCTGGGTGCAGCTCGGCGCGTTCCAGCCGATCCTGCGGCTGCACTCCGATCACGGCGATCGGCTGCCGTGGGAGTACGACGACGTGGTCGGCGGGCCGGCCGCGGACTTCCTGCGGCTGCGCGAGTCGCTGGTGCCCTACCTCTACACGGCGGCCCGGCAGAACTACGACACCGGGATGCCGATGGCGCGGGCGCTCTACCTGACCTGGCCGCAGCAGGCCGAGGCCTACCGGCACGACACCGAGTACCTGCTGGGCGACTCGTTGCTGGTCGCGCCGGTGACGACGCCGGGGCTCAGCACCACGGCGACGGTCTGGTTCCCGCCGGGCACCTGGACGGACTTCTTCACCGGGGAGACGTTCCGCGGGCCGGCCACCCGGACGGTCGGGGCCACGCCCGATCACATGCCGGTCTACGTGCGAGCCGGCGGGATCCTGGCGCAGCGGGCCGGGGACGTGAACGTTTCCGGTCAGGCCAAGGACCGGTTGACGCTGACCGCCTACCCGCACGCCACGGGTTCCACCTCGGTCTACGAGGACTCCGGGGACGGGCTCGGATACCGCGGCGGGCAGTCCGCGCGCATTCCGGTGCACTTCACCGGGAGCCGCCTGACCGTCGGGCCGGTCACCGGCTCCTACCCCGGCGCGCCGGCCACCCGGCGCTACACCGTGGCGTTCGCCGGGGTGTCACGCCCGCACCACGTCACGGTCGGCGGGCGGGCCGCTCCGTTCACCTACGACGCCGCGAAACACCTGCTCACCGTGGACGTGCCCGCGACCCCGGCGGGACGGGCGGTCACCGTCGAGCACGACGGGACGGCGCTCACCGTCGGGCAGCGGCCGGCGGTGGAGACCACGTTCGTCGCGCCGGACGGGCTGCAGTCGGGCGCGACCAGCACGCTCGTGGCCACGACCACCAACCGCGGGCCGGGGACGATCACCGGGGTCTCGGCCGCCGTCGACGCGCCGGCCGGGTGGGTGATCACGCCGCGGACGCCGACGACCACTGCCTCGCTGGCTCCCGGGAAGAGCTTCACCATCACGTACGACGCGACGCCCGCCGGAGCCTCGCCACGGACGCAACCGGTGGCGGTGCGCGTCACGTACCGGAATCCGGACGGCACCACGTCCACGGCGCCGGCCGGGCTGACCGTGCCACTGAAACCGGTCGACGTGACGTTCCGCGTGCTCGCGCCGCCGGGCACGCCACCGGACGCGACGCTCTACGTGCCCGGGAGCATCGCGCAGCTCGGGCCGTGGGACCCGGGCAAGCAGCCCATGACGTACCGCGGGAACGGGATCTGGGAAGCGACGGTGTCGATCCTGGACGGGACGGACCTGCAGTACAAGTACACCCGGGGCACGTGGGAGACCGTGGAGGAGTGGGGCTCGATCACCGGCACCAACAACCGCAACGTCACCGTCGACGGCGGGATCACGCACACGATGCTCGTCGACGACACGGCCACCACCGGGCCGGACATCCACCGGGCCATCGAGTTCTGGCGGGATCCGCTGGTGGTGTCGACGGCGGCGACGGCTGACGCGGTCACGGTCACCTTCCAGCGCGACGTCCAGCCGACCGGGGCCGACTTCGCCGGATCGATGGTCGTGAACGGCGTGCCCGGAACGGTCACCGAGACGACGCCGGGCACGCTGGTCTGGACCCCGGCGACCCCGTTGCCGTCCGGCACCTACACGGCCACGGTCTCGCAAGTGACCAGCGCCGTCTCCGACGGGGTGCCGATCCGGGCGCCGTACACCTTCACGTTCACGATCGGTCAGGCGTAGACCAGGCGTTCGATGGCCTGGGCGAGGTCGGCGACGGCCTCTTCCAGGTCGGTGTCGGTCGCCGCGGCCAGCTGCTCGTACCGGGCGTCCCGGATCGCCGAGATCATCTCGGCGAGGCGGTGGGCCGCCAGCGTGGTGGTCGCCGAGCCCTGTTCCTGGTCCCTGCGGATCTTGTCGGCGGCCCGCTCGTCGTAGCGGGCCTTCACCCGGCCGGTGAACTCGCGCAGCTCCCCCGAGGTCGGCGTGCAGGCCAGGATGCCGGCGTGCTCGCGCCACAGCCGGGCCGAGGCGCGCAGTTGCTCGCGCAGCAGCTCCGGGGAGGGTCCGGTGCTGTCGAACCAGACGTGCGAATCGCCCAGCTCGTCCCAGAAGCGGCCCATCAGCGCGGTCAGCACGGCATCCTTGGTGCGGAAGTAGAAGTAGAACCCGGTGCGGGACAACCCGGCCACCTTGGCCAGGTCGTCGATGGTGACCGCGTCGTACGACTTCTCGGCGAACAGCTTGCGCGCCGCCTCGAGGATGGCGGCCTCGCGCAGATCACCCTTCGACGGGCCGTTACGCCTGGTCTGTCCCATGATCCCCAACCTTACCGGTGTGACTCTCGACGCTTGACGGGAAAATTCGACGGTACGTCAAGTTTCGTGTCTAGCATGTCGCAGGTGACACGTCCCGTACGCCCGGCTCTGCTGCTCCTCGCGGCCGCCGCCGGCAGTTTCCTGCTCTCCATGATCCAGTCCGTGCCGGTGCCGGTCCTGCCGCAGATCGCGCAGCAGCTCGGTGTCGACGCCACCACCGTCGGGTGGGTGACCACCGCGACCCTGCTCGCCGCCTCCGCCTGCACCCCACTGCTCGGCCGGCTCGGGCACGTGCTCGGCATCAAGCCGGTCTTCGTCGCCACCCTCGTCGTGACCCTGGTCGGCAGCATCCTGGCCGCGACCGCGCACGACATCGGCTGGCTCATCGCCGCCCGGATCATGCAGGGCACCAGCTTCGGCCTGTTCCCGCTCGGCATCAGCCTGCTGCGCCACGAGCTGCCCGCGACCAAGCTCACCAACAGCATGGCCGTGGTCGCGTCGACGCTCGGGGTCGGCGGCGGTGTCGCGCTGGTCGCGGCGGGCCTGCTGACCCAGCACGACGCCGACTACCGCCGGGTGTTCTGGCTGTGCGTGGCCGTCAGCGCGATCGCCCTGGCACTGTCGCTGACCCTGCCCCGGCGCGCCGGAGCCGGCGGCAAGGTCGACCTGGTCGGCGCGGTCGTGCTCTCCGCCGGCCTGGTCAGCCTGCTGCTGCCGATCTCGCAGGGACACACCTGGGGCTGGACCTCGGCCCGCGTGCTCGTGCTCTTCGCGGCCGCCGCGGTCATCCTGGTCGGCTTCCTGCTGCTGGAACGCCGGATGGCCGCCCCGCTCGTCTCCGTGCAGCTGCTCAGCCACCGGCCGATCCTCGTCACCAATCTGGCGGCGATGGCGGTCGGCTTCGCGATGTTCGCGCTGCAGCTGGCCACCAGCTACTTCGTGCAGAGCCCGCGGGCGTTCACCGGCTTCGGCTTCACCGCCACGGTCCTGCAGACCAGCGTGATCTTCCTGCTGCCGGGCGCCGCGGCCAGCATCGTCGTCGGCCCGATCGCCGGCCGTCTCGTCGGCCGCATCGGCCCGCGCCCGGTGCTCGCCCTGGCCTGCGGCATCGCGGCGCTCGCCACGGCGTCGCTGGCGTTCCTGCACGACAGCAAGGGCGCGGTCATCGCCGGGTTCGTCGTGGCCAGCTGCGCGATCGCCATGGCGTACGCGTCGATGCCGGCCCTGCTCATCCAGCACGTCGACCCGCACGACACCGGCATCGCCAACTCGATCAACTCGATCATGCGCACGATCGGCGGCACGATCGGCAGCGCCCTGGTCATCACGATCCTGGCCGGCCAGACCCACCGCGTCGGCGCGGTCGAGCTGCCGACCGAGAACGCCTACAAGATCAGCTACGTCCTGGGGGCGGTCGTCTTCGCGGTCGGCGGGGCCCTGGTTCTGCTCTTCATCGACCGGACCCGTCCCGCCGGGCACGCCCTGGAGCCGGAGCCCCGCTCCGAGGCGGTGCCGCAGCCGGCCCGCGCCTGAACCTCAGCCGCACGGCACGGAGCGAACACCCCCGCGAGGTCGGTCCGGGTCCCGGCCACGACGCACGCACGCACGGTTCCGGCTGGTGCTCACGGTCGTATCAACGGCCCGATAACGACCGTGAGAACCAGCCGGGGGCGCACGCCGCGCACTTACCCGGAGCGGCAGCGGCCTCGCGTACCGGACACCACGCGACCCCACGAGCGGTCCCGGCCGCGACGCACGCCGGGCGCGGCCCAAGCCGCGACACACGCCGGGCGCGGTCCGGGCCGCGACGCGGCTGGGTCAGCGGCGGGCTCGGGCGCCGGCTGCGATGGCGACGCCGAGCGCGGCCAGGCCGATCTGCAGGATCAGCTCGATCCAGTCGATGCCGGGGGTGTCGTCGACGCCGATCGCCGCCGCGATGAACGTGCCGATCAGGGCGGCGACGACGCCGATGACGAGGGTGAGCCAGATCGGGATGTTCTGCTTGCCGGGCACGGCGAGCCGGCCGAGCGCGCCGATGATCAGGCCGATGATGATCGCGGTGAAGATGCCGGTGATTTCCACGCTGCGGCCCCCTGTGAGGAATCGATCCCGGGCTGATTGTGCCCGGCGATACGCTCCTCAGGCCGGCGGCGGGAACGGATAGTCGACATAGGCGAAACGGCGCGAATCGGGAGACCAGCTGTTGACGTTGATCGTTCCCTGGCCGCCGGGCAGCGCCACGACCGTCCGGGGCGAGCGCCAGTCGTCGCCGGTGACGAGCCGCAGTTCGACGGGCAGGTCGGCCGGGTGCCCCCGGGTTCCGGGCGGGTAGCTCAGGTAGACGGCGAGGCGGCCGTCCGGCGAGAGGTGCGGGAACCAGTTGACCCGCTCGTCGAAGGTGAGCTGTTCCAGGCCGGTGCCGTCCGGGCGGATGCGGGCGATCTGCGCGCCCGGGCCGAAGCGCTCGGTGTTGAAGTAGATCCAGGCGCCGTCCGGCGTGTACTCGGGGCCGTCGTCCGGCCCGCTCCCGGGAGAGGTCAGCCGCGTCGACGGCCCACCTCCGGAACCGATGGTCCACAGATTGCCGGCGTCCCACCGCTGCCCCTCGATGCCCACGTACGCGAGGGTCGCCCCGTCCGGGCTCACCCCGTGCAGGAAGTGCATCCGGTCCTCGTGCGTCACCCGCCGCACCGCTCCCCCGCGCAGCGACGCCTCGTAGAGGTGACCGTCGTCAGCGGACACGAAGATCGCGTCCCCGGTGCCGAGCACGTGATCGTTGTTGAGTCCGGGCACGCCGTCGAGCGGGATCCGCACGGGCGCCGAGCCGGGGAGGACGGGCAGCCGCCAGAGCAGCCCGTCCCCGTTGAGGATGAGGTCACCGTCCGCACTCCAGTTCGGCGCCTCGAACAGCACGGACGAGCTGGTGTGCACCAGCGACGGGACGCCGGTGCTCACCTCGTACGTCCAGATCCTGCATTTCTGGTTTTCGGCGAGGGTGCGTGCGGATCCCATCGCCCGAGCCTACGTGCGGATCAGCGGTCCGGAGATCATGGCCAGCGGGCGGGGCGGCAGCGGTTCACGTGACGCCGCGGCGAGCGAGGCGACGATCTCGCCGGAGCGGACCGCCACCGCCGACAGCAGCGTCGACGTGATCCCGTGGACGTGCTCGGTCCCGCCCTGCAGGTAGATTCCCGCCCGCAGATCAGGATCGGTCACGACGCGGTAGTCCCGTTCGACCCGGAGCAGGTTCTGATCGTCGCGCCGGCAGTGCGCGCCGGCCGTGCCAAGCAGCCGGGTCACGTCGACCGGGCGGTATCCGGTGGCGTAGACGATCGCGTCGGCCTCCAGGGGCGTCCGCTCGCCGGTCGGCAGGTGCTCGACGACAGCGGTGACCCCGTCCGGGCGCGCCTGCACGCTGGTGACCTGCGACGCGTTCAGCATCCGCAGCCGTTCGCGGCCGAGCACCTTCTCCCGGTACGCGCGCCGGTAGAGGTCCTCGATCAGGTCCCGGTCGACGACCGAGTAGTTGGTGCCGCGGTGGTAGTCGAAGAGCATCCGCTTCACGTCGTCCGGCGCGTCGAAGTACAGGTCGACGGCCCCCGGGTCGAAGATCCCGTTGACGAAGTTGCTGTCGTCGGCCGGGCTGTAGCCGTACCGGGAGAAGACCGAGCACACCTCGGCGGTCGGGTACCGCTCGTGCAGGAACGACACCGACTCGGCGGCGCTCTGCCCGGCACCGACCACGATGAAGCGCCGCGGCTCGGCGACCTCGAACGCGGCCGCCCGGTGCAGGATGTCCAGGTTGTGCCAGACCCGTTCGGCGGGCGCGACGCCCGGCGGAAGGCTTGACTCCAGGCCGACGGCGACCGACACATTGCGCGTACGGAACGTGCGCGCCCCCGCCGTCACGTCGAGGAGAGCCCCGCCGTCCACCGGCGTCACGTCGGTGACCGCGTGGCCGTACCGCACGCTGTCCTTCATCCGCCCGGCCGCCCACCGCAGGTAGTCGTGGAACTCCACGCGCAGCGGATACATGCTCTTGTAGTTGATGAAGTCGGCGAGCCGCCCCTGCGCGTGCAGGTAGGACACGAAGCTGAAGTCGCTCGCCGGGTTGCGCATCGTGACCAGGTCCTTGAGGAACGACACCTGCATGGTGGCGTCCTCGAACAGCATGCCCCGGTGCCACCCGAAGTCGTCCTGCTTCTCCAGGAAGACCGCGCGCAGCCGCTCACCGGGCGCACAGCGGTCGTTGTGCTCCGCGATCGCGATGGCCAGGGCCAGGTTGGAGGGCCCGAATCCGATGCCGACCAGGTCGTACACGTCGTTTTCCTGCATGTTGGTGGCCTCCATGGGTTCAGCTCGCGGTGGCACGCAACGCCGCGCGCAGCTCGCGCCGGCTGACCTTGCCGACGCCGGTGACGGGGAACGCGTCGAGCACCCGGACCCGGTCCGGGATCTTGTAGGCGGCCAGGCCGCGCTCGCGCAGGTAGGTGCGTACCTCGGACAGCTTCGGGGCGGCCGTCCCGTCGCGGGCCACGACGAACGCGCACGTGCGCTCGCCGAGGTAGGGGTCGGGCACCGCGACGACCGCGACGTCGTGCACGGCCGGGTGGGTGAGCAGGTGGTTCTCGACCTCCTCGGCGGCGATCTTCTCGCCACCGCGGTTGATCTGGTCCTTGGCGCGCCCCTCGACGACCAGGTAACCGTCCGGCCGCCGGCGCACCAGGTCACCGGTGCGGTAAAAACCTTCGCCGGTGAACGCGGTCCGATTGTGTTCTTCAGCGTTCCAATAACCCCTGATGGTGTACGGGCCCCGGGTCAGCAGATGCCCGACCGTCCCGTCCGGGACGGGCCGGTCATCGTCGTCCACGATCAGCACCTCGTCGTCGGGAGAGATCGGCCGGCCCTGCGTGTGCAGCACCACGTCGTCCGGGTCGTCCAGCCGCGTGTAGTTGACCAGGCCCTCCGCCATCCCGAAGACCTGCTGCAACTGGCAGCCGAGGACCGGGCGCACCCGTGCGGCCACGGCGTCGGCCAGCTTGGCCCCGCCGACCTGGAGCACGTCGAGGCTGGACAGGTCGGGCTTCTCGGCGGCGCCCGCGACGGCGTCCAGCCACAGGTGCGCGAGCGGCGGGACGACGGCGGTGATGGTGACCCGTTCCCGCTCGATCAGCGGGAACACCGTCGCCGGGTCGGGTCGCGGCGCCAGCACGATCCGGCCGCCGGTGTGCAGGACGCCGAGGACGCCGGGCGAGGACATGGTGAAGTTGTGCGCGACCGGCAGCGCGGTCAGGTAGACGCTGTCCGGGGTGAGCCCGCAGATCGTGGCGCTCTCCCGGACGCTGTAGAGGTAGTCGTCGTGGGTGCGCGGGATCAGCTTCGGCAGCCCGGTGCTGCCCCCGGACAGCTGAAGAAAAGCAACGTCCGAGGACTGCGGGCCGGCAGGCAGGACGGACGGATCGCCGTCCACGCCGGCCAGGTCACCGACCAGGATCACCCGGGCGTCGCCCGCCGCCGGGGCCAGTTCGGCGTGCTCGGTGATGAAGGCGACCGCCGCCGTGTGGGAGCAGAAGTAGCCGATCTCCGAGCTCCGGTGCGCCGGAAGGGCGAACACCGGCAGCGCCCCGAGCCGGAACAGCGCGAAGATCACCTCGAAGTACTCGGCCACGTTGGGCAGTTGCACCACGACCCGGTCGCCGGCGCGGACGCCCTGCGCGTGCAGGCCCGCGGCCAGCCGCTGCGCGCGGTCGAAGAGCTGCCGGTAGGTGATCCGGCGATCGCCGTCGACGACGGCGACGCGGGAGGCGAAGGAGGAACGGGCCGGGTCGACGAGGTGGTCGAGGGTCTGGCCCGTCCAGTAGCCGCGGGCGCGGTAACGGGCGGCGAAGTCGTCAGGCCACATCGGCGTTCTCCACTCCCAGCGCGCTGAGCAGGGTGCCCAGCTTGGCCGTGGTCTCGGCGAGCTCCGCGGACGGATCGGAGTCGGCGACGACGCCCGCGCCCGCGTAGAGGTCTATGCCGGACGGTCCGGCGGTCGCGCAGCGGATGGTGACCGCCCACTCCCCGTCCCCCGCGGCGTCCACCCAGCCGACCATGCCGGTGTAGAACCCCCGGTCGAACGGTTCGAGCCGCCCGATCGCCTCGCGCGCGGCCGGGGTCGGCGTCCCGCAGACCGCCGGCGTCGGGTGCAGCGCGGTCGCCAGCTCCAGCGCGGAGACGGCCGGGTCGGCGATCTCCCCGGTGATCAGGGTCGACAGGTGCCACATCGTCGCGGTCGCGACCAGCGACGGCTCGGCCGGCGCGTCCAGCGAGGAGCAGTAGCGCCGCAGCACCTCGGCCACCTGCTCGCTGACGACGGCGTGCTCGTGCCGGTCCTTGGCGGAGGCGAGCAGCTCGGCGGCGCGGCGGCGGTCCTCCACCGGGTCGGCGCTGCGAGCCGCGGAGCCGGCCAGGGGGTTGGCGGTCACGGTCCGCCCGTGCCGCGCGACCAGCAGCTCCGGGCTGGCGCCGAAGAGCGTCCGCCCGGCGCCCAGGTCCACCGCGAACGTGTAGCCGCCCGGGTCGCGACCGGTCAGCGCCCGCACCACCGGCGCCGGATCGAAACCGGACACCTCGGCGTGCAGCGACCGGGCGAGCACCACCTTCGTGTACCGCCCGTCGCGGATCTCGGCGACCGCCCGGGCCACCGCGTCGCGGTACCCGCCGGGCGTCGGCACCGGGCGCAGTGCGCCGATGCCGAACGGCGACGGCCGGCCCGGCACGGCGACCGGGGCGCCACCGCGGCGCAGACGCTGCGGGACGATCAGGCGCGCGTCGGCGCCCGGGGCGAACGGGACGGCGCCGACCACGGTACGGACCTCGTGGCCGGCCGCCTCGGCGACCCCGAGCACGGCGCCGACCCGGCGGGCCAGGTCGGCGTGCCCGTCGGCGCGGCCGGACGGCGGCACCGCGAAGTAGGTGCCCTCGGCGAGCAGCGTGCCCCGCGGCGAGGCGAACAGTGAGGACTCGCCGGGCTGGTAGCCGGCCAGGAGTTCGGCGGCGCCGGTGGTGGCGGTGTCGGTGGAGACGGCGGTCATCGGTGGGCTCCGGTGGTGACGGGGGTTCCGGTGGGGGTTCCGGCGAGGGCGAGCTCCCGCTGCTGCTCGGCGGGCGTCTGTTCGAGGCGGGACATGGCCAGGCGCAGGATCGGCGGGCCCATCACCGAGGTGACGACCGCGATCAGGACGATCACCGTGTACGTCGCGATCGACAGCACGCCCAGCCGCAGGCCGGTGGTGGCGACGACGACCTCGACGACGCCACGCGCGTTCATGCCGGCACCCAGCGCGATCCCCTCCCAGTGCGAGAGGCGGCTGGCCCGGGCGCCGAGGTAGGCCCCGGCGAACTTGCCGATCACCGCCACCAGCAGCAGCGCGATCCCGGCGAGCAGCACCTTCGGGTCGGCCAGCGCGGTCAGGTCCATCCGCAGGCCGGCGGTGGCCAGGAACAGCGGCGCGAGCACGCTGAGCACCACGGTCCGCAACGGCGTGAGGTCCTTCCAGAGCAGGCCCTCGCCGTCGCGCGCCTGGCCGATCAGCAGGCCGGCCACGAACGCGCCGAACAGGGCCTCCATCCCCATCGCCTGGGTGGCTGCCGCGCCGAGCAGGATCACCACGACCGCGACGGTCACCCGGGGGCCACCGTGGACGCGGCGCATCAGCCATCGCGCGGCCGGGCGCCCGAGGAAGTACGCGGCGGCGACGAACAGCACCAGGTACAGGATCGACAGCGAGACGGCCCCGGCCCGTACGCCCGTGGTCGCGGCGGCCGAGACCACCGACAACAGGAACCAGCCGACGGCGTCGTCCACCGTCCCGGCGGCGAGGGTGAGCTGGCCGATGTCGCGGTGCAGCAACCCCATGTCGGCGAGGATCTTGGCGATCACCGGGATCGCCGTCACGCACATCGCCACGCCCAGGAACAGCGCGAACACGCCGCGCTCGGAGTGGTCGGTGAGCAGCGCGGCGGGTACCAGGAAGCCGGCGCCGACACCGAGCGCGAGCGGCAGCAGCAACCCGGCCAGGCTGACCCGCAACCCGGTCACGCCACGCTTGCGCAGCATCGTGGTGTCGAGCTGGATGCCGGTGACGCCGACCAGCAGCAGCACGCCGAACTGGCCGACCGCGTCGACCAGGTGCAGCTGGCCCGCGTCGGCGGGCAACACCCAGGAGAGCAGCCCGGGGGCGATCGTGCCGAGCAGCGACGGCCCGAGCAGGACGCCGGTGAGCAGCTCACCGACGAGCGCGGGCAGGCCGAGCCGGACCGCGAGCCGGCCCAGGCCGAGCGCGACCACCAGCAGGACCGAGACCTGGAGCAGGAACGTCAGCAGCACATGTGGGTCAAGCCCAGGTAAAGGGTCACTCATGGTCGTCCTCGTGGTGGTCCAGGTTCACGACGCCGCGCTTCCAGTAGCCGTCGATCTCCAGCCAGTTCCGGTTCAGACCCTTGGCGCGCAGGTGGCGGCGGATCGGCTTGAGCCCGGTGGCCTCGCCGGCGATCCACACGTAGCCGTCGCCCTCGGGCAGCTCGGCGGCGACGATCGCCTCCCGCAGGGACTGCCCGCGGTCGCGGTGCAGCCAGGTCGCCGGCCGGGCCAGGGGCTGCTCCTCCGCCGCGGCGGCGACCTCGGCGAAGGCCAGCACCCTCGCGTGGGCGGGGAGCTGCTCCAGCCACGCTCCGAGCGCCGGCAGCGCGGTCTCGTCGGCGCCGAGCAGGTACCAGTCGAAGGTCAGCGGGACCACGGTCGAGCCGCGCGGCCCGAGGATGCCGACCCGGTCGCCGGGCTGCGCGTTCGCCGCCCAGGTCGCGCCCGGGCCGTGCCCGTGCAGCGCGAAGTCGATGTCGAGCTCCCGCTGCTCCGGCCGCAGGTAGCGGATCGTGTAGTCACGGAACGTCGGCAGCGGCGAGCCGGGCGGCGGCGGCTCCAGGCCCTCCTCGCCGAGCGTCGGCATGACCGGCAGCTCGGCGCCCGGCTCCGGGAAGAAGACCTTCACGTGGTCGTCCGGCGCGCCGTAGCGGAACCCGTCGAGCTGCTCACCACCGAGCGTCACCCGCAGCATGCGGGGGCTGACCGCCTCGGTGCGGACCACCTCGAGCAGCCTGGGGGTCAGGTCGTGCCAGACCAGCTCGACCTCACGGGTGGTGATCATGATTGTCCCTCCGACAGAAATGCGATGAGCTCGGTGTTGACCAGCGAAGGCTGTTCGAGATAGCCGTAGTGACCGGCGTCCGGGATCTCCGCGTACCGCGCGCCCGGCACCGCGGCGGCGACGTCGCGGTTGCCGCGGGCCGGCGCGATCAGGTCGTCCGCGAAACCGAGGACGAGACAGGGCACCGAGATCTGCGCGTACGCCATGAGCCGATCCGCGTCCGCGTCGGCGTCGAGCCTGCTGGCCGCGCCGTCCGTCTCCCCCGCCAGCGGAAGCTCGAAGACGTCCAGCCAGTCGCGCGCCGCCCGGTCGTCGGCAAGGGTCCGCGGTGACAGGTTGAGCGCCGCCCGCACCACGCCCAGGTACTCGGCCGGCAGCTTCGTCCCGCTCTCCCGCAGCGCCCGCTCGCCCGCGGTCATCGCGTCCAGGAACGCGCCGGGCCGCCCGAACGTCGCCATCAGCACCACCCGGTCGACCAGGTCGGGCCGCTGCAGGCACAGCTCGGCGGCGACCCGCGCGCCCATCGACGAGCCGGCCACCCGGCACGGGCCCAGGCCCAGCCGCTCGATCAGGCCGGCCGCGTCGGCGATCAGGTCGGGCATGGTCACCACCGGCGGGGTGTCCGACGGCGCGATGCCCCGGGTGTCGAACGTGACGACCCGGTATCCGGCCTGGACCAGCGCGGGGACCTGGTGCAGGTGCCAGGTGCGGCCGCGGGCGCCGGTGCCGGACAGGAACAGCACGGCCGGTCCCGACCCGCGTTCCTCGTAGTTGAGCCGGACACCGCCGACATCGATCAGGGGCATGGTTCCTCCGTGGTGATGCTTCCGGCGTGCAGGCGGATCACGCGCGGCAGCCGGGCGATGGTGGCGGGGCGGTGGGCGATGACCAGGACCGTGCGCCCGTCCCGGAGCCGGGCCAGGGCCTCCTCGATGCGCTCGGCGGTGGCCGGGTCCAGGTCGGCGGTGGCCTCGTCGAGGATCAGCACCTCGGGGTCGGTCATCGCGGCCCGGATCAGGCCGACGAGCTGGCGTTCCCCGGCGGAGAAGCGCTCGCCGCGGCGGCCCAGATCCGTGTCGAACCCGTCCGGCAGGGTGTCGATCCAGGCGCTCAGGCCGAGCGCGGCAGCGGCGGCCGCGAAGTCGTCCCGGGTCTTGGTGCCGGGGGTCAGCGCCAGGTTGTCGGCCAGGGTCCCGGCGATCATGTGGACCTGTTGCGGGATGAGGACGAGGCGCCGGCGCAGCTCGGTGGCGTCCAGTTCGGCGAGGTCGACCCCGCCGAGCCGGACCACGCCGGAGTCCGGCAGGTAGAGGCCGCAGAGCAGTTTGGCCAGCGTCGTCTTGCCCGATCCCGTCTCACCGGCCAGGCCCGCGTGCTCCCCGGGGGCGAAGTGGACGGAAACCCCGTGCAGGACCGGCTCCCCGGCGTTGTAGCTGTAGGTCACGGACTCCGCCGTCAGCCCCGCGTTCTCCGGCCTCTTCCCCGGGACCGCCCTGGAGCCGGGCGACGTGGCTGCCAGCAGGTCCAGCAGTCGCGCGAGACCGACGCGCGTCTCCAGCAGGTCCCCGACCACCAGTGTCAGGTCGTCGACCGAGCTGAACAGATCCCGGCTGGCCAGCACGAACGTGACCACCACACCGACCGTGACGTGCCCGTTCACGGCGAGCACCCCACCGGCGACGAGCATTGCCGCGCTGGTGATGCCCTGCACGATCCAGGTCCCGTCGATCCAGGTCGCGGCACCCTGCGCGGCCCGGGCCCGGCGGTAGTACCCGTCCGCGTCCCCGCGCAGCCGAGACAGCCACGTCCCGGTCGCGCCGTCGATCTGCAACTGCTCGCGGGCCAGCAGGCTCTCCGAGAACGTCGAGGTCAGCGTCGACCGCGCGGCGGCCTCGGCCGGGTAGGCGCGTTCCGCCGCTCGCCGCACGATCCGCGCCAGCAGCCACATCGGCGGGACGAACACCAGCACGAGCAGCAGGAACAGCTGCCACGACGAGGTGAGCAGGACGACGGTGGCGAACACGACGTAGCCGGCCAGCGAGATCAGGTCCGGCAACTGGCCCCGGACGAACGTGGCCAGCTCGGCGATCTCCACGGTCGCCCGTTGCAGCAGGTCACCACCACGATGCGCCTCCAGGAAGCGCAGCGGCGTCCCGCCGAGCCGCTCGACCACGAGGTCGCGCAGGTCGTGCACGACGCGCTCGCCGACTCGGGTCAACAGGAGCTCCGACTGCCGCAACAGGACCGTGCGGGCAACGACCAGGACGAACACCATTGCGGCGTACGCGATGAGCCCTTGCCTGTCGCTGTCCAGCACCGCGTCGACCGCGCGGCCCACGGCCACCGGGACCAGCGTCAGCGCCAGGGTCGCCAGCAGGTTCACGGCGACCGCCCCGGCCATCGCCGCCCGGTGCCGGCGCAGGTGGGGCCAGGCGCGACGCAGCACGTGCCGCTGGTCGGGCTCCTCGGTCAGCATCCGTACGTCAGCCATGGATCAGCTCCCCGTCGTGCACGCCCAGGTGGACGACCCGGTCGGCGCGCTCGGCCACGGCCGGGCGCGAGGTGGCGAAGACGACCGTGACGCGCAAGTCACGCAGGCCGTCGAGGATGCGCTGCTCGGTGCCGGCGTCGACGGCCGAGGTCACGTCGTCGAGCAGGAGCACCCGGCTGCCGCGCAGCAGCCCGCGGGCCAGGGCGAGCCGTTGCGCCTGCCCGCCGGAGACGCCCGAGCCGCGTTCGCCGAGCTCGGTGCCGAAGCCGTCGGGCAGCGACTCGACGTGGCCCAGGATCGCGGCGCGCCGGCACGCCTGGCGCAGCTGCTCGTCGGTGACGTCCGCGCGGCCCAGGCGCAGGTTGTCGGCGATGGTCCCGGAGAGCAGCAGCGGCCGCTGCCCCACGAGCGTGACCGTGTCCCGCAGCTCGCCCAGGTCGAGTTCCCGCAGGCCGGTCCCGCCGAGCGTGACCATCCCGGTGTCCGGGTCGGCCAGCCGCGCCAGCAGCCGCAGCAGCGTCGACTTGCCACTGCCGACAGCGCCGGTGACGGCCACGAACTCGCCGTCCGCGATCGTGATCTCCGGGAACACCAGCGGCTCCCGCCCGGCCGGCGTGACGGTCACTCCCCCGGCTGGTCCTGAGGGGTGTGACCCGGTGTCCGAAGGACCCCTGAGGGCCAGCTCGGTGCTGGCCGGCCGGGGCTTCGGGGAGTCGGGCGAGGTCAGGGACGGGGTGGCGCCGAGAACCTCGGCGATGCGGCCGGCGGCGGTCCACGCGTCGCCGAACTGGCTGAACCGCAGCGTCAGCATCATCACCTGCCGCCCGAGCAGCGCCATCCACCCGGCGAACGCGGTGAGCCCGCCGACCGAGAGCCGCCCGTCGAGCACGGCGAGGCCGCCGACCGCGACGCCGGCTGCGGTGGCCAGCCACGGGATGAACGGGGCGTTCGCCGACCAGCCGGCCGCGACCCGTGCGAGGGCCAGGGTGCGGTCCCGGACCGTACGGCTGGCCTCGTGATGCCGCTCGATCAGCACCGCCTCACCGCCGAGGCCCCGGACCGCCGTACTGGCGGAGAGAAGGTCTTCGACGGCGTCGGCCCGGGCGCCGTGCGCCGCCGAGAGCTCCTCGTTGGCCCGCTCGTAGCGGCGCGGGTACCAGAGGTTGACCAGGATCAGCAGCGGCACCGCGCCGAGCCCGATCAGCGCCAGCATCGGATCCAGCGTCGCGATCAGGACCAGCACGGTGATCAGCCCGAGCACGCCGCTGGCCAGCGACGGCACGGTGGACAGCCAGACGGTGACCTGCTCGGTGTCGCGCGTGCCGCGCACCACGAGGTCACCGGCGCTGAACCGGTGCGCGGTCGCAGCGTCCCAGCCGAGCACCCGATCGGCCAGGCGCAGCAGCAGCGCGTTGCCGGTGCGGACCCCGGCGAGCGTCGACCACCAGCGCATCGCCCACTCCGCGCCGGTCAGCCCCACCGACACGGCGAGCGTCGCGCCGGCCCACAGCAGCAGCGCGGAGCGGTCGCCGGAGCGCACGGCGTCGACGGCGCGGCCCATCACCCACGGCAGCGCCAGCAGCCCGCCCTGGTAGCCGAGCCCGCCGATCCACGACGCGACCAGCCCGCCCCGGGAGTGCCGGGCGGCCCAGGTCAGCAGTTCCCGCCGGGTCACGCCGTCACCTCCGTAAGCACCGCGAGTGCCGCGACCGTCGGCGTCGCCACCAGGTCGCGCAGGCGCAGGTCGACGCCGGCCGTCCGGGCGCGGCTGACCAGGCGCATCGCGGCGATGCTGTCCCCGCCCAGGTCGAAGAAGCTGTCCTGGGCGCCGACCGCGTCCAGGTCGAGCACCTCGGCGAACAGCGCGGCGATCCGCTCCTCGGCGGCACCCCGCGGGGGCCGGCCGGTGGCCGCGAACGACGGTTTCGGCAGCGCCGTGCGGTCGAGCTTGCCGTTGACGGTCAGCGGCAGCGCGTCCAGGGTGACGACCGCGGCCGGCACCAGGTGGGCGGGCAGCCGCTCGGCGGCCCACGCTCTCACCTGCGGAGGATCAAGAGCGGTCACGACGTACGCGACGAGGCGTCCACCGTCGGCGATGACCACCGCCTGGCCGACCGCGTCGTGCTCGCCGAGGACGGTCGCGACCTCGCCCAGCTCCACCCGGTGGCCACGGATCTTGACCTGGTCGTCGGTGCGCCCGAGGTAGTCGATGCGCCCGTCCGCGGTCCAGCGGACCACGTCGCCGGTGCGGTACATCCGCTGCCCCGGCGACCACGGGTCGGCGACGAACCGGGTCGAGGTCAGCGCGGGTTGCCGCAGGTAGCCGTAGGCGACGCCGGCGCCTCCGATGTACAGCTCCCCGGCGACACCCGGCGGGACCGGGCGCAGCCGCGCGTCGAGGACGTACAGGCTGGTGTTGGCGACCGGACGCCCGATCAGCGCCCGCGGCACCTCCTTGACCCGCTGCACGACCGCGTCCACGGTGCACTCGGTCGGGCCGTAGAAGTTGTACGACTCGGTGTCCGGCAGCGCCGCCATCGCCGCCCACAGCTGATCAGGAACGGCCTCGCCGCCGACGCCGAGCACCGCCAGACCGGCCGCGTCGAAGCCGGACGCGACCAGCTGGTCCAGGTGCGAGGGCGCGACCTCGATCATGTCGATGCCGTTGTCGCGCAGCAGGGCGGCCAGCAGGTCGGGGTCCTTCCGGGGCTCGTCGGTGACCAGGTGCAGCTCATCGCCGCCGAGCAGGGCGAGCAGCGGCTGCCAGGAGGCGTCGAACGCGAACGACCAGTTGTGGGCGATCCGCAGCGGCCGGCCGAGCCTCTCCGCGGCCGGGCCGAGGATGCGGTGGTGGTGGCTGGCGAAGAGGTTGACCACAGTCCGGTGCGGGACCAGAACCCCCTTGGGCCGTCCCGTGGAGCCGGACGTGTAGATCACGTAGGCCGGCTGGTCCGGCACCAGCTCCGGAAGCTGCCCCTCGGCGGCAACACTGCGCTCCACGTTGTGACTCGGCGTCTCCGGCAGCAGGCTCTCGGTGGAGGTGACCGCCAGGGTCAGCACCGGCCGCGCGTCCTCGATCATCGCGGCGATGCGCGCCGGCGGGTACTCCGGATCGATCGGCAGGTAGGCGGCCCCGGACATCATCGCGGCGAGGATGGCCGGCACGATGTGCTCGCCCCGCGGCAGCACCAGCGCCACGATCTGCCCGGCCCCGGCGCCCCTGGCTCGTAGGTGACGAGCGAGGCTTTCCGCCTCTTCGACCAATTGGGCGTACGACCATCGCCGCTCCCCCACCACCAGAGCCGTCGCGTCCGGCGTCCGCCGGGCCCAGTCCCGGACCAACCCCGGAAGCGTCGCCGGGGTCACCGGCACGGCCCCCGCGTTCCAGTCCACGAGCATCCGCACACGCTCGTCCGCGGTCAGCGCGTCCGCCCGGTCCACCGGCCGCGACGGGTCGGCGGCCACCTCGGCGGCGAGCGCCACGAGCCGGTCCAGCAGCAGCCGCGCGGTCGCGGCGTCGAAGCGGGACGGCTGATACTCCAGGGCCAGGTGCAGCCCGTCGTCCTCCGCCGCGACCAGCGTCAACGGGTAGTGCGTGGCGTCCCGGCTCTCGACCCCGGCGATCTTCACCCCGGCGGCGCGCTGACTGTCGTCGAGACGCTCGGCGTCGACCGGGTAGCTCTCGAACACGACGAGCGTGTCGAAGAGCTCGCCCAGCCCCGCGAGCTGCTGGATCGCCGCGAGCCCCAGGTGCTCGTGCGGCAGCAGTGCGGCCTGCTCCCGCTGCACGCGCGCGAGGAAGTCCCGCCAGGTCTCGCCGGGCAGAAGACGTACGCGGACGGGAAGGGTGTTGATGAACAGGCCGATCGTCTCCTCGACGCCCGCGAGCTCCGCCGGACGCCCGGCGACGGTCGCGCCGAACACCACGTCGTCGCGCCCGGTCAGGCGGCCCAGAAGGACCGCCCACAGAGCCCTGACCAGTGTGTTCGGGGTGACACCGAGGCTGCGGGCCAGCTCGGCGGCGGCGTCCGGCAGCTGATCGGTGACCTCGTCCGGCAGCCCGGCACGGCCACCGGGGGCCACCAGCGTCGGCTCGGCCAGCCCTGCCAGCGCGTCGCGCCACGCCTCGCGTGCCGCCTCGGCGTCGGCCCGGCCCAGGTGGGCGAGGAAGTCCCGGTAGGGGCGGCCCGGCGCCGCCTGATTCCCCGCGTACGCCGTGAAGAGCTCGCGGGCGATCAGCGGCCCGGACCATCCGTCGACCAGCAGGTGGTGCTGCGTCAGCACGAGCCGGTACGCGGTCTCGCCGAGCCGCAGCAGCAGGAACCGCAGCAGCGGCGGCTCCTCCAGGTCGAAGGGCCTCTCCCGTTCCGCGTCGGCGAGGCGGCCGGCCTCGTCCTCGGACACCTCGCGGTAGTCCCAGGCCGGCTCGGCCGCGCTCGGGATGACCTGCACCGGCGTGCCGGCCGCGGTCGTGGTGAACGCGGCCCGCAGGTTCGGGTGCCGGCGCAGCAGCGTGCGTGCCGCGTCGCGCAGCCGGCCCGGGTCGACGTCGCCGTCCAGGTCGAGCCGCTGCTGCACGGTGTAGACGTCGGTGCCGTCCAGTGCGTGCAGATAGAACAGGCCCTCCTGCAGCGGGGTCAGCGGCAGCACGTCGGCGAGCCCCGGGTAGCGCCCGCCGAGCTCGTCGAGATCCGCCTGGTCCACTGTCGCGAGCACGTCGGACGGGGTGAGGCCGCCGTCGCCGGGCTGCTCGGCGAGCGCGGTCAGCGCCCCGATCCAGCGGTCGAGCAGCTCCCGCACGGTGTCGCCGGCCAGCACCCGCCGCGGGAAGGCGGCGGACAGGACCAGCTCACCGGCCCGCACCGACGCCTCGATGGTCAGCACGTGGCGGGCCGGGAGGTCGTCGCTCGCGTCGCCGCGCAGGCCGTCGTCGCCGCCGTCGCCGGCGCGGCCCAGGTAGTTGAAGAGGACCGGCGGCTGCGGGAGGGGTGCCAGGCGCTCGGCGGTCTCCGGGTTGAGGTGGCGCAGCAGGCCGTAGCCGATGCCGCCGTCAGGGGCGGCGCGCAGCGTTTCCTTGATGCGCTTGAGCTGCCCGGCCGAACCGTCCAGCCCACCCACCCTGGGGGAGCCGCCTTCGTCCATTGTCCCAAGAATCGCCTGGTCGCGGGCGGTGCCCTGTGGATAACCGGTCAGTGTGGACAACCCCTGACCGGCCCTCTCCGCGGCGTAGAGTCGCACCGGATGGGAGGTGGTGAACCAGCCGACGGTGCGGGACAGGTCGGCGCCGGGCAGCAGCTGCTCCTCGCGCCCGTGGCCTTCGAGCTCGATCAGCAGGTCGTCGCCGGCGGCCGTGCTGAGCGCGGACAGGAGAACGTCCTGGACGTTGGCCCGGTACGCGGCCGGGATCGACGTGATCAGCGGCGTGGTCCGCTCGGCATCGAGCCGGACGACAACCTGGTCGAGCGTTCCGAGCGTGTCCACGGACGGGTCCAGGGCGATCTCGCCGAGGTAGCCGGCCGGCCCGTCGAGGACCCCCGACCAGTGCTCGAGTTCCCCGGCCCGCTCAGCGGCGAGCCGCTGCAGGGCGAGGGCCCAGGTCCGGAACGGCGTGCCCGGCGGCGTGGCGTCCGCGGGGTCCGCGGGGTCCGCGGCCGTCAGGTCGCTGATCAGGATCGGCCAGGAGACGGCGTCGACGGCGAGGTGGTGGATTTCCAGGAGCACGCGGTCGCCGCGCGGTTCGGCGCGCAGCATCCGGCCGGCTGACGGGTCGAGATCGGTGGCGCCGATCAGGTCGCCGGCGCGGACCGTGCCGGGGGCGGGCACGTGCAGGCCGTCTCCGGTCCAGCGGGCGCGCAGCACGTCGTGGCGGTCCAGCAGGGCCTGCAGGCGGCCGAGCAAGTCGGCGGGCGCCGGGAGCAGCATCGACTGACTCAGCCGGGGATCGGCCACGGCCAGGTCCCGCATGATCGGGGTGGCCGGGATGAAACCCCAGCCCGCCGTCGCGTCCTGTGCCCGCACCGTGGTCATCGGCGTCGCGGCCCGCGCCAGGGCCTCGACGGTCGGGTGGGCGAAGACGTCCCGGGCGGTCAGCTGCCAGCCGGCCGCGCGGGCGCGGGCGGTCAGCTGCAGGGCCAGGATGCTGTCACCGCCGAGGGTGAAGAAGCTGTCCCGGATGCCGGCGCGTGGCAGCCCGAGGACGCCGGCGACGAGGCCGGCGAAGAACTCCTCCGCCGGGGTCCGCGGCTCGTCGCCGCCGGCGCGGGCGGCGAAGTCGGGGGCCGGGAGGCGGCGGCGGTCGAGCTTGCCGTTCGGGCTCAGCGGCAGCTCGTCGAGCACGACGAACGCGGCCGGGACGAGGTGCTCCGGCAGCGTGACAGCCAACGCGGCCGCCCAGTCGACGGACGCGGCGGGATCGCCGGGCGCAGCCGCATCCCCGGACGGGACCGGACCGCTGGACACGGCCGAGTCGCCGGGCGCGGCCGAGTCGCCGAGCGCGGCCGAGCCGCTGGGCGCGGCCGAGCCGCCGAGCGCAGCCGGATCGCTGGGCGCGGTGACCAGGTAGGCGACCAGGCGCGTCGCCGGGCCGTCGGAGCGCGCCACGACCGCCGCGGCGGTGACGCCGGGAAGGGCCAGCAGGGCGGCTTCGATCTCGCCGGGTTCGACGCGCAGACCGCGGATCTTCACCTGGTCGTCGGTGCGGCCGGCGTATTCCAGGACCCCGTCGGCGCTCATCCGGGCCAGGTCACCCGTGCGGTAGAGCCGGCCGCCGGCCGCCCCGAACGGGTCGGCGACGAAACGGGACGCGGTCAGGGCGGGACGGTTCAGGTAGCCGCGAGCCAGCTGCACCCCGCCGAGGTACAGCTCCCCGGTGATGCCGGGCGGGACCGGGCGCAGCCACGGGTCGAGCACGTGGACCTGGGTGTTCCAGACCGGCCGTCCGATCGGCACCGGGCCGGCGGCCAGGACGTCGACCGGGTGGTACGTGACGTCCACCGCCGCCTCGGTCGGTCCGTAGAGATTGTGCAGCTCCACCCCGGGCAGCACGGCACCGAACCGGGCGGCCAGATCGGCCGGCAGCGCCTCGCCCGAGCAGATCACCCGCCGGAGAGCGCCGGCCACGCCGGGTGCGGCCGGGTCGGCGAGGAATGCCCGCAGCATCGACGGCACGAAGTGGACCGTGCCGATCCGCTCGGAGCTGATCAGCGACGCCAGGTACGCCGGGTCGCGGTGACCGCCGGGACGGGCCACGACCAGGGTCGCTCCGCTGATCAGCGGCCAGAAGAACTCCCACACCGACACGTCGAACCCGGCCGGCGTCTTCTGCAGGACACGATCCCCGGGCTGCAGGTCGTACGAGGCCTGCATCCACAGCAGCCGGTTGACGATCGAGCGGTGCGAGACGATCGCACCCTTGGGCTTGCCGGTCGAGCCGGACGTGTAGATGACGTAGGCGGCGCTGTCCGCGGGCACCTCGACAGCCGGCACCGGTTCGTGGCCGGCCGCGTCCGCCGAGGTCAGCACGACGGAAGCGCCCGAGTCGGCGAGGAGGTAGTCGTTGCGGTCCCGCGGATGGGAGGGATCGATCGGCAGGTACGCCGCACCGGCCCGCTGGACCGCGTGCAGCGCCACCACCAGGTCGGCCGAGCGCGGCATCGCGACCGCCACCACGTCACCGGGGCGTACCCCGCGAGCGACCAGGGCGCCCGCGAGCCGACCGGCCCGCTCGTCCAGTTCGGCGTAGGTGAGCCGTACCCCCTCGAAGATCACCGCCACCGCCGCTGGGTCCCGTTCCACGGCCGAGGCGAACAGCCGCGGCAGCGTGGTCTCCGGGACCGGATGGGCAGTCTCGGTCACGTGTGCCGGGGCCGGCAGCGCGCGCCCGACCGCCCGGTCCGGCGCCGCCGCGAGTTCCGCGAGCAGCGCCCCGAAGCGGTCCAGGATCTCCTCGGCGGCCGGCGGGTCGAAGACGTCCGTCCGGTACGCGAGTCCGAGCCGGAGCCGCTCGTCCGGCGCCACCGCGAGCGTCAGCGGGTAGTGCGGCGCGTCGTCCCCGGTCACGTCGGTCATCCGCAGCCCGGCCGCGCCGGTCGACGAGTGCAGCGCGTCCGTGTCGAGCGGGTAGCTCTCGAAGATCGTCAGCGTGTCGAACAGCTCCCCGATCCCGGCGAGTCGCTGGATGTCGCTGAGCGGCAGGTGCTGGTGTTCGAGCAGGCCGGCCTGGTCGGCGCGGATCCGTTCGAGCAGTCCGGTCCAGGTCTGCGCCGGGTCGAGCGGCACCCGCACGGGCAGCGTGTTGATGAAGAACCCGATCATGTCCTCGACCCCGGCCACCTGCGCCGGACGGCCGCTCACGGTCGTGCCGAAGACGACGTCGGTACGCCCGGTCAGGTGCGCCAGGAGAACGGCCCACCCGGCCTGCACGATGGTGTTGAGCGTGACCTGCCGTTCGCGTGCCAGGGCGGTGAGCCGCTCGGTCACCTCGCGGGGCAGTTCCCGTTCCAGCTTCCCGGGCCGGGCGTCGAGGACCGCTCCGGCGCCCGGCGCCACCAGGGTGGCCTGATCCAATCCGGTCAGCTGATCGCGCCAGGCGGTGACGGCGGCGGCCCGGTCGGTGCTCATCAGCCAGCGCAGGTAGTCCCGGTACTGCCGCGGCGCCGCCAACTCGCGACCGTTGTAGAGGTCGAACAGCTCGCGCACCGCCAGCGGCGTCGACCAGCCGTCGAGCAGCACGTGGTGGTTGGTGAGGATCAGCCGGTGCCGCTCCGGCCCGACCCGGACCAGGGTGAGTCGCAGCAGCGGAGCGCTGGTCAGGTCGAACGGCGTGTGCCGGTCGGCCGCGGCCACCTCCTCGAAGCCGCCCTCGTGCACCGCCCAGGGCAGCTCCGCGTGGGCGGCGACGAGCTGCCGCAGCACGCCGCCGGGCCCGGCCGGGAAGCTGACCCGCAGCGCCGGGTGCCGGTCGAGCAGCGCCTGCCCGGCCGCCCGGAGGCGCTCGGGGTCCAGCGGACCTTCAAGATCAAGAACCTGCTGCACGACGTACGGGTCCACGTCCCGCGCCACCGCGGCCAGGAAGACGAGACCTTCCTGCAGCGGCGTCAGCGGCCACACGTCGCCGAGCCCACCGGGCCGGGCTTCGAGCGCGTCGATCTCGTCCTGCCCGATTCCGGGAAGCAGCAGGTCGGACGGCGTGCGCCCACCCGGTGCCCCGGCGAGCCGGTCGAGGGCGGTGAACCAGTCGCCGGCCAGTTCCCGCACCCGCTCCTCGGTGAACACGCCCTCGGGCCAGGTCAGCGAGACGCTCAGCCGGCCGTCCAGCACCGACGCGTTGATCTCCAGCGCGCGGCTGAGCGGCATGTCCGGGTCGGCTCCGCCACCGAGCCCGTCGACGGGCGTCCAGGCGCCCTGCGCGTCACCGCCGTCGAACCGGCCCAGGTAGTTGAGGACAATCTGCGGTTCGGGGCGAGCCGCGAGGGTAGCCCGGGTCTCGTCGTTGAGGTGCCGCAGCAGCCCGAACCGGGCGCCGTTCTCCGGCACGGCCCGCAGCTGCTCCTTGATCCGCTTGAGCGCGTCCGCCGGGCTACCCGGGCCCGGCGTGAGCCGCACCGGGTATTCGCTGGTGAACCAGCCCACCGTCCGGGACAGGTCGACGCCCGGCACCAGGCTCTCCTCCCGCCCGTGTCCTTCCAGCTCGACCAGCAGCGACTCCCGGCCGATCGCCAGGGCCAGGCCGGTGAGCAGCACGTCCGGCACCGACGCGTGGAACGCCGCCGGAACGTCGTGGATCAGCGGCGCGGTCCGGTCCGCGTCCAGGGTGACGGTGACGGTCCGCGCGGTCGCCACGGTGTCACGCGCCGGGTCGATCGCCCGGGCGCCCAGCACCGGCTCGGGGCCGGCCAGCACCTCGGTCCAGTACGCGAGCTGCGACGTGTCGGCGGCCGCGGTCCGCAGGCCGAGCGCCCACTCCCGGAACGAGGTCCCGGTGGCCGGCAGTCGCGGCTCCCGCCCGGCGGCCACGTCCGCCCAGGCCGCTGCCAGGTCGGGCAGCAGGATCCGCCACGAGACGCCGTCCACCACGCTGTGGTGCACGACGACCTCGACCTCGTCGCCGCGCCACACCACCTGGATCGGCACGCCGGCGGCCGGCCGCAGTCGCGCCGCGCCGGTGGTCACGACGTCCCGCGCCGTCACCGCACCGGGCGGCGCCACGGTCAGGGTGTCGCCGGTCCAGCGGGCGCGCAGCAGGTCGTGCCGGTCGAGCAGCGCCTGCACCACCGCGTGCAGCCGCTCCGGCGTCAGCCCGTCCGGGGCGCGCAGCACCATGCTCTGGTGGTAGTTCGCCGCCGGACCCGCGTCCCGCAGCCAGGTCAGCGCCGGCGTCAGCGGTATGTCGCCCAGGTTCGCGCCGGTCACGACCGGCCGGGACTCGACGGTGGGCGCCGCGATCGCGGCGAGGGCGGCCACCGTCCGCAGCTCGAAGATCTGCCGCGGCGTGATCCGCAGCCCGGCGGCCCGGGCTCGCGCGACCAGCTGCAACGACACGATGCTGTCGCCGCCGAGGCTGAAGAAGCTGTCGTCGACCCCGACCGACGGCAGCCCCAGCAGCTCCGCGACGAGGCCGGCGAGGGTCTCCTCGGCCGGGGTGCGCGGCGTGGCGTCACCGGTCAGCGCCCCGAAGTCCGGTGCCGGCAGCGCCCGCCGGTCGAGCTTGCCCGCCACCGTCACCGGCAGCCGCTCCATGGTGACGACGGCGGCGGGAACGAGATGGTCCGGAAGCCGCTCGGCGGCCCATTCCCGCAGATCAACGGCGTTCCCGACGACGTACGCGACGAGCCGCCCGTCCGTGGCCACCACCGCCGCCTGCCGGACGTCCGGATGCTCGCCCAGCGCGGCCGCCACCTCGCCGGGCTCGACCCGGAACCCACGGATCTTCACCTGGTCGTCGGCGCGTCCCGCGAACTCGAGCGCGCCCCCGGCCGTCCAGCGCGCGAGGTCACCGGTGCGGTACATGCGCTTGCCGTCGCGGAACGGGTCGGCGACGAACCGGCTCGCGGTCAGGCCGGGCCGGTCGAGGTAGCCACGCCCGAGCTGTGCGCCGGACAGGTACAGCTCCCCCGCCACACCGTCGGCGACCGGCCGCAGCCAGCCGTCGAGGACGTACGCGCGGGTGTTGCCGATCGGCCGCCCCACCAGCGGTTCGGCGCTGTCGGCGACCCACGCCATCAGCGTGTCCACGGTGCACTCGGTCGGCCCGTAGAGGTTGACGCCGGTGGTCGCCGGCGCCTCCCGCAGCGCCGTCCACAGCGCCGGCCCGGCCGCCTCCCCGCCGAGCATGACCAGGGCGGGTCCGTCGGCCCCGAGCAGTCCGGCGTGGACGAGCTCCTGACCGAGCGACGGCGTCACGTCGAGCGCGCCGATGCGGTGCTCGCGGACGTACGCGACGAACAGGTCAGCGTCACGGCGGGTCTCGTCGTCGAGCAGGTGCAGCTCGTGCCCGGCGATCAGCCAGAGAACGCCCTCCCACGACGTGTCGAAGACCAGCGCCGCGGAGAGCGCGACCCGGGTCCGTTCACGGGCGATGATCCGGGATCGGTGGTGCAGGTAGAAGTTGAGCAGGCTGGCGTGCTCGACCACGACGCCCTTGGGCCGGCCGGTCGAACCGGACGTGTAGATCAGGTAGGCGCCATTGCGCGGGTCGACGACGGGAAGTTCCGCCTCGGCCGTCTCGTCCAGCAACGCCGGGGTCACGACCACCGCCGGGGACGCGTCGGACAGCAGATACTCGATCCGTTCGGCCGGATAGTCCACGTCGACAGGCAGGTAGATCGCCCCGGCACGCAGCACGGCCAGCCACGCCACCAGCGCGTCCCCGGTCCGCGGCAGCAGAACGGCGACAACCTTCTCCGGCCCGGCACCCCGGGCGACCAGCACCCGCGCCAGACGATCCACCCGCACGGCCAGATCCCCGTACGTCAGCGAATCGGATCTGAATCGGACAGCAACCGCGCTGGGGCTGCGCCGGACAGCGGCGTCGAACTCCTCCAGGATCGTGCCCCGCGGCAGCTCCAGCACCGGGCCGGGGTCCCGCAGCGATCCGGCGGCCGGCAGGGCGGCGAGCCGGCCGTCGGGCTCGGCGGTGAACGCGGCGAGCAGCAGCTCGAGGCGGCCGAGCAGGCGCGTCGCCTGCTCGCGGGAGATCACGTCGGCGCGGAACTCGGCACCGAGCGTGAGCGTCTCGCCGGGGATCGCGGTCAGCGTGAACGGGTAGTGCGTCGCGTCGTGCCCGGTCACCTCGGCGAGGCGCAGCCCGGCCGCATCCTCGAGGACGCGCAGGCCGTCGGCGTCGAGCGGGTAGCTCTCGAAGACGAGCAGCGTGTCGAAGAGCGGGCCGATGCCGCCGAGCCGCTGGATCGTGGCGAGGCCGACGTGCTGGTGGTCGAGGAGCGCGGCCTGCTCGGCCTGGAGCCGGCTCAGGTACCCGGTCCAGGTGTCGCCCGGCCGTGGCCGGACCCGGACCGGGACGGTGTTGATGAACAGGCCCACCATGTCCTCGGCGCCGGGCAGGGTCGCCGGGCGGCCGGAGACGGTGCTGCCGAAGACGATGTCGTCGCGTCCGGTCAGCTCGGCCAGCACGAGCGCCCACGCGCCCTGCACGACGGTGTTCAGCGTCAGCCCGCGCGAGCGTGCGATTTCGGTCAGTCGCGCCGCGTCGATGACGTGCTCGATGGCCTCCGGGGTGGCCGCGGCGGTCCCGCTGGCGCCGAGCAGGGTCGGTTCCTCGACGCCGGCCAGGGCGTCGCGCCACGCGTTCTCCCCGGCCGCGCGGTCCTGCTTCGCCACCCAGCCCAGATAGTCCTTGTACGGGCGGACCGCCGGAACCGGGCGCCCGGAGTAGAGGAGCATCAGGTCACGCACGAGCAGCGGCGCCGACCAGCCGTCCAGCAGGATGTGGTGGGCGGTCAGCACCAGCCGGTGGCGGCGCGCGCCGAGCCGGATCAGGTGCCAGCGCAGCAGCGGCGGCCGCGCCAGGTCGAACGGCTTGGCCCGCGCCTCGCCGGCCACGGCGTCCGCGTGCGCGGGGTCCTGGCCGGTCAGATCGATCTCGGTCCAGTCCACCGGTACGGCGGCCGGGATCAGCTGCACCGGCTGACCGGCCTTGCGCGGCCGGAACGCGGCCCGCAGGTTGGCGTGCCGGTCGAGCAGCGCCTGCGCGGCGGCCCGCAGCCGGCCCGCGTCGAGGTCGCCGTCCAGGGTCAGCACCTGCTGGACCACGTAGACGTCCGGGGTGTCGCCCCCGGAGTAGGCGGACAGGAAGTAGAGACCCTCCTGCAGCGGCGACAGGGGCAGGATGTCCTGCAACCCGCTGGGCGTCGTCACTAGAGTCTCCATTCGTCTTCGAACTCGTCGATCTCGTCCTGGCTGAGTTCCACCAGCAGGTCGGAAGGGGTGTGGCCGCCGCCGGTGGCGGCGTCGCGCAGTCGGTCCAGAGCCCGGGCCCAGTGGCGGCCCAGCTCGGTGACGTCGGCCTCGGTGAGGACGCCGGCCACATAGGAGAGGCGGATGTCCAGCTCGGGCCCGGTCGGCAGGTCCGCGGTGGCCGCGTTGATCTCCAGCGCGTGCGCGACCGGGAACGCCGGATCGAGCCCGTCGCCGAGGGTGTCGTTCTCCGCGGCCGCGACCCATGCGCCGTCGTCGCCGACGGAGGCGGCCGTCATCCGGCCGAGGTAGTTGAAAAGGATCTCCGGCTGCGGGGTGGCCGCCAGCCGCGGCGCGGTCTCCGGGTTGAGGTGGCGCAGCAACCCGTAGCCCGCTCCCGCGTCCGGGACCGCCCGCAGCTGCTCCTTGACGAGCTTCAGCGCGGCCGCCGGGTCGTCGCCGCCGGGATCGATCCGGACCGGGAACTCGGTGGTGAACCAGCCGACGGTCCGGGTCAGGTCGCTGCCCGGGACCAGGTGCTCCTCGCGGCCGTGCCCCTCCAGGCGCAGCAGCAGACCGTGCGCCGCGACGGACGGGCGCCAGGCGCGCACGGCGAGGGCCAGGCCGGTGAGCAGCACGTCCTGCACCCCGGCATGGAAGGCCTCGGGAACCGTGGTGAGCAGCGGCAGGGTCTGCTCGGCGGTCAGCCGGACCGTGTGCTCGCGCTGGTCCGCGACGGTCCCGCCCCCGCCGAGCGACGGGGTGGGCGCGGCGAGGATCGACTCCCACAGCGGCAGCTCGGCGGCCCGGTCGCGCGCGGCGGCGGCCAGGCCCCGGGCCCACGTGCGCAGCGAGGTGCCGACCGGCGCGAGCGCGCGACCCTCCCACGCTTCGGCCAGGTCACCGGCGATGATCCGCCACGAGACGCCGTCGACCGCGAGGTGGTGGCCGGTCAGCAGCAGGCGGCCCGGGAGCAGCACCGCCTGCAGCATGCGGCCCTGTTCCGGGGCCAGACGCCGTACCGCGGCCCGGTGCTCCTCGTCGAGAGGCCGGTCACCGACCCGGACGATCGAGGCGGCGTCGACCGCCCCGGCCGGCGGAACGATCAGTCCGTCAGGCGTCCAGCGGGCTCGCAGCGCGTCGTGCCGATCGAGCACCGCCTGCAGGATGCGGACCAGGCGGTCCCGGTCGAGGGCCGCCGGGACGCGCAGCACCACGGACTGGGCGAACGTGTCGATCGGGGCGTTCTGGCCGCGCAGCCACGCCTGGATCGGGGTGATCGGCACCGCGCCCAGGCCCGCCCCGGCCGGCTCCGCGGACGGGCCGCCGGCCGACGTGACGACAGCTGCGAGGGCGGCGACGGTCTGGTTCTCGAACACCTGGCGGGCGCTGAGTTCCAGGCCGGCGGCGCGGGCCCGGGACACGAGTTGCAGGGCCACGATGCTGTCGCCGCCCAGGGCGAAGAAACCCTCGTCGATCCCGACCTCGTCCAGTCCCAGGACGTCGGCGAAGAGATCCGACAACAGCTCCTGCAGTACGGTCGCGGGCCGCTCGACGTCACGGTCGACGACCGGCTCCGGCAGGGCGTTGCGGTCCACCTTGCCGGCGGCGTTGAGCGGGAGCGCGCCGAGCATCACGATCACGGCCGGGACCAGGTGGTCCGGAAGCCGGTGGGCGAGCCACGCCCGTACCTCGGACGGGTCCGCGGTGCCCTCGGCGTAGCCGACGAGGTGGCCGTCGCGGGCCAGGACGTAGGCGTGGCGAACGGCCGGGTGCTCGGCGAGCGCCGCGGCGACCTCGCCCGGCTCGATCCGGAAACCGCGGATCTTGACCTGGTCGTCGGCGCGGCCCAGGAACTCCAGTTGCCCGTCGGGGGTACGGCGGACCAGATCGCCCGTGCGGTACATGCGCTCGCCGGTGGCGAACGGGTCGGCGACGAACCGTTCGGCGGTCAGCGCGGCACGGCCCAGGTAGCCACGGGCCAGACCGGAACCGGACAGGTACAGCTCGCCGGGGACGCCGGGCGGGACCGGTCGCAAGGCGCTGTCCAGCACGTACGCCCGCTTGTTGCGGTCCGGGCGGCCGATCAGGACCGGTCCGCCGGGCACGCATTCCCAGTACGTGGAGTTGACCGTGGCCTCGGTCGGGCCGTACGCGTTGAGCAGCCGGTGGGTGGCGGTCCAGCGGGCGAGGAGGTCCGGCGGGAGCCGATCGGCGCCGGAGATCACCGTCACACCGGGCGGGAACGAGCCGGCCGGCACCGCGCTGAGGGCCGCCGGGGGCAGCGCGAAGTGCGTGATCCGTCGCTCGTGGACGAACCTGGCGAAGTCCTCGCCGAGCCGGGACTCCTCCGGGGTGATCACCAGGGTGGCGCCGCGCAGCAGGCTCACCGCGAGCTCGGCGATCGTGACGTCGAAGCTCGGCGAGGCGAACTGCCCGATCCGGTGCCCGGGCGTCACGCGCCAGACCTCGGCGAACGTGTCGGACAGGTCGGCGAGGCCGGCGTGCGGAACGACGACGCCCTTGGGTCGCCCGGTCGAGCCGGACGTGTAGATGACGTAGGCGGCGTGGTCCGGCCGCAGCGGCGCGATCCGGTCGGTGTCGGTGATCGCCGAGTCGTCTTCGCCCGCACCGTCGGCCGGGCTGAGCACCGTGACGCCGGCCGGCAGGTTCGGGGCGCCGGGCGCCGCGACGATCAGCACCGGGCTCGCGTCGGCGGCCAGGCCGGCGATCCTCTCCGCCGGGTAGGACGGGTCGACCGGAAGGTAGGCGCCGCCGGCTTTCGCCACGGCCAGCTCGGTGACGAAGAGCTCCGCCGAGCGCGGCAGCAGCACCATGACGATGCGGTCCGGGCCGGCACCGGCGCGGATCAGCCGCCGGGCGAGCTGGTTGGTCCGCCGGTCCAGCTCCGCGTAGCTGAGAAGAACGTTTCCTTCCTCGAGCGCCGGGGCCTGCGGATCGGCCTGGACCGCGGCGGCGAAAAGCTCCGCCATCGTCCGCGGCACCGTCGGCGAGCGGGTCCCCTGCCAGTCACCGTCCAGCGCGTCCCGCTCGGCGGCGGAGAGAATCTCCAGTTCGGAGAGGCGCTGTTGTGGACGGTCGGCCGCCGACTCCAGCAGCCGGACGAGCCGGGCGGCGAAGGTCTCCGCCGTCGCGCGGTCGAACAGGTCGGCGCTGTACTCGACGACGCCGCGCATCCCGTCGACGGCCTCCTCCTCGGTCACGACCACCCCGAGGTCGAACTGCGCGACCCCGGTGTCGATCGGCACCGGCGAGGTGCGGAGCCCCGGCAGCCCGGGGGTCTGCGCGGGCACGTGCTGGAACGCGACCATCACCTGGAACAGTGGGTTCCGGGCGAGCGACCGCTCCGGGTTGACCGCCTCCACCACCTTCTCGAACGGCACGTCAGCGTTCCCGAACGCGGCCAGGTCCACGGCCCGCAGCCGGGTCACCAGGTCCGCGAAGGACGGATCGCCGCTGAGGTCGGCGCGCAGCACGAGCGTGTTCACGAAGAACCCGGCGAGCGCGTCGAGCCGCTGGTCGCCACGCCCGGCGACCGGGCTGCCGAGCGGGATGTCGGTGCCCGCGCCGAGCCGCCCCAGCAGCGCCGACAACGCCGCCTGCACCACCATGAAAGCGGTGCTGCCGGTGCGCCGGGCCAGCTCGCGAACCCGTTCGTGGGTGCGGGTGCCGATGCTGAACGGCACGATCCCGCCGCGGTGGCTGGGCACCGGCGGGCGCGGCCGGTCGGCGGGCAGCGTCAGTTCGACCGGGATCCCGTCGAGCGCGGCACGCCAGAAGGCGAGCTGGTCTTCCTGCACGCGGCCGAGCAGGTCGTGCTGCCAGAGCGCGTAGTCCGCGTACTGAACGGGCAGCGGCGGCCAGTCCGGTGCCCGGCCGTTCGCCCGGGCGGCGTAGGCGGTGCCCAGGTCCGCGATCAGGCGTCCCTCGGACCACTCGTCGGTGACGATGTGGTGCAGCAGGAGCAGCAGCACGTGCCGATCCGGGCCGTCGCCGAACAGGTACGGACGGACCAGCAGTTCTTCCGCCAGGTCGAACCCGTGACGGCCGGCCTCGGCGAGCGCCTCGCCGCTGTACTCCCCGAACCGCCAGGTCACCTCCGGCCGGTCGAGGATCCGCTGCTCCGGCCGGCCGTCGACGGCCGGGAACACCGTGCGCAGGCTCTCGTGCCGGTCGAGCACGTCGTCCAGCGCGAGCCGCAGCGCCTCCCGGTCGAGGGGCCCGTCGAGCCGCAGCGCGAACGCCACGTTGTAGGTCGGGCCGGGCCCGTTGAGCTGGTGGTGCAGCCACAACCGGTGCTGGGCGGGCGCGAGCGGCAGCGGGTCGGGCCGTTCGCCGGCGGTCAGTTCGGGCAGGTCCGCGCCGGTGCCGGAACGGTCCAGGACGGAGGCGAGCCCGGCCGGGGTCGGCTGATCGAAGACGGCCCGGATCGGCAGCGCGGTCCCGAAGACGGCGCGCACCCGGGCGGCCAGCGCGGTGGCGGTCAGCGAGTGCCCGCCGAGCGCGAAGAAATCATCCGCCGCGCCGACCGCGGGCAGCGTCAGCACCTCGGCGAACAACCCGCAGAGAATCTCCTCCGTGGCGGTGCGCGGTGCCGCCCCGCCGGTGATCCCGGCGAAATCGGGCTCCGGCAGGGCACGCCGGTCCAGCTTCCCAGCGACGGTCAGCGGCAGGGCGTCGAGCTCGACCACCGCGGCGGGGACGAGATGGTCCGGGAGGCGCCCGGCGGCCCACTCGCGAAGGCCGGCGATCTCCCCGACGACGTACGCGACCAGGTGCCCGACGTGCGCGACGACAGCGGCCTGCCGCACGGCCGGGTGCTCGCGCAACGCGGCGGCGACCTCGCCCGGCTCCACCCGGAAGCCCCGGATCTTCACCTGGTCGTCGGCGCGCCCGACGAACTCCAGCGTGCCGTCGGCGGTCCACCGGGCGACGTCGCCGGTGCGGTACATCCGCTCGCCCGGCTGGAACGGGTCCGCCACGAACCGGGTGGCCGTGAGTCCGGGCCGGTCCAGGTAACCGCGGCCGAGCGGGGCGCCGGAGAGGTACAGCTCGCCCGCGACGCCGGGCAGGGCCGGGCGCAGCCAGCCGTCCAGGACGTACGCGCGGGTGTTGGCGATCGGCCGGCCCACCGACGGGGTCTCGCTGTCGGCGACCCACGCCATCAGCGTGTCCACGGTGCACTCGGTCGGGCCGTACAGGTTGACGCCGGTCACGCCGCCGGCGTCCCGCAGCGCCTGCCAGATGCGCGGGTCGGCGGCCTCGCCACCGAGCGCCACCATGGCCGGGCGATGCTCCCCGTCCAGCAGCCCGGCGTCGACGAGCGGACCGGCCAGGGACGGGGTGACGTCGAGGAAGTCGATCCGGTGCCGGCGGACATGCTCCACGAACAGTGCCGGGTCACGGCGGGTCTCGTCGTCGAGCAGGTGCAGCTCGTGCCCGGCGATCAGCCAGAGAATCCCTTCCCAGGAGGTGTCGAAGACGAGCGCCGCCGACAGTGCCGCGCGGGTGCGTTCGCGGCTGATCAGGTGTTCGCGGTGGTGCAGGTAGAAGTTGAGCAGGCTGGTGTGCTCGACCACGACGCCCTTGGGCCGTCCGGTCGAACCGGACGTGTAGATCAGATAGGCACCACTGCGCGGATCGACGACGGGAAGTTCCGCCTCGGCCGTCTCCTCCAGCAACGCCGGGGTGACCACCACCGCCGGGGACGCGTCGGACAGCAGATACTCGATCCGCTCGGCTGGATAATCCACGTCGACAGGCAGGTAGATCGCCCCGGCACGCAGGACCGCCAGCCACGCCACCAGCGCGTCCCCGGTCCGCGGCAGCAGAACGGCGACAACCTTCTCCGGCCCGGCACCCCGGGCGACCAGCACCCGCGCCAGACGATCCACCCGCACGGCCAGATCCCCGTACGTCAGCGAATCGGATCTGAATCGGACAGCAACCGCGCTGGGGCTGCGCCGGACAGCGGCCTCGAACTCGTCGAGGATCGTGCCCTGCCGGAGTTCCAGCACCGGGCCGGGGTCCCGCAGCGAGCCGGACGGGCGGGCCGTGAGCGGTGGGATGTCCGCGACGAACGCGTCCAGCAGCGCGCGGAACCGGCCGAGAATGTCCAGCGCGGCGGCGGAGTCGTAGAGGTCGGGGCGGTGTTCGAGGCGCAGTCGCAGGGCGGCGTGCGGGACGACGACCAGGCTCAGCGGGTAGTGCGTGGCGTCGACCGGGATGCCGCCGCCGATCTCCAGGCCGTCGATGGGCGGCAGTCCGGCGGTCGCCGGGTAGCTCTCGAAAACGGTCAGCGTGTCGAACAGCTCGCCGAGGCCGGCGAGCCGCTGGATGGTGGCGAGGCCGAGGTGCTGGTGGTCGAGGAGCGCGGCCTGCTCGGCCTGCACGCGGCGCAGCAGGCCGGTCCAGGACTCGGCGGGGTCCAGGCGCACGCGGACCGGGACGGTGTTGATGAACAGGCCGACCATGTCCTCCACGCCGGGCAGCTCGGCCGGGCGGCCGGAGACGGTGGCGCCGAAGACGACGTCGTCACGACCGGTCAGCGCGGCGAGCAGCAGCGCCCAGGCGCCCTGCACGACGGTGTTGAGGGTGAGGCCGTGGCGCCGGGCGGCAGCGGTCAGTCGCTCGGTGTCACTTTCGGTCAGGACGATCTCGGCGACCTCGGGCAGGGCGGCCACCGCGGGCGCGTCCGGCGCGACCCGGGTCGGCTCGTCCACCCCGGCCAGCGCGGACCGCCAGGCGCTCTCGGCGACGGCCTGGTCCCGGCCCTTCAGCCAGGCGAGATAGTCGGTGAACGGGCGTGGTCGCGGCATCGGTGCCCGCGCGTACGACAGGAACAGGTCCCGCATCGCGAGCGGTCCCGACCAGCCGTCCATCAGCAGGTGGTGCTGGGTGAGGACGAGCCGGTGATCGCCGTCGCCGAGGGTGGCCAGGACGAAGCGCAGCAGCGGTGGCGCCGCCAGGTCGAATCGGCGGCGGCGCTCGCTCGCGACGAGCGCCTCGAAACCGGCGGCGTCCACGGTGACCCGGGTGAACGGCGCGGCTGCCGGCGCCGGGACCACCTGGACCGCGGTGCCGCTCGCGGTGCGGGTGAAGCCGCCGCGCAGGTTCGGGTAGCGCTCCAGCAACGCGGTGGCCGCGGCCTCCAGGCGGGCGGCGTCGACCGCGCCGGTCAGCGTGAAGACCTGCTGGACGGTGTAGACGTCGGTGTCTTGATCGAGATCGGACAGGTAGTACAGGCCCTCCTGCAGCGGGGAGAGCGGCAGCACGTCGGTGAGGTCGGGCCACCGCCGGGTCAGCCCGGCAAGGTCGTCAGCGGTCAGGCCGGCCAGCGGGACGTCGCCCGGGGTCAGCGCGCCGGCGCCGGGCTCGTTCGCGGCGGCGAGCAGCGCCACCAGCGCGGCCAGCCAGTCGTCGGCGATCCGGTGTACCTCGGCGTCGCCGAGCGCGGCGGCCGGGTAGCTGAACTCGGCCCGCAGCACCGGCCCGCCCGCGCCGTCGACGGCGGCCACGTTGACGGCCAGCCGGTGACTCACCGGCATCCGCGGGTCGGCGACGGCGTGCGCGGCCGGCAGCTCCGGCGCGATTCCCCAGTCGGCGTCGCCCGGCGGCACGGTGAAGCGCCCCAGGTAGTTGAAGAGCACGTCGGGCTGCGCGGCGAAGCCGGTCTTCTCTCCACGACCCGTCTTTGCGGGCGCCGCCGACGCGGACGCGTCGGATAGGGACTCGGCGGGCTCGGACGCGGGCGCGGGGGTGAGGTAGCGGAGCAGGCCGTAGCCGATGCCACCGTCGGGGATCCAGCGCAGGTGCTCCTTGACGCCGCGCAGGACGGCGGCGGGGCCACCGGCCGCGGCCGGCAGGCGCACCGGGTATTCGCTGGTGAACCAGCCGACCGTGCGGACCAGGTCGGCGCCGGGGACGACCTGCTCCTCGCGGCCGTGACCCTCCAGGCCGACCAGGGTCGCGGTGTGCGGGCCGGAACGGCGGGCCAGGGCCAGCGCGAGACCGGCCAGGAGAACGTCCTGGACTCCGGCCCGGAAGATCTCCGGGACGGTGGACAGCAGCGGGCCGGTGACGGCCGCGTCGACGTCGACGGTGACGCGCCGCAGCGTGCCGGCGGTGTCCCGGGCCGGGTCGAGCCGGCGTCCGCCCGGCCGGTCGGTGGCGCGCGCCGGGTCGAGCTGTCCGCCGGGGCCGTCGGTGATCTGCTGCCACGGTGCACGGTCGGGCCGGGCCTCGCGCAGCCCGAGCGCCCAGCCGCGGAACGACGTGCCGGTCGCCGCCGGGGTCTCGCCGCGCGCCGCGGTGGCCAGGTCCTCGGCGAGGATCCGCCAGGAGACGCCGTCGACGACCAGGTGGTGGGCGACGAGCAGCAGGCGGCCGGACTGTTCGCCCAGGTCGAACCAGACGGCCTGGACCATGGCGCCGGCCGCGGGGTCGAGCCGGTCCGCGGCGGCCTCCCGCTCGGCGGCGATCACCTCGGTGAGGGGGCGGCCGGCGAGGTCGTCGCCGGCGACGACGCGAAGGTCGAGGCTCAGGTCGCCGGCGGGCACGTCGAGGGCCCAGCGGCCGTCGGCGGTGGTGACGAGGCGGGCGCGCAGGACGTCGTGCGGGGCGAGGGCGGCCTTGACGACGGCGGCGATCTCGATGGCACCGGCCTTCGCGGGGGTGCGCAGCAGCAGCGCCTGCGAGTACCGGTCGATCGGGGCGTCCAGGCCGCGCAGCCAGGCGATGATCGGCGTTTCCGGCACCATGCCGGTGCCGGCTTCCGCCGGGGCGGCCGCGGCCGTGACGACGGCGGCCCGGGCCAGCTCGGCGACCGTCTGGTGTTCGAAGACCTGGCGCGGGGCGAAGTGCAGGCCGGCGGCCCGGGCCCGGGAGACGAGCTGGATGGAGAGGATGCTGTCGCCGCCGAGGGCGAAGAACCCGTCGTGCCGGCCGATCGCCGCCTCGTCCGTGCCGAGCAGCCCGGCGAAGATCTCCGCCAGGGTGCGTTCGGCGTCGCCGACCGGCCGCTCGCCGCCGGGGGTGGTGATCTCCGCCGCCGGCAGCGCGTCCTTGTCGATCTTGCCGCTGGTGGTGAGCGGCAGCGCGTCGAGCACCACGACCGCGGTCGGCACCAGCGGCGCCGGGAGCCGCGCCGCGAGGTGATGGCGCAGCTCGGTGCCCGGGACCTCACCGACGACGTACGCGAGGAGGTGGTTGTCCCGGACGACGACGGTGGCCTGCGTGACCGACGGGTGGGCGGTGAGCTCCGCCTCGACCTCGGCCGGCTCGACGCGGAAGCCGCGCAGCTGGACCTGGTCGTCGGTGCGGCCGAGGAACTCGATCTCCCCGCCGCGGGTGCGCCGGACCAGGTCGCCGGTGCGGTACATGCGGGCGCCCGGCTCGGCGAAAGGGTCCGCCAGGAAGCGGGTGGCGGTCAGGGCCGGGCGGTTCAGGTAACCGCGGGCCAGGCTGTCGCCGCCCAGGTACAGCTCGCCGGGGACGCCGGGCGGGACGGGACGCAGGCGGGCGTCGAGGACGTACGCGGTCCGGTTCAGCTCCGGGCGGCCGATCAGGACGGTGGCGAAATCCTCCGTCGCCGTCCAGCTGGTGGCGGTGACGGTGGTTTCCGTCGGGCCGTACGCGTTGATCAGGCGCCGGCCCCGCGACCAGCGCCGCATCTGCTCGGCCGGCATCGCCTCGCCGCCGACGACGACGGTCACGCCCGCCGGGATCTCCGTCGAGGGCAGGGCCGCGAGCAGCGCCGGCGGCAGGTCCACGTGGGTGAGTCCTCGCTCGGCGACGAACGCCCCCAGGCCGCTGCCCAGGCGCAGGTCCTCCGGGACGACGACCAGGGTTCCGCCGGACAGGATCGTGGCGGCGAGCTCGCTGAACGCGACGTCCACGCCCGGCGACACGAACTGCGACGCGCGCGTGCCCGGGCCCGCGCCGAAGCCGTCGCGCACGCTCGCGACCAGGGCGGCCAGGCCGCGGTGCGGGACCACCACACCCTTGGGGCGGCCGGTGGAGCCGGAGGTGTAGATGACGTACGCGGGAGAGTCGGGGTTGATCGTGACCCTGGGGTCGCTCGCGTCGGCGGGCAGGTCGCCGATCTCGGTCAGCACCAGCACCGGGCGGGCGTCGGCGATCTGCAGCTCGTGGCGGCTCGCCGGGTGGTTCGGGTCGAGCGGCAGGATCGCGGCGCCGGACCTCGCGATCGCGAGCACGGCCACGACCAGGTCGGCCGAGCGGGGCAGCAGGGTCGCGACGACGCGTTCCGGGGCGGCGCCGGCCGCGATCAAGCGGTGCGCGAGCCGGTTGGCGAGAGTGTCCAGCTCGGCGTAGGTGAGCGTGCGCTCGCCGTCCTCGACCGCGATCGCGTCGGACGGCCCGGCGAACAGCTCGGGCAGCGTGCGCGGCGCGAGGTCACGGCGGTCGCCGCGCAGGGGGGCCCGCTCGTCGTCGAGCAGCAGGTCCAGCGAGGAGATCGTGGTGCCGGGGTCGGCGGTGACGGCGTCCAGCAGGGTCACGAGGCGCTGGGCGAAAGCGGTCACGGTCTCGCGGTCGAACAGGTCGGTGCGGTACTCGACGCTGCCGGTGAGCCCGCCCGCCCGCTCGGCGACGTCCACGGTCAGGTCGAACTTGGCAGTGCCGGTCGCCACCAGGCGCGGCGTGACCTCCGCCCCGGGGAAGCCGGCGATCTCCGGCAGCGCGGCCTGGTAGGAGACCATCACCTGGAACAGCGGGTGGTGGGCGGGCGAGCGCCGCGGGTTGAGCTCCTCGACCAGGCGCTCGAACGGCACGTCCTGATGGGCGAGAGCGGTCAGGTCGGCCGCCCGGACGCGGCGCAGCAACTCGGCGAAGGTGGGGTCGCCGGAGACGTCGGTCCGCAGCACCACCGTGTTGGCGAAGAAGCCGACGAGCCGCTCCAGGGCGTCGTCGCCCCGGCCGGCCACCGGCGTGCCGAGCGGGATGTCGTCCCCGGCGCCGAGCCGGCTCAGCAGCGCCGCGACGGCCGCCTGCAGCGTCATGAAGACGGTGACCCCGTGGTCGAGGGCGAGCCGGCGCAGCGCCTTCTCCAAGTCCTTCCCGATGCCGAACGTGACGGTGCCGCCCGCCTCGGAGGCCTGCGCGGGCCGCGGCCGGTCGGCCGGCAGCCGCAGCAGCTCGGGCGCGCCGGCCAGGTTCTCCCGCCAGAAGCCGACGTCCATCGGCAGCGCGTTGTGCCAGGCGGCGTAGTCGGCGTAGCGGACCGGCAGCGGTGCCCAGTCCGGCCGGCGCCCGGCGAGGCGGGCCGCGTACGCGGTGGCCAGGTCGTCGAGCATCGGCGTCAGCGACCATTCGTCGCCGGCGATGTGGTGCACGAGCAGCAGCAGCACGCGCTGCGACGGGAACCAGCGGGCGCGCAGCGGCGCCTCGGCCGTGATGTCGAACGGCTCGCGGACGGCCTCGTCGACGTCACCGTCAGCGATCACCAGGCGCACGTCCGGGTCGAGCAGGACGGGGTCCGGCGTGTAGATCGTCCGCAGTGGCTCGTGCCGCGCGACCAGGTCGTCGAGGGCGACGCGCAGCGCGTCCAGGTCCAGCTCACCGGCGACGTCGAGCGCCAGCGGAAGGTTGTAGGTCGCGGTGGGCCCGTCCAGCTGGGTCAGGAACCACATCCGGCGCTGGGCGGCCGACATGGCGGGCGCGCCCGTGCCGGGAACCAGCGGCGGGCGGTCCGCCGGCCGGAGCCGGGTCGCCAGCGCGGCCACCGTCGGCGCCTCGAACACGTCCCGCAGGGTCAGGTCGGCGCCGAGCACGGTCCGGACCCGGGCCGCGACCCGGGCGGCCAGCAGCGAATGGCCGCCCAGCGTGAAGAAGTCGTCCCGCACGCCGACCTGCGGCACGCCCAGCACCTCGGCGAAGATCCCGGCGAGCAGTTCCTCCTCGACCGTGCGCGCGGTCTCCGGCATGGCGGCCGCGTAGTCGGGAGCGGGCAGGGCGTTGCGGTCCAGCTTGCCGTTCGGCGTGGCCGGCAGCGCCGGGAGCGCCACGACGGCGGCCGGCACCATGTAGTCGGGCAGCGCCGCGGCGGCACGGCGGCGAAGGTTTTCTTCGTCCACGGCCGAGGCGACGACGTAGGCGACCAGCCGGCGGTCCCCGGGCCGGTCCTCACGGATGATCGCCACGGCCCTGGTCACCCCGGGCCCGCCCTCGAGGACGGCCTCGATCTCCCCGAGCTCGATCCGGAAGCCCCGGAGTTTCACCTGGTGGTCGACCCGCCCGAGAACGTCGAACGTTCCGTCGGGCAGCCGTCGCGCGAGGTCACCGGTGCGGTACATCCGCTCGCCCGGCGCCCACGGGTCGGCCACGAACCGCGCGGCGGTCAGCCCGGGACGGTTCAGGTATCCGCGGGCCACGCCGGCGCCGCCGAGGTACAACTCCCCCGGGAAGCCGTCCGGCACCGGCCGCAGCGCGGCGTCCAGCACGTACGCGCGGGTGTTCCAGATCGGCCGGCCCACGCTGACGTCGTCACCGGTGAGCCGGTGCGCGGTGGACCAGATCGTGGTCTCGGTCGGCCCGTAGAGGTTCGTCACCTCGGTCGCGTGTTTCCGCAGCTCGGCCGCGAGTTCCGGGGGCAGCGCCTCGCCGCCGACGAGTACCCGCAGCCCGCTGAGCGCCGCGGTGCCAGCGGGCACGTCGGCCAGCGCGCGCCACAGCGTCGGGGTCGCCTGCACGACGGTGGCACCGGTGCTTCTCACCAGCCCGGCAAGAACTTCCGGGTCCTGCACGGACTCCTTGGCGGCAAGAACCACCGCCGCCCCGCACAGCAGCGGCAGGTACAGCTCCAGCCCGGAGATGTCGAAACTTACCGTCGTCACCGCGAGCAGCCGGTCGTCGCCGCGCAACGGCACCTCCTCGCGCATGGCGAGCAGGAAGTTGACCAGGTTCTCCCGGGTGACGACCACGCCCTTGGGCTTTCCGGTCGATCCGGAGGTGTAGAGGACGTACGCCGCGTCGTCCTCCGTCGAAGCCGCGGACGGGCGCGTCGTGATGCCGTCGGCACCTCCGGCGGAGAACGACGGTGCGGACGGGCGGGTCGTGATGCCGTCGGCGGTGATCACCAGCGCCGGGTCGCTGTCCTCGACCATCCAGGCGAGCCGGTCGGCCGGGAAGTCCGGGTCGAGCGGCAGATAGGTAGCGCCGGTCCACTGCACGGCGAGCAGCGTGACCAGCAGCTGCGCGGTGCGCGGCAGCCGGACGGCGACGATCCGCCCGGGGCCCGCGCCGCGCCCGGCGAGCTCGGCGGCGAGGGTGGCGACGCGCTCTTGCAGCTCGGCATAGGTGAGTGACGCGCCGCCGGGCTCGATCACGGCGACCGATCCGGGGGTACGGGCCACCTGCGCGCGCCACAGCTCGGCGAGCCCCGCCGCGGGCAGTTCCCGCGCGGTGTCCTCGATGACCGGCGCCGCCATCAGTCCCAGCCGGCCGGTCGGCGTGTCCGCGTCCGTCGCCGCGAGGGTGTTCAGCAGCTCGGCCAGCCGCGTGGCGTGCCCGTCCAGCTCGGCGTCCGTGTACCGTGCCGGGTTCGCGTCGAGGGCGAGTTCGAGCAGGTCACCGCCGCGGTCGTCGAGCGTGATCGACAGGTCGTCGACCGGCCCCGGCGACACGTACCGCGGGGTTCCCGGGTTGCCACCGAAGTCGAGCGTCGCCCCGAACGGCTTGATGTTGACCCACGGCCCGGTCAGCCGTCGTTCCCCGCCGACCAGGCCGAGGTCGCGCCGGATGTCCTCGCCGCGGTAACGCTGATGCCGCCGGATCGTCCTGATCTGCGCGGCGACCCGCGTGATCAGCCCCGCGACGGTGTCCGCCGGGTGGACCGCGAGCCGCAGCGGCAGCACGTTGACGGCGGTGACCGGCACCCGCGCGGCGACCGAGCCGAGCCGGCCCATCATCGGCAGCCCGAGCACGACCTCGCCGGCGCCGGTGAGCCGGTGGACGTAGAGCGCCGTCGCGGCGAGCACGGCCTCGACCCGGGTGGCCTTCGCGGCGCCGCCGAGCGTGGTCAGCCCGCGGCCGACCCCGGCGGGCAGGGCCACGCGGCGGCGCAGGAAGGTGGGGCTGGGCCGGGACGGGCCGGACGCGAGGTCGGGCACCTCCAGCCCGGCCAGGTGCTCCCGCCAGAACGCGCGGTCGGTCTCGCGCTTCGCCGACGCGCGGTAGGCGGCGTCCTCGGCGACCACCTCGGCCAGCCCGCCGAACGGGTTCTCCGGCACGTCGGCCCCGGCGGTCATCGCGGTGTAGACGGCGGCGAGCCGGTTCGCGACCAGCGCGGACGTGTAGGCGTCCATGACGATGTGGTGACAGCGCTGGTACCAGGTCCACCGGCCGGCACCGCGCCGGATCAGTGCCTGCGCGAAGACCGGCCCGGCCGCCAGGTCGATCGGCGTCGCCAGGTCGTCCCGGATCCACCGGTCGAGGGCGTCGTCGTCGAGCTCGAGGATCCGCAGGGTCCACGAGGGATCCTCGACGATCTCCTGCCGCGGTACGGCGTCGGCGCCGGAGAACCGCACGCGCAGCGCCTCGGCGTCGGCGATCGTGCGGCGCAGCGCCCGTTCGAAGACCACCGGGTCGATCTCGCCGTCGATGTCGACGCAGGCGGCCGTGGTGAACGCCGGTCCGGGGTCCAGGTGCTGGGCGAACCAGACACCGGCCTGGGCCGCGGTGAGCTCGAGACGGTCGGGCACTGGCGTAACTCCGTTGTTGTGCAGGGTGGAAACCGCCGCGCCCGGCAAAGCGCGGCGGTCCACGGTGGGGCGTCGGGTCAGGCGTCCATCTGGGCGATCAGCGAGGCGGGCCGCATGTCGGTCCAGTTCTTCTCGACGTAGTCCAGGCACGCGGCCCGGCTCTCCTCGCCGAACGCGACCGTCCAGCCGGGCGGCACGTCGGCGAACGCGGGCCAGAGCGAGTGCTGGCGCTCGTCGTTGACCAGCACCAGGTACCGGCCGTCCTCGTCCTCGAACGGGTTGGTCGTCACTTCGCCTCCGTCCAGGCCAGCCCGTCGGCCGACGGGACCAGGCCGTCCTCCAGCAGCGGCAGCTCCCGCGCCTGCTCGCCGAGCACGCCGCGGACCTGCACGTTGTTCATCTCGGCCATGACTTCACGGACCACCGGCGTACCGAAGAGGTGGTGCATCTTGTCGCCGGTCTCGGTGTCCATGGCACCGGTGCGCTCGACCGCGTCGGCGAGCGCGCCGGACGACTCCCGGAACCCACCGACGAGCTGGTCGGCGTTGGTGAACGCCTGCTCGCCGGAGTGCACGCCGCCGACCAGGCTGACGAACGCCTCCAGGTCGGTCGCGTTGAAGTTCGTGACCTTCCGGGCCTTCCAGAAGTACGACTCCTCGTTGCTCTGCATGTCGTAGAACGCGGAGAGGAACTCGTAGAAGACCCGGTACTCCCGGCGGTAACGCCCCTCGAACTCGGCGAAGACGCGCTCCTCGGTGCTCTCGCCGGCCAGCACGGTGTTGATCGAGCGGGCGGCGAGCAGGCCGGCGTAGGTGGCCAGGTGCACACCGGTGGAGAAGACCGGGTCGATGAAGCACGCGGCGTCGCCGACGAGGACCATGCCGGGCCGGTGGAACGTCGAGTTGGTGTAGGAGTAGTCCTTGCGGGTGCGGATCTCGCCGTAGACGCCCTCGGTGACCCGGGTCGCGTCGGCGAGCATGTCCTTGACGATCTCGCAGCGGTCGAGGAAGCCGCGCATCGCCTGCTCCTGGTCGCCCTGCAGCTTGGCCGCATGCTCCCGGGCGATCACCACGCCGACGCTGGTCAGCTCGTCGGACAGCGGGATGTACCAGATCCAGCCCTCGTCGAAGGCGGCGCAGAGGATGTTGCCGCTGTCCGGTGCGGGCAGCCGCTTGCCGCCGGTGAAGTAGCCGAACAGCGCGATGTTCTGGAAGAAGTCGGAGTAGAGCCGCTCACCGCCGACGTTCTGGTGGACCCGGCTGCGGTTGCCGGAGGCGTCCACCACGAAGGTCGCGCGGATCTCGTGCTCGGCGCCGTCCGGGTCGGTGTACCGCACTCCGCGGACCCGCTCGTCGTCGCTGACGACCTCGGTGACCGGGCTGTTCTCCCGTACGTCCACGCCGGTCCTCGCAGCGTTGCGCAGCAGGATGTCGTCGAACTTCATCCGCTCGACCTGGTACGCGGTCGAGGTCGGGCCGGACAGCTCGGGGGCGACCGCGAACAGGAAGTTCCACGGCACCGGGTTGGTGCCCCAGCGGAAGCTGCCGCCGCGCTTGACGGTGAACGCCGCCTTCTCCAGCTCCTCGGTGACGCCGAGCATCCGGCCGATGCCGTGCACCGTGGACGGCAGCAGCGACTCGCCGATCTGGTAGCGGGGGAAGGTTTCCTTCTCCAGCAGCACGACGCGGTGGCCGCGCTTGGCGAGCAGGGTGGCGGTGGTCGACCCGCCCGGGCCGCCGCCGATGACGACGACGTCGGCGCTCTCGATGATCGGGCTCAACGCTTCCCCTCCAGCAGGCTCCACCACGCGGTGACCGTCGGCTCCTTGGCCAGGTCGAGGTATCCGGCCTCGTAACCGGCCTCCCGCCAGCGGGTGGCGAGGCTCATCAGGCGGATCGAGTCGAGTCCGAGGTCGATCAGGTTCTCGTCGTCGGCGAAACTGCCCGGCTCCTCGGCCAGCACCTCGGCGACGTCGCTGCGCAGACGTTCGAGGCTCAGGGGTGCGGTCATCTGCGGGGGTCCTTCGATAGTCGGTCGTGATGGTTAGGTAAGGCTTACCTTATTCGGACGACCCGGTAAAGGCGCACCCGGGGTCATTCCTGAAATCTCATAGAAATAGAGGGCGGCGCGCTTATGACCAAGATCACGAACGCCCAGCAAGTGGAAACCGGCGCCGGCAAACATGCGCCGGGCCATCGCGTGCCGCTCGTCCGGATCGGCCAGCACGCGGCGCACCCGGGGATCCGAGACGGACAGTCCCTCGGCGATCGCGCGGACCATCGCGCGGCCCAGGCCCCGGCCGGTCCGGTCGCGGTCGCCGATCGCCAGGTGGATGCCGAGGTCGTACGGGCCGGCGTCGTACCGCAGCCCGACGACGTCCCGGGGGGTGCGATAGATCTCCACGTACGCCAGTGGATCGCCCTCGTAGGACACCAGGCACGGCCGTGAGCAGTCCCCGGCCAGCTGCCCCGCGATCGCGTCCGCCCAGCGCCCGGGCGTCCACGCCTGCTCCCAGAACAGGTCCACGTGCGGCTCGTTCATCCACCGGCTGACCAGCTCCGGATCGTCCCCCTCGGCCTCGATCACCCGGATCGACCAGGGCGCCTCGAGGACCGGCAGGGGCGGGGGCCCCGCCGCGACCACCGCCGCGGCGAGACCGTCCGTCACCTCGCGGGCCGACACTCAGGCGGCCTTCTTGGCCGCGTCCGAGATCACCGGCAGGACGTTGTCGATGAGGTACTGCACGGAGAGCGCGGTCGGCGAGCGCAGCGCCGAGAACTGCGGGGCGGTCAGCGCCTGGTAGGAGCCGCGCTTGACCGAGGCCAGGCCCTTGAACAGGCTGTTGCCCTCCAGCGCCGGCTGCAGGTCCGGCTCGGCGTAGTAGACCAGGGTCACCCCGGCGTCGAGCACGGCGACCTTCTCCAGGCTCAGCTGCACCGCGAACTCGTCGCCCTTCAGCGCGGCCACGGCCGGGGCCAGCTTCATGCCGAAGTCGTTGAGCATCTTCACGCCGGCGTCCTTGTCGGACCGCAGCACGCCGATCGAGCCCGCCTCCCACATCTGGCTGAGCGTGAACTCCTTGCCGGTCAGCTCCGGGTGGTCCGTCTTGGCCTTGGCGACCTTGCCCTCGACCTCGGTGACGAGCTGCTCGGCCTTCGCGCTCTGGCCGACCGCCTTGCCGACCTGCCGCAACGTGGTCTGCCACGGGTCCTCGAAGGCGCCGGTGGTCTCGTACGCCGTGGTCGGCGCGAGCTTGCTGAGCTTGGCGTACTCGTCGGCGATGTAGTAGTCGCCGCCGGCCAGGATCAGGTCGGGCGCGAGCGCCGCGATCTTCTCCACGTCGAAGCCGGTGTCGCCGGCGGTGAGCATCGTCGGCTTGCGGGTCAGCAGCGGCCGGGCCCAGTCCGTGATGCCGCCCTCGCCGCTGGACTCCGCCACGCCGACCGGCTGCACGCCGAGCAGCAGCAGCGCGTCGAGGTCGGCATCGGACAGCGCCACGACGCGCTGCGGGGCCGCCTTGACCTCGGCGGTGCCGAGCTTGTGCGTCAGGGTGACCGGGAAGCTCGCGGCCGCGGCTGTCGAGGAGGCCGGCGCCGCCGTGTCGTCACCGTCGTCGCCGCCGCACCCGCTGAGCACGGTCAGCCCGGCGGCGAGCGCAAGTCCGGCCGCGAGAGCGCGGCGGGAAACGGAGATGGGGAAGGACATGTGGGACCTCTCGATCGCGAAGTTAGGTGAGGCTAAGCTAAGCGACGCTTCGCTGTCGAAGCAATACGGGGTCCTTGTTTTGGTAAGGCTAACCTTTCATAGGATTTCAGCAATGGACATGAGGGAAAACAGATAGTGGTCACACTCCGGCTCGCCCGCCCGGCGCCGGTCGCACACCGTCGCGGCTGGACGCTGATCGGCCTGATGGCCGCGGTCGCCGTAGCCGTCGTCCTGAGCCTGTCGATCGGCGCGCAGACGCTGAGCCCGGCCGAGATCTGGCACGCGCTCACCGCCCCGGACCCATCCGCGCCGGCCACCGCCATCATCCGCGAGCTCCGTCTGCCCCGGACGATCCTCGGAGTCCTGGCCGGACTCGCCCTCGGCGGCGCCGGCGCGCTGATGCAGGGCCACACCCGCAACCCCCTCGCCGACCCGGGGCTGCTCGGCATCTCGGCCGGCGCGTCGTTCTGCGTGGTCATCGCCATCCAGTACGGCGTCGGCTCGCTCACCGGCTACATCTGGTTCGCGTTCGCCGGGGCGCTGCTGGCCAGCCTCGCCGTGTTCGGCGTCGCGGCCGGCGCGCGCGGCGGGCCCACCCCGGTCACCCTCGCACTGGCCGGGGTGGCGATGAGCGCGCTGCTCAGCTCGTTCACCCAGTCGCTGCTGCTGACCGACGACGCCAGCCTCAACGTCTTCCGCTTCTGGGTGGTCGGCTCGATCTCCGGCCGCGGCTCCGACGTGTCCGCCCAGGTCGCGCCGTTCATCGCGATCGGGCTCGTCCTCGCCCTGGTCAACGCGCCGGCACTGAACGCGCTCGGCCTCGGCGAGGACGTTGCCCGGGCACTGGGCCAGCGCATCCTCCCGGCCCGGATCGTCGGCGTGGCAGCGATCGTGCTGCTCGCCGGGGCGGCCACCGCGGCGTGCGGGCCGATCATCTTCCTCGGGCTGATCGTCCCGCATCTGGCCCGCCGGCTGACCGGTCCCGATCACCGCTGGCTGATCCCCTGCTCGGCGCTGGCCGGGGCGGTCCTGCTGCTGATCGCGGACACCCTCGGCCGGGTCGTGCTGCGGCCGGCCGAGCTGCAGACCGGGATCGTGCTGGCCGCGGTGGGCGCGCCGTTCTTCATCGCCCTCGTCCGCCGCCGCGCCGGGGCGGTGACGTTGTGACCTCCTCCACTCAGTTGCGACCGCGCGGCCGGCTCGTGCTGAGCGCCGGGCGGTTCACCGCCACCATCTCTCCCCGTGGCGTCGCGATCGGGCTGATCGGGCTGGTGGCCGTGATCGCCGTCGCGGTGGTCAGCATCGGTTACGGCAGCTTCACGATCGCGCCCGGCGACGTGGTCGCCACGCTGCTCGGCGGGGGCACCACGGCGCAGAAACTGATCGTCCTCGACCTGAGACTCCCGCGGATCCTGGTGGCGCTGCTGGTCGGCGCGGCCCTCGCGGTCTCCGGGGCGCTCACCCAGACGTTCGCGCGCAACCCGCTGGCCAGCCCGGACGTGCTCGGCGTGAACCGGGGCGCGTCGCTCGGCGCGGTGGCGGTGATCGTGCTCGGCGGGTCCGGCGCGGCCGGGGTCCCCCTCGCCGCGCTGGGCGGCGCGCTGGTCACCGCCGCCGCCGTCTACCTGCTGGCCTGGCGGCGCGGCGTCGACGGCTACCGGCTCGTGCTGATCGGCGTCGGGGTCGGCGAGATCGTCAACGCGGGCGTGTCCTGGTTCCTGATCCGGGCCGAGATCGTCGACGCGGCCCGCGCCACGATCTGGCTCAACGGCTCGGTCGCCGGGGCGGAGTGGGCACAGGCGCGGCCGCTCGCCCTGGCCCTGGTCGTGCTGCTGCCGCTCGCGGTGGCGACGGCCTTCACGTTGCAGGCGTTGCAGTTCGGCGACGACGTCGCACGGTCCCTCGGCGTACGGCTGCGGTGGGCGCAGTTGGCAGTGGTGCTGACCGCCGTGGCCCTCGCCGCCGCCGCGGTCGCCGCCGCCGGCCCGATCGAGTTCGTCGCGCTCGTCGTGCCACAGATCGCGCTGCGACTGTGCGGCGGCTCACGCCCGCCGCTGATCGTGTCGGCCGTCCTCGGCGCGCTGCTGGTCGCCGGCGCGGACCTGGTCGCGCGCGTCGCGCTGCCCGGGCGGGAACTGCCGGTCGGGCTGGTCACCGCCATCCTCGGCGCGCCGTATCTGCTGTGGCTGCTGATCCGCACCAACCGGAGGAACACATGACCTCGTCCGAGGATCTCCGCGACAGCCGGGCGCCGGGCGCCTCGGACATGGGCGTGGACGACACCGGTGACGCCCGGACCGGAGCCCCGGCGGGCGGGTCGGGCAGTCGGTTGCGGGCGCGCGGGCTGCGGCTCGGCTACGGGGACGACATCGTGGTGGACGGGCTCGACCTGGACATTCCGGATCGGGCGGTGACCGCGGTCGTCGGCCCCAACGGTTGCGGCAAATCCACGATGCTGCGGGCTCTCGGGCGACTGCTCAAGCCGTACGCCGGAGAGGTCCTTCTGGATGGCCGCCGCATCGACCGGATTCCCACCCGCGAGGTCGCCCGGGTCATCGGCATGCTCCCCCAGTCCCCCGTCGCACCGGACGGGCTGACCGTCGCCGACCTGGTCATGCGCGGCCGTCATCCGCATCAGACGTGGTTCCGCCAGTGGTCCGGCGCCGATCAGGACGTCGTCACCGAGGCCCTGGAGTGGACCGACATGCGGGAGTTCGCGGACCGTCCGGTCGAGGCGCTCTCCGGCGGTCAGCGCCAGCGCGCCTGGATCTCGATGGCCCTCGCCCAGGGCACCGACATGCTGCTGCTCGACGAGCCGACGACCTTCCTCGACCTGGCCCACCAGATCGACGTGCTGGACCTGGTCAGCCGGCTGCACCGGGAACGCGACCGGACGATCGTCATGGTGCTGCACGACCTGAATCTGGCCGCCCGGTACGCCGGGCACGTGATCGCGATGCACGGCGGCCGGATCGTCGCGCAGGGCCCGCCGGCCGAGGTGTTCACCGTGGAACTGCTCGCCGAGGTCTTCGGCCTGACCGCGATGGTCGTCCCCGACCCGGCGACCGGCACGCCGCTGGTGGTCCCGCTCCCCCGGGCCGCCTGAGACCGGACCGGTGGGCGCGAACGTGCGCCGCGCCCACCGTAATTCCTTGCGCAGGCAGGCAGAATCAGCGCAGGGTGTCCACGTCGATGACGAAGCGGTAGCGGACGTCGGACTTGAGCACCCGCTCGTACGCCTCGTTCACCGCGTCGGCGCTGATCACCTCGACCTCCGGCGCGACGTTGTGCTCGGCGCAGAAGTCCAGCATCTCCTGGGTCTCGGCGATGCCGCCGATGCTGGAGCCGGCGAACGAGCGCCGCTGGCCGAAGAGCGCGAACACCGGGACCGGCAGCGGCTCCGGCGGTGCGCCGACGCTGACCATCGTCCCGTCCAGGCGCAGCAGCCCCAGGTAGGCGCGCATGTCGATGGGCGCGCTGACCGTGTTGATGATCAGGTCGAAGCTGTTCTTCAGCGTCTCGAACGTCGACTCGTCGCTGGTCGCGTAGTAGTGCTGCGCGCCGAACGCGAGTCCGTCGTCCTTCTTGCCGAGCGTCTGCGACAGCACGGTCACCTCGGCGCCCATGGCGGCGGCGATCTTGACGGCCATGTGACCGAGACCGCCCATGCCGACCACGGCGACCTTCTTGCCGGGCCCGGCGTTCCAGTGCGCCAGCGGCGAGTACGTGGTGATGCCCGCGCACAGCAGCGGCGCGGCGGCCTCGTACCGGATCGCCTCGGGAACCCGCAGGACGAAGTCCTGGTCGACGACGACGTGCGTCGAGTAACCGCCCTGCGTGACGGTGCCGTCCCGGTCGACGCTCGCGTAGGTGCCGACGTTGCCGCCGGTGCAGTACTGCTCCAGCCCGGCCTTGCAGTTCTCGCACTCGCGGCACGAGTTGACCATGCAGCCGACGCCGACCCGGTCACCGACCGCGTGGCGGGTGACCTCGGCGCCGACCTCGGTGACCACGCCGACGATCTCATGGCCGACGGTCAGGGGGTAGGGCACCTTGCCCCACTCCCCGCGCACGGTGTGGATGTCGGAGTGGCAGATCCCGGCGTAGCGGATCTCGATGAGCACGTCGCGCGGCCCGACGTCACGCCGCTCGACGGTGGCACGCACGAGCGGGTCGGTGGCGGAGGTCGCGGCGATCGCGTTGACGGTGAGAATGATGCCCTCCAAGTACGGGTGTTACGACAGTCGCCGCGGTGCGGCAGACCAATAACACTTACCCCGTCCCGCGCCGGCAAGTCACCAGCGAGGGGTGTACCAGCAGTACACGGCCGATCTGCCCGGATCAGCCGCTCGGGACCGCGGCGTCGCGGCGGCGCGGCTCCGCGGCCGGGGACTTGTCCGCCGGGGGCAGCGGCGGGCGCGGCACGGTCAGCACGAACGTCGACCCGTGCGGCGAGTGCGGCCGGTACCCGACGGTGATCCCGCCCGCCGACGCGAGCTGCCGGACCAGATAGAGGCCGAGCCCGGTGCCCGGCTTGGTGATCGCGACGCCGGTCTCCGCGCGGGCGAACCGGTCGAACAGGTGCGGGACGAACGCCTCCGGCACGCCCTCGCCGTTGTCGATCACCTGGATCTCGACGTGGTGCGGCCGGCCGATGACGTGGACGGTGACCGGCGGGGCGCCGTACTTGACCGCGTTGCCGATCAGATTCCCGAGGATCAGCTGCAGGTGCGTGGGGTCGGCCAGCGCGATCGCCCGGTCCGGCGCCAGCACCGTGATCGCCTGGCCCGGCGGCAGCCCCTGCGCCCTGACCGCCTCCGGGACCAGGTGCGAGAGGTCGAGCACCACCGGGCGCGCGATGATCGCGCCGGCGTCGAGCTGGGCGAGCGTCAGGATCTCCGCGACGAGCTGGTCGGCACGATGCCCGGCGGCGGTCATCTGCCGTACGTACCGGATGCGATCCTCGTCGGGCAGCTCGGGCCACTCCTCGATCAGCAGCTCGCCACCGGACACGATCCCGGTCAGCGGCTGCCGGACGTCGTGGGTGAGCATCGTGATGAAGTCCGCCATCTGGGCGTTGGCCAGCTGCAACTCCTCCGCCCGGTCGGCGAGCTCGGCCTGCTGCCGGTCACGGGTGCGCTTCAGGGTGTTCCGCTCGGTCATGTCGATGATCTGCGCGGCGAAGAACTGCGGCTGACCGCCCTGGTCACGCAGCAGGATGCTGGTGACGATCACCTCGAGGTAGTGACCGTCCGCGTGCCGGTAACGTTTCTCCAGCTCGAAGCCGTCGAGCCGGCCGGCGCGGCAGTCGTTGACCACCTGGACGCAGGGATCCGTGTCGTCGGGGTGGGTGAACTCGGTGAAGTCGTGACCGACCAGGTCGTCGGGCGGGTGCCCGAGCATCCGGGCCAGCTCCGGGTTGACGCGCAGGAAGCGGCCCCGCGGGTCGGCGATCAGCATCCCGATCCGGGAACTGTCGAAGACCTTGCGGAAGCGCTGCTCGCTGGCCCGCAGAGCGCCGCGGTTGCGGCGGGCGCGGGCCGCGGCCGCCACCACCAGCAGCCCGACCGTGGCCGCGGTGATCACCGCCGCCCGCCCGGCCGTCTCGTTGCCGTGCCCCGCGCCGAACAGCACCTCCTCGGGCACGGTCGCGGACAGCCGCCACGGCGCGCCCGGGACCTGCATCGCCGCGTAGCGCCACCACCGGCCGCCGGCCCGGTACCGGCCGTGATCCTTCCCGGTCAGCGCCCGGGCCAGGTCGGGGTCGCTCGCGCCCAGCGACGCGCTGGCCGGGTCGAAGGGCTGGTTGCTGGCGGCGATCATGCCGCTGTTGTCGGTCAGCTGCACCCGGATGTCGCTGAACGTCCACGCGGTGGAGAGATACGACGACAGGGGGCTGTCGTTGATCGCCACCGCCCCGGAGAACACCCGCCGGCCCGAGGTGGTGTCGAACGGCACGGCGAAAGCAACCACCGGGTCGCTCCGCACGGCGGATTCCACCACCGCGGACACCGCCGGACGGCCGTCGCGGGCCGCGGTGCGCAGGTGCTCGTACGCCGGAGTGAGATCCTTTCCGGTCATCGCGGGGTCGTCCGGAACAGCGTGCAGCAGCCGTCCCCGCGCGTCCAGCAGCACCGCAGCCGGATAGCCGAAACCGCCCACCGAGCGGGCGAAGTCGCGCTGGCTCACCACCGGGTCGGCCAGCAGCGCCCGGGCCTGCGCCTGCTCCCGATCGAGCAGGTCGGTGACGTAGCTGCCGACGAAGTCCCGGATCAGGTCGAGCCGCATCTCGAACCGCTGGACCAGGCCGGCCCGGCTCTGCGACTGCGCCCAGAGCAGCGCCGCCGTCCCGCTCGCGGTCAGGACCAGCCAGATCGCCAGGGGAACGGCCACGAATTGCCACCATGCCCGTGGCGACCAGCCGGCTCGCACTCCCCTACTTTTCTCCGCCGGGCGCGGGGGCGCAGGCAATTCCGGCAATCCGGCGGCCGGGCGCGATCGTGCGGTACGGCGAGGCCGTGCCGCGCATCCGTTCATCGACGGTGCCGTCCTTCACTGCTCGGCCGCATCTTCTTCCGGTGGATATCCTCTTCGCGTCGATATCCTCTTCGCGTGGATGACGAGGACATATCGGCGATTGTCATTGACCGCCTGCTCCAGGCGCTGGCGGCACAGCTCGGAGCATCCGGTGAGCTCACCGCCGGGGCGGCCGGGGCGCTCGCCGACCTGAGCCGGGCCGAGGCGGGCGTGATCTTCGGTCAGGCGGGACATCTGGCGCATTACGGCTACGAGGACCTCCCGTTGGAGACGCTCATCCGGGCCATCACGGCCGTCCAGCGCCGCGACGTTCCGCAGGACGCGCCCTTCAAGCCCGGCGACGAGGTGCGGCTCGTCGGTGAACTGCCGGAAGTCTTCGCCGGACACCACGAGGCGTTGCTCCGCGAGATCGTCTTCGTCGTCCGTTTCGCCGGCCGCGGCCCGGACCTCGAGATCCAGTCCGACCTGGCCGAGGACTGGATGATCGCCACCGTCCCGATCACCGCTGTGGAGCACATAGCACCTGGCCAAGACGTGTTTTAGCCTGCATCTCCGACGGGCGAAGAAGAAAATCTTCTTCAGTGGAAATAGAGACGCCCGCATGCGAGGTTGCCGTTCACGGAGAGTCGGATCACGACGAGGGAAGCAGCGAGCATGAGTGACGACACCGCCACGGCACTGGCGAACGACCGGGTCATCGACATCACCACGATCGGCCGCAAGTCCGGTCAGGAACGCAGGATCGAGATCTGGTTCCACCGGTTGGACGGCCGCTACTTCATCACGGGCACGCCCGGCCGGCCGCGCGACTGGTACGCCAACCTCGTCGCGAACCCCGGGTTCACCTTCCACCTGAAGGAAACCACCACCGCCGATCTGCCCGCGGTCGCCAGGCCCATCACCGACCCGGCCGAGCGGGAGAAGGTTTTCGCCGGCCTGCTGGCGCCGCTCACCGACTTCACCACCAAGCCGGGCCAGGAGCCGGAGGTGTGGGTGTCGACCAGTCCCCTGGTCGAGGTCACCTTCCCCTGACGGGCGCAGCACCGCAGCCGGGCGAACCGCCGGCGGGCGGGCGATCTCCGTCCCCCACCGGAACCGGTCCACGGGTTAGCCTGCGCTCCATGGCGAGCGAGCTTGAAGAACTGATCGTCGCGGACGCCGAGGAGTTGCGTGCGTGGCTGCTGGAGCACCACACCACCTCGGCCGGGGTGTGGCTCGCGCTGACCCGCAAGGGCGGGACCGTCACGACGCTGACCTGGCAGCAGGCGGTGGACGAGGGCCTGTGCTTCGGGTGGATCGACGGTCAGGCGCGCAAGCGTGACGAGGCCACCTCGTGGATCCGGTTCACCCCGCGCCGGGCGCGCAGCATCTGGTCGCAGCGCAACGTCGCGCACGTCGCCCGTCTGGAGGCCGCCGGCCGGATGCAGCCGGCGGGACGCGCCGCGGTCGAGGCCGCGAAGGCGGACGGGCGCTGGGCCGCCGCCTACGCCCCGCCGTCGGAGGCCGAGGTGCCCGCCGACCTGCTGGCCGCGATCGCCACCGAACCCGCTGCCCAAGCCATGCTCGACGTCCTGACCAAGGCGAACCGCTTCGCGCTGATCCACCGTCTCAACGCGGTGAAACGGGCCGAGACGCGGGAGCGCAAGATCAGGGAGTTCGTCGCGATGCTGGCCCGCCACGAGACGTTCTACCCGCAGAAGGCCAGGCCCGACGGCCCGGCGAAGGCTCAGGACGAGCGGGGCATCTCGGCGCCGGAGCAGAGGGATCCCAGGTAGACGCTGAACGTTCCGTCCGCCGGGGAACGGTCGGCCTGGGCGGTCGCCCACGGCTTGCCGTCCCGCATCGCCACGAAGGTCTGCCTCGACGAGTCCACATAGCCGTCCTGGACGTGACGCCACGTCACCGGCTTGTCGAGCTGCGCGGCCAGCCCGGCCAGTGCCACGTCAGCGGTCGGCCCGGTCCCCGGCCGGTACACCCATTCGACGAGCGACCTGTTCGGCGCGCTGCAGCCGAGCGCGTCGAGCGCTCCGGTGCGCCAGGCGCCGGCCGGGTCCAGCACCTCGATCGTCACCGGCGGGTCCTGCCGGCTCCCGGTGTCGTAGGCGCAGTTCAGGGTGACCGGCCCCGGAGCGACGCCGAGAACCAGATCGGTGCCCGCCTCCACCGGCTCGCCCCCGCCCGATTCGGGCAGCCGATCGCTGCTGTAGTCGAGATAGACACCGGACGCCCCGGACGTGCTCTCCACGTGCACGTGCACGCCGTCGCCGCGGGCCGCGAACCGGGTTCCGGAGATCACGGTGCCGGACGGGGAGCAGACCACGTTCACCACGTCGGGAGCCTCCGGGGCGCGGCTCGTCGCGGCGACCTGATCGGTGCCCGCGGTGGGTGCGCCGCATCCCGCGGTGATCCCCAGCGTCGCCGCGATCACCGCCGTCGTGACAGGTCTGCTCATACCCGGTGCCCCGTTCCTCATCGCTGCGCCGCAGGCCGGCGGCGCGTCGTGCGGGTAGGACGCACGTGCCGCGCCCCCGGTTCCCGCCGCGGCCGGAGACGATCACGATCACGAGCCTTCCCGGGTACGACGGAGCCGCGCACATCCGGACGTATCGATGTCGCACGAGTTCGATCTCGGGTATCGGCGGCCCGAGGTTCGTGTCGTATCGTCGGACGGTGCCCGAACCTGCTGCGCGCCGCGACAATGCGGCTCTGAATCGTGCTGCCCCTGGTCCGTCGCGTGCCGAGGGGCAGCCGCGCCCTGCCGCCGGCCAATCCCGCCCGGCCGGTCAGCCCCGCGCCGCCGGCCAGCCGCGCCCCGCCAGTCAGCCGCGCCCGGCCGGTCAGTCGCGCCCGGCCGGTCAGCCGCGCGTCGGCGGTCAGCCGCCGCTCAAGACGAAGGCCGAGAAGCGGGCCGAGGCCAAGGCCGCGCGGGCGCGCGCCCGCGCCATGGAGAAGCGCCGCCGGCTGCTGTCCGTGACCGGCGCCGCGATCGTGGTGCTGGCCCTGATCGTCGGGCTGTTCGTGTGGATCGGCAACTCGTCGGATTCGAGTCCGAACGCCACGACCGCGAGCGCGGATCCCACGCCGGCCGCCACCGCGTCGAGTGCGGCGTTCCCGCCGCTGCCCGCGGGCGCCGACCCGGCGCTGGGCAAGAAGCCGGCCGTGTCCGGGGGCAAGGGTGCCGTCACCCAGCTCAGGACGACGACCCTCATCGAGGGAACGGGCGCGGCTGTTCAGTCGGGTCAGACCATCAATGTGAACTACGTCGGTGTCACCTACGCCGACGGCAAGGAGTTCGACTCGTCCTGGAGCCGGTCGGAGCCGTTCAGTTTCCAGATCGGCGCCGGCGGGGTCATCAAGGGCTGGGATCAGGGTCTGATCGGGGCCAAGGTGGGCAGCCGGGTCCAGCTCGACATTCCCGCCGATCTGGCGTACGGCGAGCATCCGACCGGCGGGCAACCTGCCGGCACGCTGCGCTTCGTCGTCGACGTCCTGGCGGCTTCCTGAGGTAGGTAGCACCGGGGCGACGTCTACGACTCGACGGTCGCCTCGGTGCCGTACATCCGTGCCGTGCGGGGTGACGGGCAGGGCCGCCCCGCACGACACGGCGGGATCAGCGCACGGTCCTGCTTCCCTGGTCCTGGGTGTCCTTGGCGATGCGAACCAGTTCCATCAGGCCACCCGCGTACTCCTGGGACTCGGCGTGGGCCTCGTCGTAGGGAGGCTGGAACCCGACGCCCTCCCACTGCTGGGTCGCCTCGTTCCAGATGTCGTTGCCGACCTCGAAGTCCCAGGCGGCGATGCCGAGCTCGTAGTAGAGCTGGTCGGCCGAGTTCCCGGCAGCCGAGTAGAGCACGTCGGCGACCGGGCCGGTGTAGGCCGGCCACGTCACGGTGCCACGTGACGCCGCGATGGCGCCGACGATGCGACGAGCACTGTCCAGGAAGAACTTCGACTCGTCGATGGACGGGCGGGGCAGCGTGACCCGGCCGTCGGCCTTGTACGAGCCGGGCGGCCACATGAAGTAGCCACCGTAGGAGTGCACGTTGAGCGCGTACCGGATGTTCGGGTGCCCGGTGGCGAGCGCGATCACGTTGCTGCTCTCGGCCTCCGACAGCTCGGCCGTGCCGGCGTAGGTGCCGGAGAGGCAGTTCGGGCTGCCGCCCACGTACCCGTCGAAGTAGGAGCCGACCGTGTAATTGCGGTTCACGTCGACGCCCCACGCGTTGCGGTTGCGCGGATCCCGGTCGGCGCCGGTGCAGTGGTTGACAAGATTCTTCCGTTGGAAGTTGAAGTCGTTGAAGGAATAGTTCGCCCCGTCCGGGTTGACCGTCGGAATGATGAAGACGTCGACGTTGTCGACAAGTTCCTTTGTCGCCGGGTCGGTGGAGTAGTTCGCCAGGAGTCGCTCGGCGAACTCCAGGGTGACCAGCGGCGTCGCCCATTCCCGGGCGTGTTCCTGGGAGTAGGCGAGCACGCCGATCTTGGAGCCGTCACGCACCTTGCCGATCCGCAGCGCCTGCACGGTCCACGGTTTCTTCGACACCTCGGTGTCGGCGAGCCCGTCGTCGAGCCGGACCGGCGCGACCACCGGCATCGGCAGGCCGGCGGAACCGTTCTCCACGACCGCACGGAACCGCTGCGGATACCTCGCGGTGATGAACGCGGCCACGTCGTCGGTCGTTGAGATCGTCTTGCCGGCGTTGTCGGTGGCCAGGCGCACGGTCAGGACGCGGTCGGCGTAGGAGGCGGCAAGCGGGCGGTTCTTGGCACCCGGGTCGACGGTGCGCACCTGCACCCCGTTCATGCCCTGGTCACCGAACTTGACCGACTCCACCACGACGGCGGCGGCGTTCGGGTCACCGAGGTAGGCCACTGCCGTACGCCGATAGCCCTGGGTCTTGTCCGGGAGGTTGATGACGTCGACGAGCTTCGGGTACTGCCGGGCCAGCCGCTTGATCCGGGCGGCGATGTCGGTCGGCGTCATGTAGGCGGCGATGAAATCCTTCTGGTACCCGGCGGGCGCCGGTGGCGGCGTCGCGGCCGGCCACGCCGACGGTGTCACCGCACGGGACTTTCCACCGAGACTGGACGTGGCGGAGACCTTCACCGGCTTGCCGGGCAGCGGCTGCGGCACCGCGTAGTGGTACTGGTACTCGCCGGAGTCCTCGAACCGGACCAGCGGATACGTGCCGGTGGTGCCGTCCGCGGTGGTCCAGGTGACGGTGATCTCGACGTCCGGATCGTCGGTCGCGGTCGTCGCCACCTGCGTCTGCACGAACGTGCGCCCGTTGGTCGTCCACCAGTAGGCCTGCAGGAACTGCAGGGTGTCCGCGGCCGCGGTGAGCTTCGACCGGCGCGCCGGCGCACCCGACTCGGTCCCGATCACCTGCACCGGCACCGCGCCGGTCTTCATCAGCTCGGCGAGCTGCACGTCGTCGACGACGACATCGGCGAGAACGGCGCCGGCATCGGTCTTCGGCCGGGCCGCGAGATCGGCGCCGTGCGCGACGAGACGGTCCAGCGCGGCCTGATCGGCCAGCCGGAAACGGATCAGCGCATGCTCGCCGCTGCTGAGCGAGATGGCCGGGGCTGCTGCTGCGGTGGGTTCGGCGCTCGCCGGATTCGCGGCTAACGAGGAACCCAGGATGAGCAGGGCGGCGGTGGCCACCCAACGGACTCGGAGCGACATCTAGCCTCCTGGGCATAGAAGAACGTGACAGTCACCCCATCGCGGCAATCGACCGATGTCAACATCCTGGCGGACCTTGCGTGACGTTCGGTCCGCGAGGCCGCTGCCACTCCCGGCTCGCACGCGGCGCACGCCCTGCGGACCGGGCCCAGCGCGGACCTCGCGCGGGTGTGGCGGGGCGCGCTGCCGGGTGGAGCCGAGGCGCGGTGTGGCGGGGCGGGGTGTGGCCGGGCGGGGTGTGGCCGGGCGCGGTGTGGCCGGGCGGGGTGTGGCGGGGCGCGGTGTGGGGTGGGGTGGAGGTTGGGTCCGGGGTGGCGGGGAGGGTTGCGGGGTGGGGCTCGGGTGGGGTG
>NZ_BOMH01000025.1 GCF_016862095.1 Actinoplanes cyaneus
GGGGGGGGTGGGGGGGGTGGTGGCGGAGAATGGGGATCATGTATCTGATCAGGGAACGGTTCTTTGCCATCGGGGACGACTTCGATGTGCTGGACGAGAACGGCACCAAGGTCTACCGCGTCGACGGCAAGGCGTTCAGTGTCCGGGACAAGCTGGTCATCGAGGACCCGGACGGGAACGAGGTGGCGACCGTGCACCGTCACCTGGTCGCGCTCCGGCCGACGTACGAGATCCGGATCGGTGGCGAGGAGGCCGCCGAGGTGCGCAAGAAGCTGTTCACGCCGTTCCGGGACAAGTTCACCATCGACGTGCCGGGTCACGACGACCTGACGATGAAGGGTGATCTGCTGGATCACGAGTACGTGATCGAGCTCGACGGCGACGAGGTGGCGGCGGTCTCCAAGCGCTGGCTGACCGTGCGGGACACGTACGCCGTACAGCTGAAGTCGGGGGTTGATCCGCTCCTGATCCTCTGCAGTGTGCTCGCGCTGGACCTGGCGATGGAGCGCGAGGCCGAGAAGCACGACAAGAAGCAGCGCGACGACGAGAACTGAGCGGAATTCGCAACCGCGCCGTCCGCCGGTCGATGGAGTGGCATCGAGATCCGGGAGGTCCTCATGCTGGCTGAGCGCACCGCTGCTCACCCCGTCGACTGGTGGCGGCAGTTCCAGACCGCGACCGAACGGTTCGACGAGGCGATCGTCACCACCGGCCTGACCGAGCTGCTGCTGCCGAAGATCACCTCGCAGCTGCTGCAGCGGGAGGCCGACATCGCCGCCGACATCGCGATCCTGTACCGGAACAAGCCGAACAGCGAGGGCCTGCTGGACAGGTACAACGGCGCCCGGCATCGGCTGCGGGAGACGATCGCCCGCCTCGCGGACCGCGACGTCGACCCGGCCGCGCTCGCCGAGGCGGAGGTGGTGTCCTGGATTCTCGACGGCGACTACGCGCGGGCCGCCGCGGAGATCGAGCCCCGGGTCGGCGCGGTCCGGCTGCTGCGCATCTTCGTCTCGGCGCTGCGGGTCTCCGCGCTCGACGTGAACGTGACCGCGCACCTGCTGAACGCCGGGCGCACCCCGTCCGAGGCCATCTACGCTGGCAAGATCGTCGGTAAGTACGGCTACTGGCCCGACTGGCTGCGTGACCTGGTCGTCGAGCACGCCGTGGCCGGCACCCTGACCGATGAGTTCGTCGCCGCGCTGGACCTGTGCGCGTTCGCGACGCTGCGCTCGACGCAGTCACGACTGGCCCGGCAGTTGCTGCGCCGCGAGCCGGCGGCGATCAACTCGGCGGCGCGGACCCTCGAGGCGATCGGGGAGACCGACATCGCCGTACGGCTGCGCGAGGGGGACGTGGGCGCGGTGGCGTTCGCCGCCCGCTTCGCCTCCGTCTGAGACGGGGCGTCACACCGCGGCGAGCGCCACGCGGTCGCGGCCCGCGCCCTTGGCCTGGTAGAGGGCGGCATCCGCACGGGCGAAGAGCGCGACCGACGATTCCTGGCCGTCCCAGACCGCGATGCCCGCGGAGAAGGTCTGCCCGGACGGTGTCAGCGGGCGCAGCCGGTCCAGGAGTTCGGCTGCCGCGGCACCCCCGCAGTTCGGGATGAGCAGGGCGAACTCCTCGCCGCCGTAGCGGGCCAGCAGGTCGCCGGAGCGCAGACCGGCGGCCCAGGCCGCGGCGGCCTCCTTGAGGAGCCGGTCGCCGGCCTGATGGCCGTACTGATCGTTGAACCGCTTGAAGTGGTCGAGGTCGAGAACGGCAAGGGCCAGCGACTTCCCGTCGCGGCGAGCGTGGTCCAGCGCCAGCGGCAACGCCAGCTCCCAGGCGCGCCGGTTGGCCAGGCCGGTCAGCGTGTCGCGCTGGGCCAGCTCGGTGAGCTCCTCGGCCTGGCGTTCGAGCACCGACGCCTGCCCCTCGACCTGCCGGATCAGGACCGCCATGCGGGCGACCACCAGCAGGAACATCCCGACGCAGCCCACCACGATGGCCGGGGCGTCGGCCACGTGGTTGTGCTCGTGCCAGGCCTGCGCGGCGAGCAGCAGCGGCGCGATCATCGTGGCGGTGGTGAGCAGCACCAGCCGCCATCGCGAGAAGCGCCGGCCGACGACCTGCACCGGCGCGGCCAGGTCACGGATACCGGGGTGCAGCCCGGCAGCGCCGAACAGGCCGAAGGCGATCAGGTAACCGGCGTCCATGAGATGGCTGACGAAGGTGCCGGCCTCGAACTCGAAATGGTCGCTCAGCGCCCAGGCGTAGTCCGCCGCCAGGTAACTGGTCATCCCGGCGGCGAGCAGCCGGAACGCGCCGTTGCGGGCGCCGCCGCCGACCAGCATGCGGGCCAGGAGCGCCAGCAGCAGCAGATCGAGCACGGGATAGCTGATCGCGACCAGCTTCCCGGCCGAGGTGAGCTCGGTGGACCGGGTGACCGGCTTCATCAGGTACACCCAGGCGATCAATGCGAACGCCCCGGCGAGGATGACCGCCTCGATGACCCCGGCGGAGTCGCGCGCGGGCAGCCGGCGCCGCAGGATCAGCACCAGCACCATGGCCTCCAGGAAGCCGGCGCTCAGGTAGACCACGTCGGCTGGCGCCGGGTAGACCGAGATGTGCAGGTGGCGCGCATACCAGGCGTACGTGAAGTCCCCGGCGACCACGAGGAGCTGGCAGGCCGCGAAGGCCACCCACAACCGCGCGGAGACCGCCCTGTTCCCGCGCACGCCGACGATCATGGCGACCGCGCCGGACACCGCGATCGCGTCGTAGCTGATGGTCTGCAGCCAGGTGTCGGGCGTGCCGAAGTACGCGACCACCGCGACCGCCAGGGCAATCAGGTACCAGACCCACGGCGGCCAGACCGCTCGTCTCATTCGCCCTCCTGGTCCGCACGCCCCGGCTGGGCGCCCGCACCTCATTGCAGCAGGCGAAAGCAGTGGATATCGCACAAACGGCACACCGAACGGGCGAGGGCCGGCTTAAAGGGGTCCCCGGTCGACGAAGCTGAACGAGGACAGTGGCGGGGCGTCGCCGAGCACCTCGACGAAGAGGACCTTGTCGCCGGGACTCCACTGCACGAAGCCGTACGTCTCGTTGGAGATGTAGTAGGTGGGGCGCTTCTTGTCGTCGGTGCCCTCGGCGGGCTCGATCGAGAAGAGGGTCGCCTTGGTCGCCTCGCACGTCGTCGGGACCAGGCGCGCCGACTCGTCCAGCACGATCTTCACGCCGAGGCAGGTCTGCCGCTTGGCGCCCGGGTCACGCAGGGAACGGATCATGAACTCGACGCCGACCGGGTCCAGGACGAACTCCGACTTTGTGCCGGTGCCGTCACCGCCCTGAACCTCCGCGTCGGTGACGTCCAGGGCCAGGTCACGGTCGGCCTCGGCGATGTGGATCAGCGCGCGGCGGTTGCCGAGCATGATCGACGACAGTTTCTGGGCCGGTGACAGTGACGGCTCCTTCGCCGCCGGCGCCGACGACGCGACGACCGGCGCGCTGCTGATTGCCACGTCGGGGACGGCGCCGTCGTCCTTCGGCAGGAATCTGGCGAGGGCGACACCGGCGGCGGCCAGGAGCAGGACGGCGACGGCGGTGATCGGAAGCAGTCGTGAGCGGCGGCGCTTCGGCACGGCCGGCACCAGCATGGTGTCCGCCTCGACCGGAGCCGGAGCCGGCGACGAGACCGGAGCGGCCGGCGACCCCGCCAGCAGCACGTCGAGCAGTTCCCGCGCGGTCGGCCGCGCGTCCGGCTCCTTGTCCAGAGCCCGTTCCACAGCCCCGCGCAGCGGCTCCGGTATCCCCGACAGATCTGGCGGCTGGGTCAGGATCCGCATCGCCGTCGCGGCCGCCGAGTCCGCCGCGTACGGCGTCCGCCCGGTCGCGGCGTAAGCGACCACCGCACCCCACGCGAAGATGTCCGCCGCCGGCGTCACCGGCCGCCCGCCGGCCGGGTCGAACCGCTCCGGCGCCATGTACGCCACGGTCCCGACCATCTGATCGGTCCGCGTGTGCTGACTCGTCGCCTCGAACGCGCGCGCGATGCCGAAGTCGATCACCTTGATCCCGCCGCGCGCGAACAGCACGTTCCCCGGCTTGAGGTCGCGGTGGATCACGCCGGCGCCGTGGATCGCGGTCAGCGCTGTCGCGATGCCGACAGCCACGCCGTGCAGCGCCGCCCCGGACAGCGGCCCGTTCTCCCGCACCTCGGCGGCCAGGCTCGGGCCGTCGACGAACTCGACCACCAGGTACGGCGGCTCATGATCGGGGTCGGCGTCGAGCACCTCGGCGGTCGAGAACGGCGGCACCTGCTTGGCCCGGTTCACCTCGCTGCGGAAACGGGCGCGGAACTCGGACTCGTGGGCGAACTCCGACCGCACCATCTTGATCGCCACGAGGCGCCCGTCCTGGTCACGGCCCTGGAACACCGTTCCCATGCCGCCCTCGCCGAGCCTGCCGATCAGTTCGTACCGGCCGAGCCGGGTCTCGTCGCCCGGACGTAACGGCATGCTCATGTCGACTTGTGCCCCCTCTGCCGGCATCGGGCGGAGTTTACCCATGCCGATCACGAGGACCACTCAGGACTACGATCAATCGGACGATGAGCGCGTACATGGATCCGAGGACTCTGAACGCGGAGCTCACCGCGCTCGAGGAACATCCGCGTTACGGCATGGACCTGGACGAGTGGTTCGCCCGTGCCACCGCCCTCGAGAAGGCCGCGGCCGAGCTCGGAGCCACCGACCTGGAGCTTCGGGCACAGCTGCTGCGGGCGGACATCGTCGGGCGCCGCGGGGATGTGATCACCAGCGGGCAGATCTGCCGGCAGGTGAACGCGTGGGCCACCGATCACGAGCATCAGCTGCTGCTGGTGCTGAGTCATCTGCGGTTGTCGCCGTACTTCGGTCAGCTCGGCGACTATCCGACAGCGCTGGAGCACGCGCTCGGCGCTCTCGAGGCGCTGTCCCGGATGGGGGACGCGGCTTCGCCGTACCTGCGATGGCGGTGTGTGATGGCGCTCGCGGATGCGCTCGCCGACGTCGAGGACATCGAGGGCGCCCGCCAGCGTTATGCGGAGGCCGGCAAACTGTCGGTCACGCTCGGTGACATCCGGGCGCGGATCCGGGTCTTCAACAACCTGGCCTTCACCGAGCACGACGTCGGGGACAGCGCGCAGGCCGAGCATGCCGTCGAGCGGATCCTGCAGCTCGCCGCCGAGCACGGGCTGACCCTCGACTACAACACGCTCGACACCGTCGCGCACGTGCAGCTCGGCGCCGGGCGGTACCAGGACGCGATCACGACGCTGCTGCCGGCGCTCGACGACGAGTACGCGATCGCCTACGAGGAGGTCGGCTCCCGCGCGCAGTGCCTGGTCACGCTCTCCGAGGTGCACCGCCGTGCCGGGGACCTGACGGGCGCGCAGGACGCCGTGGACCGCTGCCGCCTGCTCTGCGAGGACCGCCGCCTGTTCGGGGTCGCCGTCGACGTCCGCCGCGAGCAGGCGGAGATCTGGGCCGCGGCGGGACGGTTCGCCGAGGCGCTCGACGAGTACAAGGCGTTCCACGCCGCCGCGATGGCGCTGACCTCCAGCGAGCGCGATGCCCGGGCGAAGACCCTTCATGCGATGTACGAGGCGGACGAGGCCCGCCGAGCCGGGGCACGCGCCCAGGAGCTGTCCCTGCGCGACCCGTTGACCGGCCTGTTCAACCGCCGCTTCGTCGATGTCGAACTGCCCGTCCTGATCGGTCAGGCCCTGGAGGCGCACACGCCGCTGTCGGTCGCGATCGTGGATCTCGACCACTTCAAGCGGATCAACGACACGTGTTCGCACGAGGTCGGCGACGAGGTGCTGCGGCGGGTCGCGGAGCTGCTCACCGACTCGGCGGCGAGCGGGCGGGACGCGTTCGCGGCGCGGCTCGGCGGCGAGGAGTTCCTGCTGGTGCAGCCGGGTGCGGACCCGTCCACGGCGTACGCGTGGGCGGAACGGCTGCGCGTCGCGATCCGGTCGCACGACTGGCGTCCGATCACCGGGGCCGTGCCGGTGACCGCGAGCATCGGCGTGGCCACGTCGGCGGAGAGCTGCCGGACGCAGGAGGCGCTGCTGCGGCTCGCCGACACGCACCTCTACGCCGCCAAGGAGGGTGGCCGGGACCGCACCGCCGACGGCCCTCACCACGTGCTGAAACAGGCCTCCTGACTAGCGGCATCCGCCGTGCGTGATGCTCCGCGAACTCCGCTCGGGCCCGGCCAGCCGCGCGACTCGCCCTTCCCGGCTGGTCCTCATGGGCGTTATGAGGGACGAATAACGCCCATGAGGACCAGCCGGGACCTGGGGCCGCGTCGCGACCTGGACCACCGGCGTCGTCGCGGGCTCCGGCGGGTGGGCGCGTGCGGCCCACTCGAGTCCGACTCGTCGCGGGCTCCGGCAAGTGGGCGTGTGCGAGCGGCTCGAGTGGGACGACGGGGGTTGTGCCTTGACCGTGCCCCGCCGCGGAGGCCGCCCTTGCGGGCTGAGCGTTCTGGGCCGGTCACGGCCCTGCTCAGCCCGGAAGGGTCCCCGCGGGAGCGACGATCCGGACCACAGCGGAGATGGGCAATGAAGATCTTGCTCTTAGCTGTTGGCGACCGCTGCCTGCTCGACCGGCAGGGCCGCCACGTAGCGCTGGATGAACGCGTCGAAACCGGCGACGTCGGCCGGGTCGGGAGTGGCCGTCTCCAGCTCGGCGCCGGCGAAGACCGTGCTGGTCAGGAAGTCGTCGAGGGTCTGGCCGGGCTGCTTGCCGGTGAGGTACGCGGCGAGGATCGCGATGCCCCAGGCGCCGCCCTCGGAGGCGAGGTCGCCGACCGAGACCGGGGTGTTGATCGCGGCGGCCAGCAGGTTCTGGGCGACGCCCTTGGTCTTGAACAGGCCGCCGTGCGCGAACATGCGGTCGAGCTGGACGTTCTCGGCCTTCTGGAGCACGTCCATGCCGAGGCGCAGCGTGGCGAGCGCGGAGTAGAGCTGGACGCGCATGAACGTGGCGAGGTTCAGCGTGCTGCCGGGCTCGCGCAGGAACAGCGGGCGGCCCTCGTGCAGCTTCGTGATCGGCTCGCCGGACAGGTAGTTGAACGCCATCAGGCCGCCACCGTCGGGAGCGCCGCTCAGCGCGGAGCGGAACAGCGTCTCGAAGACGGTGTTGGTGTCCGCCGTGGAGCCGAGCGCGGTGGCGAACTCGGCGAACAGGCCGGCCCACGAGTTCAGCTCGCTGGCGCCGTTGTTGCAGTGCACCATCGCGACCAGGTCGCCGGCCGGGGTGGTGACCAGGTCGACCTCGGGGTGCATGCGGCTCAGCGGGCCGTCCAGCACGATCATGGCGAAGATGCTGGTGCCGGCGCTGACGTTGCCGGTGCGGCGGGCGACGGAGTTGGTGGCGACCATGCCGGTGCCGGCGTCGCCCTCGGGCGGGCAGACGACCGCGCCGGGCTGGAGCTTTCCGCTCGGGTCGAGCAGCTTGGCGCCGGCCTCGGTGAGCGTGCCGCCGGACTCGCCGGCCGGGAGCACGGCCGGGAGCAGCTGCTCCAGCTTGACGGGCAGGCGGCCGGCGGCGAGCTCGTCGAACCGGTCGAGCATGCCCTCGTCGTAATAGCCGGTGGTGACGTCGATCGGGAACATGCCGCTGGCGTCGCCGACACCGAGGACCTGCCGGCCGGTGAGCTTCCAGTGCACGTAACCGGCGAGCGTGGTGAGGTGGGCGAGGCGGGCGACATGCTCCTCGCCGTCGAGCACGGCCTGGTGGAGGTGGGCGATGCTCCAGCGGTGCGGGATGTTGTAGCCGAAGAGCTCGCTGAGCTGCTCGGAGGCGGCGCCGGTGTTGGTGTTGCGCCAGGTGCGGAACGGGGTGAGCAGCTCGCCGGCGGCGTCGAACGCGAGGTAGCCGTGCATCATGGCGGAGACGCCGAGCGCGCCGACGGAGGTCAGCTCGACGCCGTGACGCTTCCGGACATCCTCGGCGAGCGCCGCGAAGCAGTCCTGCACGCCGGCCCAGACCGCGTCGAGGGAGTAGGTCCAGACGCGGTCGACGAACTGGTTCTCCCAGTCGTGGGCGCCGGTGGCGATCGCCGCGTGATCCGGCCCGATCAGCACCGCCTTGATGCGGGTCGATCCGAACTCGATGCCGAGCGCGGTGCGCCCCTGCTCGATCGCTGCACGCGTTTCCGTCATGGTCATGTTTCTACCTCAAGCGCGGACGGGAGATGGGAGTGTGAACGCTAACATTTGTGCTGACGCAGCTCAGCGTCTGACGACAGCTGAGACGGAGGACGCTCACAGGATAGAGCCCGGATCATGCCGAGCGCAGCAGCCGATCCAGGACCCGGGCACCGAATCGCAGTCCGTCCACCGGGACGCGCTCGTCCACACCGTGGAACAGCGAGGTGAAGTCGAGGTCGGGCGGCAGCCGCAGCGGCGAGAACCCGAAGTGCCGGATCCCGAGCCGCTGGAACGACTTGGCGTCGGTGCTCGCCGACAGCATGTAGGGCAGCAGTCGCGCCCCCGGATCCTCCGCCCCGATCGCCGCGGCCATGGCGTCGACCAGTGACCCGTCGAAGGAAGTCTCCACCCCCGGCATGAACAAGTACTCCCGTTCGATCTCCGGCCCGAGCACCTCCGCCAGCTCGGCCTCGAACAGCGCTTCGCGCCCCGGCAGCATCCGCCCGTCGATCGTCGCCCGGGCGGTGGAGGGCACCACATTCGCCTTGTAACCGGCCTCGACCATGGTCACCGTCGCGGTGTCCCGCAACGTCGCCCCGACCAGCCGGGACAGGTGCCCGAGCCGGGCCACGGCCGCCTCCGGGTCGTCCGGGTCGAACGGGATCCCGGTCAGCTCGGCGAACCCCTCCAGCAGCTCCCGCACGGGACCGGTCAGCACCAGCGGAAACCGGTGCCGATCGAGTCGAGTGATCGCGGCGGCGAGTTTCGCCACGGCGTTGTCGTCGTGCAGCAGCGAGCCGTGCCCGGCCGTCCCGCGCGCGGTCAGCCGCAGCCACGCGACGCCCTTCTCGGCGGTCTCCACCAGGTACGCCCGGGCGCCGTCGCCGGTCGTGACGGAGAAGCCGCCGACCTCGCTGATCGCCTCGGTCGCGCCCTCGAACAGCTCCGGCCGGTTGTCGGTCAGCCAGCGGGCGCCGTTGAAACCGCCGGCTTCCTCGTCGGCGACGTACGCGAAGATGATGTCCCTGGGCGGGACGACGCCCTCCCGTTTGAGCTGCCGCGCCACGGCCAGGGTCGTCGCGAGGGTGCCCTTCATGTCGACCGCGCCGCGCCCCCAGACGAAGCCGTCGCGCACCTCGCCGGAGAACGGGTGCACCGACCATTCGGTCGCGTCGGCCGGCACGACGTCGAGATGCCCGTGCACGAGCAGGGCGCCGCGTGACTGATCGGATCCGGTCAGCCTGGCGATCACGTTGCCGCGGCCCCTGGCGCCGGACTCCACGTAGGTGACGTCGTAGCCCACGTCGGCCAGTTTCCCGGCGACGTAGTCGGCGGCCGGCCGCTCGGTGCCCGGGCCGCCGCTGTCGCTGGCGTTGGTGGTGTCGATCGCGATCAGCTCACTCGCGAGCCCGACCACCTCGTCGGCAGCGCCCCCGTCGGCCATCCGACCCCCTCAAGATCACATTCATTCTCCCGTACGGCCATGAGCACGCCTCACCGCGACTCGCGGATCACCGCGCGTCAGCAACCGTCCCGGAGCTCCCGGACCAGGGACGAGACGACCGCCTTCAGGCTGCCGTGATGCGCGGCGGCGACCTGGAGCTGGCGCTGGTAGCTCGCTCCCCCGTCGACGATGTCGCGCAGCCGCTCCAGCTCGGCCGCACAGCCCAGCGCCTCGGCCACCGGCGCGAGCCGCGGCACCAGCTCGGCCAGATCCTGCGTGACCAGGCGCTCGTCCCCGGCCGCGTTCTGGATGATGATCGCGTCGAGGCCGTATCGCGCGGCCCGCCACTTGTTCTCCCGCACGAACCACGGCTGCATCCGCGGCACGTCGCGCCCCGCGTCCAGCTCGCGGGAGAAGTGCTCGACCAGGCACTGCGCGAGCGCCGCGATCGCGCCGATCTCCCACGGGGAGGAGATCCCGTCGAACGTCCGGATCTCGATCGTCCCCCACTTCGGCGACGGCCGGATGTCCCAGCGCAGCTCGTTCAGCTCCTCGATCACGCCGATGTGCTGCAGGTCGGCCACGAGCGACTCGTACTCGGACCACTCGGTGAGCTGCGGCGGCAGCCCCGCCGTGGGGAGCTGCTGGAACATCAGGGCGCGGTTGGAGGCGTACCCGGTCCGCTCCCCCGCCCAGAACGGGCTCGACGCGCTCAGCGCCTGGAAATGCGGCAGGTACGTCAACAGCCCGTCGATGATCGGCAGCACCTTGCGCCGGTCCTCGACCCCGACGTGCACGTGAACGCCCCAGATCATCATCTGCCGTCCCCACCACTGGGTCCGGTCGATCAGCGTGTCGTAGCGCGGCTTGTCCGGCGTCACCTGCTGCCGGAACCACTGGCTGAACGGATGCGTGCCGGAGGAGATCAGGTCCACCCCCATCGGCTCGGCGACCGCGGCGACCCGCTCGACGAGCCGCACCAGGTCGGCCACGGCGTCGCGCGCCCGGTGATGCGGCGCGCTGACGACTTCCACGGTGTTGGTCAGCAGCTCGTTCGTGACGTGCGGAAAGCCGTCCGCGGCGCCGAGCTTGGCGAGCAGTTCCGGTGCCGCGGCGGTCAGTTCCCCGCTGCGCCGATCGACACAGGCTATCTCCCACTCGATCCCTAGACGCGATCTGACCGATGGGGCGAAGTCGATACCCATGCGCCAACTCTACGGATTCGGGCGGATTGCGCGACCAGGGTGACACCGGCGGCCGGGCTCATTCGAGTGCGGCGATGTTGGCGGCCTCGTCCGGGTCCGGCTCGGCAACGTCCAGGAAGGCGCGCAGGACCTCGACGGCGACGTCCGGGGCGAGGCGTTTGAGGCTCATGGCCAGCACGTTCGCGTCGTTCCAGAGGCGGGCGCCGCGGGCGATCCACGGATCCCAGGCCAACGCCGCCCGCACACCCACCACCTTGTTGGCCGCGATCGCCGTCCCCGTGCCGGTCCAGCACATGACCACGCCGTAGTCGGCCCGTCCGTCCACGACCGCCTGCCCGACGAACCGGCCCAGGTCCGGCCAGCTCTCCGCAGTGTCCGGCCGGATCACCTCGTGACCGTCCTCGACCAGGGCCGCGACCACCGCCCGGGTCGTCTCGTTCTCGTCGTCGCTCGCGAACGCCACCCGCATCCACCAAGCCTAAGCCGTCCACATCCGCGTGCGATCATGCGGCGTGCTGACTCAATGGGCGCGCTCGTTGCACCTCCGGTCGTCCGCGATCGCCGCGGCAGGCGGTTCCGTGGTCGTGGCCGAGCGCCACCGGCGCTTGGTCGCCTTGCGGGCCCACGACGGCGGGCAGCGCTGGGATCGGCAGGTCGAGGACTGCTGGGGCACCCTGGTCCTCGCCGGTGACCGGTGCCTCTACCTGAGCCAGTCGGGCGTGCTGCACTGTTTCGCGCTCGGCTCCGGGGAACCGTTGTGGGCGCGTCCCGGTCTGCCGCTCCGGCGGCACGTCAGCGTCTGCGGCGACGTCATCTTCGTGGGTGGCTGGCGTGGTTATCACCCGCTGGTCCGGTTCTCCCTGTCCGACGGGGAGCCGCTGCCGTTCGCCGGAGTGCCGCTGGGCCCGCTCGCCGCGCCCATGCCGCTGCTGTCAGGCGCGGTGCTCCTCGCCGGCGCCGACCGGCCGGCGCTCGTGCTGCTGGCGGCCTCCGGGACCTTGCTGGACGAGTGGCCGCTCCCCGAACCGATCGCTTTCGCCGATGGCGGCCCCGGTTTCAGCGCGGGCGACGATGGGTCGGTCACCTTTCTCAGCGGGCGGCGCATAGTCATGGCGTTGCGCGACGGCGACGGTCCACGGGTCCTCTGGCGGCACGACCGTGATCTCGTCCCGCGGGCACCCATGTTCGACGCACGGACGTTGTGGCTGGTGGACGACGCGGGCATCGCGGTCGTCGACACCGTCCGGGGTGCCGTCACGACGATCGATCACCGGCGGAACGGCCCGGTCTGCGCCGCCACTCGCACGTCCGGCACCGCGTTGTTCGGCTTCGCGGACGGCTCGGTGATCGCCGTGGATCGTGCTGGGGAGACCAGGCCGCTGATCAGGATGCGGGCGATGATCGACCGGCTTCTGCCCGGCGCACACGGCCTGGTGCACGTCTCCGCGAAGGGCCGACTCGTCACGTTCCGCCCCTGACAGCAGTCGCTGCACCGATCGCGCCCGGGCTCGCCGCCGAGCGGTGCCCGGATCCGCTCGGCCGGCCCGGCGACCGCGTCCGCGATGTCGTCCGGCTGCGGCCCGATCCGCGCCGTTCGGCCCTTGGCCGGCTCGACGCCGACGCGTCCGGTCGGGCGGGCCGGCCGGGGCGGGTCTCGCGGGCAGGGCGCGGGGTCGCCGGCTGGTGCTCACGGGTGTTGAACGGCCTTGATGCAACCCTCAGCGCCAGCCGGGCCGAGACACGCCCGGATGCCGGGACCGGCGTCCACATGGCGGACAGCGACCGGCCGCAGGGCGCAGGGCTCGCGCGGTGGTGGCCGGCACGCATGGTGATCGGCGGCGGTGAGCGGCGACCGGGGCGGAGGGCTGCGACCGGGGCGGAGGGCGGCGGAAAACCCGTTGCCGGTGCGGGCGGAGCCTGCTGGGGTGGGCGCGTGAATCGAGAAGAAGTGCTTGCGCTGTTCGACCGGCAGATGCGTCGTGACGTCCGGGCCGGCGGCCCGTCGTCGCGCGTCGAGCGGGAGGGAAGGGTCGTCCGGCACGTCGGCGCGGCGGAGGATTGGAACGCCGTCCTGTGGTCGGATCTGGACGAGGCCGACGCCGACGCGGTGATCGCCGAGCAGGTGCGGTTCTTCGACGGGCTCGGGGTCGAGGTGGAGTGGAAGCTCTACGGCCACGACCGCCCTGCCGACCTCGGTGAGCGCCTGGTCAAGGCCGGTTTCGTGCCGGACGATCGGGAGACGCTGATGGTCGCGCAGATCGGCGAGCTCGACCTCGCCGTGTCCCCGCCGGAGGGGGTGCGACTGGTCCCGGTGACCGACGAGGCCGGGGTCGATCTGATGTTCCGGGCCAGTGAGCAGGCGTTCGAGGAGCCGAGCGGCCACCTGCGCGCTCAGGTGCTGGCGCAGCTCACCGACGATCCGGAGAGCATCCGCGCGTTCGTGGCGATGGCCGGGGACGAGCCGGTGTGCGGGGCGCGGATGGAGCTCAACCGGGGCACGGCCTTCGCGAGCCTGTGGGGCGGCGGCACGGTGCCGGCGTGGCAGGGCCGCGGGATCTATCGCGCGCTCGTGGCGCATCGCGCCCGGATCGCCGCCGGCCTCGGCTACGAGTTCTTGCAGGTCGACGCGTCGGATCAGAGCCGCCCGATCCTGCAGCGGCTCGGGTTCGAGGTGCTGGGCACGACAACGCCGTACCGTCGCAAGCCGGGCTCTTAAAGCTCGACCCCGGTCTCCTCCTTCAACGATCGGAGGAGGAGATCCTGGAACTTCTCGTCGTGCACCGAGCGATGCGGTTCGCGGCGCTGCCGGTGGTGCCAGTAACCGCCGCTGGTCAGCGCGTCGGCGTCGTCGCTGGTGACAAGCCATTCCTGGGTATGGTGTCCCAGCTCCAGATCGTCCGGGGCGCCGCGCCCGCCCATCCGGGTCGGGACCCAGCCCGGGTCCACGGAGTTGCTGAGCACGCCGGGACGCAGGCGCGCGACGGCCGCGGCGAGCGTGGAGACGTAGAGCTTGCTGTCGGAGTAGGAGCCGTCCCACCGGATCACCGGCCGCCCGCCCAGGTGCATGCCGCTGCTCAGGTAGACCAGCCGCGGCGCGGGCACCAGGGCGGTGAGCAGGTACGGCGCGATGACGTTGACCGGCATGACCGCCCTGCCGCTGTACACCCCGGCGTTGTGGATCACCCCGTCGAGCGGCGGCGCGCCGGTGAGCTCGGCCGCGATCCGCAGGACGGCGGCACGGTCCTCGAGGTCGCCGACGACCAGGTGCGCGCCACGGCGTACCAGCTGATCGATGGCCGCGGCACGCGCCTGGTTGCGGGCGTGCACCACGACGTCGTGCCCCTGCGCCAGCAGGGTCTCCGCCGTGAGGCGGCCCAGCCCGTCCGCGGAGCCGGTGATCAGAATCCGTCGCGCCGTCACACGATCAACGGTAGCGCCGGCTCCGCGCCGGGCCGTCAGGCGATCGACGCCAGCCCGGACTCCACGTCGGGGCACTGCCAGCGGAAGCCGGCCTTCTCCAGCACCGCGGGCACGACCCGCTGGCTGGCGCGGGCTTCGCCGCCGAACTCGCCGAGCGCCAGGTCGAGCGCGAAGCCCGGCACCGCGAACAGGGCGGGGCGGTGCAGCGTGCGGGCCAGGGCGCGGGTGAGCTCGGCGTTCGTGACCGGGTTCGGCGCGACCAGGTTGACCGGCCCGGCGACCTCCTCGTGCTCGATCAGGAACTCGACGGCGGCGAGCCAGTCGGCGAGGGCGATCCACGGGGTCCACTGGCGGCCCGAGCCGAGCTTCGCGCCGGCGCCGAGCTTGAACAGCGGCAGCAGTGGCTGAAGAAAACCTCCGTCGCGGGCCAGCGGCAGACCGGTGCGCAGCAGGACGACGCGGGTGCCGGCGTCCGCGGCGGGACGGGCCGCCGCCTCCCAGTCGCGGCACAGCTGCGCCAGGAACGTGTCGGCGGGCGGCTCGTTCTCGGTCACGGCGCGGTCGCCGGTGTCGCCGTACCAGCCGACGGCGGACGCCTGCAGCAACGCGCGCGGCCGATCACTTTCGGGCAGGGCGGCGATCGTCCGGGCGATCGTGCCGGTGCTGTCGATCCGGCTGGCGCGCAGCGTCTCCTTGTAGGCGGCGTTCCACCGCCGGTCACCTACGCCGGCGCCGGCCAGATCGATCACGATGTCCGCCGCGGCGACGACGGCCGGGTCCAGCTCGCCCCGGCCGGGCTGCCAGGACATCTCGCCGGGGCTCCGGGGCGCGCGCCGCACCAGGCGGGTCAGGTCATGGCCGCTCGCGGTCAGACGGTCGGCCAGCCTCGTGCCGAGGAAGCCGGACGCGCCGGCCAGGAGGATTCGCATGCCGCACCTTTACCCGAACAGCCCAGAATTTAAAAACTCAAGAATCAATCTAGGCGTACGACGGCCGGACGCCCGGCAATCGCCGTGACGGCGTGTTGAGGACACGGCCCTTGATCCGGGCACGTCGATCGCGCAGGATTTCGCGGACGACGAGGGGGATGTATGGATTTCGCACTGATCGGGATGGCCGTCGCCGCCGAGAAGCCGGCGACCGCCGCGGCCTGGTTCGCCGAGCACTTCGGATTCACCATCAACATCGATCTGGGGTGGTACGTCAACACCCAGCACGCCGGCCACCAGAACGTCACGCTGGACTTCGTGCAGCGTGATCACGAGTCGTGGCCGGAGGCGACCCGTGGCAGGACCATCGTCGGGACGATGCTGGCGTTCCTGGTCGCCGACGTCGACGCCGAGTTCGAGCGGCTGAGCGCCGCCGGCCTCAGGGTGGTCATGCCGCTGGTGACCGAGAAGTGGGGCCAGCGCCGGTTCCAGGTCGCCGGGCCGGACGGGCTGCTGGTGGAGGTCCTGCAAGCGGTCGCACCGGATCCGCAGTGGCTGGCCGACAACGGCCTGGCCGGCTGAGATGACCGTGCGGGCGGGGCCTCGACCCCGCCCGCCGGAAAGGTCAGCCGTCGTAGCTGGCCTGGTTCACCGCGAAGACGTTGCGGTGACCGACCGGCTCCTGCAGCGACCACAGCAGGTCCGGTTCGTCGGTGTCCTCCCAGTAGCTGATGCTCTCGCCGCCGCTCACCCAGGCGTAGGACGAGGGGCCCGCGGCCGGGGTCCAGTAGTACAGCTTCTTGTCGCCGGAGGAGTTGAACCACCACCGGCTGTTGTGCGAGGCGACCCCGTTCAGCTTGTACCAGGGCAGTTGCAGCGCCTCGGTGGCCGTCGTGCTGGCCGCGAACGTGGTGAGGCCCGAGGCGAACGGGAAGCGGACCGCCCGCGGCGCCCGGTTCGGGTACGACGTGCAGCCGGACGAGCAGGTGTACTCGGTCATCACGATCGACGGGTCGGCCCGGTCCAGCGAGATCGACGACCAGGCCAGCGAGGTGCCCGACGTGGTCGCCGCCGTGATCGTGCCGACCTGCGGCAGCACGTACGCGTAGTTGTGCGCGTAGTAGGTGGTGTCGTTCTGCCGGCCGATCTGGTCGGCGGTGCCACCGGTGCTGGTCTGCAGCATCTTCGCCATGTTGAACACGCGCATGCCGTGCCCGGTGTCGGCGACGTAGAGGTAGTCGCCGTACCAGGAGACGCCGCCGGCGTGCACCACCACGTCCTTGAAGCTGGGCGCGGCAGCGGTTCCGGTCGGCTCGACCAGCAGGATCTTCCGGTACTTGTTCGGGTACGTGGCGTCCCAGTCGACCAGCGTGATCCGGCTGCGCGTCGAGTCCCCGTCGCAGGCGTCCTTGGTGTACCAGCTGACCAGGATGAGCTGGTGCCCGTCGTAGTTCCCGCTGTTCGCGGTGCCCACGGCGTCCCGGCTGGTGGTGATGCCCTGCGGGAAGTTCTTGCAGTCGCCCACGTCGGTGTCGTCGAACTGGAACCCGGTGCTGTACCCGGGCAGGTTCAGCGAGTCGGTGATCGCCTGCCGATCGTGGTTGGCGTTGTCCATCACGTCGGACACCGTCACCGCGGGCAGCTTCGAGGCGAGCGCCGTGTTCAGCGCGTTGTACTTGGTGTAGTTGGCGCTGAGCGTGAACTGCCCGGCGTTCAGCGCGGTAGGCGCCGCGGCGGCCTGGGCCGGGCTGCCCGCGACCAGCGCCGCCGAGACGGTGACCCCGAGCGCCACGGCAGCCCGCAGCAGGCGTGCAGGTATGGACATACAGAACCCCCGGACCTAGATCAATATCGGCCGGAGACGATACGCTGGTCCGAGGCCGGTTCTGAAATCGGGTTCACCTTCTGTTCACCCGGGAAGCCGGGCCGGGGAGGCCGGGGCCGGCCGGGTCGTCACGACACCGGCCGGCCGAATCGGTCAGGCGCGGGTGCAGGTCGTGCCGTTGAGGGTGAACGCGGACGGGCTCGCGAACGAGCCGCTGTACGTGCCCTGGAACCCGAACGACGTGCTGCCGCCGGCCGGGATGCTGCCGTTGTGCCCGGCGTCGCGCGCGGTGATCGCGCCCGACGTGCCGCTCAGGGTGGTGTTCCACGAGCCGGTCACGGACTGCCCGCCGGGCAGCGTGAAGCCGAGCGCCCAGCCGTTGATCGCGCTGCTCCCGGTGTTGGCGACGGTCACCGTCGCGGTGTAGCCGTTGTTCCACACGTTGGTCGCGTAGGTGACCTTGCAGGAGCTCGACGGAACCGGCGGCGTGGTGGTCCCGCCACCGTTGACCGCGGCGGAGAAGCTGGTCACGGCCAGTCCCGTGCCGCCGATCCACGGCTCGAACCCGGCCTGGATGCTGGTCAGGTACCAGGAGTTGGTGATCGCGCCGCGGTTCTTCACGTCGTTGATGAAATCGAGGACGCTGAAGCTCCAGCTGGTGATCGGTGACGGCGCGACGTAGGAGACGACGGCGTTGGATCCGTTGCTGCCCTGCCACACCTGCCAGCTGCGGCCGCCGATGGTCGTGGTGCCGACCACCGAGCCGATCGGCTGGATCGATCCCTGCCGGTTGAACCAGATCATGATCTCCTGCGCGTTGACGCCGTCCTTCCGGGGCGACGGGTCGAGCCAGATGTCGTACGCCGCGTCGTACGTTGCGCCGGAGACGTAGTTGTAGCTGATGCTGCTCGTGGCGCTGCTGATCGCGCTGACCTGGATCGGCAGGTTCGTGCCGGGCGAGCAGTTGGTGTAGTGGCAGCCGTAGAAGATCGCCGGGTAGGACACCGGAGCGCCGCTGGTGCTGCCGACGCCCTGCTGGCTGACGATCGAGAAGCCGTTGCTGGTGACGTTGATGCACTGCTCGGCGCTGGTGCCCCAGCGGTTGTTCATCACCACGTACCGGCCACCGACGGTGGTCGATCCGTACTGCTCGCAGATGCGGGTGTCGGCCCGGGCCGGTTGTGCGACGACGAGGCCGCTGACGAGGGCGAGGAGGAGGACGAGGAGCGAACGTCTCATGGGGGAGCTCCTTTCGGGACTGGGAGCGCTCCCAACTGACGCTACAACACAAGAATGTTTCTAGCCAATTACAGCCGTCAATGATAGGAAGAGCGGGTGGGAGCGCTCCCACATCTGAGAAGGGGGACTTGCCACGTGAAAGCTCTGCTCCTGGCGGCGCTCACCGCCGCCCTGGCACTGGTCGGCATGACCGGCCCCGCCTCCGCCGCGTCGGGCGCCGGCTACTCCCACACCTGCGTGGTCCGGAGCGGATCACTGTGGTGCTGGGGTGGCAACGCGAGCGGCCAGCTCGGCGACGGCACCACCACCAGCCGCACCACGCCGGCCCGGATCGGCGACGTCAGCACCTGGGCCGCCGTCGACGCGGGCACCAGCTACACCTGCGCCACCCGGACCGACGGGACACTGTGGTGCTGGGGCGCCAACAGCCGCGGCCAGCTCGGCGACGGCACCACGGCCAGGAAGACCTCCCCGACGCAGGTCGGCACCGGCACCACCTGGGCGGGCGTGAGCACCGGCGACGCGCACACGTGCGCCACCCGTACCGACGGCACGCTCTGGTGCTGGGGCTTCAACCGGCTCGGGCAGCTCGGCACCGACCCGTCCACCGTCTACACCGCCACCGCCCCGCGACAGGTCGGCACCGGCACCACCTGGGCGAGCGTCTCCACCGGCTTCGGGCACACCTGCGCCACCCGCACCAACGGCACGCTGTGGTGCTGGGGCGACAACGGCGACGGGCAGCTCGGCCTCGGCAGCCGGCTGGCGTCCACCGCGCCCGCGCAGGTCGGGACCGGAACCACCTGGGCCTCGGTGACGGCCGGCTACGCGTTCAACTGCGCCACCCGCACCGACGGCTCGCTGTGGTGCTGGGGCGACAACGGGTACGGTCAGCTCGGCACCGGCACCACCTACCAGACCGCGCCGGTGCAGGTCGGGACCGCGACCAGCTGGACGCGGGCCGACGCCGGGTTCAACACCGTGTGCGCGTCACGCACCGACGGCAGCCTGTGGTGCTGGGGCAACAACCTGACCGGCCAGCTCGGCGACGGCACCACCGTCAACCGGAGCACCCCGACCAGGGTCGGCACCGCGACGACCTGGACCAGCGATCTCGTGACCGGATATCACACCTGTGCCGTCCGTACCGACGCAAGCCTGTGGTGCTGGGGGAACAACGCGAACGGCCAGCTCGGCGACGGGACGACCACCAACCGCGGCACGCCGGCGCAGGTCACTCTCTAGCGAGCGCGGCCAGCCGGTCGAGCATCCAGGGGACGGTCGCGGAACTGAGGAGCCGGCGCTGCACCTGGGCGCCGGTGCCCTCCCGCCGGATCCGGTCCAGACCGGCCGTGACCAGGTCGAGGTCGTCGTGGCGGCGCAGTGCCGGGGTGACCCGGTCGAGCAGCGCGGCGACCACGTCCCACGCCGGGACCGCCCGGCCGGTCCCGGGGTCGAGCAGGTCGCCGTCCAGTCCGGAACGGGCGGCGTTCCAGTGGGCGGCACGGACCAGCACGTCCGGGAGCACCGGCGCGGGGCGGCCGGCGACGGCCTCCCGTGCCGCGGTGTCCACCAGGGCCCGGACCAGCGCCGCGATCAGCACGGTGTCCCCCACGCGCGGGCAGACGTCGGCCACCCGGATCTCCACGGTCGGGAACGTGGCCGACGGCCGGGACCACCACAGCACCATCGAGGCGTCCATCATCGCGCCCGAGGAGATCAAGGCTTGCGTGGTACGGCGATAGTCCGCCGGCCCGTCGAGATGCGGCCACGGCCCGAGGCTGGGCCACCGCTCCAGCTGCGCCGACCGCCAGCTGGCGAACCCGGTGTCGGCGCCCTCGAAGATCGGCGAGTTCGCGGCCAGCGCCTGGATGACCGGCAGGTCCCCGCGCAGCCGGGTGCAGACCGCGACCGCCAGCTCCTCGCCGGGCACCCCGACGTGCACGTGGCAGCCGCAGACCGAGGGGTCACGCGCGATCGGCCCGTAGTGCGCGGCGATCGCCCGGAACCGCGCGTCGTCGGCCGGCTCGGGGAAACGCTCGGCGACCGGCGTCGCACCGACCGGGACCAGCATCGCCCCGGCCGCGAACGCCGCGTCCGCCGTCCCGCGACGGTTGGCCAGCAGCTGCCCGGCGAGATCCGCGGCGTCGGTGCAGACGTCCGAGACCATCTCGATCATGCTCGGGCGGAACTCGCGGCGGCTGCGCGGCCGTAACTCCTCCGGCAGCGCGGCCAGGGTCTTCTCGGCGACCGGCGCGTTCTCCCCACTGCCCGGTTCGAGTAGCAGGAACTCCTCCTCGACGCCGACGGTCAGCCGGTCGGGCAGGCCGGCGGTCACCGGGAGCGGGAGGCGGTCAGCAGCACCACGGCGATGCGCTCGGCCCTGCCGTACGCCGGGCCGTCGAGCTCCTCGTCGTAGACGTCCGGGTCGACCTCCCGGTACGACCACGCCAGCCCGGTCCCGGCCAGCCGCTGCTCGGCGGCCTGCCGCAGCGGGTCCCGGCCGTCGATGATGCCGGTGCCGCTGAACAGGACCAGCGAGCCGCCCGGCGCCAGCCGCTTCGCTGCCGCGTCGATGATCCGCAGGGACAGGCCGTTGCCGTCCGGGCCGCCGCCGTCGCGGTAGGCGCGCCCGGCCGGATCGATCATGAACGGCGGGTTGGAGACGATCAGGTCGAACTCGCCGTCGGCGCCGTCGAGCAGGTCGCTGCGCACCGGCCGGACCCGATCGGTGCCGGCCAGCACCGCGTTGACCCGGGTGTAGCGCAGCGCCTTGTCGTTGATGTCCACCCCGAGAACCTCGGCGCCCGGGACCCGCTTGGCGACCGCGATCGCGCCGGCGCCGGTGCCGCAGCCGATGTCGACGGCCCGGCGGACCTGATCCGTGCGGCCCCGGACGTGCGCGACCGCGGCGTCGGCCATCCGGTAGGTGTCCGGGCCGAAGAAGACCGAGTCGGGAGCGTCCGTCGGGAACGCCGAGTGCACGAAGATCTCGTCGTCGTAGGACGAGTAGCGCACGCGGCTGCGCCACAGGTCACCGCGGGGCTCGAGCGCGTCCGCCACCTCCAGCAGCGCCATGAAGCCCAGCGGCAGCAGGTCCGCCGCGAACGGGCGGCTCCAGCCGAAGACGTCCCGCAGATCCCGAGCGACTTCGTTGCCCGTACGGCCGTTGACCCGCGCGTGCGTCGCCGGTGTCACCGTCGTGAAGTGGTATCCGCTGTCGCGCAGGGCCTGGCCCAGCTCGATCAGCGCCTCGTCGGCGGCCCCGGTCCGCGCGCTCGTCCTGGCCCGGGAAGTCTCGGTCGTCGTCATGGGCGCCCGCATTCCCCGGATGGCCGAAACTATGTCAGGGCCGCGGCGACGTACGCGTCCACGAGCGCTCGCGCCGCCGGCCGCCGCCGCGAGCCAGCGCCGGCCCGACGACGTGCGGTCGCGGCCTCACGCCACGTAGCGGAACTGCGAGACGAGGTTGCGCAGGTCGCTCGACATGCGGGCCAGCTCGGCGGTCGCCTCCTGCGCCTGGGTGATGCCCTCCGTCGTCTGCTGCGCGGCGAGGGCGACAGTGGCGACGTTCGACGCGATCTGCTCGGCGTTGACGGCGGTGTCGGAGATGCTGCGGTTCATCTCGGCCGTGGTGGCGGTCTGCTCCTCGACCGCCGACGCGATGGTGGTCTGGTAGTCGCTGACCCGGGCGATGATCGCGGCGATCTCGCCGATCGCGGCGACCGCCTTGCCGGTACCGTCGCGGATCGCGTCGACGCGGCGGGTGACGTCCTCGGTGGCCCGGGCGGTCTCCTGCGCGAGCTCCTTCACCTCGCCGGCCACCACGGCGAAGCCCTTGCCGAGCTCACCGGCCCGGGCCGCCTCGATCGTCGCGTTCAGTGCCAGGAGGTTGGTCTGCTCGGCGATCGACGTGATCGCCTCGACCACCTCGCCGATCTCCCGCGACGACTGGCCCAGCGCCGCGATCGTGGTGTTCGCGGCCCGCGCGGCCTCAACCGCCGAGCCGACCACCGCGCTGGCCTCGGTCGTCGAGTGCGAGATCTCGCGGATCGACGCGCCCATCTGCTCGCTGCCGGCCGAGACCGTCTGCACGTTCAGCGACACCTGGCCGGTCGCGCTGGCCACCGCCTGCGCCTGGACCGCGGACTCCTCGGCGGACGCGGCGATCTGCGCGGACGTGTTCGTCATCTGCTCGGCGGCCGCGGCCAGCGACGTGGCCGAGTCGTCGATGGTGTGCATCGCCGCGCCGAGCGAGTCCAGGCTCTTGCGCAGCGCGGTGGCCATCCCGGCGATCTCGTCGCGCCCGGTGACCTCCACCGGCGTGGCCAGGTCGCCACCGGCGAGCAGGACCAGGCGCCGGCGCACCCGGTCGACCGGCCCGGTCACCGAGCGGGTCACGGCGACCGCCAGCAGGATCGCGATGACGGCCGCGGCCGAGCCGGCGATCCAGATCAGCAGGGTGCCGTTGCGCTGCGAACGGTCGGCGCTGTCGCGGGCGGTGGTGAAGTCGGCGACGGCGGTGGTGACGAGGCCGTCGAGGGCGGTGCCGATCTGCTCGAAGATCTCGATCTCCCGGCCGATCACGAGAGCGTCGGCCTGCTTGATCGCGGCCGGTGTGCCGGTGCCGTAGAGCTGGGCGACCTGTGTGTCGACGGAGAGGAAGTCCTCGGCGAGCGTGCCGATCTGTCCGAGGGCGTCCCGTTCCGCGGCGCTGGTGGCGGCGGCGGACGCGTCGGCCACGGTGGCCCGGAACGTCTTCATCGAGGCGAGGAAGGACGCGCGGGAGTCGCCGGTGTCCTGGGCGGCGTCGCCGACCCCGCGGTGGACGTCGAAGGCGTACGCCGTCTGCCAGCCGTTGAAGTCGGCGGAGCTGAACTTGGCGTCCTTCGTCAGCGCGACGAACCGCTGTGCCGCGGCCATCCGGTCGGCGGCGTCCCCCTGGTGCTGCGAGGTGGTCAGGGCGGTCGCCATCACGACCAGCAGCAGTGCCACGACCACCGCGAAGGCGGTCGCCAGCCGCGAGCCCAGCCGGACCTGGTTGAGAAGGGTCACTCTCGCATGATCGGTCACCCGTCCGCTTCGCGGGCGTGGTTCGTGCTCCTGCGTTCGACAACCTGCCACCGGTGTGTCACGGACGAGACCTCAGGAGACCCGAGCGCCGTACGGGCACAGTCCGCCCCCTGCTCCCGCAGGGACTGGGCCAGGGTGGTCAGCCCGGCGGGCCCGGCCGCGTCGGTGTCGTCCCAGCCGGTGACCGCGAGGTCGGCCGGCACCCGCAGCCCGGCGTTCGCGGCTGCCCGCAGCGCGCCGAGGGCCAGCTCGTCGCTCATCGCCGCGATCGCGTCCGGGGCGCCGGGGCCGCGCAGCAGCTCGGCGGCGAACCTCTCCCCCTCGGCGATGTGGTTGACCGGGCAGACGGCTAGGCGCAGCGCGGCGGCCAGGTTCCCGGTGCCGGTCCAGGCGTCGCGGAACCCGGCCCACCGGTTCCGGGTGACCGGGAACCTGATCTCCGGCTCCTCGGCGGCGGTCAGCAGCCGGCGGGCGCGACCGCGATCCAGCGGGAAGCCGAGCACCACCGGCCGTCTGGCCCGGGCGAAGGCGAGCTCGCCGATCGCGGCGGCGGCGGCCCGGTCGTCGATGCCGATCACCGGCACGCCCGGGATCGCCGGGCCGGCGTGGACCACCGCCGGCAGCCCGGTCGCCGCGACCGCGGCCAGCACCGGGTCGTCGTCACTGGTGGTCCAGACCACGAAACCGTCGACGGCGGCCTGCGTCACCCGCTGCGCGTCGGTGGGGCCGCCGGTGATCGGCAGCAGGGTCAGCCCGACACCCCGCGCGGCGCAGACGTCGGAGACGCCGGCCAGGAAGCGCGCCGCCTGCGGGTCGTCGAACGCGTAGCTGAGCCGTTCGCCGAGCACCACGCCGAGCGAGCCGATCCGGCCGCGGCGCAGCGACCGGGCGGCCGGATGCGGGCCGGGGTAACCGAGCTGCTCGGCGGCGGCACGGACCCGCTCGGCGGCCTCGGCCGACACGCGGTCGGGCTGGGAGTAGGCGTACGAGACGGTCATCGGGGACACCCCGGCCGCGCGGGCCACCTCGCGCATGGTCGGCCGCGGTTTCGGGTTGCGGGCGGGGCGGGTCACGCACAGACTTTACTTGTGTACCGTTACACAGAGAAAACCTTCGTCCGGGACGCGCCGACGGTGCTGTCCTACGCGGCTCTGGGCTGCTTCTCCTTCTGGCTGTACGCGTTCGGGCCCGCGGTCACGCTGCTCCGGGCCGAGCTGGGGTTCTCGTACACGCTGCTCGGCGTCTACCAGGTGGTGATCTCCCTGGGTGCCGCGGTGGCCGGGGCGAGCTTCGCGTGGTTCGCCAGGCGGCTGTCCCGCGGCGTCCTGCTCTGGTCCTCGGCGCTGGCCACGGTCGCCGGCACCGGACTGTTCACCCTCGTCCGGACCGTGCCGGGCACCCTGGTCGCGACCGCGCTGTTCGGGGTGGCCGGGGCGACGCTGCTCACCGTGGTCCAGGCGGTCCTGTCCGACCGGCACGGCGGCCGGCGCGACCGTGCGCTGACCGAGGCGAACATCGGCGCGGGCGCGTCAGCGGTGCTCGCGCCGCTCCTGCTGGGGGCGCTCGCGGCCACCGTGCTCGGATGGCGGGCGACGTTCGCGCTACCCGCCGTCGTACTGCTGGTGCTCTTCCTGCGCTACCGGCGGCAGCCGCTCCCCGCCGCGTCCCCCGAGCCGCCCGGGACCGGCCGGGCCGGGCGGCTGCCCCTGGCCTGTGTGCTGTTCGCGGTGCTCACCGCGGTCAGCTCGGCGATCGAGTTCTGCCTGGTCTACTTCGCGCCGCAGCTGCTGGTGCACACCGGCATGACGGCCACCGCGGCGGGCACCGCGCTGAGCGCGAACTACCTCGGCATCCTGCTCGGACGGCTCGGCGGGGCACGGATCATGCGCGCGGAAGGCCGTACCGTGGCAATCCTTTCGCTCTCCCTGGCCGTGACCGCGGCGGGCTTCGCCCTCTTCTGGCTCTCGGACTCCCCGGTCCTCGCCGTTGCCGGCCTGTTCCTGTGCGGGACGGGCATCGCGAACCTCTATCCGCTCGGGCTCGCGCTGACCCTCGATGCGTCCGGCGGCCGCGAGGACCGAGCCAACGCCCGCACCCAGCTGATCCTCGGCCTGGCCGCGGCCGCCTCGCCGTACCTGCTCGGCACCCTGGCCGACAGCTATGGACTGACCAGCGGGTTTGCTGTCGTGCCGGCCCTGATCGTGCTCTGCGTGCTGCTGCTCCGCGGCGGCCTGCGCGCCCGGCCCGTGACCCCGCGGGGCGGGACCGCGGAACGCCGGATTGGAGACGATTCCGGTGGGTAGCGCATGACGGCGACTGACGCTCGTTTGCCGGCGGCGAACACGGGTAGCCGCAGAATCCCGACCTCCCTACGGCGGTGCCCCGGCATGACCTCGAACTTCGATCTCGCCCGCACGCCGGTGCCCCGCGCGGGCCGGGTGGTGTGCCCCGACAGCCTCGGCCGCGCGCTGCTGGCCATGGCGGTGCCGCCGGTCCAGCGCCGCGGTGACGTGCTCTCCCGCGTCCCGCTGCTCGGCCGCCGCGGCGAACTGCCCGAGCCGCTGCGCCCGGCCGCCCTCGCCGCGGACGCCCTCGAAGAAGCCGTGCCGCTGGACCACCTCGACCGCATCGACGCCGAGGCCGTCGCCCGCTGGATGGTCGGGCACCACCCGGGCTCGACCTGGCCGGCCGTGGTGCTCGGCTCGCCGCACGGCGCCGCGGTGCAGCTGGCCGCGGCGTGCGGCGCGGCCTGGCTGCCCACCACGTTCACCGTGACCGCGCCGTGGCCCGGCGGCGCCACCGGCGACTGGGCGGCGGCCATGGCCTGGGGAACACGGCTGGCACGACGCATCATGGCCGCCAACCCCGGCGTCACCGTGCGGCAGGTGCACGACCCGGTGCTGCGCGGCCCGCTGTGCGGCACGACCGTCTCCCTGCACGTGAGCTGGCGGAGCCTGCCCGAGGCGTACCGGGCCTTCCTGCGCTCCCGTGTGGTCCCCGGGGGCGCCTCCGTCCTGGTGCGCGACCTGCGCACCTGGCCGGCCCTGAGCGGGCCGCCCGGATACAGCTTCCAAATCGGCACGCCGACCAGCGGCTGGAGCCCGGCCGAACACTCCCGCGACAACGAGGCCTTCCGCCGGTTGCTGCGCGCGATCGGCGCGCGGGAATGGACCGACCCCCGGGCGGACCTGCTCGAGCACTACGCCGAGACCAGCGGCGAACCGGGCCTGGAGCCGCAACTGCGCCAGCTCGCCGGGGAGAGCGGATCGACCGCCCACCGGGTCCTCTACACCGACCCTCAGGCGCTCAGCGCCGCCGTGGCCGACCTGTACCGCAGCCGGCAGGCGAAGTCCCACGGCGGCTCGCACGCCGTCGTCGGCACCGGCCGGATGACCGACCCGTGGCAGGTGCTCGACGCCGGTCTGGTGCCCTACTGGTGCGAGTCCTCGTCCCGGGCAGCGGCCCTGGCCGCGGAACTGTGGCTGGCCGGCAGCCGCCCCTTCGACCGGATCAGCGTGCTGCCCGAACCTCCCGGCACGCCGCACGAACACCTGGCCTCGCTGACCCACTGGCGCTCGGTCGCCGCCTTCGCCCGCCGCACCGGCCTGGTCGACCGCCTGGTGGCCGGCCGCTATCCGACGTTGCCGATCGCGGCCGGGCACGCCAGTCACTTCTTCCGGCACGCGGAGGCGAACCCGCGCCGGCCCGAGCCGATCCCGGTCGCCGACGCCGTCCGCCACCTCGCCGCGAGCACCACCGGACCGGACTCCATGATCGTCTCCTAGCCGCCGCACCACGAGCGCCACCAGCCGAGTCGCCGCAGCTGGCGTCCACGGGTGTATCGAGCGGCTGACGGACCTCTGGAGACCAGCCGAGTCGCCGCAGCTGGAACTCAGGGGTGTATCCAGCCTCAAATACACCCCTGATCACCAGCCGCGGTCGCGACAACCACCGTGGTGACCGGCCACGGGCGGGCTGTCGCCCGTTCGATCCGCTGCGGCGGCGCAGCAGGACAGCCGGGCCGGGGTCAGTGGTGATCGACTCAGTGGGTCGGCATGGGGCGGAATGCGGGTAAGGCTGCAGGCATGTCTACCGGAGAAGGGGCACAACTCATGGCCAGGACATGGTTCATCACCGGCACGTCACGTGGTTTCGGCCGCGAATGGGCGGAAGCCGCCCTCGACCGCGGGGACCGCGTCGCCGCGACGGCGCGGGACGTCTCCTCGCTGGACGACCTCGCGGCCAAGTACGGCGACCGCGTGCTGCCGCTGGCCCTCGACGTGACCGACCGCGCCGCCGGCCTGGCCGCGCTCGAGCGGGCGTACGAGCACTTCGGTCGTCTCGACGTGGTCGTCAACAACGCCGGCTACGGCCAGTTCGGGATGATCGAGGAGATCAGCGAGCAGGAGGCGCGCGCGCAGTTCGAGACGAACGTCTTCGGGGCGCTGTGGATCACTCAGGGGGCGCTGCCCTACCTGCGGGACAGCGGCGGCGGCAACATCATCCAGGTGTCGTCGATCGGCGGGATCTCGGCGTTCGCCAACATCGGCATCTACAACGCCTCCAAGTGGGCCCTCGAAGGTTTCAGTCAGGCGCTCGCGCAGGAGGTCGCCGCGTTCGGCATCAAGGTGACGCTGGTCGAGCCGGGTGGCTACGACACCGACTGGGGTGGCTCGTCGGCCAGTCACGCGACGGCGCTGCCGGTGTACCAGGCGGTGCGCGCGCAGGCCGCGGAGGCGCGCAAGGGCCGTACGTCGAATCCGGGTGATCCCGCGGCGACGCGGTCGGCAATCCTGAAGATCGTGGACGCCGACAACCCGCCGCTGCGGGTCTTCTTCGGCACCGCGCCGATCGGCATCGCGACGGCCGACTACGAGTCCCGGCTCGCCGAGTGGCGCGCGTGGCAGCCGGTTTCGGTAGAGGCCCAGGGCGCCAACGGCTGATCCGGAGGGAACCGGCCGGCCCGGGAGGTCGACCGGTCTGGGTCCGATTGACTACACATCGGCGCCGGTCCGGCCTGGGTGCGCGACCGTGAGGCGGTGAAGAAGCTGCTGCTCATCGCCACCATGGTGCTGGCCGGGATCACAGCCGGCACACCGGCGGCCGCGCATGGGGCGCGACCGGACATCGACAGTGTCCGCGGCTGGAACGAGCTCGCGCTCTCCGCGGTCCGCGTGACCCGGGCGAGCGACGCCGACGCCGCGCGCCTCTACGCCATGCTCGGCGTCGCCGTCTTCGACGCGGTCAACGGCCTGCGCCCGAGCCGTGAGCGCCGCACGCCCGCCTTGGTCGGCGACGCCGGGCCGCACGGCGCCGACCCGCAGGCCGCAGCGGCCGGCGCGGCGCACGCGGTGCTCGTGCGCGCCGACGCGGACCGTGCCGCGACCTACGACGCGCGGCTCGCCGCCGACCTCGCCCGGCTGGGCTCCGGCACGTCCGTCGCCCGGGGCGCCGCGTGGGGCGGGCGGGTCGGCGCGGCCGTCGTCGACGCCCGCGCCGGGGACGGGTCGCGACCCGTCACGACCCAGCCGGCCGGGGCCGGGCCCGGGGTGTTCCGCGCCGAGTGGCCCGGCACGCAGTACCGCCAGGTGCGCCCGTTCGCGGTCGCCGACCCGGCCGGCCACGTGCCCGGTCCTCCCCCGGCGCTGACTTCGACGGCGTACGCGCGGGCCTTCGACGAGGTGAAAAGCCTCGGTGACGGCCGCGTGGAGGCGCCCGACCTGCTCGCCACCTACCAGTTCTGGTCGTTGCCGGCCGGGTCCGTGCAGCCGCCCGGCGAGTGGCTCCGGATCGCGCTGACCGTGGCCGCCGACCGGCGACTGGGTCTCGGCGAGCAGGCCCGGCTCACCGCGCTGCTGACCATGGCGCTCGCCGACACCGGTGTTCCCACGGTGGCGGCCAAGTACACGTACCGGCACTGGCGTCCGACCACCGCGATCCGGGAGGCGGACACCGACGGCAACCCGGCGACCGGGCCGGATCCGGCGTGGACCGCGCGGGCCGGCAGCGTCGGCGGCACTCCCGAGTACGTGTCCGGGCACAGTGCATACAGCCGGGCGGGCGCGACCGTGCTCGCCGGCTTCTTCCGGACCGACCGGATCACGTTCACGCACGCCACGGACTCCGCGCCGGGCGGGGTGCCGCGGACCTATCCGGGCTTCTCGGCCGCGGCCGACGAGGCGGGCAGATCCCGGGTGTACGGCGGTCAGCACTTCCCGTTCAGCGACGCGGCCGGCCAGTCGATCGGCCGGGGTGTGGCGCGGGAGGTGCTGGCCACCTCCCTGCTGCCCCGCTGACAACGGTCAGTGACGGCGCCACTGCAGCATGGCGGCGGTGGCGTCGTCGCGCAGCTCGCCCTCCTCGTAGGAGACGATCGCCTGGATCAGCCGGCGCATGAGTTCCGGGGCGGGCGCGCCCTCGCGCAGGCCGCCGAGCAGGAACTCGCTGAGCCGGTCGACACCGAACAGCGCGCCGGAAACGTCTCGCGCCTCGGTGATCCCGTCGGTGTAGAAGACCAGCGTGTCCCCCGGCTCCAGCTGCTGCTCGATGATCCGTGGCGGCCGGGAGAGCATGTGCCCGAGGCCGAGCGGCAGCGTGTTCGGCGTGGGCAGTTGCGGCAGGGCCTGGCCGTCGCGCAGGAACAGCTCGGCGGGGTGGCCTGCGCTGATCCGCCGGTACGCCCCGGTGTCCATCTCCAGCTCGGCCAGCAGCGCGGTCACGAACGACCCCGGGTACTGCGAGCGGATCCACTTGTCGATCGACCGGCACGTGTCGAGCAGCGTCAGACCGGAACGGCGGGCATTACGGTACGTGTTCAACGCGAGGGTCGTGAGTGCGCTGGCACTGATCCCGTGCCCGACCGTGTCGAAGAGCGCGACGTGCAGCAGGTCGCCGTTGGACGCGTAGTCGAACGCGTCGCCACCGACCTCGTAGCAGGGCTCGAGCACCGCGGTCACCAGCGTCCCGTCCACGGCGAACGTGAGCGGCGGCAACTGGTTCCAGATGATCTCCGCGGCCAGTTGCATGGGCATCCGCCGCCGGGTGTGCTCGACCGCGTCGCCGTAGAAGCGCCGGCTCGCGATCAGCTCGGCGATGAGAGCGGCGATGACCGTGAGGTCGTGCAGCGCCTCCTCGGACGGGTACGCCTTCAACCGCAGCTCCAGGACGCCGAGCCGCTCGGCCCCGTGCAGCAGCGGAATCCACAGCAGGCCGTCGCTCCACTGCGGCTGGGCGGTGGTGAAGGCGCGGCCGGCCGGCGTCTCCTCCACCACCAGTGAGGCCGCCGAGCCCGGCCGCAGCGGGTGCAGCCCCACCTGTCCGTAGTCGACGAGCAGCACCGTCGCCGATTCCGCGTCGAACAGCGGGGCGGCCGCCGCGAGCACGTCGGGCAGATCCTCGGCGCGGCCACGGTGCCGCAGATCCATCAGCCGCCGGACGGCCTCCATTGACGCGAGCATCGCCTCATCCTCCTCCGGCCTGCCGTCCTCGCACCATCCGGCGTCGGCAGTCCGGTCGCGGGGCGCGTCGTCCCTGCTGGCAGCCGTGACGGATCAATGACAGGCGACGGGGTGGCGCGGGCCGGTCACCGGCGATTCCCGGCCGGCTCCGCCGAGAGGTGCTTGATCAGCGCCGCGACCGCGTCCCGCCCCGCGCGGTTCGCGCCGACCGTCGACTGGGACGGACCGAAACCGATCAGATGCACCCGTGGCTCATCGGCGACCTGGGTGCCCGCCATCCGGATGCCGCCGGACTCGTTCCGCAGGTGCAGCGGGTCCAGGTGGGCGAGCGCCGCCTTGAAGCCGGTCGCCCACAGGATCACGTCGACCGGGGTGAACGAGCCGTCCGCCTCGCGCACCCCGTCCGGCTCGATCCTGGTGAACATCGGCCGGCGCTCCAGCGCGCCGCGCTCCTTGGCCGCGATCGCGTAGGGGGTCCACGCCAGACCGGTGTAGGAGACGACGCTGCCGGTCGGCCGGCCCGCCTCGACATCCGCGACGACCTTGGCGATCGTCTCGCGCCCGGCCACCTCCGGCTCGAACCCGTCGGTGCGGAAGAACGGCTCGCGCCGCGTGTACCAGAACGTCGTGGCGACCCGGGAGATCTCCTCGAGCAGTTGCACCGCGGAGATCCCGCCGCCGACGACGGCCACGCGCCGGCCCGCGAACTCCGACGCCGACACGTAGTCGCGCGTGTGCACCTGCCGCCCCGCGAACGTCTCCTGCCCGGGATAGTGCGGCAGCACCGGGTTCGTCCACGTGCCGGTCGCGTTGATCACCGCCTGCGTGAGCCACTCCCCCGCGTCCGATTCAACGACGAGATCAGGACCCGCTTCCCGTACGGCGTGAACCGTCACCGGCCGCAGGATCGGCAGCCCCGCCGAGCGCTCGAAGCCGGCGAAGTAGCGCGGCACCGCCGTCCGGCTGGGCTCCTCGGGGTCGATCGCGGGTTTCGGGAACCGCGGCAGGTCGAAGATCCCGTTGACGGTCGCCATCCGCAGCGACTCCCACCGATGACGCCACGCGCCGCCGGCGGCCGGGGCCGCGTCGAGGACCACGAACGTACGCGCGGAATCCTGGTTCTGGGTGGCGTCGGCGAAGCCGCGGCGCTTGAGGTGGTAGGCGGCGGAGAGCCCGGCCTGGCCGCCGCCGATCACCACCACCGACGCGCGGCGCATCAGGCCCGCCCGAGGTGTTCGCGCAGCGCGGCGGCGATCTCCCCGGCGGCGGCGAGCTGTGCGGGTGTCAGCGCGTCCACGAACAGCTCCCGCACGGCCCGCAGGTGCGGGACGGTCGCCGCGCGGAAGGCGTCGTTCCCCTCGGGGGTGAGCACGACCTCGGCGCCGCGGCTGTCGGTGGCGCACTCCTCGCGCCGGATCAGCCCGCGCCGCTCCATCCGCCCGAGGTGGTGCGAGAGGCGGCTGCGCTCCCAGCCGATGCGCACCGCGAGATCGGAGGAGCGCAGGCGGCCGCCGTCGGCCTCGCTGAGGGCGAGCAGCACCGTGTAGTCGCCGGTGGAGAGGCCGGTGTCGCCCTGCAAGCGCCCGGCGAGGCTGCCGCGCAGCGCCTCGGTCGTCTCGACGAAGTCGCGCCAGACCCGCAGCTCGTCACGTGTGGGCAGCTTCCGTGTCCCGGCCATGCACGCCTCCCTGATTGACACGTCAACGATATGACGCGTTGTCCGGCCCGTCCATGCTCCGGCCCGATCTGTGCCCGGCGATACAGCGTCCCCGCACGGCTTCGGGCTCACCCCGTACGGGAAGAGGTCTGTGCCGCGGGGAAAGCGGCCCGGCTGCCGAGCAGGACGACGGCCAGGCCGCAGGCGGCCAGAGCCGCGCCGGCGGCCGGGACGGCACTCACCCCGGCGTGATCAAGAACGGTCGCGCCGAACAGCGCGCCACCGCCGATGCCCATGTTGAACGCCGACGTGGTCAGCCCGGACGCCGCGTCGGGCGCCTCGGGCGCCACCCGCAACGCCGCCGCCTGCAGGAACACCGGCATCGTGCCGAACGCCAGCCCGCACGCCGCCAGGGCGAGCACGGCCGGCACCGCACCGCTCGCAACGGCCGCCAGGGCGAGCGCGGCGATCAGGCCACCGGTCGCGATCAGCATCGACGCCCGCGGCCGGCGGTCGGCGAGGACCCCGCCGAGGAAGATCCCGGCGCCGTTGGTCACGCCGTAGACCAGCAGCGACGGCCCGATCGCGCCCTCCGGGACCCCGGCGTCGCGCAGGAACGTGGCGACGTAGGTGTAGAACCCGTAGAACCCGAGGCAGAGCACGACGGTCGCGGCGACGACCGTCGTCGCGCCGGGCGCGCGCACCACCCGGGCGAGACCGGCCGAGACCCCGGCGGGCGTGCCCGGCAACGCCGGCAGCAGCCACCGCACGGCCACCGCCAGCAGCGCGAACAGGCCGGCGAGCAGCCCGAACGCGGGCCGCCAGCCGACCAGCTCGCCCAGCGACGTGCCGGCCGGAACACCCGCCACGAACGCGATCGTGCCACCACCGAAGACGAACGTGGCCGCGCGACCGGTGCTGCCCGGCGGAACGAGGCGCACCGCGTAGCCGACCGCGATCGCCCAGAACAGCCCGTGCATGACCCCGCCGGCGATCCGCGCGGCCAGCGCCACCGCGAAGTCACCCGCCAGCGCGCTGATCGCGGCGCTCACCGCGTAGCCGCAGAGGGCCGCGACGAGCAGCGGGCGGCGCGCGAACCGGGCGGTCCAGGCGCCCAGCGGCGCCGCGAGAAGAGCGACCATCAGCGCGTACGCCGTGACGAGCAGACCCGCCCGGGACACCGGCACGTCGAGACTGTCGCTGATCGCCGGCAGCAGCCCGGTCGGCAGCATCTCGTAGGTGACCGACAGGAACGCCGCCCCGGTCAGCGTGAGGAGCCCGGTGAGCGACCGGCCCCGGGTCACGGTGGTGGAACGCGTCATCTGCGCCTCCCTGGTCAGGAGGCGCCCTTCGGTCGGAGAAACCGGCTGAGCGTGGCGGACCCCGTCCGTCGCAGCGCCTCTCAACCGGCCACCCCGACCGTAGGCGGCGACACGGCCGGCCCGCAACTCGATGCGCCCGTCACTCCCCCGCCGGATCCGGTCACCCGAACGACTTACGCTCAGTCGGGTCGTCGACAGTCCCGGATCCGGGATGCCCGAACAATGCGCGGATGCCTACGAAAGCCCGGTGGCGCACCGGCGTCCTCGCCGTGCTGGCGCTCGTGTCCGTCGGGTTCATCGCCTGGACGACGACCGCCGACACGGACCTCTCCGACACCGTCGCCGCGACAGCGGGCCTGCTGATCGGCGCGGGTTCGCTGGCCGTCGGCATCATGCAGCTGCTGCAGACGCCATCCGCGCCGAAGGTCTCCGCCGTGGCGGAGGCGGCCAAACTCGGCGACGACATCCGGCAGCAGTGGCTCGACGAGGCGACCGCCCGCTCCGTGGGCAGCGCCGCCATCCTGCCGGTGACCTGGAATGTCGAGGTTTCCGAGGTCGCCGACGCGGACCAGCCGGACAACCCGTGGCAGACGGTCGGCATGGGCATGCTCAACGGCGACTTCACCACCGCCGCCGAGGAGATCGCCAAGGAGTACCGGCGGGTGGACAACGGCCGATGATGATCTCACTGGCCGCCGCTGTCTACGGCGAGCCCGGGTCACACCCCGGGGAACTGCTGGCCGCCGAGGTCACCGAGGCGCGGCACACCGTCGAGGACCATCTGCTCGACCACGCCGTCATCGTCCGGTTCGGGGGTGACGGCCGCGCCGCCGCGCGCCTCACGTTCCTCGCCACCTACCTGCATCAGCACCGCGAGCGTGACCTCGCCTGGTGGCGGATGAGCGAGCGCCTGCTGCCCCGGTTGGCGGTGCCGGCGTTCGCGCTCCTGCTCGGCCTGGTGATGATGGTCCTCGGCGCGCTCCTGACGCCCCCGGTGGCGGCGTTGCTCGGCGAGACCGACGGCGGAACCGACGAATCGCTGGCCGCGGGTGGCGTCGCCGGCGGCGCGTTCGCCGTGCTGTTCGTTCTCACCTGGTACGCCGTACCGACGCGCCTGCCCGGCTGATTGTCCTGGTCGTTCGCCGGATCGTGGCGGCGGATCCAGCGGGCGCTGCTCGTCGGGTTCGCCATCCCGGTCATGCCGGGCGCCGCGGTGCTGCTCGCGATCATCGGCGTCCAGCCACTGATCGACAACTGGACGTACGAGTCGGTCCACACTCTCATCGGCAGCGCGGTGGCGATCCTCGCGGCCGGCTGTGTGCTCGCGGCCGGGCTGGCCGCGGACGCCTGGCTCAGCGCCCCGCCGGAACGCTCGTCCCGGCCCAGCCCGCAGCGCTTCCTCGTCCACGACCGGCGCTCCTCGCTCGCCGGCGCGGCCGCGGCGGCCGTCGTGGTGACACTCACACTTCCACCGTTCTACCTGGTGTCGATGGTGGTCGGGGACTGGCTCGCCCATCTGGTAGCCGCCCACGCCGGAGCCGGGCCGCTGCCGGACGGCATCCTGCCGCCAGGCCGCCCCACCGATCACCTCGAGCCGCCTGTCGGACATCACCGCGGTTGCCCTGCCGGAGGGCACCCCCGCCCGGGTCGTCGTCGCCTCCGGCTCGGCGGCCGAGATCTGGACGACCTCCCACTGAACGGTCGCCTCGACCCGCGGGTGGTGACGGCCGCCGCGTCATGACCACTCGGGCCGTGCCCGAATGGCGGTCCTCCGGGCGTCGGCACGTGCGCCCTTTCCTTCCTTGGACGATTTGGGAGCGCTCCCGTAACATGCTGACAGGGCACCCCCAGTCCCCGTTCGGCATTGTCGCTCGTGAATTCCCTCCGCCATTCGTGTCAGGAGAAGAAGCCATGACGAGACCCCGATCGGCGCCGGACGCCCCGGCGCCGGTGGCCCGAAGGAGAGTGCGGCTCAGCGCGGGGCTGGCCGCCGCGGTCGTGTCGCTCGCCGCCGGACTCATCGCGGTCGGCGCCACCCCGGCCGATGCCGCTGTCGGCGGCTCCGGGCCCTACCCCGCCGACTACGAGACCTCCGCCACCCTGCCCAACCACACCATCTACCGGCCGCAGACGCTCCCTTCCGAGCGCCTGCCCGTCTTCGTGTGGGGCAACGGGGGATGCGCGGCCAACGGCACCGGCCAGATCAACTTCCTCCGGGAGATCTCCTCCCACGGCTTCCTCGTCATCGCCAGCGGAGCCCCGAACGGTTCCGGCTCGACCACGTCCCAGATGCTCACCCAGTCCATCGACTGGGCCGTCGCGGAGAACTCCCGGCAAGGCGGCAAGTACTACGGCAGGCTCGACGTCACCCAGGTCGCGGCAGGGGGCTGGTCGTGCGGAGGCCTGGAGGCCTACGCCGTCTCCGGTGACCCGCGGGTCACCACGACGACGATCTTCAGCAGCGGGCTGCTCAATGACGCCGACGACTATCAACTGCGGCGGCTGACCAAGCCGATCGCCTACTTCATCGGCGGCCCCGGCGACATCGCCTATCCGAACGCGATCGACGACTGGGGCAAACTGCCGTCCGGGCTGCCCGCCTTCATGGGCAACCTGAACGTCGGGCACGGCGGCACCTACGACCAGGTCAACGGCGGCGAGTTCGGCCGCGTGGCGGTGCTCTGGCTCAAGTGGCGCCTGAAGGGCGACCGCACCGCCGGCACCGCGTTCGCCGGCGCCGATTGCGGCCTGTGCCACAGCCAATGGCAGGTCCAGCAGAAGAACCTGATCCTGGACGGCGGCACGTCGCCGAGCACGCCCCCGGTCCCGCCGTCCGGTTCGCCGTCCACTTCGCCGTCCAGCGACCACGGTTCCGGTTGTTCCGCGGTCTACACCGTGCAGGACCAGTGGAACGGCGGCTTCGTCGCCTCCGTCAGCGTCACCGCCGGGTCCACCGCGCTCACCAGCTGGCGGGTCTCCCTCGGCCTGCCGGCCGGAGCATCCGTCACCTCGCTGTGGAACGGCGTCGCCAGCGGCTCCAGCGGCACTGTCACCGTCACCAATCAGAGCTACAACGGACGACTGGCCGCCGGACAGGGCACCACCTTCGGCTTCCAGGGCACCGGGACCGGCGGCGGGGCCACGGTCACCTGCACCGGAGGCTGATCGCCCGCCCGGGGACCACGAGCCGGCCGGCTCAGCGCAGGCGCCACTCCTCCGGCGGGGTGAGCGGGACGGGGGCGGGCCGCTCGGCCGTGGTGGTGAGGTCGACGCGGCGGCCCTGTTCCGCCGAGCGGAGCAGGGCCGTCATCGCGTCGAGGACGTGCAGGGCCAGGGCTCCGCCGGCCCGCGGCTCCGCCGAGGTGATCATGTCGAGCAGGCCGATCCCGCGGGCCGCCTCCCGGTAGCCGGCGAACGGCTCGAGCGTGCGCCAGTCGTCGGCGCCCAGCGCGGCGAGGCGCACGTCGCCGTCGAAGCGGTTGGGATCGGGGACGACCAGGGTGCCGGTCTCGCCGTGGACCTCGATGGGGGCCGCCGTGGTGCGGACGGCGTCGAAGCTGGTGGTGATCGTCGACAGGGCGCCGCCGGCGTGGTGCAGGACGCCCGTCACGTGGGTGTCGACCGAGACCCCGATCCGCTCACCGGAACGCGGACCGGTCCCGATCACCCGGGACCCGCGCAGGCGGGAGCCGGCGCCGGTCACCGCCACGATCGGGCCGAGCAGGTGGATGAGGGCGGACAGGTAGTAGGGCCCCATGTCCAGCAGCGGGCCGCCACCGGGCAGGTAGTAGAAGTCGGGGTGGGGATGCCAGCGCTCGTGGCCGGGGGTCGCCATCACGGCCACCGCGGACAGCGGGCGGCCGATCAGCCCGGCGTCGACGGCGGCCCGGGCGGTCTGGACGCCGGTGCCGAGAACGGTGTCGGGAGCGCAGCCCACCGCCACGCCCACGGCGGCCGCCCGGTCGAGCACCGACCGCGCGGCGGCCAGGCCGGCGGCGAGCGGCTTCTCGCCGTACACCTGCTTGTGATTGTCGATGGCACCCAGCGCGACGGAGGCGTGCGCCGCGGGCACCGTGAGGTTGAGAACCGTGTCGACGTGCGGGTCCCGCAGCAACTCCTCGACCGGCAGGGCACGGCACCCGTCGATGCCGGCGGCCACCGACGCGGCACGGGCGGCGTCGAGGTCGGCGACCGCCGTGACCGCCACGCCGGGATGACCGGCGAGGGTCGAGAGGTACGCCGCGGAGATGTACCCGGTTCCTACGACGCCGATCCGGTGCGGGCGGCCCACAACATGCCCCTCTCGATGACGGTACGCACACTGGGGTTCCGCAGGACGTCGAGGCTGTGCCCCGGTGTGCTGACGACGATCCGGCCGGCGCCCCACTGCCGGGTCCAGACGGCCGGGGAGACGATCGGCCGGTGCCACGGATGCCACGGTCGTACCGGGTGGGTGGTGGTGGCGAGCACGTCGATGAGGTCGTCGTGCAGCACCCAGTACTGCTCGGTGGTGAGCTCGAAGTCGCCGAGACCGGCGGTGATCGGATGCTCTCTGCCCAGCGCCGTCAGCGTGACCTCGTACGGCAGGAAGTTGTCCGTCTCGTCGCCACCGCAGGCGCCCGGCTCCTTGCCGGGGTGACTCGCGAACTGGCCGCCCACCAGCTGCAGGTAGTCCGACGAGGCCCGGAACGAGTCGGCGATGCCGCCGTGCCAGCCGGTGAACCCGGTCCCGGCGGCGACGGCCGCCCGCAGGCCGGCGATCTCCCCGGGCTCGATGGTCCCCATGCTGACGCACTGCACGATCAGGTCGGTCTCCGCCATCACCGACGCGTCACCGTAGATGGCCGCCGAGTCGGAGATCCGCACCTCGCAGCCACGATCAGCGAGGAACGGCAGGAACAGTTCCGTCGCCTCGACGGGCCGGTGCCCTTCCCATCCCCCGCGAACCACCAAGACCTTCATCGTCTACTCCTATCAGATCGACGGGATGGGCGCCTCCGTCACCGTGACGAGCGTGACATGTCATCCAATGGACTCATGAGCTATACATGACATGTCACGCAAAACGAGAGGGAGACGACCATGGGACAGCTCGACGGCAAGACGGCACTGATCACCGGTGGCACCAGCGGCATCGGACTGGCCTCCGCGCAACGACTGGCGGCCGAGGGCGCGACGGTCTTCGTGACCGGCCGCGACCAGGCGAAACTGGACGCGGCGGCGGCCGGGGGCCTGGTCGCGATCCGCGGCGATGTGAGCGACCCGGCCGACCTGGACCGGGTGTTCGCCGCGATCGCGGAACGCGGCAACGGGCTGGATGTGCTGTTCACGAACGCCGGTGGCGGCGGCTTCGCGACACTCGAAGACACCACGTGGGAGCACTACGAGCAGACCTTCCACCGCAACGTGGCCGGCACGATCTTCACCGTGCAGAAGGCCCTGCCGCTGCTGAACCAGGGCGCGGCGATCGTGCTGGCCGGATCCACGGCGGCCGCCGGCGGCACGCCGGCGTTCGGCATGTACGCCGCGAGCAAGGCGGCGGTCCGGTCGTTCGGCCGCACCTGGGCCGCCGAGCTCGTCGGCCGCGGCATCCGGGTCAACACGATCGTGCCCGGCCCGACCGAGACGCCCGGGCTGGCCGGGCTCGCCGCGGACCCGTCACAGGTCCAGGCGGTCTTCAAGAGCCTGAGCGAGAACGTGCCGATGAACCGCCTGGGCCGCCCCGAGGAGATCGCCGCCGCGGTGCTGTTCCTCGCGTCCGGCCAGTCGAGCTTCATGACCGGCGCCGAGCTGTACGTCGACGGCGGCGAGCGTCAGGTCTGACTCCGCGACCGCGGCCACTATAAAGAACTGGTGACCGATAGCCCGTGGCTGGACGCCGGCCAACAACGTGTCTGGCTCGCCTGGATCCGCCTGCAGCTGCGCATGACGTACGAGATCAATCGTCAGCTGCAGGCGGACAGCGCCCTGTCGATGGCCGACTACGACGTGCTGGCCGGGCTGAGCGCGAGTGCCGCCGGTCGCCTCCCGATCAGCGCGCTCGCCAACCATCTGGGCTGGGAGCGAAGCCGGGTGTCGCACCACGTGAAGCGGATGGCGACCCGCGGCCTGGTCGCGATGGCGGCCGCCGAGACCGACCGCCGGGTGACCGAGGTGACCCTCACCGACCACGGCCTCGGCGTGCTGCGGAGCGCCGCACCGGGCCACGCCGCCCTCGTCAAGAACCTGTTCTTCGGCGACCTCCCGGGCGCCGAGCTGCCCGCGCTGGCGGACTCGCTGGAACGCGTCTACGCGCACGTCCTGAAGAACGGCACCCTGCCGCCACCACCCGGATGAGCCCGCGCGCGCTTTCCCACCGGCGCGGATGCGGAGCGCCACGGGAGACAACTCGCAGCCGACATGCCAACATGCAGCGATGGATACCGATGGACACCGGGCCCGTGCCGAACAACTCACCGCCGACGCCGAGCAGCTCTTCGCCACGCTGGACAGCCGCCGCAGGAGCGGCGACGGCGTCGATGCCGGAGACGTGCAGTGGATGGGCGTGCTGACCCAGTTGGCGCAAACCCATGCCGCCCTCGCCGCCGGGCTCCCCGCAACGGCGCGATCGTCCTATGTGCCCGGCTACGGAGGGCCGGCCCCGGACGCGACGGCGGCCGCGTACCGGACGGCCGGGTTCGTCGACTACGGCGACGGGGAACCCACTCACGACCGGCGATGACGCCCGGACCACCGCTCCCGCCCCGCTGGGCATCCGGCCGGGCCGCGATCAGCCTGGTCAGTGATGGTGACCGGTGTTGTCGGGCAGGGCGTGCAGGCGGCTGCCCCGGACGAGCACCGCCCGGCTCCCCCGCTCCCGGCCGTCGTCGCCGATCTCGATGCCCTCGACCTCGTACCAGACCTCCGCGCCCTCGCGGTGTGGCCGGTTGCGCCGCACATGGAGGACAGCCAGGCGCAGTGGACCCGATCCGGGCCGGTAGTCCGGCTCGGCGAGGGTCATCACCGGCCGGCGGGGCCCCTGATTGGGCAGCATCCTCCAGTTGCGCACGTCCGCGACCTCCCCGTGTGTACTGCAGTCACCCTGCCGCGCCGTCAGCGCAGATTCAAGAGCAAATGCACGTGCACCTGCAAGAGAGTTTTCACTTGCACCGAACGGCGCCGACAGCGCGGCCGAAGGGACGACCACCGGAGGGTCACGTGGTCGGTCACCGCGGCGCGCCCGCCCCTGCGATCCGGTGGCGAGCCCGTCCAGCGCAGTCAGCCGATCTCCGGTGTGCCAAGCGCCGGCCACGGCCTCCGGTGGCCGTGACCGGCGCTGTCAGGCTGACCGCGTCAGCAGTTGCGGCAAGAGAGCAGTGGCCCCCGGTTTCAGTTCTCGGCGTGACGGGTGCCGACCAGCCACAGCGACAGCCAGACCACCCCGAGCGCCAGCACGACCAGTGACACGTCGAGGACCACTTCCGGCACGAAGGCGCGCAGCGCCACCGGCACCGACCCGAGGGCGTAGAGCGCCAGGCCACCTCGGGGTGGGATGGCCGTGGCGGCCAGGGTGACGGCGAAGCCCACCGATCCCAGCAGGAACAGGACGGACGCGACGGTCAGCGCCGCGCCCAGCGGGCCGGCGCGCAGGTCGGCTACCTGGTCCGTACTCAGCCGCGAGAACACCAGGTTGATGGCGAACTCGACGCCGACGAGCAGAGCCAGCGCGACGTAGTTCACTGCGAAGGTCACCCGGCCGATCCAGCCGATCCGGCCCTCGCACAGCAGGTAAAGAGCGGTGATCAGGGCGAGGGCGAAGACCTCGGCCATCGGTGCGAGTAACTGCGTCAGAGCTGATGTCGGAATGAGGTGCGCGCGTTTGGCCGCGTTGACCACGAGCACGGTGGCGCCGAGCAGGCCGGCGACGCCGGCGAGCCGCTGCAGGGGATATGACAGCCGCACGGGTGCGGTGGTGACCACGGTGAGTCCTCCGAGAGGGTAGGCGCATCAGTTGATGCAGTCTCGCACTAGTTACTGCGATAATGCAATAACTGATTGGTATGCTGCTCCCCATGCCGGGCCCCAAGAACGTTCTCGTCGACATCTGGCTGCTCTCCTCGGTGGCCACCGCACTCGTCGCCGAGGAGCTCGCCGACAGTCCGTTGTCCGTCGACGAGTTCGCGCTCTACGGCCTGGTCAGCGACCTTGGCCCGGTGACAGCCACGCAACTGTCCCAGTGGACCGGCATGTCCCCCACGACGCTGTCGGCCATGCTGCGCCGCTGCCAGGCGCGCGGCGAGCTGGCGCGCACGCCCAACGCCGCTGACCGGCGCAGCACGCTGGTGGAACTGACGGAGCAGGGACGCGCGGTGTACGACGCGGCGCTGCCGGCGCTGGTCATCGCGCAGCAGCGGCTCGCCGAGCACCTCGACCTGCCGGACGACGACGCCCGCGCCACGCTCCAGCGGGTAGACGCGGCTGCACGTGCGGCGTTGAAGCTGCCGGCCCGGCCGTACCGGGTCAGCGCGCCGCAGGTCACCACTAGCCTGTCGGCCGCCACATCCGGGTTGACGACCGACCAGGAGGCCGAGGTGCGGACGTTCGCGACGTGGCTGCGTTACCGCGACGAGGCTCGATGAAGAGTGCCGCGAGCGCACTCACATCGGCATGAGCGTGTACCGGCCGGCGGGGCAGTGCCTGCAGGTGGACAACGTGGAGGCGACCGCGGGAGGGATCAGGGGATCGGCGCGGCGAGGCGGTCCAGGCGGTTGACGATCAGGTCGCAGCTGGCCAGGACGGTTTCGGCGGCCCGGCGCGCGGCCGGGGTCAGGGTGCGGCCGTGGGCCAGCGCGCGCCACCGCTCGCCGGCCGCCCGCGCCGCGGCCCACGTCTGCGCCGCGGTGGCGTCCGGGGACATGCCGAGCCGTTCCCCGACGCTGGTGCCGGCGCCGCCCAGCAGCCGGCCGGCGTCGGCCGCGTCCTCGCGCGGCAGGGTCACGCGGCCCGACCGCAGGGCCGACAGCAGCCGCAACTCCCGCAGCTCGTGCGCGTCGGCGACGAGCAACTCGAGCTGGCCGAGCAGGTTCCCGGCGGCCGGGTTGCGGTGGGTGCGCAGCAGCCTGTCCAGGGTGGTCAGCGCGGATCGGGCGCGCAGCACCGGCCGGCGCGCGGTGAAGAGGCTCGCGATCGCGGCCTGCAGTTCCTTGAGGCCACTGTGCTCCTGAAGGCGTTCGGCGAGCGCGGCCGGAGTGTCGCTGCCGGTCCGGACGAGGGTCAGCGCCAGCCGGATGCCGCCGAGCCCGAACCGCTGCAGCAGCCGGACCCGCCGCTGGGCGTCGACCGGCCGCAGCGCGTCGGCCGCGGTGAACCGGTCGGTGGAGAGCAGGTGCGGCTCGGCCTCGTCCTTCGGCAGGGCGGCCAGCGCGGCGATCGCCGCGAACTCGTCGTCGCCCAGGGTTCGCGCGGCCGCCGCGATCAGCGGGGACACCGCTGAGAGATCCTGACAGACCATGGCCGTACGCGGTTCGCGCCGTCGCCGCCGGGCGAGCTGTCGCGCGGTCAGCAGCGCGTCGATCCGCCCGCCGCCGGTCGCGTCGGCCCGGGACAGCACCACCATGATGTGCACCGGTGGTGCCAGCCGCCCGCGTGCCGCCCGCAGGGTCCGCAGTTCCGGCTCGCCGAGCTGCGGGGTCACGTAGAGGATCGCGTCGGCGTCGGCGGCCGGGAGACGCGCGTCGATCAGCTCGGTGCGCCGCAGCACCCGGCTGGGCCAGGCGATCACCGCTCGTTCCCCGGTGCCCGCGGTGTGCCGGGCGTCCGGCGTCAACCGCAGGCCGGTCGCGGTGCGGATCAGCGGGATCTCGGTGTCCTGCCACCACGCCCGCGGCTCGGTGCCGTCCCGGTAGACCACCTCACCGGGCAGCCCGACCGGTGCCAGTTCCTCACCGATCAGCGCGTTCACCAGGGTCGATTTGCCCGACCCGGGCGGCCCGGCGACGGCGATCCGCAGGGGGCCAGCGAGCCCGTCGAGGGTGGAGCGCAGCAGCGCGGCGGCGGGCGGGACGGCCCGGTAGACGTGTGCCGCGTCGTTGAGCAGCCGGTACGTGCGCTGTTCCAGCTCCTCGTCGTCGATCACGCGCGGACGCCGGTCAGGGCCAGCGCCTCGGAGTGCAGCCGGGCGAGCGCGGCCAACTCCTCCTGGATGCGCCTGCTGTGCTGTTCCCGGGCGGCGACGTCCTGGTCGGCTGCCACTTTCGCGTTGCGCAGCGAGTCCATGACGATCTCCTGCAGGTCCTCGGTGACCGCGGTGAAGTGGTCGCGCAGGGCGCGCTGGACCCGGCGTACGCTGTCGCGGGCCTCTTTGTTGAGCCGCACGAAAACGTCGTCGATGTGGCGCGCCACCATCGCCTTCGCCTCCGCCTGCCGTTTCTTCAGCAGGGATTTGCTCTCGTCGCGGATGGTCTTGCCGCCGAAGATCGCGCCGCCGCCGATCGAGATCGGGTTGATCAGCGACATCCCGGCGAGGCTGGTGACCAGGCCGAACATGACCACCCCGCCGTACGAGCCGCGCAGGCCGATGAAGAGTTTCTGGCCCGGGCTGAATCGGGCGACGGGCGGCGCGTCCAGACCGGGCACCTGCTCGTCCACGCCGTCGTCGACGGCCGAGGCCAGCGCGGGCGGCGGCAGCACCTCGCCGGCCTCGGGCGGGAAGCAACCGGCGACCCGGTGCGCCATCCACTCGGTGCGTTCGGCGAGCCAGGTGGTGCTGGTCTCGGCGAGCTCCTGCAGGGACTGCCGCAGCCACGGCTCGAACTCGTCCCACGCCTTCGCCGGGTCGGCCTCGGCGAAGAACTCCTCCGCCTGGGCGAGCACCGCCTTGGTCCGCTCGCGCAGGTCGTGCTCGACGTCGGACATCAGGTCGCCGATCTCGTCGGACAGGCTGTTCTGCCAGCGGACCGCGCATTTGCGCAGGTCGTCGAGGCGGCGCTGGGTGGCGTGCAGGCGGGCCACGGCGTCGGGCACGCCGGCGTCGCGCTGGGCGGCCAGGTCGTCGCGCAGCGGGACGGCGAGCTCTGCCAGCACCACCTGGGCCAGCCGGGCGACGGTGTCCCGGGCCAGCCGGTCGGGCTTGGCCGCGATCGTGCGCTGCAGGTGGACGATCAGGTCGGGGAAGCCGGACTCGCCGTTGAGCGCGGTGTCGCCGGTCTTCAGCGCGTGCAGCCGCAGCACCGAGGAGACGGCGGTGGTCGCGGCGGGCACCCCGGCTCGGGCCAGCCGGGCGCGGCCGTCGGCGAGGGTCCGCCGCCAGTCGGCGGCATAGTCGGTCTTGGTGAACACCACCAGCAGCCCCGGCTGGAAACGGGCCAGGTCCCGCAGCACGGCGAGATCGGGGTCGCCGAGCCCGCGATCGGCGTCGCAGGCGTAGAGCACGACGTCGGCGCCCGCGCGCTCGGCCACGCCGGGCAGCCCGGCCAGCGGCGGGGTGTCGATGAGGACGAGCCCGCCGGCCAGCAGCGACCGCGGCACGGCCACCTCGGCGTGCACCGGCGCGCCGGCCGGCAACCGGGCCGTGCTCTCGGCGATCGAGGCGCCGAGCGTGTCGAGCCCGAGCGGCACCCGGTCCTGGAGGCCGACCTCGTCGGTCCAGTCGGCGTCCGGCGAGCCCCGCCGGACCAGCTGCGCTGTGGGCGAGGCGGCGTGCCGGACGACGGTCGGGACACCGGCGCCGGCACACACCTCGGCGTTGATCAGCGCGTTGATAAGCTGACTCTTGCCCTGCTGGGCAGCGCCGGCGACCAGCACCCGCAACTCCGGGCGCAGCAGCTGGGCGCGGCGCCGCGTCAGCCACTCGGCCAGCTCGGAGCGTCCGTGCTCACCGCACGCCCGGATGGTGGAGTCGAGCACGTCGAGCCAGAGCAGGGCGCCGACGGCCCGCGGTTGCGGGGCGAGAGAGACCGGACCCGCATAGGCCGTGGGTCCGGTCTCCCAAGTCGTCATTCGCGCACCGCTCCGTCTCTCGTCCTACAGGTGCAGGTCGCCCAGCAGCCCGTGCGTCGTGTCCTGGACCGTGTCGCCCGCCGCTCCGGTCACCCCGGTGATCCCGTGCAGCACGTGACCGGTGGTGCCGGTGACGCCGCTGACGGTTCCGGTCACCCCGGTGACCACGTCGTGCACGGTGTCGACCGGGTCCGGGGACAGCACATGCCCCAAATCCGGCGTAATCACCGATCCGATCGAAGAGGTTGCCCCGCCGAGCCCGGCCCCGTCAAGGCTCGGGACGTGATCGAGGGGTGCCGATGACGGAAGGTGGTGGATCGTGTCCAGTCCGCTGTCGAGCGTCGGCACCACCGTCTCCACCGTGGTGACCGTGTGATCGACGGCCGGGACGACCTGCGTGTCCAGGTGGGTGTCCACGTGGGCGTCCCCGTGGGTGTCCAGGTGCCGGGCCGGGTCGGCGCCCACGTGGAACGACGAGCCGATGCCGGTCTCCCCGGCCACGCCGAGCACCGCGGCGTTGACCGTCAGGTTGCCGTTGACCTCGGCGTTCAGATGCGCCGCCGGGACGTCGGCCTGCGCCGTGATGGCCTGCAGGTGCGACACCGCGCCGGCCACGTCGAGGTCGGCCACCCCGGTCGTCAGGTCGTCCACCCCGGTCAGGCCGTGCAGGCCGGTGACCGGGGCCGAGTCCACCACCAGCGGGATCACCTGCTGCACGTCCGCGGCGGTGATGTCACCCAGGCCGGCCGCGTGCAGCGCCTGCTCGGGGTCGAGCTCGAACGCCGACCGGGCGGACGGGTCGTAGATCAGGTTCAGCACGAATTCCTGCAACGTCGGAAACGAGTCCATGAGGCTCCTTCGATTCTCCGTGCCGCATCGGGCACCGCAACACAAGCTAGGGCGGCGACGGTGCGCGGACATCGGGCTGCGTCCCCCAACCGATGTGGACGATCCCGGCGTACGGGATTAGGGGGTTAGGGTTTTCCACAGGGGATGTTTTTGGGGGAAGATCACAGCTCGGACATCTGGTACTAACGTCTCGACTCACCTGCCCGAACGGTGAGGGAGGAGAGACGCCGTGCCGTACGTGCTGGGGATCGACATCGGAGCCGGCCACACCCGTGCCGCCGTGTGCCGCCGTGACAGCGGGACCGGCCGTGGCTGGGGCCCGCCGCAGCCGGTGCCGCTCGGCGCCCGCGGCCGGATGGTCTCCTCGGCGCTGGCGATGACCCCGGAGGGCGACGTCGTCCCCGGTGACCTGGGCCGGCGGCCCGCCGAAACGGCCGTCGGCGGCTATCTGCGGCGCGTCGGCGACAGCTCGCCGATGCTGTTCGGCGGGTCCCGGTTCCCGGCGCACGGCCTGGTCGCCGCGATGGCCCGCTGGGTGGTCGACCGGGTCTGGCAGCAGCTGGACGAGCCACCCGAGAGGATCGCGCTGGCCTACCCGTCGGGCTGGGGCAACGGCCGGCTGCACCTGGTGCACGCCGCGCTCGCCGAGGCCGATCTCGCGCAGACCGCGCTGGTCACCCGGGCCCGCGCGGTGGTCGAGTGTCACCAGGCGGCGGGGCGCGTGCCGGCCGTCGGCGGGCTGCTCCTGGCGTTCCGGATCGGCGGTTCCACCTGCGAGGTCACGGTGGCGGCGCCGCACGGGCCGGGCCGGCTCGAGCTGCTCGGCAGCGCGGAGCTCGACGAGGTCGCCGGCTTCGACGTGGAGGGTGCGACGGCCGCCGATGCCCGGGCCGTCCTGACGCCCACTGTGGACCTGGCCGAGCAGACCGTCAGCGACTGCCGGGTCGCGCCCGGTGATCTTTCCGCGGTCTTGATCGCCGGAGGCTCCGCATCCGTATATCCGCATGTGTCTGATCTGCTCGCGGCGGCCTTCCCGGTGCCGGTGCTGCGCGACCAGGATCCGCCGATGACCGTGGCGGCCGGCGCCGCGCTCGCCGTCCGGCCGCGGGCACACCGGCCCGCGCGGCAGCAGCCGCTCGGCCCGGCGCCGGCCGATCCTCCCGAGACGGCGACGGACGCCTGGCCGCAGGTGACGAGTGCCCGGCCGCCGCGCCCGCCGGTCGCCATCCCCGCCGTGCGGACGGGCGACCGGTGAGCGCGCCCGTCCTGACCGGTGCGTCCGCGGCCTCCTCCGGCGCCTCCTCCGCCGCCGGCCTGCTGGCCCAGGTCGCCGCGGATCCGCACGCCCCGCTGCGCGCCGTGGTCGTCGCGCCCGGCGGTTTCGGCAAGACCGCGCTCCTGCACGAGCTCGCCGCGCTGTGGCAGCGGGCCGGCGTGACGATCACGACGCCGTGGCAGGCCGACGGCCCGGCGGACGAGCGGGTGCTCCTGGCCGACGACGCGCACCGGCTCGATCCGATCAGGATCCAGGAGCTGCGGGCGTACGCCGAGAAGCCGGAGGCCCGGGTCGTCGTCGCGTGCCGTCCGTGGCCACGCCCGGAGGGCCTGCCGGAGCTCGTCGACCTGCTGAGCCGGATCCGGCCGCCGGTGCGCCTGCCCCCGCTCAGCACCGACCAGATCCGCGAGCGGCTGACCGGCCCCTCCCCCGAGCTGGTCACGATGATCGCCGAGCAGACCGGCGGGGTGCCGCGCTACGTCGCGCGGATGGCGCAGGCGCGCACTCCGGCCGACGCCCTGGCCGGGTTCGCGCCCGAGCTGGACGATCTGGAGCCGGACGTGCGCACGCTGCTGCTGGCCGCCGAGGCCGGGGCCGGGCTCTCGTTCGACCTGCTGGCGGCGCTGCTGGGCCGAGATGCCGGTACGGTCGCCGAGCTGGTCGACGCGGGCCGCGCGACCGGGCTGCTGGCCGCCGACGGCACGCTGGTGCCACTGGCCCGGCGGGCGATCGCGGCGCTCGGGCCGATCGGGCACCGGATCGACGTGCGGCAGCGCCTCGCCGCCCTGCAACTGGCTCGCGGCGGGCCGGTGCTGCCGCTGGTCGCACCGCTGCTCAAGGACGGTGGTGGCGGGCTGGCACCGGGGGCGGTCGGCGGGCTCGGCCCGGTCTACGAGGCGGCCGGCGAGGAGGCTCTCGGCGACGATCCGCGGCTGGCCGCCGAGCTGTTCGCGGCGGCGGCCGGCGCCGGCCGGGGCACGGCTGCCCGGCGTGCGCTGGCGACGGCGCTCGCCGGTGACCTCGACGAGGCGTCCCGGCTGGCCGACCAGGCGCTCGAGGCCGGGCCGCCGGAGCAGCGGGCCGAGGCGGCGTACGTGGCTGCCGCCGTGCTCACCCAGCGGGGCCAGACCGCGCAGGCCGCCGCCCTGTTCCAGTGGTCGCCGTCGCCGGTCGCCGCCGCGTTCGGCGCGATCGCGCTGATCGGTACCGGTCAGCGGACCGACGTGGCGCCCGCAGCCCCCGGCGACGCGCCGCCCACCCTGCTCAGCTCGGCCGCGGCCCTGATGGCGCGCGGCATGGCCGAGTCCGTCGGCGGCACCCCCGCCGTCGCGCTCTCCACCCTGGTCCAGGCCGCCGCGATGATCGGACCGGCCGGTCCGGCGGTCCTGCTGCCGGACTCGCCCGCCGCGCTGGGCGCCACGATCGCCCTGCACTGCGCCGACCTCGGCACCGCCGGCGCGTTGCTGGACCGGGCGGTCCGCGCGAACACCGGCGGCGCCCTGCTGGCCGATCGGCACCGGCTGCTGCGGGCCTGGATCCTGATGCAGCGCGGGCAGGGCACCGAGGCACCGGAGGGGCGCCCCGGGCGGGACCGCCTGTTCGCCGGGGCGCTGCGGGCCGGGCTCGCCCGCCGCGCCGGTGACCTGGTCGCCCTGCGCAGCTGCTGGCCGGACGCCTGTCACGCGCTGCTCGGCCAGCCGGTCGACCTGTTCACCCTGCTCCCGCTGGGCGAGCTGGCGGTGGCCGCCGCGCGGCTGGGCGAGCACCACCGGGTCGCCGGGCACCTGGCCGAGGCCGACCGGCTGCTCGGTGCGCTCGGCGGTCCTCCGCTGTGGAGCGCCCCGCTGCACTGGAGCCGGCTGCACGCGGCGATCCTGGCCGAGGACCGGGACGCGGCCGGGCGGCACGCGACGGCGCTGACCGGCATGCGCGACTTCAGCCCGTACACGACGGCGGTCGCGGCCGCCGCCGAGCGCTGGCTCGACGTGCTGGACGACCGGTCCGCACCGGAGACGGTGATCGACGCGGCGCTCGGCCTGAGCGCGCTCGGCCTGGTCGGCGAGGGCGCGCGGCTGGTCGGCCAGGCGGCGATCCGCACCACTGACCGCAAGGCGATGACGCTGCTGCTGGAGTGTGCCCGCGGCTTGCGGGGGCCGGCCGGGGAGTTGCCCGCGCCGGACTCGCCACGTCTGCTCAGCGACCGCGAACGTGAGGTCGCCGCGCTGATCCTTTCCGGACTCACCTACAAGCAGATCGCCGAGCGGCTCTACCTCTCGGCGAAGACCGTGGAGCACCACGTGGCCCGGATCCGCCAGCGTCTCGGGGTCACCGGGCGTCCGGAGCTGCTGAGCCGGCTGCGTGACCTGATCGACCCGGAGGACAAGTCATGAGCACCCGTACGAAAGTGATCACCGGCCTGGCGCTGCTGATCGCGCTCTGGGCGGCGGCCGCCGTGCCCGCGCTGGGTGAGGCCCGGCGCGTGCTGTCGGCGCGCACCACCGCCACCGACCTCGCCGGGCCGGCCGGCGCGCTGGTCCTGGCCCTGGAGACCGAGCGCCGGATCGCGGTGGCCGGCGACTCGGCGAGCGAGACGGCCGCGCAGCGGGTGCACACCGACCACGCCCGGCAGGAGCTGGCCACCGCCCGGGACGCGGTGAGCGGCTGGCTGTCCGGGTCGGACGCCACCCGGCAGACCGGCGCGCTGCTCGACCGCACCGCGCGGCTGACCGAGATCCGCGGGCAGGTCGACGGCGGGCAGTTGCGCGGGGTGAAGGCGGCCGACGCGTACACCGCGCTGATCGACCCGTCCGGCCTGGAGACCCCGACCGTCTTCGCCGACCAGGCCGGCAGCCGCGCCGCCGCGCTCTCCGCGCTCAGCCGGGCCCGTGAGCTGCTCGCCGAGGAGGACGCGCTGCTCGCCGCGTTCGCCACCCAGGACAAGATCACGGACGCCGACCGGGTACGTCTGCAGAACCTCGCCGGCGCCCGGCGCGAGCTGTTGTCCGCGGCCGGCGCCGAGCTGCCGATCGCGGCCGGCACCGCCCTCACCGCGGCGGAGGGCGCGGCCGGTGGCCCGGCGTGGTCGACCGCCTACAACACCGCCAACACCGCGCTGTGGGAGCAGCAGACCGCCGGGGTGACGGCGGCCGCCGGCGCCGGGACGAACGACGCGGTGCTCACCGTCGTACGCGCCGGGGTCGTCGGGGGTGTGGGTCTGATCGCCGTCCTGGCGATGCTGCTGCTGGCTTGGCGCTCCCGGACCGGCCTGAAGCGCCCGCGGCGGCAGACGTCCCGCCCGGCCGCGCCGGCCCGGCTCGGCGGTCTCGACCCGCTGCTGCGCGACCTGGAGAGGCGCAACCAGGGCCTGGTCCACCGGCAGTTGCGCCTGCTCGACACGCTGGCGCGGCGCGAGGCGGACCAGGACGCGCTCGGTGACCTGTTTCGCGCGGACCACCTGGCCAACCGGGTGCGCCGCAACCTGGAGAAGGCGATCACGCTCACCGGCGGCTCCCCGGCCCGGCGCTGGCACCAGGCGGTCCCGCTCGCCGAGGTGGTCCGGGCCGCCGCGTCGGAGATCAGCGAGTACGACCGGGTCTCCACCGCGCGGCTCGACCCGGTCACGCTGGCCGGGCCCGCGGTGACCGACCTGATGCACCTGCTCGCCGAGCTGGTCGAGAACGCGGCGACGTTCGCCCCGGCCGAGACCACGGTCCGGGTGGCCGGCGAGCACGTGGCGGACGGTTACCGGATCACGGTCACCGACGTCGGGCCGGGCATGACCGCCGACGACCTGGCGACCGCGGCCCGCGTGATGGCCGAGCCCGAGCCACCGACCGGCGGCACGTGGTGGGGCCTCTACGCGGCGGGCCGGTTCGCCGCCCGCCACGGCATCGCGGTAACGCTGGCCAACGGCTTCGACGGCGGCCTGGTCGCCGAGGTGCTGGTGCCGACCACCCTGATCGGCCCGCTCGCCGGCGACAACGAGACCACGCTCGACGACCTGGAACCGGTGATCGGCTGATGGGCGCCACCGAGGAGACCTGGTACGACGAGGACGCCGGCCCGATCGTCCGCCTCTACGCGCGGGTCGGCGCCCGGGCCGCGGCGCAGCGCGACGGCCTCGACCTGAGCGTGGTCCTGCACCGGGTGCCGGGCGTTCCCGAGCCGGACAACCTCTCCCCCGACCAGAGCAGAGCGCTGCGGCTGATCCGCCGGCCGATCGCGCTCTCCGAGGTGGCGGCGCGACTCGGGCTGCCGCTCGGCCCGGCCCGGCTCATGCTCGCCGAGCTGCGCGACGCGGGCCTGCTCGAGGCGGACCGCCGGGACGCGTCCCCGGACGTCCTGGAACGGCTCCTCAGCGGGCTCAACTCGCTCTGAGAACTCACGGAGACACTGATGAATGACACCGGTACGCGGGGGCGGCGGTCGCTGTCCGTCGTGGTGCTCGACGGGATGCTGCGGCTCTACAGCATTCTGCAGTCCGGGCCGACGCCGACCCCGAAGGTCCGTGAGCCCGGCCGCCGCCGCGCCTTCGGACGCTGGGCCCTGGTGACCGCCGCGGTCGTCGCGCTCGCCGGGACAGCGCTGCTGGTCGTGATCCTGGTCCGCGGCTCCGGCGACCCCGCCGCGCCGCCCGACCCGGCGGCAGCGCTGCCGGGCCGCTCCGCGCCGCCCGCCGCGGCGGGCTCCCCGGTGGTGTCCGCGGCGACCTCGGCGTCGCCCTCGCCGTCGGCGTCGGCCTCGGCCTCGGCTTCGGTTTCGGTTTCGGCGAAGGTGTCCGCGCGATCCAGCCTGGGCGTGGCGGCCACCGCCACCAGGCCGGCGGCGTCGGCCCCGGTCACCGAGGGAGCCGCGGCGCCGCTGACCGCGTCGTACCGGACGTCGTCGGTCACCGGCGGGCTGCTCGGCTACAAGATGACCGTGACCGTGGCCAATCCGGGCGCGGCGGCGAAGGACGGCTGGGCCCTCACCGTGACGCTGCCCCGGCCGACGCTGATGGTCAGTTCGGTCAACGGCGCCACCGCGACGCAGGACGGCTCGACGTGGACGTTCGTCCCGGACAGCAGCACGTCAGCGGTCCCGGCCGGCGGCTCGGCGGTGATCAGCTTCGGGGTCACCGGCGCGACCCTGATCGACGCCGCCCCGAAAGCCTGCACGATCGACGGCAATACCTGCGCGAGCCCGTAGCCGGCCGGTGCCTGCCGAGTCACCCGTGACGCCGTGGCGGGTTCGTCCCTCTCCGGGCGACGAACCCGCCGAACCGCGGAACTGACCGGCCGGCGGCGGCAGGATGGGTGGCATGCGCCGTCGCTGGCTGTTCGCCGACCAACTGGGGCCGCACTTCCTGGACGCGCCCGATCAGCCCGTGCTCCTGGTCGAGTCGAAGGCGGTCTTCCGGCGCCGCGCGTTCCACCGGCAGAAGGCGCACCTCGTGCTCTCCGCGCTGCGTCACCGCGCCCGGGAGGGGAACGTCCGGCTGGCGCGCGCCGAGACGTACACCCAGGCGGCCGGCGAACCGCTCACGGTGTGCCATCCCACCTCCCGCGCGGCCCGCGGCCTGATCCGGCGCCTGCCGGACGTCGAGATGCTGCCGCCCCGCGGTTTCATCACCGCGCCGCCGGACTTCGTGGCGTGGGCACACGGGCGCGACCACCTGCGGCTGGAGGATTTCTACCGGTACGCCCGTGAGCGTCACGACATCCTGATGGACGGCGCCGAGCCGGCCGGTGGCCGCTGGAACCTCGACGCCGACAACCGCGAGCCACCCCCGCGCGGCGCCGCCCGGCTCGACGTCCCGCCACCGCCCGCGATCGTCGAGGACGAGATCGACGAGCAGGTGCGCGCCGATCTCGACAAGTGGGAGCGGGAGGACGGGATCACGTTCGTCGGCAACGACGGGCCGCGGCTGTTCCCGGCGACCCGGGAGGAGGCGCTCGCGCGACTGCGGCACTTCGTCACCCACCGGCTGCCCGCGTTCGGTCCGCACGAGGACGCGATGCTCGCCGGTGACCCGCTGATGGCGCACAGCATGCTCAGCCCGGCGATCAATCTCGGACTGCTGGACCCCCTGGAGGTGGTCGAGCGGGTCGAGAAGGCGTACCGGGAAGGCTCGGTCCCCCTGTCGAGCGCTGAGGGATTCATCCGGCAGATCCTCGGCTGGCGCGATTTCATCTGGCATCTGTACTGGTACTTCGAGCCCGGCTACCGGGCGGAGAACGAACTCGGGGCGCGCCGCGAGCTGCCGGCCTGGTTCGCGGCGCTGGACGCGGACGCGGTCGGTGCCCGCTGCCTGTCGGACGTGCTGGCCGGTGTCCGCGACCGCGGCTGGATGCATCACATCCCGCGGCTGATGGTCCTGGGCAACTACGCGATGCAGCGCGGCTGGCGCCCGGGCGCGGTCGCGGACTGGTTCCACCGCTCGTTCGTCGACGGCTACGAGTGGGTGATGACGGCGAACGTCATCGGCATGAGTCAGTACGCCGACGCCGGCCGCATGAGCACGAAACCCTACGCGGCCGGCGGCGCCTACATCAACCGGATGAGCGACTACTGCCCCGGCTGCCGCTACGACCCGAAGGCCCGGACGGGCGAGAGCGCCTGCCCCTACACCGCCGGCTATTGGAGTTTCCTCGCCCGCCACGAGCAGGCGCTCGCCGGCAACCACCGCATGCGCCGGCCGCTGCAGGGCCTGCACCGGCTGGCCGACCTCGACGCCCTCGTCGAACAGGAGAGGGCCCGCGGCTCGCGAGCTCCATGATCGGCAGCTCGCTGGTGGCTCGGCTCGGATTGCCGGCCGCGTAATCGGTTCGGGTCCCCCCGCTCTACCCGCCGTGGTCCGTCGCCCTGTCCGCCACGGCGGCGGCCGCGCGGACGAAGGCGGCCAGGGCTGGGGAGGTGGCGTGCTCGGGCCAGGCGAGAACGAGCGTGGTGGGCTCGGCATCATCGACCGGGACAGCGACCAGGTCGTCGCGGAGCTGGTCGCGGATGGAGGAGGGGAGGACGGCGACCATCCGTCGTAAGGCGACGAGGTGGAGAAGCTGCCCGAGGTCATGGACCTCGGGTCCGGGTGAGCCACCCTCGGACGCGTCCGGCCAGCGCGGCAGGGGCTCACCGGCGAGGTCGTTCAGGCAGACCCGGGTACGGCCCGCGAGGCGATGCGAACTCGGCACCACGAGAAGTTGCTCGCCCGGATGACCGATCCCGAGGACTACTTCACGACCCGGCCCCCGTTGGCCGCGTATGCCCCGTCCAAGACCGCACTCAACTCGCTGACCGTGCAGTACGCCAAGGAACTGCGCAGCCGCAACATCCTGGTCAACGCCGCCGATCCGGGGCCATGTGCGACCGACTTCACCACCGCGTTCCCCGGCCTGACCCGCACCGCGGCCGACGGCGCGGCCGTGGTCGTCCGGCTGGCCACGCTGCCCGATGACGGGCCGACCGGCGGCTTCTTCGACGAGCACGGCCCGGTTCCCTGGTGAGCTGCCTCTCAGGGAACCGGGGCACGGGGTGGTGGGGTCAGCCCGGACGGCCGTCGGTTTCCTGATCGGGGGTCTCCTGATCGGCGTCGTCCGCGGCGGCCGGTCCGGCGGGAGCGGCCGCCGCCTTCCCCCACGTGGCGGTGAGCTTCAGCTGGCATTTGCCGCCCGCGTCGGCGACGACGCTGACCAGCTTGCCGGCCTTCACGCTGATCTCGATGCCGAACTCGACCGAGACGGTGTCCGGCCGGGACCGGGAGACCGCCAGCTTCACCATGTCGAGAACGCCGTCGACAGTGCCCACGAAATCGGGCAACTGCATGATCTGGATGGCGGCGTCCCCGAGCCCGACGTCGCGCGGGCCGGACGGTCTCAGGTGCTCGCTCTCGTTCACGGCGACCTGGATGACCTGGCCGCTGGGCAGTCGTACCGACACCGGATCCGGCATGGCGTCCTCCTTCTGGTTGCCCTCCGTCCTACCAGAGAGGACCACGAATCCCGGCCGGCGACGACCACGAACGTGACTATCCTTCGAGGAGCAGCCGGGCCGCGACCGTTGCGCCGTCCGGCTTTATCTGGGCACCGACGGCCTCCGCCCGTACGCGCAGATCGGGCTTCAGGGCTTGCGACAGCGCGTCGGCGAGCGTCTCCGGGGTCGCGGTCACCCCGATGCCCAGCTCCGTGATCTTGGCGCCCCAGGACGGCTGATCGGCGATGTGCGGCACGATGACCTGCGGCGACCCGGAACGCGCGGCGGCGTGCGTGGTGCCCGCCCCGCCGTGGTGCACGATCGCGGCGACCCGCGGGAACAACGCCTGCTGGTTGACCTCGCCGACGACGAAACAGTCAGCGGCGTCGTCGATCGCGGTCAGCCCGGCCCAGCCGCGCGCGAGCACGACCCGCCGCCCCTGTGCCCGGACCGCCTCGATGCCGACCTTCGCGATGTCCTTCTGGGTGTACGACGCCATGCTGCCGAAACCCACGTAGACCGGCGGCTCCCCGTCGTCCAGGAAGGCTCGCAGATCGTCGGGCAGCGGCCGGTCGTCGGGCAGGAACCAGGCGCCCGTCTGCCGCACGTCCACATCGTCCGGGGCCGGGCAGAGCACCGGATCGGCGGCCAGCCACGGCTGATCGCCGAACACGTAGTCGCGGACGTTGTCGACGGGCGGCAGGCCGATCGCCGCCCGATGGGTGTTGACGGCGCCACCGTAGAGGGCGTTGACCCGGTCGGCGTCCTGCTTCCACTTCGTCGCGAGATCGGCCCCCTCGTCGGACGGGGTGCCCGGCCGCCGCCCCGGCGCGGAGTGCCGCGACGGCAGTCCCAGCGTGTGGAAGCAGGCGAGCACATAGCGGATGCCGAGCTTGTCGGCCACGTCCCGCGCACCGGCCGGCATCAGTCCGGTCGCCACCAGCGCGTCACACCCCTGCGCCGCGCTCATCAGCGTCTCGAACCGGGCCGCGACCAGCGCCGGAGCGAGCCGGAACGCCTCCTGGGCGCCCGGCGGCTTCGGCCCGGCGACGATCGACCGGACCGTCGGGCCGAGCGGCACGTGCGGCACCCCGGCCCGCGCCAGCAGCGTCCCGAAGTCGTCGTCCGGCGGGGCCGCCACCACCGCCTCCGCGCCCTCGCGCCGCAGCGCCGCCGCCAGCCCGGCCAGCGGCTCGACGTCTCCCCGCGACCCCCATGTCGTCAGCAATACACGCATTCTCGCGACTCCCGTTTTCGCAGGTCTCAGGCTTCCGACCGACGATTCTGCGCCCTGACCCGGGTCTTGCGGCAAGTCCCCCGGTCCGATATATGTTGAGTGTGGGAGGGGTGCGTCGTGGGTATGGGCCCGGGCGTGGCAGACCTTGACGACGAGACCATCGCTTTCGCCCATCGCATGTTCGACCTGGCGCGCTCCGGGGACACCGGCGAGCTGATCGCCAACGTGGCCGCGGGCCTGCCCGCCAACCTGACCAACGACAAGGGTGACACGCTGCTGATCCTCGCGGCGTACCACAGCCACACCGACACGGTGGCCGCGTTGCTGGCGCACGGCGCCGACCCGGAACGGATCAACGACCGCGGCCAGTCCGCGCTGGCCGCAGCCGTTTTCCGCCGCAACGCCGAGGCGGTGCGGACGCTGCTGGCGGCGGGTGCGGATCCGGCCTCTGCGCGGCCGACCGCCGAGTTCTTCAAGCTCCCGGAGATGATGGAGATGCTCGACTCCGCCGCTGGTTCCCGCTGATCGCACGTTCCGGGGGCGTCTTCGGGCGCGGGCTCGTGAGGGCCCTCGGCGAACCCGACCCGCCCGAGCTGAGGGGCTCGGGGAGCGGCCGACCTCCGCAGTCCCCGACGACGAAGTCATCGACGTACTTCTTTGTGCAGGTTTGTTGACAGTAGAGCGACTCCGTGCGAACAATCAACGCGAGAGCGCTCTCTTCCGCATTCCCCCACCGTGAAGGACGTTCGATGACCCGTACCCGCAAAGCCTTGATCGCCGGCATGGCCGCCCTCGCGGTCATCGGCGCCGCACCACAGCCGGCCCCCGCGGCAGCACGTTCCGGCTTCCCGCCGGCAGACTCGGCCCTCGCGGCAACGAGGTCCGGCCTCGCCACGGCAAGCTTCGACCTCGCGCCCGGCATGCTCGACGCGATGCGCCGCGACCTGCACCTCGACGACGCCCAGATCGCCGGGCGGCTCGCCATCGAGGCCGCCGCGCCGGTCATCGAGAAGCGGCTGCGCGCCCACCTCGGCAAGCGGTTCGGCGGCGCCTGGATCCCGGCCGGCGCGAGCCGTCTCACCGTCGCTGTGACCAGCGAGAAAGACGCTTCGGCGGTACGGGCGGAAGGCGCCGACCCGGTCGTCGTCGAACGCTCCGAGAGCGACCTCGACGCCGCTCGCGCCACACTGGATCGCCACGCCGCGCAGGCTCCCGCGGCGATCCGCGGCTGGTACGCCGACGCGGCCACCAACAGTGTCGTGATCACCGCGGCGCCGGGCGCCGAGGCGCAGGCCCGCCGGTTCGCCGCCGCCGCGCACGCCGGCCCGGTCACCGTGCGGACCGCTGCCGAGCAGCCGAAACCGATGTACGACACGCGCGGCGGCGACCAGTACGTGATCAACGGCAACACCCTGTGCTCGGTCGGCTTCCCGGTCGCCGGCGGCTTCGTCACGGCCGGTCACTGCGGTGGTGCCGGGAGCCCGACGCTCGGCTACAACAACGTCGCCCAGGGCACGTTCGCCGGTTCGTCGTTCCCCGGCAACGACTACGCGTGGGTGCGTACCAACGGCAACTGGGTCTCCCAGCCCTGGGTGAACAACTACGCCGGCGGGAACGTCCTGGTCAGCGGCTCGGCGGAAGCCGCGGTCGGCAGCTCGATCTGCCGCTCCGGACGCACCACCGGCTGGCGCTGCGGCACCCTGCTCGGCAAGAACGAGACGATCAACTACGCCCAGGGCGCCGTCTCCGGCCTGAACCGCAGCAACGCGTGCGCCGAGCCCGGCGACTCGGGCGGGTCGTGGATCTCCGGCAACCAGGCACAGGGCGTCACGTCGGGCGGCACCGGCAACTGCACCTCCGGCGGCACGATGTGGTTCCAGCCCGTCAACGAGATCCTTTCCGTGTACGGCCTGTCGCTGACCACCAGTGGCGGCAGCGGCGGCAGCGGTCAGCCGATCATCAGCAACTGGAACAACCTCTGCGTCGACGTGCCCAACGGCAACTTCGCCGACGGCGTGCAGGTGCAGACGTGGGGCTGCAACAACAGCGGCGCGCAGAAGTGGGAGGCCACCGGCGGGGCGCTGCGCACCGGCAACAACATGTGCCTGGACGTGCCGTGGGGCTCCACCGCGAGCGGCGCGATCATCCAGATCGCCACGTGCAGCGGCAACCCGGCCCAGCAGTGGGTGCTCAGCGCCGCCGGCGACCTGGTCAACCCCCAGGCGAACAAGTGCCTGGACATCAAGGACTGGGTGAACGGCGACGGCGCGAAACTGCAACTCTGGGACTGCGCCGGCACCACCAACCAGAAGTGGCGCCGCGGCTGATCCGGGCGCGGCCGGGGTCAGCGGGCGTCGTAGTCCAGCCGCGCCCGCTCGACCTCGGCCATGTGCCGCCGGCCCCACGCGCGCACCGCCTCCAGAGGTTCCAGCAGTGACCGGCCGAGATCGGTCAGGTGGTACCTCGCCCCCGGCGGCACACCGGGCAGCACCTCGCGGCGCACCAGCCCGTCCCGTTCGAGACTGCGCAGCGTCTGGGCCAGCATCTTCTCGCTGATCCCGGTCGCCGCCGCGCGCAGCTCCGCGAACCGCCGGGCGTCACCCGCCAGACTCTCGACGAGCAGCAGCGTCCAACGGTCCGCCAGCCGGGACAGCGTCTGCCGGGTCGGGCAGGTCGTCGGGCAGTCCGTGTCGGCATGCACCGGGAGCCGGGACCCGGGCCGCAACCTGATCGCCATGCCGCGACCCTATCCGGCCCTTACCCGCAAGTGCGTACTTGCCGGAGCCCCGCCGCCCGGAGACGGTGTGGACATGAAGATCGGACAGACCATGATCACTTTCGTCCACGACGGCGAGGTGCGCGGCGATCCGCAGAGCTTCTTCCCGGGCAGCGACTGGACAGCGCACGCCGATCTGCTGGACGACACCGGCCAGGCGGTCGCCAACGTCGGCTCGTTCCTGATCCGCACCGATGCCCACGTGATCCTCGTCGATCTCGGCCTGGGCCCCGGCGGCGCTCTCCTGGACAACCTCGCGGCGCTCGGGACATCGCCTGCCGACGTGGACCTGGTGCTCCTGACCCACCTGCACCGCGACCACGTCGGCTGGGCCGGAGCGTTCCCGCGCGCCCGGCATCTCGTGGAACGACGCGAGTGGGACTTCTGGAGCGCCTGCCCCGGCGGCGTGGGGCCGGATCCGGAGCGGGTCCTGCCCGCTCTCGCCGGTGATCTCGGCTTCCTCGACGAGCTGCCCGCCGGGATCCGCGCCATACCGACACCCGGCCACACCCCGGGCCACACGAGCTTCCTGATCACCGACCCGGGTACGGACGAGCGCGTTCTCGTCCTCGGTGACCTGCTCCACACCAGAGCGCAGTTCGACGAGCTCGCGTGGCAATTCCGCTCCGACGACGACCCGGCGCGGGCCCGGCGGCAGCGCGCCGGGGTGCTCACCCGCTTCCGTGACGGGCGGACCGTCCTCGCCGGCGGTCACTTCGCCGGTGACGCCTTCGAGCCGCCGGCACCCCGGCCGGCCGTCAGGGGTGCTTCCGCTCTTTGAAGTACCCCTGACGGCCGGCCGACACCCGGGCGGCTGGACACCACAGGTGCTTCCCGCCGCTGAAGCACTCCTGGTGTCCAGCTGACACCGGACGGCCCGGCCGCTCGCCCGGGACCGGCAAGCGGCCGGAGTCGGAACGGCCTCAGCCCACCGGCGCGGGGCTACGGGCGGGCCAGCGCATCGCCAACGCGCAGAGCACGGTCAGCCAGGCCGTGCCGACGACCACCGCCATGCTCCAGTGCAGACCTGCGAAGCCGATCGCCGGTGGCCCGAGCAGCAGGCCGGTGGTGCTCATTGTGGCGGCCGCGGTCAGGGCGGTGGTGCCGTGCCGGGCGGCGGCCATGTACAGGCACGGGCTGACCGCGGCCATGCCCAGGCCGACGCAGGCGAACCCGGCGAGCGCGGGGTAGGCGCCGCCGGCGAGCAGTCCCGCGGCCAGGCCCGCGCCGGCCAGGGTGCCGCCGGCCACGACGACCGTCCGGTCGCCCCAGCGGTCGCGCCAGCCGTCGGCGAACAGGCGGGCCAGCAGCATCATCCCGGAGGTGACGGCGATGCCCAGTGGCAGCAGGTGATCGGCGGCGTGCGTGATCTCCTTGAGGTAGAGCGCCGACCAGTCGGTCATCGCCCCCTCGGTGATTGTGGCGAGCAGCATCGCCAGGCCCAGCCACAGCACCGCGCCGGTCGGCAGGCTCCACCGGCGCCCGGCAGGCTCGGCCGGCGCCGGCTCGGAGGTCAGCAGGGCCGGCCGGGCGGCGAGCGTGAGTCCGAGAAGGATCAGGCCGGCCACCGCGAAGTGCGCCGGCACCGAGCCGGTCACCGACGTGACCGCGGAGGCCAGCAGCGCGCCGGCGAAGATGCCGCCGCTGAACGTGGCGTGCAGTTTCGCCATCGTGGTGCGCTCGAAGGTGCTCTCCAGCGCGGCGCCCTGGGCGTTCATCGCCACGTTGAGGCAGCCGACCGCGACCCCGTCGGCCAGCAGCACGACCAGGGCGAGCGGGTAGAGCGGGACGACCGCGAGGCAGGCCAGCACGGTGACCAGCACGACGACCGCGGACACCGCCAGGATGCGCGAGCCGAACGTGGACATCAGTTTCGGGACCAGTGGGGCCGACACCACGGCGCCCACCCCGGCGGCGAGCAGCAGGACCCCGACCTGGGCCGCGGACAGGTGCATCCGGTCGGTGAGCGCGGGGATGCGGGCGGCCCAGGTCGAGTACTGGAAGCCGAGCGAACCGAACAGCGCGGCGACCGACAACTGGGCGCGTCGAAACGACATGCGGGCCTATTCCTTCAGGTCACGGGACATGTAGACGGCGTCCGGGCCGTAGGACGCGGGCATCGTGACCTCCGGCCGGGCGCGGAATCCGAGCGACGACCAGAATCCGGCGCTGCCGTCGACGGAGACGAGCGCGATCCGTTCGTACCCCAGCAATCGCCCTTTGGTGATCAGGTGCCGCGCCAGGCGCCGTCCCCATCCACGGCCGCGGAGATCGGGGTCGATCACCATGTCGTGCAGGTGCAGGCCGGCCGAGGTGAACGGCGACATCTCCGGGCGGGTGAGGTCGGGGAATTCCCCGGGCGGGTAGGGCAGCGCGAGCAGATAGCCGCCGATCCGGTCCCCGAGATCGAGCACGAACGACGTTTCCGGGCATGCCCGTGACCGCAATGCCGCCGGGCTCTCCGACAATTCCTGTTTGCCGTAGGTCTCGGATTCGAGCGCGACGATCGCGGGCCAGTCCGGCTCGCCGATCGGGCGGATCCGCTCGGCCCGCACGGTGTCACAGGTCAGCGGGTCGAAGCCGTTGAAACCGACAGTGGTGTAGCTGGTGGCATACGCGCCGGCGGAGTGGATCCACACCGGATCGCCCGAGGTCAGCCCGGCCGGGACCGGCACCGGGACGCCACCGCCGAGCACGTCGTCGCTGTCGCAGCTGGGTCCGGCGACGACGGCGGGCACGACCGGGCCGTCCTCGTGTCCCGGGAATTCCATCCGATAGCGGAGCTGGTCACCCTCGAAAAGGCCGTTGAATCGCCCGCGGCTCAGATAGAGCCAGGCTTGGCGGCGAATGGTGAATCGTGCGACCGTCGCGCGGATGACGCCGTGATCGGCGACGAGATAGCGCCCCGGCTCGACGATGAACGCGAGCTCGCCGGCGAGGGCTCGCAATCGCCGCATCCCGGCCCGGATCGTCGCGAAGATCTCCCCGGTCGGCGGGGTCAGCCCCGGATAACCGGCCGCCGGCAGACCACCACCGAGATTCACGAAGGCGAGCCGGATACCTTTCTCGCGCAGCCGTGGAAGGAGTCCGGCGAGAGAGTCGAAAGCCCATTGCCATCCGCGTACGGTCATCTGCTGCGACCCCACGTGCAGGGACAGTCCCGCCGGTCGCAACCCGAGCGCCCGCGCCCGGTCCAGCACCCCGACCGGGTCGTCACTGCCGCACTTGCCGGTCAGCCCCCACACCGCGCCCGTCCCGGTGGTCGTCACCCGGCAGAAGACGCGGCTGCCCGGGGCGTGCCGGGCGATCGCCTCGACGTCCTCCACACAGTCCGTCGCGTACGTCGTGATGCCGAGCCGATACGCCGCCGCGATGTCGTCGTCGGACTTGACGGTGTTGCCGTAGTGCACGCGACGCGGGCGGACCCCGGTCCGCAACGCCTGCCGGATCTCGCCCGGGCTGGCGGCGTCGAAGCCCGCCCCGAGGTCGGCGAGGGTGGTCAGCACGTCGTCGACCGGGCACGCCTTCATCGCGAACCGCACGTCGGCCCCGGGCAGCTCGGCCCGCAGCCGCCGGTACTGGCTCTCGACGCCGGTCAGGTCGTAGACGATCCGGTCGGTGTCCGCCGTGGACAGGGCGGCGCTCAGATGTGGGGCGAGGGTCATCTCAGACGGGCGTCTCGCGGGCCGCGGCGATCAGCGCCGCCCACGCGTCGATCAGCAGCGCGTAGTCGTCCATGTCGCGCCGCGCCTCGATCAGCAGGGTGTCCCGGCGTTCCCGGATCAGGTCGGCGACGCCGGTGAACCGCCCGCCGAGCCGCCGGTACGCCGCTTCCATGAGGTCGGCGGTCGTCTCGTTCGGCTCCCGCGGCTGCCAGGTACTCTCCCGGACCAGAGCGGCGATGTCCGCCGGGGCGTCGGTGGTCATCCGCTGGTAGACGAAGTGCAGGTAGTACATCGACAGGATGAACTTGGCGAACCGCAACTGGTACGCCAGGAATCCGGCGTCAGTCTTGCGTTCCGCGGTGTGGAAATTGACGATGTGCCGGTTGTGCAGCAGACCCGGAAGCCCCGCTTTGTCCGCCACGTGAATGAGGAAGTAGTCGCTGCCGATGGTGTCCGTGGCGGGCGGCAGCGGAACCCTTTCCTGCAATCCGTGGAAGCTGATGTTGTGCATGTCGACGCGCATCGGGTCGACGACGGAAAGGATCGTGTGGTCGCCGTCGAACGGCGCGCTGCCGGTGAACGACTCGTCGACCAGCGCCCGTTTCTCCTCGTCGGTGCTGCCCGGCGCGGCCCAGAGGCTGACCAGGTCGTAGTAGGCGTCGTGGTCGCGGATGTCCTCGATGTCCACCGACATGCTGCCCACGAACGAGGCCCCGGCCATCGCGACCGGAAGGTCCCGGCGGCTGTCGTCGAGCCGGTCCTCGGTGGCCACGACGTCGCGCGCCGGCCTGCCCAGCGCGGACAGCTCCGCGTGGATCGGGAAGACCTTCTCCCCCGCGTACGTCTGGAAGTACAGGTCGGAGTCGCGGCGGTGCACGGTGTCGCAGCCCAGCGCGGCCGCGGTCAGGAACGCCCGGTTGGTGCACGCGCCGTAGGACAGTGCCTTCGGCTGCATCAGGTCCAGCAGCAGATCGGGCTTGGTCACGTCGGCCGCCCCGACGACCCGGCGCAGGAACTCCCGCTGCCGCGCGTCGTCGAGATGCCACACGTTCCGGGCCGCGGACAGCGCCGCCGCATGCTCCGCGAAATGCTCCGACGAGTCCAGGATCAGCAGGTGGACGTCGACGTCGAAATGACCGGCCGCATATTCCGCCTCGGCTATCACCTCGGCCAATGTCGCCACGCATTCACGGTTGGTGGGAACGACCAGACACGCCCGGCGCCGATCCTTCACGCGCGTTTCCCCCGTCGCAGAATCACTCATCGGTGCCCACCGATCAGGACAACGCGAGGGAATCTAGCGGACCATGCACGAGACGGACAACCGAGACACCGCTCACATGTCGGAAACGCCTGGTCGCTGCCGGTTCCGGAACTTTCTGATCAGCCGGCCTCGACGTCGTCGACGCATCCGGACAACGGTCGGGGCCGGCGTCACTGCGCCGGCCGGCCTCCTCGGACGATCTGCGCCGGCACTGCCGGGAAACGGGCCTGGCCCAGCGCGGCCCGCATCGTCGCCACGCACTCGTCACGGGCCACATCCACCCGCGTACGGTCGTAGTGCTGTTCCAGATTCATCTCCGCGTCGGTGAGACGCAGCGGTTTCTGCCAGGCCGTCTTCATCTGCTCGCCCACCTCGGCGCGCGCCTCGCCGGCAAGCCGCCGGTACGCCGCCGCGACCGCCGGCGCCTCGATGTCGAGCAGCGCCTGGTGGAAGGCGAGCCGGGAGTAGATCCGGCTGACCTCCTCGGTCAACTGGTGGCGGCCCTCGGGCGTGCCCGGCCGCCGGCGGATCCGATACGGCATCTCGGCGAAGTCCTCGACGACGCTCAGCGCCTCACCGAACGCGAGGGCCCGGCGTTCGCGCCGCGCGGCACGCCGGTTCAGCCCGTAGGTCAGCAGCGCGGTGAGCGCGGTGCCGAGGATCGCGATGACGGCCGTGGTCTGCGCGGCTGTCCAAGTCATGCTGCGGCTACCGCCCCGGGACGTCAGATCTCGTGAAGGACGTCGATGATTCTTCCAGCCGTCGCGGGTTCCCATTGATCCGGCCCCGGGCCGAACAGGTGGTTGATACCGTTCTGGCACGGTAACTCCGCGAACGCGGCCGGGTCGCACCGCCGCAGCCAGTCGAGCGCGGCTCGATACGGATCGGGCCCGCGGTAGATCCCGTCGGGGACGTTGTGGAGCAGACACTCGAGAAGGTACGACGGGGCGTCCCAGGCGGAGAGCCCGGCCCGGATCCGGGCGCGCTTCGCCGTCCGTACCGCTGCCTTGAAGCCGCCGCGGGTGCGCAACTCCTTCGCGTCGCCGTTGCGCCGGTGCCGCTTGGGGAAGTTGACGATCGGGCGGCCCTCCCGATCACGGAAGAAGACCCCCTGCTCGTCCGTGCCCGGGCCGGTGGGCAGCCGGAACTCCGTCGCGACCAGGATGTCGACCATCTCGCCGAACAGCGACGCCGGGTCGTCGACGTTGAGGCATCGGCGACCCATCCGCACGTCGAACGACTCGCTCAGCGCGGCGAGGACGTCGTCACGGAACTGCTCCCAGCCGTACGCGAAAGGGGTCTTGAGCATGAGGACCAGATCGATGTCGCTGCCGGGCTCGATGAACGTGTCGTTCACGCGGGAGCCCTGGCCGAAGATCTCGTAGGAGCGCGGGTCGAGCAGTGCGGACCGCTCCAGCGCCACGCGCAGCTCGTCCTCGGCCCAGGAGAGCAGAGAGCCGGTGCGGCTGACAGACGTCACGGTCACGCCGCAAGTATGCCCCCGCCCTCGCTCTCGCGGCCGGGTGGTGACCTCCGCAACGCGGCGCCTCGAATCTAGTTGCCAAGGAATATACTTCCAGGACACCTATTACGTACGAGGAGCAGCTCATGACCATGGCCCAGCGCGCGGCACTCACCGCGGCACTCCGGCAACCACGCCCGGCCGGCCCGCCCCGTCGATCGAGGACCTCCGGGCCGGATTCCGTTCGCTGATGGCCACCATGCACGTGCCCGATGACATCCGCACCACGCCGGCGACGCTCGGCTCCCGCCCGGCACTGCTCGTCGAACCCCTCGGGCAGCCGCGCGGCGGCACGATCCTCTACTTCCACGGCGGCGGCTTCTTCTCCGGCTCACCCCGGACCGCGCTGTCCGTCACCGCCAACCTCGTGACCAGGACGAACCTGCGGGCGTACTCGGTGGACTACCGGCTCGCGCCGGAACACCCGTTCCCGGCCGCGATCGAGGACACGCTCGCCGCCTACCGCGCGCTGCTCGATGCCGGTGAGGACCCCGCGACGATCGTGTTCGCCGGTGACTCCGCGGGCGGCGGCCTCACCGTCACCACCTGCCTGGCCGCTCGCGATGCCGGCCTGCCACTGCCCGCCGCGATCGCCGCCTTCTCCCCCGGCCTCGACGCGACCCGCACCGGCGCGAGCATGACCACGAAGGCCGGCGTCGACCCGTTCTTCACCCGCGAAGGCCTGGATCGCACCGGCGCCATGTACCTGGCCGGCCAGGATCCCCGGCAACCCCTGCTCAGCCCGGCGGTCTGCGCCGACCTGACCGGCTTCCCGCCCATGTTGCTGCAGACCGGCACCGACGAGTTGCTCCTCGACGACTCCACCCGCCTGGCCACCCGGGCCCGCGACGCCGGCGTCGACGTGATCCTCGACGTCACGGCCGGCGTCCCGCACGTCTTCCAGGCCTGGGCCGGCACCCTCACCGAGGCCGTCGACGCCCTCGACCGTGCCGCCCTCTTTCTCACTCAGCGCCTGCCCCGGGAGTGAGCACGAGGCAAAATGAGTGCATGGAGACCAGCAGCCCGCACGACGGTGACGGCGGCCGGGAGACGGCCCCCGCGGTGCTCACCGTCGACGGCGAGAGGTTCGCTCTGCGTGCGAGGGATTCCGGCACCGATTACACGTGGCTCACCGGCCCCAACCCCGGCTACGGTTTCAGCGCGAGCCCGACCGCGGACCTGTCGGTCGAACAGCACACGGCAATGGTCCGCGATTTCCTGTCCGCCATCGACCCCGCCACGGGATACCTGGCGGACGACTGAGCGCGCATCCCATCCCGCTCGCAGGCTTCAACCCGCCGTCGCCCGGCGGACCTGACGGTCTGCGGCTGTCACACTTCGCAGGTCCCGGGACAGATGGGCGCGCCGGAACCCCACCGTGCCGAGTCGCCTCAGGTCTGCTCGGTTGTCGTGCATGAGTTGCACGTGGAAGTAGTTGACGTATTCCAAGGCGCCGAAGAACGCAAAGGCCAGGCCCGGCCACGACGCCGCGCCCGGCTCACGGGCCACGGCGATGACGCACACGATGAGCACGACGGCCAGGACGACCGGCAGGACTGCCCGGACAGCGGCGAACTGCCGACGGCCGGGAAGGTGCGGTTCCCTGCGCCGCAACTGCCGCAGCTTGAGCGCCCAGTACACCGCACCGACCACGAGCAGCACGGCGAACGCCGCGAACCCCGAGATGTTGACAGCGGTCGGCGGCAGGCCGATCGCCCCGAACCAGAGCCACCCGTGCAACGGGATGTTCAGCAGCTCCAGCACCGCCAGCGAGCGAAGCCTTCGCCGGGTCGTCTCGCCTGGACAGTTGATCGGAGCACGAGTCAGCGGCACCCGCCCACGATGGCACACGTCCGCACAGCGTTCTGCCGGCGATTCCTACCCGAGATCCGCGGATGCGGCACCGGCATCGAGCAGTTCCAGCAGCTTCACCGTGGTGTTCCAGCTGCGCACCGTCATCGACTTGTACAGCGGTGACGTCATCATCACGCTCAACCGGCTCTTGGTGCGCTGAGCGCTGAGACGTTCCGCGTAGACGACGCCGTCACCCGGCCAGACCCTGTCGACGCCCTCGCGCGGGTTGAAGATCGGCATCACCTCCGCGGAATCGATGCCGATGAGGAAGATGGCGTCACTGTGGTACTTGTCCGGCTGGTCGCCGAAGCCCTCCGGCCGGTCGTCCACGACGGCCCGCAGCTGATCATGCGTGAGGACCAGGACTTTGACGAGTTCACTGTCGAGCTCGAAGGCTTTCGGCAGCGCCGCTTCGATCCGGGCCGCCGTCTCGCCGGCGGGCCGGTCCGACGTCAGGATGACGTTGCCGCTGGCGATGAACGTCGAGACGCCGGAGAACCCGAGCCCTTCCAGGCATTTCCTCAGTTCCGCCATCGGCACCTTGTTCTTGCCCCCGACATTGATGCCGCGCAGAAGAACCAGGAACGTGGTCACCACGCCCATGGTACGGAGCAGCCGGCCCCCGCGGCGTGACGCCACGACAGGCGGCGGCCGCTGGTAGAAATCGCCGGCGTCTGAGCAGGGTTCGAAACTAGGCGCTGGCTAGGGTTCGGGGGTGGGTTCACTCGCGATCGGGCAGCGCTCCCTGGGCGATCCGCGGATCGGCTTCCCGCTGTGGCCGCCGCTGACCGACGGGTGCCCGCGGACCAGCACCGCCGACGTGGCGTACCCGGTGGACGTCGACTACGACTACGAGCGGGCCGGGGCGGAGCTGTATCCCGCGCTGCTGCCGCCGCTGCCGGCGCCGGGGCTCGGCGAGGGCCGGACCCCGCTGGTCGAGCTGGAGCCGGGCGTCTTCGTCAAGGACGAGTCCCGGAATCCGACCTGGAGCCACAAGGACCGGCTCAACCGGTGCACGGTCAGCGCCGCCGTCGGGGTGGGCGCGGCCGGTGTCGTCGTGGCGTCGTCCGGCAATCACGGGGCTTCCGCCGCCGCGTACGCGGCCCGCGCCGGACTTCCCTGCGTGGTGATCACCGGTCCGGAGCCACAGCCGGGCGTCGTCGCGTTCCTGCGCGCCTACGGGGCGGTGGTCATGGCCGTACCGTGGGAAGGTCGTTGGCCCCTGATGCGGCGGATCGCCGAGCGCGCCGGTCTGCACCCGGTGAGCAGCACCACCGTCACGCACACCGGCCATCCGTTCGGCCCGGAGGGCTACAAGACGATCGCGTACGAGATCCACGCCGATCTCGGCACGCCGGAGGCGGTCTTCGTGCCGACGGGGTACGGCGAGCTGCTGTACGGCATCGCGAAGGGTTTCACCGAGCTGCGGCGCCTGGGCCGCGCGCGGCGTGTCCCCCGCATGATCGCGTGCGAGCCGGCCGCCGCCGCACCGCTCGTCAAGGCGCTGCGTGAGGGTGTTCCCGCGGCGCACGTCGAGGTGGGTGCCACCGACGCCGGGTCGATCGTGTCCCCGGTCAGTGGTTACCGCGGTGTCCTCGCGGTCCGGTCGAGCGACGGCCGGGCTCTCGCGGTGACCGACCCGCAGTTGCGGGCGGCCCAGGCGGAGCTCGCCCGGGCCGGCCTGTGGACGGAACTCGCCGGCGCCGCGGGCCTGGCCGGGCTGCGCGCTCTCGGCCCGGTCGAGGGTCCGGTGGTCTGCGTTGCCACGTCGAGCGGCCTCAAGAACCCGGTCCGTGACTCAGCGCCGGCACCGGCGGTGGTCACGGACTGGGCGCAGGCCGCCCGCATCCTGACGGCGTCCGGTCACTTCCAGTTGTAGTTGCGCTGCAGGATCATCGCGACCCTGGTGAACCGCACCGGGTCCAGGATCGCGCCCTCGCGCCGGATCCCGTCCTCGTCGACCTCCAGGATGCGGTCGAGCCGCAGCCAGCTGGGGCGGTTGTCGCGGTCCCACTCGCCGGGGCCGAGCGCCAGCCAGTGCCGCTGGCCGTTGCGCTCGTCCTGGCTGGAGAGCATCAGGCCGAGCAACGTACGACCCTCGCGGCCGACCACGAGCACCGGCCGGTCCTTGCCCTTGGTCTCGTCGTCCTCGAACTCCACCCAGGTCCAGACGATCTCGCCCGGGTCCGCGTCGCCGTCGATGTCCGGCGCGTAGACGATGTGGCGCCCGCGCTCCTCGGTCGGCACCTGCCGCGGCCCGCGCCGGTGAGTGTTTTCCATCGGCGCACCGTACCGGATGTCGTAAGGTGGGCGGCGACGTCCACAAAGGAGCGTATCCGTGTCTCATCCCGGTCTGGACACCAGCCGCCCGCACCCGGCCCGGCGCTACGATTACTGGCTGGGCGGCAAGGACAACTTCGAGACCGACCGCGAGTCCGCGCGCCAGATCGAGGAGCGGATGCCGCTGGTCCGGCTCACCGTGCAGGAGAACCGGTGGTTCCTGCACCGGGCGGTGCGTTTCCTGGCCCGGCAGGGCATCAGGCAGTTCCTGGACATCGGCACCGGCATCCCCACCTCGCCGAACACCCACGAGATCGCGCAGGAGATCGACCCGAGCGCCCGGGTCGTCTACGCCGACAACGACCCGCTCGTGCTCGCGCACGCCCGCGCGCTGCTGACCGGCGACAAACGCGGCAGGACCGCCTACCTCGACGCCGACCTGCGCGACCCCGCCAAGATCCTCGGCAACGCGGACCTGCGGGACACGCTCGACCTGACCCAGCCGGTCGCGCTGATGCTGATCGCGATCCTGCACTTCGTCCGGGACGCGGAGAACCCGCGCGCCATCCTCGACACACTGATCGACGCGCTGCCCGACGGCAGTTACGTGGTGGCCAGCCACGTGACGCTCGAGTACATGACCCCGGAGGAGTTCAAGGCGGTCCGCGCGGTCGCCGAGGCCCAGTCGCAGTCCCGTTCCGGCGTGGAGCTGGCCGAGCTCTTCGCCCACCCCCGCCTGACGCCGATCGGGCCGGGCGTGCAGTCGGTGTCGCAATGGTGGGCGCAGGAGGCGCCGGCCCCGCGCCCGCGCGTCGAGGACGTCGCCTGCAACGGCTTCGTCGCCCGCGTGACCCGGGGATGAGCCGGGCCTGATTCTTGACGGCGCCGTCGGTCAGCGCGGGATCGCGCGGAGAAAAGCTTCGATCACCGCGTACGCCGAGGGCTGCGCCAGCACCTCGCGCGCGTAGGCCATGCCGGACTCGGCGTAACGCGCGACCGCCCGCCGGAAAAGCTGGTCCTTGTTGCCGTACGCCGCGTACATGCTGGTGCGGTTGATGTCCGCCCGCGCAGTGGCGTGAGTTCGCCTTCCTCTGAAGGAGCTGGCTCCGGCGTACCGATGAATCGCCTCGGTCGTCCTCGGAGATCGCGGACGTGGTCGTCTCCCTAGCGTCGGACGCCAGCTCCTTTATGATCGGCGCCGAGGTCTACGTCGACGGTGGCGCCAGCCGGGTCTGACGCAGGTCGCCGCCGGCCCGCTTCGCCACAGCGGCGCGGGCCGACGACGTCCACTATCATCGGTCGTCCACCGCTGTATGCCGCCCGGTGGTCCCGGATGGAGATCGAAGCGGTGCAAAAGGCTTGGCTCCGGATATTCCCGCCCGTGCTGACCGCGGTTCTCGCGATCGTCATCAACCTTCTGACTGACGAGTTCACCTGGCTTCTCGGCCTTGCCTTCGTAGTTGTCCTGACCGTTCAGATCATCGTCGACTTCCGCGCGGGACAGCCGGCGGCCGGCGTGCCCGCTGCCACGCCTCGATCCGCGAGATCAGTGCCGGCCTTTCTCCGCAGCCGGCGGGTTTGGACGATGACCGCCGCGAGCGTGCTGGCCTTTGCCGTCGTCGTGCTGGCCGGTCTGGTGCAGGCGCGCTGGAAGTCGTTCCCGGAGGAGACGCACACCGCTCATGCGGTGGGTGACACGAAGCCGAAATGCCCGGGGCCCGCCACCGGAAGTTATGCGATAGCCGTCGGTGCCCATTCAAATTCCCCACCGCCCCCGATCCCTCCCGAATTGATCATCCGGATGGTCGAAGGGTTGAACGGGGACGAGCGTGCGTCGATCGTCCGTGCTGACGGATCCCCGTCGTTGATCAAGCGGCTGAACTACTCCCACGAGGCACACCGGTCGGAAAGTCTGCAGAACCGACTGGCTGCGTCGAACCAGTTCATCATAGAAGTCGCCGCCGCGATCGACGGCGTTCGAGCCGATTCCGCCGAGGCTGCGCCCTTGGCGGCGCTGTCGCTGGCCGCGCGGGAGGCGGGCAAGGGCGGAGCGGTCGTTCTCCTGGACTCCGGACTCCAGACCGTGGCTCCGCTCGACTTCCGGAAGGGCTTCATCACCACATCACCTATGGAGATCAGCACCTGGTTGAAGGAGAATCGTCTGCTTCCGGATCTGCGGGAGCGCACCGTGCTGCTTGCCGGGCTGGGCGACACGGCCGCCCCGCAACCAAGCCTCGACGAGGCTCTTCACGCCGATCTCGTGGCTATCTGGCAGCAGATCGTCAAGGACGCGGGCGCATCCTGCGTCTCCGTGGTGGCGGAACCGGCGATGGGCACCACATTGTCCGGTCTACCGCCGGTCGGCGTGGTGCCGTTGCCCCGGACACCGTCGCTGGACCTGTCCTGCCGTCCGTCGACCTTCGCGGCCGCCAGCGCGATCGGTTTCGTGGGTGACTCCACCACCTTCCGGAACCCCTCCGCAGCCAGGACAGCGCTGCAGAGCATCGCCGGCGAGATCATCGCCAGGAATCGACCGGTCACCATTACCGGGACCTCGTCGACCAGCGGCTCATCGGCGCAGCAGATGGCGCTCTCGCTGGCCCGTGCCAACGCGGTCGAAAGCGAACTCGTGCGGCTCGGCGTGCCCGTCAAATTGATCAACTCGAAGGGCGTCGGCACCGACTTCCCGGGCTTCGTCGAAGACACCGATGGGGCGGGGCACATCAATCCCGCGGTAGCCGGGCAGAACCGGGGTGTCATCCTCCAGCTGAGCTGCTGAACGTCGGCACCCCGCGGAACACCCAGCCCGAGGCCGCCGCCGAGATGCTCCGGTTCCACCTCTACCGGGTCACCAGCGGTCGCCGTGGCGGCCCGGTCCCGCAGGAGCTTCCCGGGCCGCCGGCCCAGCTCTCAGCGCCCGGGCAGGGTCGTGAGCGCCTGCGAGCGTTGCGCCACCAGATCGGCGTAGGTGCCGTCGCGTTCCGCCCAGCGGTGCTGCCGCACGGCCTGCACGAGGATCTCGTCCGGGGTCGGATGTTGCCCGAGCAGCCCCATCACCTCGTCGAGGTAGTCGTCGAGGTCCAGCGCGCGCGGGTTCAGCCGCTTGTGCTCCGGCGTGGTCGCCACCCCCGGCGGCACCAGTTCGGTGACCTCGACGCCGGTGCCGGCGAGGTGGGCGCGCAACGCCTCGGTGTACGCGTGCACGCCCGCCTTCGTGGCGGCGTACGTGGCCATCAGGGGAAACGGCAGGAAGCCGATGCCGGAGCTGACCGTCATGAAGGTGCCGGCACCACGGCCGACCAGGTGCGGGGTGAAAGCGTCGAGCACCCGGATGGTGCCCAGCAGGTTGGTCTGCACGGTCGTCTCGGCCACGGTGAAGTGCCCGGGGTCGCGCAGGTCCTCCGTCAGCTGAACCCCGGACATGGTGACCACGACGTCGAGGCCGGGGTGGCTGTCCAGCACGCTGTCGCGGGCCCGCCGCACCGAGTCGGCGTCGGTGACGTCGATCTCGACGGTGCCCAGACCGTCGAGGGAGACCGGGCGCCGGCCGCCGACGATGACGGTGCCGCCCGCGGCGGCGAAGCGGCGGGCCAGGCCCAGGCCGATGCCGGAGGTGCCCCCGGCGATGAAGACCGTGCGGTTGTTGATGTCCATGAACACCAAGGTCGCAGCCTCGCCGGGGCCCAGGAAGTGCTCTGCTGATCCGGGTAGTGGCAGGACCCCCTGTCCGCGCCCGCGCCGGTACTAGCCTCGGCCTCATGAGCACCAATCGGCTGGGCGAATACCTGCGCGCGCGGCGCGAACTGGTCACGCCCGAGCAGGCCGGCATCCAGCCCGGCGCCCGCCGCAGGGTCAGTGGTCTGCGCCGCGAGGAGGTGGCGCTGCTCGCCGGGATCAGCGCCGACTACTACCTGCGGCTGGAACGCGGCCGCGACAAGAACCCGTCACCTCAGGTCCTCGAAGCGCTCGCCAGGGTCCTGCACCTGGACGAGGTCGAGAGCCGGTACCTGCTGGGTCTCGCCGCGCCCCGGCCCCGGAGCCGCCCCCGGGCCCGGGCCGAGCACGTGCCCGCGCGGCTGCACCACCTGCTGGCCGCCGTCGGGGTGCCGGCCTTCGTCGAGGGCCGGGCCTTCGACGTGCTGGCGGCCAACGCCCTGGCCACGGCACTGTCACCCCGGCTGCGCCCGGGCCAGAACCGGCTGCGCTCGATGCTGCTCGACCCGGAGGAGCGCGAGTTCCACGCCGACTGGGAACGCTCCGCGGCAAGCCTCGTCGCGGCGTTCCGCCAGACCATCGGCGACGCGCCCGACGACGCCCGGGTCGTCGGGCTGGTCGGCGAGCTGACGCTGTCCAGCGCGCGGTTCCGCTCGTTGTGGGCGCGTCACGACGTGCGGCAGTTGCGGGGCGGCACGACCACCGTCCGGCACCCGGTGGTCGGCGAGCTGACGCTGCACCGGGACAAGCTGCCGGTCGACGGCCTCCTGCTGGTGCTCTACTACCCCGACGAGGCCGGCGAGAACGCCGAGAAGCTGCGCCTGCTGGCCTCGCTGGCCGCGTCCTGACGACGGCCCGGGTGCACTACCACCGGTCGTCGTGGCGGGCCAGCGCCAGCGGGCGGCGACTGCGCCAGCCGTGCCGCTCCAGGTCGGGGACGTCCTGCAGGTGGCTGACCGGGCCGACGCACAGCCACGCGACCGGCCGGATGCCCACCGGGATGCCGAGCAGCTCCCGCAGGAAATCCTCGCGGTAGAACGACACCCAGCCCACGCCCAGGCCCTCGGCGGTCGCCGCGAGCCACAGGTTCTGGATGGCCAGGCACACCGAGTAGAGGCCGGCGTCGGCGATCGCGTGCCGCCCTAGGATCCCCGGCCCGCCACGCTCCGGGTCGTAGGTCACCACGATCGACAGCGTCGACTCCAGCACGCCGTCGATCTTGATGCGGGCGAACCGGGCAGCCGCGTCCCCGCCCAGCGTCGCGGCGAAGACGTCCCGTTCGTCACGGACGTGCTCGTGGAATGCCTTCTTCAACCCTTCGTCGCGTACGACGATGAAGTCCCACGGCTGGGACATGCCCACACTCGGCGCGGCGTGCGCGGCGGTCAGGATGCGGTCCAGCACCGCGTCGTCCAGCGGCTCGCCGGTGAACTCGGCGCGGACGTCACGGCGGCGGTGGACGATCTCGTACAGGTCGTGCGTCATGGGCAGGCTCCCGCTGCGCTCGACTCCGGGCAGGCCGGAGTGATCGGACGCGAGGCCGGTCTTCGGACTCCCGGATCGTCACCTCACCGCCCGCCTTCCCAGCCCGCCGGGCCAGTGGCTACGCGCGAACGCGTGTGGGCGGCAGCTCCCCGGTCACCGCGGCGGGCCCGTGCCGGATTCGCACCGGCTTCCCAGATTCTCCCCGCCGTCGCCGGCCGGGCACCTCGCAACAAGTTCGTGCCGTCCCGCACCCTATCCCGGCAGCAGCGGGCGCATGAAAGTGCGTTCGTATCGCAGCACGCACCCCGACTCGTCCCGGATCCGGTCGGCCGCGACGAACTCCGGGTCGTCGCCGAACCGGGCACGGTACCGCTCATAGGCGGCCAGGCTCTCGAAGCTGAACAGCGCCTCCGCCCGGTCACTCGCACCCTCGGCCGGCAGGAAGTACCCGTGGTGAACGCCGCCGTGCTTCGCGACCAGGCGCATCCACTCCCGGGCGAAGCGCTCGAACGCCTCGATCTGGGCAGGGTCGATGGTGTAGTGCACAACGCAGGTGATCACCCGCCGAGCATAGGGTCGCCCACCCGGTGCGGCTCCGGTCCCGCTCAGCGCAGAGTGAGGTGGAAGGAGCGGGCGCCGCCGGCCCACGCGCGGTGCAGATCGGCCGGCACGGGCCCGCCCCGCCATGCCGCAGCCCCGGCCACACTGCGAAACACCGCCTAGGGGCGCTCGGCGGCGACCAGTTCCCGCACGGCCGGGGCGACCTCCGCCGCGTACTCCTCGATGGTCGCCGGGTCGTCGGTGGCCAGGATGAACGTGCTGATCCCATGTTCCAGGGCGAGCCCGGCCAGGTCCTCGGCCCACTGTTCGGCCGGGCCGTTCAGGAAGGAGCGGCCGAACTGGCTGAACGTGCCGTTGATGTTGAGCAACCGGCGGACCCGCGCGGGATCGCGGCCGGACTCGCGGGCACTGTCGTCGATGTGCTCGTTGATCGTGGCGTAGTCGCCCGGCCCGCCCTCGAGGTAGGACAGCGACGGCAGCACCCCGTCCGCGGCGCGGCCGATCAGGCGCAGCATCCGGGGCTTGTACGCGCCGACCCAGATGCTCATGTCGTGTGCCGGAGCGGGCCCGCGCTTGAGGCCTTCCGCCTGGTAGAACTCGCCGTGCACGCTGACCGGGCCGGGCCGGTCGGCGTCCCAGACCGCGCGGATGACCCTGATCGCCTCGCCGAGCGCGGAGACGGCCTGGCCGGGGGTGAGCCGCCGGGCGCCCATCGCCTCGATGCCGTCCCAGAACGCGCCCGCGCCCAGACCCAGCTCGATCCGGCCGCCGGTGAGCCGATCCAGGCTCGCGTGGCTGCGGGCGAGCACGGCCGGCTGCCGCAGCGGCAGGCTGAGCACGTTGCCGCTGAGCCGGATCCGGGAGGTGCGCGCCGCCGCGTACGTGATCAGCGTCCAGGTGTCGTGGAACTTCGGCAGGTACGGGTGGTCCTGGAACGTGGCCAGGTCGAGCCCGGCCCGGTCGGCGACCACTGCCAGTTCGACGGCCTGGTGCACCGGCTGGGCGGTGGGCGTGATGAACGTCCCGAACAGCAGCTCGTGTCCATAATCGGTCATCGGGTCGCCGCCTTGATGTTGAAGTTGTCGCGGAACAGGTTGTCCGGGTCGTAGCGGTGCTTGAGCTCGCGCAGCCGGGCCAGGGTTCGCGGCGGGAACGCGTCCTCGACCCGCTCCGGGCTCAGATCGGTCTCGAAGCTCAGGTAGAGCCCGTCGAAATGCGCGGTCAGCGGCGCCCACGCGGCGTCCACCCGCTGCTTCGAGGAGCCCATCACGATGACCGAGAAGTTCGCCGAGCGGTGGGCGTAAGCGGTCTGCTCGGCCGGCACGTCGGCGACCGCGCCGCCGACCGTGCGGATCTGGAACCAGTGGACCGCGCCGCTCGCCAGCAGTTCCACGGCGGCCCGCGCGAACTCGGGCGTGAGGTGCTCGATCAGCCCGGAGCGGGACACCGGTTCGCCGGCCCCCTGGTGGTAACCGCCCTCGGCGGCGTTCGAGATCACCCCGGTGTACGGCGTGAGCACCACGTTCTGCTGGTAGAGCGGCGCGATCGCGGCGATCGGCTGCAACTGCTCGATGATCGTTTCCGGGTCGTCGTTGTCGACCACCGCCATGAGCTGGGCGAACACGGGCTGCCCGGGCCGCGGCGGACCCATGATCAGCTGGCCGCTGACGTCGCGGGGCGCCTCCTCGATGGCGCGGCCCCACTTGACGAGCAGGTCGGCGGGGTCGTCGGCGGCCACGACGAGCTGGGCGAAGCCGACGTCGCCCACGTCGTACGCCTCGAACTCGAACGACGTCACGACACCGAAGTTGGCGCCGGCGCCGCGGACCGCCCAGAACAGGTCGGCGTTCTCGCTGTCGGAGGCCCGCACGACGCTGCCGTCGGCGAGCACCATCTCGACGGCGACGAGGTGATCGATGGTGAGGCCGTGTTTGCGGGCCAGCCAGCCGACGCCGCCCGCGGTGGCGAGCCCGCCGACGCCGACGCCGCCGTAGTCACCGGAACTCAGCGCCCAGCCGTACGGGTGGATGGCCTGGGCGACGTCCGTCCAGCGCGCGCCGGGACCGACTCTGATCAGCCGCCGTGACTCGTCGAGCACCTCGATCGTGGTCATCGCGGCGAGACTGACCACGATGCCGCCGTCGTTCGTGGACCGCCCGCTGACTCCGTGCCCGGCGCTGCGCAGACCGAACGGCAGGTCCGGGTGCCGGCGCACGAAGGCCAGCGCGTCGACGACCTCGCTGGTGGTGCGCGGTCGCAGGACCAGACCGGGTGCGCCGCCGCGCATGTAGGTCGAGCGGACCCGTGCGTAGTCCAGGTCACCGGGCTCGACCGCGGTGCTCGCCAGCCCGGCCGGCACGCCGTCGTAGTCGATGCCGGGGCGGCGCTTCGCCCGTACCGAGGAAGGTCTGAAGATGATCGGCCCGGTGGCGTCCCGCAGGGTCTCCCACGCGGACAGGCCGGGCAGCTCGGCGGCGCGCACCAGGAACGTGTCCGCGCCGAGAGCGGTCAGCTCGGCCGGGCTCAGGCCCGGGCCGACGATCAGCACCCGGCGGATCTCCTCGGGGTCCCGGCCCGCTTCGGTCGCCGCCGCTTCGAGCTGCTTGTACGCCGTGGCCAGCTCGTCCGCGGTGATCCGCTCGAGATCGGCGACCCAGGCGTCCGCGAGCCGCCCGGCCAGGCGCACCGACTGCTGGTCATTTCCGGTCAGCCAGATCGGGATGCGGTGAGCCGGCAACGGGCCGCGCTGCGCCTTGGGGACGCGATGGTGCTCACCGAGGAACCGCAGCGGCCCGGTCTCGCCGGCGTCGAGCACCCCGCGCACGATGCCGGTCACCTCGTCGAGGTGCGCCCCGGTCAGCGCCAGTTCGAGCCGCCCGCCGGAGAGCAGGTCGAGGCTGGCGGCGGCCCGGCCCAGCACCGCCGGCTCGCCGCGCGCGACGTCGAGCCCGGTGGCGACCAGGCCGACCTTCTCGGTCTGACCGGCGATCCAGGTCAGGAGCGTCCAGTCGTCGCCGTCATCCGGCGCGTGCGGAACCGCGACCAGGTCGTAGCCCAGCTCCTCGGCCCGGCGGGCCTGCGCCACCGAGGTGACCAGCGCGCCGAACCGTACGGGGTGTGTCATCGCGGTCCCTCCACAGATTGATACGTCAATCAGTATCGCACCGGAAGAGACCCTGCCTAACCGCGCGGGGCCACCAGCAGCGGCTGCGCGACCCGGCCCAGCAGTCCCCGATCGTCACTGAGCGTGCCGTGCGCGATCCCGACCCCGTCCGGCCCGATCGTGGTCGCGGCGTCGAAGAACATCCACGGCGACTCCGGCACGCGCTGCACGGTCACGGTGAGTGTCGGCGGGATGAACAGCCATTCGGTGAGCGGCATCTCACCGGACAACCCGTTGCAGGAGTCCGCGACGACCAGCATCCGCTGCAGCGCCCCGGCCTCCTCACCGTCGACGAGCGGGATCCGCACCCGCGTCCACACCTTCGCCGGGCCGGTCCGGTTGAAGCCGCTCTCGACGAACCGCCACTCGATCGCCTCGCCGTACCCCCACTCGGCGCCGACGCCCTCGAAGTAGACCTCCGGCCGCGGCTCAGGCCCGGGCAGCGGCGGCGGCAGCGCGGCAGGCGTCGCCACCTGGGCGGTCGCGCCCGGCTGCCGCCGGATCCGCCAGCCGGACGCCCGGACGGCGAGCTTGCCGTTCGCCCACAGCTCGGCCTCGACCAGCTCGACCCGTTTGCCGGGCCGCACCACCCGCGCCTGCGTCCGGACCCGCCCCTGCGGGATCCCGCCGAGGAAGTCCACGCTGATCCGGGCGATCGGCAGGCCGTCGTCCGGGTCGCAGCGCTCGATCGCCCGGGCCAGCAGCGCGGCGGGCGGGCCGCCGTGCTGCAGGCTGAAGTCCCACGGGCTGGCCGTGGCCGGGGTGGACTCGTACTCGTCGTCGCCCACCGGCAGGTAGAACGCCTCGTGATCGGACACGGAACTCCTCGGTCTCGGCGCTGACCCTCGACTCTAGGCGGCGTTCATCGGCGCGTCGCCCGATGGTCGATGTCTGCCGATAGCTTTCGCCCATGCGAATCGGTCGAATGCTGACGGTTGCCGTCATAGCCGCAGGTTGTGCTCTGGTCGCGAATGGTCCGGCCACCGCCCACCCGGCGGGCACGATCCAGGTCAGAAACCACAAGCCGGACGTACGGGTCCCGTTCGTCAGCCGGCACGCCGGCGAGGCCGTCCTCGATCTGCGGGCCGCCGCCCCCGGCACGGACTGGGCCACCCGCGGCGCGGAGTCGGCCGTCGTGTCGATCTTCGTCGACGGGAGGTACGCCGCGGACCTGGTCGTCTCCGGCGCCCAGCCACTGGCCCGGCAGCTTGCGCTCGGGCGGGTTGCGGCCGGCGTACACACGCTGAAGTTGCACTTTGCCGCCGACCGGTCGCCGGTCGACAGGGCGAGCGTCCGCATCGACCGGCTCCGGGTCACCACCTACGACAAGCGTGACCCGGAGTACCAGGTCCTGCGCTTCGCGCCGATCATGTACGGCCGCAACGTGCCCGAGCTCGGCAGCCGATTCCAGAGCGCGACGACGGACGTGCCGCTCCTCGCGTGGCACGAGGTCACGCCGGCGGCGACGCCCGGGCACACCGTCCTGACGTACTCGCTGATCTGGAGCAACGAGGACGGCGGCACCAACACGCCGGCGCTGATGGCCCGCTGGGGACGGACGACCGACATCGAGTGGACGTACGCCGTCGAGCTCGACGAGCACGGCGAGCGCGTCCCGGGCAGTGACACCTACCAGGCCGCGAACCACCAGACGCTGCACTACACGGGCGCCTACGAGGGCGACCACCCGCGGCTGGAGACGTGCACGTCGAACAACAACATGTGCGACGTCGTCGACGACCCGATGCGGTTCTTCCTCTCCACGCTGCCGACGCTCCCGGCCGGGCAGCCGCGCGAGCACCTGATGGACACCAACCCGTGGACCTATCGGATCATGGCCGAGGAGATGACCCGCGAGGGCAAGATCGAGATTCCTTCGCCGTACGCCGTGAGCACGCCCGAGGTCAGCGACCAGCGCAACTACCTCTACGCGGCGGTCAGCAAGACCACCCAGGGCGTGAACTCGGGCAGCTCGTGGGTGGGGGTGGCCCTCGGCGTGAAGCTGACCAGCGGGGACACCGTCCACCTGTCCCACCACGTGGACCCGGCCTGGTCGATCCAGCGTGACGTGCCGGCCGCCACGACGGTCGAGCTGCCGGCCGGCACGACCCTCGACGACATCGCCGCGGTGAGCGTCCACCGCATCGTCGTGGGCACCGACACCGCCGCCCCGGTGCAGGTCACGGCGTTGTCCCGGGGCTTCCTCCTGAGCGAGTCGTACCTGCCGGGCTCGTCCTTCCTGAACTGGACCGGCAACGTCACCCTCACCCCGGAATCCCCGTCCGCGGTCGTCTGGACCCGCTGACCCCGCACGCCGCCCGGCCGGCGCCCACAGTCGTCACCCGCACCGGTAGACGACCATGAGCACCAGCCGGGCCGGCCGGTGCCGGCGGTCAGCCGGCGGCTCGGGTGGCTCCGCCGAGGGCTCCCGACGAGCCGTTTACGCACGCACGGCCGACCCGCCCGTCGTCGCGGGCCCCGCCTCGTGACGCGGCGCGCCGGTCGGGGTGGCGGACTCTGCGGTCGACGGCGGACCCGGCAGCGCGGGTGCCGCGAGACCCGCGACGCGCCGCTCCTGTCCGACGAGAGGTCAATCGATCGGCAGTGGCCAGCCGTCCAGCACGTGACCGGGATGTTCGCGCAGGAACCGCCGCCGGACCTCGACATATCGCGTCGGGGTGAGCCCGGTGAAGGCCCGGAACTCGTGGCCGAAGTGGGCCTGGTCGAAGTACCCGGCGCCGCCGGCGACGCCGGCCCAGTCGATCGGTCCGGCGGGGTCGATCGCGAGCACGGTGGCGGCGAAGCGGTAGCTGCGGGCCAACTGCTTCGGCGTGACGCCGATGAGCTCCTTGAACCGCCGTGCCAGGTGAGTGCTGCTGACACCGGCCGCCACCCTCAGGTCGCCGATCGCCACCGCCCCGCCGGTCGCCGCGATGACGCTGCTCGCCTGGCGGACCAGGCCCAGGCCGGCGGTCTCGCCCAGCCGCCGCATCAGCTCCTCCTCGAGCAGCGTCAGCATCTCGTGCGGCTCGTCCGCCGTGGCCAGCCGGTCCCGCAGCCGGGCGACGGCCGGCCGGCCCCACACCTGCTCCATCGTCACCGGCCGGTCGCACAGCTCGGCCGCGGGCATCGGCAGGAACGGCGCCGCGCCCCACGGCTTGAAGTGCACGCCGACGGACCGGGTCCGGGGTGGGTAACCGAACTCGTACGCGCGGGCGGGCGTGGTGACCATGCAGCCGTCGGCGTACTCGGCCGTCTCGATGCCGTCGCCGGCGCGGATGCGCAACGGTGCCCCGAGGTTGACGATGAGGAACGCCGCCGGACTTGCCGGGAGCGCCAGCCGGGCGTACGGCGGCGTGCCCTCCAGGTAGTAGAGGTCGTCGATCAGCCCGTCCAGCGGCGGTCGCGGCACTCTGGACACGTACTGCATTCCCCCAGCATCGCCGACGCCACTCGGGCATCGCGTGCCGGGTGGACAAAGGCTGAGGCCCCGGCCCTGCTCGCCCTACGCCGTACGGCTGCGGTAGGCGCGCATCTTCGCGCGGCTGCCGCAGATCGACATCGTGCACCAACGGCTGCGCCCGGCGGGACTGCGGTCGTAATACACCCACTGGCACGGATCCGACTCGCACGCCTTGAGCCGCTGCCAGGTCCCGGCGCGGACGGCGTCGGCCACTGCCGCGGCGAGCGTGGCGACGATCAGCGGCACGCCGGTCAGGCCGGGGGCGGGGACCACTGACGCGTCACCGGACGCGGTGATGGCCAGGACCAGCGGGCCGCGCGCCAGCAAGTCGCCGAGGGGCGCGGGCACGGCGACACCGACGTGTGCCCGGCACGCCGCGCGCAGCGCCTCCCGCACGTCACGGCACACTGCGACCTCCTCCTCCGAGAGGTCCGCCGGCTCATGCGCTCCCTCGACGTGAGCCCGCCAGAAATCCCGGAACTCGCCGGGATCGCGCAGGACATCGGTGCCGCCCTCCAGGTCAGCCGTATTGACGAAGTCCTGGACCAGGGCAAGGGAACCGGGTGCGGCGGGTCGGTTCCCGGGTTGCTCCATGCGAACACGTTACCTCTGTGCCAGCATCATCAGGTAACCGTTACCGAAGAAGGGGTTCTGATGGTAACCAAGCCTGGCCTGCTCAAGCGCGATCGTGACTTCCGCTGGTTCTGGGGTGGCCACACCGTCTCCGTCTTCGGCACCCAGATCACGGCGGTCGCGCTGCCGCTCGTCGCCGTGCTGACCCTGCACTCCGGCGCGGGCGCGGTGGCGGCCATCTCGACCGCCTCGTTCCTGCCCAATCTGATCTTCCCGCTGCTGGCCGGCCACTGGCTCGAGCACCGGCGGCGACGCCGCGTCATGATCTGGTCGGACATCCTGCGTGGCGTCGCGCTGGCGGTCGTTCCGGTGGCCCACTTCGCGGGCCTGCTGTCCGTGCCGCTGCTGGCAGCGGTCGCCTTCGCGGTGGGCGCGCTCAGCGTCGTGTTCGACACCGGCAGCTTCGCGTACGTGCCGAACATGGTCGAGGAGGTCGACCTGCCCGCCGCCAACCGCGCCGTGCAGGGCTCACGCACCGCCTCGGAGATCGCCGGTCCCGGCTTCGCCGGACTGCTGGTCAACCTGCTCGGCCCGCCGATGGCGCTGCTGGCCGACTCGATCAGTTACCTGATGAGCGCGCTCGGCGTGGCGGCGGCCAGGCGGCCCGAGCCGGCCCCACCGGAGCCCGGGGACAGCACCCACTTCTGGGACGGTCTGCGTCCGATCGTGACCAACCCGTTCCTGCGTGCGCTGACCGTGCACGCCGCCGGTTACAACCTGGCCTGGCAGATCCTCAGCATCAACCTGATCGTCTATCTGATCAGCGAGCGTGGCCTCGGCGCCGGCCTGTACGGTCTGGCGCTGAGCGCGAGCGGGGTCGGCGCTTTCGCCGGGACCATGCTGGCCTCCCGCCTCGCCGACCGGATCGGCTACGGCCGGGCGTTCGCCACCGCGCTGGCCTTCTCGACCGGGGTGCCCCTGTTCATCGCGGTGCTGCCCGGGCGTGGGGTGGCCCTGGCCGCGGCACTGGCGGCCTGTCAGATCGCGGCCGGCTTCGGCCTCGGCACAGCGAACGTGCTCTCGCTGACGCTCCGCCAGATCGTCGCGCCGAAGAACGCGCTGACCCGGACCGGTGCCGGCTATCGCCTGCTCATCTACGGCGTCATCCCGCTCGGCAGCGTGCTCGGCGGTGCCGTCGGCGGTGCGCTGGGCAGCCGGGCCGCGGTGGCGCTCGGCGCGGCCGGCATGGCGCTGTCGACGATCCCGATGATGGCCCGCCGCATCCGCGGCCTGGCGTCGCCCGAGGACGCCCGCGACGTCGAGCAGCCGGCTCCCGCGCCCGACCCGGCCGGCCACGGGCGGCCCCACAGCGACGTCTCGTGACCACCGAGAATCTCAGCCGCCTGCCGTACGACGACGCCGGCTCGGAGAGGCACGCGCCGCGCTCCTCCGAGCCGGTCGGAGCCGGTCAGGAGAGCAGCTTGCCCCAGACGTGCCAGCGCTCGATCTCCAGGTGCGCGGCGACCCGGGGACTCTCCCGGTTCGGGTAGTCGTTACCGGTGTAGTGACGGGACAGCCGGTCGATCTGGGCCAGGCCGGTGTCCTCGGTGATCGGGCCGACCCGTCCCTGCAGGCTCACGTGGGTGTACCAGTCGTCGGCCGCGAGCACGGTCAGCGAGACCCGCGGGTCGGCTCGCAGGTGCTTGATGCGGGCACGGGTGGCGTCCAGCCCGAGCAGCACCCGGCCGTCGTCCTCGAGCAGGTACCACGTGGCCACGGTGACCGGACGGCCGTCGGCGGCGACGGTGGCCATCACGGCGGGATTGGGCTGCCGGAGCAGGGCGAGAACGTTCTCGGGCAGAGGCGTGGAAGACATGCCCTCGACACTAGATCGTCCCGCCCCCGCGTCAGTGGCGTGGGCCGTGGATCTCCTGGTGCAATCGCTCCATCCGCTCGTCGAGGCGGGCCGCGTCCTCGGCGGCCGCGGCCAGCTCGTCGCGCAGCGGGGCCGGCACGTCGGCGTCGTGCTTGTAGTAGATCTTGTGTTCGAGGCTGGCCCAGAAGTCCATCGCGACGGTGCGCAGCTGGACCTCGACCGGCACGGCCACCACCTGGTCGGAGAGGAAGACCGGGATCTCGACGATCAGGTGCAGGCTGCGGTATCCGTTCGGCTTCGGCTGGGCGATGTAGTCCTTGGTGGTGACCAGGTGGATGTCGGGCTGCTGGGTGAGCATCCGGGCGACCGTGTAGACGTCGGGCACGAAACCGCAGACGATCCGGATGCCGGCGATGTCACGGATCCGGGAGCGCAGGTCGTCCATGGTCATCGGGCAGCCGATCCGCCGGGCCTTGGCGGTGATGCTGGCGAGGCTCTTGAGGCGGGGGCTGACGTGCTCGATCGGGTTGCCGCGCCCGCGGTGCGCGAGTTCCTCGGCCAGGATGTTGATCTTCGTGCCGATCTCGGCGAGGCCGAACTTGTACACCATCAGGAACGTGTTGAGCTCGGATCGCACGTGGTGCGGCATCTCCGGCTCGGGCGTGGTGAAGATCAGCGGACGCAGCCGTGCGACCTGCCGGTCACCGATGCCGAGGAACTCCGGCTCGGGATGGTCGGTGGTCACGATCAGATCTCCTCGGTACGTCCGGTGGCCCCTCCACCGTCCATCGGCAGTCCCCGCGCGCACAGTAGCGGACCGGCGCCCGCCCCGGGCGAAGAGCCACCGGAACGCACCGTGACAGCGACAGGCCCGCTGCGGACGCTCGGCGGCACGATCGCGGGACCGGTCGCGCGCTGTGGCCGTACGCCCAATTCTGCCGTTGATCTTCCGTCTTGTGCCGCGGCCCGGGACGTGACCGAGAAGAAAAGCCACGGTGGCCCCTGGGAAGGCCCGGGAGGAGCTCAGTGCGCGATCAGTGGACGCGCCTCGTCCTCGTCGGCGACGACCGGCTGTTCGGCGGGCTGCTCGGCGGGGATCGCCGCGATGCCGGCGAGGATCAGCGCGCCGCCGAGCATCTGCAGCAGGCTGAGCCGCTCCCCCACCACGATCCACGCGAGGATCGAGGCGAAGACGACCTCCAGCAGTCCGACGAAGGAGGCGAGCCGTGACCCCAGACGACCGGACCCGAAGATCCCTGAGGCGTACGCGACAGCGGTCCCGAAGACAGCGACCACGCCCAGCGGCACCCACCACGGCACGACCGCCCCGAGCAGCGGCACGTCCCCGAAGGTGGCCGTCATCGGCACCACACCGGCCGCACCCGCCAGCCCGAGCACGAGCCCGCCGAGCAGCAGACCGACGCCGGCCAGCGCGACCGGCGGCAACCCGTCGGCGGGCCGGGCCGCGACCACGAAGTAGACGGCGCAGCCGATCGCCGCCCCGAACGCCAGGGCGAGCCCGGCCGGGTCCACGGCCTGCAACGCGCCCGGCCCGATGACCAGCACCAGCCCGCCGATGGCGAGCACCGAGCCGACCAGCACCGCCGGCCGGGGCAGGCGCCGGGTGACCACCCACGTCGCGAGCACGAGCAGCAGCGGAGCCAGGTATTCCACCAGCAGCGCTGTCGACACCGGCACCCGGCTGATCGCCGCGAAGTACGTCAGCTGGGTGAACGCGACGGCGATCACGCCCATCCCGAACAGCCGCCAGCGGCCGCGCCACAGCGCACCCCAGTTCCCGCGCAGCGAGAGCAGCACGAACGGCAGCAGCAGGAGCCCGGCGGCCAGCGCCCGGGCGGTGACCGCGGCGGCCGGTGACCAGCCCGCCTCGAGGAGCGGCTTGATGAACGCGCCGGACGTGCCGAACGAGGCGGCCGAGATGACCGCGGCGGCCAGCCCGATGGACTGCGGTTTCATGGCAACTCCCGGGTCATGGACTAAGTTGGTTACGCCCCTGACGCTAGGCTCGGCTGAGTGAGGAGTCAAATTGCTTTTTGCCCCTGACACCGAGGAGGCTCTGGAGTTCGCGGCTGTGCTCGCCAACACCGACGCGGGCGCCTCCAAGTCCGGCTCCGACGAGCTCGCCACCGTGGACGGCCTGCGCCGGTTGCTCTCCGGCAACGTCTTCACCGGCCGCGTCGACTTCGACCAGGCGGAACTGGACGAGGTCCGCGAGGCACGCGCGCAGATCCGCGCGGTGTGGACACTGGGCCGCGACGAGGCTGTCGAGGCGGTGAACCGGATGCTGCGTGAGGCACGCGCGGTGCCGTACCTGACCCGGCACGACGGCTCCGACTGGCACCTCCACGCCACCGACCCGGACGCGCCGCTCGCCGAGCGGATCCGGGTCGAGGCGGCGCTCGCCCTGATCGACGTCATCCGGATGAACGAGATGGGCCGCCTGCGCGTCTGCGCCGCCGACGACTGCACCGGCATCTTCATCGACCTGTCCCGCAACGGCTCGAAGCGCTTCTGCACCGTCCGCTGCGGGAACCGGATGAACATGGTCGCCTTCCGCGCCCGCAAGGCCTCCGCCTGATCCGCCGCGCGGCCCCCGGGCACGCTAGCCGAGGTCGGCCGGCAGCTCCCACAGCGCCCGCGGCAGGCGGGCGTTGCTCGCGCTCCAGATCATCGTCAACCGGCTCGTCCCGCCCGGCGCGGACAGGGCCACCATCGGTCTCGCCTGCTGGTTGAGCCCTTTCAGGCCGAAGAGCGCCACCTCGTGCTGCGGCGCCCGGCCGGCCGCGCGGCGCTCGTCCTGCCAGGTGCGGAACGCGTCGGCGAACCGCCACGGCGCACACCCGGCCAGCTGGTCGTAGAGGCTGCGCACCCAGGTCTCGGTGTACCGCGCGTACGAGTAACTGATCGGGAACCCGTCCAGGAGCGCGGCCAGATCGGCGTCGACCTCGACGCCGGAGAGGGTCAGCGCGTCGGCGATCGCGTTGCGGTCGAGCAGGTCGGTGATCGGGCGCACCTGCTCGGCCGACGGCGCCTGCCAGCGCTGCCCGGGTGTCGTGTCCTGCCCGGACACCCGCCACAGCCAGGGCAGCCGGTCCCACCGATGGTCCTGGTTGACGTCGATGAGGGCCTCGACCCGGGCGACCAGTTCCCCGCCGTCGTTGCGCACCGACAGCCACGGGCCGCGCCTGCCGAGCACGATCCCGTAGCCGGTCAGCGCGACCACGGCACTGCGCGAGTACCGCCCGTTGCGGTCCCGCGGGAAGTGGAAGCAGACCTGCGCGTGATCCAGATCGGTCAGATCGGCAGCCAGCACGGGCCGCTGCACCGCCGGGACCGTGGACTCGTCGACCTCGATCCGGACCCGGCCGGCCCGGGCCGCGTCGGTGCGGGCGGCGAGCAGCTTGGCACGCCGGGCGGGCCGCCGGGGGTCGGGCGGCGGCGGGGTGGCCCGCAGCGTGTCCCGGTAGCTGTGCCAGAGGCGGATCGCGTCGACCACGCCCTCCTCGGTGCCGACCAGCTGCCGCGGCGCCCACACCGCGCCGCTGTCACCCGGCTCGTCGAGCGTGGTCACCTCGAAGTAGACGTCGCCGACCAGGTCGTACTCCAGGTCGACGTCGCGCGCCCACAGGTGCGGGTCGGTCGAGGATTCACCCGTGCGGTGCGCGGCGACCACGGTGACCTGCATGCTGCCCGGCCCGTCCGGCTCGTCGACGATCAGGCCGGTCAGCCCGTCCGGGATCTGGCCGTAGAAGTCGTAGTACGGGGTGAGGAGGCCGAACGACACCGGGATGCTCAGCCGGCGCAGCCGTCCGACGACGCCGGCAAGCAGTCGCTGGCGCTGGTCACGGTGTCTGTCGAGAGGCGCGGACACGCGCACGATCGTAGCGCCGAATCGCTCCGGGCACGATCGACGGGACTCGCTGCGCGTACCGCCGATATTCCTCGCCGTAGCGAGCGCGCAGGTCGCGTTCCTCGAATCGGATTCCGATCAGGATGTACACCGTTCCGGAGATCGCGAAGAAAAGGTGTCCCACGCTCATCCGCGGGGTCGCCCAGAAAGCGATCACCATGCCGAGCATCATCGGGTGCCGCAGCCGGCGATAGAGCCGGCTCTCGGTGAATGCCGGCTCGCGGTATTCCTGGCCGCGCCACCGCGTGTAAGCCTGCTTCAGGCCGAACAGGTCCCAGTGGTCCACCATGTAGGTCGACCAGATCACCAGCGCCCAGCCGGCCGCGTAGACCACCCACAGCAGCCCGCTGACCTGCCAGATCACGTGTGGAGCGGGCTGCCACCAGGAGAGCAGCGCCAGCATCACGAGGCTCGCGGCCAGCACGAACGTGGCGCGTTCGGCGGCTTGCGGAATCAGTCGGGTCAATCTCTTCTTGAATCCGGCCCGAGCCATGATCGTGTGCTGCACGGCGAAGGCCAGCAGCAGCGCGCCGTCGATCGCCAGGGCTGCCGGCGCCGGCAGCCCGGCCGGATCGTCGATCGGGCCGGTGAGGAAAACGATCGCCCAGGCGATGCTGGACAGAAACGCGGCATAGGCGACAGCGGCGTAGCCGAGAACAATCATCACCCCATTCTGAGCACGGCGGACCGGCGGGGCAGGCCGGGAAATACCTCAGTTCGCGCCGCCGGTCGCCACGTACCAGGCGGCGATCTGCGCCCGTGACCGGAAGTCCATCCGCAGCCGGATCCGCTCGACGTGCGCCTCCGCGGACCGCTCCGCGATGCCGAGCCGCTCGCCGATCTCCCGGTTGGTGCAGCCCTGCGCGATCAGCCCGGCGACCTCCCGCTGCCGCGCGGTCAGCGCCGGAACAGCGCCACGCCGCCGCACCGGCAGCCCGAGGAAGCGCCGGATCTCCCGGATCAGCGGCTCGGGATCACCCACGTACGGCAGATGGGAACGCCCCGGGATCACCGCGAACCGTGCGCCCGGAATCCCGTCCGCGAGCCGCCGCCCCTGCTCGATCGGGGCCGCCCGGTCGCGCTCGCGATGCACCACCAGCGTCGGTGCGGTGACCCTCCTCAGAAGATCAAGGACGTCGATTCGGTACGCCATGAGCAGCATCGCGCAGGCCGTCTCCGCGCTCGCCGACTCGCGCTGGTACCGGGCGAACGCCGTCCGCGCCGGCCCCTCGACGTCCGGCGCGAACACGTCCCCGAGCAGTCCCGACGCCAGCCCCCAGTGCTGCCGCACCAGCCCGAGCACGTGGGTCTGGATCTCCGGCGCCGCCACGTCGGGCCCGTACGCCCAGCCGCCGTAGAGCACGAGCCGCGACACGCTCGACGGGTGCCGCGCCGCCCATGCCGCCGCGACCGCCGCCCCGCTGGAGACGCCCATCAGGTCGCACCGATCAGTTCCGGTCGCGTCGAGCACCGCCCGGAGCGCGTCGAACTCGTCCTCCAGCGTGTGATCCGGGGACACGGCCGGGGTGGACAGGCCACAGCCCGGTTTGTCGTACCGGATGAGCCGTCGCCCTTCGGAGAGCGCCTCGAAGAAGCCGCGCTCGGCGGGCAGCGCCCAGCTCAGCTCCAGGTGACTGAGCCATCCGTTGACGTAGACCAGCGGTGGCCCGCTGCCACTGACCGCGTAGGCGACGCGTGCCCCGCCCGGCGACCGCGTCCACGCGACGCGCTGTCCCATCCGCCGAGTCTATGAGACCCAGGTCACGTCACAATCCGGCAGCCCGGACGGTCATAGAGGTGTCAGCAGCTCCACGGCGAAGGAGATACATCATGAGCATCCGGCTGAACTTCCAGAGCAGTGAGGTCGCCACCAAGGCCTACAAGGGCTTCCTCGCGGTCACCCGCGCCGTGGCGTCGTCGCCGCTGCCGGAGTCGACTGCCCACCTGGTCGAGATCCGGGCCAGCCAGATCAACGGCTGCGCGTTCTGCATCGACATGCACACCAAGGACGCGGTGCATGCCGGCGAGACCCACCAGCGGCTGCACCTGGTCGCCGGCTGGCGCGAGGCCACCGTCTTCACCGAGGCCGAGCGGGCCGCGCTGGAACTCGCCGAGCAGGGCACCCGGATCGCCGACGCGGCCGGCGGCGTTCCCGACGAGGTGTGGGAGAACGCCGCCAAGCACTACGACGACGAGCAGCTCGCCGCCCTGGTGTCGCTGATCGCGGTCATCAACTCCTGGAACCGCCTGAACGTCATCCTGCAGAACCCGGCCGGCGACTACGTCCCCGGCCAGCACGGCTGACCCGAGGCCCCTCGTGCGGGGACGGATCGGCCGTCCCCGCACGCCGGCCGGCGTGATCGGACCGCCTACCGGAACGGCCATTGAGGACTGCTACCGGAACTTCCGGAAAGCATTGCTTCGCTTGCGAAGTATCGGAAACAAACCTACAAATACTTGACTTGACAAATTCCTGCCGGACCCGTTCACTCCCCTGGCAACGTGATCTTGCGCTCTCTGCGCAACCCGGCCACGGTCCAGCTCATCAGCGGATTCGCGTCACGCATCAGGCGTCGGCGCGGATCCGCGTCGTTCGTCAGGAGTCGTCAGGGATGCCGGAGAATGCCGGTCGCGAGACATCGAGCCGCGCGCTGCTCGTACTCGCCGTGACCACAGTGCTCGCGGTGCTGGGTTTCGCCACGGCGGTCACCATCCTGCAGGCCGGCTCGCCGTCGTCGCCGAACCCGCCGGCGCCTCCGCTGAACTGGGCGATGCCCACGCCCTCGCCGGCGGTCTCGATCCTGCCGGCGCCCAGCGCCGCACTGCCCACCGGCTCCTACCAGCCGCCGATCGACACCCGCCCGGTGCGTGACGGCGCCCGCCCGCAGCCGGGAACCACAGCCCGGCACAGCGCTCCCGCCTCGCGGAGCGCGGCCGCGGTGCGAACCAGCAGCACACCGCCGGGCCTCGTCGTCGGCACCACCATCGGGCTGGGCCTGCCGATCATGCCCGGATACCGGGTGCGGTACCGGGACTCCGCCGTCGGCGTCGGCGTGATCACGGCGGCGGACGCCCCGGCGGACCGGATGGACGCCAGGTTCGTCACCAGGGCGGGACGGGCGGACGCCGGCTGCCTGTCGTTCGAGTCGGCCGGCCGCCCCGGCTACTTCCTGCGGCACCGCGATTTCGTGCTGCGCCTGGAACAGGCCACGGGCGCCCCGCTGTTCGACCGGGACGCCACCTTCTGCCCCGTGGCGAACGGCGACGGGACGGCACTGCGATCCGTCAACTACCCCGACCGCCACCTCGTGGTGGCCGGCGGCGGCATCCAGCTGGCGGCGGTGCCGGCCCGATGGGCGACCGGCTTCCAGGCCCTCGCTCCACTCTGACGCCGGCTCCTCCGCCGACCGCCTCGAGTACCGCGCTACCGGCCGCGAGTGGTCATGCGCTGGTTTGGTTGCGGTAGGCCGCCCACTGCGATGTCCACGCCGCCAGATCGTGGATCCAGGCTGCGGTGGCTCCCGCGGCCTTGGACGCCCACTTCTGCGCGTTCTTCGTCGCGAAGAAGTCCAGAACTTCCGCGTCGACCGATCCCCACGCGGGATGCCGCGACAGGCGAGTAGGACCCGCGGACGGCCTCACTCACCCGCAGCTCGAAGCGCAACGACCGGACACCGAAATCGGTGTGGGCCGCCTTCACGAACACCTTCCCGCGCGTGCCGGTGACGGTCGCGGCGATCTCCGCATGGTCACCGGCCGTCGCCGGGGTGGCGTGGGTTCCTCCCACCCGGTCGGCTATCTCTTCCGTGACGGCCTTGGGCAGAGCGGCCCAGTCAGTGCGCATCGGTCAGGTGGCCCTTTCAGATTCCCGGGTTCGGCGGGCAGCAGGACTTCGCCTCGCCGTCCCAGAACACGCGTGAGCGGCCCGGTCGAGCCGGCCGTGCTGGTGCCAGGCCCGGGAGGTGCCGACCGGATCCCCGGCCGTGGCGTTCACGGGATGAGCACAGCGACAACGGCGTCCAGGTCAAGTCTTGCGGCGGATCTCGGCTGTGGCGGCCTGCAACGCGGGCGCCGCCTTCTCGAAGAAGTCGAAGAGCAACTCGATCTGCTCCGGCGTGTACTGCTGGAGCAAGGCGCCCAGATGCCGCCGGGCCGGGCCGGTGATCGCGTCGATGTCGAGGTTCGGCACGTGCTCGACCAGCACCCGGCGACGGTCGGCCGGGTCGGCGACCCGGCGGGCGTGCCCTAGTCGTTCCAGCCGGTCGATGAGCCGCGTGGTGGCGCCGGTGGTCAGGCCGGTCCGCTCGGCGAGCGCGCCCGAGGTCAACGGCCCGGCCTGCTCCAGGACGCTGAGCGCGAACCAGTCGGTGGTGTTCAGCCCGGCGGCCGTGGCGAGGGCGACCCCGTTGAGGCCGACCGCGTCGAGGTAGCGCCGGAAAACCTGGTGCGCGTCCGCCCGCATTTAGCTTCCCTCGGTTAGTATCTGCACAAGCGCAGATATTACCGGGAGGAACAATGGTTGGCGAGCGGATCGACGACCGGCGTGCCGTCGAGGCGACGATCGACGCGCTGCGGCAGGCGTGGGCACGGCACGACCACCAGGCGTACGCGGACCAGTTCACCATCGACGCGACGTATGTGACCTGGGTCGGGACCAGGTATCAGGGGCGGACCGACATCGCCGGCAGCCATCGTGAGCTGTGGTCGAGGTTCCTCAAGGGCACGACCCTCGTGGATGAGATCACCGACGTCCGGTTCCTCGGCCCGGACACCGCCGTCGTGACGAGCCGCGGCGACGTGCTGAAGGGCAACCGGGCCGGGCGGCTCGGCAAGGTGCAGACCTATGTGCTGGTCCGCGACCCGGATACGCGCTGGCGGATCGCAGCGTTCCAGAACACCAAGCACAAAGCGCTGGCCGAGGCCGTGTCATTTCGTGTCGCGCCCGGCCTTCGCCCCGGCAGCCAGTGAGGCGTTGACGCAGCTCAACATCTCGGCAGCGGTGAAGGGCTTGTGCAGCAGAGCGGTGGCGCCGGCCGTGATCACCCGGTCGTCGTCGGGCATGAGCACGCCGCTGATGAAGATGATCGGCGTCAGTTCGGTCGCCGGGTTGCCACGGATCTTCGCGCAGAGCTCCAGCCCGTCCATCTCCGGCATGTCGACGTCGCTGATGACCAGGTCCGGGTCGTGGAACAGTACGGCCCGCCAACCCTGGGCGCCGTCCTCGGCGGAGATCACCCGATGGCCTGCCCGGCGCATCAGCAGCAGCGAGATCTCCCGGATGTCCGGATCATCCTCTGCCATGACAATGGTCGCCATGGCGGTGAGATGCCCCGTACAACCATCGACTAACGTCCGACCTTCTACAACCGGGTAGAAGATGGCCGTTCACCGACGAGGACCTCATAGCGGACACGCTCTGTCCGCTATTCACCCTAGCGTCGACGGCATGACGACATACGTGCTGGTTCCGGGGTTCTGGCTTGGCGGATGGGCCTGGGACGCGGTGGCCCCCAAGATCGAGGAACAGGGTCACGACGTACGGCAGATCTCGCCGCCCCTCGACCCGGGAATCGGCGTCGAGGAGCACATCGAGCAGCTCACCGACGTGCTGAACACGCTCGACGACGTGGTGCTGGCCGGGCACAGCTACGGCGGCATGGTGATGACCGCGGCGGCCGACCGGATGCCGGCACGGATCAGGCGCCTCGTCTACGTCGACACCGGCCCATTGCCGGACGGCATGTCGCAGGCGGACTTCGACGGGACACCACCCGTGGCGGTCGACGGCATGCTGCCCGTGCCCGCACAGGCGCCCCCGGCCGCGACCGGCTTCGACTGGTCGATCGTGCGCGACCGCGGCCGCCCGCAGCCGGTCGCGACCGCCACCGATCCGGTGCGGCATCGAGACCGGTGGCGGGCGCTGCCCCGTACGGCAATCCTCTGCTCCTTCTCGGAAACGCAGCTGCGTGAGCTGGCCGCGACCGTGCCCCTCTTCGGCCCGATGGCCGGCGACGGCTGGACCTACCGCGAGCTGCCGACCGGCCACTGGCCGATGTTCTCCGAGCCGGACGCCCTGGCGTCCCTGCTGCTCAGCAGCGACTGACCAGCGCGGGCCCGGCTCGTCCGCCGGGCCCGCGACGTCGTCAGCGTCCCCCCGGGTTCCCGGTGGCGGGCCAGGCGCGGCCGGCACCTCCCGCACGTCGATCCCGACAGCGCTCCGGCACGAGCGGCGGAGCCGGCGGTCAGGTCCGCGGCGAGCGACGGCCGGTCACAGCCCGCTGACGAAGGAGTCCATGGCGGCGGTGGCCTCGCGGAGGACGTCGACGGAACGGACCGGGTCGCCGGGGATCTCCAGGCCGTGGGCGGCCTTTCCGGCCTCGAAGAACGGACGCCCGAGACCGCGGGCGACCGCTGGCTCCCAATCCGGATCGCCGGCGGCGCCGAGCAGCAGGAACGGCGCCGTGCCACGGTGCAGGTCGGCGGGCAGTTCCGAGTCGCGCAGGATCGGGGTGAGCCAGACGGCGGGCAGGCCCCGCTCGGCGGCGAGCGCGGCCGCGAAGCAGCCCATCGACTTGCCGGCCAGGGCGATCCGCCGGTCCGGCTCGGCGGCGAGCACCTGGCCGAGGTGGTAGTGGACGTAGGAGCGCAACTGCCGGTTCCACAGCGCCACATCGTCACTGCGCGGCGGCAGCAGCGACGGCCAGCGGATCTGCCGGGTGGTCCAGCCGTGCTTCGCGAAGACCTCGCCGGCGAAGTGCAGGAGCGGGCGTTCCGCCGAATAGGCGTAACCCGGGATCAACAGCGCAACTGCCATCCAACGATGATATTCAATTCACGGTACGGGCGTGAGCCGTCCCGGCGGCCCGTTCCACCGCGGCCCGCGCCAGCACGAAGGCGGCGACGACCAGCTGCAGGAGTCCCGCCGCCACCAGTGTCGGGCGGGCGCCGGCCAGGCCGATCACCGCGCCGCCGAGCAGCATGCCGATCGTGGCCGCGCCGTCGTGCACGACGCTTTCCGCGGCGAACGCGGCCCGCCGTTCCGCGCCCGTCGTCCGGCTGCTGATCAACGTGTTCCCGGCGGCGATCCCGAACGGCATGACAGCGCCGCCGACTGCCGCGCAGACGGCGACGAACGGGACCGAGCCGGCACCGCCCGCCATGGCCACGAAGGATGCTCCGAGCACGATCCAGGCGGTCGCGGCGGTCGGCAGCGCGGGCAGTCGCGTGGTCAGCGCGGGGACCAGGAGCGCGCCGCAGACCGAGCCGATGCCGTACCCGGTCAGGCCGGCCACGATCAGCACCCCGGGGCGTCCGGTCTGCGCGCCGAGCACTGCCAGACCCAGCGCGAACGCGAACCAGGCCGCTCCCCCGACGCCGCTCATCACCAGGACCCGGCGCAGCTCCGCGTGGCGGCGCCACACCTGCCGCAGCCGCACCGGCGGTTCCGGGGACTGCGGGCGGGCGTGCTCACCGCGTACGCGCGATTGCAGGAGAGCGGCCACCGCGAGGCCGCAGCATTCGGACCAGAGCAGACCGATCGTGCCGCCCGCCGCGACAGCGGCAGCGGCGATCGGCGGCGCGACGACCATGCTGACGCGGTGCGCGAGATCCTGCCACGCCAGCGCGCGAGCGGCCGTTCCGGCGCCGAGGCGATCACCGAGGTCGGCGGTCAGGGCGTGTCGCGCCGGCCCGGCGACAGCGGCGGCGAAACCCGAGATCAGACCCGCCACTGCCAGGTGTACGGCGGTGACCCCGCCCGCCGACGCGGCCACCGGCACGATGAGCAGCCCGGCCACCTGCACGAGCATGGTGACGCTGAGCGATCGTCCATCGGTGACGAGTCGCCGCGGCCGGCCCGCCCACCACCCCGACGTGACCAGTGGCAGCCCGGCCGCCCCGGCGACCAGCCCGGTGGTCCACGCCGAACCGGTCTGTTCCAGCGCGACCAGCGGCAACGCGATCGCCGTCAGCCGCTGACCCAGCCAGCTCACGAACGTGGTCAGCAGCAGCGTTCCCAGATCCCGGCGTTCTCGCATGTCGTCGATGCTGTCCGGCGAACCGTGACCGACGGTAGCGTGCTGGGCGTCGGTGCCGGGCATAGGCTGTGCCTATGGGCTCATTGCCGGAGGTCGACGACCTGCGCCTGGTCACCGCGATCGTCCGCCTCGGCTCGGTCGGCGCGGCCGCCCGCGAGCTGCTGATCAGTCAGCCGTCGGCCAGTCAGCGGCTCGCCGCGCTGGAGCGCCGGGTCGGTGAACGGCTCTTCGACCGGGATCCGACGGGCGCCCGGCCGACCGGCGCGGGTCGGGAGATGGCCGACCGGGCCGCGCACATCCTGGGGCACCTGGCGGTGCTCGTCGACCAGACGCGGGCCGCCGCGCGCGAACGGCCGCTGACCGTCGGTACGTTCCCCAGTTTCGCGCCACTGCTGTTCCCGGCGCTGGACGTGCCGGTCACGCAGGTCACCGACCACGGCGACCGGATGATCGGATGGGTGGCGGAAGGGTCGCTGGACGCGGTGGTGGTGGCGATCGCCGATCAGGTGACGCTGCCCCCGGGCGTGGTCGCGACGCCGATCGGGCGGGACAGTCACGCGATGCTGTTCCCGGCCGGGGTGGCCGGGCCGGGTCGCGGGCGTCGGCCGTACCGGGAAAGGGTGGTGATCGTCTACACCATCGACCTGTCGGCGCAGGTCCTGCGGGACCGGATGATCGCCCTGGGTGCCGAGCCGCGGTCTGCGGCGACCGCGGAGACCGCGGTGCGGACAGCGCGGGCGCTGGGTGTGCCGGCGCTGATGCCGAGCTGCCTGGCGCGGATGTACGCCGGTCCGGAGGAGACGGTGACGGCCGCGCCGGTGCGCAACGTGCTGCGCCTGGCCCTGGTCACTCCCGGGCCCCCGCCGACGGCGCTGGATCCCGGAACCCTCGCGGCCCGGCTCGGCCTGCACGGGTGACGACGGACGGCAGCGGTTGCCGTCATCGGCGGGGCCTGCCCGGCCGGACAGATCCAGACGTTTCCACTTTTCGTCGGTGGGCACGTATCAGGAAGACACACCGACGACACGACAGGAGGCCCCCCGACATGGCCGGCAAGGAACACGATGTGAACCGTAGCGCGCGCAGCGGCCGATTCGTCAAGGAGTCGACCACGAAGCGGGATCCGAAGTCCACGACCACCGAGCACGTCGGGAAGGACCACGGCGACCGCGAGGTGAACCGGAGCACCAGCACCGGCCGGTTCGTCAAGAAGACGACCGCTGAGCTGCACCCGTCAACGACCGAGACGCAGAAGGTCTGATCAGCAGCAGTCCCCCGGTTGCCGCTCCCAGCAGTTGACACGCGGCAATGGCGATCAGCAGGACCGCGGGATCGCCCGACGCGAGCAGACCACCGGCGGCGGCTCCGGCCGCCGCCGCGGTCACCTTGAAACCGGCGCCCAGCGTGAACACCTGGGTACGCAGCCCGGGCGGCGCCTCCCGGTCGCGGGTGGTGAACACCGCGACCGAGGCCACGCCGCTGAACACGCCGGCGACGGCGAAAAGCACCGCCTGCCACCCCACCACCGCCAGCGCGAACGGAACCGTCATCGCCGCGGTGCAGAGCAGCACCACCAGCTCCGGGCGCCGGTGCACCACCGGGATCCGGGTGCAGATCACCGAGCCGAACAACCCGCCGCAGGCACTCGCCGAGACCAGCAAACCGGTCAGCGCGGGCCGGTGCGCCTGAGCCGCGATCGAGGCGGCGGCCAGCGGCATCGCCCCGAAACCCAGAAGCTGGAACGTCGACGCGGCGGTCACCGCTGCCAGACGCGGTCGTCTCACGAAGACCATCAGACCCGCGATCGGCCGTACTGGCTGGGCCTCCGGCGCCGATCTCCCGCGCAACGGCAAGGTCAGGAACAACGCCGCCCCGGCCACGACGAAGCCGCCCAGCCCGGCCAGCGCCCAGCCCGCTCCCGCCCAGCCGGCCAGCACCGCGGCGACCGCCGGGCCGGCGATGCCCGCGGTGCCGTAGGTGCCGGCGTCGAGACTGAAGGCGCGGGCCCGATTCCCCGGCGCCAGCTCACCGAGCAGACTGCTCAGGCCGCCCAGCAACAACGGGGACAGGCATCCGGCGACGGCCAGGATCAGCGCGGCGGCCCAGGACGACGTGCCAATCAGGGTCGCGGCGGCGGCCAGGCTCACGCCGTACCAGAGGAAGGCCGTCGTGTAGAGCAGCCGGCGGCGCCGGATCCGGTCGGCGGCCGCTCCGACCAGCGGCGCGGCGAGCACGTGCGGCACCATCAACGCCGCGACCAGCAGCCCGCCGAGAGCCGCGTCGTCGGCGCGCTCCAGCGCGAGCAGGACGATCGCGACCCGGGCGCCCTCGTCGGCGAGACGGGCGCAGACGGCTGCCAGCAGATATCGAGCCAGGATCATGGATCTCATTCTCGACCGGGCAGTGGCCTCCGGCACGTTGCGCGGAATGGCGTTTGCGCATTCGTGGGCAGGGAACAAAAGCGGGTCGAGAAACCTGGAAAAGGAGTGATGAGCGATGCCACCGCGTAAGCGAGCGACAATCAGCACCACGAGCCCGAGCTACACCGTGCCCGGGATCAAGCCCGAGGTCGCCGGTGAGGTCATCGCGCTGCTGCAGGACCGGCTGAACGCGCTGAACGACCTTGCGCTGACCTTGAAGCACATTCACTGGAATGTCGTCGGTCCGCATTTCATCGCGGTGCACCAGATGCTCGACCCGCAGGTCGACGCGGTCCGCGAGATGGTCGACGCCCTGGCTGAGCGGATCGCCACCCTCGGCGGCTCGCCGGTCGGCACGCCGGGCGCGCTGGTCGCCCAGCGGTCGTGGGACGACTACTCGATCGGCCGCGCCGACACCAACTCGCACCTGGCCGCGCTCGACATCGTCTACACCGGCGTGATCGAGGCGCACCGGGAGGCGATCGAGAAGACCGACGAGCCCGACCCGGTGACGCAGGACCTGCTCATCGCCCAGGCCGGGCAGCTCGAGCAGTACCACTGGTTCGTCCGCGCCCACCTGGAGAACGCCGCCGGTGTGCTGGTGACCGAGGGTGTCAAGGACGAGAAGACCGCCGCGAAGCGCGGCAAGCGCTGACCTGCGCATCCGAAACGGCCGCCGGTGCTCCCGGCGGCCTTTTCGTCGGCGTCATCGCCGTCCCACAGCTCGCGCCGCATCGGGGTGTCCGTCGAGCCGGGCACGGCAGTGGTCACAGGATTGGTTTGCCACCCGTGACCGGGATGATCGCACCGGAGATGAAGCTGGCCTCGTCGGAGGCGAGCAGCACGTACGCGGGAGCGACCTCCTTCGGCTCACCGGCGCGCCCCAGCGGCGTGTTCTTGCCGAACTCGGCGACCTGCTCCGGTGGCATCGTCGACGGGATCAGCGGCGTCCAGATCGGCCCGGGCGCGACCGCGTTGACCCGGATCCCCCGCTCGCCGAGCATCTGCGCGAGCCCCGCGGTGAAGTTCGCAATCGCGCCCTTCGTCGTCGCGTACGGCAGGAGCGTCGGCTTCGGCTGGTCGTAGTTCACCGAGCTGGTGTTGATGATCGACGCGCCCTCCCCCAGGTGTGGCAGGGCGGCCTTCACCAGCCGGAACATCGCGGTGATGTTGGTGTCGAAGGTGTGCTGCCACTCCTCGTCGGAGATCTCCTCCACCGTCTCGTGGGTCATCTGGAACGCCGCGTTGTTCACCAGGACGTCGATGCCGCCGAGGTCGCGCACCGCCTGCTCGACGATCCGCTTGCTCAGCGCCGGGTCGGTGAGGTCCCCCGGCACGAGGGCCACCTTGCGCCCGGCCGCCTCGACCAGCGCCGCGGTGTCCCGCGCGTCGTCCTGCTCCTGCGGCAGGTAGGAGATCAGCACGTCGGCGCCTTCGCGCGCGAACGCGATCGCGACCGCCCGCCCGATGCCGCTGTCCCCGCCGGTGATCACCGCCCGTTTGCCGGTGAGCCGCCCCGAGCCGCGGTAGGACTCCTCGCCGTGGTCGGGTTTGCGGTCCATCCGGGTGGTGAGGCCGGGTGGCTGCTGCTGCCGTTCCTTCTCCTGCTGGTCTTCCTTGGTGGTGGTCATACCGGCCGCATTCCCGTGCCGACCGACCCGAAACGCGGCCTTTCGCCCCCTGCGTCTCCGGACCCGGCGCCGGTCAGCACGCAGCCCTGCCGCCGCTCTCGGTCCCACCGGCACCCGCCGCCCTCTCGGGTCGCGCCGGTGGCGGTCAGCGCTCGACCCGGTCGCCCCACTCGGTCGCGCCGGTGGCGGTCACCGCCAGGTGGACGAAGATGCTGTCGTCGGCGGCACCGTGCCAGTGCGGGACTCCCGGCTCGACGTGCACCCAGTCCCCCGGCTGCAGTTCGCGCGGCTCGTCGAGGCCCTCCCACTGGATCAGGCCGCGGCCGGCCACGACGATCAGCGCCTGTTCGCCGGTGTGGACGTGCCAGTGCGAGCGGCCGCCCGGCGCGTACGCGAAGCGGTGTCCACGCAGGCCGCCGGGCTGCTCCGCACGCAGGACGTCGGCCTGCCACACCTGCCCGTCGAAGTTCTCCGCCGACCCGGCCGGGGACGGGACCGACGATTCCGGCACGACCTTGAAGTAGGTGCTCATCTCCTCATAGTGCCGCTCCGGACTGCAACAAAATGCAAACGACGGAGTTTCTTGTTTGTTAATCGACGTCCTCCTATGCTCGGCGGAAGAACCGTAGGAAAGCGCTTTCCTGCACCCCATCCCCAAGGAGCGCCGAGCATGAGAAAAACCCGGTTCATCGCCGCCGCCGGCACCGCCGTGGCCGCGGGCGCCATCGCCCTCGTCCTCCCCAACGCCCAGGCCTCCGCCGCCGTCACCGGCTCGGCCAGCGGATTCGCCACCCAGAACGGCGGCACGACCGGCGGTGCCGGCGGCACCACCGTGCGGGCCACCACCGGCACCCAGATCCACCAGGCCCTCTGCGGCCGCGCCAGCGCCAGCACCCCGATCGTCATCGAGGTGACCGGCACCATCAACCACGGCAACACGACGAAGGTCTCCGGCGCCAGCTGCAACACCGCCGCCGACCGGATCGAGCTGAAGGACATCTCCAACGTCACCATCGTCGGGGTCGGCAGCGCCGTCTTCGACCAGCTGGGCATCCACATCCGGAACTCCAGCAACATCATCATCCAGAACGTGACCGTCCAGAACGTGAAGAAGTCCGGCTCGCCGACGTCGAACGGCGGCGACGCGATCGGCATGGAGACCGACGTCCACAACATCTGGGTCGACCACACGTCACTGATCGCCTCGGGCGGCGAGTCGGCGGGTTACGACGGGCTGTTCGACATGAAGGACAACACGAAGTACGTAACCCTGTCCTACAGCATCCTGCGCAACTCCGGCCGGGGCGGGCTGGTCGGCTCCGGCGACAGCGACCTGGCCAACGGGCCGGTCACGTTCCACCACAACTGGTACGAGAACATCGACTCCCGCACACCGCTGCTGCGCGGCGCGACAGCGCACATCTACAACAACTACTACCACAGCCTCAACGAGTCCGGGATCAACCCGCGCGCGGGTGGCAAGGCCAGAGTCGACAACAACTACTTCCAGGACTCGAAGGACGTGCTCGGCACGTTCTACACCGACCTGCCCGGATACTGGCAGGTCAGCGGCAACATCTTCGACAACGTGACCTGGACTGCACCGGGTGAGGACAACAACCCGGCCGGGCCGAACCCGGTCTCGAACACGAGCGTCTCGATCCCGTACGCGTACACGCTGGACAACGCGTCGTGCGTGCCCGCCGTCGTGAAGGCGACGGCCGGGGCGAACACCGGGCTGAAGAGCTCCACCGGCACCTGCGCCACCACGACGAGCAGCCCCAGCCCGACCACGTCGAGCAGCCCGTCGACCTCGCCGTCCACCCCGCCGTCGCCGTCGACGAGCCCGACCCAGCCGAGCGGCACGAACCTGAGCCTCGCCTCGGGCGCCGGCGCGGACGGCTCCAGCAAGGCCAGCGGCACCAGTTACGGCAACGTCAAGGACGCGAGCCTGAGCACGTACTGGTCGCCGAGCGGCACCACCGGCGACATCTCGATCAAGTGGGGCTCGGCCACCACCGTCTCCCGCATCAACCTCCGCGAGGTCACGAGCGGCGTCATCGGCTCCTACCAGGTGGTCAACGGCGCCACGGGAGCCGTCCTGGCCTCCGGCTCCGGTGCCGGCGTGATCAGTTTCGCCGCGACCTCCACGACGAAGATCACCTTCAGGATCACTGCCGCTTCCGGTACACCGAAGGTCGCCGAGTTCGAGACCTACGCGTCCTGACCACGCCGCCGGCGTCCGGGCTCGACTGCCGGGCGTCGGCGCCCGCGCGTCCGGGGGCAAGGCGGCAACGACTCGCGCGACCCGGTAACGGCGGACGGTGCAACAGATCCCGGCTGGCTTCCAGGGGTGTATCCCAGCTCCAACACACCCCTCAGCGCCAGCCGCGACCAACCGGCTGGCCGCCAAGGGCGCATCCCCGCCTCGACACACCCCGCAGCGCCAGCCGCGACCAACCGGCTGGCCGACAGGTGTGTGACGCTGCTGCTACGCGGGGGGCGACGGCCGTTGTCGCGGGCCAGGGAACGACGGCGTGACCGGGCGCCACGGGACGAGGCGGGTGCGGGCGGGCGGCTCGACGACGTACCCGGGAAGTCAGTTCGTGAAGTGGAGGATCAGGCTGTAGTAGTTCATCGAGATCATCGCCAGCAGCATGGCCACGAAGACGGTGCTGATCAGGCCGTAGGCCAGGTACATGCCACGCCGTGCGGTGGAGACCGCCCGGTGGGCCGCGGGCAGCGGACGGCGGAAGATCACGTGCCCCAGGTAGCGGAAGGCGCGATCCCGCAGGTTGATCTCGCCGAGGCCGGCCTCCATGGCGTGGTGGCCGTCGGTGAACGGGAGCAGCGGGTTCAGGTTGTTGAAGACGATGAACAGCTGCATGCCGAGCAGCCAGCGCAGGTCCGCGAACCGCACCGGGTCGAGCAGGATCAGCAGCGCGCAGATGCCGGTCGCGATCAGGTCGACCAGCGGCCCGATCAGGGCGACGGCGCTGCGCCCGAAGCGGGAGCGGACCCGGTAGGCGTCGGTGCGGTCGACGTACGTCAGCGGGATCAGCAGGCAGAACATCTTCACGCCGGCCTCGCGGACCGGCACGCCCAGCGCCTGGCAGACCGACGCGTGGCCCATCTCGTGGACTGCGGCCTGCACCAGCAGCACTCCGACGGTCAGGAGCCACGGCGGGCCGGCGAACGAGAGCGGCGCCGGAAGGGCCGTCGCCAGGACGATGAGGACCGTCGACGCGAGTGCGGCCGCCACCGTCAGCGTGGTGAACGTGCGCGGGTAACGGGCCAGCGCCATCGACGGCGGGCGCAGCATGCGGTTCAGGTGCCGGGCCGGGATGCGGATCCGGGGCGCGAGGCGCAGGAACCAGAGGAAGGCCCGCTGCCCGCCGCGTGGGGGGTCGGGCGGCACTGACAGGACGCCTGCCGCACGCAGGTCGGTCAGGAAGGACAGCAGAACAGGGGCACGATCGCGTACGCCGTCAGGTCCGCGCGACCGCCGGGCGGCCTCCAGCAGCGCGGTGCCGGTCCGGGAGCCGTCCAGCAGGGGGATGAGGCGGGCTCCGGTCCGGCTCAGGCGGACGTATCTGCCGCTCACCGGATCGAAGAGCAGGGAGTGACCGTCGGCGCCGTCGATGAGAGTGACCTCGGGTGCCAGTGCGACGGGCCTCTCCAGCCAGTCCGTGGTGGTCATCGGGGGCCTTCCGTCTACCCGGGCGGGGCCGGGGGCACGCCGTGCGGCGCACCCCCGGGTCGATCTCAGCTGACGAACGTCAGTGCATGCCGCGGGTGCCACCGCACGGGCCGCAGTGATGACAGCCGCGGGTGCCGCCGCACGGGCCGCAGTGATGGCAGCCGCGGGTGCCCCCGCAAGGGCCGCAAGGGCCGCACGGCCCGCAGGGGCCGCACGGTCCGCAGCCACCGCAGCCACCGGTGCCGAGCAGCGACGCGCTGACCACGGTCGGCAGCTGCTCGGCGGTCAGATCGTCCTCCAACCAGAGGTCGAGTTCATCGATGACCTCGGGTCCGTTCAGTTCACTGTGCATGCGACTCAGCTCCTTCGATGTGTCGTGTCCATGCAGGTTCCGGTCGGCGTTCGGGCCTTCCGGCCGGGGTCCGTACGCCGGAAACGCGGACCCCAGACTGTGGACCGGGCGCTACGCCGCCGTTGCGGTCGCGGGGTGCGCGACGGCGAAGGCGAGCAGTGGCGCGCGGTGATAGCCGTCGGCGCCCGCACGTTCCCGCAGCACGTGGGGCAGCAGACCGGCGAAGACGGTGCCGGCCAGGCGCAGGCGCAGGGCGGCCAGCCAGGCGGCGTGCCCGGCCGCGCCGGCCCGCGACAGCAGCAGGCGGTGGCCGTGGCTGCCGTGCCGGTCGAGCGAGCCGGCCAGGTTGCCGGTGATCACGAGCAGGGCGGCCGCCTGGGCGAACTCCGTCTGGATGACCAGGTCGGCGGCTTCCTGGCCGGTCGGCAGGCTCGCGACGCGGCGCAGGGCGTCGCGTCCCGGCAGGTACCGGTAGAGGCCGGTGCCGACGCCGGTGACCCGCCAGGTGGCGCAGAAGAACTCCAGGCGGACGCCGGCGTCGCGCTCGCCGGGCCAGGACTCGGCGTCCATCGTCTCGGCGGCCGCGAAGATCGCGGAGAGCTCGGCGGCGGTGATCGGCTCGGGCCCGTAGTCGCGGACCGCGACCCGGCCGGGCAGCACCTCGTCCAGCGTGGCGCGCGGCGGGGCCGGCGACGGCAACTCGGTGATCGGTCCCTGATCGGGTGCGGGCATCAGGTGGGTGGGCACCGGTGTGAGCGGGCGGCGGGCCCCGGCCGCGTCCAGCCGGCTGTCGATCATCAGCTCGCCGAGGATCCGGTAGCGGTCCTGGTCGGTGGTGACAGTCATGGCAGGCCTCCACAGGCGGTCGTTCCGGGCTGCTCAGAAACGGTCATCACAGGCCTCCCGCGATGCCGTCCAGGGCGATCACGGCGGTGACCGGCTCGGTGTCCGGGTCGGTGCGCAGCGCGTCGTGGATCGCCGTGTCGTCCCAGCGGGTGGCGAACCGGCTGGTGATGCCGTGCGTCGCCGCGACGGCGGAGAGCTGGGCGAGCGCGCACCCGGCGTCGAGGCCGAGGATCCGGTAGGCGAAGTCGAAGTACTTGGCCCCGACGACGGCGAGGGCCCCGGTGAGCACCAGCAGCGCGGACGGGCCGGTCTCCTCGAGCTCGGGGCAGGCACCGGCCGACGCGGCCCGGACGCGGCCCAGGCTGTGGTCGGCGCGCTGGTAGAAGTACCAGCCCGGGTCCAGCCCCTCGACGCCGGACGCGAGCAGGTACGCCTGCACCGACCCCAGGTTCCCACCGGTCGGCGCCCACCGGCTGATCTGACCCGGCAGGCCGTTGTCACCGAGGTCGCGCAGACCCGCCGTACGGCGAAGAAGATCTGACAGTGACCCGTCGCCCAGCGCGAGACGCGGGGCGGCCTTGAACTCCTTGTTGTAGCGCTGCAGCGCGTGGTTCGCGGGCCGGTAGTGCGCCTGGTGCTCCTTGGGGTTGAGCCATTCCCGGGCGGGGAAGGCGACCGCCTGCTCGTAGCGGTGGGCCACCGGCGGCGTCTGCGTCGCGGCGTTCGGGTCGGCGGGCAGGCAGACCGGGCAGCCGGGCCGGCGGAAGGCGCCGACGGCGAGTTGCGACCACTCGTTCAGGTCGTAGACCGTGCAGACCTGCATCGACGGTGTCTGGCCGACCCGGGAGAGCAGGTGAACGGTTTCGGTCACGGCCAGCGCCACCCAGGCCGCGGCGCGGGCCGGGGACGGCACTCCCGCCGGGCCGGACCGGTTCCGCGCGAAGCAGTCGTGGCAGCAGGTGTATCGGGCGTCGAACAGGGGCCCGACCTCGGCGGTGTTCGCGCCGGCCGCGGTCCGAAGCCAGCTGACCCCGGCTTCCCGGCAGGCGGCGTCGACCTTCGCCATCGCGGCGGCGTCCCCGTCGTCGACGGCGACCAGGAAGTCACCGGCGGTCAGCTCCTCACCGGCCCAGGGGTGCGCGTCGGCGCCCGCGCCGGCCAGTTCGGCGCGCAGCGTCGCGGCGAGCGGCCCGGCCCCGGCGACCAGCACCCGGGTACGGGCCAGGCGCTCGCACGCCTCGTTGCGGCTGCGGTTGACCCGGGTGGTGTCCAGGTTCCGGCCGAGGTATCCGGCGACCTCGGGCGGGATCACCTCGACGACCTCGCCGACCGGTCCGTCCTGCAGCAGGCCGCTCACGTAGAGCAGGGACACGCAGCCGTGCAACGACTTCAGCGGTACGCGCGGGAGCGCCTCGGCCAGCTCGGCCACCGTGCGGGTGCCGTCCAGGTACGGCAGCAGCCGGGGAACGAGCTGCACCGCCGAACGGCCGCGGAGCACGGTCTGCCGGTTGCCGGTGCCCACGAACGCGACGCCGTCGACCAGCGGCACCTGGACCAGGCCGGCCGCCAGGCACGGGCGAGCCGGCGGGGCGAACTGGGGGTCGGTGGCCACGGCGTACGCCATGGTCGCCGCGTCCATGCGCCCGTCGGTGCGGGTGGTCTCCTCGACCTGGATCATCGCCACACTCCCTGCAGCAGCTCGGGCAGCCGTTCGTACGACCGCGTCGTCTCGTCCCGTCCCAGCCCGCACCGCGGGCAACCGTGCGCGCCGACCACCCGGCCGGTCCGCACCTGCTGGGCCGGCACCTCGATCTGGCGCACCCGGCCCGCCTCGCTGGCCGCGTCGGCGCGCAGCCGGTCGACCGCCTCGGCCGCGAGCGCCGCGGCGAGCAGCGCGGTCGACGGGAGGAAGCCGTCCGGGCCGGCCTCGGGGTGGGCGTCGTAGTGGTCGCCGGTCGCCGCGCGGATGACGCGGGCGTTGTCGTGCTGGGCGATCCGGCGGCGGTAGCAGTCGTGGCAGGCGCCGAGGCCGGGGACGACGGCCGGGCCGACTTCGAGCTGGGGATGGTCGAGGATCACCGGCAGCCAGGGCCGGCCGGTCCGGAACGACTCCTCGTCGAACTCGCGCTCCAGCCGTGGAGCGCGACGCCAGGAGGCGAGAAGATTGATTCCGCTTTGTCGTGATAAAACGTCCAGAACCTCGGCGACCGGCAGCCCGCCGGGCGCGTCCACCACCGACACGTGGGGAACCAGGTCCCGCAGCCGCTCGGCGACCGCGTACCCGAACGGTCCCACCGCGGTGATGATCAGGTGCGACATGGTGACTCCTCAGGCGAACGGCTGCGGCCAGGAATTGAGCTCGGACTCGGGCCGGCTGGGATAGCCCATCCGCACCGGCGCCTCGTACAGCCGCGGACTGCCGAGGAAGCGCGAGCGGTACGTGAACGAGAGCGGCAGCAGCCCGGGAATCACCGCGCGGACCACGGTCATCCCGGCACGGATCGCCTCGTCCGGGCTCAAGTCCACCAGGTACGAGTCGAGCCCGCTCGCGTCCAGCCGATCCAGCACCACCCGTAGGTCCGCGGCCGCGTCGCCGGTGGCCAGGTTCGGCATCTCGGACAGGCGGCGGCGTGCGCTGCCGCCGAGCAGGAAGTCGTAGGCCGGCGCGCGGGACGGGTGGCCCATGTAGATCGCGCCGTCCGACACCCCGCTGAAGTCGTGCACGTCGTCCGGCGCCTTGTCGCCCTGCAGCGCGATCCGCACGGACACCGTCTCGGAGATCGCCTTCGCGGCGGCCACCTGCGGGTCGAGGGCGGCCGCGCAGGCCACGACGGTGTCGCAGTCGGGATGGTTCGGGGCGGTCGAGACGGCGTACACGATCGGGATCCCGAGGTCGGTGGTCGCGTCGAACAGCTCGACCGTCACGTCCCGGTCCGCGTACAGGTCGAGGAACTTGCGCAGCTGCGGCCCGGCCACGTCCAGCTCGATCCGCGGCAGCGCGAGCTCCTGCAGCCAGACCAGGCTGATCGCGTCGCGCTCGATCACCTCGCAGAGCGCGCCGGTGACCGCGCGGACCGGGTCGCTGTGCGCCGCCGCGCCGGTCGAGATCGGGTTGGTGATCTTCTCCGCCCCGTGCGCGGCGATGTGCATGTAGACCAGCACCGCCGGGACCCAGGAGAGTTCCCGCGTACGCAGGTTCATCCCCTTGATCCACCGCATCCGCTCGGACTTGGCGGGCGGGACGACCGGGCAGTGCGGGTCGGCGAGCTCCGTCGCGGAGCAGCGCGGCAGCGCGTCGAGGTCGAGGACGTCCTCACCGAGGGCGGTCAGTTCGTCGGCGGTCGCCCAGCGCAGCTGCGCGTCGGCGTAGAGGCTGTTCGCGTACCGTTCGAGCGCCTCGGCGCAGGCCACCATCCGCGCGTGCTCCGGGTCCACCCCGGTGCCGGTGCCGTCCAGACTGCCCAGGCAGTCCGGCCCGCACATCGTGTCGATCACCGTCGACACGTCACCGAGGTTCGCGGAGAAAACCTTCAGCGGCGGGTTCGACGGCTCGACCGGCAGCTGCTGCACCCCGGTTATCAGGCCGCCCAGCGGAGAGACCAGGTCCTGCAGCGTGCCCGTCGCCCGCCGCGCCACCTCTGTGGCCACCGCACTCATCTCCGCGCACCCTCTCGTCAACCGGCTCGCGCCGGCCGGACGGTCCGGCGCGTACTCAAGCCTCGTCCCGAGAAAGCGCGTTTCGCTGGTGTTTACGGAAATTGCAGCCTGGGTAAATTAATGCGCTTTTGTTAGGAATGTAGGGACAGTAACCTGCCCCTGCCCTCGGTCGTTACAGGTACCGTTTCACCGCCCATTTCCCAGTACGCCGATAGGCCTTGTCGCCGCACTGATCACTCCAGGGTGACAGTCACCTGGGTGACCGACTCGTCCTCCAGAAGTGCACGCCGCAGCCGCGTCACCCGGCCCACCAGGTCGTCGTCGGTCTTCGGCGTCACCCACAGATTGACCAGCAGCTGCGACGGACCGACCCAGACCCCGTGCAGGTCCTTGATCTCGGCCACCCACTCCTCGTCGCGCACCCGCTCGCGGATCGGGTCGAGCACGTCCGCCGGGGCCGACTCGTCCAGCAGCAGCCCCTTCGAGCGCCGCGCCAGCAGGAACGCCACCCCGATCAGCAGCAGGCCGATCGTCATGCTGCCGACCGCGTCCCAGCCCGCCCAGCCGGTCGTCGCGTGCAGCACCAGCGCCGCGAGCGCGATGGCGAGGCCGGCCAGCGCCGCGGTGTCCTCCAGGAAGACCGTCGTCACGCTCGGGTCGGACGCGTGCCGCAGGTGATGCCGCATCGACCGGCCCTGCTCGCGGGCCTCCTCGCGCAGCTGCTTGTGCGCGGTGTACCAGGAGAAACTCTCGAAACCGGCGGCCACCACGAGGACCCCGACGCCGACCCAGAGCGACTCCACCGGCTCGGGCGCCAGCAGGCTGCGAACCCCCTCACCGATCGACAGCACGCCGCCGACCAGGAAGATCCCCAGCGCGGCGAGGAACGTCCAGAAATACCGTTCCTGCCCGTACCCGAAGGGATGTTTCTCGTCCGGCCCTTTACGGGACTTCTTCAGCCCGACCAGCAGCAACACCTCATTGCCGGTATCCGCCACCGAGTGAGCCGCCTCCGCCCACATCGAGGCCGACCCGGTCAGGAACCCGGCGACGATTTTCGCGATGGCGATGGCCAGATTCGCGGCCACCGCCACGAGCACCGTCCAGGTGCTGCCCTTTTCCTTGTCGGATCCATTTCCGGTACGGCCGTTGTCCGCGCTGTTCTCCACGAATCCGCCGTTACCCGCCCGCCCGCGCGGGCACACGTGTCGATCCTCTCCCGGGCGACGCTTTCCACCGCGACGATCCCGTCACCGGCGGCATGATGCCGGGTGGAACCAGCGGTGCCGCGCCGACGTCTGACCCGCTGAACCGTCAGCAGAACTCGGGGGAAGACGATGCGTGGTGTGGTCAAGGCGGCGGCGATCGTCCTGGCAGTGGGAGTCCTGGCAGCGTGCGCACGCCCGGCGGGAGCACCTGAGCCCGCCGCGTCGCCGGCGGAATCGGCCGCCGACCGGCCGGCGCTGCCGGCCGGTTGGCGGTGGGAGTCGTTCGGCGGCGTCCAGGTCGGCGTCCCCGGCGACTGGGGCTGGGACAACCAGGCGATCCGGCTCGACGCCTGGTGCGTCAAACCGGGAGACCATCCGCCCGCGGTCGCCCGGCCCGGGGGCCCGATTCCGGCCATCGCCTGTGGCGGCGGGACGAACGGGACACCGCCCGGATCCCTGATCGCGAACACCGGCTGGACCGTCGGTTTCGGCCGCACGGATCAGAGCGACGGCATCACCCGCGAAGGTGACCGCACCACGGTGCGGCGCGACAGCGTGGAGGTGATCGTCCAGGCGCCGGAGCAGCTGCGCGACCGGATCGTCGCCACCGTTCACCGGGTGACGGTCGACGACGCCGGCTGCCCGGTCACCCATCAGATCAGCACCGGCCCCGACCTGCGTCCGGCACCGCCGGCAGACGTCACGGCCCTGCACGACGTGACCTCGCTCTCCGCCTGCAAGTACCCGCTGCCGGAGGCGGGTCCCGGCCGGGTGCCGCCGCGTCTGCTGTCCGGCCTGCGCCTGGACGGCGCGGCCGCCGCCGACGAGGTGCGCCGCATCGCCGCCGCGCCGGCCGGAAGCGGCGACCTGGACACCCCGGCGGACTGCCTGCCCGAGGCCGCCCACGGGAACGAGATCATCGTGCTCCTGGTGCGATCCGCGACCGGCCTCGCCGAGATGACGATGCGCTACGCCGGGTGCGTCCAGAACGGCTTCGACGACGGCACGACCGTCCGGCGGCTGACCAAGGCCGCCGTCGCTCCCCTGGTGGCCGGCCCGAACAGGATCTACGGCGGCTTCTCCGGCCCACCGGAGAAGGCGGACCTGCTACTCCCCCACGACTGAGGCACGCCCGGTCCGAGTCCTTTGTCTGGAAGTACGCCGGTAGAAACCGTTGTCACCGCTCGGGGTCGCCGGCTTTCTCGACCGGCCGGTAGCCCTCCGCGAACCGGGCCTCGCGATGCTCCTGAACCCAGCGCCGGCCCGCGGCAGGGTCCTGCCCCCAGTGCGGGATCGCATCGGCGACGACCTTGCCGTCGCGCTCGTGGACGACGCGGATCTCGGCGCCCTCGTCGTCGATCGACGCCATGACCGTCACGGTGTCGGCGCCCTGCGGCGTCTCTCGTCGGTAGACCTCTGTCGTGATGGGCATGGCAAGCATGATGACACCGGGGCCCGTGGGGGCAGACCCGCCCTTCGGCCGACATCCACGACCGCCGATCAAACTTCCGGCGGATGTCACCACGCAACGCCGCCGCTGTTGCCGGCACCCGTCGCCGACTGGTCGCGGGACCACTGACTGGCGTACGAAGTAGGTGGCACATCCACAGTGATTCCTGGAGGTCCGCAGTGACCGTAGTCTCCATCCGGAAGGTCGGTGACCCGGTGCTCCGCCAGATCGCCGCGCCGGTCACCGACTTCGACGCCGAGCTGGACAGGCTGGTCGGCGATCTGACGCAGACGCTCGCCCAGTCCCGGGGCGCCGGGCTCGCCGCGCCGCAGATCGGCGTCGGCCTGCGGGTCTTCGCGATCAACCCGGACCTGCCGGGCAACGACCTGAAACTCGACCACCTGGTCAACCCGGTCCTGGAGTTCCCCGATGAGGAGGAGCAGTACGGTCCGGAGGGCTGCCTGTCCATCCCCGGGATCTATCTGGACACCAAGCGGCGGATGAACGTGTCCGCCAAGGGTTTCACGAAGAAGGGCGACCCGGTCCAGGTCGTCGGCGACGGCATCCTCGCCCGCTGCATGCAGCACGAGACCGACCACCTGGACGGCATCCTGTTCATCGACCGGCAGGACGCCGAGGGCCGGCAGCGGATCCTGGACACCCTGCGGGAGGCTGCCTGGTTCGAGGGCCTCCCGGCGCCGGCGGTCAAGGTCAGCCCGCACTGACGCGGCGGTCGCGTCCCAGCGGCTCCGATCCTGCTCGGCGGTCGGGACCAGGCCGGGCCACCGACCGCCCGCGGAGTGCGGGTGACCCGCGTCCGGGATGGCAGGACACAGCGGTGCGACGGGTCACGAAGGGGTGAGCCGCGGCGCGAGCATCCCCTCCGGGATCGGGGCCTTGCCGATCATCGCGATGAGCTCCCTGGTCCAGGTGGTCAGCGCGGCGACGGGGATCCCATGAGGGGCGATCGGCGCGTACGGCGCGATCCGCTCCCCCGCCCGGCTGAGCAGCCGGACCGCGCCGATCTCGTTGCCGCGCCGCAGGTGGGTCACGCCGACCGCGAGCTGCGCCAGGCCCTTCCACAGCTCGCGGGTGTCGTCGTCGCACGCTTTCCAAGCGCCTTCGAGGACCTCGTGGGCGTGGAACGGCCGGCCGTCGGCGAGCAGCCGCTCGGCCTCGCGCAACGCCTCCGCGGGCGGCAGGACGAGATCGTCCGGGGTGGTGGGGACACCGGTCAGGCCGTGCGGCAGCGGGCGGCCGAGCCCGTCCCGCGGCCGGGCGTTGCGGGCCCGGCCGGTCGCGTCCCGGTCCCGCTGCACGCGCTGAGGTTCCATGCCCTCCATACTGCCCCGCCCCCGGTCCGTCAGTGGCGGCGCGGGCGTCCGTTCCCCGCCCGGCTCACGTCGCCGGTGCGCGGCGCCCGGCCCACGTCGCCGGTGCGCGGCGCCCGCAGGAACAGCGCGACGGCTGCCGCGGTCAGCATGCACAGGGCGGCGTTGACCACCACTGCGGTGCGTACCGCGGTGAGGATGTCGCCGGTGGCCTCGCCGCCGGGCGAGGCGAGGCCGGCGCTGACGACCGCGGACATGACCGGGATCCCGAGGGTGATGCCGATCTGCTGGCTCATCGTCGCGAGCCCTGCGGCGAGGCCCTGTTCCCCGTCGGGCAGACCGGAGGTGGCGGTGACCATGAACCCGACGATCGCGACGAGGTTCGCTGTGCCGCCGATGAACGTGGCGGCCAGCAGCAACGGCATCCCGGCCCGGTCCGGCCCCAGGAACACCAGCACCAGCGTCGCCATCGCCTGGACGCTCATGCCGAGCGCCAACGCCCGCTGAGGGTTGCCGAGCCGGGCGATCACCCTGGGGCCGAGGACGCCGCCGAGGACGGTGCCGAGGCCGAGGACGGCGAAGGACAGCCCGGCCGCCAGCGGCGCGAAGCCGAGGACTTCCTGCAGGTAGAGGGTCAGCAGGAAGACCAGCGAGGTCTCGGTCGCGAACGCGAGGATCCCCGCGAGGTTGCCCCACGCGACGGTGCGACGGCGCAGGATCCGGACCGGCACCAGTGGCTCGGCGACCCGGCGTTCGATCACCCAGAACGTACCCAGCAGCAGGGCGCCGGCAAGCAGGCCGCCCGGGGCACGGGGGTCGACCCAGCCGTGCTGTCCCGCGCTGACCAGGCCGAACACGACCGCGAGGAGACCCGCGGTGACGGTTACCGCGCCGGGGACGTCCAGACGGGGTCGCCGCTCGGGACGGCTCTCCACGAGCACGACCGGGGCGACGGCCAGGACGGCGGCGGCGACCACGACGTTGATGAAGAACGCCCACCGCCAGCTCAGCAGGTCGGTGATGACGCCACCGAGGATCGCGCCGGTGGTGAACCCGGCTGCCATCAGCGCGCCGTTGAGGCCCAGCGCCCGGTCCCGACGCGGCCCCTCCGGGAACGAGGTGGTCAGCAACGCGAGGGCGGCCGGGGTGACGGCCGCCGTGGCGAGGCCCTGCGCGACCCGGGCGACGAGCAGGACGGCAGGACCGGTGGCCAGTCCACCCGCCAGCGAGGAGACTCCGAGCAGCGCGATGCCGGCAAGGAACACGCGGCGCCGCCCGGCGAGGTCGGCGACCCGGCCGAACAGCAGCGTGAAGCCGGCCGCGCACAGCGCGAAGGAGGTGGCGATCCACTGCAGACCGGAGAGCGCGAACCCGACGTCGGCGCCGATCGCCGGCAGCGCCACGTTGAGAATGGAGAAGTCGACGGCCAGGGTGAAGCTGGCGGTCAGCAGCACCGCGAGGGCGAGCCGATCACGGACACCCGCCGTGCTGCGGGTCAGGAAGGTACTGGTCATGCGTCGAATCTGCAGCTGTGGTCCCGGCGACAGCCAGGCCACTGTTCCGGGTAGGCGGGGCCAGACTGGTACCGGCGGGGACAGGCAGCGGACGGCGACGCCGGGCAGGATGGGCGTCATGCACAGTGAGCGCGAGCTGGCCGGCTTCCTCCGGAGTCGCCGGGCCCGGTTGCGGCCCGAGGACGTCGGGCTGGTGTCGTACGGGCAGCGCCGGGTGCCGGGCCTGCGCCGTGAGGAGCTGGCCCAGCTGGCCGGGGTCAGCCCGATCTACTACACCCGGCTGGAGCAGGGGCAGAGCACCAACGCCTCCGAGTCGGTCATCGAGGCCCTCGCCCGGGCACTGGCCCTCACCGACGACGAGCGTGCCTACCTGCACGAGCTGGCCCGGCCGCGACCGGCGAAGCGGCGCCGCCCGCCGCGTGCCGAGACCGCCCGCCGGGGCGTCGAGCAGCTGATCACCGCGATGCGCGACGTGCCGGCCCTGGTGCTGGACCGCCGCAGCGACGTCCTGGCGTGGAACGAACTCGGCCACCTGCTGTTCGCCGGGCACTACGACCGGGCGGCGCCGGCCCGGCCCGCGGACCGGCCGAACCTGACGCGGATGCTCTTCCTCGACCCGCACACCCGCGAGCTGTACCGGCGCTGGGACGAGGAGGCCGGGCGCGCCGTGGCGTCGCTCCGGATCGCCGCGGGCCGCTACCCCGACGATCCGGCGCTGACCGCGCTGGTGGGTGAGCTGATCGTCAAGAGCCCCGAGTTCGCGGCGTGCTGGGCCAAGCACCCCGTCCAGGTCTGCGGGGCGGGCACCAAGCACCTGCACCACCCCGTCGTCGGTGACCTGGTCCTCGACTACGAGGCCCTGCACCTTCCGGAGGACGACGGGCAGCGGCTGCTGACCTACACGCCGGCCGCCGGATCGGGCCACGAGGCCGCCCTGCAGCTGCTCAGGGCCTCCGGCCACGCAACGAGTGAGTCTCGCCACGGAGCGACCCTCGACACCTTGACGTGAAGTCGGCTTTACGTTTTACCGTCTGCCCGTGGATCTAGAAACACTGCACGGTGTCGGCGAACGCATGAAGGGCGCGTTCCGCCGGTATCCGACCGGGGTGGCGGTGATCGCCGCGGCCGGCCCGGACGGCCCGGTCGGGCTGACCGCGTCCAGCGTCGCCTCGGTCGCCGTCGACCCGCCCGCGCTGTCGTTCTCGGTCATGGGCAGCCAGTCGGCGCGGGCCTTGCTGACCGCGCCGGGCTTCGTCGTGCACCTGCTCGGCACCCGCCACGCGGGGCTGGCCCACCACTTCGCGCGCTCCGGCGGCGAGCGCTTCACCCCGGGTCAGGGCTGGAGCACGCTGCCGACGGGTGAGCCGATCCTGTTCGACGCGGTCGCCGCGCTGCGGTGCGCACCGCTGCACCGCGTGCCGGTGGGCGATTCGACATTGGTCGTGGCGAAGGTGCTCGAGGTCTTCCACGGACCCGAGGACCGTCCCCTGATCCACCATTCCCGGCAGTTCATGAGCACCGAGGAATTCTGACCCGGGTCGTGAACTCGCGCCACGATCTGCCCTGCGACCCCATTGACAACCCTTTGCGCGTACGTCGTGAAAGCTCCGCCTCGTGGCTCCGTCCGCGAGGCCGCTGCCACTCCAGGCAGGCGCGCGACCCACGGTTTCGGGCTGGTTCTCATGGGCGTTATCCGGGACGGATAACGCCCATGAGAACCAGCCGGAAGGCCGGGCCGCCCGCATGCCCGGCCCCGGCCCCACGTCGCGTCCCCGGCGGGCGTTCACGGCTGGGTCGACGCACTCGACATGACCCTGAGTGCCAGCCGCACGCGCGCGGCTGGCACCTACGGCTGGGTCGACGGACCTGACACGACCGTGAGTGCCAGCCGGGGGCCGGGTCACGTGGCGGGGAGGGCGTACTTGTCGGGCTTGCCGCTCGGGGCCAAGGGGACGTGGTCGATGACGGTCACGGTCTTGGGGACCGAGGACGGGCCCAGGTGCGCGGCCACCCGGGAACGCAGGGCGGCCGCGTCCGGGGTGCGGCCGGTGACCGGGACGACGTACGCGTGAATCGCCTCTCCGGTCTCGTCGTCGGGGCGTCCGATCACGTAGGCCTCGGCGACCGCGGGGTCCGCCGCCAGCGCGCGCTCGATCGGGCCGGCGTAGACCAGCGTGGCCTGCACGATGATCACGTCGCGGGCCCGGCCGAGCAGCCGCAGGTAGCCGTCGTCGCCGAGCGTGGCCAGATCGCGGGTGCGGACCCAGCCGTCGACGAAGACGCGCGCCGACTCCTCCGGGTCCTGCCAGTAGAAACTGGCCTGCGCGGGCGTACGCACGTAGAGCTCGCCGTCCTGGAACCGCAGCGACGTGACCGGCGGTGGCCGGCCGACCGAGTCCAGCCGCTCCCCCGGCATCGCCATGGAGATCATCCCGGTCTCGGTCTGGCCGTAACCGTGGAAGATCACCGGCCCGAGCACGTCGAGCGCCTCCCGGAGCCGGCCCGGCTCGAGCGGCGAGCCGGAGACCATCAGCGCTCGCAGGCTGCTCAGGTCGACCGGGTTCGCGCGCTGGGCGCGGACGAGCTGGTGCAGTTTGCCGACCGTAATCACGCTCGCGGTGGCCCGGTGCTCGGCGATCGTGCCCGGGAACGCCGGCGGGTGGGCGGCGACGAGCGTGCCACCGGCGGCGAGCGTCAGGATGCCGTACTCCAGCATGACCTGGCTGCTCAGCGAGCCGAAGACGAGGTAGCGGTCGAGTCGTCGCGCCAGCTCGGCGACGGCCGGCGGCCAGCGGTCCGGGTGGGCTGCCCAGGCCGCGGACATCGCCGCGTACGTCTGTGCGCAGCCCTTGGGGTTGCCGGTGCTGCCGCTGGTGTAGATGATCCGCGCGACGTCGCCGGGCCGGCCGCCGACGTCGATCGGCTTCTCCGGGAAGCCGGACAACGAGCGGACCGCCGCGTCGTCGAGCAGCACGGCGTCGTCCCGTTCGAGCAGGTGGGACAGCTGACCCGGGGCGAGCCCGGACGGCATCCCGGAGACGCGCGCGCCGACCGCGAACGCCGCGATCGTCGCCGCGAAGGCGTGCGCGTCGACGGAGAGCCGCAGCGCCACCCCGCGTCCCGGCCCGAGCCCGTGCTGCCGTAGCCCGGTCGCGATCCGCCGGACCAGCGACAACATCTCCGCCGCGGTGACCACGCGATCACCGTCCTCGAAGACCGGCCGATCGCCGCCCTCGGCGAGCAGTTCGAGCACCGGAGCCGGCCACATCGTCAGAGGACGCCCTTGATGAAGCGGGCGAGCGGCTCCTGGTGGACCGGCGGCACGTTCCACTGGTTCTCCAGGTTCTCCGCGAGGTGGTGCTCGGCGATCACCTCGCGGTGCCGGCGCACGCGGACGACCGGGTGCAGGTAACTGGCCCGGTGCGCGGTGGTGGCGTCGTTCTCGGCGACGCGCGGGATCGTGATGTCGAACGGGTCGACCTGGTCGTGGCCGGGCCCGTATTCGAGGGTGACCACGAACGCGAGCGGTTCCGGGCCGAGGTAGGCGACGGGCACCTCCTCGCGGTAGTGCGCGGCGCCGTTCTCGACAGTGACCACGTCGGCGAGGACGGCGAACTGCTGCCACAGCCCGGACGAGACGTTGATCCGGGCGATGATCGCGTCGGTGATCGCTTCCGGCGTGGCTTCGACCGGGGTGGACGGCCACGGGATGTCGTGGTGGCGGCTGCGCAGGATGTGGTGGAGCGCGCGGACGGCGTACCGGAATCCGTGGATGAACCCGTTCGTCGACTTCTTGAAGTCGCGCTGCTGGGAGAGGGTGCCGGCGAAGTAGAGACCGGGCACGTCGACCGATTCGAAGGCCGGGGTCTGCTCCGGGAACCGGTCGTTGATCACCAGGCGCGGGCGGGCCGACTCGTCGAAGATGGACGCGTCGAAGCGGAAGCCGGTGGCCAGGATGATCCGGTCGTAGTCGATCTCGCGCAGCCGTTCGCTGGTCCGCGCGTAGCGGAAGGTGATCCGGAATCCGCCGTCGTCGCGCCGGGTGATGCGCTCGACGGTGCCGTCCAGCACCGCGTTCTGCGACTTCAGCTGGTACGTGTCGAGGAAGTTGTTGTTGACCGCGCGCAGATGCCCGACGTAGTGGGTCTGCCAGGCGAGTCGCACCGAGTGCGGGCCGGCCACGTGGATGACCGCGGCGGTCTCGACGAGCGCGTCAGCGGTCTCGAACGCGGAGTTGCCCTTGCCGATGATCAGGACCCGCTGGTTGACGAAGTCGTCCGGGTCGACGCTGACCGTGTCGTAGCGCTCGCACAGCTCGGCGCCCTCGATCGGCGGGACGTAGAACCGCGAGACGCCGGTGGCGACGACGACCTTCGCCGCCGTGAAGGTTTCCTCCGCGGTCGCGACGGTGAAGATTCCCTCCGCGGAGCGCGACACGCGCTGCACTTTCCTGCCGTAAAGAACGTTCAGACCGTCGGAGAAATCCTTCAGGTAACGCACGAAGTCGTCCGCCGCCGGGAAGTACTTCCGGCTGTAGTTCTTGAAAAGAAGCGCCGGGTCCTCGGTCAGCAGCGAGTTCCAGTCCGCCCGCAGGTTGAACTCCGGGTCGTCGGAACCGGTCCACACCTTGTTGATGGAGATCAGCGTCCGGTGCCGCGGATAGCGGGTGAAGAATGTCCCCGCCGCGTCACCGGCCTCCAGGACGACGTAGTCATGACCGTCGCGCTCCAGCAGCGCGGCGAGCTGCAGGCCGGCCGGCCCGGCGCCGATGATGAGATAGTCGTGCGTCATGCGGCGGAAATTACCGACGCGATTTCAGAGGGCTCTGAGAAGTCGTCACTAGCGTCCGAAACCATGACGATCGAGGTGGATCTGGCGGCCCCGCTGCGCATCGCGGACCTGCGCGCCGCCCGCGAGCCGATCACCGTGCTGGCCGGTCCGGAGGTCCGCGAACGGCTCACGGCCGGGCGCGCCTTCCTGGCCAAGGTGCTCGGCGACGACCGCGCGGTCTACGGCGCGACGACGGGTTTCGGCGCGCTCGTCGGCTACGCGGGCCGTGCCGACCAGCGCGACCAGGCCGACAACACGCTCGCGCACCTCGGCGCCGGCCACGGCCCGGACCTCGACCCGGAGCTCGCCCGCGCCACCCTGCTCGTCCGGGCGCACTCGCTCGCGCGCGGCGCCTCGGGCGTGTCACCGCACGTCGTCGACGCGCTCGCGGCCGCGCTGGGCACGACGTTCGCCCCGGCGATGCCGCGGCTCGGCTCGGTCGGCGCGAGCGGCGATCTGATCCCGCTGGGCGCAGCGGCGCAGGCACTGCGCGGGCGGGGAAACGCCTACGTGCACGGCGAGCGCCTGCCCGCCGCGGAGGCACTGGACCGGGCCGGGCTCACCCCGCTGCCACTCGACGGGCGGGACGCGCTCGCGCTGGTCAACGGCACGTCGCTGACCACGGCCGCGACCGCGCTGGCGCTCGACCGGATCCGCACGTCGCATCGCGTGATCCAGGCGCTGTCGTGCGTGCTGGCGGATCTGCTCGGCTGCGACCCGCAGTTCCTCGACGAGTCACTGCTGATCGCTTACGGACACCCGGGCGCGAACGCCGTCGGCGCGCGGATGCGGTCGCTCCTCGACGGGGTGACGCCGTCGGGGAGCCGGCCGCTGCAGGAGCCGTACTCCATCCGCTGCACGCCACAGCTGCTCGGCGCGGCCGAGGACGCGCTGCGCTATGCCGACGGCGTCGTCGCGGCCGACCTCGCGAGTGTCAGCGACAACCCGCTGTTCTTCCCGGGCGCCGACAAGGTCGTACACGGAGGCAACTTCTTCGGGCAACCCGCCGCCTTCGCCGCCGACGTCCTCACGATGGTGCTGGGACAGCTCGGCAACCTGGCCGAACGCCAGCTCGACCTGCTCGTCGACCCGGTCCGCAACGGCGGGCTCCCGCCGATGCTCGCGGCCGGCCCCGGTCAGCAGCACGGCCTGCAGGGCGTCCAGCTGGCGTCCACCGCGCTGATCGCGGAGATCCGCCGCGACGCGATGCCGGCAAGTCTGCAGAGCCTGCCGACGAACCTTCACAACCAGGACGTCATTCCCCTGGGTACGCAGTCAGCCCTGCGCGCCCTCGACCAGTCCCGCCTGCTCGGCCTGATCACCGGCTCGCTCGCGCTGGGCCTGCGTCAGGCCGTGCACGTCGGCGCGCGTACCCCGACCGCGCCCGCGTCCGCGCGACTGATCGACGCGCTCGCCGACGCCATCGCGCCGATCGACCCGGACCGGCCGCTGGAATCCGACGTCCGCCGGGCCGCCGAGATCGTGGAGTCCCACGTGTCCTGACGCCGTCGCGCCGGTCACCGGGGCTGCGGTCAGGAGTCGCCCAGGCGCGGAGTGACGGTGCGGACGGCGACCGGAGCGCCGGGTCCCCCGCCCGGCCGCGAACGGTACTCAGCGACGCCCACGCACGTGAACAGCAGCGCCGCCACCTCGTCGGGCTCGCCGAGCAGGCCCGGCACCTCCGAGTCGAGGAAGGTCATCCCGGTGGCGCTGGCGCCCAGCGCGTACACCGCCAGGTGCAACCGGCCCTCGACCAGCCCCGCCGCCAGCTGGGCGTCACGGTAGCCGCGGTCGTCGAGGGCCGCGAGGGGCACGGCCGCGATCACCACGTACGCCGCGTCGGCGGCCAGCGCCTGGTCCAGGCAGATCCGCAGCAGCTCGTCACGCTGGTCCCCGGTCCGCAGCGGCTGTTCCAGGTCCGGCCACCGGTACAGGCCCGGGGTGACGCCGTCGACGCCGTGCACGACCACCCAGTGCGGCACGTGCACGCCACGCAGCGCCGCGGCGAGCGGCCAGCGCAACTGCTCGGAGGTCAGCGTCCGGGACCGGTCCATCCGGCGCTGCGACCCGCGGCGGCGGACGATCTCGTCGAGCGAGCCGGACGGCGGCACCTCGGCCAGCGTGGTCCCCACCGCCCACGGCTCGCCCAGCGTGTCCCGCTCGCCGGCACGCTGCGCGGCGGTGCACAGTGGCAGCTCCACCTCGGGCAGCTCCCCGGGAACCGCGGGGCCGCCCGGCCGGATCGCCGGGCCGCCGTCACCGAGCGAGAGCAGCGCCACCGGGTACTCGTGCACGCCGTCCGCGCCGACCAGCTCCCGCACTGTCGCATCCGGGAACAGCGACCGCAGCCGCGGCACGAGGCCGGCGCTGTCCGCCGCTGCGGTCAGCTGGGCCAGCACGGTGCCGGCGTCCCAGTACAGGTGGCGCCAGCCGCGTTCGGCGTAACGCCAGCCGGTCCGCCACGGAACTCCCGTCACGACCAGGGTGGACACGTCGCCGTCGGCGGCCGGGGCGATCCGGGCGAGGGCGTGCCGCACCGGGTCGTACCAGTACACCGCGTCGGGCACGCCGGCGATCCCGCGGGCGCTGACATAGATCTCGAGCGGGAACCGTGCCCCGGCCGAACCGGCCGCCCGGAACAGGAACGGCTTGCCGTTGCGCTCGCCGGTCCGCACGACGCCCGCGCCGAGGAACAGCAGCCGTCCCAGTTGCGCCGCATCCAGCGGCAGGGCCGGGGTTGCGGCACCGGCCAGGACCGCGGTGGCGCTCACCCCCGGATCGGGCAGCTCGCGGGGCAGTTCCAGCACGTCGAGGCCATCCGGATACGCCTTGACCTGCGGCGGGAACGTGGCCAGGTCGTTCGGGGCCAAGTCGTGGCGCACCCGCGGGTCGTCGACGGGGACATCCCATTCACGGTCCGGCACGTACGACGTGAGCCGGTGCAGCAGCCCGGCGCCCTCATCGAGATTCACCCCGTCACTCTGCCAGACACCAGGGTCGGCTTCGTGCCGTCCGTACCGCCGGCAACGCGCCGGGACTGGCGAGGCTCACGATTTCGGCGATGATGGGCCCATGACGGTGGTCATCGTGGGCGGAGGCGTCGCGGGCGCGGCGACAGCACTGGCACTGCGGCAGACCGGCATCGAGGCGGAGATCTACGAGGCGCACGCCTCCGGTGGGGAGGACGCGGGGGCCTTCCTCACCGTGATGGCCAACGGGATGGCCGCGCTCGACGAACTCGGAGCCACCGCCGTCGTGGAGGCGATCTCCTCCCCGGCCCGGGCCGTCTCGCTGTGGGACGCGCAGGGCCGGCACCTGGGGCGCCGCCCGATCGAGGGCTCGGCGCGGTCGATGACCCGGGCGGCGCTGTACCGGGCGTTGCAGGACCTCGCCGCCGCCCGTGGCGTCCCGGTCCACCACGGCAAGCGGATGACCGGCGCCCTCGCCACCGGGGACGGCGTCGAGGTGTCGTTCGCGGACGGCAGCACGGTCGCCGGCGACCTGCTCGTCGGCGCGGACGGCATCCACTCCCGGACGCGCCGGCTCATCGATCCGCAGGCGCCGGAGCCGCGTCATTCCGGTCAGCACGTCGTCTACGGCTACGCGCCCGGCAACCCGGCCGGCGTCGACCCCGACGAGTACCACATGATCCGCGGCAGCCGCGCCTTCTTCGGCTTCACCGTCCCGTCCGGCGACGATCGCACCTGGTGGTTCGCCCGCATCGAGGGCCGGCCCGGCTCGGTCGCCGAGATGTTCCGCGACGACCCCGTCCCGGCCGCGGCGATCATCGCGGCGACCGGCTCCGACCTGGTGGGTGGCGACTCCTACGACATTCCGACGACCCCGCGCTGGCACAACAGCCGTCTGGTCCTGACCGGCGACGCCGCTCACGCCGCGACCCCGGCCGCCGCCCAGGGCGCGTCGATGGCCCTGGAGGACGCGGTCGCCCTCGCCGCGGCCCTGCGCGAGCACGGCGACCCGGCCACGGCCTTCGCCGCCTACGAGAGCACGCGACGCCGGCAGACCGAGGAGACCGTGGCCGCCAGCGCCCGCCTGATCAGCGGCCGGTGACGCCGTCGATCAGCTCGCGCAGGATGTCGGCGTGCCCGGCATGCCGGACGGTCTCGCCGGTCACGTGCGCGATCAGCCACCGCAGCGTGCGATGCTCGCCGTCGACCGCGGTCACGGAACGCGCCTCGGGGCCGCCCGCTGCCGCGATGTGCGCGTCGCTCTCCGCGATCGCCGCGCGGTAGTCGGCGATGACCTGCTCCGCCGAGCGCTCCGCCGGCACGACCATGTCGAAGTCGACGCCGGCCCATCGGGCGTCACCGGCGAGCGTGTAGCCGAACCAGTACCGCTCGCTGTCGGTCAGGTGCTGCACCAGCCCGAGCAGCGTCGTGTCGGACACCACCAGCCGGCGCCGCAGTTGCTCCTCGTCCAGCCCGTCGGTCTTCTTCACCACGCACGATCGTGCGAACGTCAGGAATGCCAGCGCCGTGTCCAGCTCGCCGCCGTCGTTCACCGGCACGCGCTCACGCTGAGTCTCAAGCATGCCCGCGACCCTATCGTCCACCTAGGGCTCACACGCCTCGCAGAATCCAACCGAGCCCGCCCCCAGCGCGCGTCACGCCTCCTGGCTGGTGCTCACGGTGGTTATCCAGCTGGATAACGACCGTGAGCACCAGCAGGAGGCGTGACGCGGCGGCCGCAGCCGCAACCACAGCGGAAGCCGCCGACGGACCACGGCCGGGGCCGTCACGCTTCCGGCTGGCGCTCACGGTCGTTATCGGTCCGGATAACCACCGTGAGCGCCAGCCGGAAGCGCACGCGGCGGCCGCGGGCGGGACCACGGCGGGGCTGTCGGCGGGTGCGCCGGGACTGCGGTGGGGCGGCCGCGAGCGGGCATCGGCTGTGCGCCGCGCGGACGGTGAGCCGGTTCGCTCTGAAAATTCGCTGAGTTCTGGTTCGTAGCGTCGGCGCCATGCCGCTTGATTACTTGATCGTCGGGGCCGGGCCGGCCGGCCTGCAGCTCGCCGCCCTGCTGGAAGCTGACGGCAAGCGCGACTACCTGGTGCTGGAGGGTGCGGCCGGGCCAGGCGCGTTCTTCACGCGGTACCCGCGGCACCGGACGCTGATCTCCATCAACAAGCCGCGCACCGGCTCCGACGACCCGGAGCTGAACCTGCGGCTGGACTGGAACTCGCTGCTGAGCGACGACCCGGAACTGCTGTTCGGGAAGTACACCGAACGCTACTTCCCGGCCGCCGACGATTACGTCCGCTATCTGAACGATTTTGCGCGCGGCCTGCGGATCACCTACGACACCCGGGTCACCAGGATCAGCAAGAACGGCGACCTGTTCCAGGTCGAGGCCGGCGACGAGACGTTCACCGCGCGGCGTGTCGTCGTCGCCACGGGTGTGTCGCAAAGCTATCGGCCCGACATTCCCGGGTTCGAGCTGGCCGAGGGATACGACGAGATGTCCGTCGACCCGCGCGATTTCCTGGACCAGCGGGTGCTGATCATCGGCAAGGGGAACTCCGCGTTCGAGACCGCTGACAACCTGATGGAGACGACCACGGTGATCCACGTGGCCGGGCCGAGCTCGGTGCATCTGGCCTGGCGGACGCATTACGTCGGGCATCTGCGCGCGGTCAACAACAACTTCCTGGACACGTACCAGCTGAAGTCCGCGAATGCGATTCTCGACGGCACCGTCAAGCGGATCGAGCGCGACGGCGACGGCTTCAAGGTCACCTTCAGTTTCTCGCGCGCGAACGAGGTCGTCAAAGAGCTGCGTTACGACCGGGTCCTGGCGTGCACCGGGTTCCGTTTCGACGCGTCCGTCTTCGACGAGTCGGCCCGCCCCGAGCTGACCATCAAGGATCGTTTCCCCGCACAGACCGAGGCGTGGGAGTCGGTGAACGTCCCCGGCCTGTTCTTCGCCGGAACGATCTCCCAGGTGCGGGACTTCAAGAAATCGACGAGCGGTTTCATCCATGGCTTCCGGTACGCCGTGCGCGCGCTCCACAAGATCCTCGAGCGTACGTACGCGGAGGTCCCCTGGCCCGCCGAGAAGCTGGACGCCACGCCGGAATCGGTCACCGACGCCATCATCGCCCGGGTGAACCGGACCTCGGCCCTGTGGCAGCAGTTCGGTTTCCTCGCCGACGTCGTGACGGTCGCCGCCACTGACGCGCGGTACCACGACGAGGTGCCGGTCGCGTGGTTCGCCGAGCACGGCCTCGCCACCGCGGACCACGAGTATCGGCACGCGTTCGTGGTGACCCTCGAGTACGGCCCGGAGCACGACAAGGTCGACCCGTTCGACGTGACGGTGACCCGCATCGCGCAGGACGTGCCGGGTCAGGCGCACGACGCCGCGTACCTGCATCCGGTCGTCCGTTACTTCCGCGACGGTACGCACGAGGCGACGCACCACCTGGCCGAGAACCTGGAGAACCAGTGGGACCGGCCGGACGTGCACGTGGCGCCGTTGAAGAGTTTCGTCGCGCGCAGCCTGTCATGAACCCCGTCCACGCCGACTTCTTCGCCGGTGGCGCCGGTGCGGAACGCACGTTGCGGGGCAACCTCGCGGCGTTCGACCGGCTGCGGATCGTCCCCCGGGTGCTGCGCGCCACCGGCGACCGGGATCTGCGCACCACCCTGTTCGGCGCCGGCCTGGCCACCCCGATCCTGGTCGCGCCGACCGCGTTCCACCTGCTGGCTCATCCGGGTGGGGAGGCGGCGACCGCACAGGGGGCGGCCGCCGCCGGAACCGTCATGGTGGTCAGCATGGCGGCGACCCAGCCCGTGGAGGTCATCGCGCGGGCCGGTGGGCCGCTGTGGTTCCAGCTGTATCCGCAGCCCGATCCCGGGTTCACCGCCTCGGTGGTGAAACGCGCGGAGGCGGCCGGCTGCCGGGCCCTGGTGGTGACCGTGGACTCCCCGGTCTTCGGGCGCCGCGAGCGGGACCTGCGCAACGGCTTCACGGAGCTGCCGGCCGGGCTGGTCTGCGAGAACATGCGCGACGACACCGGGCGGGTGCGTGACATCGCGATGGACGCGACGGCCGGCTGGGACCGGATCGGGTGGCTGCGCACGGTGACCGGGCTGCCGATCCTGCTCAAGGGTGTGCTGCACCCGGCCGACGCGCGACTCGCGGTGGAGCACGGGGTGGACGGGCTGATCGTCTCCAACCACGGCGGGCGGCAGCTGGACGGGGCGATCGCGACGATCGATGCGCTGCCGGCCGTCGCCGAGGCGGTCGCGAAACGGATTCCGGTGCTGGTCGACGGCGGCATCCGGCGCGGGACGGACGTGCTGATCGCGCTCGCGCGGGGCGCCGACGCGGTGCTGGTCGGACGGCCGGTGCTCGACGCGCTCGCCGCGGGCGGGGCCACCGCCGTACGGGACCGGCTGCGGGAGCTGACAGCGGAGCTGGACCACGCGATGGCGCTGGCCGGAGCGCGACGACCGGATGACCTGACCCCGGACCTGGTGGCGGTGGCCGGGTGAGCGCCGTGGTCCGCCTCCGCGAGTGGATCTTCCAGCGGGTCAACGGCGCGGAGGGGATCCCCGTTCCCGGCCCGATGGTCGCCGCGGAGCACTTCGAGCGGGTCTACAGCGATCCGGCCGCGGACGGGCGCAGTCGTGGCGCCGGGCTGTCGGACCTGTTCTGGTACTGGCTGGCGCCCGGACCGCAGATGCATCAGGAGCACCTGGAGCCGGGTGATCGTTACCAGGCGGTCGCGCGGACCACGCGGAAGGTTCTCGCGGTGCCGCACACCCGGTCGGACGAGCTGGCGACCGCGGCGACCCGGCGGATCCTGGCGGAGCTTCCGGCGGAGAAAACCTCCTTCGTCCGGTTCCGGGATTTGATGATGCCGGTCTGGGCGGAGGTTTTCTTCGAGCTCGTCTTCGGAGAGAAGTGCCCACCGGAGGCGAAGAAACTCATCGTCGCCAACGCGGACGACGTGGTGACCGCGCTGAAGGGGCTGAGTCTGCGGCACATGCGACGCCGGCACCGCCTGACCCGGTATCTCCTCGCCCGGCTGAAGGAGAAAACCTGCCCCGTGGTGCTGCCGGAGCCGTTCACCGACCAGGAGACCGCCTGGTATCTGCAGGGCGCGTTCTTCAACACCGCAGTGGTGCAGATGTCCGAGGCGATGGCCCACATCCTGCTCTGCGCCGCGAGCCACCCCCCGGCGGAGCTGTCCGACGACTCGCTGGACCGGCTCATCGACGAGACGTTGCGGGTGCATCCGCTCTTCGGCATCGCGCACCGCATCACCTCGGCGCCGATCGTCGCCGGCGACGTCACCCTGCCGGCCGGCTCGGTGCTGCTCTTCAACTACCTGGCTTTCCAGCGCACCGGCCCGGCCGGCGACGACGCCTTCGACCCCGATCGCTGGCAGACGCTGAAGAGGAAGGACGCGCACTTCATCCCGTACGGCATCACCGCCAACCGCGCCTGCCCCGCGCGCGGCGCCGCCCCGGTCATGCTGCGCGCCGCCACCCGTGAGGTGCTGCGCCGCTTCGACCTCGCGTCGCCGGTCGCCCACACCCGATCGCTGCCGAACCGTGGGCCCGCCTACCTGACCCCGCGCGGTCAGCAGGGCCCGAGCCGTGCCCGGCTGACCGCCCTGCGTCACGCCGATCGCCTCGCCGACACCGGTCGCTCGCTCAAGCAGCTCCTGCTCGGCACCTGGATGGTCCTCGACGCCCGCCGCCAGAAGCTGTGCACCACCTACTTCGAGGAAGCCGCCGACGACCGGCCGACTCCCGCTTCGCCCACCCCCAGGAGGCTCGCCCGTGACCCCCACTGAGCTTGCGCCGCGGTTCTTCATCGCGGTCGCGGTGATCATCCTCTTCTGCCGCCTGGTCACCTGGCTGCTCGCCAAGGTCGGCCAGCCGCCGGTGGTGAGCGAGATGCTGGCCGGCGTCCTGCTCGGCCCGTCGCTGCTGGGCCTGCTGTTCCCGCAAGTGCAGGAGGCGCTGTTCCCGGCGCCGCTGCTGCCGGTCCTGTACGTGGTGGGCCAGATCGGCCTGGTCCTGTTCATGTTCCAGGCCGGCTACGCCTTCAAGGCGCACCGGGTCGCCCGGATGGCCGGCACGGCGGGAGCGGTCTCGCTCGCCGGGATCACGGCGCCGCTGCTGCTCGGCGTGCTGCTGGTGCTGGTGACCGGGGACGCCGTCCCGATCCGCCCGGACGGCGTGTCGGCCGGCGTGTCCGCCGCGTTCGTCGGGGTGGCCCTGGCGATCACCGCGTTCCCGATGCTCGCGCGGATCATCACCGAGCGCGGACATGCCGGCACCCGGCACGGCTCGCTCGCCCTGGCCAGCGGCGCGATCGACGACATGGTCGCGTGGATCATGCTGGCCGTGGTGCTGGCGGTCGCCTCCGGTGAGGCCGGTCCGGCGTTCGTCACGGCGGGCGGCGCGATCGTGTTCGGGCTGGTCATGTGGCTCGGCGGGGGCCGGATCACCGGCCTGCTGATGGGCAGCGGGCGGCTGGACGACCGGGCCCGGCTGATCGGCACTGTCGCGCTGCTGTTCCTGGTCGCCTGGTACACCGACGAGATCGGGCTCTACGCGGTCTTCGGCGCGTTCGCGGTCGGCGTGGTGATGCCCCGCAGCGAGCGCACCGATCAGGTGGTCGAGACCGTCGCTCCGGTCGCGTCGGCGGTGTTCCTGCCCCTGTTCTTCACGTTCTCCGGCCTGCGTACGGAGTTCGGCCTGCTCAGCGACCCGCGTGTGCTGGTGTTCGCGGCGGCGTGCGTGGCGCTGGCGATCGTCGGGAAGTTCGGCGCGTGCTGGGGAGCGGCCCGGCTGCGCGGCGAGCCGAGCCCGGTGGCGCTGCGCGTCGGGGTCCTGATGAACGCGCGCGGCCTGATGCAACTGATCGCGCTGAACGTCGGGCTGGAGGCGGGGATCGTGAACTCGTCGCTGTTCACCGTGCTGGTGCTGGTCGCGCTCGTCACGACGCTGATGACGACCCCGCTGCTGTCCCTGCTGGAGCATCGCGAGGCCCGCCGCACCCCGGCGCCGGCCGAGCCCGCTCCCGCGCTGGCCGGCAGTTGAGCCGACCCCGGGCCGGGCGTCACGCCCGCCGCTGGAAGACCCGTGCGGGGCACGCCGTCGTTCCCCCGGCCACCACGGAGCACGCGGGGCCGGGGGCTCACGACGTACCTTAAGAAAGATGTTGCGGGTTTCTATGAAGTTGGTTGAAAAATAAAACTTTTTCTCCCGGAACGTCCGTCCATATGAGATCTTCGATGTCATGCGCCGGCTTCTTGTGGTCGAGGACGACTCGGATCTGCGCGAGATGGTCACCGAGACGCTGGTCGACGAGGGGTATCACGTCGACCAGGCCCCGGATGGCCAGCGCGGCCTGCACCTCGGTCTGACCAGACCTTATGACGTGCTCGTGATCGATCGCCGGTTACCAGCGCTCGACGGTCTGGACCTGATCACCCGGCTGCGGGCCCGGGCGATCGCGGCCCGCGCGCTGATGCTGACCGCGCTCGGGACCGTGGACGACCGGATCGCCGGACTGGACGCGGGCGCCGACGACTACCTGGTCAAACCCTTCGACCTGGACGAGCTGAGCGCCCGGATCCGCGCCCTGTGCCGGCGCACCTCCGACGCCACCGACGTGCTGCGTCTCGGGGACGGCATGCTGGACCTGGGGGTACGCGACGCCGTCCTGCCCGACGGCACCCGGGTGTCCCTGTCCGCGCGCGAGTTCGAGCTGCTCCGGGTTCTGGCGGCGCGGCCCCGGGCGGTGCACTCGCGGGCGGTGCTGCGCAGCAAGGTGTTCGACGAGGCGGCGGCGTCGTCGATCGTGGACACGTACGTCTACTACCTGCGCCGCAAGCTCGGGCGCAGGGTGGTGCAGACCGTGCACGGGCTCGGCTACCGGCTGGGCGCGCTGTGAGTCAGACGCTCGAACTGCGGGCCGTGCGGCGTGCCCGCTGGCGGATCGGGCTGCTCGTCGGGCTCTCCATCGGGGTGCTGCTGACGATGGCCGGCGCGATCTCGTACCAGATGCTGCGCCACAGCCAGGAGCAACAGATCAGCCGGGAGCTGGACTACGGCGTCCAGAACGGGGTGATCGCCGGGCCGCCCGCCTGCAGCTGGGTGTTCTTCTACGCGACCGACGGCACCATGACGCGCGGCGATCGCGCCGCCCCCACGGGACTGCCGTTGCGCGGCGACGTGGAGCGGGTGGTGGCCACCGGCGTCACCCAGAATCAGCAGGTCGACCGGGACGGCACCCGGTACTGGGTGCGCACGCAGTCCCGGGGCGAGGTGATCGTCCAGGCCGTGTTCGACGGCCGTTTCCAGCTCGCCGACCGGCGGCACCTGCTGACGGCGTTCCTGCTCGCGGCGGCGGCCGGGCTGCTCGCGGCGGTGCTGGCCGCCATGATGGTGGGACACCGTGCGGTGGCGCCGCTGGTCGAGGCGCTCGGGCGGCAGCGCCGGTTCGTGGCCGACGCGAGCCACGAGTTGCGTACGCCGATCGCTCAGGTGCACACCCGGGCCCAGCTTCTCGCCCGGCGGGCGGCGCAGACCGGCGCCGATCGCCGCGACCTCGACCGGCTGGTCAGCACGACGCGGCGGCTCGGCGAGATCGTCGACGAGTTGCTGTTGTCCGCGCGGCTCGCGGCCGACCCGGGGAACCTGCCACCGGGACAACCCGTGGATCTCGCCCGGCTCGCCGCGGAGGAGACCGAACGGGTCCTGAACCCGTCGACCTCGATCACCCTTGACGTGCCGCCGGATCCGGTGCTGGTCAGCGGGGTGGAGTCCGCGCTGCGCCGGGTCGTCAGCGAACTGCTCGCCAACGCGCTGACCCACACCCACGACGGCAGCATCGCGGTGGCCGTGCGCACCGTGGCCGACAACGCCGAGCTGGTCGTCGCGGACACCGGTGACGGCTTCGATCCGGCCGACGCCGCGCGGATCTTCGACCGTTTCCATCGGGGTGCCGGCGCCGGGGATCGCCGCTTCGGGCTCGGGCTGGCACTGCTGCGCGAGGTGGTCTCCGGGCACGGCGGCACGATCGTCGCGGACGGGTATCCGGGCGTCGGCGCCACGTTCACGGTTTGCCTGCCGCTCGCGCCGCGCGCCACGCGGCTGCCGTCCGGTCCCCCGCCGGCCGCCGGCCCGCGCCCGGTGCCGGTTCTGCGGCTCGCCACCGGCCGGCGGTCAGCGAGCCGGCGTCCCGCCGCCGGCCGGCGCCTCTTCAGCAGGCGGTGACGGCCGGCCCCGGTAGCCCAGCATCGGCAGCCACAACCCCTCGACGATCTCGGCGATCGTCTCCACCGGCACGGGCTTCATCGTCATCAGCAGCTCGTGCCGGAACAGGTCGAACGGCAGGCTGATCATCCGCGGCGGGCGCGGCACGTCCGGCACCTCGCCCCGCTGGGCGGCCCGGGCCACCATCTGCTCCAGGGCGTTCGGCTGCCCCTGCGGCCGCAGCGTCTCCCGCAGCTCGGCGAAGCTGCTCCCGGATTCCCGGAGGTAGTCCATCAGCTGCACGCTGAGCAGTGTGAACAGCTCGAACCGGGTGTCCGCGGCGTGCCGCAGGAACTGCACCGCGTCGTCCCGCAGGTTGCCCGTGTCCGGCACCGGGATCGGCCGCGACCACCAGTGCTTGCGCAGCGTGGCCAGGAGCATTTCCTCGCGTTGCGGCCAGCGCCGGTAGAGCACGGGGCGGCTGGTGCCGGCGCGGGCGGCCACCGCCTCGTACGTGAAATGCGGGTAGCCCTGCTCGACCAGCACGTCCCACGCGGCGTCCAGGATCGCGTCCTCGAGTTCGGTGCCGCGCCGGCGGGTGCCCGGTTTTCCGCTGCCCTTAAGACTCACTTGCGTATCTTATCGCGGCGTCGTACCGTGGCCAAAGTTAGATACGCTCGCGTACCTTAAGGCGGTACCGATGTCCGACAACCGCATCGACCCGACCGCCCTGCGCACCGCCGTCGCGGTGCTCAGCGGTGGCATCACGGTCATCCTCGACTCGACGATCGTCAGCGTCGCGCTGCACGAGCTCGCCGCCGACCTGCACGCCGGCGTCAGCACCATCCAGTGGGTGAGCACGGCCTACCTGCTGGCCCTGGGCGTGGTCACCCCGCTCGTCGGCTGGCTGCAGAGCCGCCTCGGCGGCAAACGGCTGTGGATCGCCGCGCTCACCGTGTTCCTGCTCGGCTCGGTGCTCTGCTCGTTCGCCTGGAACGCGCCCAGCCTGATCGGCTTCCGCGTGGTCCAGGGTCTCGGCGGCGGCGCCATGATGCCGCTGATGATGACGATGATCATGCAGCAGGTGAACGGCAAGGACGCCGGGCGGCTGATGTCGCTGGTCGCGCTGCCGGCCACGCTGGGGCCCATCCTCGGCCCGGTGATCGGCGGCCTGATCCTCGGCGCCGGTGACTGGCGCTGGCTGTTCCTGGTCAACGTGCCGCTCTGCCTGATCGGCCTGTTCCTCGCCGTGCGGCTGATCCCGGCCGACGAGCCCGGCCGCCCGGTCCGCCTCGACGTGGTCGGTCTGGCCCTGCTCTCCCCCGCGCTGACAGGGCTGCTCTACGGGCTGTCCAGGATCGACGGCACGGACAGCGCCGACGCGATCCTGCCGATCGCCGGCGGTGCCGTGCTGCTGGTCGCGTTCGTGCTGTGGGCGGTGCGCCGGCCCGGCTCCGCGCTGGTCGACCTGTCGGTGCTGCGCTCCCGGCCGACCTGGACGTCCACCGCGCTGCTCTTCCTCTCCGGAGCCTCCCTGTACGGCGCGATGATCCTGCTCCCGCTCTACTGGCAGGAGGTACGGGGCGAGGACGCGCTCGGCGCCGGTCTGCTGCTCATCCCGCAGGGCGTCGGCTCGCTGCTCAGCCGTGCCGCCAGCGGCCGCCTGACCGAGCGGGTCGGTGGGCGCGGCGTGGCGCTGATCGGTTTCGTGCTGACCGGGCTGGCGACCGTGCCGTTCGGGTTCGCCGGCGCGCACACCGGGAACGGGCCACTGCTCGTCACCCTCTTCGTCCGCGGGCTCGGCCTGGGCATGGTGATGATCCCGCTGATGCAGCTGGCCTTCGTCGGGCTGCCCCGGGAGAAGGTGCCGCACGCCAGCATCGTCGTCCGGATCGGGCAGCAGGTCGGCGGCTCGGTCGGGGTCGCCCTGCTCACCGTCGTCCTGACCACCACGGCGCAGCGCAGCGGTTCGCTGATCACCGGCTTCGACACCGCGTTCTGGTGGTCGATCGCGCTCACCGGCCTGGCCGTCCCCGTCGCGTTCCTGCTGCCCGGGAGAACTCCCGCCCCGGCCCCCGCCATGGCGGACGCGAACGGATAGATTTCCCGCCATGTCTGTCACGGCCGCCGAGGAGCGGCACGCCACCTGGCTGGAGCTCTTCTTCGACCTGGTGATCGTCGCCGCCGTCGCCCAGCTCGCCCACCTGCTGCACACCGAGCCGGACGGCCGGCTGCTGCTGATCTTCGCGGTCCTCTACTACGCGATGTGGAGTGTCTGGACCGGCTTCACCCTCTACGCCAACGTGGCGGCCACCCGGACCCGCCTGCTCACCATGCTGGCCGCGATGTTCGGCATCGCCGTGATGGCCGCGTCGGTCCCGCAACTCGCCGAGCACGACCGGCCGCAACCGTTCATCGTGGCGTACCTGGCCTGCCGCATGCTCGCCATCGCCTCCTGGAAGCGGGAGAACGAGGTGATGACCGAATGGCCCGGCGTGCACCAGGCGCTCGGCCTGATCCCGTGGATCGCGTCGCTCGGCTTCGACGCACCGGCACGCTACTGGCTGTGGGCGCTCGGGATCTTCTTCGACGTCGGGTTCTCGCTGCTCGCGTCGCGCTCGCCGGAGCGGCTGCTCGCCGCCGAGCGACGCGACTACGAGCGCGACCAGCGCCGGTGGACGACGAGACTGGTCCGCCGGTTCGCGCCGTGGCACGAGACCGACCCGGCGCCACAGGCCGCCGCGGCGGACCGGCCGCACCTGGTCGAGCGGCTGGGACTGTTCGTGATCATCGTGCTCGGGGAGGCCGTCGCGCAGTTGGTGAACGCGGCTGCCGGGGTGGACGAGTGGTCGTACCCGATGTGGCTCCTGGGGGTGATCGGTTTCGGTCTTCTGGTGGCGCTCTGGTGGTTGACGCTGAACGCCGCGCCGGCCTCCGAGGCGCTGCGCGCGCTGCGGCTCACCATGCCGGTGCACTACCTGACCACCGCCGCGATCGTGGCGATCGCCGCCGGGCTGGGCGGGCTGGCCGGTGAGTCCGCCCACGCGGGCAGCGCGATCCGCTGGGTGCTGTGCGGCGGCGCGGCCGTGTACTTCCTGGTCGCCGGCCCGATCGGCCTCTCCGGAGCGGCCCTGCGGTGGACCCTCGGCTGGGCGCTGCCGTCCGCGGCTGGCGCGATCCTGCTCGGCGCGTTCGGCGCGCACCTGGCGGCGTGGCTGCTGGCCGGCGGCTTGTTGGTTCTCGCGCTCTGGCAGGTCGGTCACCGCCGGCTCGCCCGCCTCCCCGCCGAGCCGGCCTGACCCGCGGCCCAACCCTTTGATGCCAGCGCCCAACCGCGGGACGCCGGCGCCCGACCCCCAGCCCCTGGCCTCGCGCCCGACCGTGAACACCAGCTCACGGCGGCCGGCTGGCACTGACGGGTGCCATGAGGCCCGATAACACCCCTGAACACCAGCTCACGCCGGCCAGCTGGCACTGACGGGTGTGATGAGGCCCGATAGCACCCTTAAGTACCAGCAGGGCCTGCGACGCGGGGTGGGGGCCGGGTCGCGGGGCGGTGGCGGCATGCCGGCTGGTGCTCATGGACGTTATTCGTCCCTCATAACGTCCATGAGCACCAGCCGGGAGAGTGCGGCGCGGCGCGGGTAGGACCGGGCTGGGGCTTGCGGGCGGCGTCGCGCGGGGCCGGGCGGAAGAGGTCGGGGCCGTCGACTGATCTTGTGCATTGACCGTGCCCGGCCACGGAGGCCGCCCTTGCGGGCTGAG
>NZ_BOMH01000026.1 GCF_016862095.1 Actinoplanes cyaneus
CGACGGTCTGGACCACAGCGGACGTGGGACATGAAGATCTTGACGTTGATCTTCATGTCCCACGTCCGCGGGACGCAGAGGCGGCGGCGAGTGGCGTCGGCGTCGGTATCGGTCCGGGCGTCGGCGACGCCTCTGCGTCCCGACGTGGCCGGCGTCGGCGAGTGCCTGGACCGTCGGTGAGGGTCGAGGCGTCGGCGGGGGCGGGGGCGGCTTACTTGTCGGCGTGGTGGAGGTGCGGGGTGGGGAGTTCGTCGGGCTCGGGGGGCAGGTCGGCGACGCCGGAGGCGACCGCCTGCTCGTGGCGGCGGCGGGCGGAGGGGACAGCGAGTGCCGCCGCGACCGCGAGGACCGCTACGCCGGCGCAGGTCCAGAAGCCCATCGTGAACGCGTCGTCGGTGGGCAGGCCCTGGGCGGTCGTGTTCGAGGTGATCACGGCGGCGACGACGGCCGTGCCGATGCTGCTGCCGATCGTGCGGGCGATGGTGTTGACGCTGGTGGCCTCGCCGGTCTGGGACGTGGGGACGGCTTCGATGATCGCGTTGGACATGGCCGCGAAGGCCAGGCCGATGCCCGTGCCGGTGAGGACGCCGGAGGCCAGGACCTGCCAGATCTCGCCGTGCGCGACGGCGGGGAGGGCGAACGCGGCGACGACCGAGAGCGTGCCCAGGAACATCGGCAGTTTCGGGCCGAAGCGGCGGGACAGCAGGCCGGCGAGCGGGCCGAAGAAGACCATCATGACGACGGTCGGCAGCAGGAACAGGCCGGACTGGGAGACGGACTTGCCGAAGCCGTAACCGGTGACCGCGGGCAGCTGCAGCAGCGTCGGGACCAGCAGGAACGTGCCGAACATGGCGAAGCCGAGGATCATCGCGACCAGGTCGGTGGACCAGACGGCGCGCAGTTTCATCAGGCGCATGTCGACGAGCGGCTCGGCAACCCGCAGCTCGGCGAGGACGAACGCGACGAGCAGCACCGCGCCGGCGATGAGCAGGCTGATCGTGCTCGCGGCGTCCCAGCCCCAGCTCTGGCCCTTGCTGATCGCGAGCAGCAGCGAGACGAGCGACACCGACAGCAGCACGGTGCCGATCACGTCGAGGCGGCCGGGTGTGCGGACCGGCGACTCGGGCATGCCGAAGATCGTGCCGAGCAGCGCGATCACGACCAGGACCAGCGGCAGCCAGAACAGCCAGTGCCAGGAGAGGTGCTCGACGATCGGGCCGGCGCCCACGATGCCGACACCCGCGCCGATGCCGAAGATCGCGGAGAGCAGGCCGACGACCACGCCGACCTTCTCCCGGGGCAGCTCGTCGCGGACGATGCCGATGGACAGCGGGAGGATCGCGCCGGCCGCGCCCTGCAGCACGCGGGCCACGATCAGGACGGACAGGTTCGGCGCGAGCGCGGCGAGCAGCGTGCCGGCGGCGAGGGTGGCGAGCACGCCGATGAGCACGCGGCGCTTGCCGGCCATGTCGCCGAGGCGGCCGAGGATCGGCGTGAGCACGGAGGCGGCCAGCAGGTACGCCGTGATCACCCAGCTGCCGTCGGCGGCGGAGACGTGCAGGTCCCGGGCGATGGTCGACAGCGCGGGCGCGACCAGCGACTGCAGGACGGCGAAGGCGAGGCCGCCGAGGGACAGGTAGAGCACGAGGAGCGTGGTGTGCACGCGGGGGCGCTGTTCGGTTGCTGTGGTCACGGAGTTCCCTTGTAAATCCTGGATTACTTCGACGGCCCCAGTATGGGACCGAACGGTTAAGTCATCCAGGGATTACATCAGTTACGGTGATCACATGAGACGTCGGGACTCGGCCGCCACCAAGCAGCTCCTGCTGGACGCCGCGCGCCGGCGGTTCGCGACCGACGGGTACGCCGCGACGTTCATCCGGGACATCGCGACCGACGCCGGGGTGAACGTGGCGCTCATCGCGCGCTACTTCGGTAACAAGGAGGGGCTGTTCCGGGCGTGCCTGGCCGGCTCGGCGGACGAGCTGGAGCGCTCGGTGGCCGAGGACGTCACGCTGGAGCAGCTCGCCGCGGTGATGGCCCGGCACCTCACCGACGCGCGCAACGGTCAGTACCAGACCCGGATCATGATGCTGCTGCGGTCGTCCGGGGATCCGCGCGCCGAGGAGATCCGGATCGGGACGCTGCACTCGTTCGCGGAGCGGCTGGCGGCGCTCAGCGGAGCCCCGGTGCTGGACGCGCAGTTCGTGCTGGCCGCGACGCTGGGGCTGACGATCCTGCGGTCGGCGGGGGTGACTCCGCTGGCGGACGCGGATCAGGACGAGCTGACGCCGCGCCTGCAGCGGCTGATCACCGCGATGCTCTGACCCGAGCGCCCGCGGGGCGGCTCACCAGGGCTTCCGGCTGCGGAACACCAGGACGATCATCACGGCCACCGCCATCACGTTGATCGCCACGAGCACGGCGCGCGGCCCCAGGAACAGCCCGAGGAACGGCAGCGCCAGGAACGCTCCCGCAGCCAGCACCGGCACGGCCGGGAACGGGCAGTCCGGCGCACGCATCCGCCGGGCGAAGGCCGGATCCGCGGCGCTGAGTCGCTGTTCGATGTCCGCGAGCACGCGACGGTCCCGCTCGTCCAGCATGCCGCCCCCCATTCGGACATAAGCGGAATAGCCGATCTGCCACGATTCAAAGCGTCAGAAGCCTATAACAGAGGGTGAGTAGTAGATCTCCGTTTGCCCAGCCGAGGAGTCTGGATGACCACCGTCGCCCCGAGGCCTACCCCCACCCGGCCTCATCCGGTCCGCCGGCAGGTGAGAGGGTCGGCACTGGCCCGGACCTTACGCACCACCGATGCGAAGCAGATCGGGATCATGTACATGGTCACCTCGATCATCTTCTACATCATCGGTGGCATCATGGCGCTGCTGATGCGCGCCGAACTCGCCCGGCCGGGCATGCAGATCCTGTCGCCGGAACAGTTCAACCAGCTCTTCACCATGCACGGCACGGCGATGCTGCTGTTCTTCGCGACGCCGATCGTGTTCGCGTTCGGCAACTTCGTGGTGCCGATCCAGATCGGCGCGCCCGACGTCGCATTCCCGCGGCTGAACGCGTTCGCCTACTGGCTGTACCTGTTCGGCACGCTGACCGCGATGACCGGATTCGTGATGCCCGGCGGTGCGGCCGACTTCGGCTGGTTCGCCTACACCCCGCTCAGCGACTCGCTGCACTCGCCGGGCATCGGTGGAAACGCCTGGGTGGTCGGCCTGGCCATCTCCGGGCTCGGCACGATCCTCGGCTCGGTCAACCTGATCACCACGATCCTGACCCTGCGCGCGCCCGGGATGACCATGTTCCGGATGCCGATCATGGTGTGGAACATGCTGGTCACAGCACTGCTCGCGATCATGGTGTTCCCGTTCCTGGCGGCCGCGCTCTTCGCGCTCGCCGCCGACCGGGTGCTCGACGCGCACGTCTTCGACGTCCAGACCGGCGGCCCGATGCTGTGGCAGCATCTGTTCTGGTTCTTCGGGCACCCCGAGGTCTACATCATCGCCCTGCCGTTCTTCGGCATCATCACCGAGGTCATCCCGGTCTTCAGCCGCAAACCGCTCTTCGGCTACAAGGGTCTGGTCGCCGCCACCATCGCGATCGCCGCGCTGTCGATGAGCGTCTGGGCCCATCACATGTACGCGACCGGTCAGGTGCTGCTGCCGTTCTTCAGCTTCATGACGTTCATGATCGGCGTGCCGACCGGTATGAAGTTCTTCACCTGGATCGGGACCATGTGGCGGGGCCAGATCAGTTTCGAGACACCGATGCTGTTCGCCATCGGATTCCTGGTGACCTTCCTGTTCGGTGGCCTGTCCGGCATCATCCTGGCCTCGCCGCCGATGGACTTCCACGTCTCCGACTCGTACTTCGTGGTCGCCCACTTCCATTACGTGCTGTTCGGCACGATCGTGTTCGCGGTGTTCTCCGGCATCTACTTCTGGTTCCCCAAGATGTTCGGCCGGATGCTCGACGAACGCCTCGGCAAGATTCATTTCTGGCTGACGTTCATCGGGTTCCACACCACGTTCCTGGTGCAGCACTGGGTCGGCACCGAGGGCATGCCCCGCCGTTACGCCGACTACCTGCCTACCGACGGTTTCACCACGCTGAACACCATCTCGTCGATCGGCTCGTTCATCCTCGGCGCGGCGACGCTGCCGTTCCTCTACAACGTCTGGAAGTCGTACAAGATCGGCACGCTCTGCACGGCGGACGACCCGTGGGGGCACGGCAACTCGCTGGAATGGGCCACGAGCAGCCCGCCGCCGCTGCGCAACTTCGACAAGATGCCGCGGATCCGCTCCGAACGGCCCGCGTTCGACCTCAAGTTCCCGCATCTCGCGGCCGGCGAACAATCGCTTGCCGGTCCGCCCGAGGGCGGCGCACGGCCGCTCACCCGGGAATCGGACGGCGGGGCCACCTATGCCGAGGACATCGCGTCCGACCGCGATCGCAAGAAGAAGAAACGCTGACCATTCCGGCTCATTGCCGCCCACCCGCTTCCGGCGGGTGGGCGGCACTCTTTTCTCACCGATTTGCGCGTACGCCATGAGCCGCCCGTTGGCGACGGCTCCGGGCTCAGGCGAAGGCGGCGACCTTCTCCGGGGTGACGATCCAGAGGATGCGCTCGATGCCGGTCTCGCCGGCGACCACCGTCATCACGCCCTGCAGGACGCCGTCGCGGCGCAGCACCGCCGAGGTCTCGCCGTTCGTCGTGACCCAGGAGACCTCGATGCCCTCCCAGTAATGGGTGGCCAGCGCGGCGAAGAACTTCGCGACCCGCTCGACGCCGACGACCGGGATCCGGGCGACCCGGAGAGCGCCGTTGCCGTCCGAGTAACTGGCGACATCCGCGGCGAAAAGGCGTTCCAGCGAGCCCAGGTCACCGGTGCGCGCGGCCGCCACGAACTTGGTGAGCAGGTCCTTCTGCGCCTCCGGGGCGACCCTGGCCTTCCGCTCGCCGGCGACGTGTTTGCGGGCGCGACTGACCAATTGCCGGACGGCCGGTTCCGTCGACTGGAGAATCTCGGCGATCTGCCCGTACGGATAGTCGAAAGCCTCTCGCAACACGTAGGCCGCGCGTTCGGCGGGCGTCAGTTTCTCCATCAGCAGCAGCGCCGCGAAAGCCAGCGCCTCCCCGCGCTCGGCGCCCAGATAAGGATCGGCGCTGGTGTCGACCGGCTCGGGAAGCCAAGGGCCGACGTAGGTCTCGCGGCGCACCCGGGCGGACTGCAACGCATTGATCGCCATGCGCGTCGTCGTGGTGGCCAGGAACGCCGCCGGATTCTCCACGGTGCCGCGATCGTAGGCCTGCCAGCGCAGCCACACGTCCTGCACCAGATCCTCGGCCTCGCTCGCGCTGCTCAGCATGCGATAGGCAATGCCGAAAAGCCGTGGCCGCAGACTCATGAAGACGCGTGCCGCCTCGTCGAGATCCGCCGCGGCGCGCGTCGTGGAATCGGTCACCGCTGCCCCCGTTCACCAGTTCCGCCGAGCCCATCGTGGCCGCATTCCTCCGATCGCACAGCGAATCGAGGCGCCTGTCACAGCTCAGACGGACACTTCTCGCACCAGCTTCGCGATGCGGGACACGCCTTCGGCCAGATCGGAGTCGCTGAGCGCGTACGAGAATCGCAGGTAACCCGGCGTGCCGAACGCCTCCCCCGGCACCACGGCGACCTCCGCCTCGTCCAGGATGAACCCGGCCAGCTCCGCCGACGTCCGCGGGAGCCGGCCACGCCCGAGCAGGCCCCGCACCGGCGGGTAGACGTAGAACGCGCCCTGCGGCTCCGGGCAGACCACGCCGGGAATGTCGTTGAGCAGGCTGACAATCGTGCGGCGGCGCCGGTCGAACGCCGCGCGCATGCTCATTGCCGCGGACAAGTCACCGGTCACCGCGGCGAGCGCGGCAGCCTGTGCGACATTGCAGACATTCGACGTCAGGTGGGACTGCAGATTGAGCGCCGCGCCGATCACGTCCTTCGGGCCGGTCATCCAGCCGACCCGCCAGCCGGTCATCGCGAACGTCTTCGAGACGCCGCTGAGCACGATGGTCCGGTCGGCGAGCGCGGGCACCACGGCCGGCAGGGAATGGAACTGCGCGTCGCCGTACACCAAATGCTGATAGATCTCGTCGGTGACGACGAAAAGGTCGTGCTCGACGGCCCAATTGCCGATTTCTTCCAGCTGTTCGCGTGAATGGACGGCACCCGTCGGATTCGAGGGAGAACACATCACCAGAATCTTGGTACGCGAGGTTCGCGCGGCCTCGAGCTGCCCGGCGCTCACCAGATAGCCGGTCGACTCGTCGGTGTTCACCGCGACCGGGACACCACCGGCCAGTCGCACCGCCTCCGGATACGTCGTCCAGTAGGGAGCCGGGACAAGCACCTCGTCGCCCGGGTCGAGAAGCGCGGCAAAAGCCTGGTAGACACCCTGCTTCCCGCCATTCGTGACAATGACCTGGGACGGCTCGATCGGATGCCCGGAAACGCTCGCGACGGCCTCGCGCAGCACGGGCTGCCCGCCGGCCGGCGTGTACTTGTGCGAACGCGGGTCACGACACGCCGCGACGGCGGCCTCCACGATGTGCTCCGGCGTGGGGAAATCGGGCTCACCGGCCCCGAACCCGATGACCGGGCGGCCGGCGGCGCGCAAGGCCTTCGCCTTCGCGTCAACGGCCAGGGTTGCGGATTCCGCGATGCTGCTGATTCGGTCAGAAATACGGCGCATGAATGTGATCCTGCCAGCTCCCACGACGTACAGGAAAGTCAATAAAATCTTTTGAAAGGCCTTTCCGGTACGACAATATCCGCGGCCGCAGGGATAATGGGCCGGTGGAGATGCGCTTCGCCCGTGCCGAGGACGGCGTCACGATCGGCTACCAGGTGTTCGGCCGGGGGCCGGTGCTGGTGTGGATGCCGTCGCTGAGCAACATCGCGGCGCAGTGGCGGATCCCGGCGTTGCGGGCGGCGTACGAGGCGCTCGCCCGGAACCTGACGATCGTGCTCTACGACGGCCGCGGGATGGGTGCGTCGGATCGGCGGATCGACCTCGGTGACCTCGGGGTGGACGCGCACCTGCGGGATCTGCGTGCCGTTCTGGATGACGCCGGCATCGGCAGCGCGTCCCTGCTGGGGTATTACCACGCGACGGCCACGGCGATCGCTTTCGCGGCGCGGGAACCGTCCCGGGCCGAGCGGCTGGTGCTGTTCGGGGGCGCCGCCCGGATGCGGGAGGCGATGCGGCCCGCACAGACCCAGGCGTTGTTGTCGCTGGTCCAGCAGGACTGGGGGCTGTTCGCGGACGCGGCGGCGACGGCCTGGCTCGGATGGGATGCCGCGACCTCGGGGCGGTGGACGGCCGAGGCATTCCGGACGGCGACCTCCGCGGCGGTCGCCACGGCGTGGTTCTCGGCGGCCGAGGAGATCGACGTGACCGGCGAGATGTCGCGGGTCCGGGCGCCGTCCCTGGTGCTGCACCGGCAAGGGGAACAGCAGATTCCGGTGGAGGTGTTCCGGCGGCTCGCCGACGGGCTGCCGGGTGGGCGGCTGGTGGAGTTGCCCGGTTCGACGCCGACGCTGTTCATGGAGGACGCGGACCGGGACATCCGGCTGGTGACCGATTTCGTCACCTCCGGGCGCTTGCCGGACGCCGGGTCGGCATCCTGGTCCGGCGAGCTGGGGCCGGACGCCGGTCCGGCATCACGCACCGGCGAGCGCTTGCCCGACGCCGATCAGGCATTCCACTCCGGTGAGCGCCTCGCCGATGCCGGTTCGGCATCACGCACCGGCGGGCGCTCGCCGGGCGCCGGGATGGGAGCCCGCACCGGCGTGCCGCGGGACGGGCTCACCGCTCGTGAGTCCGACGTGCTCGCGCTGGTCTCTGCCGGGGACTCGAACACCGAGATCGCGCGGCAGCTCGGGATTGCGGTGCACACCGTCGAGCGGCACCTCAGCAACCTGTACCGCAAGATCGGGGCGCGTGGCCGGGCCGACGCGGTCGCCTACGCGATGCGGCGCATGACGGAGAACCGCCAGTCCGGATGACGGATCTCCTGGATGTGCCGGGGCCCGCGGCGGCGCACGATTCCGGGTATGAGCGTTGTGACACCTGACAACACGTCCTGGCGATTCGCCCGCGCCACCGCGCCGGCCGTGCGGGTGCTGGCCGGGCGCCGGTTCTCGCCGTGGGCGGTGGTGCACCATCGCGGCCGGGTCAGCGGACGCGACCTGACCGTGCCGGTCGCGGTCGTGGCCACACCGGACGGGTTCGTGATCAACCTGCCGTGGGGTGCCGGGACGAACTGGGTACGCAATGTGCTCGCCGCGGGCGGATGCACGGTCCGGTGGAAAGCCGCCGATCATCGGATGGGCGATCCCAGGATCGTCGACGAGGCGACGGCGCGGCCGTTCTACACGCGGGTGACGTGGACGATCGCGCGGCGACTGTTCCCCGCCGACGCCTGGCTCGTGCTACGCCGTCTCTGACCGCCGCACCCCACCCCCTGCCGCCCCACGGATCCGCGCCGCGCAAACCACCCGCCCCGGTCTCATCACCCGGAACGCCGAGACGGCCCGTCGGGATCTCCGGCACCGGATCGGCTGCCTGGCCGGCGCTCGCGGTCGCTCAGTTGCGGTCGTCCTGCCAGGCCACCGCTGCCGGCCACCGGCAGTGGTCGCTCAGTTGCGGTCGTCCTGCCAGGCCACCTCTGCGGGCCACCGGCCGTGGTCGATCAGTTCCCGGACCACGTCCAGGGCTGTGCCGAGCGGGATCGTGTCACGATTGTCGTACCTGTCCACCTGCCCGTTGCTGAGCCGGTAGCCGCTCTCCTCCCCGTTGGCGTCCGGATCGACGGCATGCCGGCTGGGGTCGCCGAACTCGTCCATGGCCATCACCATCGCGCGGTTGCCGTTCGTGACAACGCCCAGCATCCGTCCGTCGTCGTGCCGCAGCCATGTCTCCAGCTCACCGGCGGCCACCCGCTCGCGCAGGTGGGTGACGGCGCCCTCGCCGGTGACCGGGCCGGACTCGTGTGCAAAGTGCCATGACGACATGGGTCCCGAGGTTATCAATCCATGCCTGACTCCCGCCCATCCCGGATCTGCACCTCGACACTGCCCCGGACGCCTGTTCTCGCCCGGGAATCCGGCTGATCCCTCACTGGCCGTGCCGCGCTCCCGCCCACGGTGTCCGATCACGAATTCACGCTGACCAACCCCGTCTCGTAGGCGACGATCACCAACTGTGCGCGATCGCGGGCGGGGAGCTTCGCCAGGATCCGGCCGATGTGGGTCTTCACCGTGGCCAGGCTCAGCGCCAGATGGTCGGCGATCTCGATATTCGACATGCCGAGGCCGACAAGTCTGAGCACCTCCCGCTCGCGCTCGGTGACGCTGTCCAGCGAACCGGGGATCGGGTTCTGCGGTTTCGGCTGCCGGGTGAACTCCGACACGAGCTTGCGGGTCACCTTCGGGGACAGCAGAGAATCCCCGGCCGCCACGACTCGGATGGCGTTGAGCAACTCCGCGGCAGGGCTGTCCTTGAGAAGGAAGCCGCTCGCGCCGGCCCGCAACGCCCCATACACATACTCGTCGTGGTCGAACGTCGTCAGGATCAACACCCGCACGTCGGCAAGTTCCGGGTTCCGGCAGATCAGACGCGTGGCCTCGATCCCGTCCAGCTCGGGCATCCGCACATCCATGAGGACCACGTCCGGGCGCAGCTCACCGGCCAGACGCACCGCCTCGATGCCGGTCCCCGCCTCCCCCACCGCGGTGCACTCCGCACTGGAGTCGACCAGCAGCTTGAAGCTGTCCCGCACCAGCGCCACATCTTCGACGATCAGGACCCGGATCATCTGTCCCCTCCAGCAGTCGCGCCGCCGACCGGCAGCGACGCCATCACGGCGAACCCGCCCTCGTCGCGTGGCCCGGCGCTGAACGTCCCGCCGTGCAGTGCCACGCGCTCCCGCATCCCGATCAACCCGTGCCCGCTCCTGCCGGTGATCACCGGCCGCTTCCCGTCGTCGGTGACCTCGACACGCACGTCCTCGGAGCCGACCAGCACGGTGACCTGGCACTTGGCCGGGGCCGCGTGTTTGACCACGTTGGTCACCGCCTCCTGCACGATCCGATAGACCGCCAGCTGCACCGACTCCGGAATGTCGGCCGGCGCAGTGTCGTCCGGGCTCTCCAGTGTGAGGGTCACGGCCGCGTCGCCCCCGGAAGCCGTCTCCACCAGTTTCGGCAGGTCGCTCAGGCCCGGCGTGGGCGCCATCGGCGTCTCCTCCCGCAGCATGTCCAGCACCTTACGGACCTCGTACATCGCGGCTCGGCCCGTCGTCTCGATGACCTGCAACGCGTCCCGCGCCTCGGCCGGATTCGTCTCCGCGACATGGTTGCCGATCGACGCCTTCACCACGATGAGCGTCATCGTGTGCGCGATGATGTCGTGCAGCTCCCGCGCGAGCCGCAGTCGTTCCTCGATCGCCACCTCGCGCCGCAGCTGCTCGTCGCGCAGCGCCCGCTGCGCCCGTCGCTCGCCGACCGCGAACCCCAGCACGGCGGACGGAGCGATCACCAGAACACCGAAGAACAGCGTCAGGACCGCGGAGGGCGCATCTGCCGGCGGGCCGCTCTGCTGCGCGAACAGCATGGGACCGCCCAGACCGGCGCTGATCAGGAAGCTGCAGATCGCGACGATCACGAACGCCCGCGCGCTCCGGACCGCGCTGCCGAAGGTATAGAAGGTCAGGACGAGCGCGCAGACCGGCCCGGGCGCCGCGAAGGACGGGATGAACTCCAGGCTGAACGCGAGCGAGCTGGCGACCGTGACGATGATCGCGACGGCGGCGGGCCAGCGGCGGCGGACCGCGATCGGAAGGCTGATCACCAGGACGGTCAGCGCCGACACCCAGCCCGGCTCCGGCGGCTTGCCGACCGGCGTGTCGGCCGCGCCGGCCAGGCAGACCAGCATGACGAGGCCCGCCGCCAGCACGTCGAGCCCATAAAGCACGACGGGCCGGAGGCGTCTGATCGGCCGGATGGCGTTCATGGGCAAGACGGTATCTGCTGCTTCCCCGCCGCGCGTCGGCCCACGGGCCGTCATCCCCAGGGATGACGCGAGGGCCTTCGGAGGTACGGCATACCTCTGCGGGCTGACCGGAAAAGTGTCCATCGTGGTCCGATGTGCCAGCGTGCCCCGGCACGGGATCGTTGCCGGCATGACGACGCAAACCGTTGTTCTCGAAGACGTCCGGGCCACCTACGGCACCGGCGACAGGCAGCTGGCCGCGCTCGACGGCGTGTCGGTCGCCTTCGAGCGTGGCACCTTCACCGCGGTGATGGGCCCCTCGGGCTCCGGCAAGTCGACACTGCTTCATTGCGCGGCCGGGCTCGACCGTCCGGCCGGTGGTTCGATCGTCATCGACGGGGTCGTGCTCGACGACCTGACCGAGGACGAGCTCACGCGGCTGCGTCGTGACCGGATCGGTTTCGTGTTCCAGGCCTTTAACCTGGTCTCCTCGCTGACCGCGGAGCAGAATGTGGCGCTGCCGTCCCGGCTGGCCGGTCGGCGCATTCCGCAGGCGGACATCGCCGGCGCGCTCACCGCGGTCGGGCTGGCCGGCCGTCTCCGGCACCGCCCGAGTGAGCTTTCCGGTGGTGAGCAGCAGCGGGTGGCGGTGGCTCGTGCGCTGATCAGCCGTCCCGCGGTGGTGTTCGCCGACGAGCCGACCGGCGCGCTGGACAGCGTGACCTCGCGGAACATCCTCGACCTGCTGCGGGAGCTGGTCGACGAGCATCAGCAGACAGTGGTGATGGTGACCCACGACCCGGTCGCTGCCGCCCGTGCCGATCGGGTGGTCTTCCTAGCCGACGGCCGGATCGCCGGCGATGTCCGGGGCCCGCTGGAGCCGGAGCAGATCGCGGCACGCACCGCTCAGCTGGTGGAGGGGTCGTGCTGAGGCTGCGCCGGATGGCCGGCGCCCTGGTGGCCGTCGTGATCGGGATAGCGCTGGTCACCCTCGCCCTGCTGTTGCTGGTCGCCGGCCGGCCGAAGATTCCGGACCGGCTGGCGCACGCTGCGGTGATCGTCCAGGCTCCGACGAGTGTGACGCCCGCCGATCCGTTCCCGCCGGTCGTTCCGTGGCCGAGCGAGAGAGCCGTCGGGATGAGCGAGCGACTCGCCGGCCTGTCCGGGGTCGCCGCTGCGGTCGCCGATCGCTCCTTCTATACCCAGGTGATCGTCGACGGCACGCCGTCCGAGGCCACCCTGGAAGATCATGGCTGGTCGTCGGCGCGCCTCGGTGACGTTCGCCTGGTGACCGGCGAGCCGCCGAGCCGGCCGGGCGAGGTGGTGCTGGACCGGGCTCTGGGCTTCTCACCCGGAGGCAGGGTCACGTTGCTGACGGCGGGCGGCCCCATGCCGTACACGGTGGTGGGTCTGATCGACGCGCCGCAGGTGCTGCTGTCGGACGAGGAGGCCGCTCGGTTGTCACCCGGGGTGGCCGCGATCGGTCTCGTCCTCGCGCCGGGTGCGGACACCGAGACGGTGGCGGGGGCCGCACGCGAGATCGCTGGCGGTGCCGGAAGCGTGCTCACCGGCGATGAGCGCGGCGTGCTGGAGCCGCGTGAGGACGCACGAACCCGCTGGATCGGCATGCAGGTTCTCACCGGGGTGGCAGCGCTCGCCGGGTTCGTCACGGTGTTCGTGGTCGCGTCGACGTTCGCCTTCACCGTGACGCAACGGCGGCGCGAACTCGGCTTGCTGAGGGCTGTCGGAGCCACGCCACGACAGGTGCGGCGCATGGTGTACGGCGAAGCGCTGCTGGTCGGCGGCGCCGGGGCGGTCCTAGGCGCGATCCTCGGCGCCGCGCTGGCCTCGGTGATGGGCGGGGTGCTGATGGACGCGGGGTTCGAGCCGGCGACCTATGAGGTGCGGATCAGTGCCTTGCCGATCCTGGGCGCGCTTCTGCTCGGGCCGCTCGTCGCCCTGGCCGGCGCGTGGGCGGCGGCTCGCCGGGCTGCTCGCGTGCGGCCGTTGGAGGCGCTGCGGGAGGCCGCCGTGGAGCAACGGTCGATGGGTCGGCTGCGCTGGATCACCGGCGGGTCGCTGGTCGCCGCCGGCGTCGCGCTGGCGGTCGGCACGGCGACTTCGGACGATGCGCAGGACGGCGCCACCTATGCGCTGCTCGCCGCGATGGCGCTGGTCACCGGCATGGTGGCGCTCGCTCCAGCGGCGATCCCGCTGCTCGTCCGGCTGTGGCGGCTGCCGCTGCGACGCGGCGGTGGAGCCATCGGTCTCCTGGTCCGCGAGGGCGCGTTGAGCGCCGCCCGGAGAACCGCCTCCACGGCCGCTCCGGTGCTGCTCACCGTCGCGTTCGCGGTGCTCGTCGCAGGCATGGTGCGCACGTCGACGGCGGCGTATGCGGCGGGCCGGGCGGCGGACGTCGCGGCCGGCCGGGTGATGGTTCCCGACCGTGCGCCGGGGTTGTCGGACGCCGCGGTCGCCGCCGCGACGGGGGCGGCGGTCCTGCCCGCCACGGTGTTCGGCGCGGACTCCCGGGCGCTGATCGGCCTCGCCATCGACCCGGTCGCGTTCGCCCGGGCCGATCGGGGCACGCGGGTGGTCACGGGTGCACTCGACGGGCTTCGTGACGCGGACACCGTGGTGGTCACGGAGTCGGCGCACCTGGCTCCCGGCGCGCTGACCCCGGTGGTCTTCGCCGACGGGCAGCGAGTCGCGCTGCGGGTCGTCGCGGTGGTCGCGGACCGGTCGATCCGCGGTGACCTCCTGCTGTCCCGCGAGACCTTGCGCCGGCACGATGCCTCCGCGTTGACCTCGGCGGTGTACCTGGATCGCGATGTTCCCGCCGGTGTCGGCGCCCGGGTGATCGACACGGCTACCTGGGCAGCCGAGGCCGACAGCGCCGAGGACCGGCTGGTCTGGCTGTTCACTCTGATGCTGATCGCGGTGTCGGCGGGCTACGGCGCGATCGCGGTGGCCAACACGCTGCTCATGGCAGCCGGCGGGCGGGCACGCGATCTGCGTGTGGTGCGGCTGGCCGGAGCCACCCGGCGGCAGGTCGCCGGCTATGTGGCGGCCGAGTCGACGCTGATCGTGCTGATCGGGGCGGTGCTCGGCGGGGTGGTTGCCTTCGGAGCGTTGCTGGGCGTCCGGGCCGGCCTGAGTCAGCAGATGGACACGGCGGTTCCGCTGGTCGTGCCGTGGCCGGTCGTCACCGGGGTGGTCGGGCTCTGCCTGTTGCTCGCCCTCGCCGCTGGGGTGCTGCCTACGCGGCGGATGCTGGGCGCGCCCGCGCTCCGAGTCCGCGAAGGCGACCTGTGACCGCCGACGGCCGCCGCGAGAACCGGGACGACCGAGTTGCGTGCCCGGTCGGATGGCGGGCGCGGGCAACTGGCCCGGCACCCGGCGACGAGGCTGGCGCGGACGGCCGGCGCGGCGGTGCGGCCGGCGCGGCGGTGCGACCGGCTCGGCGGTGCGACCGGCTGGCGGCTGGCGGCTGGCGGCTGGCGGCTGGCGGCTGGCGGCAAGAAGGTGACAAACCGGGGCCAAGTGAGAACGGTAGCCTCTGCCCATGAGTGAAGCGGTGCAAGATGCGGCGATGCTGGTCGAGATCCGGGCAGGGATCCATGCCTGGGTTCAGCCGGACGGCTCGTGGTGGCTGAACAATGCAGGGGCGATCACCACCGAGGCGGGGCAGCTCGTGGTGGACACGTGCGCTACTGCTACCCGGGCTCGGCGGTTCCTGGACGCGCTGGAGGCAGCGACGGGGCGGGCGCCGAAGCTGGCGGTGAACACGCATCAGCACGGCGACCACACGTACGGGAACAGTCTTCTTCCCGCCGAGACCGTGATCATCGGGCAGGAGAAGATGCGGGAGGGGCTGCGCGTCGATCCGATCATCGATGGGTGTCCGCCGTTCTGGAGCCCGGTGCCGGACTGGGGTGACGTCGAGCGCCGGCTGCCGGATGTCACCGTCGCGGAGGCGCTCACCGTGCACCTCGGCGAGCGACGGGTCGAGCTGCGGCACCCCGGCGGGCCGGCGCACACCACCGGTGATCTGGTCGCCTGGATTCCGGACGAGCGGGTGCTGTTCACCGGTGACCTGGTCTTCGCCGGGCTGACGCCGCTGGTCTTCATGGGTTCGGTCACCGGGGCGCTGGCCGCGGTGGACTGGCTGGCCGCATTCCAGCCGGAGGTGGTGGTTCCGGGGCACGGGCCGATCCTGAGCGGTGACGACATCGCGCGGGTGCTGGACGAGCATCGGCGGTACTACCGGCTGGTGCTGCAGGCGGGCGCCGACGGGATCGAACGCGGGCTGTCGCCGTTGGACGCGGCACGCGGGGTGGACCTGGACGAGTTCGCCGGGTGGGCGGATGCCGAGCGGCTCGTGCTGAACCTGCACCGGTTCTACGCCGACCATGACGGAAAGGAGTTGGAGCTGATCGCGGCCTTCACCGATGCGGTCACCTACAACGGTGGTCCGCTCCCGACCCGGGTCTGAACGGGGCTCAGCCGCGGCGGGCCAGGTGGACGATGATGTCGGCGGTCACTTCGAGGTGGTCCGGGAGGACTCGCAGGATCCGCCGGTAGACCTCCTCGCGGTCGGCCGGCGGCAGGGTCACGTAGGCGGAGATGGTGGAGAGGTGACCTATGTAGTCGCGGGAGCTGACCGTGAGACGGCGTTCGATCGTCGACTGGCGGACGTCGTGGAAGAGCGGGGACTGCGGGAGTTCCGTGCCGGGCCACTGCATCACCCGGTCCGGCGGGGTGCCGTCGGGCGATGGCACGTCGTCGCGCTCCACGAACGGCGCTCGCGCCTCGCGGATCGCCTCCTCCAGCGCGGGGTCGGCGGGCTGCGCCGGGCCGCCGAACGACGCCACGGTTCCGCCGACCGGCTGGTCGCGCGGCGGGCACGATGACGGCAGGTGCGGCGGCGAGCGGCACGGTGACGACTTAGGCGGCGGCGGCCGGGGCGCTGGCGGGCGGGCGGCGGCGGGCAGTGCGACGGTCGGGCAGTGCGACGGTCGGGCAGTGCGACGGTCGGGCAGTGCGACGGTCGGGCAGTGCGACGGCGGCCGGCACGGTGACGACTGGGGCGGCGGCGGGCGGCCTGCCGTAGCGGGCGGGGCAGGCGGGTTGACGAGGTGGAGCGGGCCGGCGGAGACGCTGGGGCGGGGCTGGCAGGGGGCTTGCCGCTGCGGGGTGGGGTCAGCTGGTGAAGTGGACCGGGTTGACCAGGTCGGCGTAGGCGAGCAGGGCGGCCATGGCCACCAGGACCAGAGCGGCGGCGGAAGTCAGCGGGATCGTCTTGGCCACGTCCACCGGGCGGGTCCAGCGGCGGCCCAGGAGGCGGCCGAGGCCGCGCTTCAGGCCTTCCAGCAGGGCGGCTCCGATGTGGCCGCCGTCCAGCGGAAGCAACGGGATGAGGTTGAAGACTCCGACAGCGATGTTGAACGAGCCGAGCAACTCCAGCAGGAACAGCAGGCGGTCGGTGACCGGCAGGTCGGACGCGGCCACGTCACCGCCGAGGCGGGTGGCGCCGACGACGCCGATCGGGCCGTCGGCCTGGCGTGGGGCGTCGCTGAACGCGGCCTGCCAGATGCCGGCCATCCGGTCCGGCAGGCGCACGACGCTGAACGCGACCTCTTTGCCGGTGTGGGCGACGACGCCGGCGACCTCGGCCGGGTTCATGCGTTCGCGGGCGTAGGCCGGCTCGACGCCGAGGAATCCGGTCTGACCGTTCCGGCCCAGGGTCAGCGGCACAGTCGTGGTCACGCCGTCACGGACGACGGTGAGCGTGACGGGGCGGCCCGCGTCGGCGCGGATCATGGCGGTGAGGCCGGTCCACGAGCGGACGGGCTCATTGCCGTACGCGATGATCCGGTCTCCTGGCCGCAGACCGGCCGTGACCGCCGGGCTGAGCTCGACCACCCGCTGGATGACCGGCTGGGCGGTGCTGACGCCGATGCCGGTGAGCGCGATCGACAGAAAAACGAAGCCGAGCAGGAGGTTCATGGCCGGGCCGCCACTCATGATGATCACGCGCTGCCACCAGGGGCGCTGGTAGAACAGGCGGCCGTGGTCGCGCGGGCCGACCTCTTCCCAGGCGGCCTCGCGGGCGCCGGCGATCATCGAGCGTGCGCCGTCGATCAGGGAGCGGATCGGGCCGGTCGACCAGCGGCGGACCCTGCCGGGCGGGGTGCCGGGCGCCGGCGGCAGCATGCCGACCATCCGGATGTAGCCGCCGAACGGCAGCCATTTGATGCCGAACTCGGTCTCGCCGCGCCGGGTGGACCAGGCGGTCGGTCCGATGCCGACCATCCACTGGGTCACCTTGACGTTGAACCGGCGCGCCGGCAGGTAGTGCCCGACCTCGTGCAGCGCGATCGAGAGCAGCAGGCCGAGGAGGAAGACCACGGCGCCCAGGAGCCACGTCATGCGGGCAGTTTAGGCGCATGGGGTGGCGGTTCCGGGGTAGTCGGCGCGCATGAGCACCGAAAAGTTCGTCGATGCCACGACGGCGGGGCGGGGAATCGCGCTGCCGGGGATCATCCTCGGGGTGGGGCTCGGCGGGTTCGTCGACGGCATCCTGCTGCACCAGCTCCTCCAGTGGCACCACATGCTGACCAGCACCGACACCGACCGGGCGGGGATCCGTTACTACTCGCCGGACACCGTCGACGGCTTGCGGATGAACACTCTCTGGGACGGGGTGTTCCACACGGTCACCTGGCTGGCCGTGCTGATCGGGCTGGGGCTGCTGTATTCCAGGGTGACCGCGGACCGCCAGCGGATGTGGGGCTCGCGTGTCCTGTGGGGGTGGATGCTGGTCGGCTGGGGTCTGTTCAACCTGGTCGAGGGACTTGTCGATCATCAGATCCTCGGGATCCATCACGTGCACGGCGGTCCGCAGCAGCTGTGGTGGGATCTGGGGTTCCTGGCGCTCGGCGCCGTTCTCGTGGGCTGCGGGTTGCTGCTCCAGCGGGACCCGCTGGGACAAGGAGAGCCGGCGCGCGACCCGGCCAGGCCGCGGTGATCCACGAGCACGCGGGCCTTCCGGACGGCGGGCTGATCCTGCTCGGGATCGTCGTGCTGGCGATCGGTTACGACGTCCTGGCGGCCCGGGTCGGCGGCTGGCCGTGGTGGCGCACCATGCTCTTCCTCACCGGGTGCACGCTCCTGATGGCCGCGTTCCTGCCCGCCGGTGGCGGTTTCCGGGAGCACATGGCCCGGCATCTGGTCATCGGTATGCTGGCGCCGCTCGGTCTGGTGCTCGGCGCGCCGGTCACGCTGCTGTTGCGGGGCCTGCCGCGGGCCGCGGGCCGGAGGCTGGGCCAGCTGGTGAACGGATTGGGGCCGATCGCTCATCCGGTGGTCGCGCTGGTCCTGAACCTGGGCGGGCTGGCGCTGCTCTACTTCACCCCGTTCTACGGCTGGACGGCCGCGCATCCGGTGGCTCATCTCGCCGTGCAGGTGCACTTCCTGCTGGCCGGTTACCTGTTCACCTGGGTGGTCGCCGGCCCGGATCCAGCGCCGCGGCGGATCTCCGTCCCGGCGCGGCTGGTGGTGCTCGGCGTCGCCGTGGCGTTCCACGCGATCGTTTCCCAGCTGATGTACGCGGGGGCCGGCGTGGACCTGCCTGTGCCGGTGGCGGAGCGGCAGGCCGGGGCGACGCTGATGTACTACGGCGGTGACCTCGGCGAGTTGCTCGTGGCGGCTGCCCTGGTCAGTGGCTGGCGCCCGCGGCGAGCCGGCCGGACGCGTCGACCGCACCCTGCGGCTCACGGCGGCCAGGTCAGGACGAGTCCTACCTGACCTGCGGCGAGGGCGGCCAGCGTCAGCCATTCGCGGCGTACCAGCGGGGTGCGGATCGCGGTGAGCGCCACCGCCGTGAAGAACAGGTTGATCACCAGGGTGGAGCGGCTCGCCCCGACGGCGACGAGCAGGGCGACCACGGCGATCGGCAGCAGGTACGCGGGCAGCGCGCCGCGGCGGTGCCGGGCCACGGCAGCGGCGCTCGCGACGTACAGCAGGCAGTGGCTGAGCCCGGAGATCGCCGCGACCGCCCCGCCGACCAGATCAAAATCGGACGCCGGCGGTTCGTGGGCAAGAGGCCCGGCGCCGAATCGCCACCGCACGTAGAGCCAGCCGAGGCAGACCGCGACGCTGGGGAACGCGAGCACGGCCAGGATCGCGGTGGTGGCGCGGGCCTGTCGCGCCCACGTTCCGGCGAGGAACGGCACGGCCGCGGCGAGCGCCGCCATGTAGACGAGCGTCGCCAGATCGCAGGCCGCCGCGCCGGCCAGGGTGATGCCGGCGACGAATCCGCCCAGCGTCTGGCCTTCGACGACGAACCGGAGGTAGCCGTCGAGCGCGACGACGACGAGCGCCATCCCGATCATCGACGGCAGATCGGTGGTGCCGACGGCGCAGATCGCGAGCCCGGGGCCGGCGACGATGAACGCCGCGACGACCCGGGGCACACCGTTGCGGTGCAGGCGCGCGGCGAGCACGTGACACCAGAGGCCGCTGGCGAGCACCACCAGCATCGAGACGACGAGCGGGTCGGCCCTGTCCAGAAGCGGACTGACCACGCCGGTGCGGCGAGCCTGGAAGGTCAGCAGCAACGGCAGCGGGAGGATCAGGAGCGCCCGCGGCCAGCGCCACCTATCCCGGCTGACCCGCGGTGACGGGGTCGGGGAGGGCAGCGCGACCGGGGGCGACGCTGAGGCCATGGGTGGTCTTCTCCCAGTAGTGCGGCTTGGTGATCAGCTGCCAGAGCGCCTTGTAGGCGGCGATCGCGTGCAACAGCCAGTAGACCGGATTCAGCAGGGACCAGAGCATCAGTCCGTATCGTCGCCGGCGGAACGCGCCCATCATCGCCAGGTACACCATCGCGGTGTTGCCGACCAGCAGGTTGAAGACGCCGAACGCCATCACCCAGGTCGGGAAGAACTGCCCGATGGGCAATTCCGGGGCGATCAGCGAGATGGCGAAGATGACATAGAGGGGCGGGGTCAGAAGAAAAGAGGCAGGCGTTCCGCCGATCAGCAGGACGAACGAGAGACTCTGTCTGATCCCGGCGCCGCGCACGATCGTCCCGGGCCGGCGCAGGTGCACGAGCAGCGTCTGCATGTACCCCTTGATCCACCGTGACCGCTGCCGGATCCAGTTGCCGACCGCCCGGTTCGCCTCCTCGTAGGTGGTGCTGTTGATCACGCCGACCCGATAGCCCAGAACCGACGCGCGAATGCCCAGGTCAGCGTCTTCGGTGACGTTGAACGGGTCCCACCCGCCGAGCGTCCGCAGCGCCTGCACGCGGAAGTGGTTGGACGTGCCGCCGAGCGGGATCGGCAGGTTCAGATCGTCGAGCCCGGGCAGCATGTAGTCGAACCAGAACGAGTATTCGAGCGTGAACATCCGGGTCAGCGCATTGTCGTCGACATTCCAGTAGTTGAGGGCCGCCTGGATGCACACCGTTTCCGGCCCGGCGCGACGGAACGCGACGACCGCTTTCTTCAACTGGTCCGGCTCGGGGCGGTCCTCGGCGTCGTAGATCACCACGTATTCGCCGCGGGCGAAGAACAGCCCGACGTTGCACGCTTTCGGCTTCGTCTTCGGCAATCGATCGGGGACGATCACGAATCGTACTGTCGGAGGGGGTTTCGCGGCGCGCGCCGCGGCGATCGTCTCGGCGTCGTCCTCCTCCATCAGCAGCAGGATCTCCAGGCGATCGCGCGGATAGTCGAGGTCACCGAGGTTGTGCAGCAGGTCGCCGATCACGTTCGCCTCGCGGTAGACCGGCACGAGCACGGTGTAGACGGGCAGGTCGTGATCGCCGAGCGCGGCCACCTCCTCCGCGGTGATCGCCTCCTCCTTGTCGTACTTCGCGCCACGCAGGCAGACCACGAACTTGAACATCACGCTGACCAGGAAGAACACACCGATGACCATGGAGACGCCGGTCAGTGTGGCCCGCGGGAAGAGAATCAGGGAACCGGCAAGGGCACTGAGCAGTACGCCCAGCGACCAGGCCTGGCGCGGGTAGAGCACCTGGCGGGCGGACTGCGCGGCCGACCGGCGCCACAATCCCATCGTCGCATCGTCGACGAGTCTTTCCCGGTACGACCGGTGCACCGCCTGATCGATGTCCCAGTCGGTCGTGACCACCTGCGTGATCGTCCCGCCCACCGCGGCCCGGATCAGCTGGGCCCGTTCGTCCGAGGGCCGTTCCGCGGTCGCGACCAGCACCGCCCCGTCGGCCTCGCGCCGCACCGGAACCCAGCCGGCCCGCACCAGATCGGTCGGGTCGTGCGCGTCGAGCAGCTCCGGGTCGAGGTCCACGTGGGTGAGGTCGAGGAACGGCAGGCCCCACTGCTCGGCGAGCAGCTCGTAGAGGTCGAGCCGGCGGACCGCGCCGCTGGTGATCAGGATCGCGCCGAGCCGGGAGCCGGTCGCCTCCTGCTCGCGCAGTGCGTCGTCCATCTGCCGTGCGGTGACCAGGCCACGGGCGAGGAGCATGTCGCCGAGCGTCGCCGGACCCTTCACGAAGACCCGATCGGCCGCCGGGAGCTGCGGCTTAGCGGAAACGCGCGCCAGGTCGGCGGCCACGGTCACGAGCACCCGCCGCTGTGATGTTTCGCGTCTTGACGATGGGCGGTTCTTGGCTAATGCTCATTAAGTCCGATTCCCCCGGTATGCCTGGTGCGCGCAGCTCATCCCCTCGCTGGCACCGCTAAGGAGTCCCCCAGATGTCCTACGCCCTCGACGACGCCACCCTCAGCGAGCTCTGCGCCACGGCTCTGGCCGGCCACGCGTCGGAGAACCGTTTCGTCGCCCTCGCCCTCGCCCCGCACGACCCGCTGGCCGACGTGGCACGCACCGTGGAGCGCATGGTGTTCGAGGAGTCGTTCGGGCTGGACGAGGCCGCGATGCTCGCGGAGTACACGCCGTACGAGGAACAGAGTTACTTCTTCCTGATCCTGGACCGGGAGACGGGTCTGCCGGCCGGCGCCGCACGCGCGATCGAGGGTGGCGGCAAGACCCTCGACGACGCGCCCGACCTGATCGGCGTCTCGCTCTCGGAGATCGTCGACATCCACGGCATGCACGACGGCGGCAAGATCTGGGACTATGCCACGCTCGCGGTGCTCCCCCGCTACCGCGCCGACCGCAACGGGCTGACCGTCAGCGGCATGCTCTACCGCTCGTTCATCAACGCCGGCCACCGCTGGGGCGTGCGGCACGTCGTCTGCATGCTCGACGCGGCCGCCTACCGGAACCTCGACATGCTCGGCGTCCGATTCGTGGCGATGGCCGGGTCCGAGCCCTTCGAATACCTCGGGTCGGCGGCGAACCGGGCGCTCTACATCCCGTTCGACGAGATCGCCCGCTCGATGGGCGACATGGCCGAGCAGCTCCTGCAGCCCGAGGTCCCGGACGCGAACGGCCGCCGCCGGCCCGGCGCGCGCCGCGTCACCCAGCGGCTGGCGTCGCAGATCTCCTCCGGTGACGACATGGACCCGCACATCGACATGCCCGGCTTCGAGCGGCGGCGGCAACCGCGCGCCTGACCCGTCACCCCGCGAACGGCGTCCCCGGCCGGGGCGCCGTTCTCCTGGCTTCGTGCCACGCCGCCCGCGCAGTGCGACAGCGCGAGCCGCGGCGCTCGTAGAGTGCGCCGACAGTCGGCTCTACCGGGGAGGACACGTGCGGGGACGCCGTGGGTTCGTCATCACTCTGCTCGCCTTGGTGATCCTGGCCGTGGGCGCCGGGCTGGCGCTGGCACGTCTGCGAGTCGCCGCGACCTGACCCGGCCGCCGTACAGGTGGGTCCGGTCGTCGAGGTCGTGGGCCGGGTCCGGCCGCGTGAGCGCTTCCGCCCCGAGACCGATACGGATCAGCCATTCCTCGTAGTACCAGCTCGGGTCGCACAGGCATCCGACGAAGCGGAAGTTGGCGCGGTACCGGCCGGCCTCGCCCGGCTGGAGGGTGAACAGGCGGGCGCGCCCGGCCGGGCGGGGGAACGCGGCCCTGCCCGGCAGCCGGTCGACGATCAGCGCCGGCCCGGCCGGGGTCAGCCACAGATTGAGGTCGCGGGCCCGCTTGAGGTCGCCGTGCAGAACGGTCTCCTCGCGCCGGTAGCCGGTCGCCTCGTCGGCCAGGACGTCGTGGATCACCACCTCGCCGGGCGGCAGCGACGGAGGCAGAGCCACCGGGGTGTTCAGGCCGCGGCGGGCGTTCGCGTGCGGCGCGCCCCGGGCCGCCGCGGGCCACCGGACGCGTACCCGCTGAATCGTGATCACGCCCCACCATGCCCGGCCCGGGCCGGACATGTCATCCAGTTAACCGGCCGGGCACACGCCGATGGGCGCCGCGTCATGCGGCGCCCATCGGGAGGGTGTTGTCAGGCGATGGTGGTCCAGCCGCTGCCGATCAGGCTGCCGCTGCTGTACGGGTGAGCGTTGTCGCCGCCGTGGGCGTAGAGCCAGAGGCTCCCGTCGGGGCGGGTGGCGAGCAGGTCGGCGTGGTCATCACCGTTGACGTCGGCGGCGTGGACCCGGTCGAACTGCTGCCAGCCGGAGCCGACGAGGGCGCCGGTGCTGTAGGGAGCGTTGTTGTCGCCGCCGTGGGTGTAGAGCACCAGGGTCCCGTCCGAGCCCACGGCCAGGATGTCGGCCTTGCCGTCGCCGGTGACGTCGTCGGCGGTGACCTGGGTGAAGCCGGCCCAGCTGCTGCCGACCGTCCGGCCGCTGCTGAAGGGGGCGCTGTTGTCGCCGCCGTGGGCGTAGAGCACCAGTGATCCGTCGGAGCCCACGGCGAGGATGTCGGCTTTGCCGTCACCGGTCACGTCGGCGACCGACACGCTGCGGAAGCCGGCCCAGCCACTGCCGACGAGCTGCCCGCTGCTGTACGGGGCGTTGTTGTCCCCACCGTGAGCGTAGAGCCAGAGCCTCCCGTCGCTGCCGACGGCGACGATGTCCCCCTTGTGATCACCGGTGACGTCCGCGACGCGGATCGTCGTGAACGACTGCCAGCCGGAGCCGACCACCTGATTCGGGCCGTAGGGGGTGGCTGCTCCGGCGCCGTTGTTCGGGTACAGGGCGAGGGTGCCGTCCGCTCGGCGGCCGATCACGTCGGCGTACCCGTCGCCGGTCACGTCCCCGGCCGCCATGCCGCCGCCGGTCGCGGAGGACAGGGCACCGGCGATGACGGCGCCGTCGGCGGCCTGCGGTTCGTACCGGCTGGGATAGGCCGACACCTGGACGGCCTGCGCCACCTCGCCGACCGGACGGGTCCGCCAGGAGCCGTCCGAGAACAGGCTGAGCATCTTGTTGAGGAACGCGTTCGTCGCCCAGGCCGGGTCGAGCCGCTGTTGCCGGCTGCCCCAGGAGGCGCGCTGCTGGAACAGGCCGAGGCTGTCGTGGTCGACCTCCTCGGAGATGTTCTCGATGGACGTCTCGACGATGACCGTGGCCATCGCGATCGTGGCGGCGCGGGCCTCGAGCCCCCGGGCCCGGACGGCGGCGGCGACAGCCCGGGCGCAGGACACCCGGTAACCGGACATCTGGTTGCGCATCTTGCCCTGCAGGCGCGGGTTGAGGGACACGGCGAGAGCGTTGTCGGCGGCGGTCACCCCGGCCGGGCTGCAGGCGACGGTGGCGTACGCGTGAGCCGGTGCGGTCGTGGCGAGCAGGAAGCTGGTGCTGAGGAGGGCGGTGGCGAGTCCCGTGATCGCGGCGCGCCGGCCGAAGGTCCTGGTCATCTCAGTTCTCCGTTCGTGCGAAGCAGAAAGGCGAAGCAGGTCAGGCGAAGCGGGTCAGGTGGAGCAGGTCAGGCGAAGCTGTTCCACCCGGTGCCGATCTGGGTGCCGCTGTCGTACGGGTGGCTGTTGTCACCGGTGTTGAGGTAGCGCCAGAGCGTCCCGTCGGGGCGGGTGGCGAGCAGGTCGGCGTGCTGGTCACCGTTGATGTCGGCGGCGTGGACCCGGTCGAACTGCTGCCAGCCGGATCCGACGAGGGCACCGGTGCTGTAGGGCGCGTTGTTGTCCCCGGTGTGGGCGTAGAGGCGCAGTGATCCGTCAGCTCCGGCCGCGACGAGGTCGGCCTTGCCGTCGCCGGTGACGTCGTCGGCGGTGACCTGGGTGAAGCCGGCCCAGCCACTGCCGACCGTCCGGCCGCTGCTGTAAGGGGCGCTGTTGTCGCCGCCGTGGGCGTAGAGCACCAGCGACCCGTCCGAGGCCACGCCCAGGATGTCGGCCTTGCCGTCCCCGTTCGCGTCGGCGACCGAGACGCTGCGGAAATCGGCCCAGCCACTACCGACCAACTGCCCGCTGCTGTACGGGGCGTTGTTGTCCCCACCGTGCGGGTAGAGCCACAGGGTCCCGTCGTTGCGGACGGCGACGATGTCACCCTTGTTGTCGCCGGTCACGTCCGCGACGCGAATGGTCGTGAACGACTGCCACCCGGCGCCGACCACCCGATTCGGCCCGTAAGGTGTCGCCGCTCCGGCGCCGGCGTTGGGGTAGAGCAGGAGGCCACCGTCGGGGTGCCGGCCGATCACGTCGGCGTACCCGTCGCCGGTCACGTCCCCGGCCGCCAGCCCGCCGGCCGCGCCGCCCTGGACGTTGACGTAGCGCATCGGCTTGTAGTTGCTGAGCACCCGTCCGCTGGTCTCCGACCACTTGCGGTGCTTCGTGTACGGCTTCACCTGCTCGTAGATCCAGAAGTCGCCCCCGACCGCGCCGACCCACTTGTCGAAGAGCACCACGTGCGAGCCGTCGTTCGGGTCCGCCGGGTTGTGGTAGTTCATGTAGTCGCCGGGCTGCAGGGCGGTGAAGGCGATCGGGGTGCCGATCTGGTGCAGGTCCCCGGTCCAGTAGCTGCCGTTGGTCTTCAGCGCCATCGACACGAAACCGGAGCAGTCGGTGCGGTAACCGCCGTAGTACGCGGTCTGGCTGTACGGCACCTGGGCGCTCACCCAGGTCTGCGCCCGGGCCAGGATCTCGGCGCGGGTGATCGCCGCCCCCGGGCTCACCGCGGCCCTCGCGGTCGTCGCCTGCGGAGTGGCGGTGTCGTCCTTGCCGGCGGCCGCCTGCGCCGGGACGCTCAGGGTGAACGTGGCGGTCAGGCCGGCAAGAGCGATCGTCGCGCTGCGGAAAAGAGTGTTCGTCATCGGTCTCCCCTTAGGTCGGGCCGCCCTGATCGGCGGGCACCGATGACGTTCCGGGAGAGCGCCAGAGAACCCCTGCAAAAGCTCTACAACCGCGGCACAGGGCCGTACCGGGCGTGCGCCGCACCGGTGGTGTCGGCCCACGGCGAGTCGCCGTAGGACCAGTGCCACCACCGTCGCGGGTCGTTGACCAGGCCGGCAGCGCCCAGCGCACCGATCAGCGACTGCAGGCGCCGGGGCGCGGCCGGGGCCACCGGATCGCCGTGGCAGCAGGGCAGCTGAGCAGGCAGGCCGCCGTCCACGGAGAACAGGGTGAGATCGACGGCGCCGCCGGTGAGATGCGTGGCGTCCCGGAGGTCATGACCGGCGACGACGACGAACCGCACGGAGCGCGGCAGCAGGCTCTGTGCCACCACGAGCCGTTGCACCACCCCGAAACGCAGCAGCGCGTGCCGGCCGGGCGCAACCGTCAACGGTGCCGACGCCGCCACGTCGACCAGGGCGTCAGTTGATTCATCGAGAGACATGGGGACTCCTGCCAGGGGGTGTGCGGGCAACACACCACAGTCGTGGAGTCCTCTTCAGATTCTCTGTAACTCAGTTGCAGAGCTCGTGGTACTCGCGGGCGCCGAACGTGCGGAACGTCCGCAGCGCCTCGGCACGGGCGGTCTCGGCGGCGGCCCGGTCACCGCGGGCGAGCTCCAGGGCGGCGATGTCGCGCAGCGTCCGGGCACAGAACAGCGCGGCCTCCTGCGACCGGAAGATCTCCAGCGCCGCGCTCAGCCACTTGCCCGCCTCGTCGAGCCGGCCGGCGGCCAGGTCCAGCTCGCCCATCGTGCGCAGCACCATGGCCTCGCCCCACCGGTCGCCGATCGCCTGGTGCACGGCCAGGGCATCCCGCAGCGGCTCCCGGGCCTGATCCAGACGACCCATCCGCACGTACGTCTTCGCCAGCGCCCGCCGCGAGAACGCGATCAGTTGCCTGTCGCCGAGCTCCTCGAAGATCGCCAGCGCCCGGTTCAGTGCCTGCTCCGCCTCGGCGAGCCGGCCCTGAGCCCGATGGGCGAGCCCGATGGTGCGCAGGGACAGTGCCTCACCGCGACGGCTCCCCGCCCGCCGGTAAGCGGCCATCGCGGCGTTCAGCGCCTCCTCGGTGGCCCCGAACTCGCCGCGTTCCAGATGCACCGAGCCGAGCACGCGGGCGCAGTGCCCGGCCGCCCGGTCGTCACCGAGCGCGTTCGACAGCTCCGACGCCTGCTTGAGGAAGTGCACCGCCTCCGGCAGATAGCCCTGCTCCCGGCAGGCCAGGCCGAGGGCGCTGAGCGCGCTGGCCCGGCCCCGGTCGTCGCCGAGGTCGCGGAACCGTTCGGCCGCCTCGGCGAGATGCTGCCGGGCCTCGGTGAACTCGTCCTCCTCGTAGCGGAGCTGGCCCAGCTCGGCGAGCAGCACCGCCTCGGCGTGCGCGTCCCCGGCCGCGCGGGCGGCGCCGAGCGCGGCGCGATGGGCCCGGTTCCACAGGTCCGGGACGTTGCCGAGGGCGTACCGCGAGGCGCAGAGCACCGCGGCGACCGCCACGGCCTGCTCCGCGAGGCCCAGCTCGGCGGCGCGTTCGACGGCCAGCACGAGGGACGTCTGCTCGGCGTCGAGCCACCCGCGCGGATCGCTGACCGCGCTGCCCAGCACCTCCGGGTCAGCGTCCGCACCGGGGCGTGGCTCGATCGGCAGGACCGCACCCGAGGCCACGTGGTCGGCGATGTGCTGGGACAGGCCGCTCAGCGCCGCCGACCAGGCCTCGACGAGCCGGCGCGTGGCGGCGACCAGGCTGTCCCGGGCCTGGTGCCGTTCGGCCTGCTCACGCGCGTAGATGCGGATGAGGTCGTGCAGCCGGTAGCGGAGCTGGCCGTTGTCGTCCACATAGGTGTAGTCGACCAGGTGGGCGTCGACGAGCTGCTCGAGGATCTGTTCGGCGGTCCGGATGTCCACGTCCAGGGCGTAGGCGAGAACCCAGGACCGGAAGTCGGACAGCCCGAGATGGCCCAGCCAGCAGATCGCGGTGTGCGCGACCGGGTCCAGGCTGTCGAAGCTGAGCCCGATGCTGATCCGGATCTGCAGGTCACCGGCGGAGAGCTCGTCGAGTCTGCGGCTCTCGTCGCGCAGTCTCGTGGCCATCAGGGCCGCGGTCCACTGGCGGCGGCTGGCCAGCCGGGCGCCCGCCACCCGTACGGCGAGTGGCAGGTTGCCGCAGGCGGCGACGATCTCGGCGGCGGCCTGCGGCGCGGGCGCGATCCGGTCGGCCCCGGCGACCCGGGTCAGCAGGGCGGTGGCCTCCGCCGTGGAGAGCAGCTCCAGCCCGACGAGGCGGGCGCCGGCCAGGCCGCCGAGCCGGTTGCGGGAGGTGACCAGCACCGACGAGCCACCGCTGCCCGGCAGCAGGGGCCGGACCTGCTGCTCGGCGGCGGCGTCGTCGAGCACGATCAGGACCCGGCGTGCGGCGAGCAGAGTGCGGTAGGCGTCCATGCGTTCGTCGGCGCCGTCCGGCACGGCCTGCTGCGGCTCCAGGGCACGCAGGAACCGCCCGAGGATCTCGGCCGGCGAGGCCGGGGTGTCGGTGTTGCCCCGCAGGTCGACGTGCAGTTGCCCGTCGGGGTAGGCGGCCATGACCCGGTGGGCGACGTGGGCGGCGAGCGCCGACTTGCCGACCCCGCCGGGCCCCAGCAGCGCCACCACGGCCGGTCCGCCGGTGAGCGCCGTCCCCAGGTCCTCGATCAGCGCCTCGCGTCCCACGAAGTCGGCGGGATCCGGTGGCAGCTGGGCCGGTCCCCTGCCCCGGTACGGCTGCGACGGCGCCGGCTCCGGGCCGAGCAGAGCCGGGTCGGCGCGCAGGATCCTCTCGTGCAGGACGGTCAGCTCGGGGCCGGGCTCGATGCCGAGCTCCTCGACCAGCGCCTCGCGGCCCTGCCGGAAGACGGTGAGGGCCTCGCCGGTGCGGTCCGCCCGGTGGAGCGCGAGCATCAGCTGCGCGCGCATCGTGCTGCGGGCCGGGTGCTGCCCGACCAGGACGGTCAGCTCCCCGATCAGCTCGTCGTCGCGACCGAGCTCCAGTTCCGCGGCGATCCGCGCTTCGACGGCCGTGACCCGTTGCTCGTCGAGGCGTGCGGCCTCGGCGGCGAGGACCCGGCTGCGGACCCCGCCGAGCGCGGGCCCGCGCCACAGCAGCTCCGCGGCGCGCAGGGCATTGGCCGCGTCCCGGTGCCGCCCGTCCGCCGCCGCTTCGCGCCCCTGGCCGACCAGGGTCTCGAACCGGTGCCGGTCGAGGGTCTCGTCGGCGATCCACGCCTGGTAGCCGGGCGCCCGGGTCACGATGACCTCCTCACCGACCGCCCGGCGCAGCGTGGACACGTACGTCTGCACCAGCGCGCGGGCGGTGCCGGGCGGGTCGTCGTCCCAGAGGATGTCGATGAGGCGATCGGTCGGGACGGTGCGGCGGGGTTCGAGGAGCAGCGCGGCCAGCAAGGTGCGGATCTTGGTGCCACCGAGGTTGACCGGCTCTTCACCGCGTACGGCCTCGACCGGCCCCAGGAGACGAAACTTCATCTACGCTTCCCCATATCAAACCTCGTAGATGTCCTGGGGCGCACTCTACGCCGGACCGGTCGTCCGCCTGGTCCCGTGCGGGCCGACAAACGACGACGCCGCCCCGGCGCGGGCCGGGGCGGCGTGGATCGGGGCCGGTTACTTGTAGGTCACGTCGCTCTGGGTGACCTTGCAGTTGGCGTTGTTCCAGCCCGCGCCGAGATAGGTCGGCTCGCTGCCCTTGGGCACGCCCTTGTACTGGCCGCAGACCACCGCGCTGGAGCTGTTGGTGATCGTCACACGGGTGATGGTGGCGGTGTCGCCCCAGTTGGTGTTGATCCCGGCGACCATGTCGATGTCGTTGAGCAGCACATTGTCGATCTTCACGTTGCGCTGGTACGAGTTGGTGCAGTTGCCGCAGCCGCGGTACAGCTTGCCGGAGCCGCTCAGGTAGAAGCCGGAGATGCTGACCGTGCCGTTCCCGTTGTGCTGGAACGTCTTGTCGCTGCCGGAGCGGGCGCCGCCGCCGATGACGTAACTGGTGCCGCCGCCGGTGCCCTTGAACGTGGCGGCGTCCTCGCCGATGTCGTTCCACCACACGTTCTTGATGGTGCAGGTGCCCTCGCAGTGCACGCCGTCGCCGGCCGGGGAGCCGATGATGACGTTCTGCAGGGTGCCGCCGTTCGCGATGCTGAACATCGGGTCCTGGGACTCGTTCTGCGAGCCGTCACCGATGCAGCAGAACGTCTTCATCCCGCCGTCGTACGTCCCCGAGACGTTGATCGTTCCGGAGATCGACACCGAGCCGGCCGAACTCGGCCACGCGCCGGTCGGGGTGCCGGTGCCCCCGCCCGGGCTGGTGGTCGGGCTGGCCGTCGGGCTGGTGGTCGGGGTCGAGCCGCCACCGTTGTACGTCTCCAGCTCGGCGATCCGCGGGGCGGCGGACGCGCTGACGATCTCGAAGGTCAGCTTCTTCAGCGAGGCGGACCCGAACGAGATGGTGCTCGGGCTGCCGCTGCCGCTGGCCAGGACCGCGCCGCTGTCGGCGTTGAGCACCCGCCAGGAGTTGATCGAACCGCCGCCGGAGGCCTGCTTGACGACGGCCGAGGACACCGTCGTGGCGCTGCTCCACTTGACCGAGACGTACCCGGTCGAGCCAGCCGGTGACCAGTAGGTGCCGGTGTTGCCGTCCCGGACATTGCCGTAACTGGTGCCGCTGGCCTTGCTGGATCCGTCGGCGCCGGCGCCGAGGCTCAGGTTGTCGGCGGCCATGGCCTGTGGGGCCGGCAGCGCCACCACGATCGCGGCACTCGCGATCATGGTGGCGGCGCCGGCCGTCCAGCGCAGGGCGACTGAGCGTTTCATCGATCTCTCGCCTTCATCGTGGGGATGTGACAGCGCCTCCAAAGGGGGGAAAGCGCTTTCCTGCGGAGGATAGACGCGGATCGATGATCAGATCAAGGTCGGTTCTGTCGTACGGATGGTCTACCGTTCCCGGCGCCGTGGATCGATCGATGGGAGGGGTTCGACGCGTACGTTCGCGCACGGGCCGGTCGCTCGCGGCTCGCGCTTCGGCGACGGTCACGACGCGCCGCTGCGGGACTGGCCGGGGGACGTCACCGTCGAGCTCCGGTTCGGGCCGGGCTACCACTGGCAGGACCGGTGCCGTCGTCGGAGCCAGTCGGCGCACCGGCGGATGATCTACTCGGTGAGTTCGTCGGCATCGGGGTCGCCGCCGCTCTCGTGCGGAGCCGTGGAACCTGGCGATGCCGGTCCGGTCTTCCCGTGGACAGCGCAGCGGCGCCGGGCCGCTCGATCACGTCTCAGCCGCGCCGCATTCCTGCCGATCTGACGGATGAGATACGGACAGAATCGACGAAGGGCACCAATGGCGGAGCGGAACGTCAGATCGGAGGTCTCTTCGGCGGACAACGGATATGAGCTGCAGATGCCGACGCTGGCGACAGCACGGGCAGCCTTGACCGGCTTCTACGGCCCGCACGCCGAGGACATCTGGCGCACTCTGCTTTTCAGCGCCGGGCTCACCGGGGAGGAAACCGATCGCACGGCTTTCGGCCGGCTGATCTCGGCCATGCAGGTCGCCGAGCCGATGACCCGGCTGTGTGCTCGTGGTCTCGCGGTACGCGCCGCGGCGTACGAACGCCTCGTCGCGCCCATGAAGGGAACGGGATGACCCCCATGAACAGTCACGATCAGGCTCCCGCGATCCCGGACCGCTTCGAGGTCATGGCCAACATCAACCTGGACGACCCGGAACTGCGCCGTCGCCTGGACGACATCGCCCACCGTACGGCCGACCGGCTCGGCCAGCCGATCGGTCTGGTCAGCATGGTGCTGGACACGGCACAGTTCTTCCCCGGTTCGTACGGGTTGCAGGGGTGGCTCGACGAGCTCGCCGGCACCCCCATCGAGTGGTCGTTCTGCGTCAATGCGGTCAACACCGGAACCGCGTACGTCGTGTCGGATGCCAGCACCGATGTGAAGCAGTCGACCAACCCGCTGGTGACCATCGATGGTGTGCGCAGCTATGCCGGGGTCCCGATCGTGGTGGACGGGGCAATTCTGGGGGCCCATTGCGTCCTCGGTTCGGATCCGCACAACTTCACCGACGCGGACCTCGCCGAGTTACGCCGCGGTGCCGAGGAGATCAGCGAAGTGCTGCGGTCGTTCCTCCGGCAGGGCTGAACGGCAGGGCTGAACGGCCGCACTGAACGGCCGCACTGCGCGGAGGGGTCACCAGGGGACGGGGCCGTCGTCCTCGAAGAAGGCGCCCGTCGGGCCGCCGTCCGGGAGCGTCGCCAGGCGGATCGCCGTGGCCGCACCCTGCTCGGCGGTGCGGTGACCGCGGAACCCGTTCAGGTCGGTCGCGCAGTAGCCCGGGCACGCCAGGTTGATCAGGATGTTCGTGTCCGCGAGCTCCTTCGCGTACTGCACCGTCACCGCGTTCAGAAACGTCTTCGACGGTGCGTAGCCCGCCGCGATCGGCCCGGTCTCCGCGCCGGGCGCCGACTGCCGGGTCAGCGAGCCGACGCTGCTGGACATGTTGACGATGCGCGGGGACGGCGCGCGGCGCAGCAGCGGGAGCAGCGCGTTCGTCACGCGGATGACGCCGATGACGTTCGTCTCGACGACTGTGCGGATGACCGCCGGGTCCACCACCGTCGGCTCCTGCGGGCCCCCACCGGTGATGCCGGCGTTGTTGACCAGCACGTCCAGCCGGCCGTACCGGGTGGAGATCAGCTCCGCGGCCGCTCTGACGCCGGCGTCGTCGGTCACGTCCAGGGGCACGCCGAACGCGTCCACCCCGGCTGCCCGCAGTTTCTCGACGGCCTCTTCGCGGCGGGCGTCGTCCCGGGCGCCGACACCGACGGTCAGTCCCTTCGCGCCGAGGCCGGCCGCGATCTCGTACCCGATGCCCTTGTTCGCGCCGGTGACCAGCGCAATCGTTCGTTCGCTCATGAATCGATCCTGTCCGGGAACGGCGCGGAGGGCCAAGACCGATCAGGTGGGCGGCCATACCCCACGGGTATAGCGTGGCCGGCATGGAGACGCGGGAGCTGCGCTACTTCGTGGCGGTCGCCGAGGAGCTGAGCTTCGTGCGGGCCGCCGCCCGGCTGGGCATCGCGCAACCACCGCTGTCCCGGGCCATCAGCCAGTTGGAGCGGCGGCTCGGCGTGACACTGCTGGAGCGTTCCAGCCGCGGCGCGGCGCTGACCGGGGCCGGTTCGGTGCTGCTGCGGGAGGCGCGGGCGGCGCTGGACGCGGTGGAGGCCGCCGAGCGGCGCACGAAGCGAGCGGCGATCGACCAGGCCGGGCTGGTGCTGGTCACGAAGGCGGGCGCGTCGACGGAGCTGCTGGCGAAGCTGCTCGACGCCTACGACGCGGAGCCGGATGCCGTACCGCTGGAGGTGCTTCTCTGTGGCATCGGGGAGCAGGAGCCGATGCTGCGTGACGGGCGGGCCGACGTGGCCCTGCTGCATCTGCCGTTCGACTCGACGGCCGGATTCGACATCGAGGAGTTGGGGACGGAACGCCAGGTGGTGCTTCTGCCGGCCGGTCATCCGCTGACCACGCGGACGCACTTGCGGGTGGACGAGGTGCACGATCTGACCGGTCTGCCGCTGCCGCGCTGGCCCCGGCGCGACGGCAGCTATCCGGACGGGCCCGGCCCGCAGGTGCGCGACAACATGCAGCTCCTTCAGCTGGTCTCGCTCGGCCGGGCGTGCATGATCGTGCCGGAGTCGGTCCGCGGCCACCTGCCGGAGGGCGTCGCCGCGGTGCCGGTGCTCGACGCGGCGCCGGTCACCACGGTGATCGCCTGGCCGCCGCACAGCCGCTCACGCGCCCTAGCCGCCCTGGTGCGCACCGCCACGCGCCTCTGATGCGGTGCGACAGTCCTCACCGGATCGTCCATCGGAAATGTCGCCCCCCGTTTCCACGGAGAGTTGGTCAGCTGATTCCCGCACCATTCGACCAAGGGCTCCCGGAGCAATTCGCAGCGGACGAACGATCCCCGGCCGATTCGACCGGGGACCTCGGGCGCTAGGGAACCCAGATGCTGTTGGCCTGGAAGGAGCCGAGATTCGAGACCCCTCCGTTCGCGGGAACCTGGAACGGCCCACCGATGCAGTCATCGTTGGCGAACAGCGCCGCCGAGCTGCCGGCGGTGTTCAGTGCGGATCGTGCCCGGCCGCCCCATCCGGCGTCGACCAGGCTGACACAGGTACCTTCCGGCGCCAGCGAGGTGAGTGTCAGCCGGCTGGCGGTGTAACCGGTCGCGCTGAACAGGCACACCGTATCGGTGAACTGGCACTGAGCCGGTGCTGCGGCGTGCGCCGGCGCAGGGGCCATCACCGCCGCGACACCGGCGATCGCCGCGGCGAACATGGTGGCGCCACTCCGTCTGCGAACAGACATTCCGAGCCTCCCGTGCTTCCATAATGGACTTTGCTCACCGACCATATCCAGAATGAAGTGCCGCATCTTCTCCCTGAATGCGATATGCGCTGTGCCGAAGGCGACGGGACAGGGACGACCACATATCAGCGGTTCCGGCGCGGGCCCGCCGAGGACGCTGACTCCCGGCGGAGAGCGCGCCGCCAACCGGGCGGGCCGGCGGCATCACGCCGTACGCGCGAATCGTCTCAGACCGCCACCGTGAGCGGAGGCCGGTACGCGGGGATCCGCTCGGCCGGCAGCGGCCTCGCGTAGTGGTAACCCTGCGCGTACCGATAGCCGAGCCGATGCAACTCCGCGGCCTGCTCAGCCGTTTCCACGCCCTCGGCGACCGCCCGCAGGCGCAGGCCGTCGCAGATCTGGATCAGCGCGGCGGTCACCACCGCGTGCTGGCCGCCCTCGGTGATGTCGTCGACGAACGACTTGTCGACCTTGAGGATGTCGGCCGGGCAGGTGCGCAGCAGGCTGAGCGACGAGTGCCCGGTCCCGAAGTCGTCGAGCGCGATGTTCACGCCGAGCGCCGCGATCGCCTTGAGCTCGGCCAGCGCGGCTCCGCCGTCGAAGACCGCGGTCTCGGTGATCTCGACGGTGAGCACGTGCGCGGGCAGGCCGGTGCGCCGCAGCACCGCGTCGACCTCGTGCGCGAATCCGGCCTCGCGCAACTGCCGGGCGGAGACGTTCACAGTGACCGTTCGCGGACTCGCGTCGCCGAGTTCGTAGAGCCACGCGGCGCCCTGCCGGCACGCCTCCTCGAGGATCCACGCGCCCAGTGGCACGATCAGCCCGGTGCGCTCGGCGGCCGGGATGAACACGCCCGGGCTGACCGGGCCGCGGTCCGGGTGGTTCCAGCGGGCCAGCGCCTCGACGCCGTAGAGCTCGCCGCCGGGCATCGACACGATCGGCTGGTAGAGCAGGTGCAGCTGATCGGTGCCGAGCGACGTCCGCAGGTCCGCGGCCAGGCGCGACTGCTCGGCGGTGCGCTGGTCCAGCTCCGCGGTGTAGCCGACCTGGCGCCCCTTGCCCTGGCCTTTGGCCTCGTACATCGCGACGTCGGCCCGCCGCAGCAGCTCGTCGGCGGTGTCTCCGGGGCGGGCCGGCGCGAGCCCGAAACTGGCCTCGACGACCAGTTCGTGCCCGGCCGCGTGCACCGGCAGGCGCAGCTGCGCGGCGATCGCGGCGAGGATCGCGGCGTGATCGCCGGAGCGCAGCAGCAGCGCGTACTCGTCACCGCCGAGCCGCGCGACGACGGCGTCGGCCGGGACGTGCCCGGCGATCCGGCCGGCGACCGCGATCAGCAGCGCGTCCCCGACGGCGTGCCCGAGGTCGTCGTTGATCTCCTTGAAGTCGTCGAGGTCGATCAGCGCGGCGCTGACCCCGGACGGGCCGGCCGCGAGCGCGGCGTCGATCTCGGCGGCCAGGACGGTCCGGTTCGGCAGCCCGGTCAGCACGTCGTGCGTCGCCCGATGGTCGAGGTCTTCGACGAGCAGCAGGTTGTCCCGCAGCGCCACGAGTTGACGCGCCGCGACCAGGACGGTCACGGTGACCGAGCCGATCGCGACCGCGGCCAGGTCGGCGGCGTGCGTGAACGCGCTGAACAGCAGCAGTCCGCCGGTGGCGAGCACCGCCGCGTACGGCATCAGGCTCAGCCGCCGCCCGCCCGCCCGCGGCTGCGGCAGGCCGGCGCGACTCGCCCGGGACTGCCGGTCGGCGGCGACGCAGAGGCAGAAGCAGGTGCTGGGCAGCAGCACGTGCGCGGTGTTCAGATACGGACGTGTCGCCAGCAGCGGCGCCAGCGCTCCCCCGCCCGCGCCGACCGCGCCGGCCAGCGCCAGCAGGTGCAGCGCGCGCCGGTCGATCGGGCCGGTGCCGGTGAAGGCGACCTTGATGAACGCGAAGACGCAGATGAAGCCGGACCCGACGACGATCATCACGGTGACCGCGCCGGCGACGCTGTCACCGAGCCAGCCGTGCCAGCGCGGATAGGCCAGATGCCAGGCGAACGTCAGCACCGTGACGATCATGGTGGCGTTGTCCAGGCCGAACCGGAACCACTCGATCCGGGACCGGTAGACGCCCGGGATGCGCAGCAGGCCCCACATGAACACGGCCAGCCCGCAGATGTAGATCGCCGAGGTCCAGGCGCTGATGTGCTGGCCCTGCTGGTTGCCGCTGAAGTAGTCGTACGCGTTGCTGGCCGAGCCCAGCCCGATCAGCACGATCCCGGCCGACGCGTAACGCCACATCGTGCGCCCGTGCGCGGCGGCCCGCCACGAGGCGGCCGCCGCGACCGGCACGGCCACCGGCAGCGCCAGCCAGCCGACCGTCGGCGGGGTACGCACGACCATCCCGATCGAGAACCAGACCGCGGAGGCCACGAGAAGGCCGCCGGAGACCGCGAGCGTCCGGGTCAGCCGCCAGGAGGGCACGACCGGCTGAATCGTCACGAACCTCTCATCGGCTAGGAGGACGGCTCCTTGAGAAGCTTGCGCACCTCGCGTTCGTCACCCCGCTTCGGGGCCTCGCCGTCCTCGTACTTCTCGATCAGGCGGGGATCGACATACGAGGCGCGCGCCACCGCCGGAGTGTTGCCGAGCTGCTCGGCCACCTCGCGCATGGCATGCGCGACGACCTTACGCCTCTTGGCCTCGGTGGGCTGCGGCCCGGCCTCGGCGAGTTCGGCGGCGGCCGTCACGGTGCCGTGCCACGTGCGGAAATCCTTCGCGGTCATCGGGGCACCGCTGATCTCGCGCAGGTAGTCGTTGACCGCGTCGGCGCGGATCTCCTGCCAGCACTTCACGGACGGGTTCCAGTAGGCGAAGAGCCGATCCTGCCCCGATCGGCGACGCTTGAGCGCTCGCAGCACCTCGGCCACTTCGCCGTCCTCGACGGCACGCTCGTGCAGCACGCCCGATTTACCGGGGAACTTCAGCATCAGGGTGCCGCGCCGGGAGAGGACGTGCTCGGGCCGTAACGTCGACAGGCCGTAGGACGGATCCTCGTCCCGGCTCGCGTAGGCGTCCCCGCCGACCCGGAACATCCCCAGATCCAGCAGCCGGACGATCGCCGCCAGCACCCGCTCCCGGGTCAGCCCCCGCCCGCTCGTCAGATCCGCACACAACCGGTCACGCATCTTCGGCAGGCGGCCGGCGACCTCCCGTACCCGGTCGAACTTCTCCTCGTCCCGGGCGGTGCGCCACTCCTCGTGGTAGCGGTACTGTTTGCGCCCCGCGGCATCGACACCGGTCACCTGGATGTGCCCGCGCGGATCCGGGCAGATCCACACATCCTTCCACGCCGGCGGAATGACCAGCCCCTTGATCCGCTCGACGACCTCCGGGTCCGTGACCGCCGCGCCGTCCGGCCCTAAGTACCGGAATCCGCTGCCCGAGCGCCGCCGCGTGAACCCGGGCCTGGTCAGCACACTGCGCCGCAACCGCTTGCCCATCGGCCCTCCCCAGAGTTCCAGACCAACTTCTTCATTGCCTATCTCCGCCGGGGTACAGACCGTCGCTCCCGCGGGGACCCTTGCGGGCTTCGCAGGGCCGTGGCCGGCCCAGAACGCGAAACCCTCCAGGGCGGCCTCCGTGGCGGGGCACGGTCACCCCACGAAACCCTGGCCGGAGTGAGCTGCTGACGGGGACCTCGGCGTGCGGCGGGGACGCGGCGCCCAGCCCACTCCAGCCAGCAGCGCGACCCACCCTCCCAGCTGGTTCTCATGGGCGTTATCCGGGACGGATAACGCCCATGAGAACCAGCCGAGACCGCGAGCCCCGGACCTGCTCGACCCGCGCCCTGCTCGCGACCGGCCGACCGCGAGCCGGCCCGGAGTGCAAGCCCGCGACGCGACTCGCCGTGGCCGGCTGGTGCTCACGGTCGTATTCGGGGGTCCGAAACGACCGTGAGCACCAGCCGGGCCGCGCCGGGCGTCAGCTGACCGTGGCGGGGAAACGCTCCCAGACCCGGTGGGCGGCCATCAGCTGCTGGACCGTCGCCAGCACGCCCGCGGCCGTGTCGCCGGTGACCACGCCGGGCGTGTCCGCGAGACCGATCCGCTGCAGCAGCTCGGCGCCGGGGCCCCAGCCGCCGATCGCCTTGGCGTGCCGCCAGCACTCGTCGATCAGCAGGTTCACGCGGGGGTCGGCAGCCGCCGTACGCGGAGCACCTGCCTTTTCGTCGCGAGCCGGAACCGCGTCGGGAGCCGGCACCGGCGCGGCGGCCAGGAGCAGCGCGTCGAACTCGATCGAGCGCGCGGTCGCGAACGTCCGCTGCACGGTGAGCGCGCCCACCTTGCCGCCGTGCGGCGCGATGATCAGCGGGACCATGCCGGCCGCGGTGATCGCCTCACGCACCTCGGCGACGCCGTCCAGGTCGGTGTCGTCGACGACGATCCCGATGAGCCGCCCGTCGCCCGGCCACTCCTGGCCGATCTGGGACAGCGCCGGGCTTGGCGTGACCTCGGGCAGCTCGATGCTGGGGGCCGGAGCGGGCAGGCCCAGACCGGTCGCGACCTCGGAGCAGAGCACCGGGTCGATGTTGGCCAGGCACTGCAGCTGCCGTTCCTTGATCGCCTGCTCGTAGCACTTGCCCAGCTCGAACGTGTAGGCGCGGATGATGTGCTCGCGCTCGATCGGCGTCATGCTCTGCCAGAACAGCCGCACCTGCGTCCAGTGGTCCTTGAACGACACCGGCAGGTCACGCACCTTCGGCGCCTCGGTCACCACGACCGGCACGTCGACGAACGCGTTCTCCTCGGTCGGGAACGGGTTGCCGGCGTCGAGCGAGTTCGGCTTGTACGGCGCGACGCCCGCGTGCACCGCCTGCTGGTGGAACCCGTCGCGCAGCATGTCGTTGACCGGCGCGTGCGGGCGGTTGATCGGGATCTGGTGGAAGTTCGGCCCGGCGAGCCGGGTGAGCTGCGTGTCCAGGTACGAGAAGAGCCGTCCCTGCAGCAGCGGGTCGTTCGTCACGTCGATGCCGGGCACGAGGTTGCCCAGGTGGAAGGCCACCTGCTCGACCTCGGCGTGGAAGTTCGTGGGCGTCCGGTTGAGCACCAGCTTGCCGACCGGCTGCACCGGCGCGAGCTCCTCCGGCACGATCTTCGTCGGGTCGAGCAGGTCGATCCCGGCGAACGTCTCCTCCGGGTTGTCCGGGAAGACCTGAAGACCGAGCTCCCATTCCGGGTACGCCCCGGCCTCGATGGAGTCGTACAGGTCGCGCCGGTGGAAGTCCGGGTCGACGCCGCTCGCGATCTGCGCCTCCTCCCACACCAGGGAGTGCACGCCCAGCTTCGGCTTCCAGTGGAACTTCACCAGCACGGTCTCACCGGCGTCGTTGACCAGGCGGAACGTGTGGACGCCGAAGCCTTCCATCATCCGGTACGAGCGGGCGATGCCGCGGTCCGACATGTTCCACATGGTGTGATGCTGCGCCTCGGTGTGCAGCGAGACGAAGTCCCAGAACGTGTCGTGCGCGCTCTGCGCCTGCGGGATCTCCCGGTCCGGGTGCCACTTGGCGGCGTGGATGATGTCCGGGAACTTGATCGCGTCCTGGATGAAGAAGACCGGCATGTTGTTGCCGACCAGGTCGAACGTGCCCTCGTCGGTGTAGAACTTGGTCGCGAACCCGCGGGTGTCGCGCACCGTGTCGGCGGAGCCGCGCGAGCCGAGCACCGTCGAGAAGCGCACGAAGACGTCGGTCTCCTTGCCCTTGTCCTTGAGGAACCCGGCCCGGGTCAGGTTCGACGCCGTACCGTAACTGGTGAAGACGCCGTGCGCGCCGGCGCCGCGGGCGTGCACGACACGCTCCGGGATGCGCTCGTGGTCGAAGTGCGTGATCTTCTCGCGGAAGTGGTGGTCCTGCATGAGCAGCGGCCCGCGCGGGCCGGCCTTCAGCGAGTGGTCGGTGTCGCGCAGACGAGCGCCCTGCGCCGTGGTCAGGTAGGCACCCTGCTGCCCGAACGCCGTCGGCGGCGCACCGGTCTCCGCGCCGGTGGGGGTGCGGGTGTCCGGCTGGCCCTGCTCCTGGCTCGGCGGCAGCGGCCCGACCGGCTCGGTCGGCTCCTCCACGGTGGGCGTGCCGCTGCCCGGCTTACCCGGGACGTCCGGCTTGGTCTCACTGGTCACTGCGGAAACGGCGTCTTTGATCAATTCAGCGGGCGTTCGTGATTCCATCGGGACAAACTCCCTCGATTCGGGTATGCAGCGTGGTTCGCATACCCGAGCAGACCCTCCGCAAACTGGATTGATCCCAGACTTGCATCCGGCGGACACCGGGCCGCTCACGATTCGATCTCCCCGCCACGCGCGCCACCGTGCGCGCCGCTCGGATCGACCCGCACGCTACCGTCTGGGAGTGTGACGGCCGCGTTGGCAGATCCGCCGCGACCGGTCCTGTTCTTGACAGCGCGAGGAGACACCGATGACCGACAGCAGCGGCGACGCCGTACCGGACGCCGACGTGGAAGCGGAAGCCGAGGAGCAGCCCTTCGAGAACCGGGCGGCGCGCCGGGCCAAGGGCAAGGCGGCCGCCCAGCACACCGGCGGTTCCACCAGCCACATCCAGGGCCGTTCCGGCGCCGTGCAGAGCCCTCGCCAGTACGGCAACCGCCGTAGCGGCTGATCCCGGGCAGTCCGGGAGCACGGCAAGGTAGGGCTAGCACTACCGTCGATGCGGCGGGTCGCACCATCGTCCGCGGCGGCGCCGGTGCATAGCGTCAAGGCATGACGACGACGCAGATGGATACCGTGCTTGTCCCGGCACCGGCCATGCGGTTCGTGCCGCGCACCGGGGTGAACACCCGATACGTCCTGACCGGCTTTCCGCTCGCTCTCGCCTCGGTCGTCGTCTGCGTGACGGCCTTCGCGGCCGGTCTGGGGCTGGCGGTGGTGTGGCTCGGCGTACCGCTGCTGATCTTCGCCCTGGGAATGTCGCGGGGTTTCGCGGAGTCCGAGCGGGGGCGGATCGCGACGGTGTTCGGGGAACCGATCGCGCGGCCGGAGTACCGCACGACCGACTCCACGAACATCCTGATGCGGCTGGTCACCGTGCTCGGCGACCCGCAGACGTGGCGCGACCTCGGCCACGCCGCGCTGCGCTGGTTGCCGAACAGCATCGCGTTCTCGCTGACCACGACGTGGTGGGCCGGGATGCTCGGCGGCCTCACCTGGGGGTTGTGGGGCTGGGCGCTGCCGGACGGCGACCGCGAGCTGCCGGAGTTGCTCGGGTTCGGCGACTCGTACCTCACGATCGTGCTCTTCTATCTCGTCGTCGCCGTGCTCTTCGCGGTGACGCTGCCCGCGGTGGTGCACGCCTCGGCACGGCTCGAGGCCCGGTTCGCCGCGGCCCTGCTCAGCCGAAGGGCTTGAGGACGACCTTGATGCAACCGTCCTCCTTCTTCTTGAACATGTCGTAGGCACCGGGCGCCTCCTCCAGGGGCACCCGGTGCGTGACCAGGTCGTCCACCCCCAGCGGGTCGTCGTCCCCGGTGAGAAGCGGCAGGATGTCGTCGACCCAGCGCTTCACGTGCGCCTGGCCCATCCGCAGCGTCACCCCCTTGTCGAAGAGGTCCATCATCGGCATCGGGTCGGCGTTGCCGCCGTACACGCCGATGATCGACACCGTCCCGGCCCGGCGCACCGCCTCGAACGCGGTCCGCAGCGCGGCCATCCGGTCGACGCCGGCCGTCTCGGTGACCTTGCGGCCGATCGCGTCGGGCAGCAGCCCGGCCGTCTTGATCGCCGCGGACTGGAACGGCGAGCCGTGCGCCTCCATGCCGACCGCCTCGATCACCCGGTCGGCGCCGCGCCCGTGGGTCTTGTCCAGGACCTCCTCGGCACTCGCGACCACTTCGATGCCGTGCCGCTGGGCCATCGCGATCCGCTCCGGGACGTCGTCGATGGCGAACACCCGGGTGGCGCCGAGGTGCCGGGCGATGCGCGCGCACATCTGCCCGATCGGCCCGAGCCCGGTGACCAGCACGGTGTCGCCCGGCTCGACGTCGGCCCACTTCACGGCCTGCCACGAGGTGGTGAGCACGTCGGAGAGGAACAGGTAACGCTCGTCGGGCCGGCCGTCGTCGGGCACCTTGATCGGCCCGAAGTGCGCCTGCGGGACCCGCAGGTACTCGGCCTGCCCGCCCGGCACCTGGCCGTAGAGTTTGGTGTAGCCGAACAGCGACGCGCCCTTGCCCTGCTCCTTGACCTGCGTGGTCTCGCATTGGGCGAAGTACCCGTGGGCGCACATCCAGCAGTGCCCGCAGGAGATGTTGAACGGGATCACCACGCGGTCGCCGGGCTTGATGTGGGTGACCTCGGGGCCGACCTCCTCGACGATGCCCATCGGCTCGTGGCCCAGCACGTCACCCTTGTCGAGGTACATGCCGAGCACGTCGTAGAGGTGCAGGTCCGAGCCGCAGATGGCGGTGGACGTCATCCGTACGATGGCGTCGGTTGGGTCTTGGATCTTCGGGTCCGGAACGGTTTCGACTGACACCTTGCCGGTGCCCTGCCAGGTCAATGCTCGCATGGGTGATCCGTGCCCGGCATATTCGTGATTAACCATCCTTTTCGTGGGCACCCGGGTCCGTATGACGAATCCGAGTGAGAATCCGTTCGCCGTCGTCACCGGCGCTTCCAGTGGGATCGGCTACGAGCTGGCGCGGCAGCTGGCCGAGCACGGCTTCGACCTGCTGATCGTCGCCGAGGACGAGGGCATCGAGGAGGCCGCGCGGGGGCTGCGCCGCGACGGTCAGAACCAGATCTCCGCGGTACAGGCGGACCTCGCCCGCCGCGACGAGGTCGAGCGGGTGTGGGCGGAGATCGCCGCGACCGGCCGGGACGTCGACGCCCTGGCGCTCAACGCGGGCCGCGGCACCGGCGGCGAGTTCGTCGGCGGCACCGATCTGGCCGACGAGCTGAACATCATCGACGTCAACATCACGTCCACCGTCGTGCTGGCCAAGCGGGTCCTGCCCGCGATGGTCGCCGCCGGGCGCGGCCGGGTGCTGATCACGTCGTCGATCGCGTCGATGATGCCCGGCACCTACCAGGCCGTCTACAACGCGTCGAAGTCGTTCACCCAGTCGTTCGCGGAGGCCCTGCGCGCCGAGCTGAAGGACACCGGGGTGACGGTGACGGCGCTGATGCCCGGCCCGACCGACACGAACTTCTTCCACCGGGCCGAGATGGACGACACCCCGGTCGGCGCCGGCAAGAAGGACGACCCGGCGCTCGTCGCCGAGCAGGGCATCAAGGCGCTGCTCGACGGCAAGGAGAAGGTCAACGCCGGCTCCGCGAAGACGAAGGTCCAGGCCGTGGCCAGCAAGGTGATGCCGGACAAGGTCAAGGCCGAGATGCACCGCAAGATGGCCGAGCCCGGCGCGGCTGACTGAGCCTTAAGCGACGAGCTCCATGTGCAGGCGGATGCTCGTGCCGCCGGGGCGGGTGTGGATGCGGACGAGGTCGCACAACTGGTTCGCCAGCAGCAGGCCTCGCCCGCCCTCGGTCGTCGCCGACGGCGGGATCCGCCCGGCGAGCGGGTCGGCGACGAACCCCCGGTCGTCGACCTGGCAGACCAGCACCGGCGGCTCGGCCCAGATCGCGACGACGCCACCGGCCGGGCTGTGCAGGATCGTGTTCTCGGCGAGCTCGTTGATCGCGACGACCAGGTCCTCGACGCCGAACTCGGGCAGACCGGCCCGGCCGGCGACCCGCCCGGTGAAGCCGCGGACCGCCGCCAGGTCGTCGACGGTGGCGAAGGCGAGCGTCGCCGCGGTCTCCGGCACCGGTGGCAGCGGCACGTCGAACCGGACCGAGGCGCTGTAGAGCTCGTTCGCCCGCGCCTCCCCGTCCGTGATCAGCACGGGATGCGTCCGGTACGCGTCGCGCACCCACGTGGCCGGCAGGGCGCCGGTGTCGAACGGGCACAGCACCGCCCCGGTCAGCACCGAGCTGACCAGCGCGTCGTGCTGCATGCAGGCGGTCTGCTCGAGCGGGCCGCGCCCGGGCCACAGGGCCTCCTGGATCACCGCGACCCGCCGGCCGGGGTGCGCCGCGGCGAACGGCAGCAGGACGCCGGGCAGGATCCGCCCGGGGTTGCGCCCGGCGACCGTCAGGTCGACGTAACGGACCGCGTCGCCGAGATCGGCCAGGGCGTCCCGCAGGGCGGCCAGGTTCTTGTCCGGCACGGCTGCCAGCACCGGCTCGCCGGCCGCGACGGCAGCCCGGACGAAGGCGGTGGTGCCCGACAGGTACTCGTCGAGGTCCCGGTAGAGCAGCGCTGGGTGATCCGTCACCAGCGGGGCTCCACCGTGAGACCGGGAACATCGTCCGCGCCGTGGAACGCCAGCAGCCGGCGCAGCCCCGGCGAGCAGCCGACCAGGCGGGTGCGGCGGCCCGCGACCGTGACGGGGTGCAGCAGGGTCCGGGCGGCGGACGCGTCCGCGAAGCGCAACCGGGACACGTCGATCACCAGGGTCTCGCCGTTCGGAAGATCATCCGCCAGATTCTCCACCACCGCGCGCAGCGCCGCGCGACTGGCCAGATCGGTCTCGCCGTCCATCCGCAATCCGGCCGGATCGTCCGTCCGGATCATCCGCAGCTGCGGGGCGGGGTGGGCGCAGGAGAACTGGCTCAGCTCGGCGGGCGTGAACAGCCGGCGGTCGTAGAAGCAGACGGCCATCGCGTAACCGCCGGCGAAGACCCGGTTGACCTGCGCCTCATACCACGGCAGGCGCTCGGCGCCGGGGACCGGCCGCGCCGCCCAGGACATGTCACCGGCGACGCGCAGCCCGTCGTGACCGGCGGCACGCGCGTCGGCGCACGCCACCTCCCAGCCCGCGATGGTCGCCTCCGGGTCGAACCGGCCGGAGGCCAGGTAGGACGACTCGGGCGGGACGACCTGCACCTGCCCGGAGGCGAGCGGCGCGGCCCACGCCGGATCACACAGCTCGGCCGGGTCGCCGTAATAGAGGATGCGATGGTTGTCACGCAGCCCGCCGCGCAGGTAGTCGGCGAGGGCCGCGGCCTTGCCGGCGTCACTGTCGACGATCACGCAGAGGTGATCACCGAGGCGTAGCTCAGGGAGCGTGCCGGTCATGACGTCCCCCTCTTCGTGCCGCGGATGGGGAGAAGACTAACCCCGACCGGCGAGCACAGCGACAGGCGCCAGGCAGCGCAGCAGCGACCGGGCCGCGGCCACGACCAGTCGCCGGTCGTGGGTCAGCGCGACGTCGAAACGGTGGCCGCGGTCCGGCCCGTCGTCACCCAGGTCGCGGGCGACGAGGGCGGCCGCCCGGTGCGGGCCCACCACGATCACGTTCCACTCGCCGCGCATGCTGCTCGCGGCGTCGAGGTGGGCGCCGCGCACGCCCGGGGCCGGCTCGTCGCCGATCCCGGCGCCGACCGCGGCGACGAACGGGCTGTGCGCCGCGATCCGGCTGAGCCGGGCCGCGGTCGCCGGGGTGAAGTAGCACGCGTCCGGGAACGACGCGAGCAGCACCGGTGGCTCCGGCCCGTCGCCGGCGAGCGCTTCGAGGTGCCGGCTCATGGACATCAACTGCGATTTCGACGTACGGGTCACCGGCCGTTCCGCCGCGATGACCTCGAACGGCGTCCGCGCGTCCCCGGACGTCCTCGGCACGTGCGGCAGCGGGACGGCGAACGGCAACTCCGCCGGCAGCGGGCCGGGCGGGCCGAACCAGAAGCCCTGACCGACCGTCGCCCCCATGCTGCGCGCCACCTCGGCCTGCTCGGTGGTCTCGATGCCCTCGGCGAGCACGATCGCGCCGCTGGACTCGGCGTACGCGGCGACCGCGGCCACCACCCGGGCGGTGTTCGGGTCGTCCGGCGCCCGCAGCAGCTGCATGTCGAGCTTCACCACGTCCGGGTGCACGAACGGCATCAGCGCCAGCGACATCGGGTCGGCCCCGACGTCGTCGAGCGCGACGCCCCAGCCGCTCTCCCGGCAGGCGGCGGTCGCCGCGAGCAGCGCTGCCGGGTCGTCGGCGATCACCCGCTCGGTCATCTCGGTGACCACCCGCAGCCGGTGCCGGGCCTGCCGCACGATCGGCACCAGGTCGGGCGGGCACGCGGCCCGCCACGCGGTCGGCTCCATGTTGACGAACAGGTTCAGCTCCGGCCCGAACCCGGCGTGCAGTGCCGCCCGGTAAGCCGCCGCCCGGCAGATCCAGTCGAGTTCCGCCTCCCGCCCGGCCGCGCGCGCCGCCGCGAACAACGCCGTCGGCATCTCCAGCGGCGTGCCGGCCGGGCCCCGGCTCAGCGCCTCGAACCCGAGCACGCGACCGAAGGTCAGATCGACCAGGGGCTGGAACAGGGGCGTGACCAGGCGCCGGTCGAGCACTTCGTGGATGTCGGGCACGTCGCCGAACATCGTCCGATCCCGGGCGAACCTTAGGGTCCGGCCGGGCCGGGCGTGGTTACTTACGGGGGACTCAGTGGGCGTCGGGCCCCATCTGTGCCCGCAGCTTGATCAGCGCCTGGGCGAGCAGCCGCGACACGTGCATCTGCGACACGCCGACCTGCTCCCCGATCTGGCTCTGTGTCAGGTTGCCGTAGAAGCGCAGCGTGACGATCTTGCGCTCGCGCTCGGTGAGGGTCGCCAGCGCCGGGCCGAGCGACAGGGTCACCTCGGCCTGCTCGAAACCGGGGTCGCGGGTGCCGAGCGTGTCGCCGAGTTCGGCGTCACCGTCAGCGGCGATCGGGGTGGACAGCGAGGTCGGCCGGTACGCGTACGCACCCTCCAGGCCCTCGATGACCTCCTCCTCGCTGATGCCGAGGTGGCCGGCGATGTCCGCGACGGTCGGGTTCCGGTTCAGCGTCTGGATCAGCTCGCCGCGCGCCCGGTTGATCGCCATGTTGAGTTCCTGCAGGCGGCGCGGCACCCGGATGTTCCACATCCGGTCCCGGAAGTGCCGGCGCAGCTCGCCGAGGATGGTCGGGATCGCGTAGCCGGTGAACTCGGCGCCGCGGTCCGGCTCGAACCCGTCGATCGCCTTGATCAGGCCGATCGTGGCGACCTGGTGCAGGTCCTCCAGCTCGACGCCACGGCTGGCGTAACGCTTGGCCAGGCGCTTCGCCATCGGCAGCCACGCGGTGATCGCCTCCTGGCGCTTCCACGACCAGGCGGCGTCGTCACGCGGGGTCTCCACCAGCGCGGTGGCAAGTTCGGTCTCGTTCTCGGTCGTGGTGTTGACCATGACTCCCCTTCGGACGGGCGGGGGGGGAGGTCATCGGGGGTACGCGAGAGGCCTCCTCCGCTGCCCTTCCAAGCGCATGCGGACGGATTCTCGGCACACTGTTTGACCGATGCAGAGACCCTAGCCGTACGTATCGGGTATTGCCAACCGAAAGTACTAATCGCTGCTGGTGGCGTGCTGTTACCACCTTCAAGTGTGATCTGGGACAAGTTTGGCGCGGAACGCCACGGGGAAAGGCCGCGGCACACCGCGACGCCGCGACAGGGAGAGAACATGGATTTCGGCTGCACGATCGAACGGCACGACGATCGGGTCGTCATCGTGCCCGAGGGCGACATCGACGCGGACAGCGCCGGCGCGTTGCGCCAGGTGCTGCGCCAGGCCGTCGAGACACCCGGCTTCACCGTCCTCGAGGTCGACCTGGGCCGCGTCTCGTTCCTGGACTCCACCGGCCTGGGCGTCTTCGTCGCCGCCCGCAAGGCCGCCCAGTCCCGGAACCACACGTTCCGCCTCACCAACCCCGGCCCCATGGTCCGCATGCTCCTGCAGGTGACCAACCTCGAGGAGACGCTCACCGGCGAGCCGGCCACCAAACCCTGACCCCCTTCGCGCGTACGTCGTGAGTGGCGTCCCGTGGCACCCCACGTGACCCGGCCGCCGTTCCCGGCAGGCACGCGACTCCCGCCTCCGGGCTGGCGCTCACGACGTACGCGGACCTGGGGTTGATCTTGATCTAGGCGCGGGACCGGAACGGGAGGATCGTGGCCGGCGGCTCGGGGACGGCCGCCGCTGCCTGGAAGAAGTCGCTGATCGTGCGGACCGCCGTGGCGAACGAGATCCAGTCCATGGGCTTGGTCACGAAGGCGCTGGCGTGCTGGCGGTAACTGGCGGTGACGTCGTCCTGCGCTGAGGACCCCGACAGCATGACGACCGGGATCGCGCGCAGGTCGTCGTCGTTCTTGATCGCTGCGAGCACCTGGTGACCGTCCATCAGCGGCATGCTCAGGTCCAGCAGCACCAGGTCGGGCCGGCGGGCCAGCGCGAAGAAGCCGCGCCGCCGCAGGAAGTCGAGCGCCTGCCGCCCGTCGGTGACTCGCGTCACGGTCGGCGGGACGGCCGCGGCCTCCAGTGCCTCCTCGACCAGCAGGGCGTCCGCCTCGTCGTCGTCGACGAGCAGCACGTGAAGAGCCCGCACGGTACTCACGCTGCGGATGTACCCACCCGATCAGGTTTGTCACGTCCCGCCGGGGATAGCGTGGCAATCATGACGATCTCTCGTGTTCGCCGCGTCGCGGCCGGTGCCGGGCAGGTGGCGCTCGGCGCGTTCCTGGCCTTCGCCGGCACATCCCACCTGACCGTCGCCCGCCGGGAGTTCCAGGCGCAGGTGCCGTCGTGGTTGCCGCTCGACCCGGACTTCGTGGTCCTCGCGTCCGGCGTGGCCGAGATCAGCCTCGGCGCGGCCCTGCTCGGCGTCTGGAAGCAACCGGCCCGCGGTGTCGTCGGCGCGACCGCGGCGGCGTTCTTCGTGGCGGTGTTCCCCGGCAACATCGCGCAGTTCGCCGAGCACAAGGACGGTTTCGGCCTGGACACCGACACCAAGCGGGCGGTGCGACTGGCGTTCCAGCCGCTGCTGGTGGCGTGGGCGCTGGGGGCGACCGGCGCGGTGGGCACGCTGCGCGCTCTGCGCCGCCGGGAGTCCACCCGCTGAACTGCGGGCGAACGGTTGCGAGCACCGGGATTCCGGAACCCTGCGCTATTGACCGGGGTCGATCGCGACCGTGAAGATCACTTCGAGCCGCCAGCCCCATGGCGTGACGACACGAAGGATCGACGACCATGAGTCGCTACCGTCCTCTGGCCCGGGCCGGGGTCACCTCCGGCCTCACCGCTCTCCTGCTCGTGGCGACGGCCGCCCCGGCCCTCGCCGACCCACCGCACAACCTGCCGCAGAACGCCGGCGGGTACGAACAGTCCTTCTCCCCCGCCTACGACTACGACACCGACGGCTGTTATGCGACCCCGGCGATCAGCCCCGACGGCACGATCGCCGCCGGCCTCAAGACCACCGGCGCGGTCAACGGCAACTGCAGGGACCGGCCGGATCTCGACAACTCCCAGACGTACGCCCGGTCGAAGTGCAACAACGGCTGGTGCGCGATCGTCTACGCCAGCTACTTCGAGAAGGACCAGGCGGTCGCCGGCAGCGGGCTCGGCGGCCACCGGCACGACTGGGAACACGTCGTCTCGTGGGTGAACCAGGCGTCCGACCAGGTCGAGTACGTGACCACCACGCAGCACAGCTCGCAGGTCACCTACAGCCGGTCGCAGGTGCGGTTCGACGGCAGCCACCCGAAGGTCGTCTACCACAAGGACGGCCTGTCGACGCACTTCTTCCGGCTCGCCAACAGCAACGACGAGCCGCCGGAGAACCACTACCACGACTGGCGCTACCCACCACTGGTCGGCTGGGACGGCTACCCGAGCGTCGCCCTGCGCGACAAGCTGATGGCGGCCGACTTCGGGTCGGCCACCATCAAGATCAAGGACGGCCGTTTCGAGTCCCTGCTGAACGCCGCGAAGCCGTCCGGCATCCCGTTCGACCCGTACGCGTGATCAGGCGGCGGCCCTCCGTGAGGCGGGCCGCCCCCCCC
>NZ_BOMH01000027.1 GCF_016862095.1 Actinoplanes cyaneus
GGCCGCCCGCCGCGGCGCGCGGTATCCGGGCGGCGGGTAAATCGGTCCCGGGCACCGGCCGTACGTGCAAGGATCCTTGCGATTTCACGGGAGGAACCTGACGTGCGGCAGATCAACGAGCGACTGATGAACTGGGCGAGCCTGATCGGGGACGAGACCCTGGAACAGGCCGAGAAGGCGTCCCGGCTGCCCTTCATCCACCCGCACATCGCGCTGATGCCCGACGCGCACCTCGGCAAGGGCGCGACGGTCGGCTCGGTCATCCCGACGCTGGGCGCGCTGATCCCGGCGGCGGTCGGCGTCGACATCGGCTGCGGGATGGCCGCGGTGCGCACCCAGTACAAAGTGGAGGACCTGCGGCCGGACCGCGGCTCGCTGCGGACCTCGATCGAGCGGGCCATCCCGCTGTCGGCCGGCGGCTACAACCGGCAGCTGACCGAATCCGCCCAGCGCCGCGTCGCCCGCCTGGAGGCGGCAGCGGACTTCGACCCCGCGCAGTACGCGAAGAACTGGAAGCTCCAGCTCGGCTCCCTCGGCAGCGGCAACCACTTCATCGAGGTGTGCGGCGACGAGCGGGGCTCGGTGTGGCTGTTCCTGCACTCCGGCTCGCGCGGCGTGGGCAACCGGATCGCCGGCCATCACATCCAGGTCGCCCGGGAGCTGCAGCAGAAGCGCGGCGTCGAGCTGCCCGACCGTGACCTGGCGTACCTGGAGGAGGGCACCGGCGAGTTCGACGCCTACCTGCGGGAGCTGCGCTGGGCGCAGGACTTCGCGCTCGCCAACCGCGACGAGATGATGGACCGGGTCGTCGCCTGCTTCGCCGAGTTCGCGGGCGGGCCGGTGCACGAGGTGGAACGTGTGCAGTGCCACCACAACTACACCGAGCAGGAGACGCACTACGGCAAGCAGGTCTGGCTGTCCCGCAAGGGCGCGATCAACGCGGCGGCCGGGGTGCCCGGGCTGATCCCCGGCTCGATGGGCGACGCGTCGTACGTGGTCGTCGGCAAGGGCAACGCCGCGTCGCTGAACTCGTCGCCGCACGGGGCCGGGCGGGCGTACTCGCGCTCGAAGGCCCGCAAGACGTTCACGCGCGAGCAGCTGCGGGAGGCGATGAAGGGCATCGAGTACCGGGACACGGACGCGTTCCTGGACGAGATCCCGCAGGCCTACAAGCCGATCGACGTGGTGATGAAGGACGCGGACGACCTGGTCGAGATCCGCCACACCCTGCGCCAGCTGGTGAACGTCAAGGGCGACTGACCGCGGCCGCGAGCAGCGGGCGAGCTAACATCGCGTGATGTCAGGGCGGGGGCGCTTCGCGCGCATGGTGGTCGGTCTCGGCGTGGCGCTCGCCGCGGGCGCCGCGCTGCTCTTCGGCTCGCCCGCGCAGTCGGGGGAACCGCAGCCGCTCCCCCTCGCCGCCGCCTGGCCGAACGCGGCGCGTGGCAACATCCCGTCGAAGCTGCCGGACGGCAGCGAGTTCTCCCCCGCGCTGTTCCTCGACGCCAGGACCGCGATCGGCACGGCGCAGAGCGCGGACTCCGCGACGCTGCGCCTGGTGATCCGCGACGGCGACGGCAAACTGCTGGAGCTGCGGAACGTGCCGGCCGAGCACCGGGCGCCGTTCGCGGCCCTGACCAGCAGCGGGAACGAGCTGTTCTGGGTGGAGAGCATCTCCGGCAAGCAGCAGCTCTGGTCGGCTGACAGGCGTGACCCGCGGACCGCGCGGATGCTGACCGCCGACGTCGGGGCGATGCAGTTCTACGACTCCGAGCACGACCTGATCGTCGCGGACGGCCGGGTGCGCTGGGTGTCCAGCGGCGTCGGGGACGAGACCGAGTTCCGGTCGGTGGCCGTGACCGGTGGCGCCGTCACCGTCACGAGGGAGAAGGGCACGTGGGGGTTGGCCGCCTGGCCGTTCGCGGTCGACGGGCAGACCTCGGCGCGAGGCGCGACCACGCTGCGCAACCTGTCGACCGGGGTGACCGTCGCGGTGCCGTCGGCGGACCGGAGCGTGACCGCGTGCAGCGCCGTCTGGTGCCAGCTGGTGTCGATCAACCAGGACGGGTATTCACGGATCGAGCTGTCCCACCCCGACGGCTCCGCCCGCCGCAAGGTCATCGAGGGCAACGTGGCCACCGCGATCACCGACGTGGCGGTGCTGGACCGGTTCGAGGTGCTCGCGAAGACCACCGCGCAGTCCGACCTGACCGGGAACCAGCAGTTGCTCGTCCACGACCTGAGCAATCGGCAGCTGATCCTGGTCAGCCCGGACGCGGGCAACATCTCGTACCGGGCCGGGGTGCTGTGGTGGTCCACCGGCGACCAGTCGTCGTTCGTCCGCAACAGCCTCGACCTCCGTACCGTGTGAGCGGTTCGCCGGCTACCTGAAGGCAGCGGGGATCAGGACGGTGAACTGCAGCAGCGTGCCGACCCCGCCGAGCCCGATCGCCCAGGTCGAGGCACTCGTGGACACTCGGCGCGCGCGGACGCCGAGATAGATCGCGGCCGGCCCGGAGAACAGGCCGAGCACCGGCACGCAGAAGGCGAGAACACCGCAGATCACGCCCAGCGGAACGGACCACTTGTCGATCTGGTTCCGGCGCTCGGCGAGTTCCCGCTGCTCGGCGGCGATCCGCTGGCGCTCGGCCTCGGCCCGCTGGTCGATGGTCTGCCGCTCGGCGATCGGCGCGGTCGCCATGATCACGGCGTGCTGGGCTGCCTGGTACTGCTCGGCGGTCTGCTCGCCGGCGAGCTCGCGGAACCACGGCTGGTACAACGCCTCGCTGTTCAGCGCCGCCTGCCGGGCCGGTTCCATGAACTGGTGCGACTGACCCTCGTACGAGGTGACCAACAGTTGCAGGCGCATCGACTGCAGGTCGGCGTCCGAGATCCGGGCGCCGGTGCGCTGGATACGGGCGAGCGCGGTCTCGACCGAGCGGTGCCAGCGGTCGTCGAGCATCGCGTAGCCGGAGCAGCCCGGCGTCCCGTCGCAGATGGTCAGGATGCCGTCGGCGAAGATCTGGTCCACCACCTGGCGGGCGGCGGGCTGGCCGGCGACCGCGTCGCGCAGCAGGTCACGCAGGTGCGCGTCGTCGAGGTGGTACCCGTTGAACTCCGGCACCACGTTCGGGTCGAGCGCCATGGCGACCTGCATCAGGCCACGCTCGGGGCGCTCGTCGACGCCGTAGTCGAGCGCCTGCACCGCCTCGGCCCGCTGGTGCTTGGCCAGCCAGTCCTTGAGCGCCAGGTACTGCGGGGTCTTGAGCTTGCGGCCGGCCAGCACGCGCAGCCCCTCGTTCCAGTCGCGGCGCAAGGCGGCGGCCAACTCGACCGGGTCGTTGTAGCCGACCCCGGCGAAGACGTACGTGGCGTTGCTGGCCGGCCCGGTGGTGGTGGCGGACTGCGCCGGCTCGGGGTCGGCCACCGCGGGTTTGCCACCGGCGCGCCACATCGCGGTCTCCTGCGGGCCCCAGCGCTTGTCCGGCGCCCTGGTGAGCAGGCCGCGCAGCAGTAGCCGCCAGTGGTCGTCGGTCACCGCCGACACGTCGATCTCGCGGCTGATCAGCTGGGTGGTGATGAACCGGTCGTCCATCCAGGTGCCGTCCAGCCGCTGGAACGGGCTGCGTCCGACGAGCAGCTCGTAGAGGACCATGCCGAGCGACCACCAGTCGCTCGACCGGGAGTACCCGCCGCCGATCGCCTCGGGCGGCGCGTACGCCGACGTCCGCGAGTTGGTGCCGATGTGCTGGGTGGCGGCGATGAACTTGGTCAGCCCGAAGTCGGCCAGGACCAGGTCGAGCGGCAGGAGCGAACGGATCAGCACGTTGCCCGGCTTGATGTCGCGGTGCACCATGCCGAGCGAGTTCGCGTACGCGATCGCCGGCGCGAGCTGGTCGAAGACGCTGAACACCTGCTGCGGGTCCCACGGCGCGGGGCTGCGGCGCAGCAGGTCCTCCAGGGAGCCCTCCGCGGCGTACTCCAGGATCTCCCACACGTAGCCGTCGCCGCGGCCGTAGTCGAGCAGCCGGATCAGGTGCTGCCGGTCGGCCCGCATCAACCGGCCGAGCTTGTCCTCGTCCAGCGGCAGGTCCTGCCGGCGGTAGAGCCGGACCACGCACGGGCCACCGCTGACCCGGTCCTTGACGAGCAGCAGGTCGGCCTCGCCACCGGCGCCCAGGTCACGGTCGACCTCGTACTTCTGCAGCAGGGCGGGCGGCAGGTTGACCCGGATGAAGCGCTCCCCCGCCGTACGGGGGGAGGAAAGGCCACTGCCCGAGTCCGGCGTCGTGCCGGGAGCGCTGGTCGCGTCGAGAGTCGTGCCCGGTGCGCTGCCGTTGTCCAGGGTCGTGCCCGGCGCGCTGCCCGCGTCCAGGGTCGTGCCGGGAGCGCTGGTCGCGTCCAGGGTCGTGCCGGGAGCGCCGGTCGTGTCGCGGGTCGTGCCCGGGGCCGCGTGCCGCCCGGTCGAGCCGCTGTCCTGGGCGTGGTAGCCGTTGTCCGTCACGGGACGGTTCCTTCCTGGGCGGTCCCGGCCTGCTCGGCCGGTGGTTCGGTGGGCACGGTGACCAGCACGATCGACACGTTGTCGCGGGCGCCGGCCTCGAGCGTCGCGCCGAGCAGCGCCGTCACGGCCGCGACGGGGTCGTCGGCCTTCACCAGCTCGGCCTCGATGCGCTCGGGTTCCAGCTCGTCGGTCAGCCCGTCGCTGCAGAGCAGGAACCGGTCGCCGGGGCTGACGTCGACCTCGATCAGGTGCGGTGCGACAGGGGTCGGCTCGGAACGTCCGCCGAGGGACTGGGTGACGACGGTGGCGACGGTCGCCTCGCCGGGCGGCGGCACCACCGAGTCGTCCCGGGAGAGCTGCACCAGGTGCGCGTCGCGCAGCAGGAAGCAGCGGCTGTCCCCGACGTTGGCGCAGATGATCCGCTCGCCGGCCACGACCAGCAGCACGATCGTGGTGCCCATGCCGGACCAGGCGGGCCGGACGGCCATCTCGGCGTAGACGGCGTCGTTGGCGGCGCGTACGGCGTCGGCCACCGCGCGCCCGTCGTGCAGGGACGGCGCCGCGTCGGCGATCGTCGCGGCGGCCAGCCGGCTGGCCCGGCTCCCCTCGGCGAGCCCGCCGAGCCCGTCGGCGACCAGGCAGATCACCGGCCGGACCGGGTCGACGGCGAACCGTACCGGCTGGCCCTCCAGGACGCCGGACTGGAAGCCGGCGACGCTGACGGTGTCCTGGTTGTAGTCGCGGGCCCGGCCGCGGTGGGTCACGGCGACCACGTCGAGCTGTCTCACGATGTCTCTCCCGTCACGGTGGCTTCGAGCCTGGTGGCAAAGCGGACCCGGTCGCCGGCGCGGACCGCGGTGGGCTCGCGGGGCGGCAGCCGCCGGTCGTTGACGAACGTGCCGTTCATCGAGCCGAGGTCGACCACGGTCAGCGCGGTCCCGTCGGAGCGGATCTCGGCGTGCTGACGCGACACGTTCGGGTAGCCGGTGATGCGGTCGGCGAGCGGGGAGTTCTCCCTGCCGACCACCAGCGGCCGGTCCGGGCCGACGGCGATGACGAAGCCGGTGAACCGCAGCGTCGTGGCCGCGGCCGCGCCGCGCAGGCCGCAGGCCCGGCAGCCGGCCGCCGGGGCCCGGCCGCCGTGCGGGCAGTCCGGGTCGCCGCAGGGCGACGCGGCCGGCGCCGGTGCGGGGGTAACGACCATGGGGGCCGGCTCGGGCACCGGGGTCAACTCGGGCGTGGTCGGGTCCTCGGCCGGTTTCGAGATCGGCGTCAGGAAGCACGCGGACCGGCAGTACTGCTCGCCGGGCTGGATCTCGGCCTTGCAGCCGGGACAGATCAGCTGCGCCATGACGCCTCCTCGTAGGTCAGGCCGCGCCGGGCCAGGGCCGCCTCCAGCGCCGCCAGGTCGCCGGGCGCAGGCACCCCGATGTGATAGACGCGGTCACCGTCGGTGCCCAATTGCAGGTGGGTACGCCCGGCCGGGCGCTCCACCTCGGCGTCGTAGCGTTCGTGGCCGAGCGGGGTGAGCGGGATCAGCTCCTGATTGGCCGAGCCGCGCCACCGGTTGCCGGGCGCCTGGGCGGCCACGAACCGGCCCGGGATGACCGCGTCGAGCCGGGCCAGGTGCTCGGCGAACCGCGCGCGCAGCACGGCGGGGCTGCGGCCGCTGTAGGCGAGCAGGTCGATCGGCCGGGAGCGGCCGGCGCGCCAGGCGTGCAGCGCGTCGAGCAGGGCCAGGAACGCCTCGGGCTGGTCGAACGGCTCGCCGCCGCTGATCGTGACGCCGTCCACGTCGTCGGGCAGCGCCGCGCACCAGTCCAGGACGTCGGAGACGCCGACCTCGGTGGCCGGGTCGGGATCCCAGGTGTCGCGGGAGACGCAGCCCTCGCAGCCGATGCCGCAGCCCTGCGTCCAGATCCCGGCGCGGCGCCCGTAGCCGAGCACCACGACCGGGTAGTGGACCCGGTTGATCCGGATTCTCATGTCAGGCTCACCTGCCAGATGCCGTCGGCGTGGCGCAGGCCGGCGACGGTGATCTGCCGGCCTGCCAGGTCCTCCCGGCGGAACAGCTCCCGCGCCAGCGGGTTGACCAGGGCGCTCTCCAGGTGCGAGCCGATGCCGCGGCCGCCCATCCCGAGGTTCGCGGTGGCGCCGTCGAGCAACTGCTGCCGGACCTCGTCGCTGAGCCGCAGGTCGACGCCGTGCTCGGCGCGCAGCCGTTCGCGGACGTGCGAGACCAGCACGTCGAAGATCTCGGCGGCGGTCGGCGCGTCGATGAAGTTGAACACCACGATGTTGTCGCCGAGCCGGTTGAGCAGCTCCGGCCGGTTGAGCACGCTGAAGAAGTGGTGCTTGACCGCCTGCCGGACCCGGTCCTCCAGTTCCTCCCTGGTGAACGGGGCGTGCAGCGGGTCGGACTGTGCCTGGATCTCGTACTCCTCGGCGCTGATGCCCAGGTTGGACGTGAACACCAGCACCGTCTCGGAGAAGTAGACGGTGGAGCCGCTCGCGTCGGTGAGGCGCCCGTCGTCGAGGATCTGCAGGAACTTGTCGAGGATCCGCGGCGCCGCCTTCTCGATCTCGTCGAAGAGCAAAAGGCTGAACGGCCGCTGCCGTACGGCGTTGGTCAGCTCCCCGCCGGCATCGTGGCCGACGTAACCGGGCGGCGCGCCGATCAGCCGGTCCGCGGAGTGCTCGGCGGAGAACTCGCTCATGTCGAACCGGGTGTACGCGCGGGCGTCGCCGAAGATCTGCTGGGTGAGCTCCTTGGCGAGTTCGGTCTTGCCGACCCCGGTGGGCCCGGCGAAGAACAGCACCCCGCGCGGGCGCGACGCGTTGCCGCCGGCCTGCGCGCCGGAGAGGCCGAGCACCGCCCGTACGAGAATGTCGACCGACCGCTGGATCGCCTCGCGCTGGCCCTTGACCCGGGAGGAGATCCGGTCCGTCGCCGTCTGCATGCGGCTGCGCAGGTGGGTGGCCCGCCACGGGTTGTCGTGCACGCCGACGCGGTAACAGCGCACCGCCTCGTCGATGTCCGCGATCGGGGTACGCATCCGCGCCGCCAGCCGCGCGATCGCCATCATGCTGCGCAACGTCATGCCCTGGGTCTGCTCGGCGAGCCGGCGTTCCAGGGAGCGCTGGTCCTCCTCGCTCGCCTCGCGGTACCCGGTCATGGCATTGGCCAGCCAGCGGGCGGCGGTCTCCCGGACCCCGAACTCGGGCAGCGGCACCGCGATCTTGCGGATGTCGTCGTTGCCGGCGGTCAGCCAGATCGGCAGGTCCCGCTCGTTGTTCACGGCCCAGATCACCGGGTTGTAGAGGGGACGCGGGTCGGTGGCCGCCGGTTTCGGGTACGCCACCCGGGACAGCCGGTCGCAGCGGGCGAAGAACGCGTGCTCGGCCGGGTCGAGCCGGCCCGGGTCGAGGATCAGCCGGGACGCGAAGTCGATCAGGACCGCGCTGCGCTCGTTGTCGGCGCCGGCGACCCGCTCGATGATGTCCGACAGCGGGCCGAGCTGGCCGTCCTTCTCCTTCCACGGCCCCCAGGCCGGGCGGTTGTCGCGCTGCACCACCTCGGCCGCGGCCTTGGCGGCGACCGGGTCGGCCGGCAGCACCCCGAGCCCGGCGATCGCGTCGGCCACCACCAGGTGCGGGTAGCCCTCGGCGGCCAGCACCCGGTGCAGCCCGGTCTGCAGGTCGCACGGCTCCCAGCCGGTCGGCGCCGGCAGCAGGAACACGTCACGCACGTTGCCGTAGAGCACGACCTGGGAGTTGATCGACAGCGCGGTGCGGACCTCACGCAGCCAGGCCGGGTATCCGTCGCTCATCGCGGCAGCTCCCGCCGGCGGCGTACGTCCTCGTCACGTCGTCGATCGTCGCGGCGGCGACGCTCGAACGGGAACTTGGCGACCGTCTGCACGTGCGGATCACCTTCCTCGCTGCGGTGGGTGGTGGTCACTTGCAGGCCGTGCGCCTCCAGGACGGGCAGCAGCCGGTCGACCGCCGAGCACCACTGGTGCTCCACCGCGGCCACGTCCGTCTCATCGGCGCCCGCCGGGGCGACCATGTTGAAGTAGTAGGCGTCCTCGCCGCGGCTGCGGACCCGTACGGCCAGGTCGTCCCAGCCGTCGCGGTGCAGGTGCGCCAGCCCTTCGGTGCCCAGGGCCACGTCGAAGTCCTCCTCGACCGCGAGGCCGATCTCCTCGAGGGAGTCGCGCAGCGCCTGGTGGGCGTACTCGCGCACCATCGGCGCGAGGGTCGCGGCGATCGCGGCGTCGACAGTGTCGGACAGCGCCGGCAGGTCCGGGCCGGGGTCGGCCCCGGCCGCGCTGATCGCGGCGAGCGCCTCGTCGACGGCCGGCCCGGTGTAACCGGCGAGCCGGGCGGTCAGCTCCCGCAGGGTGGCGTGCCGGCGCCGGACCTGCTCGTTGGCCTGGTCCACGGTGTACCGCAGGTCGTCGAGCAGCTGCAGCTGGGTCGCCTCCGACACCGCGGCCAGCGCGTCGGCGGCACGTTTCTGCAGGGTCGTGGCCAGCGTCGGCGGGACACCACCGTCCATCCGGCCCAGCACCCGCCGCAACGACTCGGCGACCTTGACGCTGGGCGCCGGCACGGCCCTGGCCACCGCCGGGCGGCCCGGCACGGGCGCCGGCCGGGGCAGCCGGTCCAGAGCGGCGGCCACCTCGTCCATCACCCAGCCGGTCCGGGCCGCGGCCATCTCCTGGCGGAACCGGGCGCCGGCCTGCTCGACGGCGGCCTCGGCCCACGCCGCCCACTGCTCACCGCGGTCCAGGTTCAGGCCACCGGGAGCGTCGCCGATCACCGGCCCGTCCGAGATCGCGCCGGCGAACTGGGCCTGACCGCGCCCGATCTGATCCTGCAGCAACCGGTGGTCGGCGACCACCCGGGCGATCCGGTCGGCCACCGCCCAGCCCCGGGACTGGCGGGCGGCCAGCCGGTCACCGGCCGCGCCGGCCAGCGCGCCGACCCCGCGCGCGGCCAGATAACCGGCGCCGGCGACCAGTCCGATGCCGACGATCGCCGGCGCCACCATGACGACTCCCACTTCACCGCTCACGTGCGACCACCCGAGATCCGTGGACAGGGACGCGCGTATCTGACGGACAGCTGGGAGGTGTCCGAGGGCCTGATCGACGATCATCCGGCGCAGGTCTGTCTGAACGGACGAAATGGAACCCCGAACCGGCAGCAACGGCCCGTTCCGGTCCGTGTGCACACCGTGTCTGGTCCATGCTTCCGGGTGACCGGCCGCCGATGTGGACGGACCTGTCACCCCGCTGCCGAAACGTGAAGGAGCGCAGGTGGGCGTCGCGAACGAACACGCCGGGCGGCCGGCCCCGGCCCAGATCCGCAACTCCCGCCGCCGGACCCCGAACGGGCCACCGGCCGGCGCGCACACCATCCCGGCGACCTCGGCCCCGGCGCCCGGTGCGATCCCGATCCCCCGGCAGCGGCAGCGGCCCGACCGGGTGCAGCGGCTGCGGGAGCTCGCCGCGGCCGGGACGCTCGCCGCCACGGCCGCCTCCGCCGGGCCCGACCGGCGCGCCGAGCTGACCGGAGCCGCCTACGACGTGGCCTGGCCGATCGTCTACGCCCGGGTCACCCGCCGCTTCGAGCAGGTGCGCGGGCACCCGGTCTGCGCCACCGGGGTGGCGAACCTGGCCGACGAATGCCTCGACCGGTTCCAGGACGACGTCGAGGCCGTCGTGGACGATCTGCTGCAGCACGCCCGCCAGCCGGTCCGTCAGCTCGAGGCGTGGATCACCCGGCGCCTGGTCGCGGCCACCGTCGACGGGCACCGGCGCCGCCGTGGCGCGCGCGGCGCCCTGCAACGGCCCCGGGTGCCCGGCTGGATCGCCGACGGCCTGGGCCGCGACCCCTGGCTCACCACGCTCGCACTGGAGATCCTGACCTGGGTCGGGATCAGCGTCACCGCGGGCGCCGAGGTGTGGCCGGTGGAGACCTGGGCGCACCGCCGGGCGATCGTCACCGGCGACTGGGCTGCCAGCACCCCGGCCGTGGTGGCCCGGGACGTCGACACGGTCCTGGCCGTGATGCGCCGCCGCCCCGAGTGGTACGAGTCGTACGTGGAACGGCCCCTCGGCGCCAAGCAGCCGCCCGTCGCGCTCGACGCCGGGGACACCGTCACGCCGCTGGCCCTCAACGACCCCGACGACCGGGTCGAGGCCGAGCTGCTGCAACTGGCCGCCGACGCCGTCCAGGCCATCGAGGACCGGCTCGGCGCCGGCGGCTCGGCCGAGAACATCGTGGCCGACGTGATCCGCACGGTGTTCGGCGGGACCGTCGCGGCGACGCTCGACCGGGCGCCGCACACGGTCGCGGAACCGCTCGGCGACGTGTCCCGGGCACTGACCGACATGGCCACCATGCAGCGGATCGTCACCACGGCGCTGTCCATCCTGGGCCGCCCTCACTGAACGGCCCGCCACGCCACGCCGTACGCGTGTCCCTGCACCAGCCGCCCGAACTGCGCCTCGATCTCGCCCACCCGGTCGGGTGTCAGCCGCGTGGCCGTGCAGGCGCCGGTCGCCGCGTCGAGCTGGCGCGGGGCCACCTCGTCCACCCGCCACGCCACTGACGGCGGCGCCGCGAACCGGACCCGGATCAGCGCCGTGTCGCACGGATGCAGCGGCACCAGCACGCAGTGCTCCCGGATGCGCGCGCCGGGCGGCAGCCGGTAGCGCAGGGTGAAGCTGAGCCGCTCGGCCGGGCACAGCCGCCGGCCCAGCTGGACTGTCACGCGGTGATGCCGGCCGTCCGGGCCGGTCTCGATGCCGCTGACCCGGGCGCCCCGGACAGCCTCCACCTCCAGCGGTCCCGCCGCCTCGTCGGTGTCCGCGCGCGCCGGCACGTCCAGCGTGACGGTCACCGAGTCCAGGTGCCGCTCGGCGTAGATCGTCCGGGTCTCGTACAGCTCCGGCGACGGCGTGTCCAGGCGCAGCAGCGCCGTGAAGCGCCGCACCCGCCACGCCGGGCCGGGCGGCGCCTCGCCGGCCCGCGTGGCGGCGCCGGCGATCAGTGCGAGCGCCTCGTCCATCCGCCGGCGGGCGGTCCGCTCACTGCAGTGCAGGATCGCCGCGAGATCCTCGGCGCGGCGGCTCAGCCGGGACGCCGGCCGCTCCCCCATGGCCAGGGCCAGCTCGGCGGCCCGGCGCAGATCCGGTGAGAGCTGCCCGGCCAGCGCACCGAGCGTGGCCATCACCTTGGCCCGGGCCGGGCCGTCGGCGTCGCCGAGCAGCACCGAGCACAGGGTGCGCAGCTCCGGGCCGAGCCGGACGGCCAGGTGCGGCTCGTGCAGTCCCCGGCCGCGCCGCAACCGCAGCAGCTCGGCGAGCAGATCGTCGGTCATGCAGGCAGCGTGACCGGCCCGCGGGAGCGCGATCCCGGCTGACGGCGGGAAGCCGGTGTCGCTTTTCGGCAGCGCCGGTGCCACCACTGTGGCCAGGGTTTGTCCTTCCGCCCGGCCGCGTGGCGGTTCCATAGTGCTGCTGTCGATGGCGGGGTGGCCACCGGCCGATCGGGGGCGCGCGATGCGGGACACGGACGGGGGCAGCGAGGCCGTACGACGGTTGCGCGCGCTGGCCGGCGCCGGCACTCTGGCCGGCGCCGTGCGGGGGGCGGATCCGGCCGGACGCGCCGAGCTGTGCGCCGCCGCGTACGAGGTGGCGTGGCCCCTGGTTTACCAGCGGGTGACCCGCCCTGCCGAGCGGCGGCGCGGGCACTGGCGCTGCTCGACCGGCCTGACCCGGCTGACCGACGACTGCGTGGACCGGTTCCACGACGACGTGGAGGCCGTCGTGACCGACCTGCTGCGCAACGCCCGCACCCCGGTACGCGACGTCGAGGCGTGGATGTCGGCCCGGCTCACCGCCGCCACCGTGGACGGCCATCGGCGCCGTCGTGGCGAGCGCGGCGCCCAGCAGCGGCCCCGGGTGCCCGGCTGGCTGGCCGCCGAGCTGGCCCGCGATCCGTGGCTGGTCGAGCTGGCCACCCGGGTCCTGGACTGGGTCGGCGTGCCGGAGTCGGCCGGTCACGAGATCTGGCCGGTGGACAGTTGGGCGGCCCGGCGCGGCGAGCTCACCGGGCGGCCGGCCCCGGTCGCGGCGCTGCGTGACGACCTCGACCGGGTCCTGGCCGCGATGCGGCGCCGGCACCGCTGGTACGCCGACTACGTGGAACGGCCGCTGGGCGCCAAGACGCCGCCGCTCGCACCGCCGCCCGGCGACCGGCCGGGCGACCCGCGGCCGCTGGTGCCGCAGAGCGCTGACGACGAGGCCGAACGCCGGTTGCAGGAACTGGCCGGCGCGGCGGTCGCCGCGATCGAGACGCGGCTGGGGAACGGCGAGGATCCGCGGACCGGCATCGTGAGCGTGCTGCGCGCCGTCTTCGGCGACGACCGGCTCGGGTCAGTCCGGCTCGCCGACCCCCGGGTCGTGGACCGGATCGTCCGCGAGGCGCTGCTGATCGTCGGCGGCCAGGGCGGCCCGGCGGGCGGCGAGCGTCTCGGCGGGCACGGCACGGTCGCCGGCTGAGAGGGCGGCCCGCAACTCGTCGGTGAGCAGCCGGTGCAGCCGCTCCCGCTGGTGCTCGGTGAGCGTCATGCGACCGGCCGTCCACCGCAGCGAATGATCACCACGACAGTGTGCCTCACCATGACCGTCACCTCCAGGAACGTCACCGGTATCTGACGGACCGCGTCCGGTCCGTCAGATACCCGTGGAGGTGTGCCCGTGCCAGCTATCGATGTGACTCCATCGCCCGTCCCTCCTTCCGGGACCATCCCAGCACCGGTGGCCGGCGACGATGCCGGGATATGACGGGATCGGCGCGCCGGCCTGGGCGCCCCGCTCCTTCATGGCCCGGCTGCCGCCCGCCGACCGCACCGCCCTGCTCGCCCTCGGCGTGACCCGCCCGATCCGGCCGCACACGCGGCTGTTCGTGGAGGGCGCCGAGGGCACCCACGTCGAGGTGCTCCGCCGGGGCTACGTCAAGATCACCTCGGAGGCCGCCGGCACGTCCCGGCTGCTGGCGATCCGGCTGCCCGGCGACCTGCTCGGTGAGCTCGCCCCGATCACCGGCGGGGTGCGCAGCGCCACCGTGACCGCCTGCGGCCACGTGGTCTCCACCGTCATCAGGAGCGCCGACTTCCTGCGGTACGTCGCACAGCATCCCCGCGTCGGCCAGGAGGTGACCGCCACGGTCGGCGAACGGCTGCGCTGGGCGAACGCGCGGCGGTCCGAGTTCACCGCGTACCCCGTCACGGTCCGGCTCGCCCGGGTGCTGCGCGACATCGCCGAGGGGTGCGGCACTCCCGGCGGCCGGGGTGGCCCGCTCGGCGTCCAGCTCAACCAGGCCGAGCTGGCCGCCCTGATCGGGGCCGCCGAGGACACCGTTCAGCGGGCGTTGCGCAGCCTGCGCGACGACGGCCTGGTCGGCACCGGGTACCGCACGATCACCGTGCTCGACCCGGACGGGCTGCGGGCGCTCGCCGCCGGCGTCACGTGAGCCGCGGGACCCGCGTCCGGATCTCGAACCGCTGCACCGTCCAGTCCGTCCCATCGCCCGCCGGCGGGTCGGCGTCGTCCACGTCGCGCACCGGGTGGACGAACCCGGCCAGCGGCGGCAGCAGGTACGGCTCGGCGCCGAACGGCCGTTCCGAGGCCACCACCAGCAGCCACTCGCTGACCTCCAGCCCGGGCCGGGGCTGCTCGCCGGCCGGCAGCGAGATGCGGAGCCGGCGGCCCTCCCGCGCCGCCGTGCGGTGGCCCGCCGCGATCGGCGCGGGCGGGTACAGCCGGGCGTGCGCCGCGAACCGCGGGGTCAGGTCCAGCACCGTGACGTAGAGCAGCCGGTTCGACGTGTTGTACAGGTGGATGTAGACCTCCGGCGCGGTCCAGCCGGACCCCGTCCAGGCGTAGTCCACCCGGACGGCACCGTCGGTGACCTCGACGACGTCACCCGGGCCGGCCGGCACGACCTCGAGCCGGATCGGCTCGCCCAGCCGCGAGTCCGGATTGCGCAGCTGGTCGCGCAGCCACAGCCAGCGGGCCAGGTGCTCCAGCGCGGCCAGGATCTGCTCCGGCGTGCCCGCCACGTCGGTGCCCCGGCCCTGGTGGTCGGTGATGCGCGCCCCGCCCGGCCCGGTCCGCACGGTGAGCGCCACCGGCTCGTCCTCGCGAGCGTTCCGCAGGTACGGCGACTCCGGCACCTCGAACCCGGCGACCGTGGCCCGTGGCCGGGGCAGGGTGGCGACCACCATCGCGTACTGCCGATCCCGATCCGGCACCCAGTTCAGCGGCTCGACCAGGCTCAGCTCAGGCCGCACCTCGCCGACCCGCACCCGCCGCCCGTCGCCGCGGACCGCGAAGGACAGCCCGGCCGGCTCGGCCGGCAGGCCGTGCGCGCGTCCCATGTCGATCTGCCAGCCGTGCAGGCCGTAGGAGAGCACGACCCCGGTGCCGGTCGTGCCCGCCTCCCCGAGCAGGAACACCTCGTCCGCCAGCGCGGAGGCCGCCGGATACAGCTGCGGCGACTGCTCGAACGCCCGGTGCTGCGCCACCTCGCTGCGGGCCGCGGCGAGCAGCGAGGCGTAGGTGGCCGCCGGGCCGAGCCGTTTCAGCGCACGCAGCAGCGACCAGGTGAACAGGCCGCGCGGGACGCCCTCCAGCAGCCGCTCCTCGGCCCGCTGGTCGCGGCGGCAGGCGGCCAGCGCCACGTGCTCCGGCCCGTCCGGCGCCGGGCCGGTCGGCGGCGGCGTCTCCGGCAGCAGCGACCCGACGTCCCGGGCCGGGCCCGGCGGCACCGCCCGCCACCGGGAGCCGACCTCGCGGGTGCCGCCCTCGGAGTGGCAGGAGTCCAGCACCACCGCGACGTGCCGGGCCCCGGCCGCGATCACGTCGAGCAGCCCGGAGAGCTCCTTGTCCCACAGATCCGGGACGCCACCGGCGCGACTGTCGTGGCACACCAGCGTCTGCACCATGCCGGTGCCCTCCACCACCCACGCGCCGGGCGGCGCCGGGGCCTGCGAGCCGTGCCCGCTGAACCAGAACAGGGCGGTGTCCTCCGGTCCGGCCTGCCCCAGGTGGGTACGCAGCCCGGCGATCACCGCGGCCAGCGTCGCCTCCCCGTCGAGCAACACCAGCGGTTCCAGCTTCACGCCCGGCTCGAGCGTGGTGGTCAGCATGGCGAGCACGTCGGTCACGTCGTTGACGCAGCCGCGCAGATCCGGGACCTCGAGGTCCGGGGCGGCGTACCGGTCCACCCCGACCAGCAGCGCGTAGACAGTGCTCATCGGGCCGGCTCCGGCGCCACGTAGAACCAGCACCGCTCGTGGAAGTCCTTGTCCGGCAGGTCCACCGTCATCGCGACCAGCTCGGCCGGCGCCGGTGGCCCGTCCCCGTGCACCAGCACGTCGCGGTAGAGCAGGTCGGGCACGCCCAGCACGTACCCGGCAGTGGTGTGCTCGGCCAGCGCGTGCCGCAGCGGCGGGCTGTCCAGGATCCGGTGCACGGCGATCGGCGCGGTCCCGATCCAGCCGTTGCGGCCCTCCTTGACCAGCCCGCGGTGCAGGGCGACCCGCAGCCGGATCCGATCCGCGGGCTCGGCCACGGCATTGACGTCGTGCAACGCGGCGGACAGGCCGGTGAGCAGCCGGGGAATCACCACCGACTCGTCCAGGCCGGCCGGCAGCACGGTGAACTGGCCGTCGCCCTGCGGCTGCGGGCTGACCTGCTCCTCGCCGATCCCGGCCGCCCGGCGAGCGACGGCCAGCAGCTCCACCAGACGCTCCTGGATCCGCTCGGTCTCGTCGTTGCGCCGGCGGCTGTATCCGGCGACGTCGGCCGCCATGCACAGCCGCACCGACGCGCCGGCCGGCTCCGGTTGCTCGCCAACGGCTCCGGCCGGCTCCGACGGCTTACCCGGGGCGCTGATCGGCTCGGTGAACGCCACCGCCTCGGCCACCTCCGCCGACCGGCGTCCACGGCCGGTGGCGATCTCCGCCCGTACCGTGATCAGGCCGTTGATCTCGGTGCTGCCCGCCGGGACCTCCAGCAGCGCGTGCATCCCGACGTTGCGCGGAACCAGCAGCTCACCGGCCGGGTCGTCGAAGACCCAGCCGAACGACGCGGACTGCGCGCCGGTGGCCCACGCCCGCGGCGCTCCGGCCCGGCCGGTCAAACGGCGCAACCAGCCGGGCCGGGCCCGTGCCGCCCACACGGTCTGCGCGGCGATCGCCGACGCGGCGTCACCCTCGAAGGTGACACCCAGCGAGTCGCCGTCGTCGAGGCGTACCGCCCGGGCCCCCGGGCCGGTCAGGGTCACGTCGAACCGCGCCGCCGTGTACCTCGCGCCGGCCGGCAGCGGGTCCAGGTCGAACGCCAGCAGCATCCCCAGGTACCGGCAGCCGGTGGCGTCCGCGCGGGCCGCCAGCGGACCCGGCAGGTCACCGGCCGCGATCGGATACACCAGCGGGTGACCGCACCGCACCCCGGCCGGCGGCGCGACCGGCCCACCGTCCGGGTCCCGGCCGCCCGCCGGGATCAGCGGCAGGTGACCCAGCACCTCACCGGCGTGCAACTCCTCGATCATCGGCTCCCCTTCCCGGACGCTGCCCCTCTCTGACGGACAGCGACCGGCCCGCCTCCCCGCGTCTCGCGGCCGGACAGCGACCGGTCCGCCCCTCGCGGCCGGGCGGCAACCGGTCCGCCTCTCGCGGCCGCGCGGCGACCGGTCCGTCAGAGAGGGAGTGCACGGATCGAACGGGACGGAGGACCGGGTGAGCGATAAGGACGCGGTGGTCGCGCTGTATGCCACCATCGCCGCCGCGGTGGCCGGGCACGGCGACCTCGACGGCGCGGCGCGCGACTTCGCACGGCTGCCGGACGGCTCGCCGGGCCGGGCGCGGCTGGCCGCCGGGCTGGTGGAGGCGATCTTCAAGACCGGGACGGTGCCGGGTCCCGCGGCCACCCGGGCAATGCCCGGCCTGCTCGCCGCCGCCGACAGCGACCCGCCGGACACCCCCGGCTGGCGGCGCACCCGGGTCGCCGCCGAGGTCCTGCTGCTCGCCCAGCCGACCGGCGACCCGGCCGCCGGCCTGGCCCGCCTGGAGGAGCTGGCCGCCGAGCACGCCGGCGACGCCGGTCTGCGGCCGCTGTTCGCCTCCGGCCGGATGGCGCTGAGGTTCGCCTCCGCCGTCCAGCACGGCGACGCCGGCGCGATGGCGCACCTGCCCGACGAGATCGCCGGGTTCCTGGCCGGGCTGCCCCCGCAGGCTGCGAGCCGGCCCGAGGCCGGCGTCCTGACCCGGATGGCCGGGATGCTCGCCGACCGCGACTACGACCCGGCGACCATCCGGGACACCATCGACACCCTGCCGGACGGCCCGGTCCGCGCCGCGTTCGACGAGGCCTCGGCCGGCTTGTCCACCTTCGCCGGCCTGGCCCGCGACGACGCGCCGCGGCTGTCCGACGAGGAGTTGTCGGCGTTCGTCGCCCACAGTGAGCAGCCCGGCCTCGCCCCCGGCGACCGAGCGCTGCTGCACAGCCAGGCCGGCCTGGCCGCGCTGCGGGCCGGGCGCGAGACCGACCCCGGGCGCATCACGCTCGGCCTCGGCCAGCTGCGCAAGGCGGTGACCACGGCCGGCCCGGACGACCCGCAGCGCGTCTTCCATCTCGGCGTGCTCGGGACCGCGCTGCTGCGCCGGCACGAGCTCACCGGCGACGGCGAGGCCCTGCGCGAGGCGGCCGGCGTGGTCGGCGAGGCCCGGTCGCGGGCCGGCGGGCCGCACCACCCGCAATGGCAGATCGTCAGCGAGATGACCGGGCAGATCGGCCGGCTGCTCGGCGACCGGCCCGATTCCCACCTCACCGCCCTCGACGGGCTGCGCGGCACGGTCTGGCAGGTGCTGGTGCAGCCCGACCTGGTCGCCGCCACGGCCGCGGTGCGCACCGCCGGCGACGAGGCCATCGAGGTGGCCCGGCAATGTCTGGCCGCCACCGATCCGGCCGCGGCGATCACCGCGCTCGACGCCGGGCGCGGCCTGGCCCTGTTCGCCGCCACCGAGACCGGATCGCTCGCCGACCGGCTCGCCACGGCCGGTGAGACCTCGCTGGCACAGCGATGGCGGGCCGCCGCAGCCACCCGCGACCCCGCGGCGCTCCCCGCCGAGTTGCGCCGCGACGTGATGACCGCGCTGAGCCGGCACAGCACCGCCGCGGCGCTGCTCGACCCGCCCGGCTACGCCGAGATCCAGCAGGCGCTGACCGGCCTCGACGCCGACGCGCTGGTCTATCTGGTGCCCGGCGAGAAGGTCCGGCCCGGGCACGCCGTCATCGCGCCGGCATCCGGCCCGCCGAGCTTCCTCACCCTGATGGGACTGACCACCGACGCCGCGCCACGCCTCGACGAGTACCTCTCCGCGCTGGCCCAGCGCGACATCGGCGACGCCGACGGGCAGGACGAGGAGGAGCTCACCGCACGGCTGGCCGGCATCGGGCGCTGGGCGTGGGACGCCGCGATGCGCCCGCTGATCGAGACGTACCTGCCGAGGCTGCCCGCGGTCCCGGGCCGGCCGCCCCGGATCGTGCTGATCCCGATGGGTGACCTGTCGCGCATCCCGTGGCAGGCCGCCCGCCGGGGCGACGGCCGCTACGCCGTCGAGCTGATCGCCGTGTCGCAGGCGGCCTCGGCCCGGATGCTGGTGCGCTCGGCAGCCCTGGCACCCGTGCCGCACACCGTGACCGGGCTGATCGTCGGCGACCCCGAGGCCGGGGAGCGCGTGCCGTCACTGCCTGCGGCGCGCCTCGAGGCGTACGCGATCAGGCAGCTCTTCTATCCCGGAGCCCGCTATCTGGGCCGCCGTCCGGACGGCTCGCCCAGCCGCACCGGCCGGGGCACCCCCGCGGAGGTCCGTGCCTGGCTGGGGACTCCCGGGCCGGTCTCCGGTGGCACGCTGCACCTGGCATGTCACGGATTCGTCCGTACGGGCGGTCCCCGCGCCACCGCCTACCTGCAGCTCGCCGCGGACGAGGGGGACACCGGTCAGCTGACCGCCGAGGAGCTCGTCGCCCTGCTCGGCGCCGTCCCGGAGCGAGCCCTGGGTCTCGTGGTGCTCGCCGCCTGCCAGACGGGGCTGTCCCTCAACGGCTTCGACGAGGCGTACAGCCTCGGCACCGCGTTCCTGGCCGGTGGCGCCCGCACCGTGCTGTCCAGTCAGTGGAACGTGCCGGACAGCGCCACCTCGGCCCTGATGTTCATGGTGCACCGCAACCTGCGGGTGGCCGGCCGGCCGTCGTGGGCGGCTCTCCGGGACGCCCAGCTGTGGATGCTCGACCCGCACCGGGAGGTCCCGGAGGACATGCCCGCGGCGCTGCGTGACCGGCTGGCGGGAACCGACCTGACCGCCGTGGCCGCCTGGGCCGCGTTCGTCCACGGCGGCCAGTGATGATCGAGAGGATGCTGTGATGCCCGACGACGACGAGGGCCTGCGCGCGCTGGTCGAGCACGGCGCCGACCTGACCAACCGGTACCTGCGGGCCGGGCCGGGATCGGCGGCCGCCCGACCGCACCTCGACGAGGCGATCACCGTGCTGGAGAAGGCGTACCAGCGGATCGAACCGGCCGAGACGCTGCGCGGGCAGGTCGCGGCGCAACTGGGATGGCTGCACGGCATGCGGCACCTGGCCCACGGTGGAGCCGCCGGCGACCGGACCGCCGCCGTCCACCTGCTCGACGAGTCGCTGGGGTTCCCCGGCCAGTCGCCCGTACTGGCAGGCGGTTCCAAGCTGATCCTCGGGCAGCTGCTGATGGCCGGGATGACAGCCGGGATGACCTCGCCCGGCGCGTTCCTGCAGGGCGGCCGGGCGGACGGCGCCGGCGACGCGGACCGGGCGATCGCGCTGTTCCGGGAGGTCGCGGACGGGCCGCCGGTCAGCGCGGAGCTGACCTCGTCGGCGCGAACCCTGCTCACCGTCGCGGAGGCGCTGCACGGCATGCTCGGCGGGCCGGGCGGCATGGACCTCGGCAAGCTGACCCGGGCGTTCGGGGCGATGCAGAGCTTCCAGCAGCAGATGCGCGGCGGCGGGATGACCCCGCCGCCCATGCCGGATCCGTCGGTCTTCATCCCGGCCGCTCGCAAGCCTGCCGACGCGCCGGCCGTGCCAGGACCCACAGAGGCGACCGCCACGCCGCGGCCTACTGAGCCGGCCGCCATGCCGCGGCCCACCGAGTCGACCGCCACGCCGCGGTCCGCTGAGCCGACCGCCACGCCGCGGCCTGCTGAGGCGACGGTGGAGTCCCCGGGCTCCTGGCATCCGTTCGACGAGCGTGACCAGCCGGACCTGCCCTTCGACCCGGGCCGGGTCGCGGTGGTCGACGGCCCGGTGCCGACCGGCGGCCCCGAGCCCCGCCCCCGGCCCGCCCCGATCCCCGCGACGCCCGCCGCTGACCTGCGCGCCCTGCTGGAGACCTGTTCCGAGGCGATCGACGAGCGGGTCGCCCTGACCGCCGCGATCGCCGCGGCGCCCGGCAACCGGCCCGCAGACGAGCTGGCCCTGGCCGACGCCCTGATCGCCCGCCACCAGGTCGGCGACGGCAGCGGCTGGCCGGACGGCCCCGATGACCTGGCGATCGCCGCCCGCTGCCTCGACCGGATCGCCGCCGGCCTGCCCGGTCTGCCCCCGGCGGACGTCGAGCTGGCCGCTCGCGTCGCCGCCGCCCTGCCCGGCACGACGCCGCTGGAGTCGGCTTTCGCCGACGTCGCCACGGCGATGCGGGACGCCGGCCTGAAGGCGCTCGTCTACCCTTCGGCGGCGCTGACCTCCGCTGGCGACTGGGAGCCGGTCGCGCCCGGCGCCGACTGGACCGGCCGGGTCGCCACCACCACACCGATCGGCGGTACGGCCGCGGTGTCGCACGTCCCGACCGCGGCCCGGCTGCTCACCCTGATCCGCCGCGGCCGTCGCCCGATCGCCGAGGCCGTCGTGTTCGTCGCCAACCCGCGCGGCGACCGGGAGAATGCCACGATGGACGCGTTACGGTTGCGCCGCGCGTTCCACCCACGGTCCACGGGCCTGGGCGTGACGATCGAGCAGACCGACGGCGACGCAACGCCGGACCGGGTCGCCGCGCACCTGAACGCCTCACTGCTGCACCTGGGCTGCGGCGTCACCGCGACCGGCGACCTGGAACTGGCCGGCGGCGCACTCCTGACCCCGGCCGCCATCGCGAAGTCCGCCACCGCGGAGTCCGCCGCCGCGCCGGGTCCGGGCGGCGTGGCCATCCTGCCGCCGCGCCCGGGCGGCGTGGCCATCCTGCCGCCCGACCCGGTGGCCCTGTCGTCATTGGCCGACGCGCTGCTGACCGGCGGTTTCACCTCGGTGATCGGCTTCGCCGGGGCGGTGCCGGACCGGGTGGCCTCGCTCGTCTACTGGATGCTGCACGCCGCGCTGGTCGACGACGGCCACGAGCCGGCCGAAGCCGTGGCGGCAGTCCGTGCCTGGCTGCGCGACACCGGGCGGAAGCCGCCAGAGCTGCTGGCCGCCGAGTACCGGAGCATCACCGCCACCGTCGACCTCAGCGACCCCGCCCACGCCGACGCGCTGGAGTGCCACGGCTGGTGACGTGGTCTGCTGTCCGGCCGTGCCGTGCCGTGGCACGGCCACCGCGAGGGCGGCGATCCGGGATCACCCTGTGCCGGTTTCTGGCCGGCGACGATCGGGCCGGGACCGCGTCCGGCAGCGGCACGCGAACGGCAGGAAGCGGGCGCGTGGCCACGAGTCCGGGGCGGGCCGGTCAGGCGTAGGGCTGCTTGGGCTGGTCGATCTCCTGCCACGACTTGACCTCGACGTAGGCGACCTGCGCCTGGTTCACCGGATCGGTCCCGACCTGGTTGCTGTAGACGCCGGCCACCTCCACCCAGGCGTCCGGCGGCGCGTCCATCGGGACGCCGCTGAGCCCGACCTTGATGGGCCGGCCGTCGGCGGCGCAGCAGGTGAGGACCATCCGGGCGAGCATCGGTTTCCCGTCGGGCCCCGGGGTGATGAAGCCGGTCAGTTTGACGGTGCGCCCGGCCAGGCTCTTGCCGCCGTCGAAGACCGCCCGCGACGCGTAGTCCAGCAGGCTCAGCTCGACCGGGTCGCCGGCGGGCAGCGGTGGATAGTCCGAGGCGGCGGCCGGGCCCACACTTCCGGCCTGGCCCGCCGCGAACGACCCGAGCGCCGGGGGTGAGATCAGCAGCAGCCCGAGCACCGGCAGCAGGAGCAGCCACCCGACCTTCGGCTCGTGGGCGCCGTGCCCGTGCCCGTCGTCCGGCTCGTGGTCGTCGTGGCCGGCCTCGCCACGCCGGGCGGCGCGCAGGTCATACCAGATCGTCATGACCGCGGCGGCGACCAGCAGGATGCCCGCGACCAGCAGGAAGGGTTGCAGCCCCGCCTTGACGTAGCGAAGGAAGACATCGGTCACTGTCGCCTTGATGATGGCGCCGCCGAACAGCAGCATGATCACGGCCTGGGTCATCCGGCTCACAGCAGGACCACCCCGAAGGCGGAGCCGACCAGGATGGCGGCGACGAACGTGGCCGGGGCGAAGCGCATCGCGAACCGGCGGCCGAAGACCCCGGTCTGCATGGAGATCAGCTTCAGGTCGACCATCGGGCCGACCACCAGGAAGACCAGGCGCGAGGTCAGCGAGAACTGGGACAGCGACGCGGCCACGAACGCGTCGGCCTCGCTGCAGATGGAGAGCAGCACGGCCAGGGTGGCCAGCGCGATCACCGAGAGCACCGGATAGCCCGCGAGGCTCTGCAACCACGCGGCCGGGATCACCACGTTGATCGTCGCCGCGGCGGCGGCGCCCAGGACCAGGAAGCCGCCGGCGTGCATGATGTCGTGGCGGCAGGCCGCCCAGAACGCCCGGGCCTTCGACTCGTCGTCCAGATCCGGCCGGTGCGGCAGCTTGATCCATTCCGGCTTGCCGACGCGCAGCCAGAGCCAGCCCATCGCGACCGCGACGACCAGGCTGGCCACGCCCCGGGCGACCGCCATCATCGGCTCGCCGGGGAAGGCGATCACGGTCGCGGTCAGCACGATCGGGTTGATCGCGGGGGCGGCCAGCAGGAACGCCAGCGCGGCCGCCGGGGTCACCCCGCGCCGGATCAGGGAGCCGGCGATCGGCACGCTGCCGCACTCGCAGCCGGGCAGGATCACGCCCGCGACGCCGGCCGCGGGCACGGCGAGCGCCGGGTGGCTGGGCAGCGCCCGGGCCCAGAAGCCGCGCGGCACGAAGACGGCGATCACGGCGGAGAGCACCACGCCGAAGACCAGGAACGGCACGGCCTGCACCAGCACCGAGACGAACACCGTCGACCAGGTCTGCAGCGCCGCCCCGGAGATCAGCCCGGCGATGCGGCCACGGGCGAGCACCAGCAGCACGAGCACCACGGCCAGCACCTCGAGGGAGCCGATCGTCGTGCCCTTCTCAGGGCTGGGCGTGCCCTTCTCCGGGCCGGGCGTGCCCTTCGTCGTTGTCGGCGCAGTCACCGGCGGCTCCTCCATCCTCCTCGGGCCGCGTCAGAACCTACCCGCTCCCGCCGACAAAACCAGCGCGTCCCACCGCTCGGATGACGATGTAAATAGATGCGTATGTCCTAATACGGAAACGACCGGCCAGCGGATCAACGGATTCGCCCCCGGCGTAAAGCTCCGCAGAGCGCCGCCGAAGCACCACCCGCTGAGCCGAGCCACCACCGAAACCGCCCACGCAAGACTCCGGCTGGCACTCACGGTTCAACCCGCGCCGCATCACGACCGTGAGAACCAGCTCAGGCAGCTCAGCTGGCACTCACGGTTCGATCCGGGCGCTTTTCCGACCGTGAGTGCCAGCCGGGAGAGTGGGCGGCGGCCGCAGCCGAAAGCACGACGGAGCCGGCCGGCGCACAGCAAACCGCGACGAAGGCGCTCAGCGGGGCAGGCGCAGCACGTCGGCGATCACCGCGCCGTCCGCGGTCAGCCGGGACAGCGCCGGGCTGTCGTAGACGACCAGGATCCGATCGTCGCCGTACGTGCTCAGCCCCTCCGCGTGGTCGTCCCCCTCGCCGAAGCTCAGCTCCAGCTCCCGGCTGATCAGCTCGCCGCGCACGACCGACGGCATCCCGGTGCGGGCGGCGTCGTGCCAGCGGTAGACGCGCACCGGCCCGTCCAGCGCCATCGTCGGCCCGGCCAGCACCAGCAGATCGTCGCCGTCCGGGCACAGGTCACGCACGCCGAGCCCGTCCAGATCCAGGACATGCTTACGGTACGGCCGCCCGTCCTCGAACGGCCGCAGCCGCAACCGCGCCGGGGCGTCCGGGGTCACGTACGGCCGCAGCTCCAGCACGAACGCCCACCCGCGCAGCACCGGCCCCCGCAGCCCCAGGTAGACCCGGTCGTCGCGCACCGCGATCCCCTCGATGTCCAGCCCGTTGTCCTTGCCGGGGATCGGCAGGAACGGCGCCAGGTGCTCGTCGTCGCGCAGCATCCGGCGCAGGTCGTCACGACCGCTCAGCGCCGCGGCACGATGAACGACACCATCGACCACCTTCTCCCGTACGGGCGTGGGCACTCCCCCGACGTCGGCGACCGGCAGCCGTACGAGAATCTGCCGGTTGTCCTGCCCCTCGACCCGGGCGAGCCGTTTGAGCGCCTTGGGGCCGTCGTGATGCCCGCGGATCTGCTTGCGCCGCAGGCTGTGCGAGCCGACCGCCCACAGGAAGTGCCCGGTCCGGGCGAGCCCTTCCACGTCGGCCTCCTCGTCGGCGTCCGCCCCGGGCAGGTCGACCAGGTCGGCGAGGCGGAAGCGGGTCTCCTCCCCGAACTCGGCGGGCTTGTCCGGGTTGTCGGCGAGCAGCCGCTCGACGGTCGCGGTCTCGTCACCGGCGATCCAGAGGACGGGGCCGTCACGACGTACCGCGGAAAGGTTGGTGTGGGTTGCCGCCGCCCGCGAGTCGTCGGAGAACCGCAGGCGCACGGTGTGGTCGACCGTCATGGTCAACATCGTTGCACCGGCACGCTCGCACCGGCCGCCGCGGCGCGGAAATGTGCCACCCGGCCGAGTCGGATTCGGTGCGGACCGCGAGGAGGGCACCCCGGAATCGGGCCTCCGGGACTACCGTCGACGCAGGATACGCCGACCGTGCCGTGCCAGTGTCCTGTGCGCTCCGTGCCAGCGGGGCGCGGAAGACTCGGAGCGATTCACGGAAGACGGCGTCACTGGCCCGGAGAAGGAACTATGACAGAGGCTGCTCCACCCGCCACCACCAACGACGAGCGGATCACCGGCGACATCCTGAAGATCGCCGGCGTCGTCGTGCTCGGCGCCATCATGTCGATCCTCGACATCACTGTCGTCAACGTCGCCTTGCCCACCTTCCAGACCACGTTCGGGGAGCCCGGTCAGCCCCTCCCCTACTCGACCGTCGCGTGGACGGTCACCGGTTACACCCTCGCGCTGGCCACCGTCATCCCGCTCACCGGCTGGGCGGCCGACCGGTTCGGCACCAAACGGCTCTACATGACCGCGATCGGGCTGTTCACGATCGGGTCGGTGCTGTGTGCCATGGCGACCGGCATCAACATGCTGATCGCCTTCCGGGTCCTGCAGGGCCTCGGCGGCGGCATGCTGATGCCGCTGGGCATGACGATCATGACCAAGGCGGCGGGCCCGAAGCGGATGGGCCGGCTGATGGCCATCCTCGGCGTGCCGATGCTGCTCGGTCCGATCGGCGGCCCGATTCTCGGCGGCTGGCTGATCGACGCGGCCAGCTGGCACTGGATCTTCTTGATCAACCTGCCGATCGGCGTGATCGCCCTGATCTACGCGTTCGTGGTGCTGCCCAGGGACGCGCCGCACCCGTCCGAGACGTTCGACTTCGTCGGCATGCTGATGATGTCGCCGGGTCTGGCGCTGTTCCTCTACGGCGTCTCGTCGATCCCCGCCGAGGGCAAGGTCGGCTCGGCGAAGGTCCTGATCCCCGGGATCATCGGCCTGGCCCTGGTGGCCGCGTTCGTCCTGTATTCGTTCAGGCCCAAGCATCCGCTGCTCGACCTGCGGCTGTTCAAGAACCGGAACCTCGCGGTCAGCATCATCACGATGTTCCTGTTCGCGGTGGCGTTCTTCGGCGGCCTGCTGCTCGTGCCGACGTACTTCCAGCAGATCCGCGGCGAGTCGGTGCTCCACGCCGGCCTGCTCGTCGCCCCGCAGGGCATCGGCGCGATGCTGACCATGCCGATCGCCGGCACGCTCAGCGACAAGTTCCCGGTCGGCCGGATCGTGCCGTTCGGCCTGCTGCTGATCCTGGGCGGCATGATCAGTCTGACCCAGATCACGGCGACGACGTCGTACACCTATCTGATCGTGACCCTGTTCGTGATGGGTCTGGGCATGGGCGGCACGATGATGCCGATCATGACCTCGGCGCTCAAGACGTTGCGGCAGGCCGAGGTGGCCCGCGGGTCGACGCTGCTCAACATCACCCAGCAGATCGCCAGCTCGGTCGGTGTCGCCATCATGTCGGTGATCCTGACCAACGGCTTGAAGGACGCCTCGCTGGCCGGCCCGGCGATCGCGTCCCGGCAGGACCCGGCGATCGCGGCGCAGCTCGGCCCGGCCGGGATCGCGCAGGGTCTGGAGCAGGCCGCGGAGGCGTTCGCGCACACGTACTGGGTGGCGGCCGCCCTGGTCGCGGTCACCGTGGTCTCGGCGCTGTTCCTGCCCCGCAAGCGCGAGGACGTGCACCTCGCCGATGGGGCGGGCGCCGATGCCGCACCGGTGATCCTGCACTGATCGCGGGCACTGACAACGGCCCGGCGAAGGCCGGTGGGAGTCTCCTCCCACCGGCCTTCGCCCCCCGGCGTGCGATCAGCGGTGGGAGCGGAGCCAGGCGCGGATGTCGGCGACGACCTGCCGGTCCGGCTCGGCGAACCGCGGCGTGAACTTCGGGGTGACGTTCATGGTGTGCGCCATCCCCGGGTAGATGACGATCCGGTGGTCCCGGTTCCCCGCGGCGCCGACAGCGGCATCCGCGGCCAGCGCCGCCCGTGCCGGGGTCTGCAGGTCGTTCTCACCGTTGAGCAGCAGCGTCGGGCCGGTGAACCGGGGCAGGGCCTGCGTCACCGTCGGGAACCGCGCGATGTCGGCGACGTATTCCTGCAGCGTCTCCAGGCCCGGCACGTCCGGGTAGTTGTCGATGCCGGTGGCCTTGCGCAACACCGCTCCGGCCTCGGCGTCGATCGCGATCTGACCGTCGTGGTCGGTGTCGGTGCTGCCCAGCACCCGGTCGCCGTCGAGCAGGACCGACCGGAACTGATCGGCGGCCTCCTTCGGCTGACCGATCAGGCCGTCGATCGCCTCGGCCGCCGTCAACCTGCCGTCGGCGTCCACGTCGAACTCATCGTGCAGCTGCAGCAGCAGCCGGCCGTAGAGCTGCAGCGTCAGCAAGTCCCTGATGTTCTGACCGACCACGCCCATCGCGATCACGCCGGCCGGAGCGGGGATGCCGAACGCCTTCGGATCGGCGGCCAGGTTGGCGGCCACGTTCGTGCCCTCGCTGTGGCCGAGCAGGAAGATCTTGGACGGGTTCACCCGGGGCGAGGCGGCTGCGAACCGCACCACCGCGGCCGCGTCCCGCTGGATCCGGTCGTACGGGTTCTTCGGGTTCAGCTGCGCGGGATCGGTGCTCTCCACCGGGCCGATGCCGGTCACCCCGCGCTTGTTGAAGCGCAGCGCCGCGTAGCCCTCCCGGGCGGCGGCCTGCGCCAGCGGCACGAACGTCGAGCCTCCGCCGTCGGGCAGGGTCTGGTTCATGTCGTTGTGCCCGCTGCCGTGCAGCAGGACGACCAGCGGCAGCCGGCCCTTCGCCCGGCTGGGGTAGGTCAGCTCGGCCTGCGTGACCCAGCCCTCGCCGAAGTCGATCCGGACCTGTTCCCGGGTGATGCCGGCCCAGCCCGACCCCTGTGCGACGGCCGCCTTCTGCGCGGCGCCCGTGTCCTGCGCCTCGGCGATGCCGGCGCCGCCGGCCAGCACGGTGACGGCGGTCAGGGTGACCGCCAGGCTGCGGTACTTCGTCCTCGGTGTCATGAGGGAAACGCTATTTCCGGCGGCCGCCGGCATCGATCCCGCCAACTACCCGATTCCTGGTACAGCAGGCTGTACCAGGACTGCTCAGCGGCTCAGGTAGGCAGCGAGGCCGCCGAGCTCCTCGCTGGCGATGAACACCGAGCGCACGTTGATGATGGCCTCCTCGACGTGGGTGGAGCAGCCCCACGCCGCGTCGCCCCACGAATCGGCGATCTTGATCTCCGCCGGGGCGGTGCACCCCTGAGCGCCGCCGAGCTGGCAGAGCTCCGGGTGCGGCTTGACGGCCTGTGCGGTCGCGGCGGCGCTCATCCGGTCGGCGAGCTCCGCGGCGGCGGTGGCACGCCGCTCGGCGTCGGCCCGGAGCTCCTGCTCGGCACGGACCGCCTTGGCCAGCTCGTCGTGCGCCACCCGGGCACGTTCCTCGGCCGCCGCCTTGGCCTCCTCGATGTGGTGACGCTCGATCGCCAGGGCCGCGGTGCCGGCGAAGACCCGCGCCAGAGCCAGGTCGGCCTCCTCCGGGACACGCGGCGTGCGGTGGTACATCGCGAAGGTGCCCAGCAGGGCGCCGTCCCGGGCCAGGATCGGCGTCGACCAGCAGGCGGCCAGGCCGGCCCGGCCGGCCAGCTCCCGGAAGTCGTCCCAGAACGGATCGGTGGTGATGTCGGTGACGATGACCGGCTCGCGCCGGTGCGCGGCGGTGCCGCACGAGCCGACGCCCTCACCGGTGGCGATCCCGTCGATGGCCTCGTTGTAGAAGCCGGGCAGGCTCGGCGCGGCGCCGTGCCGCAGATGCAGGCCGTCGGCGTCGGCCAGCAGGACCGAGACGAGCACCTCCTCCGGCGCGAGCTCCTCGATGCTGCGGGCCATCCCGTCCAGCACCTCGCCGAGAGCGGCCTGCCGGGCGATCTGCTCCAGCAACGCACGATGCTCGGCCATCAACCGCTGGGTCTGCTTGACCTGGGTGGTCTCGACCCCGATCACGTGCACGCCGATCACCTGACCGGTGGCATCGCGGCGGGGCTCGCAGGTGAAGTCGAAGGACGCCGCCCGCTCGTGCTCGCCGGCGCCGAGCACGACCTGCACGTCACGGGCGGTCTGCGGCTCGCCGGTGCGATAGGCCTCGTCCAGCAGGGCCGGGAAACCGGCCGGACCGTCCACCAGCGCGTCGCCGGGGCCGGCCCCGTCCTGGCCGATCGCCGTGAAGAACGCCGGGCTCGCCGTCTCCACCACGTGCCGCGGCCCGGCCAGCGACGCGAACACCGCGGTGGACTGCCCGAACAGCGCCCGCAGATCCTCGTTGGCGCCGTTGCCAGTTACTGCCACCATCAGGCGTCTCGCCTCTCGTCGATCGCGCTCGAGCGTCATCAACCTACGCCATCACGCCGGGAGCGCCACCGGCTCAGCGGATGCGCTGCGCCAGCTTCGCGACGACGCCACCGACAGCCATGCTGACGACCGGCGTGGCCACGGCCGGCAGACGCGTCTTCCGCATGATCCACGCGGTGGCGGCGGTCGTGGCGACGGGCAGCGCCGCCCGCACGATGGTGCTCTTGTCCATGCCGGGTACCTCTTTCTTCTCGTGACGTCTCTGCCGCATACCCACCCGGGCCCGCAGGTAGGCGTGCTTTCCCTTCCTCCCGGCCCGATAGTGGATCGATGAGCTGGTGGCGACGTTCCCGCCCGGTGTACGCCGTCGACGGCGTCGCGCCGCACCGCAACAGTGCCGGCTGGGACATCTACGAGGGCGACACCCTGGCGGCTCGGCCGGTGGTGGCCGGCGCCCTCGCCCGGCTGCCCCGCGACCCGGCCCTGGCGTACCTGCCGTTCTCGCTGGCACTGAGCACGAGGGACGGCCGGGAATGGGGCCTGGCGTTCGGCGACGAGGCGCTGACCTGGTTCGACCTGTCCGCCCCCGACGGCAGCGACCTCTTCGAGGAGACCCTGGCGGCCGCGGCGTTCACCGGCACGGTCGAGCGCGTTGACCGCGAGGCGTTCGTGTTCACGACCACCGGGTCACTCCCGGCCGACGTCACCCTGGCCCACTGCCTCGACATCTGCGGCACGGTCTTCCGCCGGCTCACCGCCGGCTGACCGCCACCCCAGACCCGGGACCCCCACCGATTCGACGGTACGAAGGAGCCGGCCGCCACATCCAGGAGTGGCTCGACGGCCTGCCTGGCGACCCTCGCAGCGGAACGCGGTGTGACGCTCCACAGCTCACCCAGCGGCGCCGCCCGTCCTGTTGATGCAACACGCAATCGTACTGGCCCCACACGCAGCGGACGGACCTTGCGAGCCGCCGCTGCCGACACTTCCGCCTCACAGACGTCAGATATGCCGCTCATAACCGACATCAGGCACGAGTATGGGGGAAATGTAACGTCGAGGGCGGGTATATGAAGAAGTCACACGTCGCGCATGCGTTTGTTGTTCTGGCCACGCTTGCCGGGCCGTCGTTGCTGGCCGGCGGCCGGCCGGCCGCCGCCGCGAGCGCGCCGGTCGCCGGGGAGAGCGCGCCGGCCGCCGGGGAAACACGGGAAAGCGTGATTGTCAGTGGGACCGGCGAGGAGACGCGCGAAAGCGTGATCGTCAGCGGCACCGGCAAGGTGTCCGGCGAGCCCGACGTGCTCACCGTCAGCTTCGGGGTGGAGACCGACGCTCCGGCGGTCGGGCCGGCTCTGGACCGGGCTGCCACGGCGTCCACCCGGATGCGCGACGCGCTGATCCGGGCCGGGGTCGCCAAGGCCGATCTCCAGACCTCGGACGTCAGCGTCAACTCACGGCGGAACGGCACCAAGATCACCGGGTACACCGTGAGTCAGGGCCTCACCGCCAAGATCCGGACGCTGCCGAAGGCCGGTGCGGTGATCTCCGCGGCCATGACGGCCGGCGGCGACGCGGCGAGGCTGCACGGCACGTCGTTCGCCATCGAGAACGACGGCGCGCTGCTCACCGAGGCCCGCAAGCGGGCGTTCGCCGACGCTCGCGGCAAGGCCGAGCTGTACGCGCGAGAGGCCGGCCGCCCGCTGGGCCGGGTCATCAGGGTGAGCGAGGAGAGCGCCGGTTTCTCCGGCGGCACCGGCCTGCGCGGCCTGGCCTACGCGGATCAGGCCGCGCCGGTCGAGCCGGGCCGCCAGGACGTGTCGGTGACGATCAGCGTGGAGTGGGCCCTCAACCCACCGGCCTGAGCCCGGCCGCCACGTCTCCGGAAGCTGTCACGCCGTCCCGGCCGCCGGTGCCGCGAGCACGTCGATCCGGTTGAGGATCTCGGTGTAGAGGTGCCGCCGGTCCGGGCGAGCCCGGCCGGCCGCGTGGGTGAGGGCGGGCACGGCGGAGCGCCCGAGGTGGACCAGGCCGTCAGCGGCGGCCCGGCGCACGGCGGTGTCCGCGTGGGCGAGCAGACCCACGATGGCGGGGATCGCCGGTGGGTACGCGGCGTGGCTGAGAGTGCCGACCGCGGACCGGATCACCTCCGGCCGGGGATCGTCCAGCAGGACCGTGGTGTGCCGCAGGTAGTCGGTACGGCTCAGGACACGGCGGCCGACACGGTGGGCGTGCAGTCGCACCCGGCCCTCCGGATGGTGCAACAGCTGGGCCAGCACGCTCTCCAGCTCGGGGTCCGGGCCTGTCCCCGGGTCGTCTTCGAACGCCTCGGCGAGCTGGGTCAACGCGCGACGGACCTGCTCGGTGTGACCGGTACGGATCAGGTCGAACAGCTCGTCGCGCACCGGACCGTCATCGGCCGCGCCGGCCGTGGGCAGCGGCCGCCCGGCGAGCGCCGCGAGCCCCGCCGCATCGTCCTCGGCAGCGCCCGGACCACGCAGCGGACCGTCGACCAGACGGAGCTTGCCGGCCAGGTCGTCGCGCCCGTCGGCGCGCAGTCGCCGGCACGTAGCGGTCAACGCCGGGGTGCGCAGCAGGGGCCGGCCGACGAGCAGGTCGAGGAAGCCCCACTCCCCCGCGTCGAGGCGGGGGCGCACGTGCTCGGCGATGGCGTCGGCGAGTTCCGGGACGGCGCGCAGCGCGCGTTCCGCCGCCTCTCGCAGGGCCCGGTCGCCGTGCTCCCACCAGTCCAGCAGCAGCGGCAGCAGCCGGAGGAGGCCGGGCGGGCCGAGGTGCGCCGCGACGCGGGCCACCCGTTCCGGGAGGACAGCGGGCGCGCCGGCCCGCAACTGCACCTCGTCGAGGCCGCCGAGAGCCCCGGCGAGCTCGGCGGTGATCGCCACCTCGGCGTCGCCGCGCAGGAACGCGCGGAGCACCGCCTGCCTGGTCTCCGGCTCGGGCCAGTCCCGCAGGGTCGCGGCCGCCGCGTCACGCCGACTCGCGGCGGGTGCGGCGAGGGCGGCGAGGAGGCGTTCCCGCTGGGCCGCCGAGCGGGGCTGGTCGAGGTCGCCGTCGTGCGGGATCCGAGTCACGACGGCGGGCCGCCGGGCGCTCTCCGCCAGGGTCCACGGTGGTGCGCCGACCGGCTGGACGGTGTCCATCCAGTCCAGCAGCTCGGGGCGGGTGTCCGGGCCGGCCTCGGGGTAGACGTCGATCAGCGCGGCGAGGCACTCCCGGGAGGGGATCGTCGCGTCGTCGCGGGCGCGGAACTCGCTGACCGCGCCGCCCCGCACGGCGGTCTCGAGCCCGAGCCGCCACGTCACGGCCGCCGAGGAAACGGCCGCCGAGGAAACGGCCGCCGAGGAAACGGCCCCCGTGGAAACGGCCCCCGTGGAAACGGCCCCCGTGGAAACGGCCCCCGTGGAAACGGCCCCCGTGGAGAGGGCCCCGGTGGAGACGGCCGCAGTGGTGACGTGCCCGGGATCGACGTCGAAGGCCTCGCGCAGCACGGCTTTCACGGCGAGCCACGGGTCGGGGCCGAGCCCGGCCGCCGCGATCGCCCACTCCACGTCGGAACGGGTCAGCACCGCACCGCACCGGCGCAGCACCGCCAGCGGTGACCGGCGCCCGGCCGCGGCGGGCGGCGTCGCGCGGATGCGGGTGGCGACGTCCAGCGCCTCGGCTGTGCCCAGTGTCGGCGCCACCGCATCGAGGACCGCGAGGAGGTCGTCGCGGTCCGGCCCGGTCACGTCGCCCAGTCCACCGGCCAGGGTGGCGGCGGACCCGGCGAAGGTGCTGAGCTCGTCCGCCCGCCAAGGGGCGGGGCAGAGCCGCAGCGTGAGCCGGAGCGCGGCCGGCCAGGACTCGGCGAGCCGCAGCCAGTCGGCCAGCATCGGCCGGAGCCGGTCGAGCTGATCGGGGCTCAGGTCGCCGGGCCGGCGTTGATGGCGATCCGCGATCCGCCGGGCGGTCGTGGTGTCCCAGCCGTCGAGCACCAGCGTGTCGACGTCGTCGTCGGCCGGGCCGTCAGTGTCCGGCTCCGGGCGGGGCGGGCCGGCGACACCGTAGGCCGCCAGCTGCTCCGCCAGGTCCTCGACCGTTCCGGAGCCGAGTCTGACGCGGCCCGTGGCGACCAGCGTGAGCAGCAGCGGCGCGACCGGTGAGCGTTGCTGCGCCAGAGCGGCGACCGCCCGCGCCGACAGCATCCGGTCGACGCCGGCCAGCAGCAGCTCGCGGGTCCGGTCGTCGGGCGCCTGTTCGGCCGCCGCCAGGACCGTAGCCGGGTAGGCGTCGCCGAGAATCGCCCGGAGCGCCTCGACGAGGGTCGCGCGCAGGCCGGGGTTGTCATGGCGGCCGAGCCAGGACGACAGCCGGGGCACCACCGCCGGCGTGCCGGCGCGGACCAGCGCCTCGGCGGCGGTCTTCTTGACGTTCATGGCGGGGTGCTCGAGACCCGCGGCGATCGCCGGCGCGGCCCACCGGGCCCGAGCCTGACCGAGAGCGATCAGTGCCTGCCGGACGGTCTGCCGGTCGCGGGCGCGGGTCAGCGCGATCAGGCTCGCCGACATCACGTCGGCGCTGTCGTCGTCGGTCCCGGTCCCGGCGGCGAGCAGGGCGATCACCTGCTTGCGGACGTGCCGGTCGCGGTGCCGTAACAGCCGGTGCACCCTGGCGCGGGTGCCCGCCCAGGGCGCGTCGCGCAGCAGCGCGAGCAGGACCGCCTGCTCGCCGCTCGACAGGCCGGGCCGGTCCAGCAGGTCCAGCCCGATGGTCGCGACCAGCGCGTGCCCGGCCTCGTCGGCGCTGCCCGCCGCACCCACGCAGAACGGCCGGAGCTTGCCGCGCTCGTGCAGGCGGGCACCGAGCGCGTGGATGGCCGTCACCACCTCGACGGGAACGGCGGGTTCACCCACCGGCGGGCCGGCCGTGGGCCCGGGCACGGCGGATCCGGCGAGGTCGGACACGATCCGCAGCAGCAGACCGGTGATGGTCGTCAGCGTGCCCGGGTCACCGGCACGGGCCAGCCCGGTCAGCGCCTGTACCGGGCTGTCCGGATCGGCGCCGGCGGTCAGCAGCGCCACTTCCCGGGGGTCGGCGGCACCCAGGTCGGCGGCGATCCGGGGCGGGAGGTCGCGCGAGTCCAGCCGGGCCAGGATCGTACGCCGCAGGTCCGGGTCGTCGTTGAGGTGCCACAGCAGCGCGAGCGCACGATGGCGGACCGGCCGCAGGTGGGGTGCGACGACGCCGATCGCGGGATCCGGGCCTGGCGGGACCGGGTCGCCGGCCGGTGCCGTCACGCCCCGCGGGTTCAGGCCGAGCCCGTCGGCGAGCGCCGCCACGGTGCGCGGGCCGCCGATGGCCTCCAGCGCGCCCAGGGCCGATCCGGGCGAGCGCGGCAACGCGTCGATGACCGCCGCTTCCGCCGGGTGGTGACGCAGCGCGCGGATCGCGTCCAGGAACGGTTCCGGGCGTGACGGCGCGGGCAGCACAGCGGCGACGGCGTCACCCACCGCGAGGTCGCCGCCGCCCTGCGCGGCGAGACCCACCAGCAGTTCCAACCGGCGCGGCCATCGCACGTCGCCGGGGTCCTCGGTCAGCAGCGCCCGGAACGCCCGGTGCCGGCAGGTGAACAGGATCGTGGCGGCCTCGGCCGGGGCGACCGCGTGGTCGGCCAGCGCCAGGTCCACGATGGCCGCGGCGTCCTCATCGCCGGGGAACTCACCACGCCGGTGCATCGCCCGCAGGCAGTCGATGGCGGCCACCCCGAGCAGCAGCGGGTCGGCGGCCGCGGCCGCCGTGACCCGGGAGATGTCGTCGCGTCCGGCCAGATCACCCAGCGCTCGCAGCGCCGCCTGCCGTGTGCCCGGCGGTGCCGCCTCGTCCACGACGACGTCCCACAGCAGGTCGTCGTGCCCGTGCCGCGCCGCGACCGCGATCGCAGCATCGATCCCGGCGGGTCCGGGTGTCCCGGCGGGGATTGCCGCGCCGGAAGGGGCCGGGGCAGCCGGGTGGAGGAACGGCGTCAGAGCGGCGCGCGGCACCGGGGCGAACGCGGCCCACGGCTCGGCGAGTTCCCGCAGGGCGGCGACGGCCACCCCGGCGTCCGGGGTGTCGAGCAGCCCGCCGATCAGCGCACGGGCCCGGCCCGGGGCCAGCAGCGCGGCGTGCAGCCCGGCCCGGGTCAGCCGCAGCGCGGCGCCGCGCAACACCGGGTCTCCGGTGCCGGCCAGTTCACCCACCAGGTCCGCGAGCCGGGTCGCGGCGTCGGCGGTGATCCCGTCGACGGCTTGACAGAGCACCTCACCGGCCGGTTCCGTGCGAACGGTCTCCGGCTGGTGCAGGATCTCGGCGCGCAGCCAGGCGATCCGCACCGGGGCGGGCAGGCCGGCGGTACGCCATCGCGGCCGGCGCCGCGGCGGGACGTGACGCCAGAGTCGCTCGTAGAGCCCGGCCAGCAGCAGCGCGGTCTCCGGCGGCCCGTCCAGGGTTTGCGGCAGCATCCCGGCGAGCTCGGCCGACTCGGGCTCGCCGGCTCGCGCGGCCCGCGCGCCGAGGCGTTCCAGGCCGAGGTGGCGCAGGCGGGGGTCATCCTGGCGGACGAGGAGCCGCAGGACGGCCGGCGTGCAGTCCGCCGCCCCGAGGTGGGCGGAGAGCCAGGCAAGATCACCACGCCGCACCGCCTCACGAACCGCTTCGCGCACTGGCGTCATGCCGCCCGATGCTAATCGGCCGGCCGCTCCGGCCGGGTCCGCGCCGTCCCACCAGGGTCGCGCCCCACCGGCACCGAAACACCCCGGCCGCCGACCGAAACACCGAGGCAGGGCGGCGGCCCGCCGTCGTGCTGATCGCCGCGGCTCGCCTGCAGGGACGTCACCAGCGAGATTGCCATTCATGAGTTTCTCTTCGTAACGCGCTTGACATCTTGCCGAAAACGTTTTCGTAAGGAACGCTGGCCTCCAGGATGGACCGGGTATCCGGTCACCCACCCGCACCCCACCGCCCCCGGTGACCGGCTCCGCAGCACCCGCGCGCGGGATGGAGTCCATCCACATTGATCGACGTCTGTCGATGCATGACCGTTTCGTCCCGCTCCGACGGAAGGGATCCCCCATGCACCAACCCACCCTCTCCCGGCGCACCGTCCTGCTCGCCGGTGCCGCCGGCGCGGCCGGGGCGCTGCTGCCCGGCCCCGCCCTCGCCCGCCCGGACACCGGCGTCTCGGCGTACGCGTTCCCGCTCACCGCCGTCCGTCTCGGCGCCGGCCCGTTCGCCGACAACGCCGGTCGCACGCAGGCCTACCTGCGCTTCATCGACGCGGATCGGCTGCTGCACATGTTCCGCGTCACCGCGGGGCTGTCCTCGTCGGCCGCCCCGTGCGGCGGCTGGGAGTCGCCGTCCACGGAACTGCGTGGGCATTCGACCGGGCACATGCTGTCCGCGCTGGCGCAGGCGTATGCCGGCACGGGCGACACCGCGTTCAAGACCAAGGGCGACTACCTGGTCGCTCAGCTCGCGCTCTGCCAGAAGGCGAACGGCTTCCTGTCCGCGTACCCGGAAAGCTTCTTCGATCGTCTCGAGAGCGGCCAGAGCGTCTGGGCGCCCTACTACACGCTGCACAAGATCGTGGCGGGGCTGCTCGACATGTACCAGCTCACCGGAAACGCGCAGGCGCGGACCATTCTGGAACGCAAGGCGGAGTGGATCCGATCGAGAAACAGCCGATTGACGTACGCCCAGCGCCAGCAGGTCCTGCGCACCGAGTTCGGTGGCCTCGGGGAAACGCTGTTCAACCTCTACCAGGTCACCGAGAACGCGGCGCACCTGACCACAGCGCAGTACTTCGACCACGCCCAGATCCTCGACCCGCTCGCCGCGAACACCGACGCGCTGGCCGGTTTCCACGCGAACACGCAGATTCCGAAGGCGATCGCGGCGATCCGTGGATTCCACGCCACCGGCACGACCCGCTATCGCGACATCGCGGTCAACTTCTGGAACTTCGTGGTGCGCCGGCACTCGTACGCGATCGGGGGCAATTCCAACGGCGAGTACTTCCAGGCGCCGAACCGGATCGCGAGCGAACTGTCGGACACCACCTGTGAGTGCTGCAACTCCTACAACATGCTCAAGCTGACCCGGCAGTTGTTCTTCACCGATCCGGGCCGGGCCGCGGAATGGATGGACTTCTACGAGAAGGCGCTCTACAACCACCTGCTCGGCGCGCAGAACCCGTCGTCGGCGCACGGTTTCCACTGCTACTACGTGCCGCTGCGGGCCGGCGGCATCAAGAGCTACAGCAACGACTACGACAACTTCACGTGCTGCCACGGCACGGGCATGGAGACGAACACCAAGTTCGGCGACAGCATCTACTTCCACAACGGCACCACGCTCTACGTGAACCTGTTCATCGCCTCGACGCTGACCTGGCCGGGGCGCGACATCACGATCACGCAGGCCACCACCTATCCGGAGACGTCCACGTCACGGCTGACCGTGACCGGCTCCGGGCAGATCGACCTGCGGATCCGCATCCCGTCCTGGACCTCCGGCGCGCAGGTGCGGGTCAACGGCACCCTCACCGGCAGCCCCGTGCCCGGCAGTTACCTGACGATCAACCGCATGTGGGCGAGCGGCGACACCGTCGACCTCAGCCTGCCGATGGCGCTCACGACCGAGGCGGCGCCGGACAACAGCGCGGTGCGCTCGGTCAGGCACGGGCCGATCGTGCTGGCCGGGCAGTTCGGCACCCAGAACCTGACCGCGCTGCCCACGCTCGACCCCGCGTCGTTGCGGGCCACCGGCGTGCCGCTGGAGTACACGGCCGGGTCGGTGCTGCTGCGGCCGTTCTACAAGACGCACGGGCAGCGATACTCGGTCTACTGGACCGTCACCGGCGCTCCGGCCACCACCGTCCACTATCCGTTCGACGAGACGTCGGGCGGCGCGGTGCTCGACGCCGGTGGCGGCGGCCGCCATGGCACCCTCGCCGGCGGCGCGACCCGGACGACCGGGCGCACCGGCGGCGCGGTGCTGCTGAACGGCTCGGACGCGTACGTCGATCTGCCGTCCGGGATTCTGACCGGCGCGACCGCGTTCACCATCGCTTTCTGGGTACGCCTCGACGCCGTCACCACCTGGTCGCGCGTCTTCGATCTCGGCACCGGGACCGGCGCGTACCTGTTCCTGACGCCCCGCAGCAGCGCCGGCACCGCGCGGTACGCGATCACCAGCGGCGGAGCCGGGGCTGAGCAGCAGATCAACGCCCCGGCCGCGCTGCCGGCCGGCGCCTGGACGCACGTGGCCGTCACGCACACCGGCACCCTCGGCGTGCTCTACGTGAACGGCGCCGAAGCGGCTCGCAACAGCGCGCTCACTGTCGCGCCCGGCGCTCTCGGAGCCACCACGCAGAACTGGATCGGCCGTTCGCAGTATGCGGGCGACCCCTATCTGGCCGCGGCCCTGGACGACTTCCGCGTCTACAGCCGGGCCCTTTCCGCCTCCGAGATTTCCCAGCTTCAGTAGAGGAGCTCGTATGTCCAGCAGAAGATGGACGGCCGCCGTCTGCGGCGTGATCATGGCGGTCGCCGCGGCCGCCGTTCCCGCGCGGGCCGCCAATCCGGTGATCACCAGCATCTATACCGCCGATCCGGCGCCCCTGGTCGTCGGCGGCACGATGTACGTCTACGCCGGGCGCGACGAGGCGCCGGCCGGAACGAACAATTTCGTCATGCACGAATGGCACGTGCTCTCCTCGACCGACGCGAACTCGTGGACGGACAACGGCGCGAAGGCGAGCATCGCGACGTTTCCGTGGGCGGGCGCGGACGCGTGGGCCGGCGAGGTCGAGCCCCGCAACGGCAAGTACTACTGGTACACCTCGGTGAACGGGAACGGCGCCGGCTGGATGGACATCGGCGTCGCGGTCGGCAACAGCCCGCTCGGGCCGTTCACCGACGCCAAGGGCGGGCCGCTGATCAGCGACAGCACGCCGAACTCGTCGGGGCTCAACATCGACCCGACGGTGTTCGTGGACGACGACGGGCAGGCCTACCTGTACTGGGGCGGCTACTGGGGGCCGCGCGCGGTCAAGCTCGCCGCCGACATGGTGACCACGGTCGGCTCCGTGGTGACGCCGTCGGGCCTCACCGATTACTGGGAGGCGCCGTGGATGTTCAAGAGAAACGGCACCTATTACCTGATGTACGCGGCCAATGACACCAACGGCTGCGTCACGAACTCGAATTACGCCTGCCAGCGCTATGCGACAGCGTCGAATCCGCTCGGCCCGTGGACCCAGCGCGGCATCGTGCTCGGCCAGGTGTCGTCGACGACCAGTCATGCGGGAGCGGTCGAGTTCAACGGGCAGTGGTACCTCGTCTATCACACGGCCGACGCGCCGGGCGGTGGCAACTTCCGCCGTTCCGTGGCGGTGGACAAGATGTCCTTCAACAACGACGGCACGATCCAGCGGGTGATCCCCACAACCGGATCCTCCAGCGGGACGAACCTCGCCGGCTCGGCAACGGCTTCCACCTCCTATGTGTCGTCCTGGGAGTCGCTGGCAGCGGTCAACAACGGCGGGACACCGGCGAATTCACAGGACAGAACCCATTCGGCGTACGGCAACTGGCCGCAACAGGGCACGCAGTGGATCGAGTACCAGTGGCCGGCCGCCAAGTCGATCGACAAGACGTCCGTCTACTGGTTCGACGACGACCAGGGCATCGACCTGCCCGCCTCCTGCCAGGTGCAGTACTGGAACGGCAGCGCCTATGTCGCCGTACCCGGGCAATCGTCCTGTGGGGTTGCCGGAAACACCGAGAACGTCGTCACGTTCCCCACGGTCAGCACCACGCGGTTGCGACTCTCGATCACCTCCCGGGCCGGTTACTCCACCGGCGTCCTCGAGTGGAAGGCGTTCCAAGCATGAAACGCGCGTTCGCCATGACCCTCCTGCTGGTGGCCGGGACCCTGGGGCTGCCGGCGCCGGCCCGGGCGGCCCAGCCGATCGGCTTCCCGGCGTTCTCCGGGAGCGCCGTCCCGCAGCCCCCGGTCGCCTACAGCACCGGCGACACGATGAAGGCGATCTACGACGCCGAGTCGGGAGGCACCGACTTCTGGATGGATCGGCTGCTCGCCCGTAACGGCAGTGACCCGGCCGGCAACTTCCTGATGACGCGCGGGCGGGCGGCGTTCATGTACACCTACGACCCGGCCGTGATCGGCTTCGGCGGCCACGCGGCCTACTGGGATAACCTGAGCAGCCAGAACGCGTACGCGATCACCGCCTCCCCGGGCACGTTCACCGAGCAGGCCGCGCAACGCAGGCAGACCCCGTCGTATGCGCGCACGGTGCACACCAGCGGCTCGATCCGGCTGGAGGCGACCCGGTTCATCACCGACAACAACGTCATGGTCACCAACCTGGCGGTGGTGAACACCGGCGCCGCCCCGGCCACCGTCACACTGAACGCGACCTCGCCCTACGCGACCACGGTCAGCGGCACCGAGCTGACCGGCACCCGCGCCGTGAAGAACAACCTGACCACGATCTACCCGCGGTTCTCCGGGGACGGGTTCACCGCGGTGGGCGGCGCGCTGACCCGCTCGGTGACCGTGGCGGCCGGCGCGACGGTGACCACGAAGACGCAGCTCGGCATGGTGGCGAACGAGATCCCGGCGTCGCTGGCCGACTACACCGCGTACCGCGGGCGGAGCCCGGCCGACGCGTTCGCGACGCACGTCCGGGCGTACAACAAGTGGTGGGCCGAGAACGTCCCCTACATCGACGTGCCCGATCCGGCGATCAAGAAGAACATCTACTACCGCTGGTGGCTGATGCGCTTCAACCACCTGGACGCCGACATCCCCGGGCAGGACTTCCAGTTCCCGCAGTCGGTGGAGGGCGCGACCGGGTACAACAACGCGATCGCGCTGACCCAGCCGATGCACATCGACGACCTGAAGTATCTGCGCAACGCCGAGTACTCCTACGGGCCGTACCTCGCGGTCGGGCAGTACTCGGCGAACGGCCGGTTCATGGACAACCCCGGTGACCCGGAGAACTGGTCCAACTCGTACACGCAGTACATCGCCGAGGCGGCGTGGCGGGCGTATCAGATCCACGGCGGCCAGCCGGCCATGCTGACCAACTTCGCCCGGTACGCCGAGGGCGACGCCAAGGGTCAGCTGGCGACCTACGACACGAACAACAACGGGGTGATCGAGTACGACTGGGGCGCGATGACCGGCAACGACGCCGACGCGGTCTCGTTCCACTGGAAGGCCGGCAACCTGGATCGGGCCGAGACGGCGTACGTCTGGTCGGCCGCGAACGCCGCCCGGGACGCGTACGCGCTGGCCGGGAACACCGCGAAGGCGACCGAGATGCAGACGCTCGCCGACCGGATCAAGAACGGCGTGGTCGGCACCCTCTGGAACCCGGCTGACCAGTTGCTGGAGCACAAGCACGTCGCGACCGGCACGTTCGTGCCCTGGAAGGAGATCAACAACTACTATCCGTACGCCGTGGGCCTGATGCCGAACACGGCCGAGTACCGCCAGGCCCTGCGGCTGTTCGCCGACCCGGCCGAGTACCCGGTCTTCCCGTTCTACACCGCGAACCAGAAGGACAAGGCGGCGGCCGCCGCGGCGGGGAACCCGGGCAGCAACAACTTCTCGACGATCAACTCGACGGTGCAGTTCCGGCTCTACTCGTCGGTGCTGCGCAACTACCCGAACCAGTGGATGAGCGCCGACGACTACAAGAAACTGCTCTACTGGAACAGCTGGGCGCAGTACGTCGGCGGCAACACCGACTGGCCGGACGCCAACGAGTTCTGGGCCGACTGGAACGGCAACGCGATCACGTACCGCTCCTGGATCCACCACAACATCCTGGGCAGCAGCAACTGGACGATCATCGAGGACGTGGCGGGGTTGCGGCCGCGCAACGACGCGCAGATCGAACTGTCCCCCATCAACATAGGTTGGCCGAACTTCGCGGTGAACAACCTGCGCTACCGCAACGCGGACCTCTCGATCGTCTGGGACGACCCGGCCGACGGGGTGGTCAAGTACGCCGGGGTCCCGCAGGGGTACTCGATCTTCCTGAACGGGACCCGGGTCGCCACTGTCGACCAGCTCACCCGGTTCGTCTACAACCCGGCGACCGGGGCGGTCACCTTCCCGTCCGGGACCGGGACCGTCGCGTACACCACGGCCTTCCCGTCGTTGCAGGCGCCGCAGAACGTGGTGCAGAGCAGCGCGCGGATGGTGGACGTCTTCGCCAAGGCCGGCGTCGACCTGACCTCGGCCGCGCCGAACCTGGCGTCCGGCGCGACGACCTCGGCCTCCTACACCACCTCGGGCACCAGCACGGCCGCCGCTGTCGACGGGCTGCCGACGAACTCGCCGTTGTGGGGCAGTTACGGCAGCCCGAACGCCACCGACTGGTACGAGATCAACCTCGGCTCGGCCAGGACGGTCGACGAGGCGCGGATCTACTTCCGCAACGACCGGGCCGCCAACCGATATCGGCCGCCGGCGTCGTACACCGTGCAGTATTGGAACGGCTCCGCCTTCGTCGCGGCGTCGTCGCAGGTGAAGACGCCGACCACGCCGCAGTCCAACTACAACAAGGTCAGCTTCGCCGGGGTGAGCACCAGCCGGCTGCGAATCCAGGTCACCCAGCCGACCGGCAGCGCCAAGACCGGGCTGACCGAGGTCAAGCTGTACCAGCGCGGCACGGTCGTGGATCCGCCGGCCCAGAATCTCGCGCCGGCCGCCACCCCCAGCGCCTCCTACACCTCGTCGTGGGAGTCGGTGAACGCCCTCAACGACGGCATCGACCCGCCGTCCTCCAACGACACGATCAACCCACGATGGGGTACGTGGCCGAACACCGGCCAGCAGTGGGCCGAGCTCACGTGGTCCTCGGCGCGGACGCTGCGCTCGGCCCAGGTCTACTTCTTCGACGACGGCGAGGGCATCGACCTGCCCGCGTCGTGGAAACTCCAGTACTGGACCGGCACGGCGTACGCCGACGTTCCGTCCGCGAGCGGATACCCGACCGCCGCGAACCAGTACAACGTGGTCACCTTCCCGCAACTGAGCACCACCCGGTTGCGGGTCGCCCTGACCAGCGGCACCGCCTCGGTCGGCCTGCTGGAGGTGAAGGCCTTCGGCTAGCCGGGTGGCGGGCCCACCCTGGTGGGCCCGCCACCGCGCAGGGCGGAGGCCGCGTCCTCGACCGTGGGGAAGAAGTGCGCCGGGTCGATCGAGCGGGTCAGCTTGTACCTGTCGATCTTCTGCCGCACCGGGGTCTTCAGCTCGGCGAACACCAGCGAGATCCCGGCCGCGTTCAACTCGGCGTCCAGATCCTCCAGCATGTCCGCGGCCGTGGTGTCGACGTCGGTGATCGGCTCGGCGGCCACCACGATGAACCGCGGCTTCGGCTCGGCCCGGGCCAGCGCGCGGACCTCCTCCCGGAACGTCCGGGCGTTCGCGAAGATCAGCGGCGCGTCGAACCGGAAGATCACTATTCCGGGGATCTGCTCGGCCTCCGGATACGAGGTCATGTCGTGGTAGCCGTTGACGCCCGCCGGCCGGCCCAGCACCGTCCAGTACGGCCACCAGGTGCGGCGGAACACGTTGAGCACCGAAAACCCGACCGCGACCGCGATGCCGGGCAGCACCCCGAGCAGGGCGACCCCCAGGAACGCGGCCACCGCCAGGCTGAACTCCACCCGGCGCTGCCGCCACAGCCGGCGCGCCCCGGCCGCGTCCGCCAGCGACAGCGAGGCCGCGATCACCACCGCGGCCAGGATCGGCTGGGGCAGGTTGCGCAGCAGGCCGGGCGCCAGCACCAGCATCAGCGCGATCAGCGCCGCGCCGGCCACCCCGGTCAGCTGACTGCGCGCACCGGCCTGCGCCGCCACCGCGGTCCGTGACCCGCTCGTGCTGACGGGGAAGCCCTGGAAGAACGCGACCGCCAGATTGGCCGAGCCGATGCCGAGCATCTCCCGGTTGCCGCGCACCTCCTGCCCGGACCGGGCGGCGAACGTCGACGCGGTGGAGATGGTGTCGGTCACCGAGACCAGGGTGATGCCGAGCGCGCCGGCGGCCAGCAGGCCCAGGTCGTCCCAGCCGGCCGAGGGCAGGGTGAACGGCGGCAGGCCCCGTGGCAGCGTGCCGACCACCTGCACGCCGCGATCGGCCAGATCGAACACCGACACCGCGAGGATCGAGGCGACCACCACCACCAGGATGCCCGGGATCTTCGGCGCGTACCGGCGCAGCAGCAGGATCAGCAGCAGCCCGGCAGCCCCGATCGCGAGGGCGGCGGGCACCGTCTCGCCGTCCGCCACCCCGCGCACGAAACCGGCGGTCTCGGCGAACAGTCCGTCGGCGTCCACCGAGAAGCCGAACAGCTTCGGCAACTGGCCGATCAGGATGGTCAGCGCCAGACCGTTGATGTAACCGAGCTGGGTCGGACGCGACAGCAGATCGGCCACGAAACCCAGCTTGGCCACCGAGGCCACGGTCAGCAGCACGCCGGTCATCAGGGCCAGCATCGAGGCGAGCGCGACCGCCCGGCCCGGATCGTCGCCGGCGACGACCATCGGCAGGATCACCGCGGCGATCATCGGTCCCAGCGACGAGTCGGGGCCCAGGACCAGGACCTTCGAAGGACCGACGACCGCGTACGCCAGCAGGCACAGGATCGACGTGTAGAGGCCGGTGATCGCGGGCAGCCCGGCGAGTTCCGCGTACGCCATGCCCTGTGGCACCAGCAGGGTGGTCAGCACCGTGCCGGCGATCAGGTCCCGTCCGTAGCCGCTTGGCAATCGCACCAGACCAGTCAGCCATCACCGGCCGCGCGCTTCCTCATTCCGCGCGGATGGCTTGCACGACGGACGGCTCATCCGCGCCGGGCGGCTCATCCGCGCCGGACGATGCGCCGGGGCACCCGCGACCCGAAGTCTGTACGGCATGGCCGGGCACGAAGCGCACAGCGGCGGCCGGTCCGTCGCCACAACGGAGTGAGCGCCGGGCCCGTCACCGCTGAGCGCGACGCAGCGGCCCACCCACCCCCGAAGGAGTGCCACGGTGTTCGACGACAACGGATCGTTCCTCCTGGCGACGATCGAGTTCTTCATCTTCTGTGCCTGGTTCATGTGCCTGTTCTGGATCTTCGGCGACCTGTTCCGCAGCCGGGACCTCGGCGGGTTCGGCAAGACGATCTGGTCCCTGTTCCTCATCTTCCTGCCGATCATCGGGTCGCTGGCCTACCTGCTCGCCCGCGGCCACGGCATGTCGACCCGGGCGATGGAAGCCCAGGCCGCGGCCAGGGCCCGACAGGACGAATACATCCGGACGGTCGCCGCCTCCGACACCGGCCGGGGCAGCGCCGCCGAGCAGATCACCTCGGCCAAGGCGCTGCTCGACTCCGGCGCCATCGACACTGTGGAGTTCGAGCAGATCAAGGCCGAGGCGCTCGGGACCCGGCCGACGACGGCCCGGTCCTGACGACTGCGGTCCCTTCGATCCGGTAAAGCCGATCCCATCGTCGGTTATCGTTCGGTGATGGAAGATCGGCGTGTCAAGCTGGCCGACGTGGCGCGGGTGGCCGGGGTGTCCCGGGCCTCCGCGTCGCGGGCCCTCAACGGTGGTTACGGCGTCTCGGCAGAAGTGCGCCGGCGCGTGCGCGAGGTCGCCGACCGGCTCGGTTTCGAGCCGCACGGGGCGGCCCGCGCGCTCGCGACCGGCCGGGCCAGCGCCGGCTCGCGGGAACGCATCGAGATCGTCATCGTCGACCCGGATCCGCAGGCGCTCAGCGCCAAGCCCTTCTACGGCCGGGTGCTCACCGGCGCGGCCCAGGCGCTCGCCGGGCACGACGTCGCGCTGGAGTTGAAGCTGGTCCCGGCCCCGCCGTCCGTCGACGGCGATCCGCCCTTCGGCCGCATCCTGATCAACATGCCGCCACTGCCCGCCGCGGCGTATGCCCGGCACGGCCGCAACATCGCCCTCGGGGCGTCCGCACCCGGCGTGCCGTTCGTCGCCCCGGACAACCGCGGCGGCGGTCACCAGGCCGCCGCTCACCTGGTGACGACCGGTCGGCGGCGGGTCGGCGCGGTGTTCGGCCCGGACACCCCGTGCGCCCGCGAACGCCAGGACGGCTTCCTCCGGATGATGGCCGGCGCCGGCCTGACAGTGGTCTCCGCACACGGCGACTTCACCCGCGCCACCGCGTACGCCGCCGCGAAACAGCTGCTGGCCCGCGAGCCCCGCCTCGACGCGATCTTCGCGGCCTGCGACGTCTCCGCGATGGGCGTCCTGCAGGCACTGCGCGAGGCCGGCCGCCGCGTCCCCGACGACGTCGCCGTGGTCGGCTTCGACGGCAGCGCCCTGGCCGACGCGGCCGACCTGTCCTCGATCTTCATGCCGGCCGAGGAGGAGGCCGCCTCCGCGGTCCAGCACCTGCTCGACCCGGCCCTGCCGCCGCCCGCCCGCCTGCCGACCGCCCTGACGGTCCGCGGCTCCAGCTGAAACGGATCGGAGCGGCGCGGCGCCGGCACTGTCGCCGTCGCGTCGAGCGGGGTGGTATCGGCTTGATCTGAAAGGATTCACCCAGCTGTTGACCGGAGCCTCGGCCGGGTAGAGGATCTGCGGGAATGCGCTTTCCCGTCGAGGAGGGTCCGATGAGACGAGCCCTGCTGATCTCCGTCGTCATGCTGCTGCTGGGCGTCGGAACACCAGCGGACGCCGCCGGGACGAGACGGCTGGAGCGCCTCGACCGGGGCCTGGTCGCCGCGGCCACGAGTGAGGGCGTCCTCGTGAGCTGGCGGCTGCTCGGGCCGGAGGCCACCGGGCACTCCGCCACCGGGCTGACCAGCGCACCCTTCCACGTCTACCGCGACGGCCGGCGCATCGCCACGGTCACCGACAGCACCAACTACCTCGACCCGGGCGGCACCGTCACGTCGGCGTACCAGGTGGCCCCGGCCGGCGGCGCGCGGAGCAGACCGGTCACGCCGTGGGCCGGGAACCACTACGACCTGCCCCTGTGCAAGCCCGCCGACGGGGTGACCCCGGCCGGGGCGGCCTACACCTATACGGCCAACGACATGAGCGTGGGCGACGTGGACGGTGACGGGCAGTACGAGTACATCGTCAAGTGGGACCCGTCGAACTCCAAGGACGTCTCCCAGGTCGGCTACACCGGCAAGGTGTACGTCGACGCGTACGAGCTGGACGGCACCCTGCTGTGGCGCATCGACCTGGGCGTGAACATCCGGGCGGGCGCCCACTACACCCAGTTCCTGGTCTACGACTTCGACGGTGACGGCCGCTCCGAGCTCATGATGAAGACCGCGCCCGGCACCCGGGACGGCCGCGGGCGCCCGATCACCACGCCCGGGCACCCGGTCACCGAAGATCGCCGGCTCAGCGCGGCCGGCTATCACGAGCACCTGGTCACCATGTTCCAGGGCTGGACCGAGCATCCCGAGGTGCGGGCCGGGCACTGGCCGGCGACGCTGGAGCAGGCGTTCGGCATCGAGCCGCGGTATTCGTACCCGCTGAGTCGCGCCGACGCGTCAGCGCTCGTCGACTACTTCATGGACGTCTACGCGCCGGCCCGCAGCACCCGGAACGTGCTGCGCGCCTTCGAGGGCTTCATCCTCGACGGCCCGGAGTATCTGACCGTTTTCGACGGCGCCTCGGGGCGGCAGCTGGAGACGATCCCCTACCAGCCCGCCCGCACCGACGACGGGCTGATGTGGGGCGACTACGCGATGCCGCGGATCGAGCCGGGCAACCGCGTCGACCGGTTCCTGGCCGGCGTCGCCTACCTCGACGGACGGCACCCGTCGGCGGTCTTCGCCCGCGGCTACTACAGCCGGACGACCCTGATCGCCTACCGCTGGAACGGCCGCCACCTGGTCAAGGACTGGTTCGTGGACAGTGGCTGGACGCCGATGACCAACCCGTTCAACGACACGCCGCACGGGCGCGACGGCACCTCGCCGGAGTTCGGCACGCTGACCACGCAGGGCTTCCACTCGCTCAGCGCCGCCGATGTCGACGGCGACGGGCGGCAGGAGATCGTCTACGGCAGCGCCACCATCGACGACGACGGGTCGCTGCTCTACTCCTCCTCCGGCACGCTGCCGGACGGGACCACGGCCCGCCTCGGGCACGGCGACGCCATGCATGTGACCGACATTGATCCGAGGCGGCCGGGTCTGGAGATCTTCACGGTGCACGAGGGGGCGACCGCCGCGCCGTACGGCATGGCGATGCGCGACGCCCGTACCGGCAAGGTGGTGTTCGGCACCTACTCCGGCGTCGACACCGGCCGCGGCATGATCGGCGACGTCCTGCCCGGGGAGCCCGGCCTGGAGGCGTGGGCGAGTCTGCCCGGCGGCTCGGGCGCGCTCGGCCTCTACACCGCCGACGGCCGCAAGGTCGCCGACACCCTGCCCGGCACCAACCAGAGCATCCGCTGGTCGGCCGACCTGACCACGCAGATCCTCAACGGCGCCGGCACGGTCACGCCGACCGTCGACGACTGGCGGCGCGGCACCCTGCTCACCGCGACGGGCACGCTGTCGAACAACGGCACGAAGGGCAACGCCTCCCTCATCGCCGACGTCCTCGGGGACTGGCGAGAAGAGCTCTTCCTGCGTACGGCGGACAGCAGCGCCGTGCGGATCTTCACGAGCACCGAGGTCACCGGGCACAAGCTCTACACGTTGATGCACGACCCGCAGTACCGGGTCGAGGTGGCCCGCCAGCAGACCACGTACAACCAGCCGTCCTACCCGAGCTTCTACCTGGCCTCCGACACCGACTGGTCCAAGGTCCCCCTCATGACACCGCACCCCGCGCCCCACCGCTGACCCCGCCCGCCGCCGGCCCCGCTCCCGTGCCGGGCCGCGGCGCGACTCACGCTTGCCAGCTGGCTCTCACCGTCGTTAACGCCGTCGACAACCACCGTGGTGACCAGCCAACAAGCCGCCGCCAATCCCGCCTCCGTGCCGGGCCGTGGCGCGACTCACGCCTCGCGAGGGGGTGAGCCTGGCCGTCGTCGCCGCGTTGCTGCTGGTCGGGCCGATCCGCAATCAGACGAGCGCGACGATCCGGTCGGCGACGCGGGCGGCGCCGGAGCCGAGCAGGATCGTGTAGTGGTTGACGTCCGGGACCAGCTCGGCGTCGACGCCGTCGAGCTGGTCGGCGCGGTAGAGGCCGGCCGGCTCGTCGGTCATCCCGCGGGGCGCCCAGAGCAGCGGGTACGGCGCGGGGAGCGGGTTGCGGAGCATGTCGGTGGCGTCGGCACGGACGGCGTCCGGGTTGCACCTCGACCGGCTCCCGGTGAAGTCGCGCAGGGCGTAGGCCTCTATCTCCGGCGTCCAGTAGCGGTCGAGCGCCGGATTCGCACGGAAGTAGGCGACGTAGTCCCCGGCGGACGGGAACGTCATCGCCAACCGGCGGACCGCGGGCCCGACCATCGCGTCCAGAACAGCGTCGACGTCGACGTCGGCCGGCATCCCGAACGACACCCCGCCGTCGACCATCAGCACCGGGCCGACCCGGTCCGGGTGATGAAAGGCGGTCGCGGCGACGACGAAAGCGCCCATGGAGTGCCCGGCCAGGGGCACCTTGTCCACGCCGAAGTGATCAGCGATCGCCACGAGGTCGCCGGCGTGCGAGGACATCCCGAAGGGGCCGGGCAGGGCGGAACTGAACGCCCGTCCCCGCAGATCCGGCGCGACCAGGTGCACCCGACCGGCGAGAGCGTGCGCCACCGCGGCCCAGGACAGCGCGTTCGCCGTGATCCCGTGCGCGGCGACGACCAGCGGCCCGTCCCCGGGCCAGCTCAGCACCCGCAGCGTTCCCCCGGCGACCGGGACGTCGATCTCCTGCGCCATCGGATCTCCCATCAGTGCGCGGTCCAGCCGCCGTCGATCATGATCGAGGAGCCGGTGATGAACGAGGCCGGGGGGCTGCACAGGTACGCGACGAGCTCGGCGACCTGCTCCGGCTCGATCAGCTTCTTGATCGCCGCCCGGTCCAGCATGATCTTCTCGACGACCTCGGACTCGGGGATCCCGTTCGCGAGGGCCTGATCGGCGATCTGCTTGTCGACCAGCGGGGTCCGCACGAAGGCCGGGTTCACGCAGTTCGAGGTGACGCCGTGCGGCGCGCCTTCGAGGGCGGTCACCTTGGAGAGGCCTTCGAGGCCGTGCTTGGCGGTCACGTACGCGGCCTTGAACGGCGACGCGACCAGCCCGTGCACCGAGGAGATGTTGACGATCCGGCCCCAGCCGCGGTCGTACATGTGGGGAAGCACCAGTTTGACGAGCCGGAACGGCGCCTCCACCATCACGCGCTGGATCAGCGTGAACTTGTCCGGCGGGAAGTCCGGCAGCGGCGCCACGACCTGCAGGCCGGCGTTGTTGACCAGGACGTCCACCTGTGCCGGCAGCGCGTCGACGGCGTCGAGGTCGGACAGGTCGGCGCCGATGGCCCGCCCGCCGATCGCCGTGGCCGCCTCCTTCGCCGTCCGCTCGTCGAGGTCCACCGCGATCACGTCGGCGCCCGCCGCGGCCAGCCGTTCGGCGCAGGACCGCCCGATGCCGCTGCCCGCGCCGGTGACCAGCGCGGTCCGTCCTGTCAGGTCGAGGTCGACCACCCGTGCCGTCGTCATGCCGGTGACCGTACGGATCGACGCCCGCACCGGGGTATGTGGCCGCGCCACACAAGAGGACGTCAACCCCTGTGAACGTCGTGGATGGCCTGCGTCACATCGACGCCCGTAGCTTGTGGCCACACGAAACAGTTCCTTGACGGAAGGCGTGCGATGCAGTCTTTGTCGACCTCCCGGCGCGCGTTGCTCGGCGCCGTGCTGACCGCCGCCGCGCTCGGTGCGGGCGGATGCGGCAGCCCGAAACAGGCAGCCGGTGACGACTCGTCGATCAAGGTCGGCGTGGTCTACTCGCAGTCCGGGCCGCTCGCCGGCTACGGCGCGCAGTACGCGGAGGGCTTCAAGGCCGGGCTCGCGTACGCGACGGACAACACGAACAAGATCGGCGACCGGACGATCGACGTCAGCTGGGCCGACGACGCCGGCGACCCGGTGAAGGCGGTCTCCGCGGCGAAGGACCTGATCGGCAAGGGCTACCGGGTGCTCGCCGGGTCGACCAGCTCGGGCGTGGCGCTGCAGGTGGCGCCGCTCGCCGCCGAGAACAAGGTGCTCTTCGTCTCCGGGCCGGCCGCGACCGACGCGATCACCGGGGCGAACAGGTACACGTTCCGGTCGGGGCGGCAGTCGTACCAGGACGTCCTGACCGCGAAGTCGTTCCTGGGCGACGGTGCGCAGGTCGTCGTCTTCGCGCCCGACTCGGCGTTCGGGAAGTCCAACGTCGACGCCGTCAAGAACGCCCTGCACAAGGACGTCACGAGCATCGCGGTGCCGGCCGGCGCGACCGATTTCACCCCGTTCGCCAGCCAGATCAAGGCTGCCCGGCCCGACCTGGTCTTCGTCGCCTGGGCCGGCACGACCGCCGGCGCGATGTGGCAGGCGCTCGACCAGCAGGGGGTGCTCGCGAGCACCAAGGTGGTCACCGGCCTGGACATCCAGGCGAGCTGGGCCGGTTTCGGGCCGGGCGCGGACAAGCTGAACTTGCTCGCGCACTACTTCGACGGGGCCGTGGACAACCCGGCGTACCAGGCGCTCAAGGCTGCCGTGCCGGGCGGCCGGACCGACCTGTTCCACCCGGACGGGTTCGCCGCCGCGCAGATGATCGTGCACGCGCTCACCACCAGCCCGGACGACGTGGACAAGATGGTCACCTCGCTGGAGGGCTACGGCTTCGACTCGGTCAAGGGCAGGCTGACCGTCCGCGCCGACGACCACGCGCTGCTCCAGCCGATGTTCCAGGCGAGGCTCAGCGGCGGGAAGGCCACGCTGACCGGCACGATCACCCCGGACGCCGCCGCGCCGCCGGCCGCCGCCATGAAGGGCTGAGATGGCGGCCCTCACCGTCGAGCGGGTGTCCTGGACGATCGGCGCCGTGCCGATCGTCCACGACGTCACCCTGCACCTCGAACCGGACGAGTTCGTCGCCCTGATCGGGCCGAACGGCGCCGGCAAGACCTCACTGTTCAACCTGGTCAGCGGCCTGCGCCGGCCCAACTCAGGGCGGATCCTGCTCGGTGGCGACGACATCACCGCGCAGGCGCCGCACCGGCGGGCCCGGCACGGCCTGGGCCGCACCTTCCAGACCTCGGCCGTCTTCGGCTCGCTGACCGTCGCCGGGAACGTCGCGCTCGCCGTGCAGGCCCGCCGGGGCGGCGCGATGCGTGCCTGGCGTCGCCGCTCCGACCGCGACCTCACCCTGCGGGTCGCGGAGATTCTTGCCGAGGTACGTCTCGAGCACCGCGCCGGGCGCACGGCCGGCTCCCTGGCGCACGGCGAGAAGCGCAAGCTCGAGATCGCGCTGCTGCTCGCCGGTGAGCCGCGGGTCCTGCTGCTCGACGAGCCGATGGCCGGGGTGAGCACGGAGGACGTGCCCGCGCTCGTCGAGGTGATCCGCGGGCTGACGGCGGGCACCGGGCGCAGCGTCCTCATGGTGGAGCACCACATGGAGGTGGTGCTCGACCTCGCCGACCGGGTGGCCGTCCTGCACCACGGCGCGTTGCTGGCCTGCGACACCCCGGCTGCGGTGATGGCCGACGCGTTCGTCCAGGAGGCGTACCTCGGGGAGGGCTTGTGAATCCGATCCTGCGGGTCGCCGGGCTCTCGGTGCGACTCGGCGGCTCCCACATCCTGCAGGGCGTCACCTTCGACGTGGCGCCGGCCGGGGTCACCGCGCTGCTCGGGCGCAACGGCGCCGGCAAGACGACCACGCTGCGGGCGATCCTCGGGGAGGTGCCGGCGCGGGGAACGGTGGAGTACGACGGGCGGGCGGTGCTCGGGCGGGCGACCCATCGGCTGGTGCGGGACGGTCTCGCGTACGTACCGGAGGATCGGTGTGTTTTCGCGGGTCTGACCGTGGCGGAGAACCTGCGACTCGCCGAGCGGGTTCCGGACCCGGACTACGCCCTGGTCCACGAGCTGTTCCCGGAGCTGAAGGCGCGGGCCGCCCAGCGCGCGGGCACGCTGTCCGGCGGGCAGCAGCAGATGGTCGCGATCGCCAGGGTGCTGCTGAACCCGAACCGGCTGCTGCTCGTCGACGAACCCACGAAAGGCCTGGCCCCGGCCGTGGTCAGCGCCGTGGCCACGGTGCTCGGGCGGGTCGCCGCCCGGGTGCCCGTGCTGCTCGTCGAGCAGAACCTGGCGGTCGTCCGCAAGCTCGCCGACGACGCCGTGGTGATCGAAGCCGGACGCGTCGCGTGGCGCGGCCCCGCGGACGAGCTGCTCGGCGACAACGAGACGACGCGATCCCTGCTCGGCGTCGGGAGGCACTGACGATGTCCACCGTGATTCTGCTGACGCTGACCGGGCTCGGCCTGGCAGCGCTGTACTTCCTGATCGCTTCCGGACTGTCGCTCGTCTTCGGGCTGGCCGGGGTCCTGAACTTCGCGCACGGGCTGTTCCTGTCGGCCGGCGCCTACGCGACCTGGTGGGCCGCGCCGCACGTCGGCCTGCCCCTGGCCGTCGTGCTCGGCATCGTCGCCGCCGCCGCGACCGGCGCGCTCGTCGAGCTGGTGCTGATCCGGCCGCTCTACGCCCGGCACACCGAGCAGGTGCTGGTCACCGTGGGCCTGTCGCTGGCCGGGGTGGCCCTGCTGCAGTCCGTGTGGGGCGCCGACGCGCGGGTCTTCCTCCGGCCCGCGTGGGCGTCGCAGGTGACCGGGATCCTCGGCGCGAACGTGCCCGACGACCGGTTCCTGCTGATCGGTGCGGCCGTCCTCGTCCTGGTCGCGCTGCTGGCGTTCCTGCGCTGGACCCGGTACGGCCTGATCATCCGGGCCGGCGTGGAGAACCGGGCCATGGTCCGCGCGCTCGGCATCGACGTGCGGAACGCGTTCACGCTGGTCTTCGCGATCGGCGGGGCCCTCGCGGGGCTCGCCGGGATCCTCGGCGGCATGTACTTCACGTCGATCTCCCCCGGCCAGGGCGCGTCGCTGCTGATCTTCGCGTTCATCGTGGTAGTCATCGGCGGCCTCGGCTCGATCACCGGCTCGGCGGTCGCCGCGGCCGGGGTCGGGCTGCTCCAGCAGTTCGTGAACTACTACGGCACGGCCGGGGCCGGGGACGTCAGCGTGGTGGTGCTGCTCGCCGCGGTGCTGCTGCTGCGCCCGGCCGGCGTCGCCGGAAAGGCGGTCACCGCGTGAAACGCTTCGTCCCGCCGGCCCTGCTGCTGCTCGCCGCGGTGGCGCCGTTCTCCACGCTCGCCGTGCCGGGGCTGTTCGAGGGGCCGCTGAACTCCCCCGGCACGCTGCAACTGCTCGCCGTCTGCCTGGTCTTCGGCGCGCTGGCACTCGGCTACGACCTGCTCTTCGGGCGGGCCGGTCTGCTCTCGTTCGGGCACGCGCTCTACATCGCGGCCGGGGCCTACGGCGTGGACATCCTGGTCAGCCACTACGGCTGGTCGCTGTGGGCCGCGGCCCCGGTGGCCGTGCTCGGCGCGGCGACGCTCGCGGCCCTGCTCGGATCGGTCGCGCTGCGCACCTCCGGGATCGCGTTCTCGATGGTCACGCTCGCCTTCGCGCAGGTCGGGTTCATCCTGGTCAACCGCGACCCGGGCGGCCTGACCGGCGGGGAGGAGGGGCTGCCGATGGTCACCGCCGGGCTGCCGTCCGCGCTGGTCGGGGTCACCAACACGGTCAACCTGTACTGGCTGGCGCTGGCCGTGCTCGTGGTGATCGTCCTGGTCGTGCACACCATCGACCGGGCGCCGCTGGGCCGCACCCTCATCGGGCTGCGCGACGACGAGCGACGGATCGCGGTGGTGGGCCTGTCGCCGTACCGCGTGAAGCTCCTGGCCTTCGTCGTCGCCGGCGCCCTGGCAGCACTCGGCGGCGTCGTCCACGCCCTGGTCGTCGGCGGCGCGTCACCGCACGTCGCCTCCTCCGACCTCACCCTCGCCCTGATCGTGATGGCCGTCCTCGGCGGCGCCGGCACCCGATGGGGCGCCCTGGCCGGCGGCCTCCTCTACGCCTACCTGGACCAGCGCCTCGCCCGGCTCGGCGGCGACCTGCCCGGCCCGCTCAGCGAACCCCTGTTCCTCCTCGGCACGCTGTTCATCCTGGCGGTCTACTTCGTCCCGGGCGGTCTCGCCGGCCTGCGCACCCGCTGGGAGCCCCTCCGACGAGCCGTCCGCCGCCGCCAGGTCGCCGACTCACCCACCTGATCCCGCGCAGCGACCGCGAACGACGGCTGCGGCTGGTAGCGCTCGATCCGCAACCCGGCCCCGAGAACCGTGACCGCCAGCCGCAGGCACCCGGCTGGCACTCACGGCTCGACCCAGCCCGGAAACCAGCCGTGAGTGCCAGCCGGGGCCCGGCCCGTCTCGCCGCCCGGGCCGGGCAGCTGCCGGAGGGGTTACACGTCGAGGAGCAGGGCGCGGTGATCGGAGACCTCCGGCTCGGTCAGGATCTCGAAGTGCTCGACCGCCGCGACGTCCGAGACCAGCAGGTAGCTGGCGTGCCGCACCGGCTTGGCATAGTGCGAGGTGCGTGTGTCGGCGGCCCCGACCAGGTCGGTGAAGCCCGCCTCGGCGAGCATGCCGAACGTCTCGCTCGACGGCAGCAGGTTGAGGTCGCCGCAGACCACCACGAGGTCGCGCGGCCCGCGGATCCGGTGCAGCAGCTCGACGAGCCGTGCCGCCTGCTGCCGGCGGGCCGGGGTGTCGCCCTTGCCGGCCGGGTCGCGCAACCCGTGCAGTTGCACGACCCAGACCGGGCGTCGCGCGGAGCGGTCGACGGTGCGCACGGCGAGCGCGACGCGGGGACGGTCGCCGGCGGCCCACTCGTCGTGGTCGGTGAACTCCCCGTGCACGAACGCGGAGTCGACCCCGGTGACCGGCACGTGCTCGCCGACCAGAGTCGCCACGCCGAAGTCCTGCCGGTGGCGGGCGCCGGCGCCCGTCCTGGACCGGGCCGGAGTCACTGGCCACGAAGATCGCCTGGTGGCGGGGCAGCGCGGCCCGGACGTCGTCGAACAGGGCGGCGCGCTGGGGCAGGCTCCGATGCGCGTCCTCGAAACGCGTCCACCCGTGCAGGCCCGGTGTCCGGGTCACCTCCTGCAGGCAGACGACGTCCGCTTTACTTTCCGGCAGCCACGTCACCAGTTGGTCGAACAGGGCGCCGCCCCAGGCGTTGACACTCGCGATCCGCACGGAGCCGACCCTAGAAGGTCTGCTCGGCGACGGGTCCGCAGGGGACGGCTTACCTTCCACCGCCGGGGTGCTCCGTTACGTCGTACCGCTGCATGATCTTTGAGGAACTTCGGGCCAGGGTCCGCGGCGATGTGCAGAACCGCCGGCCGGCTCCGACTGACAGGCGAACGAGTTCACCAGGTCCGCCGGAGGAGTCATCATGCGCAAGATCATCTACTGGGTGCACACGTCGGTCGACGGGTTCGTGAACGGGCCCGACGGAGAATTCGACTGGCCGGTCATGGGCCCGGAGCTGTCCGCGTACTCGGAGGGCCTCGACCGCACCGTCGACACCCTGCTGTTCGGCCGGCCGGTGTGGGAGATGATGGTCGGCTTCTGGCCCCGCGCCGAGTCGATCTCCGACGATCCCCACACCAGGGCGTTCGCACCGTTCTGGCGTGCCACCCCGAAGATCGTCTTTTCCCGCACGTACGAGGGTGACGACTGGACCGCCCGCATCATCCGTGACGACCTGCGCGCCGAGGTCACCGCCCTCAAGGAGCAGCCCGGCGGTGACCTGCTCCTCACCGGCGGGGCCGGGCTGGCCGGCGCGCTCACCGAGCACGGGCTGATCGACGAGTACCACATCGCCGTGCATCCCGTGGTCCTCGGCGGCGGGAAGCGACTGTTCGCCGAGCCGAAGCAGCGCCTGTCCCTGCGGGCGACCGGGTCCCGCCTGCTGGACGGTCAGATCGTCGTGACCAGCTACGAGCCGGTGCGCTGACGCACGGGCCGACGGTTCTACAGGCCCGCGGCGCGGACCTCGGTGTGCAGGCTGTGCGCGGCCTCGATCAGCTCGCCGAGGCCGTTCGCCGCCGAGGCCAGCGTCACGTAGACGTGATCCACGCCGGCCTCCCCGAGCGCCGCGATGTCCTCGACGATCTGCTTGACATTCCCGGTGTACGGCTGCCGGCCCTCCGACGGCACCTCCGCCAGATCGCGGAGGCCCAGCTGGAAGATGCAGCCGATCTCGGAGGGGTCCCGCCCGTGTGCGGCGGCCTGCTCCCGGAGACCGGCCAGGATCTCCCCGGCCTTCTCCGGCGGCACGCCCGTGGGCAGCCAGCCGTCGCCGCGCCGCGCGATCCGGCCGAGCGCCGTCCGGTTGGAGCCGGCCAGGAACAGCGGAACCCGCCGGGCCGGTTTCGGGTTCACCCGGCTCGGCGCCAGCCGGTACCGCTCGTTCTCGAACACGACCGGGTCCGGCCCCCAGACCGCTGCCGCGTAGTCCAGGAACTCGTCGAGGGCCTGCCCGCGCTCCTCGATCGGCCGGGGCGCGGTCGCCGCGAACTCGTCGATCGACCAGCCACTGCCCAGCCCGGCGATCACCCGGCCGCCACTGGCCGTGTCCAGCGCGGCCAGGGTCCGGGCCAGCCGGAACGGCAGGTGCAGCCCGGGGACCAGCACACTGGTGCCCAGCTCCACCCGGCTCGTCACGGCCGCGGCCAGACCGAGGGTGACCAGCGCGTCCGTGGTGTGCGCGTAACTCTCCGGCCAGGCCAGGCCGGGAACGCCGTAGAGACCGTGCGGGCCGCTGGTGTCCTCCGGGGCGAGGATCCGCTCGTACGCCCACAGACTGTCGTAGCCGATCTCCTCGGCGGCGCGCGCGAACGTGGTCACGTCACGTCCGAGGTCGTACCGGTTCGTCTGTGGAAGGTTCACGCCCAGCCGCATGGCGTGCAGCCTAACGGCGCTCCCATCCATTGAGGAGGTTCACCACCGTTGATCAACCGCCCGGCCGATCCGCCCTCCTCCGTTCGCCGTCCCGGGGCTCGGCCGTCCCGATCACCACCTCAACCCCGACACCCCAGTCCCAGCTCGCCGCGCCCAGCTGGCACTCACGGTTGCCTCCACCCCGCAGTTCCAGCCCCCACCACCAGCCCGGCTCGCCCAGCTGGCACTCACGGTTGCTTGCACCCCACCGTTACAACCCTCAGCACCAGCTCGCCGCGATCGGCTGGCACTGACGGCTGCTTCCACCCCACCGTTACAACCGCCACCACCAGCCCGGCCTGAACTACGCCGCCGCGCGAGCGCCGTCCGAGCTCGGGCCGCGACGCGCCGCGTGGTTGGCCGGCTGGCTCTCACGGTCGTTATCGGGCCCGGAAACAACCGTGAGAGCCAGCCGAGAGCAGCGACCCGCGTCTCCGCCGCAACTGGCGCCGGCCTCGCGGGCCCCGGCCAAGTCCAGGCCGCCACGCGCCGCACGGCCGACCAGCTGGTTCTCATGGGCGTTATCCGTGCCGGATAACGCCCATGAGAACCAGCCCGCAACAGCGACCCGCGTCGCGGCCGCAACCGGTGACAGCCTCGCGCGCTGACGAACGACGCGCTGACGACAACCGGCCGCCGCTGACGAACGACGCCGGCCCGCTGACGACAACGGGCCGGCGTCGCTGAAGGGGTCAGGCTCGGATGTCGAGTTCGTAGATGCGGGCTGCTGTGTTGCCGTCGTTCGCCGGGGTGAGGACGTTCAGGCGGACGTAACGGGCGTCCGCGTCGATCGTCGTCGTGGTGCTGTCGGCGGTGTTGCCGCGCACCTGCGCCCGAGTGGTCCAGGTAGCGCCGTCGGCAGAGGTGAGCACGTCGAAGTCCCTGGTGTTCCAGGACGGGTATTCGCCGCCCGCGCCGGCGTGCCGGATCACGACCGAGCCGACGTGTCTGGTGCTGCCCAGGTCGGTCTGCAGCCACTTGGCCGCGCCGGTGGAGCACCACTTGTCGTTCCAGCCGCCGAGCCAGCTGCCGTTGACCGCCTTGTCCGGCCCCTCGGTGGCGCTGCAGGACGAGTCGGCGGTGGCCGGGCGGGCCAGTGCCAGGTCGGCCGGGGCGCTGCTCGCTCCGTACACCTCGAGTTCGTAGATCCGCGCGGCGCCGCTGCTGTCGCCGGCCGGGGTGGTCACGTCGAGCCGGACGTAGCGGGCCGTGCGAGCCGGGATCGGCGCGTAGGTCCGGCTCGCCCGGGTGGACCCGACAATGACCGCGTTTGCCCAGTTGACGTTGTCGGTGCTGGTGGCGATCGTGAACGCGCCGGTGTTCCAGTTGGTCCGCTCACCGCCGAGCCCGGCGTGCTTGACGACGAACGAGGACACGTTCTGCGCCGAGCCGAGGTCCACGGTCAGGGTTCGCGGCGTCCCGCCGGTGCACCATTTGCTGTTGTCCTCGAGGATGCCGTCGACCGCCTTGGCCGGGGCTTCCGTGCTGCTGCACGACGCGGCTCCACCGGTGGCCGGCTTGGTGAGCGCCAGGTTCGGCCCGAGGTCGGGCTCGGCGGGCGGCTGCTGGGCGCCGTCGCCGAAGCTGGGCGGCACGTCGGCGGCGCCGGTTCCCCAGGTGCCGGGCGAGCCTGCCATGCCGTACGCGATGGTGCCGCCGGAGGCAATGTCGGGGTATCGCAGGTAACTGTGGCTGGTGGTCGCGCCGTTGACCGAAAGCGATTGCACGTAACGGCTGGTGGCGCTGCCCCCGGTGATCGTGATGTTGCCTCCCGGCCGCTGGATCAGCGCTTGCGGGAAGAGGCCGCCGTGCACCGCGAGGGTGTCGGCGCCGGGCGTGACGGGGTAGAGGCCGAGCGCCGCCCAGACGTACCAGGAGCTGGTCGCGCCGAGGTCGTCGTTGCCGGGCAGCCCACCGGCGCCGGTGGTGAACGACTCGCTCATCACGCGGCGCACCGCGTCGGAGGCGCCGGCCGGTTTGCGCGCGTAGTTGTAGGTCCACGGAACGTTGTGCTCGGGTTCGTTGCCGACGTAGTAGTACGGCCGGGACAGGCCGCCGTTGAGCTCGGTGAAGTGATGGTCGAGCCGTTGCACGGCGGTGGACGGGCCGCCCATCAGCGTGATCAGCGCGCTGAGGTTGTGCGGCACCATCCAGGTGTACTGGGCGGCGTTGCCCTCGGTGTAGGGGCTCTCGGTGGCCGGGTTCAGCGGCCACGTGTACGCGCCGTCGCCGCCCCGGGTGTGGATGTAGGACGATTCGCCGTTGAACAGGCTGCGCCAATACTGGGAATGCGTCGCATAGGTGTTGTACCCGGCCGTGTCGCCGAGCGCCTTCGCGAACTGGCTGATGGCGAAATCACTCGACGCGTATTCCAGGGTCTCCGACGGGTTTCCGGGAATGTAATGGCCGCTCTCGTAGGAGGCGCGATTGCCGCGCAGCACGGTTCCCTGGGTGCTGCCGCCGGTGGCGCTCTTCTTCATCAGCGCGAGCGCCGCCGCCGTGTCGAAGCCGCGGACCCCGAACGCGTAGGCGCTGGCCACGACGATCGGCCCCGGGTCGCCGGGCATCACGAAGTCCTCGACGCTCTGGTGCGACCACTTGGGCAGCAGTCCGCCCTGCTGGCCGTCGAGCACCATGGACTTGACGATGTCGGTCATCACGTCCGGCGCGATCAGCGCGGTCAGTGACGCCCAGGAACGGTAGATGTCCCAGCCCGAGTAGTTCTGATAGACCGGATGTGTGGCGGAGTGCACCACACCGTCGAATCCCATGTACTGCCCGTTGGTGTCACTGGCGACGTTCGGGTTCATCAGCACGTGATAGAGCGCGGTGTAGAACTTCTGCAGATCGGTCGTCCCGCCGCCGGTCACCTGAATCCGGTTCAGGGCGGAATTCCAGGAGCCGAGAGCATTTGCGCGTACGGCCGGGAAAGCGCCCGCCTCGGCTGTCGCATTGTTCTGCGCGTTGGCGACGCTGACGAACGAGATGCCGACCGTCGCGTTCACGACGGCATCGGAGGTGGTGTCGAAGGTGACGTACGCGCCGGCCTGGTTGCCGCTGACGCTCGTGCCCCCGGCGGTCACGGTTCCGCCGTTGAACGTGCCGGTCCCGGTCGGCGTGCGGTCGAACAGGATCGAGTAGTACATCTTGAACGTGCGCCCGCCGCAGAACCCGCCGGCCGTGTGCTCGCCCCAGACCCGGTTCCCGCTGATCGTGACGTTCCCGGCCCGGTCGCCGGTGGCCGACCGGGACGCGTTGATCAGCACGCGCGCGGTGGTCGAGGCGGGGTAGGTCAGGCGCAGCGCGCCGGTGCGGGTCGTGGCGCTCAGTTCGGCGTCGACGCCGTACCTGTCCAATCGGTTCTTGTAATAGCCGGGCGCCGCGGATTCGTTCGCTTTGGTGTAGGCGCTGGCGTAGGACGTCCAGGCGTTGCCCGGCGAGGAGCCGAGATTCCCGGTGATCGGCAGGATCGGGAGGTCCTCGTTGTTCGGGCAGCCGGCCCCGTTGAAGTGGGTGAGGCTGAACGACTCGATGGTCCGGTCGGAGTCGCGGTAGCCCGACGGCGAGCCGGTCGGGGTGTCCGGGCTGAACTGCACCATGCCGAACGGCACGGTGGCGCCGGGGAAGGTGCTGCCGCCGGCGCCGCCGCCGACCGGGTTGGGTGAGTTGCTGTCGTCGGTCCCGACGAACGGGTTGACGTATCCGGTGAGGTCGAGGTTCGCGGCGTGGGCCGCCTGTGGGATCGACAGGGCCGCGGCGGCGAGGAGGGCCGCGGTCGCGAGGGCACGGATCATTGGTGCCGTCCCTTCGGACATGACATGGGAATGACAGCGTTGTCACTCACATCAATCGATGTCAATACGCGGCGTCGGTTCCGGAACCGGCGACGTCAGGGACGCGGCGGGCGCGAACCGCATCGATCACGGCCGAACACGAGGCGAGGCGTCCTGATCACGACTGAGCACGCGGCGAACCGCACCGATCACGGCTGCGCGAGGCCGCACTCGTAGCCGAGGATCACCGCCTGGACCCGGTCCCGCAGGCCCAGCTTGGCGAGGATCCGGCCCAGATGCGTCTTCACCGTGCTCTCCGAGAGGACCAGGACGGCGGCGATCTCCGCGTTGGACAGACCACGCGTGACCAGCGTCAGGACCTCCCGCTCGCGGCTGGTCAGCGTCGCGAGGCGCCGGTCCGCGGCCGCCGGCGCCGGTGTGGTGCTGCCCAGGTAGTGGGCGATCAGCCGGCGGGTCACGCTGGGCGCGGCGACCGACTCGCCGGCGGCGACGACCCGTACCGCGGAGATCAGATCGGCGGCCAGGGCGTCCTTGAGGAGGAAGCCGCTGGCGCCCGCCCGCAGCCCGCTGAGCACGTATTCGTCCAGGTCGAACGTGGTCAGGATGATCACCTTGGCGGGGTGCGGGCCGGTGCGGATGCGACGGGTCGTCTCGATGCCGTCGAGGCCCGGCATGCGCACGTCCATCAGCACGACGTCCGGCCGGGTGCGTGCGACCACGTCCAGGGCGTGCGCCCCGTCGGCCGCCTCGCCGACCACCTCGAGGTCGCCGGTCTCGTCGAGGACGAGCCGGAACCCGGTGCGGACCAGGGTCTGGTCGTCGACGAGCACGACCCGGACGGTCATCGGCTCACCCGGCCGGCGACGGGCGGTGATGCGGGAGCGTCGCGCCGAGCCGGAACCCGGCAGGGAAACCGCGCCCGGTCTCCAGAGTGCCGCCGAGCATCGCGACCCGTTCCGCGATGCCCCGCAGCCCGGCGCCGTCCCCGGCCGGCCCGGCACCGTCGACGGCCGGCCCGGCACCGTTGACGGCCGGCCCGGCACCGTCGTCGGTCACCTCGACGTGCAGGCAGGTCGCCTCGAAGCGTAGGCACACCCGCGCGGCGGCGCCCGGCCCGGCATGCTTGAGCGTGTTGGTCAGCGCCTCCTGCACGATCCGGTAGGCGGACAGGTCCACCCCCACCGGCACCACGTCGGGCGCGCCGTCGACGTGCAGCTCGATCCGCATCCCCGCGGACCGGAGCTGATCGACGAGGGCCGGCACCGCGCCGAGGCCGGGCTGCGGGGCGAGCTCGGTGTCCCCGGCCGGTCCGGTGCGGTTGGCGGCGAGCAGGCGACGCATCTCGGCCAGCGACGACCGTCCGGTTTCGATCACGTGGTGCAGGGCGGTCGCGGTGCGTTCCGGGTGCCGGTCGAGGGCGGCCGCCGCACCCTGTGCCTGCACCACCATCACCGACATGCCGTGGGCGACGACGTCGTGCAGCTCGCGGGTGATCCGCGCGCGTTCGGCGGCGACCGCGAGGGCGGCCCGCTGCTGCTGCTCCCGGGCCAGGTCGGCGGCGCGCTGTTCGAGGGTGTCCAGGTGCGCGCGACGGCTGCGCATCCCGTCACCGACGGCGAACGCGGCGACCAGCAGCAGCCACATCTCCAGCACCTGCTGGCTGGTGCTGATCAACGCCTCGCCCCACACCCCGGTGGTGTCCACCGCGACCAGCTCTTTCCCCTTGCCAGGCATCTTCTCCCCGGTGACCTGCGTCGTCTCGGCCTTGCCGGCACGCAGGGCCGTCAGGTCGGTGCGCACCCGGCCGGTGAACATCGCCGCGTAGGTCAGCAGCATGACGACCCCGAGCAGCGCGGTGGCGGCGCGGCGGTGCCGGGCCACTGTCGCGACCGTGTAGAGCACCAGCGGCAACGCCAGATCCAGCAGCTGGAACTTGGTCTGCAGCAGGAGATGCCCGGTCGTCCCGATCGCGGTCAGGGCGAGCGCGAGCAACGGCCGCGACCGGCGCACCAGCAGTCCTGCGACGACCGGGGCGGCCAGCAGCCACCAGGCGGCGTCCACGGGGACGGTCGCGCCGGGCTTCTGGTCCCCCATCAGCAGGGACACGGCTCCGGGCCCGACGGTCAGCACCATCAGCGCCGCCGCGAGCACGGCGTCGGTTCGCAAGCGACGCAGCACGTACTCCATCGTAGGAAGCGGATCGGCCGCCGTCGTCAGACTCAGGTGCTACATCGGTGGTGCCGGGCCCGGCCGAAGTGCCGACCGCGGTAGGAAGTCTTCGATCTTCGCGGCGGCCAGGCTGAGGCGATGAACAGAACAGTTTTCACACTGCTCCTTCCGCTGCTGGTCACGGCCGGGCTCGCCGGCTGTGGCAACCACCCGGCGCCCACCGCCGCACCGAGCTCCTCCACGCTTCTGGCCCTCGGCCAGGAGTGGACGCAGTGCCTGCGTTCGCACGGCCTGACCCGGATGCCCGACGCCGAGATCTCCCAGGACGGCTATCTCCAGTTCCCGGCCGGCGACTACAACTGGAAGGCCGACCTGGGCAAGCACCGGGACATCATCGACGCCTGCCAGTCGATCGAGGATCGGTATCCGCCGAACGCGTTCCGGCCCAAGGACAAGTTCTCCGCCGACGACCTGCGCAAGCTCGCCGCGTACGCGGCTTGCGTCCGCGAGCACGGCATCCCCGCGTTCCCGGATCCGAACGAGGCGGGCGAGTTCGACCTCAGCGGGACCGCGCTGGCCGGCGGGATCCCCGGGCAGCTGCGCGACCAGGCGGACGCCGCCTGCCACAGCGTCTGGGACGGCGCCGTCAAGATCACCGGCGGGACGGGCGGCGGCAAGAAATGAGCCGCCGGGCAGCCGTTCTCGCCGTCGCGCTGACCGCGCCGCTGGCCGCCGGAGTCACCTGGGCCGTGCACTCCGAGCAGCCCGCCCCGCAACCCGCGGCCGCCGGGATCGCCACCGGCACGGCGACGGCCCAGCGCGGCACGCTCACCCGGACGACGCAGGTCAGCGGCGAACTGGGGTGGGCCGGGTCGTACCCGATAGACCATCAGGGCCCGCCGGGCATCCTCACCGCCTCGGCCGCGCCGGGCGCGACCGTCGGCCGCGGCCGGATCCTCTACCGGGTGGCTGATCATCCGGCTCGCCTGCTGCTGGGCGTCGTCCCGGCGTTCCGCGATTTCGCGTACGGCATGAGCGACGGCCCCGACGTCCGCCAGCTCGAGCGGAATCTCGCGGCGATGGGCTTCGACCCGTACCACCGGATGACAGTGGATCGGCACTTCAGCGCCGCGACCGCCGCGGCGATCCGCCGGTGGGAGGCGTCGTGGGGCCGCCCGTGGTCGCAGCGCACCGGACGCCTGGCCCAGGGTGACGTCGTCTTCCTCCCGGTGCCCGTGCGGATCACCGCGCAGGCGTCCCGGGTCGGCGCCGCGGTCGGCCCCGGGACCACGGTGCTCACCGCGACGTCCACCGCCCGCGCGGTGATCGCCCGGGTCGACACGTCCGACCTCGGCTCGGTGCACGTCGGCGACCAGGTCGGCGTGGCGCTGCCGGACGCGGATCCGATCCCGGGCCGGGTGTCCGAGATCGGTCAGGCGGCGAGCGTTCCGGCCGGCGACGGACCGCAGGACCCGGACGCGAACACGGCGACCGTGCCGGTGACCGTCGCGGTCCGCCCGCCACGCGGCGTCACCCTCGGCACCGCGCCGGTGACCGTGGACATCACCACCCGTACCAGGGACGACGTGCTGCTCGTGCCGATCGCCGCGCTGCTGGCCCGCCCGGGTGGCGGCTATCAGGTGCGGCTGACCGGCGGCACTGTCACGCGGGTCGAGCCCGGCTGGTTCGACGAGAGCAGCGGCCGGGTCGAGATCCTCAGCGGGCTCGCCGAGGGCCAGACCGTGGAGGTGCCCGCGACATGACCCCCGTCCTCGAACTTCGCGACGTCCACAAGGTCTATCCCGGCACGCCGCCGGTCGCGTCGCTGCGCGGGGTCACGGTCACCGTGCACGCCGGCGACCTGGTCGCGGTCGTCGGCCCGTCCGGCTCCGGCAAGACCACCCTGCTCAACCTGGCCGCCGGGCTGGACCGGCCGTCCCGCGGCTCGGTCCGCATCGCCGGCGAGCCGGTCGAGCGGCTCGGTGACCGGCAGCTCTCCGGGGTGCGCGCACACCGGCTGGGCGTCGTCTTCCAGCAGTTCGTCCTGCTCGAACGCAGCACCGCGCTGGAGAACGTCGCCACCGGGCTGTTCTACCGCGGCGTGCCCGCGCCCGAACGCCGCCGGGCCGCCCACGCCGCCCTGGACCGGGCCGGGCTCGCCCACCGCGCCGGTTTCCCGGTCGCGCACCTGTCCGGCGGCGAACGTCAGCGGGTCGCGATCGCCCGCTCCCTGGTCGGCCGCCCCGCCGTCGTGCTCGCCGACGAGCCCACCGGCAACCTCGACTCGGCCGCCGGGGACAGCGTCGTCGCCCTGTTGCACGATCTCAACGCCGGCGGCGTCACCATCGTCGTGATCACCCACGACGAGCGGATCGCGGCGTCCATGCGCCGCCGGGTGTCGCTGCGCGACGGGCTGGTCGTCGCGGACACCGGGGGTGGGTCGTGAGGTCGCGCCTGCGGTTGGCTGACCTGCTGCCGGTGAGCACGGCCGGGTTGCGGGCCCGGCCCGGGCGCACGGCGCTGTCGATCCTCGGCGTGGCGATCGGGATCGCTGCGATGGTCGCCGTGCTCGGCGTGACCCGGTCCAGCCAGGCGGAGGTGCTCGCCCAGATCGACCGGACCGGGACGAACCTGCTCACCGTCGCGAACGGCAAGACCATCCGCGGGGCCGAGGCGGAGCTGCCGGTGACGGCGGGGGCGGCGATCGCCCGTACCGAGGGAGTGTTGTCCGCCGCGGCGACGGCGACCGTGCCGCAACACGTCTACCGCAACGACCGGATCCCCGCGGGCCGCACCGGTGGCCTCTCCGTGCGGGTCGCCGACCCCGGCCTGCTCGGCACGCTCGACGCGGCGCTGGTGGACGGCCGGTTCCTGGATCCGGCGCTGGCCCGCTATCCGGCGGTGGTGCTGGGCCACTACGCCGCCGGGGCGCTCGGGATCGCGGACGTCTCCGACGGGCCACGGGTCTGGCTGGGCGGCCATTGGTTCAGCGTCGTCGGCATTCTCGCGCCCGTCGACCTCGCGCCCGAACTGGACACCGCGGCGCTGATCGGCGCGCCCGTCGCGAGCGAGGCGTTCGGTTACACCGGGCATCCGACCCGGATCTTCGTACGGGCGCTGACGTCACGGACCGCCGAGGTCGCCGGGCTGCTCGGCCGTGCGGCCGACCCGGCCCACCCGGAGCAGGTCGCGGTGAGCCGGCCGTCGGAGGCGCTGACCGCGCGAATCGCGGTCACCGGCGCCACCACGGTCCTGCTGCTCGGCCTGGGCGCGGTCGCGCTGCTCGTCGGTGGCATCGGCATCGCCAACGTGCTGATCATCTCGGTTCTCGAACGCCGCCGCGAGATCGGTCTGCGCCGTGCCCTGGGTGCCACCCGGACCCACGTCGGCGCCCAGTTCCTCACCGAGTCCGTGCTGCTCGGAGCGGCCGGAGGCGTGGCCGGCGTCGTACTGGGAAGCCTGATGACCTGGTCGATGGCAACCGTGCGCGGCTGGCAGACCCTGATCCCGGCCCCGGCCGTCGGCGCCGCCCTGGCCGCTGCCGTGCTGATCGGCGGTTGCGCCGGCCTCTACCCGGCGCTGCGGGCCGCCCGCCTCTCCCCCACCGAAGCCCTGCGCAGCGTTTAGGCGGTGGTCCGCGGTGCGGCCGGGGCTGCGGCGTGGCCAGATCGCACCCGGCTCGGCTGGTCCGCACGGTGGTTGCTCGTCCCGGACGACCACCGTGGGAACCCGCCGTGGCACGGCGCTGTCGCAGATCGGTGGAATGATCGCCGAGTCGGCACCGGGGCGTCGCCGGGCTGGTAGGACGGCCGTATGGCTGCCTATGTTGAGCTTCCCGTCGGGGACGACGACCACGTGACTGTCGAAGTGAGCGGCCAGGGAGTGGTGCGGGCCGGCGCCGGGGAGGTCGTCGGGCGCGCCTCGGAAAGCTTCGACCGTGCCCTCGCGCAGGTGACGCGGATGGGGCAGGAGGCGATCCGCCAGGCGCGAGCGGTCCCGCTCCCGCCCGACGCGGTCGACGTCGAGCTGGGGCTCAAGCTGACGGCCAAGGCCGGGTTCGTGATCGCGGAGTCGAGCGGCGAGGCCCACTTCAAGGTGATTCTCAAGTGGACCCGGAATGCCTGAGCTCGCGGTTCCGGTCGCGACGCCACTGGCCGGCGGGCTGGAGCCGGCGATCGTCCGCGTTCGCGGCGAGGACGGCTCGGCTGTCGGAGCCGGCTTCCTGGTCGCCGGGCGCACGGTGCTGACCTGCGCGCACGTCGTGCAGCGGGCGGGCCGCGCGCGGGTCGAGTTTCCGCTGCTCCCAGGGTCGTCCACGCTGGACGCGGAGATCACCGCGCTGCTGCCGGCGCTGGCCGACGGCACCGGTGACATCGCGGTGCTCACGCTCGCCGAGGATCCGCCACCCGCCGCGCGCCCGGCCCGGATGGCCGTCGAGGACGAGCTCTGGGGTCACCCGTGCCGGCTGTTCGGCTTCTCCGGCGGCCGGGAGGACGGCGTGTGGGCGGCGGGAATCCTGCGCGGCCGGCAGGCCATCGGCTGGGTGCAACTGGAGAGCAGCGGCACCACGGGGTACACCGTCGAACCGGGCTTCAGCGGGGCACCGGTCTGGGACGACGAGCTGGCCGCGGTGGTCGGCATGGCGGTGGCCGCCGAGGTCGACGGCGATCTGCGCGCCGCGTACATGATTCCCACCGCTCTGCTGACCCGCGCCTGGACGTCGCTGTCCGACATCACCCGGCCACCGTGTCCGTACCGTGGCCTGGCCGCGTTCCGGGAACAGGACGCGGCGGTGTTCTTCGGCCGCGAGGACCGCACCGCCCAGCTGGTGCAGGAGATCGGCCGGCGCAGTTTCGTGGCGGTGGTCGGCCCGTCCGGCACCGGCAAGTCCTCGCTGGTCTTCAGCGGCCTGCTGCCCGTGGTGCATCAGCGCCCGGACTGGGTCACCGCCACCATGCGGGCGGCGCGGGCCTCGTCCGGGGTCGCCGCCCTGGCGGCTGCCCTGCTGCCGTTGCTGGAGCCGGACCAGACCGAGACCGAGCGCCTGGCCGCCCTGGCCCGGCTCACCGGGGTGCTGCGCGACGGTCACCTGCGCGACGTGGTCGACCGGATCCTCACCCGCGCCGGGGCGCGGCGGCTGTTGCTGATCGTCGACCAGTTCGAGGAGGTGTTCGGCTCGGCGGACGCGGCCGAGATCACCGGGATCGTGCTGAGCGGTCTCGGTGAGGGCGGCGTGACCGCCGTGATCACGCTGCGCGCCGACTTCCTCGGGCAGGCACTGCAACTGCCGGCCCTCGCCGAGGCGCTGGGCGAGTCGGTGACCGCGGTCGGCGAGATGGACCGGCACCGGCTGCGGCAGGTGATCGAGGAGCCGTTGCCGGCCTGCATGGCGTACGAGCCGGGCCTGGTCGACCGGATCCTCGACGACGTGGGCGACGAGGCGGGCCGGCTGCCGCTGCTGGAGTTCGCCCTCACCCTGCTCTGGGAGCGGCAGGAGAACGGGCGGCTCACGCACGCTGCCTACCACGAGCTGGGCGGGGTGAAGGGTGCCCTGGCCCGATATGCCGAGCAGGTCTACCAGGAGCAGGTCGAGCCGGCCGACCGGGAGCCGTTCCGGCGGCTGCTCACCCAACTGGTCCGGCCCGGCGAGAGCGGCGAGCCGGTGCGGCGGGTGGCCCGGCGCGCGGAGCTCGGCGAACGGCGCTGGCAACTGGGGCAGCGGCTGGCCGCGACCCGGCTGGTGACAGCGGGACGGGACGCGCTCGGGTCGGAGACGCTGGAGCTGGTGCACGAGGCGCTCATCGACGGATGGTCCCGGCTGCGGCAGTGGGCCGACGAGGACCATGCGTTCCGCGCCTGGCAGGAGGACGTACGCAAGGACGTCCTGGAATGGCAGAAGCTCGACCGGGACGTGGGGACGCTGCTGCGCGGGATGCCGCTGGCGGAGGCGGTGCGCTGGCTCGGCGAGCGGGACGACGACATCGGCGACGCCGAGCGGCGCTACATCGTGGCGAGCAAGGTCTATCAGGGTCGTTCGGTCCGCCGATTACGCGCCATCGTCGCGGCGCTGACCGTGCTGGGGCTGGTCGCGGCCGGGCTCGGGGTGATCGCGCTCGAGCAGGGCCGGGACAAGGCACGACAGGCGAACAAGTCGCAGGCCCGTTACCTGGTCGGTCAGGCCGAGGAGATCAGTGGCTCGGCGGACACGCGCAAGGACCTGGGGCTCCTTCTGGCGGCCGCCGCCTACCGGTTCTTCCCCAACGACGAGACCACGGGCAACCTCACCTTCGCGGCCAGCAGGTACCGCTTCGTGTCCCATCTCCTGCCGGTCGAAGCCTCGGCCGGCGCGATCGTCTTCAGTCCGTCCGATCCTCACCTGCTGGCGGTGTCCGGAGCGAACCGCATCGAGTTGTGGGACGTCGAACGACGGACACTCGTGCACGCCGTGCCGGTGGTCGGCTATGCCTACGGCGGCAGTGCGATGGACTTCGCGCCGGCCGGTGACGTGGTGGCCTTCGCCGAGACCGGACAGCGGGAGACCAGGGTCAAGCTCTGGCGGCACGCCACCGGTGACCTGGTCCTTCTGCCGACGGGTAAGAAGCTGACCGAGTCGGTGTCCGAACTGAGATTCAGTCCGGACGGCCGGCGCCTCGTGGCGTGCACGGAGAACGGTTATCTGTCGTGGTCCGTCGACCGGCTGGCCAAGGGGGTCACGATTCCCCGCCCCGCCGCCGAGCAGGGCTGCCAGTTCGCCTGGAACAGTGACAGCGCCACGATCACCGTCGCCGACGGGACCGACCTGGTGACCTGGGACGTCTCGACCGGGCAGCGGCAGAACCTGGTCAAGGTGAGCCTTCCGGCGGATGAGCTACGGATGTTCGGCCTCGACAGGAAGGAAACCATCACCGGTCTCGCCGGCACCCGGGACGGTCGCGTCGCGGCCGTTCAGAGTCGCGGCGGCATGGTCTGGTGGGATCTGGAGCGCCGGGCACCACGTCCCGGGTTCAGCCCCGAGAGGAGCGTCGGCGAGTTGCCGGTGTTCAGCGCCGACAACCGATGGGCGTTCTTCGAGAGTGGAGCCGTGGTCCGGCTCAGCGATCGGGCACGGGTGCGGACCGTGCCGACCGATTCCTCGTCGAGCGGCAAGACCGTCGCGCTGAGCGGGGACGGAAGCACCGTCGCCTTCGTCCAGGACGGACCGGTCCAGATCGTCCACCTCGGCGATTTCGATCCCGTACCGGTGCCGGAGTCGCAACCGAGCCTCGGTCTGTGGGCCGACGGACGTCACGTGACCCTGCTCGAACGCCCGGTGGCGACAACCGTCACGCTCGACCCACCGAGATCCGAGGTGAGTACCAGGATCGAGATCAGCCGGGACCCGGCCGACCCACAGGACATGGCTCTCAGCGACGGCGCCGGCATGATCGCCGGGGTCGACCCGGCTCACCAGGTGCGGCTGTGGAACACCGAGACCCGGCCCACCACCTCGCGGGCATTCCCCGGCCCGTGGCGCCGGCTCCGGACGGTCATGTCCGACCATGCGGGCACCTCCCTCGTGGCGATCGAGGAATCCCGGGCCTACGTCGTGAACACCGCGACCGGAGCCATCGTGCCCGTCCCGTTCGGCGACGGGTTCTTCCCGGCCGAGCTGGCACTGGGCCCCGGCGGCCGGTACCTGTTCGCCGGCGACGCCGACTCGCATCGCTCGGTGCTGTGGGACACCTCGTCCGGCACGGCCACGGCAGTCCCGCTGCCCTACTCCGCCGGCAACCCGGTGTTCAGCCCGGACGGCAGATGGCTCGGGTTGACGACCGGGAACGACGTCGTGGTGCGGGACCTCACGACCGGAACCGAGTTCCGGCGCTTCCACTCCATCGGTGTCGCCGCCTTCGACCGGCAGGGCGCCCGGATCGCCCTGGAGATGCAGACCACCGACCAGCGCGGCGTCGCCATCGAGGTCCGCGACCTGGGGAGCGGCCACCTCATCCACAAGATCTATCGGCTCAATTCGAGCCCGGTGATGTTCACCGCCGACGGCGCCCGGGTGATCGTTGCGGACGGCGGTGTCCTCGCGGATCACCTGCTCGGCGCCGAGGTGGCGTTGCGGCGGGTCTGCGAGCTGGTGGGCCGGGACCTCACGCGGGACGAATGGCAGACCTACGCGAGTGGCTTCCCGTACCGCCGCATCTGCCCCTGACGATGTCATCGGAGCACATCGGCCGGCACGAACGGGCTATCGGTCAGGCGGGGAGCGGCCGGGCCAGATGGGCCGAGAGCCAGTCGAAGGCCGGCGCCGACATCTGCCGCCACACCGCCAGGCTGTGACCGCCGTGCGGGACGACCGCCGTCGTCACGGTCAGCGGCGCGCGGACCAGCCGGGCGATGCGGCGGGACCCGTCGCGGGCGGCGTGGTCGTCGTCGGCCCAGCCGACCCAGAGGGCGATCGGTGGCTGCGGCAGGTGTGTCAGCCGCCAGGCGACGTTGTTGCCGGTCCGCTCGCTGTGGTCGCCGACCTTGATGCCGGGGTCGGCGTATCCGGACAGGCTCGCCGCCGCCGTGTACCGGTCGGGATGGCGCAGCGCCAGGTTCATCGCGCAGAACCCGCCCGCCGAGAAGCCGGCCAGCCCCCAGGCGGCCGGCTCGGGCCGGACACGCAGGTGCTCCAGCGCCCAGGCCGGCACGTCCCGGGTCAGGTACGTCTCCGCCTGCGGCCCCCCGGTGAGGTTGGTGCACTCGGTGTCGACGAGCCGCTGCGGGGTCAGGTACGGCAGCAGCACGACCGTGGGTGCCATCCTGCCGGCCGCGATCTCCCGGTCGAGGTTCGCGGCGATGCCGAGCCGCTCGGTCCACGTCTGGGGCGCCCCCGGATAGCCGTGCAGCGCCTCCACCACGGGGAACCTCAGGTCGGGCCGGCTGGAGTAGGCAGCGGGCAGGTAGACGCCCATCGGCATGCTCATGCCACTGGACGGGCCGCTCACGACGTACCAGACAACCCGCCCTTGACCTGGCTTGCCGGCCGGCGACGTCGCCACGGAGGCCGAGCCGACGAGGTCCCCCCAGCTCGGGTACGTCTCGGTGAGCCGGTTGACCTGCAGCGCCGCCGCCGCGATCACGCTGAGCACGACCCCGGTGATCAGCGCGGCGCGGCCCGCCCATCGGATCCGGTACCAGAGCAGCGCGAGCGTGACGGTCGCCGCGAGCGCGACCACGACGGTGACCACGACCGTCCGGGACGCGTCGATGCTCACGACGGCAACCGGTGCGGCGCGGTCAGCGGCGGCGGGAGCTCCCGGACGGCCTCGTCGAACGATCGCAGCGCGTGGAGCCCCGGCTGGGCCGGGCCCGGTCCGGCGACGACCGCGTACGTGTCGGTGACCCGGAAGTCGGCACTCAGCGCTGCCGGGACCGTGGCCAGCGACGCGGCGTTGGTCCGCGCGGTCGGCGCGAGGACGACGCTCAGGACACCCTCGGCAGGTCGTGGCGTGACCCCGGTCAGCACGATGACGACCGGGAACCTCCGATCCGGACAGGTCAGGTAGTCGGGCGGCACGACGACCAGCGGCGTGGTGGCCAGGCCCCAGCTCCCGGATCCCGGCGGCGTCCACGGGATCGCCTCGCCGGCGGCGATGGACGCGTCGAGACGCCCGGCCGTGGTGGCCGCCACGACCGCGACCTCGGGCGTGCCGCCGAGCGCCTGCCAGGACGGGTAGAAGCGGGCCATCCGATTGGCGATCAGGCCGGCCTCGAGCACGAGCAGCACCTCCATCACGAGCAGGCCCGCGATCCGGATCGGCAGCCGCCGCCACCAGCGCACGGTCGCGACGACCGTGGCGATCGTCAGCGCTCCGGCGAGCAGGATCAGCGGCAGCCCGGTCAGCCTCACGCCGCCGGCCCGGCGCGTCGTACGCGCGCCGCGATCGTGGCCGGTGTGCCGGGCGCCGGCAGGAACGACTCGGCGCTGAGGGCCGCGACCGCGATGCGCGGCAGGTCCCGTGCCGACGGGAAGCAGAGGAACCGGGGCTGCCAGTCCGGCAGGTACTTCGCGTTCGCCCGGTACAGCGATTCGATCTGCCACAGCCGGGAGGCGGCCCGCAGGACCCGGCACCACAGCCGGATGACCGGCCCGGCGCCCAGCTCCTCGGCACGGGCGAAGACCGAGCGCAGCACGGCGAAGTTCAGCGAGATCCGCTGGACACCGAGGGCGCCCGCGGCCTCGATCGCGGAGACGACCATCAGCTCGGTCAGGCCGTTCGGCGCGGTCCGGTCCCCGCGCATCAGGTCCAGCGACAGGCCCCGGCGGCCCCACGGCACGAACTGCAGCACCCCGCGCAGCTCGCCGGCCTCGTCACGGCAGAGCACCAGCAGGCAATCAGCGTCGGCGGGGTCGCCGAGCCGGGACAGCGCCATCGAGAAACCGCGCTCGACCTTGCCGTCCCGCAGCGCGTCGGCGCAGCTCACCACCTCGGCGAGGGTCTCCGGCGGCAGGTCGCGCTGCCGCAGGACCGCACACGTGTAGCCGGCGCGGCGCATCCGGGCCACTGCCTGCCGCACGCCCCGCATGGCGCGCCCGTCGAGCGAGAACCGCGCCGGCGCGACGATCGCCTCGTCGCCGAGCTCGATCACGTCCAGACCCGATTTCCGGTATGCCTTCCCGCCGCTCGTGCCACACCCCAGCACCGCCGGCGTCCACCCGTGGGCGGCGCAGTCGGTGAGCCATTGCCCGATCGCCCGGGGCCACTCGGACGGCAGGCCGAGCGGGTCGCCCGACGCCAGGCTCACCCCGTTGATCACCCGGTACGCGATGGCGGCCTTGCCGGACGGCGCCCAGACGAGCTGCTTGTCGCTGCGCAGCGCGAAGTAGCCGAGCGAGTCGTCGTCGCCGTGCCGGTCCAGCATCTCGCGCAGCCGGGCCCGGTCGTCGTCACCGCCGGTTCCCGCGACGCACGTCCCGGTGCTGGGACGCAGCAGCAGGAGTGCGCCGGACACGAACGCGAGCAACCCGAACGCGCCAGTGGTGATCGACACCGTGAGGCCGCCCAGCGGCGACCGGAAGTGCACCGGCCCGGTGACCCCGAGCAGCCCCAGCGCGGCGTGCCCGGCCCAGGTCAGCACACCCGGCCGCCCGTCGAGGTGATTGACCCGGACGGCGATCTCGGCGAACCCGAGCGCGAAGCCGGCCCCGAGGAACGTCGCGCAGGCCCGCAATGCCCGCCACCGGTTGCGGCGGTCACCCTCGGCCGTGAAGTCGTCCCGCCGGGCCACCAGCAGCGCGGCGATGCCACCCGCGAAGATCGTCGGCACCAGCCCGCCCTTGACGGTGTGCGCCGCGACGCCGATCAGCGACAGGACCAGGGCGAGCTGCCAGGCCCGGCGCTTGCCCCGGCGCAGGCCGGAGCCCAGGTAGACCAGCAGGACGCCGACGACCGCGGCCGCCACCCGGGCGGTGATCAGCCCGGCGGTCGGGATCATGTCGGCCAGCAGCGAGAACCGGTGGTGCCGGGGTGGCAGCGCGGAGAAGACCGCACTGGCCGCGCCGACGAACTGCACCAGCCGCGCCACGGCGCGCCGTGACGACGGTGGCCGCACCCACCGAGGCGAGATCTCCTCGCGCGTCTCCACCGGCCGTTCCCCCGTGATCGACATCCGTTCTTCCTCCCCCGTCGCGCCGCCCCGTGAGCATGCCGGGCGCATGCAAGCGATCCTGCCCGCCGGGCTCCACCGTGGTCATCCGTCCAAGGTCTATGCCCGGCGGACCGCACTACGACTTTTGGCGGAGACGGAAGTCGCGGCGGCGAACCCAGTCCTCCGCCGGGGTCACGCCTCACCGAGGGCGGCGTCCAGCGCCACCAGGTGATCCGCGACGGCACCGACCGTGAGCGCCCCGCTCGCTGCCCCGGCCCACTCCCCCGCCGCCGGGGCCAGCGCCTGCCGGGCACGGACCATGGCGGCCGGGTCGCCGGCGGCGATCGCGGCCCGCCCGAGCAGGCACCACAGCGCCTCGGCGAGCAGGTCCGCGGGTGGTTCCGGCACGTCGGCGAGCGCGGCCCGGCCGGGTTCGAGCAGGGGGCGCACCCAGGGCTCGTACGGCCCGAAGTCGTCGTCCCCGGAGACCAGCGGCAGGGCCCGGCGCAGGCGCAGGCCCAGCAACGCCAGTGGTAGCAGGCCGTCCCGCATGCCCGGCATCCCCGCCTCGTCCAGCCGGGCCGCCGCGGCACGGTACGCCGACTCGGCCCGCGCGGCCGGCACCTGCTCGGCCAGGTCGGCGCGCAGCGCCCGGTACCACTGCGTGAACACGCCGACCAGGGGCCGCTCGTGGCGCCCGGCCAGCTCGTCGGCGGCCAGCGCGTGCCGGTCGGCCCGGTCGAACGCGGCCACCGCGCAACTCGACTGCAGCCGGATCAGGTGGCCGAGCACCTCCACTGTCGCCAGGCCGTGCCGGTTCGCCAGGGTCACCAGCTCGGCGCCGATCCGGTCACGGCGCACCGATCCGCCGGCCGTACGGCAGCTCTGCATGAACACGCCGTTCAGCGCGAACGCCAGCAGCGCGGGGTCGTCCAGCTCGCGGGCGATCGTCTCGGCCTGCCGGGCGCACTCCCGCGGCCGGGGATCACGGGTGCCGCGCGATTCGACAGCGATGGTGGCCAGCAGCCGGGCCCGGGCCGGGTCGTGGCCCGTCCGGGGCAGCCCCGCGAGGGCTCGCTCGGCGGCGGCGACGATGCCGGCGGCCTGCCCGGCGTCGTCGGCACGGGGCCAGATCGCCGGCACGTCGTAGGCGCCGATCACCCGCGCGGTCAGCCCGGGGTCGCCGAGCTGCTCGGCGGCCGCGACCGCGGCGGCCCGCTGCTCCCGGGCCACCTCCAGGCCGCCCGCGCCGGTGACGGCCAGGTTGCGCAGCAGCCCCACCGCGGACTCCAGCCGCGCCCCGGCGCCGACCTGCTCGTAGGCGGACGCGGCCCGCGACAGCACCTCGCCGGCCGGATCCGGGCGACCGGGAGCGTCCAGGCCCGGCTCCTGCCGCAGGATGTCGATCTCCAGGGTGCGCAGCGCCGGGCCGGGCTCCAGCCCGAGCTGCCCGGCGAGCAGCTCCCGCGCCCGGCGCAGCACGGCGAGCGCGTCGCCCTGCCGCCCCGACCGGTAGAGCGCCAGGGCCAACAGCCGCCAGCCCTGCTCGCGCCACGGGTGCGCGGTGACATGCTCGTCCAGCTCCGGCACCGCCTCGGCGGCGCGACCCAGGCCGAGAAGCGCCTCGACCCGCCGCTCCACGGCCTGCAGCCGCAGCTCGGCCAGGCGGGCACGATCGGCACGCGGCCAGGCGGCCTCCGGGAAATCCGCGTACGCGGGACCGCGCCACCAGCCGAGCGCCTCGTCCAGCCGGGCCAGGGCGGTGGCCGGTGCCGCCGTGCTCACGTCCGCGACGGCCTGCTCGAACCGCCAGGCGTCCACCTGATCGGGTGCGCACCTCAACGCGTACCCCGAGCCCTGGGTGGTCAGCAACGTCGCGGGCGCCCTCGCCGGGCGGTCCGGTTCGATCGCCCTGCGCAGCGCCGCCACGAACGTCCGCACGGCGGCCACCGCGCCGTCCGGAGGCGAGACCCACAGATCAAGGACAAGGTCATTGGTGGGTACGACCCGACGCCGCGCCACCAGCAGCCGCGCCAGCACGGCCCGGTGCATCGGGCCCTTGAGCGCGACAGGCCGGCCCTGCTCGTCCTCGGCGACGACGGGCCCGAGAACGCCGAATCGGATCACCTCGTCACGCTACGTTGGCGCTCATTCGTTGCTCATCCGGCCACCGCAGAGTGGCTCTCATGAACTTCCAGCACGTACGCGTCCCGGTCGCCGACAACGTGGAGCTCAGCGCCGCGATCGCCGGGTCGGGCAGCCCGATCGTCCTGCTGCACGGCTTCCCGCAGACCCACCTGATGTGGCGGCACGTCGCCGCCGACCTGGCCACCGACCACACCGTGATCTGCCCGGACCTGCGGGGGTACGGCGCCAGCGACAAGCCCGCCGGGGACGGGCCGGACACCTACTCCAAACGCACCATGGCCGCCGACGTGGTGGCCCTCGCCAGAGCCCTCGGCCAGGACAGGTTCGCCCTGGCCGGACACGACCGGGGCGCCCTGGTCGCGATCCGCGCCGGCCTCGACCACCCGGAGAACGTCACCCACCTGGCGTCGCTCGACGTGCTGCCGACCCTCGACATGTGGGACGTCATGCACGGGGTGAGCGCCCAGGTCGGCTTCCACCTGTATCTGATGGCCCAGCCGCCCGGTCTGCCCGAGAGGATGATCGCCGGCGCGTCCGACGAGTTCTTCGGCCACTTCCTCGACCTGTGGACCAACGACCCGAAGGCCATTCCCGACGACGTACGCCGCGTGTACCTCGACGCCTCCCGGGCCGCCATCCCGTCGATCGTCGCCGACTACCGCGCGTCGGCCGGCGTCGACGTCGAGCACGACCGGGCCGACCGCGCCGCCGGGCGCACCCTGACCATGCCGGTCACCGTCCTGCAGCAGGACTGGGGCGCGATGCTCGGCTTCGACGCGGCCGGGCTGTGGAAGGCGTGGGCCCCGGACCTTCGCCATGTGCCGGTCACGTGCGGCCACTTCATGGCCGAGGAGGACCCCGCCCTGGTCACGGCGGAACTCCGCGAGCTGCTGACCCGCTGACCCGGTGTTGAGCGGTCGCTCAAAACGACCTATGCTGAGTTTTGAGCGACCGCTCAACAGTCATTCAGGGGGACTCATGAAGGTCGTCATTCCCGGCGGAACCGGCCAGGTCGGCACGATCCTCGACCGGGCGCTGACCGCCGACGGACACGACGTGGTGGTCCTGACCCGCTCACCCCGAGGGGAGCGGCAGGTCCACTGGGACGGCTCGACGCTCGGGGACTGGGCCGCCGAGATCGACGGCAGCGACGTCGTCATCAACCTGGCCGGCCGAAGCGTCAGCTGCCGCTACACCCGGGAGAACCTCGCAGCGATGATGAACTCACGCGTCGAGTCCGCCCGCGTGGTCGGTGACGCCATCGCCGCGGCAGCCCGGCCGCCGAAGGTCTGGCTGCAGATGAGCACCGCGACGATCTACGCGCACCGGTTCGACGCGCCCAACGACGAGCACACCGGCCTGATCGGCGGCCACGAGCCGGGAGTGCCCGGCTATTGGTCCTACAGCATCAGGATCGCCCAGAACTGGGAGGCCGAGCAGGAACGAGCAGCCACTCCGCACACCCGCAAGGTCGCCCTGCGGTCCGCCATGGTGATGAGCCCGGACCGCGGAGGCGTCTTCGACGTCCTCAGCCGCCTCGCCCGGCTCGGCCTGGGCGGCCCGGTGGCGGGCGGCCGTCAGTACGTCTCCTGGATCCACGACCAGGACTTCGTCCGCGCCATCCGCTTCCTGATCGACCACGACGACCTCACCGGCGCCGTGAACCTGGCCGCTCCCACGCCTTTGCCTCAGCGCGAGTTCATGCGAGACCTGCGCTCAGCCTGGCGGATCCCGTTCGGTCTCCCCGCCACCCGGCCCATGGCCGAGCTCGGCGCCTTCGCCCTTCGCTCCGACACCGAGCTGCTGCTGAAGAGCCGCCGCGTCATCCCGGGCCGGCTCACCGAAGCGGGCTTCACCTTCGACCACCCGCGGTGGCAGACCGCCGCCGCCGACCTCACCGCCCGCCGCCGCCTCTCCCCACGGCAGACTCCACACCTGATTCCGCGGACAGCCCGGTGACGCGATCGGGTTTCACCATCCTGCAGTACGGTTGCGCGAGCGCTCGCCTCGACAAGGAGTCCTCCCATGACTGTCCATGACTTCGTCGTCACCACGGCCGACGGTGGGAAGCAGCAGCTCAGCGACTACGCCGGCCGCGTCCTGCTGATCGTCAACGTGGCCAGCCGGTGCGGCATGACCCCGCAGTATGCCGGGCTGGAGGCGCTGCACCGCGAGTTCGGCGACCGTGGCCTGCAGGTTCTCGGGTTCCCGTGCAACCAGTTCGGCGCTCAGGAGCCGGGCACGGACGCGGAGATCCAGGAGTTCTGCTCGGTCAACTACGACGTGACGTTCCCGGTCCTCGCCAAGGTGGACGTCAACGGGCCCGATGCCGCGCCGCTCTACGAGTACCTGCGGGGGCACGTGGACCCCGCCGAGGACGTGCGGTGGAACTTCACGAAGTTCCTGGTCGACCGGGACGGCACGGTGATCCGGCGGTACGAGCCGAAGGTCACCCCCGAGGAGATCGGCAAGGACGTCGCCGAGATGCTGAGCTGAATGCCGGCCGGGCGATGACAGCGGACGAGCGCCGGGGCACGCCGGTCGGGCGGCGGGTCGTCCTCGGCGTGCTCGCGCTGGGCGCCGCCGGGGTCGCGGTCGGCGCGCGGGTGCAGAAAGCAACCGACGGCGTGCTCGCGACGGTCGCCAGCAAGGACCCGACGGGCCTGACCGGGCTGCTCCCGGGTGGTGGCGGCTTCCGGTTCTACTCCGTCGCGGCGAGTGTCCCGCACCGGTCCGCGGACAACTACCGGTTGACGGTGGACGGGCTGGTCGAGCGGCCCACGACGTACACACTCAAGCAGTTGAAAGAGGACCTGCCGAGCACTCGTCTGGTGCGGGACGTGCAATGCGTGACCGGCTGGCGCGTGCCGCAGACCGCGTTCACCGGTGTCCTGCTGTCGGACGTGCTGGCGGCGGCCGGGGTCAGGCCGGGCGCGATGGCGCTGCGGTTCACGTGTTTCGACGGCGTCTACACCGAGAGCCTGACGCTGGAGCAGGCGCGGCGCCCGGACATGCTCGTCGCCTACGGGATGCGCGACGAGCCGATCACCGACGCGCACGGTGGCCCGGTCCGGTTGTACGCCGCCCCGATGTACTTCTACAAGTCGGCGAAGTGGCTGGCCGGGATCACCGTCACCGACGAGGTGACCCCGGGGTACTGGGAGAAGCGCGGTTACGACGTCGACGGCTGGGTCGGCAGCTCGAACGGGCGTGATGACCATCCCACCTCCTGACGCGCCGCTGCGGCGCTTCACCGTCGCCGAGCGCTGGATCCACCGCGCGACCGCCGCCCTGCTGGGTACGACGATGGTCACCGCCGCGTTCCTGTACCTGCCACTGCTGAGCGAGCTCGCCGGCCGGCGCGACCTGCTCGTCACCGTCCACGAGTGGTCCGGCATCGCCGCGCTCGTCCCGGTGCTGGCGGGGCTGCTGTCCCGGGCGTTCCGCGCCGACCTCGCCCGGCTGAACCGTTTCGGCCCGCACGACCGGGGCTGGTTGCGCTCCGTGCTGCGCCGCCGCCCGCACCCGTCCGCCAAGTTCAACGCCGGCCAGAAGCTGTACGCGTCGCTCGCCGCGGGCGGCACCCTCGTCATGCTCGGCACCGGCCTGATCATGTGGTTCCCCCGGCTCGCGCCGCTGGTCTATCGCACCGGCGCGACGTTCGTCCACGACTGGGGCGCGCTGCTGCTCGGCGCGCTGGTCACCGGCCACATGTGGATGGCCTCCAACGACCCGGAGGCGCGCGCCGGCCTGCGCACCGGCTTCGTCTCGCGCGCCTGGGCCCGCCGCCACCACGAGCTGTGGGAACCCTCCCCCGACGAGTAGCCCTCCCGGCTGGTGCTCATGGTCGTTATTCGTTCCTCATAACGACCATGAGCACCAGCCGGACCCCGGGCAGCGAGCCGGAGGCCGGTGTGATCAACGCCCGGTCCGGCGCGGGAACGAAGCGGCCGGGCCGGGCGTTGCACAACCTCATGACGAGCACTTTCTCGGCGAAGCCGCGCCTGTCCGTTCTTGACCTCGCGCCGATCACGCCCGGCGGCACCGTCGCGCAGGCGTTCGGGAACTCCGTGGCGATGGCGCAGGCCGCCGAGCGGCACGGTTACGAGCGGGTCTGGTATGCCGAGCACCACAACATGGCGCGGATCGCGTCGAGCGCGACGAGCCTGCTGATCGGGCATGTCGCCGGTCGGACCTCGACGATCCGCCTCGGGGCCGGCGGCATCATGCTGCCCAACCACGCGCCGCTCACGATTGCCGAGCAGTTCGGCACGCTGGAGTCGCTGTATCCCGGGCGCATCGATCTGGGGCTGGGCCGCGCGCCCGGAAGTGACCAGGTCACGATGCGGGCGATGCGCCGGAACCCGATGTCGGCGGAGAGCTTCCCGCAGGACGTCCTGGAGTTGCAGGGCTATCTGAGCGACGAGTCCCTGGTCGAGGGCGTCCGGGCGACGCCGGGCGCGGGGACGGACGTGCCGCTCTACATTCTGGGCTCGTCGATGTTCGGGGCGAAGCTCGCCGCCGCGTACGGGCTGCCCTACGCTTTCGCCTCGCACTTCTCGCCCGGCCTGTTGAAGCAGGCGATCGCGTTGTACCGCGACGAGTTCACGCCGTCGAAGCAGCTGAGCGCGCCGTACGTGATCGCCGGCGTGAACGTGGTCGCCGCCGACTCGGCCGAGGACGCACAGCGGCAGTTCGCCACGACGCGCCGTACGCTCGTGCGCGGTCTGATCACGCGGTCCTCCGGCCCGGCCGACTACACCGACGAGGAGATCGACGAGTTCCTGACCACGCCGAACGGCCGTCAGCTCGCCGCGATGCTCACCTACTCGGCGGTGGGCACCCCGGATGAGGTCGCCGCGTATCTGACCACGTTCGCCGAGGAGGCGCAGGCCGACGAGCTGATCATCGCCCACCAGTCGACGCAGATCGAGGACCGCGTCCGATCGGTCGAGCTGACCGCCTCCGCACTTCTCTGACCGGATCGGATCAGGACCGGGGCCTGGCGCGTACGGCCATGCCCGGCGCCTGCCGGGTCGCTGGTTCAGTTCGGCGGAGCGAGGTCGCGCATCAGGTCGCGAGCCAGCTCACCGGGGTGCAGCCCGTCCGGGTCCCGCCCGCTCATGACCCAGAAGAACGGGGTGCCGATGACGCGGGCGGCGGCCTCGTCGGACGTGGGCAGGCCGTTGCGGGCGAGGACCGTGCGCGCGCTGTCGGCGAGAACGTCCCGGGTCGCGATCAGTTCCTTGACGGCCCGGTCGTGCTGAGCCGCGGCGAGCAGCGCCCGGTACGCGGCGCCGGCCGGTGAGCGGGCCAGGAAGGTGACGAGCGCGGTCAGGTAGGACGCGAGGTCGGCCGCCGGGTCCGGCTCCCGGGGGACGGACAGTTCCTCCTCCGCGTCGGTGACGCACGCCTCGAACAGGATCTCGGCCTTCGTGGACCACCAGCGGTAGACGGTCTGGCGGCCGACGCCGGCGCGCTCGGCGATGCCTTTCACGGTCAGCGCGGCGTAGCCAACCTCTTCCAGCAGGTCGTCGGCCGCGTGGAGGACGGCGTCGCGGGCCTGCTCACTGCGGGGGCGGCCGACTTTGGCGTTGTGCTGCGTCACACTGGGCATCTTAGCGAGACACCGTGCCTCGTTTTAATGCGAGACACGTGTTAGCGTTTCGATACACGGTGCCTCGTAATGGAGGTACCACGTTCTCAGGAGCGCGCATGCGTGTTTTCGTGACCGGGGCGACCGGTTGGATCGGGTCGGCGACCGTCGACGAGCTGCTCGGAGCCGGGCACGAGGTGGCGGGGCTCGCCCGCTCCGACGCCGGTGCGGCGGCGCTCGAGGGCAAGGGCGCTGTCGCCGTACGGGGAAATCTTGACGATCTTGATTCGTTGCGGCGCGGCGCCGGGGAGTCGGACGCCGTGGTCCACCTCGCCAACAAGCACGACTGGGCCAACCCGTCCGACAATGATCGGACGGAGCGGGCCGCGGTCGAGGCGATGCTGGAGACCCTGGCGGGCAGCGAGCGGCCGTTCGCGATCGCGAACGGGATCTCCGGGCTGGTCCGGGGGCGCGCGGCCCTCGAATCCGACCCGTCGCCCGCCGTCGGGCCCGGGTCGGACCGGGGCGGCAGCGAGAACCTGGCGCTCGACTACGCGAGCCGGGGTGTGCGATCGATGGCGGTCCGGTTCGCGCCGTCGGTGCACGGCGCCGGCGACTGGGGGTTCGTGACGTGGCTCGCGGAGGCGGCGCGGCGTTCGGGCGTCTCCGGATACCTCGGGGACGGCTCGGCGCAGTGGTCGGCGGTGCACCGGACGGACGCCGCTCGGCTGATCAGGATCGGTCTCGAGAGCGCACCGGCCGGGGTGCGGCTGCACGCCGTCGCGGAGGAGTCGGTGCCGACGCGGGCGATCGCGGAGGCGCTCGCCGAAGCGCTCGGCCTGCCGACGGCCTCGATCGGCCCGGCGGAGGCGGACGCACACTTCGGGGTGGTCGGCACCTTCTTCGGGCTTGACATGCACGCGTCCAGCGCGTACACCCGGGAGCTGCTGAGCTGGAAACCGGCCGGACCGACCCTGATCGAGGACATCTTGAGCGGCGCCTACAGCGGAGCCTGACCGTCACGAGGCGTCAGGCCGACCAGCCTGCGCCGGCCAGCCTGCGCGGGCGGGCGTCAGCGGTAGCCGCGCTGGCTGCGGCGGGCCCGCGCCTTCTCGATCTCGCGGATCCACGCCTCCGACGCGCGCTGGGCGCTGCTCGTCACCCAGCCGGCCGTGCTCAGCGCGATCACGACCGCGCCGGTGAGCAGGTCGTTCCAGGTCGCGCCGGCCGAGTCGGCGTAGCCGCGGACGAACGGCGACAGCATCACCCAGACCCCGACCATCGCGGTGACCAGGGTCAACCTGGTGGTGCCGGCCGGATGAACCGCTTCCACATAGCCGAGCGCGACCAGGACCAGGCCGGAAAGGACGTCACTCCAGCCGGCGTACGGCGCGGTGGCCGCATGGTGGTCGAAGATCAGCGGCCCGACGGTCAGCCAGGCGCCGGCGATCACGAGCAACTCGCTGGGCGTGTGACTCATCTCGGTCACCACGCGCCGCCCGCCACGAAGCGGGTGCCAGTGTCGCAGAGGTGGACTCAGGTGCATGGTTCTCCCCCGTACCGATGCCGCCGGCGGTCTCCTGCCGAGAGCTTCCCACGCCGGGCGCCCGCGCGGTCGGCGATTCCGCGCGTTACACAAATCGCCACCGTGAGGCGTCCAGGAGACAGGAACGGCGGGCCACCCCCCACCTGACCGGGCCGGAGCCGGGGCACGCGATCGCGTGCCCCGGCTCTTCTGGTCACCCCCCGGCGAACTGGGTGACCAGGACGTCGAGCCGGTCCGCCTGGCCCTCGGGCGGGATGCGCCCGTTCTCCGCCAGCGCCGCGATGCCGTGCAGCGCGCCCCAGCTCACCTCGGCGAACAGCTCGCGCCGTGGATGGCCGGCGGCGAAGCAGCCGACGAACGCGTCGAAGCAGGCGCGCAGCGCGGGCGGCGTCTCGGCGTGCGCGAACTTCACGTCGGTCGGCAGCACGAACATCGCCTGGTAGAGCGCGGGCCGCTCGGCCGCGAACGCCAGGTAGGCGCCCGCGACGGCGCGCAGGCCACCCGGCTGGGCCGCACGCAGCAGCGCGGCGAGCTCGCCGAAGCCCTCCAGGGCGACCGCGCGCATGATCGCCTCCTTGCCGTTGAAGTGGCTGTAGAGCACCGGCTGGCTGTATTCCACCCGCTCGGCCAGCCGGCGGGTCGTCACCGCTTCCCAGCCCTCCGTCTCGGCCAACTCCCGGGCGGCCGTGATGATCAGCTGATGACGCTGGGCGCGTTCGCGTTCGCGGCGTTCGGTGATGGCGGACATGAGTCAATTCTAGCAGTGCTAGACATCCTGCCGCAGATAGATGTACCTTTGCTCCGAGAGCTAGCGCCGCTAGATTTCCATGCACCGCTAATCGGAGGAAACCATGCTCAGCACCGTCGCCACCGTTCTCGCCGGCCTGATCGGCGCGGGGATCACCCTCATCGGCGTCCTCGCGATGTGGCAGCCGCGCAACGCGGCCGGCTTCGGCATCCCCGCCACCCCGATCGACGACCCGGCAGTCCGGGCCTGGCTGCGCGTCAAAGCGGGACGCGACATCACCCTCGGGCTCGTCCTGTTCCTGCTGATGATCAACGGGGATGCCGCTCTGCTCGGCTCGTTCATGCTGGTCACCACCGTCTCCCCGATCGTCGACGGGCTGAGCGTGCTGCGCAGCGGCGGCACGAGAGCAGCCGCCTTCGGCATCCACTTCGCGACCGCTGCCGCCATGGTGGTCATCGGGGTGCTGCTGCTCCTCGCCTGAGCGGTTCACCGCCAGGATCAAGAGCCTTCGCGCGTACGCCGTGGAGCCGGCCGCCGGGTGACAGCGCTCGCCCCGCCGGCCGGGCCGTGGCTATGCTGCTGGCACCACCGGACCGGCTGAACAGGGACTCGACATGATCGGCGGCGCGCTGCGGTTCGAGATCCTCGGCCCGCTCCGGGCGTTCCGCGACGATCAGCCGGTCGATCTCGGGCCGCTGACCCAGCAGGCGGTGCTCGCCGTCCTGCTGCTGCACGCCGGCGAGCCGGTTCCGATCGCGCGGCTCGTCACGGCGCTGTGGGATCACGACCCGCCGGAGAACGGGGTGGACCTCGTGCAGCGGTACATCGGTGGCCTGCGGCGGGCCCTCGACCCGGGGCGTACGTCGTTGATCGCCCTGACCGAGGGCGGTTACGTGCTCCGGGTCAGCGACAGCGCCATCGACGCCGGCCGGTTCCGGACGGGGCTCGAACAGGCCCGCGCCGAGCAGCGCACCGGCCGGTCCGACACCGCCACCCTGCAGGTCCGGCGGGCGCTCGACCTCTGGCGGGACGAACCGCTGAGCGGGCTGACCGGTCCGGTCTTCGAAGCCGGCCGCACCCGGTTGAGGCGTGAGCGCGACACCGCCGCCCAGTTGCTGGCGGCGCCCGCCCCGCCACCGTCCCCGCCCGCGGCAGTCGATCCGACAGCGGTGCACCCGGCCCCGGTGGCCGACCCGACCGCGGTGCACCCGGTTCCTGCCGCCGACCCGACCGCGGCCCAGCCCGTCACCACCGTCGACGCGACAGTGGCGCAGCCCGTTCCCACCGCCGACGCGACCCGGGCGCAGCGGGTCGTGCCCGGTTACTCCGAGCCGGTCGACCCCTGGGAAGGTCACGACCTCTTCCCGCCCGATCCGTTGCGGTTCTGACCGGATCCGCCGCCACGACCGTCTTCCGAAGGGGGTACGCCGGTCAGCGATAGGGGTCGTTCTTCGGGTCGGGCTGCACGCGGTTGTGCCGGGCGCAGCGCAGGCCGATCAGTGCCATCGCGAGGTAGCCGCCGAGGTGGACGACGTATCCACCCGGCAGCACGCGCAGCGCGCCGGGATCATGGTTGATCAGGAGCCGGATGCAGCCCTGCGCGCCGAGGGCGAGCAGGAGCAGGCCGAAAACGAGCCACACGGCCTGACGCATCGTCGCCTCCTCCCCGGGCACGAGCCTAAGGCGCGCCCGCGTGACCGGTGACCGGTTCCGCGGAACCGGCCCGTGTCCTGCGCGGCCAGGGCCGGCACCACCGGTCACCGATCGCCGGGTCAGGCCGCCGGGTCGTAGCCGTAGATCCAGCCGCTCGCGACGAGCGGATCGCCCGCCGCCAGCGCCTCGTCGCGCGCCCGCTGCTCCGGCCCGTCGGGAAGGTGGTTGACGTGTGACCGGGCGTGGCTCACCGCCTGCAGGCGCGACGTCCGCGGAATCCGCAGCTCCTCGTACCGCCGCAGCGCCGCCGCGGGGTCGGCCGCCCCCTCGCCCAGGCACCGGGCCAGCACCGCCGCGTCCTCGATCGCCTGGGCCGCGCCCTGCGCGAAGAACGGGAACATCGGGTGCGCCGCGTCCCCGAGCAGGGTCACCCGGCCGGACGTCCACCGGGGCAGTGGCGCCCGGTCCAGCAGAGCCCAGCGCCCGGGCGTGCCGCCGGCGCGGATCAGCTCCCCCAGCCGGTCGTCCCAGCCCGCGAACTCGCCGAGGAACTCCTCGACGGTCGCGGTCGCCGTCCAGGACTCGGCCCGGCGCTCGCGGGCCGGCGCGACGGCGACCACGTTCACGAGCCGTCCGGCCGAGATCGGGTAGTGGACGAGGTGATGACCGGGACCGATCCACAGTGTCTGCGCCGGCCGGCGCGCGAACGGCGGCGCCCGATCGGCGGGCACCAGCGCCCGGAACGCGCACAGACCGGAATCGGTCACCGCCGCCGGCCCGCGCAGAACAGAGTGGACCCCGTCCGCCCCGACCACGACGTCCGCCTCGGCAACCGCCCCGTCCGCGAACCGCACCAGCGGCCCGCAGGGGTCCACGCCGACACACCGCCGCCCCAGCCGGATCGCCTCCGCCGGCACGCAGCTCCGGAGAACGTCGAGCAGGTCGGCCCGGTGAACGGTGTACGTGTGCTCGCCGTAGAGCTGCTCACACGAGGTCAGATCCTCCGCGGACAGCACCGTCCCGTCCCGCCACCGCCGGAACTCCCACCCGACGTCGAGCCGCACCGCCGTGCGCCGCAGCCGCTCCAGCACGCCCAGCCGGCGCAGCAGGCGAGCCGCGTTCGGCGCCACCATCAGCCCGGCGCCGACCGTCCGCAGCTCACGCGCTTGCTCGTACACCGTCACCGCAAGCCCGGCCCGGTGCAGAAATCCGGCCGCGGCAAGGCCGCCGATGCCGCAACCGACGACCGCGATCCTCAGCATGCCGCCCATCATCGCCCGCCCCGGCGCCCCGGCACAGGCGCCGTCCGGCGGAATCCGTGCGGCAGCGTCAGGTGAGGGTGAGCGCCAGGACCGAGCCGGTGACCGCCGGTTCCGAGGCCGGCCGTGCGTTGAGGTCGATGGTGATGTCGAACGGCCGGCCACCGGACATCGCGGGCGTCGCGCTGCGGCGCACCACCGGAGCGACGCGGCGCACCACCGGAGAGACACGGCGCACCAACGACGGGACGGATCGCACGACCGACGGGGCACGGCGAACGGGGGCCACGATCGCGACGGTGGTCAGGCCGTAGACGACGGCCGCCGCGCCGAGCAGGGCCGTGATCGCGCCCGGCCCGCAGAACGCGGCGAGCATCGTGGCGCCGACCGCCCAGGGCAGCACGTTCAGCCGACGCGGGCCCCCGACGACGATCTCGGCGGCCGCCGCCACCAGCACCCAGGCGAGCAGCGCCCCGAACGTCGCGCCGGGCGGGCAGAGCCCCAGCGGCCCGGTCCCGATCCCCAGCAGCACCGCGGTCGCCGAGACGGTCACATACGTGACCGGAGCACGATCGAGGGAGCGGCTGCGGCGGGGCTGAAGGCACATGCTCCACAGTCAACCCAGGCTTGACCGGCGGGAGCAGGACAGCTGATCGACGCGGCACGAATCCTGGAGTCATCCTCTCTCCCGCTGTCGGCCATCAGTCGGAAAAGTGGCCCTGACCAGGGTTGACAGCGACCCGGCCAACGTCTTATCAGTATTTCTGAGAGGTGTTCAAACCCGTCGCCAGGAGGTGACTCGTCATGATCGACCAGTGGGTGTTGCACGTGGCCGCCACCCCGCACGACGTCGAGGACGTCCTCGCGGACCTGTGCCTGCACCGGAGAGCACGCCCGGTCGCCGACCGGGACTACCCGGCCCGCCTGGTCGGCCGGGGCAGCCCGGACGAGCCACCGGCCTGGCTGTGCTTCGTCCGGGACGAGCTGGAGCAGCGCGGTCACCGCACCCAGTGGTGCGCCCCCTGGTGTGCCCACGACTCGAAGCCGCGCGCCGGCCGGTCGGGCCCGGCGCCGCACCAGCTCACCCACCACGCGGGCGACCATCCGGCGGCGGCCTAGGCGCGGTCGCTGCCAGGCGCGCTCCGGGCCACGCCGCAGCCCCGGCCGCACTACGACACACCACTCAGTCGCGCAGGACCTCGGCTGCATGGTCCAGGTGCGAGGCCGCCGCGATCATCGCGACCACGGCCCGCGTCGGCAGCAGACCCGGCCGTGATCCGAGGCGGAGGAACTCCCGCGCGAGCGCCACGTGCCACTGCCAGTGCCAGTCCTTCTCGCGGGGCTCCAGCTGATCCAGACGGAGGTATCGTTTCCGCTGGCTGACCACGTGATTGAGGTACGCGTCGACCGGGTTGACATCGGTCGTGGCCGGGCTGGTGGTGCAGTGGCACAGCCCGCTCGCGAACGCGGCGTCGGCGGTGACCTCGGTCCAGAGCATCGACTCGACTCCTGGCCGGCGAACGTGCAGCACCAGGTCCACCAGCAGGCGGGTGACGTCGGTGGCCCAGTGATGGACCCCGAAATGCGAGGCGTCGACCAGGAGCGGGCGAGGCCGGCTCAGGCTCTGCACGAGGATGTTGCCGGAGTGCAGGTCACCGAAGCCCCGCGCGTGCGGGACGGTGTCACCGGGGCGATCCCGATCCGTGCCGGGGAGCGTTCCGTCGTGGACGAACGCCAGCAACGCCGCGGCCTTCGTCTCGGCGTCGGCCTGCCCGGCGCCGTGCTCGCTCTTCCAGACCTCGGTGTACGCCGCCAGACTGTCCTGAACGCGCAGGCGCAGGACCGGCGACACCGTGAGCCAATCCCCGGTGGGCACCTTGCGCCGCAAGCTGGGCTGCAGGAGACCGATCAGCTGATGGCCGTGCAGGTCGTCGGCGAGCTCGACGGCCTGGTCAGCGGTCGCCCCGGGCTGCCTCAGCCACTCGTTCAGCGGGACGGCGTCATTGACCAGTTCGGCGGCGATCGCGGAATATCCGGACGACTCGTCGGTCCGTAGTTCGGGGTCGAGCCGGATCAGGACGGTCGAGCCGAGCACGCGCGCCGCGGTCTCGTTGGCGGCTTTCTCCGCGGCCAAGCCGGCCTGACCCAATCCGATCTTGAGGAAGAACGACTCTTCGCCCTGGTCGGGCGCCACCCGGACCACCTTGCAGACGTGCGCACCGGAACGGCCCGCCGCAAGGTGGTGGACCGTGAGGGTGGTGTCCCGGTCGTCCTCGCGCTCCAGGCACTCGATGACCAGCGTCCGGGCGATGAGCTCGCCCCGTTTTCGCGCGTTGACGTGCTCACCGGGCGGTTCGCCCAGGCTGTGCAGCATCGACTGGACGCCGGCCTCCTCCGCGAACACGATCTTGAAACCGTCGGCATGCCCGGAGACGCGCATCCGGCGGCGGATCCGGCGGGCCACACTCGTCGCGTCCCACTTGCCCTCGCCGCCCTTGGCCGACGGGGTCACCGTCAACTGGTTGGTCCGGATGATGGCGTGGTCCGCACCCGCGTGCTTGGAGTCGTCGAGAAAATCCGGATAACTGTCCGATTTACCGGTGAGAACCAGGATGAAGCAGTCGTCCCGGCGGTGGCGAAGCTCCTTGACCACGCTCAGGCCGGTGTCCCCCTTGTCGAGCTCGAAGTCGATCAGCGCGAAATCGAAGTCCTCGTCCCGCATCAGATTGATCGCCTGGATCGGGTCGACGGCGGTGCTCCAGCGCACCCGCCAGTCACCCAGCACCGAGAAGCCGAAGTCCATGACCCGCTGGACGTATTCGATGTTCTCGAGTTCGTTGTCGACGATGAGGCCACGCGGCTCCGTTGTCATGCGGGGCCCCTCCAACTCTCCAGGTCCACCGTGATGGCATAGGTCCAGGGAGGCTCGGCGGCGGCCTCCCGGATGGAACCCCCGAATCTCTCCAGCCGGTGCCGGAGAGTTTCCAGGCCTTTCCCGCCGCCACGGGACTCGGGACTGCTGCCGGTGTTGCGAACAGTAACGAGGATCCTCGCTGTGTCGTAACCGATGTCCACCCGGAATTCCTGCTGCGTGTCGGGGATCCGATGGGTAGCCGTCGCGTTGTGACGGATATGCCGGAACGTCTGCTCGATCAGGCGACCGGTGCAGAAGGCCTGAAGGGTCTCCCGCTGGTCGGCCGGGACACCGCTGACGTCGATCTCAGCAGGCTCGAAGAACTCGGCCACGGCATGGAGAATGTGCACCGGGCCGCGCGAGATGACCTCGTTCAGCAGAGCAGCCTTGCTGTCGAGCGCGAAGCGTCCCCACCAGACCAGGTCGGATCGGAGCAGTTCGTACTGTTCCGGTCCGGGGTCGAGGCCCCGGGTGAGCTTCTCGACCACGTCGAACGCGCGGGCCGTCGTCTTCGCCACCGCCTGCGGACCGTCCTGGGACAGGGTCTCCTCCCAGCGCGAAACCTCTTCGGGCTGCATGTCGGTCAGCACGCTCTTGCTCATCAGGATGTCGCGTAGTGGCTGGAGGTACGGAAGGACGTACCTCTGCAGGTAACCCACGCAGGTCGCCCAGTTGTCCCAGATCTTCTCCGGCTTGGATCCGGGTCGACCAACCGCGGCCAGGTCGATGTCGCTCCGGACCTTCCACCACGGGTCGGAGAAGTCGTGCCCCGCCGAGTCGATCTCGTGGCGCAGTCGTTCCCACGCCTCCTGTTTGCTGTCCGGCGGCTCCGGCAGCGGCCGCCGGGCGTGCAGCAGCAGATAGCGGATCAGCATCAGGGTCACGTAGTCGGAGGCGATGCCCGGCGCCTTCTCCTGGTCCCGCAGGCTGTCCAAGGTGAATTCGAGGCTCTTGGCCAACTGCTCCACCACCTGGCGGCGGGGAAACGGCGCGATGGTCCGCGGTGCGGTGAGCAGCATCAGGACTTCGAGCAGCACCTGCGGCACCACCAGGCCTTCGTCCCGATTGACCCGCAGGATCTGGTTCAGCTCCCGCGCGAAGCGTTCGGGCGCCAGCTGAGCGAGCAGGACCGCGGCCTGGACGCGCAATCGGGCTTCGAGGAGCAACGCGGCGTTGCCGGCCAGGATGGCCATGGCCATCTCCTCGACCGTGGCGCGACAGTCGGTGAACGCCAGGGGCGCCGAGGCCAGCCAATGCGGCTCGGCCACCAGGAGCCGGATCAGGGGATCGCGCAGCCGCCGGTCCTGGCGGGCGACGGCCAGCAGGTCGACGACGACCTGCCGGTGGTCGGTGCTGAGTTCCGCGTCCCGCAGGCGAAGGCGCCAGCGCAGGTACTCCACGCACTCCGGCTGGCTGACGTTGGCGCCGAACAGGTCGGCCGTCTGCTCCGCGAATAGGTCCTGTTTGGTACGGGTGTCGAGCAGTTGCACAAGCCACTCGCGGTGTTTCTCGAGGAGCTCCGGAACCGGAGCGTAGAGTGACATCGAAGCGTATCGGTCCCGGAGCGCGCACACGCCGCAGTTGTTCTTCTTGCGGCTGCTCATCGCGGTCCTCGACACGTAGAAGACCTCCACCGTGGCCTGGCCACGATCGTTCCCGTCCTCGATCTCCGACCGGCGCACGGTCCCGGTGCGTTGTAGATTCACGGCGTCGCCGTCGCTCATCCCGTTGAGCAGCAGCACGACGGTGATGGTGGTGACGTCGTTGTCGGCGGCCAGTCCCACCAGATGCCGGACGGTCCTCCCGCTGCTGGAACCCGAGTCGATGACGACAGCGTGCCTGCCCATCGTGAGGGCCATCGATGACCCCGGCAACTGCCAGTGCTCCGCGTACGCCGCCCGCGGCACCGGAACGATCGTTTCGCTCACATCCAGATCGACTTCGGCCAGTCCGGGGCGTGAGCCGGCCTTGGCCAGCTCCTGCCGCAGTCGCTCGGCGATCACGGTGAGGTCGTCCGCGGTGCCTTCCGGGTAGAGGACGGTCACTTTCGCGGACTCGCCGGCGAAGGTGTTCCTGTGACGCTCCGCAACCTTCGCCACCACGGCGTCGAGCACGGTTTCGGACCAGCCCGCGTCGCGGAAGAGCACGGTCGGGTCGACGTAGGCGGTGTAGTGCCGGTCAGCCGGGCGGCCGATGTGCCCGAGACGGGTCGCCGCGTTGCTGTTCATGGTGTTCAGGTAGGCCCGTTGCCTGACCAGCTGACCGGGCCTCGGCCGGGAGCCGTACTCCGGCCGGCGGAGCACCGGATCGATCGGGTGGCGCTTCTCCGACTCGTCGGTCGAGCTGACGTCCACACCTGCCAGGCTGACCAGCGGGACCCGCCGGCCGGACAGTTCGAGGTGAGCGGTACGGCTGGCCTCGGGGCGCGCGTCGACCACTGTCGCCACCGCAACAGGTTCCAGCCCGCGCTCGACCAACTCGCCGAGGATGCCGATCACCGTGGTGCCGGTGGACACCACCTCGGTGATCAGCAGCACCCGGGTTGCGCCGGTGGCCGGTGGAATCTCTCGCACCGAGTCGTAGTAGCGATCACCGCCGGTCACGGCCCGGGCCACCACGGCGGCGACCGTCTCCGGTGTGTGCGGCATCCGCAGGACGACTGTCGCGGTGTCCCCGGCCTCCTCGGCGCGGGCAGCAAGCGTGACGCCGGCGAGGGCGCGCAGTTCCAGGCCGGACAGCAGGGCGTCGAGATCGAACCAGCGACTGGTCTCCCGCAGGCTCGGGGTCAGAAACCGCCCCCGCCACACCGCCCCCGGCTGGATCTCGTCCGGCGGGCGATCGATGGCGGCGGCCAGACGCTCTCCGACCCAGGCCGCCAGAGCGGTCAGCGCGTCCCGGGGTGGCGTCCGCAGGGCCACCCGGTCGCCGTCGGCCCACACCGGCCCGGCCATCCCGTTCAGGATCTCCACCTCATCCGGGGAGAACACGTCCAGCGACACCGGGCCGGCCACGCCGGAGAGACGTCCCAGCACTCGCCGCTGGGCCGCGGTGCCACCGGCCCAGTAGTGCCGATTGCCCGCGGCGAGCACGAGGATCGGGGGAGGGAGGGCGTGGCCCGCTGCGGCCCGGTCATCGCTCTCGGCGTTGAGGTACTCCACCGCGACCGCCATCAGCGGACGGTTCACGCTCGGGAACGCCACCGTGGCCGAGCGGTCGCCTCCGGTCGCGGCGACGACTTCGGCGACCTGGCTGATGGCGTGCGCGATCTCGACGTCGTTGGCGCCCTGGCGTTCCCCCGGGACGTTGATCGCCAGGACGACGTCACCCTCGGCTGCCAGCGTCGCCTGGATGACCCCACGGCCTTTCTCGCTCAGCCCGGACGGCGAGAAGACCGGAGCCGACAGACAGGCGAGATCGGTGCGCGAACCGCCCAGGAGCGGGCGTGGCGTGCTCAGTTCACCTGCCCCGGCCATCGCGGTCTCGCTCGGGCGGGCCAGCACGTCGCACTCGACGAAGAGGCCAGGGAGTCGCGCCGTCGTCCGCCCCGCGATCTCGAAAGCCTCGCCGTCGCGGTAGGCACGGCCCGACGTCGATCCACCCGACGTGAGCAGGATTGCGCCCTGGTACGCGCTCACCACCCGGGCGACTTTCCACATGCCCCGGGCACGGGCCGTGCCGGAGGTCCCGGCCGAGCGCTCGTCGAGCGCCGTCACCCCGGCCGCGAGACCGGAACCGGTGTCGGCCACGACGAGCCGGATCATCGCTTCGGTGGCGCTCCCGGCGAAGTCGGCCAATGCGGGGTCGAAGTCGTCGGCCCGCTGCCGGTACGTCGGCACGTCGACGATCACACCACCGAGGAGGAACTCGCTCTGGCCGGAGTATCTGGCGGCGTTCTCCATGAGTTCGAGCAGTATGCCGCGGGTGACGGCAGACGCGACCTCAGCCGGCAATCCCAGCTCGCGCAGCGTGCGCTCAGCGTCGGGAGCCCTGGTGACGAGGGTGATGGTGCGGTAGTGCTCACTGCGCAGCCACTGGTAGCGCAGGATCCGCCGATACCGGTGCGGGCGGCCCGACGTCGGCGGCGTCACGAGCGGATCACGATCGGGGTTGTTGTACTTCGGCGCGCTCTCGCTCCCGGTCGGCTCCCCGTCCGACTGTCCGGTGTCGACGTGCGGCCCCAGCGCGTCGACCACGCCCGCCTGCTCCAGATAGATGCGGCAGTTGTGACGCTTGACGATGTGATGTGCCACCCGGACATCTGGTTCCGTGATGTCCGGCAGCTCGTCGGCACCAGGCAGTCGCACGGTGCAGACAGCGCCGGCCGCTGCTGCGGCACGGACGAAGATCAGCAGATGGCCGAGCGTCACGAAGTCGGCGAACTCCAGCTCGCTGAGGTCGACGAGCACCCGTTTGCCGCGCAGGGATGTGGCGGGCCTGCCGTTCAGTGCGGTGGCCCAGGTGTCCGCGTTCAGGTGGTTACCGGGATTGATAGGGATCATGAGCACGATTCCGTAGGGCGTCGGATTGATCCACGGTGCACGGTGGACGCTACCCACGGCGAAGTCGGAGTGGCTCATCGTAACGGCGTATTGATTTGAGCCGTTCGGCGTGATCCGATCATGGCGGGTCTGAATGGGACGGAGGGCCGGCCGCGATGACGGACCAGAACTACGACGGCGCACTCGCGGAGTTCAGTGCCCTGCGTGCCGAGATCGACTCACGCTCGAAGTACCAGCAGCAGATCCTGGCTCTGCAGCTCACGCTCACCAGTGCGATCTTCGGGCTGGGTCTGTCCAAACCCGTTCCGATCGGCCTGCTGATGATCGTGCCGCTGAGTTCATATCTGCTCTGTGGGCGCTACATCGGCCAGCGGTCCGCGATCCGTTGGGCGTCGCGCTACATCACCGAGAAACTGAGCCCACGAGTCCCTGGCGGTCTCGGCTGGTCGCGATGGGTGGCCGAGAACCGGCGCCCGGACCGTCTGATCGACTGGTACCTGCCGCTGATGATCTGCTTTCCCGGGGCCAGCCTGCTCGCCCTGGGGTGGACGATCGACCTGGTGTTCCTGACCCACGGCCGCTCAGGATGGGCGACCGCCGGCCTGATCGTCGTCTGGCTGGCCGGGCTGCTGGCCACCGCGGCGTGCGGCCTCCTGGTCAGCCGGGTCTTTCGTGACCGGGGACCCGCACCGCTGGCACCGTCTCCCTGAGCGAGGAATGCGCGGCGCTGTCCCGTTGTCGTTCCTGGCGTCAGCACCAGCCAGTTCTCTCCGAGCCAGGAAGTGAGCGCGATGTCGGACATCGTGGCCTGTCCCGCCTGCGGGCAGCGCAACCGGATCGCGGCGACGGCGGCGGGCCGGCCGGTCTGCGGCAGGTGCCGCGCCGCTCTGCCGTGGATCGCCGAGGCGGACGACGACACGTTCGCCGAGGTGGTCGAGAGGTCGCCGCTGCCCGTGCTGGTGGACATGTGGGCGCCCTGGTGTGCTCCCTGCCGGCTGGTCGGGCCGGTGCTGAAGCGGGTGGCCGGTGACTTCGCCGGCCGGGTCAAGCTGGTGAAGGTGAACGTCGACCGGGCCCCGGCGCTGTCGCAGCGTTTCGATGTCCAGGCCGTCCCGACGCTGATGGTCGTCGACGGTGGACAGGTCAAGGCGCGGCAGGCCGGGGCGGCACCGGCGGCGGCGTTGCGCCGCTGGGTCGAGCAGGCACTGTCCGCCTGATCGGCCCGGAAGCCGGGGAAAGTCCGGGAGGTCCGGGGGAAGTCCGGGAAGCCCCGGGGAAGGCCGGGGAAACTCGGGCTGGCCCGGGGCCGGTCAGTGGGTGCGCGGGTCGTGGTCGTTGCTGCGGCTGCCGGCCTTGGCGAGACCGCGGCTGATCATGTATCCGATGGTGAGCAGGGTGATGTACCACCACGCCTTGTCCGCCGCGAAGTAGTCGGCGCCGTTCTCGGCGTTGCCGTCGCCGAGCACCTGCGAGGCGATCAGCACGCCGATGACGGCCAGCACGTAGACGATCAGCTCGGTGGTCTTGTAGGACGGCTTGGTCTCCTCGCCACGGGACCGGTGGACGTGGTGGTCGGTGCCCTCGGTGCGCGGGTGGGTGGTCATGGCCATGTCGATCGCTCCTTGAGTCGTGGTGTCCGGTGCGGCGCTGCGGTGTGTGCCGCCGGCGTTACTCAGGGACTACCCGGCGCCGAGGACAAAACAGCCTCTTGTCCCCCATACGGGCGGCTCAGGCGACGTAAACGTCGCCGTCGGCGATTGACACGTCGCGGGCGCTGCTGGCGCCGGTCAGCAGCAGGCGGACCGGTGCCCGGTGCCCGGCGATCACCTCGATCCGCTGGATCGGCCGCGGCGTGGCCAAGGTTGACTCGTGACGCCAGGGCAGGCCGGGGACCAGCCGGTACGTGTCCACCCCGGGCGCCGCCGGGTCCGGGGTCGTGTGGATCCGCCAGGACAGCGCGTCGGCCGGTTCCATGTCCCGCACGCGCACGCCGGCGCCCAGTTCCCGCTCGTGCCAGCCGGTTCCGGGCAGGTGCACCGCGCTGTGCGTGTGCACCGTGCCCTGCTCGTCGAGGCGCATCCACACGACGAACGGGGCGCGCCCGCCGAGTGTCGAGCCGACCAGGCTGATGTAGTCGGGCGAGCGCGGGTTGACGGTCTGCAGTGGCGTCGTGGCGACCTTGAGGTGCCGCTCCTGGTCCGCGTCGTCGACAGTGGTGCCCAGGTCGTGCCCGGCCGCGGAGCGGAAGCGCAGGTCGTCGGGCGAGAACGTGGCGTGGTAGATGTTGCGGTGGTAACGGTCGTGCAGGTGACCCTCCGGGCCGCCGCCGGCCAGGGTCCACACCATCGCGATCCGCCCGTCCGGTTCGAGGCGCAGCTGACCGAGGTAGATCTCGTTCATGTTGTCCGGCCGGCCGAGCGGGGCGATGCACCAGCGGTCGCCGGTCAGCGTTGCCGAGCTCTGCCAGGTGTGCCCGTTGTCGGTCGAGCGCACGTACTTCATCGGCCGGGTGTCGGTGGGGAACGCGGGATCGAAGTCACCGGCCGTCTCCCGGATGAAGACGAAGATGTCACCGGTGGCCGTCTTGACCGGCATCGGGTACGTGGCGCCGAGCCCCTCCGGGATGATCGTGTCGGTCCAGGTGCCGGCGATCGAGTGCGGCTCGGGTGAGCGGGCCACCCACAGCTCGCGGTTGTGCAGGCCACGGAAGACCAGCAGGTGACCGTCGCCGGCCTGGATCAGGGTCGGGTAGTTGTGCGAGTCGTTGTCGCCGCCGGCCACCCGGACCGGCGCCGACCAGGTGCCGCGCCGATGGTCGTACTCCTGCACGTAGTTGTCCTCCTGGAAGCCGGCCCAGGAGATGAAGGTCTTCTTCGCGTACGGGTCGTGCACGCCACCCGCGACCGGCCGGCGGTCCGTGCGGGCGGCGGAGGCGGCCGCGACCGTCGTCACCGAGGGCCGCGACGGGGTGGGAACGAAGGGCACGAGCCCCGCCGCGAGGAGGGTACGTCGTTTCACAGCGTCACCACCACGGCGCTGGCCGCGTCCACGGACAGGGTCAGCTTGCCGCCCTTGACCTGCGCCGCCGACGGGACCGGGTGCAAGCGGCCGGCCGCGTCGACGGTGGCGCCCTGCACGGCGGCCGCCTCCTGGTCCAGTGCGGTCCCGGTCATCGCCAGCACGGACGCGGACCGGTCGCGGCCACCGACGGTGAGGGTCACGCCGACCGGGGCGGTGCCGTCCTTGTGGACCAGGGCGATGCGGGTGCACCCGTCGTCGCCCTTCACGGCGTACGCGGAAAGGTTCTGATCGGTGTCGATCGTGATCGGCAGGAACCGGCCGGGGCCCAGTTGCCGGGCCATCCAGATGCCGTAGTAGATCGGCATGACCCGGTACTGCTGGGCCAGCTCGTACGCCTTGTTCGGCGCGCAGATCGGGGTGTAGCGCTGGAACTTGCCGTTCCAGATCGGATCGTTGCAGACGCCGAGCCCGCCGTGGATGTTGACGCCGGCCAGGCCCGCCTGCGCCATCGACAGTCCGTAATCGATCACCCAGAGCGCGGAGGCGTACCTGTTGCTGACGCCGTCGACGCCGCCGCTGTACGCCGAGTTCGCCTCGTCGACGCGCATCGGCAGCCCGTTCGCGGTGGCCGCGGCCAGGTTGCCGGCGACCGCGTTCAGCTGCGAGGTGATCTGTCCGGCGGAGAGCATCCGGTCGATGGTGAGGTCGGGGCCGGACGCGTACTGGTGGACGGTCAGCATCGACATCCGCTCCCGTTCGTCGGCGGCCAGCGACGACGCCCAGGCCGAGGAGGTTCCCGCGGTGTCGGGGCCGGCGATCCGGTGGTGGCCGACCGCGTGGGCGCAGGCCGCCCAGTCGGCGTGGTACTGCGGGTAGGCGTAGCCGGCCGGGCGCAGTGCCTTGCCCTCCCACTGGTCCGGCTCGTTGCCGCACTCGACCGCGACCAGGCGATTCCCGAGGATCCGGTCCATCGCCCGGGCCTGGTCGGTGGCGAGCGCCGGGTCCCAGCGGCCGACGTTGAGGCCGACCTCGGCCTTCCAGCCGGTGGCGTCGAGCAGCCCGCGCAGCCGCTTCAGGTCGTTCGGGGTGACGATGTCCTGCACCCAGTCCGGCTTGGGGTCGGGTGGCGGCTGCCCGGCCGGCACCCACAGCGTGTCCCGGTCGAGGGTGTTGCCGCCGATGCGCAGGTTGCTGGCCCCGAGCGTACGCAGGAGCTGGGTCATGTTGCCCTTGGCCGGGTCGAGGTTGCCGATGCCGAGCTCGCGGATCTCGAACGACAGCCCGACCGCGTCCGCGGCGAGCCGGCCGGCGGGGTGGGCCGTGTCGACGGTGATCGTGGCGGTCGCGGCGACGCGGGCGGGGACGGGGGTGGCGATGGTGAACAGGGCGACGGCGAGCGCCGCTGCTTTCCGGTACACGGTGGACTCCATCAGTCGGCGGTGTCAGTCGGCGGTGGCGAGGAGCTCCTGGCGCCAGGCGGGGGCGAGGCCCAGGTGGTAGAGGCTGATGCGGCTCGCGCCGGCCGCCCGCAACGCCTCGAGGTGCGGCTGGACGGCGCCGGGTTCCATCGGGTGCAGCACGGTGACGTAGGCGTCGACCGGCTTGCCGTGCCTGGCGGCCGCCCGGACCAGGTCCTCCGAGCCGAGCGGCCAGCACGGCACGAGCAGCGCGTCGACCTCCGCGGCGGCGGCCGGGGTCAGGCCCGGGGACGGCCCGGTGGCCCACGGGTCCGGGTGGGCGTGCAGGGTGACCGGCAGGCCGCGCACCGCGTCGAGCACCTGCGCCCGCAGCAGGTCGGTGTGCCGGTGCCGGATCGCCAGCAGGACATCGGCGTCGGGGGCCTCGCCGGCACGCAGCCCGGCGACCACCGCCTCCGGGTCCAGTCCCTCCTCCGCCCACGCACGGCGGCAGGCCGGGCAGCAGCAGATCGAGAGCAGCCGGGCGGTCTCCGGCGTCCACGCGCCGTCGGTCTTCTCGTGGTGGCCCAGGTGGCTGACGCCGAGCTGGCCGCACGCCTCCAGGGAGACGCCGTCGAGTTCGAGGTCGTGGACGGCTTCCGCGGCGAGGGTCGCGGCGTGGTCGCGGACCTCCTGGTGGGCGGGGCACAACGCGTACCGGTAGACCTCGCCGAAGGCGTTGACCACCGCGACGTCCGGGCGCAGCGTGCCCAAGCGGGTGTTGTGCGTCAGCACGATCCACGCGCTGACCTCGCGCCCGGCCCGTTTGAGCAGCCGTGCCGCGTCGCCGAACGCGTCGGGTGAGCCGGCCCAGTCCGGCGCCAGTGGCCGCAGCTCCTGACCTTTCCAGGCTTCTTCGCGTACGGGACGGTAGAGCGCCGCCCAGCGGGCGTCGACCATCCGGTGTGCGGGGTGCATCGGGGTCGCCGCCCGGGTCGAGTGGTACGCCGCGGCGAGGGTGACCCGTCGCGGCGCCCGGTCCAGGAAGCCGGGATCGCCGAGCACGTCCCACGGGTACGCGTGCCCGCTCACCATCGCGGCCTGCGCTTGACGTAGCCGGGTTCGAACCGCTGCCGGTACGTGGTGTCGTCGCGCTCGGTGATGCCGCAGCGCAGGTAGTTCTCGTGCAGCCGGGCCAGCGCGTCCTGGTCCAGCGTCACGCCCAGCCCCGGCCGGTCGGGCACGGTCACCGCTCCCCCGGTGATCGGCAGCGGATCGGCGACCACGTCGACGCCGTCCTGCCACGGGGTGTGCGTGTCGGCGGCGTACGTCAGCACGGGGGTCGACGCGGCGAGGTGGACCATCGCGGCGAGGCTGATGCCGAGGTGGCTGTTGGAGTGCATGGAGACGCCGATCCCCCAGGTGCGGCAGATCGCGGCCAGCTCGGCGCAAGCGCGCAGGCCACCCCAGTAGTGGTGGTCGGCGAGCACCACCTGGACCGCGTTGCGCCGGACCGCCTCGGGCAGGTCGGCGAACGCGACTACGCACATGTTGGTGGCCAGCGGCATCGGGGCGAGCGCGGCGACCTCGGCCATGCCGGACAGCCCGCCGGTCGGGTCCTCCAGGTATTCGAGCAGGCCGTCGGTCTGCTCGGCGACCTTCACCGACGTCTCCGGGGTCCAGGCGGCGTTCGGGTCGAGCCGCAGCGGCAGGCCGGAGAACGCGTCGCGCAGCGCCCGGATCGCGGCGATCTCCTCGTCGGGCGGGAACACCCCGCCCTTGAGCTTGATCGACTGGAATCCGTAGCGGTCGATCAGGGTGCGGGCCTGGGCCACGATCCCGTCCGGGTCGAGCGCCGGACCCCAGCCGTCCGGGGCGGCGCCGGGATGACCGGCCCACTTGTAGAAGAGGTACGCCGAGAACGGCACCCGGTCGCGCACCTTCCCGCCGAGCAGGTCGTGGACCGGCCGCCCGATCGCCTGCCCCTGCAGGTCGAGCAGCGCCACCTCGAACGGCGCCACCACCTTGGCCAGGGTCTTCGCCGTGGTCGACCCGCCGGTCAGCCCGTGCCGGTCCGGGACGTCCACCGCCCCGATCGCCCGCGCCACGGTGCGGACAAGTCCCGACAGATCGAAGATGTCCACGTTCTTCAGAGCCGCCGCCGCACGGGTCAGCAACGACAGGTGCGGCGCGTCGCCGTAGGTCTCCCCCAGCCCCACCGCGCCGTCGGCCGACCGGACCTGGACGATCGCGCGCAGAGCCCAGGGCTGGTGCACGCCGGCCGAGTTGAGCAGCGGCGGGTCGGGGAAGGCGACCGGGGTGACGGTCACCTCGCGTACACGACTCATCCTTTGATGGCTCCCGAGGTCAGGCCGCGCATGAATTGGCGCTGCAGGGCGAGGAAGACGACGACCGAGGGCAGCAGCGCGAGCAGCGCCGACGCGATCAGGACGCCGGTGCCGACCTGCTCGTCGGCGCGCAGGCTGCGCAGTGCCAGGGCCAGGGTGAACTGGTCGGCGTCCTGGGCGACGAGCAGCGGCAGGATGTACTGGTCCCAGATCATCGTGAAGCCGAAGATGCCGAGCACGCCGAGCGCGGGACGGCACACCGGCAGGATCACCGACCAGAAGATCCGCAGGTCACCGGCGCCGTCGAGGCGGGCCGCCTCCTCCAGCTCGATCGGCACGTCGCGCATGAACTCGGTCATCACCAGGATCGCGAACGCCCACGCGCCGACCGGCACGATCATCCCGGCGAGTGTGCCGACCAGGTTGACGTGCACGACCGGGACGTCAGCGAGGACCAGCGACAACGGGATCGCCAGGATCTCCTCCGGCAGCATCATGGTCGACAGGATCAGGAACAGGACCAGGCGTACGCCGGGAAAGCTCTTGCGGGCCAGCGCGTAGGCGGCGGTGACGCTGACCGAGATCTGCAGCAGCAGCCCGCCACCGACGACGATCAGCGAGTTCGCGAGGTATCGCAGGACACCCTGGTCGACGGCGGTGCGGAAGTTGTCGAGCGTGAGGTCGTGCGGGATCAGCGACAGCTTCGTCGGGTCGGTGACCCGGCCGAACGCGCTGACCAGCAGCGCCAGCAGCGGCCCGGCGAAGACGAAGACCACCAGGGCGTACAGTCCGATCTTGATGATCCGGCCGAGCGGGCCGCGGACGGCGCCGAGCCCGAGCGCGGTGTCCAGTTGCCTCATGCGCGCCGCCGCAACGACTGGGCCACGACGGTCAGCACGACCGTGGCGAGCAGCAGCAGCATCGAGCCGGCCGAGGCGATGCCGAGCTCGTTGCGTTCCAGCCCGAGCTTGTAGACCAGGGTCATCACCACCTCGGTGGAGCCGTTCGGCCCGCCGTTGGTGAGCAGGTAGATCTCGGTGAAGACGCGCAGCCCGCGGATCGCGGCCAGGGTGACGACGATGCCGAAGACCGGGCGCATCGCCGGGAACGCCACGTGCCAGAGGCGGCGCAGCGGACCGGCGCCGTCGGCGGCCGCCGCCTCGTAGAGCGTGCGGTCGACCCCTGCCAGGCCGGCGATGAAGATCATCATGTCGTACGGGGCGCCGCGCCAGATCCCGACCGCCATCACCGACCACAGCGAGGTGTGCGGCGAGTCGAGGAACTGGCCGGGGCCGAGCCCGATCCAGCCGAGCACGGAGTTGAGCGCGCCGTCCGGGGCCGGGTGGTAGATGATCCGCCAGAGCGCGGCGACCACTGCCATCGCGGTGACCGTGGGCAGGAAGACCGCGGTGCGCACGAACCACAGGTGCCGGGCGGTGCCCTCCAGCAGCAGTGCCAGGGCGAGGCCGACCACGATCGAGCCGATGGTCTCGCCGAGCGCGAGGACGATCGTGTGACCGGCAGCGGCCCGGAACGCGTCGTCGCCCAGGACGGCCCGGTAGTTGTCCAGCCCCACCCAGCGATCGCCGAGGTAGGGGCGGACCTCGTGGAAGCTCATGCTGATCGCCCGGGCCATCGGCACGAACTTGAACAGGGCGAAGAGCAGCAGGGCGGGGGCGAGCCAGAGCCAGGCGCCCAGGTGCCGCCGCCGGCGTCCCCGGCGCGCCGCCTGCGTCCGAGCCGGTGGCGCGGCCAGGGTCGCCGTCATGCTCCGGCTCCCTGCTTGGTCAGCTCGTCGGTGAACGTGCGGGCGAGCTTGCCCAGAGCGGCCTTCGGGTCCGAGGTGCAGTCGGCGACCAGCGCGTTCAGGGTGTCGGCGGAAGCCTGGCGGAACGGGGTCCAGTCCGGCACCACCGGGGCGTAGCGGGCGCCGTTCTGATAGATGCCGGCGAACAGTTGCCAGCGGGTGTCCTTGCGGACCGTGGCCATGTCGACCTTCGTGTTGACCGGCAGGCGGACGACGTTGCCGTCGGTGTCACCGGCCATGCCGAGCGTCTGACCCTCGACGGACGTCGCGTACTCGGCGAACCTGGTCTGCCCGGACGGGTTGGCGGAGCCGGCCATCAGGTAGACGTTCTCCCCCTCGGCCAGCGAGACGCTCTTGCCGCCGGGGCCGGGCGGGAGCGCGACGACCTCGTACTTGTCCTTGCCGAGGTTCTTGTCGAAACGCGCCATGTTGTACGGCCCGGTCAGGTAGATGCCGCCCTTGCCGGTCTCGAACAGGGGGTGGGCCTGGGTGGTCTCGGCCGTGACCGAGCCGGGGACCACGCTCTTGTCGGTGCAGAACTGCTTCTGGAACTCCTGGGCGGCGGCCAGCGACCCGGGGCTGTCGATCGCCGGCGTCAGTTTGCCGGGCTCGCCGGTGAGGAAGTCGCCGCCGGCCGAGAAGAGGAAACTCGCGAAGTACCAGGAGGTGTAGCCGCGCTTGGTCGAGGCCGGGATCACGTACCCGTAGGTGTCGGGTTTGCCGTTGGCGTCGGGGTCCCCGGTGGTGAACGCGGTGGCCAGGGCGTCCATCTCGGCCCAGGTCGCCGGGAGCGGCTTGCCCAGCTTCTCGCGCCAGTCCTTGCGGATGAAGAGAGCGAAGGACTGCGCCGAGAACGGCACGCCGTAGATCTTGCCGTCCGCACCGGTCGCGGCCTGCCACGACGCGGGGGTCAGATCGGCCTGCCCGGCCAGGCTCGCCCTGTCGACCGGGCGGACCAGGCCCTGCTTGACCAGGCCACCGAGCCGGTCGGTGTCGTTGATGACGACGTCCGGCAGCTTCTTCTGCGCGGCCGCCTGCTGCAGCTTGGTCTCGAAGTCGTCGAAGAGCGCGGTGACGTGCGCGGGCACCCCGGTCTTGGCGGTGAACGCGGCGGCCAGCTGCTGATCGGTCTTCTCGGTGCTGGAGCCGGGCGGTTTGCGGACCCAGATCTGCAGCTCGGCCTTGGGATCGGTCTTCGGGCTGTCGCTGCCGCACGCCACCAGGCAGCCGGCCGTGACGACGGCGGTCACCGCCATGGCGAGCACTCCCCGACCAGTCACGCGACTGCCTCCTGTCTACATATGTGGACGCGTGCTTCGTTTGTGTCACGCGAGTAGGGACAAGCTAGCCGCCGGTATGATGACCGTCAACACTCTGGAAACAATCCTTCGTGATGGTGGGTATCAATGCCGCAGGTGGTGGACGGATCTACATCGGCCAATGACGTCTCGCCGGTGAAATCGGCCGAGCGCACCGTGCGGATCCTCGAGACGCTCGCCGCGTCACCGACCCGGCTCACCCTCACCGAGCTGCAGGAACGGATGGGTTACCCACGGTCGAGCCTGCACGCCCTGGTGCGGACGCTGCGCGACCTCAAATGGGTCGAGGCGGACGAGACCGGCTCGGCGTTCGGGGTGGGGCCGCACGCGCTGCTCTCCGGCACGGCGTACCTGGATCGGGACCCGGCGCTGCGGTTCGCCCAGGAGACCATCGAGGACCTGCGTGGCGAGATCGGCTACACGATCCACTACGCCCGGCGCGACGACGCGCACGTGCTCTACCTGGCCAGCCGGGAGGCCCGGGACTCGGCCGGGCGGGTGTCGCGGGTGGGCCGCCGGCTGCCGGCCCACGTCACCGGGCTCGGGCAGGCGCTGCTGGCCGAGCTGACCGAGAGCGAGGTCGACACCCTGCTGCCGGCGACGCTGGAAGGGCTGCGACCGGCCACCATCACCAGCCGTTCCGCGCTGCACGCCGAGCTCGACACGGTGCGCAAACGGGGCTGGGCGTTCGAGCGGGAGCAGAACACCGAGGGTGTGGCCTGCGTGGCGGTCGCGGTCGGCTACCGGATCCCGGCAACCGACGCGGTGTCCTGCTCGATGCCGGCGGACCGGGCCACCCCCGAGCACGTACGGCAGGTGGCCGACGCGGTGACCCGGCACGTCACCGACCTCGCCCGCACGTTGCGCCGCGAGGGGATCCGCTAGGCGCTCGACGTGGCCGCACCACGGAACACCGCCTAGCCCATGCGCTGGGCGAGGGGCCAGTCGCACCACCAGGCGCCGACGCGGGTGAGCTCCGGGTCGTGCTCGAAGTCGGGCTCGCCGAACTCGGCGATGCGCTCGGCCGCGTACACCTCGGCGTCGTCCTTCGGGTGGTAGCCGATCGCCTCGCCCTCGGCGAGAGACCACCAGCGACGGGTGTTGCGGCTGACGCCCCAGACGATCCGGAAGCCCGGGCTCGGCGCGGAGAGGCACGCCTCGACCAGGCGCGCGCCGTCGTCCAGGGACAGCCAGGTGGCCAGGCCTCGGTTCTGCGGCGGGGTGGCGAACCACAGCCCGATCCGGACGCAGATCACGTCGAGGCCGAACCGGTCGGCGTAGAGGCCGGCCAGTGACTCCACGGCCGCCTTGCTCCAGCCGTACAGCGAGTCGGGGCGGGGCGGCACGCCGGCCGGCAACCCGTCCGGATAGGTGTCGTCGTCGCGCACGTGGAACCCGGCGGCGTGTGACGACGACGCCAGCACGATCCGGGTGACGCCCTCCCGGCGGGCCGCCTCCAGCAGGTGGTACGTCCCGAGAGCGTTGGCGCGCAGCACCTCGCCGGCGTCCGCCTCCTTGCTCTGCCCGCCCAGGTGGACGATCGCGTCGACGCCCCGGCAGGCGGCCGCGACCGCGTCCGGGTCGGTGAGCGAGCCGAGCACCACCTCCTCGGCGCCCGCGCCCTCGATCCCGGCCGGGCGGACCACGTCGAACAGCCGCAGCACGCGCCCGGTGGCGGCGAGCCGGGTCCGCAGCGACGTGGCGACCTTTCCGGCGCCGCCGGTGACCAGGATGCGCATCGAAACCTCCCGCTGTGTCGGTCGGCGCGAGCCTAACAGACATCCTCGTACGTAAATGAAGCTTGACCGACGCAAAGAGGCTTCCTATGTTGGTCTGCATCCAACTACAGGATAGGCATCTACATATGTGGACGATCGGCTTCATCGGTCTCGGCGTGATGGGCGCGCCGATGGCCGACAACCTGGTGAAGGCCGGCTTCGACGTGGCCGGCCACACCCGGCGCGCGGGCGGCACCGACCGGCTGGTCGCCGCGGGTGGCCGGCACGCCGACTCGATCGCGGACGCCGTCCGGGGCGCCGACGTGGTGATCACGATGCTGCCCGACTCCCCCGACGTGGAGTCGGTCCTGCTCGGCCCGGAGGGAGCGATCCGGCACGCCGCTCCGGGCACGCTGATCATCGACATGAGCACCGTCGCGCCGCGGACCGCCCAGCGGGTCGCGACAGCGGCCGGCGCCGCGAGCATGCAGGCGCTCGACGCCCCGGTCTCCGGCGGTGAGCGGGGCGCGATCGAGGCCGTACTGTCGATCATGGTGGGTGGCGCGGCGGTCGCGTTCGAGCGGGCCCGGCCGGTCTTCGAGGCGCTCGGCACCACCGTCGTGCACGTCGGCCCGGCCGGCGCCGGCCAGCTCGTCAAAGCCGCCAACCAACTGGTCGTGGGCGGCACGATCGAGCTGGTCGCCGAGGCGATCGTGCTGCTGGAGGCGAGCGGCGTCGACCCGGCCCCAGCGCTCCGGGTGCTCGGCGGCGGCCTGGCCGGCAGCACGGTCCTGGACCGCAAGGGCGACGCGATGCTGAACCGGCGCTTCGAGCCCGGCTTCCGGGTCGACCTGCACCACAAGGACCTGGGCATCGTGCTGGACGCGGCCCGCGCCGCGAAGGTGGCGATGCCGGTCGGCGAGCTGGTCGCCCAGCTGGTCGAGGCGGTCCGCGACGCCGGTTACGGCGACCTCGACCACGGCGTGCTGCTGCGCGGCGTCGAGCAGCTCTCGGGCCGCAACCGGTGAGCGGCCTGCGAGCCCGGCTGGCCGCCGGCGACACCCTGTTCGGCACGTTCCTGGGCCTCGGCTCGCCGCTGGCCACCGAGGCGTGCGCGGTGGCCGGCTTCGACTGGCTGCTGGTCGACCTCGAGCACGGCGGCGGCGACGAGCAGGCGCTGCTGCACCAGCAACTGGCCGGCGAGGCGCGCCGGGTCCCGATGCTGGCCCGGGTCGAGTCGGCCGAGCGGATCCGCACCGGGCGCCTGCTCGACACCGGCGTGTCCGGGGTGATGTTCCCGCGCCTGGACTCGGTCGAGGAGGTGCGTGCGGCGGTCCGCCACCTGCGCTACCCGCCGGAGGGTGACCGCGGCGTCGCCACCTACAACCGGGTGTACGACTTCGGCCTGCGCCCGGAAGGACTGGGCACCGCGAACGACGGCGTGGTCGGGATCGTGCAGATCGAGAGCCGCGGCGCCCTGCGCGCCACCGCCGAGATCGCCGCGGTGCCCGGCGTGGACGTGCTCTTCGTCGGCCCGCGTGACCTCTCCACCGACCTGGGGTGCGCCGGGCGGTTCGAGGCCGCGGAGTTCACGGCGGCGCTCGACCAGGTGCTCTCCGCCGCCAAGAACGCCGGGATCGCCGCCGGGATCCTGGCCGGCGACCCACGGCAGGCGGCCGCTTACACCGCGCTCGGGTTCCGGTTCGTCGGCGTCGGCTCGGACGCGTCGCTGCTGGCCCGCGCCGCCTCCGACGCCGTCGGTCACCTGCGCGGGACGATCGCGACGTAGACCGCCACGCCGTTGCGCTCTGCCGGGGCGGGGATCAACCGCGCGGCACGGTCCCGGAGTAGACCGCCGCGTCGTTGCCGGTCAGCCGCGCGGCACTGTTGCGACGTAGACGGTGTTGGCCGAGCGGCTGCCGGTCAGCGGGTTGGGGAACGTCACCACGTGCGCGGCCGCCGTGGCGAAGCACTCCCGCAGGACGGTCAGGAAGGAGTCGTCCGGCGGGTCGTCCGACCACAGGCCGAACACGCCGCCCGGCCGCAGGCGCGCCCCGACCCGGGCCAGCCCGGCCGGGGTGTAGAGGTCGGCGTGAGTCGGATCGAGGACGTTCACCGGCGAGTGGTCGATGTCGACCAGGATCGCGTCGAAGAGCCGCTCCGGGTCGGCCGGGTCGAAGCCGTCACCGTCACGCAGCAGCGCGAAGAAGTCGCCGTTCAGCATCACGGCGCGCGGGTCGGTGGTGAGCTCCCGGCCGCCCGGGATCAGTCCCTCCCGGTGCCAGTCGATCACCGGCGCCAGCGCCTCCACCACCACCAGCGACCGGACCCGATCGTCGGCGAGCACGGTGTGCGCGGTGTAGCCGAGACCGAGCCCACCCACGACGACGTCACACGGCCCGTCCCGCCACGCGGCGAGCCCGAGCCGGGCGAGCTCCTCCTCGGCGACGGTGAACATGCTCGACATCAGGTACTCGTCGCCGAGCTTGACCTCGTACACCTCGGTCCTCGTCGTCGGTTCGCGACGTCGGCGCAGGCTGATCTCACCGATACGGGTATCGGCCCAGCCGAGTTCGGCGAACATGGGGCTTCCTCAAGGGTGGACGGAGCGTGCGGCTCCGCCACCATAGGCGCGACCGGGGTCACGGGCCACCCGCCACCCCGATCACCGCCCGCCGGCGCGGTCTTACGCTCCGGACAGGGACCAGACCGCGGCCGCGATGGCGTTCGAGCCGAGCGCCATGCTGGTCGCGCTGACGTCGGTCAGGTCGTCGCACGCCTTGTGGTAACAGGCGCCGAGCGCGTTGAGGCTGCGGACCGAGCTGACCCCGGTGACCTTGACGCCGGCCCGCTTGAACGCGGCGTGGTCCGAGCGGTCGTCGGTGTCCAGCGACGGGTTGACCGTGATGCCCTGCGAGGTGAAGTAGGTCTGGAACGGCGCGTTGAGCCCGTTCGACTGGCCCTCGGTGTAAAGGCTCCAGCCGACCGTCCGGCCGTTCTCCGGCTTGTTGCCGATCATGTCGAAGTTCAGGTACGCGTCGATCTTCTTCGGCTCACCACTGGCCAGGTGCGACACGTAGTAGGTCGAGCCGACGTCACCCTGCTCCTCGGCGCCCCAGAAGCCGAAGCGGATGCGCTTGGCCGGCACGAGCTTGGCCTGCGAGATCGCGGCGGCGTTCGCCAGCAGGGCGGCCACGCCGGAGCCGTCGTCGTTGATGCCGGGGCCGGCCGCGACCGAGTCGGAGTGGGCACCTGCCATGACCACGTGGGCAGCGTCCCCGTACGGCCATTCGGCGACGACGTTGGCCGCGGCCTTGCCACCGGTGGTGAAGTTCTGCACGGTGGTCTTCCAGCCGAGCGCGTCCAGCTGCTGCTTGATGTAGGTGACCGTGGAGGTGAATCCGGTGCTGCCGATCTTCCTGGTGTTGTTGCTGGCGCGGGCGAAGTCCATCAGTTTCTGCAGATGCGCCATCGAGGCGTCCGCGCTGATCACCGGCGGGGCGACGGCGATCGGGGCGGCGACCGCGGTGATCGGGGCGGCATCGGCGTAGGTCGCTCCGGTGAGCGCCAGGACAGCCGTGAGAGTGGCGGCGGCGCCCGCGTAGGCGAGCTTACGAACCCGCATGTGTTCCTCCAGGGGGGTGGGGACCTGGGATCGAACACTACGGATGTCTTGCCGGGCCGGGTCATATCAAAATCACCCTCATGCCGGGGACTACGATCAGTGGAATGACTTCCCTCGCCGGCCGCACGATCGCGGCCCTGCGCAGTGAGCACGACACGCTCGCCACCGCGGTCCCCGCCCTCACCGCCGATCAGCTCACCGGGCCCTCCGGCGCCACCGAGTGGTCCATCGCGGACGTCCTCTCCCACCTGGGCAGCGGCGCCGAGATCAACCTCGCGACCCTGCGTGCCGCGCTGGGCGAGGCGGAGAAGCCCGGCCCCGGCTTCAACCAGGGCATCTGGGACCGGTGGAACGCGCTGAGGCCGCAGGACCAGGCAGCCGGCTGGATCGCCGCGGACGAGGCGTTCGTCGCGGCGCTGGAGGCCATCCCGGCGGAGCGTCACGACGACCTCGCCGTCGACATGGGCTTCCTGCCCGAGCCGATCCCGTTCGCGTCGTTCGCGGCCATGCGGCTCAGCGAGGTCGCCCCGCACACGTGGGACGTGCGGGCCGGCACCGACCCGGCCGCGACCGTGGCCGAGCCGTCCGCGCAGCTGCTCGCCGAGCACCTCAGCGCCGGGATCAGCTTCCTGCTCGGCTTCATCGGCAAGCCGGCCGAGGAGCGGGAGCAGGCCGTCGTCGAGATCGCCAAGACGCCGTACCGGATCGTGCTCGACGACAAGGCGCGGCTCACCACCGAGGATCTGCCGGTGACCGCGACGTTCGACGGGCCGCTGGAGGCCGCGATCCGGCTGATCTACGGCCGGCTGGCGCCGCGGCACACCCCGGCCGGCGTCGGCACGACCGGCAACATCACGCTCGACGAGCTGCGCGCCACGTTCCCCGGCTTCTGAGAAACGGGCGACGCGCCGCGTTCCCCGGTTTCTGGTCGCCCGGCACGACGACGCCGTGCCGGGCCGGCCCCGGATCAGCCGTTCGCGGCGACCGCCACGCGCAGCGCGTCCGCGGCGTGCTGGTTCATGTCGAGCTCGCTGTGGATCACGTCGAGCACCTTCTGATCAGTGCCGATCACGAACGTCAGCCGCTTGGTGCTCAGCGGGCCGAGGGCGATCTTGCGCTTCACGCCGTACGCCGCGATGGTCTGTGAATCGGGGTCGGACAGCAGCGGATAGTCGAAGGAGTGGGTCTCCGCGAAGAGTTTCTGCTTCTCGACCGCGTCCTTGCTGATGCCGACGCGCTGCACGCCGGCCGCCTGGTATTCCGCGGCGAGGTCGCGGAAGTGGCAGGCCTCGGCGGTGCACCCCTTCGTCATCGCGGCGGGGTAGAAGAAGAGGACGACGGGCCCGTCAGCCAGGAGGGCGGTCAGCCGTCGCGGCGTGCCGTCCTGGTCGGGCAGCTCGAAGTCGGGGGCGATGTCACCTTTGCCGATGCTCACCCGCACGAGGGTACGTCACTTCGCTTGCGAAACGATCACGCCGGCCCGTGCGCCACCAGTGCCGGGACGCGAGCCCCGCGAGCAGCGCGCCGGCGGCGTTCAGCAGCACGTCGTCGACGGACGAGACCCGGTCCAGCCGCAGGACGTACTGACCGATTTCTACCATCAGCGAGCATCCCGCCCCGAGCGCCAGGATCCGTGGCGCGGTCGCCAGCGCCGCGAAGCGGGTCGGGGCGAAGAAGCCCAGCGCCGCGAAGATCACCAGGTTCCCGGCGATCCCGAGCGTGCCCATCGTGGCCAGGTCACGCAGCGGGACCAGGCTGACCCGCCCGTCGACCAGGCCGGCGGCCGGCCCGGGCATCATGGTCAGCCACACCATCGGCACGGTCCCGTAGACCATGCCCACCTCGGCCAGCGACAGCCGCCACGCGGACACGTCGGCCGGGACCCGCCGCACCCGTGCCAGGAGCCACGCCACCAGACCCGCCACCGGCACCCCGGCCAGCGTCACGAGCACCACGCCGTTGTCCGTGTCGAGGCAGCCGTGCCAGTGCCCGCCCAGGCACTGCGGCGCGGCCATCAGCAGCATCCGCCGCAGCACGAACAGCCCACCCGCCACCACGGCAAGGACCACCATCAAGATCCAAAAACCGATTCTGCGGGTACGGCGGGGCGGGGCGGACAAAGCCACGGTGTCGTTCACGCGGGTCATTGAACACGCCGGCTTGTCATGGCGGCATAAGCGTTTCCTCGCCCGGAGCAGCCGGCGCCCCGCCAGGACGGTCTCCCACCGCCCACCCCCGCGGCCCGGACGATCTCCCCGCGCGGCCCGGCACGATCCCCCGGCGCGGCCCGGGCGCGCGAGTGCCTGCCCCGGGGCCGCCCGGGCGAGCGCCTCCGCCCGGCCGGGCGGAGGCGTCCACCGTGGAGTGCGGCAGGTCAGCAGCGCACCCGGTAGGTGGCCGAGGACCAGGCCTTCGGGTTACCGGCGACCCGGCCGGTGACCAGCGTGCGGTACGTGAACGTCCCGCTGCCCCGGCAGCTCGCGGCGAGGGTGCGGCGGCCGGAGGCGGGCACCCCGGCCGACTTCACGTTCTCCCATCCCCACCACCGCTTGCGCTGCACCGTCAGCGTCGCCCGGCCGCTGCAGCGGGAGAACGTCGTGGCGCCGCGGATGGTGCTGCCGACCTTCACCGGCCGGACCGGGTGGGCGGCGCAGGCGGCGGCCGCACTGACCGCCACCCCCTGCTCGAGGACGGGGGCCGCGGTCGCCGCTGAGGCGCCGCCGGCCAGGATCCCGCCGGCCAGAACCCCGGCCACTGCCAGCCGTAGGACGTGTCGACTCATGCTCAACTCCCTGTGGTGAAGGGTGCGACTGCCGCACCGCCTCCACCACGGTGTCGATCGATCCGGGGCGGGGACAACGGCCGGCTGTCCCCGCCCGACAGCTGGCTCGGGCGCGGGGACAGCTGGTCAGAACGGGTGACAGTTGTCGGGTTCACCAGGGCGTACGTCGTAGCACCCGTACTGCAGGCCGTCGGCCGGCTGATCACGGCCGGGGCTGGTGAAGTAGGCCAGCGAGACCCAGCCCCACTGACCGTTGTCCGCCTGCGTGTACGCCCACCAGAAGTTGGTCGCCGTCCGGTAGGTGTACAGCTCACCCCGCTGCTGCCCCACGAACCAGTGCGCGCCGTTTCCGGCGAGGGAGCCGGCCCGCGCCGACGTGTCGCTGGGTTCGGTCATGACCGGCACGTCGCCGGTCACCAGCGTGCAGTACTGGCCGTGGACCCGTTTCGCGGCGATCCAGGACGGGACGGCGCAGTTGCCGCCGCCACCACCGACGGCGTTCTCCCCGAGCCAGGTGCTCAGCGGTGACAGCTGCCCGGCGCTGAGGTAGTCGACCCCGGCGTAGATCGCGTCCAGCCAGGAGTCCTCCCGGTCCGGGCAGCCCGCGGGGTGGGTCACGCGCACGTGATGACCGGTGTTCTGGGCGGTGGCGATGTCGTCCCAGTGCACGGCCTGGATCGATTTCCCGCTGTCGTACGCGCAGTTCGCGCCGAAGGCCGGATCCGGGACGCTGATCACCGGGACGAGGTCCGCGTTGTACAGGTCCCGGTCGACGCCGAAGCTGCCGTCCAGGAACGCGTACGTGTCGCCCTGCCGCGAGAGCAGCCCGCGCACCGAGTCGTGACCGCCGGCGCCGGACGGCACCTGATCGTCGTTGTGGCTGCCGGTGACGACGAGCTGCACCGGCCCCCACTTCCGGCCCTCGCTGTCGGTGTGGAAGAGCATTCCCCGGTACGGCGTGAGCGCGCTCATCAGCTGCCGGGCCACCAGCAGCGGGTTGTTCTCGTCCGCCGCCGCCTCCGCCGGGTTCACGGGCAGCCGGCAACCGTCCGCCGCCTCGGCACACCTGATCTCGACGAAGAGCAGGACCGGCTGGTGGTATCCGGGGTAGACCCGGCCGCCGGCCGCACTGACCCGGGCGTTGAGCCCCTGCAGGTACGCCGCCGGGAACGGCTGCTCGCCGCAGGTGGCGCCCTCGGGCCGGGGACAGAGCGCCAGGCTCCCGTTCCGCAGGACCACCGCGGTCTCCACGCTGGTGTACCCGTGGTCGAGCGCGTCCTGCAACGGTCGTGCGCTGCGGTACTCGTTACCGGCGTGCCCGTGCTCGCGGGGCGTCACCACGGCCGGCGCGTCCACGGGCGAGGCCGTCGCGGCCGGCTGGCCGCCCGACGCCGGGCCACGCAGCACCACCAGGGTCACGGCGGCGGCCACCAGGATCAGGCCCACGGCGCCGGCGATCAGCGCGCGGGGCCGCCCGGGCCGGCGCGTGGTGAAGTACGCGTCGATGACGACGGGCTCCCGGACCGGCCGGCCGGCGTCGGCGTCGGCGTCGGCGTCGGGATCGGGATCGGGATCGGCGTAGAGGGTGATGGCTACGGAGTGCGAGGCCCGCGCGGCCTGCTCGTCGGCCTGCCGCGCGGTGTCGATCAGCGCCCTGACGTGGGCGCAGGCGACGACCAGCCGATCGGCGTCACGGTCGCCGAAGGGCTCGCCGGCGACGAGGTGGGTGGCGCGGGCGACAGCGACCACGAGCACCGGATTGGTGACGGCCCGCAGCTCCCCGCCGAGGACCGCCGCGATGTCGTCCTTGTCGACGGACATGCCCGGCGCCAGCCGGTGGGACCGGATCACCTCCGCCAGGTGGCGCAGCGAGGCGGGCCGGCGGCGGCGCCTCGGCGGCTGCGAGCCGGGCGGCGGGGTGTACTCCCCGGTCTCGGCGGCGCGGGTGACAGCGGCGTTGAGCTGGGAGGCCAGCAGCCGGGCGGCGTCCTGCACCCCGGTCCACCACGGCGACAACGTGTCCTGCACCCTGACCCCCTCAGGCCTCGGTCCATCGACGACGATAGTTAGCCGCGTCATCCCCTGTCTGTCGCCGGGGACAGATGGGCCGACGGGCGTGCGGCACATCACACCATCCGGGCGGAACGGGTTCCGGACGTACGCCCCGCGACGCCGCCGGAACCAGCGGTGAGAGCATCCGGGGCTTTCGGCGGGCATCCGTACCCGTCGAAGGCTTTTGGTGGTTTCCGTGACAGCCGGGCTCCGCTGAGCGATGCGTGACCGGATGTCCATTCCCAGAAATAACGAATCGATGATGGCGCGCGACCCGAACGGACAGTTTCGTGTACCGTTCCGGGCGTGTTCGATTTTGACTACGAGTCCGATGTACAGATCCACAGCGAACCCCGGTGGGGCCGAATAGGAACCCTTTCCGGCACATTCTTCGCCATGGTCGGAGCCACCCTCGCCGTGCTGACGGTGCCCAGCGTCGCGCTGGTCTGGGCGGTCCGGGTGATCGGCGGCTGATCGCATTCCGGGTGATCGGGAGATGACGCTCCGGCAAACATCTGCTTTCGCAGCCGGATAATCACCACCGGTAATACCCGGATCCATTACGCGGGCATTTCGTGACTCATGGTCATCGGCTATTCACGGGGATCGGCCCCGGCGGGCATTCATCACACCCGGGCGGCGCTCGGCGCGGCGTTCCGCGTTCACGTTCGTCATGGGGCAGGATCTGCCGGTGCTACCCGAGGAAGAGTTCGACACGTCCGTCCTGCCCGAGCACCTGCGCCGGGTGCTCACCGTGATCCGCGACGCCGCGGTGAAGTACGGCTATGCGCCACCCACCCGCGAGATCGCCGACGCCCTGGGCATGTCCACGTCCTCGGTCAGCCGCCATCTGCGCACCCTCGAGGAGCACGGCTTCCTGCGCCGCGGGCGCAGCGTGGGCCGTCCGGTGGACATCCGGATGTTCCTGCGGCCGGCCGGCGAGCAGCCGCAGCCCGCCGACACCGTCGGGGTGCCGCTGGTCGGCACGATCGCGGCCGGCGCCCCGATCCTGGCGTCCGAGTCGGCCGAGGAGCTGCTGAACCTGCCTCGTGACCTGGTCGGCCGGGGCACCCTGTTCAGCCTGCGGGTCCAGGGTGACTCGATGATCGACGCCGCGATCTGCGACGGCGACCTCGTCGTGGTCCGCCAGCAGTCGGAGGCCTGGAACGGTGACATCGTCGCCGCCATGATCGACGAGGAGGCGACCGTGAAGGTCTTCCGGCGCCGGGGCGGGCACGTGTTCCTGGAGCCCCGCAACCCGGCCTACGAGCCGATCCCCGGCGACGACGCGGTCATCCTCGGCAAGGTGGTCTCGGTGCTGCGGCGGGTCTGATCCACCGCAGCCGGTGCCGCCAGGGCAGCACCGGCGTGACACGCCCGGGTCAGGCGCCGGTGGTCTCCCGGATCTCGTCGGCGTCGCGGGCGACCGCGTCGGCGTCGTGCGCGAGGTCCGGGTCGGTGGCCGGGCGCGGGACGCACAGCAGCAGCGCCTCCGGGCGTACCGTGACGACGAGTTCCTTCCCCGGCTCGATCAGGTCGCCGTCGAGCTGACGCGGCTGCGGCCGGCTGCTGCGGATCTCCACGGTGGACGCCGTGAACGTCTCCATCCGCGGGACGGCGTCGCGGCGGCGCAGAACTCCCCAGGCCAGCGCGAGCCAGTGACGCAGGGTGCGCGGGCTGAGGACGGCGACGTCGAGGAGCCCGTCGTCCGGCTGGGCCTCCTGGAGCAGGCGCATCCCACCCTGGAGCCGGCCGACGTTGCCGACGATCACGGTGCGGGGCCGGCGGGCGAACGCCGGTCCGCCGTCGAGGGAGATCCGGACGCGCATCGGGCGGTCCCGCAGGTGCCGCAGTGCCCCGGCGACGTACGCCAGCCAGCCGACGTGCTTCTTCGCGGTGTCGTTGGTGGCGTCGAGCATCTGCGCGTCGAACCCCATGCCGGCCATCACCGCGAACCGCTGATCGCCGACGCAGCCGACGTCGATGCGCCGGCGGCCGCCCTGCAGCGCCACCTCGATGCCGGTGGCCAGGTCGTTGCTGAGCCCGAGGTTGGCGGCCAGCAGGTTCCCGGTGCCGGCCGGCAGCACGGCGAGCGCGACGTCGGTGCCGGCCAGCGCGCGGACACAGGCCATCACGGTGCCGTCGCCGCCGCAGACGAAGACCACCTCGGCGCCGTCCCGGACAGCCTGGGCGGCCTGGCCCGCGCCGGGATCCTCGACGGTGGTCTCCAGCCACATCGGCTCGGGCCAGCCCGCCGTGGCGAGGGCTTCGGTGATGGTCCGGCGCAGATCGTCCAGGTCGGGAACCTTCACCGGGTTGACGACGACGGCTGACCGCAGCGCTGTGTCCATGGGGAGTCCTCGGGTTCGAGAGGTGTGACGCCTGCTCATACCCCGGGCGGCAGTTCGCTAGTCCGCGCGCGTGCCGGGGCGGGGTCCGGTCACTCCGGGCAGGCGGAACGCTGATGCCGCCGGGCCGGGCTCATGACGTACGCGCGAATCGGCCGTTGATCCTCACAACAGGTGGGCGAGGGGCGCGTCGACGGTGAGGCTCGACCCGTCGGTGAAACGCAGGGCCAGCTCACTCCCCCGGTCGCCGGTCCCGGTGGCGGCCAGCACGGATCGGGGCCGGCGCCAGACCGGGGTCAGCGGCGGCAGCGGCTCGGGCTCGGCCCGCTCGAACATCCGGCGGACGCGGTCCATCAGGCCGGACGGTTCCGGCAGGGCCGGCGACGGCGCCTCCGAGATGCGCAACAGCAGGACCCGCGTGCCGGTCAGCGCCAGCGCCGCGGCGATCGTGTGCTCCGGAAGGTGACTGTCCAGGTCGGCGGCGATGCTCCCGGCGGGCCCGTGCAGGCCGCTCTGCGGGTTCGCCGCCAGCATCGAGCCACCGAAGCCGGGCAGATCCGCCGGGGCGCGCGTCACCTTGGCGATCAGCGGCAGGCCCGGGGAGCGGGCGATCCAGAGGGCCGCGTCCAGCGTCTCGCCGTCGTCGAGATGCTCGCCGACCCGCAGGCGCAGCTCCGCCTGCCGCCGGGCGACCAGGCCGGACTCGCTCATGACACCGCCTCCCCCACTGCGTGTAGCTCGGCAGAGCCACACGCCATTGTCCGCTCAGCGGTGACGTTTTCCGATGTGAAGATCCGTAACTTTCTTCGCAGCCGCGGCGGATCGCCGCGGGATTCTCGTGAAGGGTGTGTCATGCGGTTCTTCCTCCAGCTTCTCGCGGTGCTCGCGATGTCGGTCGTGGCCGGTCAGGCGGTCGGCGCCGTCGACGGCAACGACTGGCTCTCGCTGATCGTGGGAGTGGTCGCCGCCGCCCTCGCGACGCTCGTCTACCGCGGCGTGGTCAGGGTCACGGAGAAACGGCCGGTGACCGAGCTCGCCGGGCGGACGGCGGTGTCCGGGCTGGTCCGCGGCGTGCTGCTGGGCGTCGCGGTCTTCGGCGCGGTGATCGGCAACATCGCCGTCAACGGCGGCTACCGGATCCTCGGGCTCGGCGACCACCCGCTGAACGCGGTCGGGCTGATCGGGTTCATGGCCGGCGCCGCGACGACCGAGGAACTGCTCTTCCGCGGCGTGCTGTTCCGGCACCTGGAACGACTCACCGGGACCTGGCTCGCGTTCACGCTGACCGCGTGCGCGTTCGGCGCGATGCACCTGCTCAACCCGAATGCCACGCTGTGGGGCGCGCTCTGCGTCGCGATCGCCGGTGGCGGGATGCTGACGTCGGCGTACATCGCGAGCCGCAGTCTGTGGCTGCCGATCGGGCTGCACTTCGGCTGGAACTGGGCGCAGTCGGCGATCTTCGCCTCGGAGGTGTCCGGCAACGGCGCTCAGCAGGGGATCCTGCGGGCGGAGTCGACCGGGAACGCCTGGATCAGCGGCGGGCAGTTCGGCCCGGAGGCGAGCGTCTTCACCGTGGTGGCCGGCGTGATCGTCACCACCGTGTTCCTGTGGCTGGCGCACCGCCGCGGTCACCTGGTGCCGATGCGTCGCTCGCGCCGGACCCTTACGCTCGCCGGGTGATCAGCCTTGCCGATCTGCGGGCCCGGTGGCTCCGCCTCGACGTCATCGTCCAGGACCTTCCGTTCGCGGCCCTGCTCACCGCGCTGGCCCTGGTTCCCGACTGGCAGCGGCACGGCACCCGGCTCGCCGAGCTGGTGCCGGCCCGGCCGTTCGACGGATGGGGCGTCCTGGTGATCGCCGTCGAGTGCCTGCCGCTGGCGGTCCGCCGCCGGTGGCCGGCCGCCGGTCTCGCCCTGGTGTTCGCCGGGTTCGCGGCCGACCAGCTCTGCGGGTACAACACGCTCGGCGGCATCGCGCTGGTGGTCGCGCTGGTCAGCGCGGGCAACCACCTGACGCGCCACCGGCCGGCCACGATGGTGGCGGCGAGCGCCGCATACCTCGCACTGACCGCCGCCCTGCACCAAACCGGGCAGATCGGGCCGGACGTGGTGGTGCTCTTCTACATCGTGCTCGCCGCGATGTGGGCGGTCGGCGCGGGGCTGCGACGCAACCGGCTGGCCGAAATGGATCACCGGCGCCATCTCGCGGAGGCGACCCGCGCCGCCGAGCGCACCCGGATCGCGCGGGAGATGCACGACGTGGTGACCCACCACGTGACCGCGATGGTGGTGCAGGCCGAGGCCGCGCGGTACCTGACGGCCGCGCCCGAACGCCTCGACGAGGCCCTGAGCGCGGTGTCGGACACCGGGCGGCGGGCGATCACCGACCTGCGGCACCTGCTCGACCTGCTCAACCCCGGGCACGGCGGCGAGCTGCGGGCGCTGGTCGAGCAGACCCGGCGGGCCGGGCAGCCGGTGGAGCTGATCGAGCAGACCCGGCGGGCCGGGCAGCCCGTCGAGCAGGTCGGTGGCGCGGACGTCACGGTCTACCGGGTGGCGCAGGAGGCCTTGACGAACGCCCTGAAGTACGACCACGGCGCGCGGACCAGCGTGACGGTCCGCTACGGAGAGACGGAGACCGAGGTGCGGATCAGCACGGACGGGACGGGGTCGAGCACCGCGTCGCCCGGCGGTGGCGGGCGCGGCCTGACCGGGCTGCGCGAGCGGGTCGGCACGCTCGGCGGCGACTTCGACGCGGGCCCGCTCGCCGAAGGCGGTTTCCTGGTCACCGCGCGGATCCCGGCCGGAGTGACCTCATGATCCAGGCGCTGAACAGCAACGACGCCATCCTGATGAAGCCGGCCGGGGTGACGTCGTGATCCGGGTGCTCGTCTGTGACGACCAGGCGCTGATCAGGACCGGATTCGCCACGATCATCGACGCTCAGCCGGACATGACGGTCGCCGGCGAGTGCGGCGACGGCGTCACGGCGGTCCGGCTCGCCCGCGAGCTGCAGCCCGACGTGGTGGTGATGGACGTGCGCATGCCCGGCCTGACCGGCATCGAGGCCACCGCCCGGCTGGCCGGCGCCGGCGTGGCCCGACCGGTGAAGGTGCTGGTCGTGACGACCTTCAACCTCGACGAGTACGTCTACGAGTCGTTACGCGCCGGCGCCAGCGGTTTCCTGCTCAAGGACGCCCCGCCGGCCCAGCTGCTGCACGGCATCCGCACCGTGGCGGGCGGCGCCGCGCTGCTCGCCCCGGAGGTGACCCGCGAGCTGGTCGGCCGGTACGCGGCCCGGATCCGCCCGGCCGCCGGCGCCCCCGATGACGTGCCGCTGAGCGCGCGCGAGCTGGAGGTGCTGTGCCTGATCGCGAACGGCCTGTCCAACAGCGAGATCGCGGCGGCGCTGGTGATCAGCCACGAGACCGTCAAGACGTACGTCTCCAGGATCCTCACCAAGCTGGACCTGCGCGACCGGGTGCAGGCCGTCGTCTACGCCTACCGCCGCGGCCTGGTCACCTGACCCGGGCCGACCCGGGATGATGGCCCGCATGACGAATCGGGCCGCGGCGGTGGCGGCGATGCGCGGGCTGGCTCTCGGTGACGCGTTCGGCGAGTCGTGGCTGTTGCAGCCCGCCGCCGAGCCGGGGGCCGAGCGGCGTCTCGCGGACGGCCCGTGGCCGTGGACCGACGACACCGCGATGGCGCTGTCGGTGCTGCGGATCCTGGACCGGCACGGGCACGTCGAGCAGGACGCGCTGGCGCTCGCATTCGCCGAGGCGTACGCGGCGGACCCGTACCGTTCGTACGGCGGATCGATGCACGAGGTCCTGCGCGCGATCGGCCAGGGCGAGCCGTGGTCCGTGGTGACCCGGCGCAAGTTCGGCGGGATGGGCTCGTGGGGCAACGGGGCGGCGATGCGGGTCGCCCCGCTCGGCGCCTGGTTCGCCGACGACCTGAGTGTGGCAGCGGCCGAGGCCGCCAGGTCGGCCGAGGTCACCCACGGCCATCCGGAAGCCGTCGCCGGGGCGGTGGCGGTCGCGGTCGCGGCGGCGCTGAGCGTCACCGGCGTCGCGGGCGGTGAGCTGATCGGGACGGTCACCGCCCGTACGCCGGACAGCGAAGTCGCCTCGAGGTTGCGCCGCGTGGCCAGGGTCGCGCTGACAGCCGAGCCGAGCCATGTCGCCGGCATGGTCGGGTGCGGCGAGCAGATCTCGGCCGTGGACACGGTCCCGTACGCGATCTGGTCCGCCGCCGCGCACCTCGACGACCTGCCCGGGGCCCTCTGGGCGACCGCGATCCCCGGCGGCGACTCCGACACGACGTGCGCCATCGTCGGCGGGATCGTCGGCGGGCGCACCGGCCTGGACGGGGTGCCCGCGGACTGGTCCAGCGAGCCGCTCCCCGCCTGGGTCGCCGAAGTGGGCTAAGAAGCGACCGGCGTGACCTGACGCTCCAGCAGCCACGGGGTGAGGCGCTCCGGGGCCTGCGGCCGGCTCAGGTGATAGCCCTGGACCAGGTCGCAGTCCCAGTCCCGGAGCCGGTCGAGCACCGCCTCGTTCTCCACCCCCTCGGCGATCAGCCGCATGTCCAGGTTGTGCGCGAGCTCGACGGTGCTCTTCACGATGGCGGCGCTGCGCGGGTCGGTGTCGCAGTGGGCCACGAACGCCCGGTCCAGTTTCAGATCGTCGACCGGCAGCGCGTGCAGGTAGGCCAGGCTCGAGTAACCGGTGCCGTAGTCGTCCACGGCCAGCCGGATCCCCATGGCGCGCAGCTCGTCGAGGGTCCGGGTCGCGCGCGTCGCGTCCCGCATCAGCACCTCCTCGGTGACTTCCAGATGCAGAGCCGCCGGGGGTACGCCGTACCGGGCCAGAGCGTCAGCGACGTGATCCGGCAGCGAGGGATCGTGCAGGTTCGACGCCGACAGGTTCACCGCGACGGTCAGTCCCAGCCCGGCGGCCCGCCAGTCCCGGCACTGCCCGAGCGCCTTCTCCAGGACCTGCAGGGTGATCCGTCCCATCAGCCCGGCGTGCTCGGCCAGGGACAGGAACCCGTCGGGGTAGACCAGCCCACGAGCCGGATGGTTCCACCGCACCAGGGCCTCCACGCCCACCACCGCGCCGGTCGCGACGTCGAGCTGCGGCTGGTAGTGCAGCACCAGCTCGTCCCGGTCGAGCCCGGCGCGGAACTCCTCCAGGGTCGTCAGGCGCCGCCGCCCGGTGTCGTCGTCGGCGCCCTCGACGGCCACGGCCAGGCCGCTGTGGTCGCTCTTCGCGGTGTACATCGCGTTGTCGGCGTGCCGGAGCAGCGTGCCGCGGTCGGTGCCGTGCCCGGGGAAGACCGCCAGCCCGATGCTGGCGTCGATGTGCAGGCTCACCTGTTCCAGGTCGAACGGGTGCCGCAGCGCGGTGAGCAGCGTCGTCGCCACCTCCAGCGCGCGGTCCGCCCCGGCCACGGGCAGGATCACGCCGAACTCGTCCCCGCCGAGCCGGGCCAGCATCCCGGCGCCACCGAACGCCGCGGTCAGCCGGGTCGCGACCAGCTGCAGCAACCGGTCGCCGAGGTGGTGCCCGAAACTGTCGTTGATCTCCTTGAACCGGTCCAGGTCGACGATCGCCACGGCCATCGGCTCGTCCGGGTCCCGGCGGAGCAGCTCACGGTCGAGGGTCTCCTGGAACGAGCGGCGGTTGGGCAGCGCGGTCAGGTCGTCGGTGCGGGCCTGCCGGCGGGCGTCGGCCAGCGCCTCCACGGTCCGGACGGTCAGCAGCATCCGCGCGACCGCCGCCGCGATCGCGACCGCCGCGAGCACGCTGCTCGTGCGGGGCAGCGTGGCGTCGCGCCAGCTGCCGTAGAGCAGCAGGGCCATCGACGCGCAGGCCAGCCCGGCCGGCAGCGCCACCCCGACCAGCGCCCGGACCGGCGGGCGGGCCGAGGCCTCCTCCGGGCGCTGCCAGGCCGCGGCGACGATGACCGCCACCGCCACCGACCAGAACGCGTCCGTCCAGCCACCCGGGATGAACGTGCCGTGCGTCGTCTCGAACATGTGGAGGCCGTTGGCCGCGGTGTTCACCCCCATCCCGGCCAGCAGCACCGCCCAGACCCGCTCGGTGCGCCAGCCGCTGAGCGCCCACGCGCCGAGCAGCAGACCGGCCAGCACGATGTCCGCGATCGGGTACGCCAGGCTCACCAGCACCGCCGCAGCCGGCTGACCGGAGACACCGGCGAACCCGGTCAGGAACACCACCGACGCGAACGCCGCCGCGCACGCCGAGGCGATCAGCCCGTCGAGCCAGGTCGGCGCGCTGAACCGGGACCGGCGCGCCCGCAGCAGCCGCAGCACCGCGGCGTAGGCGAGAGGGTAGTACGCCAGCCACATCGCGTCCGAGATCGAGGGGTACGGCGGCGGGTCCAGCCGCACCAGGACCGCCACCCAGTAGACCGTGCCGGCGGCGTAACAGCCCAGCCCACCCGCCATCAGCAGCCAGGCGCCCCGGTCCTGCCGCAGGACCGCCGCCCGCGCCAGCACCAGCACGACGGCGAGCAGATAGGTCGCGTCCTGCAGGATGTCGTACGACCAGGGGTGCCGGCCCGCCCAGTCCCGTGCCTCCGGCACGACCACCACGAACTGGGCGATCAGCAGCACGACGCCCAGCCCGAACCCGGCCCGCAGCCAGACCCGGCCGCGCGGCGGCACCATCGTCACCGACACCACACCCCCCAATCGGGCGAAACGCTGCTCAGGTGAGCGTTTCCCCCAGCCGAACCCGCACGGTCAGACGTCCAGGAAACCGTCGACGGCGGCACTCGGCGGCGGCAGACGCCCGGTCCCGAGGTCCTCGACGGCGCCGGCGCCCGGCTGCACCCAGAGGTCACGGCCGCAGCCGAGAACCTGCCAGGTCTCGATCGTGGGCGGCGGCGGAAGCCGGGGCCACGAGACCAGGTCCCGCAGGGTGCCGGTGGACGCGTCGAGCAGCGCCGCGACCGGCTGGAACTCGTCGACGGCCCAGATGACGTCACCGTCGGTGAACAGGTGCAGCGGGCGCAGCGTCCGGGCCGGGGTCACGTACGGATTCTCCCCGGTGCGCGGGCAATGTCCGTACGGGAAGATGATTTTGATCGGGATCTGTGACGGAGATCAGCAGGCGGACGCCAGCCGCATCGGGGACGGCGGCGCGGTTCGCGGGGCTGAACGTGGGTAACGGTGGTGCATGAGATCAGGGGTTCTGTTCGACGTCGACGGCACGCTTGTCGACAGCACGTATCTGCACGCCGTCGCCTGGTGGGAGGCGCTCCGGCAGTCGGGTGCGGACATTCCGATGGCGAAGATCCACCGCGGCATCGGGATGGGGTCGGACAAACTGCTCGATCATCTGCTCGGTGAGGATCGGGACACCGGCGGCGACGAGCAGCTCTCCACCGCGCACGACGTGCTCTACGGCGCCTGGTGGGAACGGCTGCGGCCGCTTCCCGGGGCGGCCGAGCTGCTGCGGGCGGTGGCGGACCGGGGGCTCGCGGTCGTGCTGGCGTCGTCGGCCAAGGAGTCGGAGCTCGATCAGCTGCGCCGGGTGCTCGGGGCCGACGACGTGATCGCCGCGGCGACCTCGTCCTCCGACGCCGAGCAGAGCAAGCCCGCGCCGGACATCCTGCAGGCCGCGCTCGACCAGTCGGACGTCGACCAGCACGCCGCGGTCTTCGTCGGCGACTCGGTCTGGGACGTGCAGGCCGCGGGCCGGCTCGACATCCCGTGCATCGGGCTGACCTGCGGCGGGACATCGGCCGCCGAGCTCGAGGAGGCGGGCGCCGTCGCGGTCTACGACGACCCGGCCGCGCTGCTGGCCGCCCTCGACGACTCCGCGATCGCGACCCTGCTCAAGCGAGGCGAGTGACCCGGCGGGGCCGCGATCGCGGCCCCGCTCAGGCTTGGCCGGTGACTCGTCGCATCCGGGTCCATCCGTCCCAGCCGCGCTCGCGCATCAGCTCGCGCAGCCGCCACGCCCGGTCGTCGCTCTCGTCGGCAAGGTTGTCCAGCAGGGCGAAGAACATGTCGTCCCCCTCGGCCACCCCGGAGTCGAACCCGGCGGCCTCCGCCTCCTCCGCGAGCTCGACCAGCAGGTCGACCGCTTCCAGCACGAGCGGATCGTCGAGCCCCTTCGTCTCCATCAGCGCCGACAGAACCTGGTAGAGCCGGACGATCCGCGGATCCTCGAGCTGAGCGAACTTGTCCGGGATCCACTCCGCCACCTTGCCGGGCCAGCGGGCCGCGATCAGGATCCAGCCGTCCCGCTCGCCGGCGAGCATCCGCTCGGACGCCCCGATTTCCCGGAGCCGGTCGAGGTAGGCGACGACCGGTGGTGGCAGCACCAGGCTGTCACCGGCGGCGAGCTGCGCGACCTGTTTGCGGCTGTTCTCCAGGCGGTCGATCTCGGCACGCAGATGCGCGTCGATCCGCTCGACCGCCTCGGCGAAGGCCGTCCCGTCGGCGTCGAGCATCCGGGCGATCCGTCCCAGCGGCACGCCGGCCTCGGCGAGAGTGCGGATCTTGATGAGCGACACCACGGCCGGCGCACCGTACTTCCGGTAGCCGGAGGCGTCGCGCTCCGGCTCCGGCAGCAGCCCGATCTGGTGGTAGTGGCGCACCGCCCGCACCGTGACGCCGGCGTACGCGGCCAGTTGCCCGATCGTCAGCATGGCCCGATCCTGGCTCAGCCGACCCGGCGGCGGTAGATCAGACCCGCGAAGGCGACAGCCACCGCCAGAATGCCCAGGCACCAGGCCAGTGCGATCCAGATGCCCGAGCCGACCGGCTGCCCGGCGAACAGCGCCCGCAGACTGTCCACGATGGAGGTCACCGGCTGGTTCTCGGCGAACGCGCGTACCGGGCCGGGCATCGACTCGGTGGGCACGAACGCCGAGCTGACGAACGGCAGGAAGATCAGCGGGTAGGCGAACGCGCTCGCGCCGTCCACGGAGCTGGCGGTCAGGCCCGGGATCACCGCCAGCCAGGTCAGAGCCAGGGTGAACAGGACCAGGATGCCGGCGACCGCCAGCCAGCCGAGCACGTCTGCTCCGGTCCGGAAGCCCATCGCGAGGGCGACCAGCAGCACCACCACGAGCGAGATCAGGTTGGCCACCACCGAGGTCAGGACATGCGACCACAGTACGGCGGACCGGGCGATCGGCATCGACTGGAAACGCTCGAAGATGCCACCCTGCAGATCCAGGAACAGCCGGTACGCGGTGTACGAGATCCCGGACGCGATCGTGATGATCAGGATGCCGGGCAGCAGGTAGTTCACGTACGAGCCGGTGCCGGTCCGGATCGCGCCGCCCAGGACGTACACGAACAGCAGCATCATGGCGATCGGCGTGATCACCGTCGTGATGATCGTGTCCGGGCTGCGCGCGATGTGGCGCAGCGACCGGCCCAGCAGGACAGCGGTGTCCCCGGCGAAGTGCTTGTTCATCGTTTCTCCCCGGTGACCAGTGCGAGGAAGACGTCCTCGAGGGTGGGCCGCTTCTCGACGTACTCGACAGTGGCCTGCGGCAGCAGCTTGCGCAGCTCGTCGAGGGTGCCGTTCACGAGGATCCGGCCCTCGTGCAGGATCGCGATCCGGTCGGCCAGGTGCTCCGCCTCGTCGAGGTGCTGGGTGGTGAGCAGCACTGTCGTGCCGCCCGAGGCGAGTTCCCGGACGGCCCGCCAGACCTCGAGGCGCCCCTCCGGGTCCAGCCCGGTGGTCGGCTCGTCCAGGAAGATCACCGGCGGGTTCCCGGCCAGGCTCATCGCGATGTCCAGCCGGCGCCGCATACCGCCGGAGTACGCCGCCACCCGCCGGGCGCCCGCCTCGGTCAGCGAGAAGCGGCGCAGCAGGTCGTCGGCGATCGTGCCGGCGTTCTTGAGATGCCGCAGCCGGGCGACCATGACCAGGTTCTCCCGCCCGGTCAGGATCTCGTCGACCGCCGCGAACTGACCGGTCAGGCTGATCGACTCGCGGACGCCGGCCGCCTGCCGCCCGACGTCGAACCCGTTGACCTCGGCGCGACCGGCATCGGCTTTGAGCAGGGTCGACAGGATCTTCACCAGGGTCGTCTTGCCGGCCCCGTTCGAGCCGAGCAGAGCGAAGATGCTGCCGCGGGCCACGTCGATGTCCACACCGCGCAGCACGCTCACTTGTCCGAACGACTTCTCCAGGCCCTGGACGCGTATGGCCGCGCCGGCCCGATCCATCAGTGGGGTAACACTCATGCCGTCAGCATCAAGGGTTGACGCTGCGTCAGGGTCAAGCCCGATCTGACGCGAGCCTCGACCCGGGCGACGTGCGGTCTTTGGTGATGGTGACTGTGCGGACGTCGTAGCGCGTGCCGGTCGATGGTCGCGGCAGGGCCTTCGCGCAGTCCGTCAGACCGGCCGCGTGCCTCGGTAGCGGTCCCACAGGGCGGCGGTGTCGGGGCTCAGCAGACCGGCGCGATGCAGGCGGTCGACGACATCGGGTGGTACCCAGCCGGAAGCGCTCCACTCCGCCGCGCAGTTCGGGATGGGCACCCGGTCGATGACGATGTCGAACAGATGGACGGTGTGCCGGACCGCCCCGTCGTCGTAGAGGAAGGCAAGCACCGGACTGGGGTGGCCGTCCAGCCCGGTCTCCTCTCGCAGTTCTCGCGCGGCGGCGGCCTCGGCGGTCTCCGCGTCGTTGACTTTCCCCCCTGCGCCGATGCCGAAGCGGCCGGGGTAACGCGCCCGCCAAAGAGCGCGGCGGTTGATGAAGTACCACCCCGCCCGGTCGCGGACGACCACCACCGCCACGCTCGTGTCTCGCACTCGGCCATGGTCGGCGCTGCCGCTGCGAGAGCCGGGCAGTCACGCTGTCGAGGGCGCGCCAGGGCGGCTCTCATGCACGGAGTCTCGATGACGGTGGATATCGTGGAGCTTCGCGGCGCCGCGCTGTGGAGGACGACGTGGACGGATGGCGCATCATGGAACGCCCGGGCCGGCTTGGCAGCGGCCGGCCACTGCGCGTCGCTGAATGGGATGACACGTACGGCCCGGGATCGTGGCGTCTGGCCTGGCTCATCGCCGGTCAATACCATGACGGCAATGCGTCGCTCAGCCTGTACGAAGATGCCTACTTCCATCTCCTGCACGGCAGCGCGGAGACGCGCGAGGCGTTGGTGAGCACCGCATGCGACGTCTTCGTGCACGACCCGTCAGACACTGCGGCAGGACTCGATTATCGACATCAGGACGCGCCCGGTCACCATCTCGAGGACATCGCGATCCGGCGCTGCCTGGTACGCCTCGGTGTGTGGTTCCGCGGTGACCAACTCGTCCGGCTGGGCGGGGTGGACAAGGATCCCGACCCTGGATGGCTGCGGTCGCAGCTCAGCCCGCACCGGCTGCCCTTCCATCGGCCGGACCTCCTCGTCCGTCCCGAACTGACGGGCTGGTGGCTGCCGGGCTCGGTGGAGAGCTTCTACCAGTCCAACAAGTTCCTGCTGGCCCGGGCGGAGGGGTGACTGTGGAGATCGTCGTGGAGAACGTGGCCACCGGCTGGCCGCAGATCGTGGCCGCCTGCCGTGGCGAGCAGGCCACCCGCATTTCGACCCGGCATGGCATCTCCTTCGACTTACCCGGTCTCAGCATCGTCGTGCTCGATCCGCATGACCGGCGACCACCTGCTGAATTCGCCTTTCCGGAGCTCATCACCGACTACGCCAGCCGGCTCTTCGGCGAGGCGAAAGCCGACTCCCTGGTGGACCGGCGGCTGCGCCGCAAGAGCACGGCCGGTGGCACGGACCGGGATCAGCTCGACGAGATCCGCAGTCTGCTCCGGGCCGAGGAAAGCACACGGGGCGCGGTGTTCGACCTCTGGGATGTCGGCGAGGATCTGGGCGCCGATTTCCCGGTCTCGCCGGTCGGCGGGTGTTTCCGCGTCATCGAGGACGTGCTGTGGCTGTTCCTCACTGTTCGTAGCGTGGACGTGATGCTCGGCCTGGTGCCGGAACTGCTGGCCTTTGCCCGGGTGGCGACCGACATGGCGCTGGACTTGGGCCTGGCGGACGCCCGCCTGCAGGTGCACTGCTGGAGCGCCCACCTCTACGAGATCGACTTCCTGACACCGATGCGGAGGCTCCGATGAGCCGGGTGCTGACCCTACTGGACAGCGGGTCGGTCGACCGCGGGACGATCGACCGGGTGCTGCAGTCGGTGGTGTTCTTCGCTGACGCGGTCGCCGTGCGGGCCTCGTACCGAGTCGCCGGCCCGGACAAGCCCCGAGCTCGGCAGATCGACCGGCGGCTGACCGACCTGCACGAACAGAAGCTCGTCTCCCTCTGGGCGCACGAGTACGAGGTCGATGACGCGGGCCGGGTGCGCGCCCCGTTCGCCCCGGGTTCCGACCGTCGCACCGCCGATGTCGTCGTCGAAGCAGCCGGACTCGCCGAACGGCTTGCGGAAATGAACGACATGCTGCGGGTGAGTAGGGACGAGGCTTACCGCCGCCACCCCGGGCGACCGCTGCGGCAGGGCGTCGCCGAGGTCGTCAGCCTGCGCAACCACCTGAGCTCCCTGGTCATCTCCGCCGAACTCGGCCAGGACGGCCTGCTCGCGAACCCTGCCGCCCGAGGCATTCTGCTCCAGCCCGGTGGGGTCGACCGCCCGGCCACCTTCCGTGAGGCGGTGGCGCAGGAGGTCGTCGGCCGGCTGCGGCTAGGCCCTCTGAGCATGCTCACCCCTGAGGAGATCGCTGTCGCCCGCCGGAACAACGCCGGGTTCCGCCGGCTGCTGGACGAGGCCCTTCTCGCAATCTCCCGGGGAATGGACCCGGTCATCACGCCCGAGGCGGCGGCACAGGAAATCGTCAACCGGTACCGCGAGACAACCACCCGGATGAACCTGCGCTCGCAGACCGGTGCGCTCGCCACTGACGTCGCGTTCGACGTGCTGGGCATGGTGATGCCGCCGAGCGTCCTGGTGAAGTACGCGCTGAACGCATTCACCTGGCGCAGGCGGGCGAAGGAAGCTCAGCCCTACTTGATGCTGATGCACCTGGAGCGCCGGCTCGGGCAGCATGCGCCCCCGCCCCGTTGACGATGCGCTCACGGAAGATCTCGGCGCCCGGCTGCCTGGGCGTCATGGAGAGTGCCGCGAATCTGTCGCTGAGCAGCCGGATCCACTAGGCTGTCGCCAGCCTCCCGCACGACCTCACCTTGCCGGCCCTGGCACGGAATCTCACCGACCGGCGCCGGCGTGACCAGGTCTTCCTGTTGCCACCCCAGGCCGGCGATTGTTTCCGGCTCTCCTTCGCCATCGACGGCGCGCGCCACGCCCTCGCCTTTCAGTACGTCTGGGCTGTTTCGGTGGCCGCTCGGGAGCGCGGCTCGCCGAATCCCGCCGACCTCCTGTTCTGGTGGCTGTTGCCGGCGATGGCGCAGGAGTGTGCGCGGGACCTCCGGCGAATAAGACGGGCGTTGTCAGCGGCCGATCGGCGGCTTTGCTGACACGGGCAATGAGGGCAGTTCCGCGGTCGGCTGCCCACCCCAGCGCTCCGGCATCCGGCCGGGCAGCGACACGAGACACAGGTCGGTGGAGAGCAGCGGGAAGACGTCGCTGAGGCCGTTGGCGCGCAGCGTGTCGCCGCTGGTGACCAGCAGGACCCCGCCGCCCAGCGGGTCCGCGGCGATCACCGCCTCGGAGGAGCCGTGCATGGGCACGATCGGTAACTGGTCGTACTGCCGCGACTCGGTCAGCCAGCGGGTGGTGATCGCGGGATACTCCGAGTAGATCCGGCCCACCTGGCGACCGGGGACGGCCACGAAGCACACGAAGGACGCCCGGCTCGGCCCCAGATCGCGGATGTCCAACTCCCGGTTGTTGGCGAGCGCCCACTCGACGGCGACGTCGTAGCCGGTCAGGCCGACGTCCGCGACTTCCAGTGCCACGATCTGCGGGACATCGGTGCCCCTGCACAACAGGATGTCGTGATCCCCTGCCTGCAACCGCAGTTGTCGGTGCTGTTCGATCTCCTCGGTGAGCCCGAACGTGTTCCGCAGATGGGCGTAGGCCGGCATGTGCAGGCGGCTCGACAGCGACGGCGCGCAGATTCTCATCTGCTGTCCTTCAGCGCCTCGGCGAGGAAATCCGGTGCGTCCGCGGTGCTGACGACCTCCGTGACCAGCGCGGCGACGGCCGCTTCGGCCGGTGGCTCGGAGATGTAGACGGGCAGACCTAGTGCGGCCGCGAAGCCCGTCTCGATGCAGACGCTGCGGCCCGTGTAGCCGTCGGCGGCGACGATGTAGATTGCGGCCGAGCGCCGGATCTTGTCGAGAAACTCGTGGGTGAGCTCCCGCTTCTGTTCCGGTGTCACCTCGACCAGTTGTTCGTTGAAGTCAAACCGCGGGGTGTTGACGGTGATCCCGCGCTCGGCGAGGTGACCAGTGACGATCCGCACCACATCGTAGTACTTGGAACTGCTGCAGATGGTCAGCTCGCGCGCGCTCACGATGCCGCTCCTTTCGCGGGGTCTCCCAGCGAGACCAGATGCCGTGGGCACTGAAGATACCGTCGGCCCCGCTTCGCGGTCGTCAGCTGCTCCCAGCGCATCGAGGGGGAGGGACCGGCCGGCACGGCATAGTGGTCGAGGCCGCGGCGGGTGGTCAGCGCGTCGTACGAGAGGTTGAACGGCCGTACGGCGAGACGCAACGGCAGATCGGGCGCCAGCTCGGCCAATGCCGCATACAAATCGGACAGGTGGGCGTCACTCCAACCGGCGCCGCCGATCGCCGGGTAGACGTCGATGCCGAGTTCGAGAGCCCGGCGCAGACCCATGAGGACCCGTGGCCAGTCGGCGTCATCGGGCGTCGGATGGATGGTGACGTGGACCGCCAATCCGCCGATCGAGTGTAACCGGGCGGTGGTCCCGGCAGGGGCGGACTCCAGGGCGTACGCGAAGGCGGTCATGTTGCTCTCAACCTTGAGCAGGCAGATCTCGGCGAGATCGTGTCGCCGCAGTTCGTCGTGCACGTCGGCGACGAATTCGGGAACGAGCAGGGGCTCGCCGCCGCTGATGCGGAGGATGGACACTTGCTCTCCGGCCTCCTGCCGCTCGCGACGAAGAGCCACGAACGCACCCACTAGATCGGCGGCGGTGGTTCGGAAACTGTCCTGGGCGCTCAGATGCCGGAACTCCACGTAACAGTACGGGCAACGCAGGTTACAGGCTGCGACATGGCAGATGGCCGCGAGATTGTGGTCGCTCCAATGGCCGCCGAGCCGGGCAGCCGCCAGCACCGGGCTGTCCGACAGCGTCGCTAGGTGCCGCATGCCGCTGAACTCCGGAAGACCGGTCGGCAGCCGCAACCGGCTCCGCTTCACCGGGACGAACAGCCGGAAGAAACGGTTCTGGACAGCGCCGAGCTTGGTCTTCGTCAGGTCGGTCAGCAAGATCTGCCCCGTGGGCGTGCGTACCTGGGTGTAAGCGCGCTGGATGGCACGGTTTGCTGAAGGGGTTGTCATTGACCCACCTGTCCCTGCGGTCCGGCGATGCTGCCAGGAATGAGACCGACATCGATGGTCCCCCGCGGTGTGGTCACCTGTCCAGGTGACCACCCGACGCGCCGGGTGGGTGGAGACCGAGGCGTGAGGACCCGACTGTACTGACTAGCTCTCAGGAGGGATCCGGCCCCGGGGAGCCGCTGACACAATGGACGGATGACTCTTCCCGGCCTGGTGGCACCGCTGATCAGCGGTGTCACGTACCGGCGAGGCGTTCATCTGCTCCTGGGCGCGGTGATCGCCCTGCCGTACGTGTTGCTCGCCGTCGCGTTCCGGCGGATGATCGCCGAGGACCCGGCCAACCGGAGCCTGTTCGTCGTGACCGCGGTCGTGGCCGCCGCCGTCGCCGCGGTGCCGGCGTTCCTCGGCAGCACCCGCGCGCTGGAGATCGCCGCCGCCCGGTCCCTGCTCGGCGTCGGCCTGCCGGACACTGTGCCGGGCAAGCGGCTGCCCGCGGAGACGCGGATCCGGGGTGCGTTGTGGTTCGGGCTGCATCTCGCCGCGGGCGCCGTGATCGCCGTGCTGCTGCTGACCGCCCTGCCGGTGGTCGTGCTGGTCCTCGGCCGGCTGCTCGGCCTGCGGCCCGGCGACCTGCCGATCCCCGCCCCGGTGACCGTCCTCGAGGCGGTGGCCTGGGTCCTCGTGGCCCTCGGCGTGCTCGCCGGGACGGTGTATGTCGTGGCCGCGTTCGGGGCGCTCGCCGCGCTGATGGCGCCGGTCCTGCTCGGCCCGTCGGCCACCGAGCGCGAGCATGCCCTCGAGGTCCGGGCCCGGCAGCTCGCCGAGCGCAACCGGCTGGCCCGGGAGTTGCACGACTCCATCGGTCACGCGCTGACGCTGGCCACGCTGCAGGCGGGCGCGGCCGGGCAGGTCTTCGACACCGATCCGGCGTTCGCCCGCCGGGCGCTGACCGTCATCGAGGAGACCAGCCGGGCCGCGATGGACGATCTCGACCACGTTCTCGGGGTGCTGCGTGACGCGCGCGACCACGACGGCACACCGCGCCCGCGGCGCACCCTGGTCCACCTCGGCCAGTTGTGTCAGGACGCGGAGGCGGCCGGGGTCCCCGTCGACCTCACGGTGGCCGGCCCGCTGGCGGCGGTGCCCGCGACGATGTCCCGCGAGGGTTTCCGGATCGTGCAGGAGGCCCTGACGAACGTTGCCCGGCACGCCGGGCGGGCGCCGGCGACCGTGCGGGTCGCCGTGGCCGGTGACGAGCTGACCATCGAGGTGCTCAACCCGATGCCGGAGCCGCCGCCGGTCCAGCGGCGCGGCGGGCACGGGCTCGGCGGCATGCGGGAGCGCGTCGATCTGCTGCGTGGCCGGCTCACCTTCGGCCACCACGCCGGCCGGTGGCGGGTGACGGCCCGGCTGCCGCTGCGCGACCCGGGTGACGGCCGGTGAGCGAGCCCACGACGGTGCTGATCGTCGACGACGAGGAGCTGGTCCGGATGGGGCTGTGCGCGGTCGTCGACGCCCAGCCGGACCTGCGGGTGGTCGGGCAGGGTGCGGACGGTGCGGAGGTGCTGCCGCTGGTGGCCCGCCTGCGGCCGGACGTCGTGCTGATGGATGTGCGGATGCCCGCCATCGACGGGATCCAGGCCTGCCGGCACCTGCTGGCCCGCACCGACCGGCCGCCGCGCGTGCTGGTGATCACCACGTTCGAGAACGACGAGTATGTGTATGCCGCCTTACGGGCCGGTGCCAGCGGTTTCGTGCTGAAACGGGCCCGGCCGGCCCAACTGGCCGACGCGATCAGGGTGGTGGCCCGGGGTGACTCGCTGCTGTTCCCGGCGGCGATCCGGCGGCTGGCGGGCGCCTACGCCGGTGGCCGGGGCGCGACCCGGCTGGCCGACGCCCGGCTGACCGGTCGCGAGCTGGACGTGCTGCGCCGGATGGCGGCCGGGCGGTCCAACGCCGAGATCGCCGCCGACCTGTTCCTCGGCGTGGAGACGGTGAAGACGCACGTCGGCAACGTGCTCGCCAAGCTCGGAGCGAGGGACCGCACCCAGGCCGTCATCGCCGCCTACGAGTCGGGCCTGGTCAGCCCGGCCGGATGAGCGAGCCGGCCGGGCGAGCCGCCCGCGCGGGCACGGCACCGGACGACCGGGAGAAGTCTGATGTTCCGGTGATCGCAATGTGGGTACCCGCGCCGCTCCGGCCTCTTACCGTGAATCCTGTTCGGTCGTCGCCCCGGCGACGTGTCGCTCTCGCCGTGAAGGGGCCTGGTGACCGGCATGGTGTCCACTGGCGGACGTCTGAGCTCGCTGAGCATGCGCTCCAGTTTGCTGGTGACGGCCGCGGTCGGCCTGATCGTGGCAACCGTGGTCGGTGTCGTCGGGATCGTCCGGATGACGTCGATCGCGGACCGCGCGGACGCGATCTACACCAAGGCGCTGCAGCCGATCGCCGCGGTGATCGACATCCAGCAGGTGATCTGGCACTCGCGGTGGGCGAGCCTGTCCGGCACGACGTCGACGGACCCGGTCAAGGCGAAGGCCTACAACGCGGAGGCCACCCAGTACATCGATCTGGTGACGCGGCAGATCACCGATTACGGCAGCCTCGACGTGAGCACCGCCGAGAAGTCGGCGATGTCCCAGGTGCAGGCGACCTGGGAGGGTTACCTGACCTATCGCGCCCAAGCGATCGCCGCGAAGGACGCCGGCAACCTCGACGAGTGGCAGAACATCCGCACCACGAAGCTGAACCCGGCCATCGTGGAGGCGGTCAAGCACCTCGAGGAGCTCAAGACTCTCTCCCGGGACAAGGCGGCGGCCGCCGCCACGGACGCGCATGATGCCGCCGCCACCGCCCGGATCGCGATCATCGCCACGCTGATCGCCGGCATCCTGCTGGCCGGCGCGCTGGTCCTGCTGGTGGCCCGGGTGCTGGCCCGCCGGCTGGCCGCACTGGAGGCGGTGATGTCCGCGATGGCCTCCGGTGACCTGCGGGAACGCCGGGCGGACAACGGCGGCGACGAGATCGGCCGGATGTCCCGGTCGGCGGTCGCCGCGGTCGATCACATGCGGACCGTCATGCAGACGCTGTCGGAGGCGAGTTCCGGCCTGACCCAGCGTTCCGAGGACATGCAGGAGGCGAGCCGCAACCTGTCCGGCGGCGTCGAGCAGACCTCCAGCCGGGTCAGCTCGATCGACCGGGCCGCGGAGGCGGTGACCGCGGGTGTGCAGGCGGTCGCCGGTGGCGCGCAGGAGATGGGCGCGGCGATCCGGGAGATCGCGATCAGCGCCGGTCAGGCCGCGAACGTGGCGTCCGGCGCGGTCGAGGTCGCCGCGCAGGCCGAGACCCTGATGACCAAACTGGACGTCTCGTCCGGCGAGATCGACAGCGTGGTCAAGACGATCACCGCGATCGCCGAGCAGACGAACCTGCTGGCGCTGAACGCCACGATCGAGGCCGCCCGGGCCGGCGAGCTCGGCAAGGGTTTCGCCGTCGTCGCCTCCGAGGTCAAGGATCTCGCGCAGGAGACCGCGAAGGCCACCGAGGACATCTCCCGCCGGGTCGAGGCGATCCAGCGCGACGCCAAGGAGGCGGTCGAGTCGATCGCCGGCATCGGCCAGATCATCGGCAACATCAACGACTTCCAGAACACCATCGCCTCGGCCGTCGAGGAGCAGAGCGCCACCACCAAGGGCATGACCGACGACCTGGGCCGGGCCGCCGACGGCACCTCCGACATCAGCTCGCAGCTCGCCGAGGTCGTCAACGTCACCGCCACCACCGCGAGGGCCGCGGACGCCACCGAGACCGCCGCGACCGACCTGGCCCGGATCTCCACCCAGCTCCAGGACATCATCGGCACGTTCCGCTACTGACGTTCTCGCAGATCAAAAGACGATTTCCCGGTACGGGGTGAGCACCGCGGAAGATTTCTCCGGCAGGGTGTCGAGTGGGCCGTCCGCCGTTCGACGCGTAGGTGAGAAGGCACCCTGACACGAGGAGACAGCGACATGCGGTTCATGGTGATCACCAAGGCCACGGCGGCGAGCGAGGCCGGGGTCATGCCCGCCACCGAGGATTTCGAGACGGCGGGCAAGTTCATCGAGGAACTGGTCGACGCCGGTGTGCTGCTGGCCGCGGAGGGCATCGGGCCCAGTTCCACGGGCGCGCGGATCTACTTCGACGGCGAGAAGAAGACCGTGGTGGACGGCCCGTTCGCCGAGACCAAGGAGCTGATCGCCGGCTTCTACCTGGTCGAGATGAAGTCGCTCGAGGAGTGCGTCGAGTGGTTCCGGCGCTGCCCGCTCCCGCAGGTCGGCCCGGGCGAGTCGACGAACATCGAGATCCGGCGGCTGTACTCGGCGGAGGACTTCGGCGACGAGTTCACCGCCGAGCAGCGGGAGGCCGTCAAGCGCCGCGAGGAGAGCGCCGCCCCGGGCTTCAAGTCGGCGTAGTTGCGGCTGATCGCGCGGTGGGGTAGACGGGTGACGTGGTCACTGACACCCACCGCGCGATCGAGACGGTCTGGCGGATCGAGGCACCCCGGCTGATCGCCGGCCTGACCCGGGTGGTCCGTGACCTCGGGGCGGCCGAGGAGCTGGCGCAGGACGCGCTGGTCGCGGCGCTGGAGCAGTGGCCCGTCGACGGGGTTCCGGACAATCCCGGCGCGTGGCTGATGACCACCGCGAAGCGCCGGGCGATCGACCGGATCCGGCGCGACGAGACGTACCGGCGCAAGCTCGCCGAGGCCGGGCGCGACCTGACGGAGACCTCCCCGGACATCGGCGCGCTGGTGGCCGAGGACGACGGCATCGGCGACGACCTGCTGCGGCTGGTCTTCGTGGCCTGCCATCCGGTGCTGTCGGCCGAGGCGCGCGCCGCGCTGACCTTGCGCCTGCTCGGCGGCCTGACCACCGACGAGATCGCCCGGGCCTTCCTGGTGCCGGAGCCGACGGTGGCGCAGCGGATCGTGCGTGCCAAGAAGACCCTGGCCGCCGCGAAGGTGCCGTTCGAGGTGCCGATGGGCGACGAGCTGGCGTCCCGGCTCTCCTCGGTGCTGGAGGTCGTGTACCTGATCTTCAACGAGGGCTACTCGGCGACCGCCGGTGACGACTGGATGCGCCCGGCGCTCTGCGAGGACGCCCTGCGGCTGGGGCGGGTCCTGGCCCGGCTGGCGCCGCGCGAGCCGGAGGTGCACGGCCTGGTCGCGCTGATGGAGATCCAGGCGTCCCGGTCGGCCGCGCGCACCGGGCCGGGCGGTGAGCCGATCCTGCTGGCCGATCAGAACCGGGCCCGTTGGGATCAGCTGCTCGTCCGCCGTGGCCTGACCGCGCTGCGGCGGGCCGAGTCGCTGACCGGTGACCGCCCCGGGCCGTACGTGTTGCAGGCCGCGATCGCCGCCTGCCACGCGCGCGCCCGGCACTTCGAGGACACCGACTGGGAGCGGATCGCCGGGCTCTACGAGGGGCTGGCGCAGGCCACGCCGTCGCCGGTGGTCGAGCTGAACCGGGCGGTCGCGCTCTCCATGGCGTACGGGCCGGAGGCTGGTCTTGATCTGCTGGATCAGCTGATGGCCTTCCCGGCTCTGCGCGACTACCACCTGATGCCCAGCGCTCGCGGTGACTTCCTGGTCAGGCTCGGCCGGTCCGCCGAGGCGCGGGCCGAGTTCGAGCGGGCCGCGTCGCTGACCCGCAACGAGCGGGAGCGCACGCTCCTTCTCGACCGGGCCGCCGCCTGCGACCGCTGACCCGACGTCCCCTGCCGGGTCTCCTGCGGTGCCGTCGTCGCTGATCGTGCCCGGCCCGCCCGTCCGGCCTCGCCCGGCGGCGTCGCGTCCCGACGAGATGGGCCGATCAGCCGATGATCATGCGCGGGTGCCGGTCTACGCTGCTCACGCTTCCTGTCCGCCGAGCTGAGCGGGCGCCTTCGAAGAACGGTGATCATGAGTCTGCGTGCCCTGCTCCGCCGCCTCGTCCTGCCCCCGCTCGCCGCGGGTCTGGCCGTGGCCGGCCTGGCCCTGCCCGCCCGGGCGGATTCGCTCACCGACTTCCCGCTGCTGGCGCTCGACTTCACCGACACGATCACCGTGGTCGACGGGCAGTCGAAGACGGTCAGGTTCGCCGTCGACAACCTCGCCGGCGGCGGTGCGGCCGAGGACACGGTGATCCGGTTCGGTTCGCTGCCGGTCGGCCTCGGTTTCGTGCCGCCGGCCGGCTGTTCGGCCACCGAGTGCAAGCTGGGTACGCTCGCGCCCGGGAAGAAACACAGCTACACCTTCACCGTGAAGCCGGACAGCACGGTCCCGCTCACCTCGTCGTTCACGGTGAGTCTCGTGCTCGGCGGCGAGGAGCTGGACGGGATCGACGTGCAGGTGGTTCGCACCACCCGGTCCTCGGCCGACCTCGAGATCAGCGCCGTCAAGGACCTCGAACTGAGCCGCGGCGAGTCTGCGAGCCTGCCGCCGGTCACCATCCGGAACACCGGCAGTGGCACGTCCGCAACCCTCGGCCTGATCCTGGGGTCCCTGGACGGCGTCGCGCCCGACATGGACCGCTACCGCAACTGCGAGCATGACGACGTCGAGGGAGTCGTGGTCTGCGTTCTCGACCAGACGCTGGCCCCGGGTCAGAAGGCCGCCGTCGACCCATCCACCCCGTTGGCGTTCCGGCTCGGCAAGAACACGCCCGGCCCGGCGAGCTACAGCGCTGCGGTCTTCGCCGTGGGCCTGACCGACAAGTACGTGGCCGCGTTCACCAAGCGCAACGCGGGCCGGACCGGTGACACGCTGGCCCTGAAGACCACCTCCTCGGCGGCGGGCCTCACCGACGGCGACGTCGGCGACGACCTCAACCCCGACGACAACGCCGCCACCTTCCAGGTCACCGCGCCGACCGCGCCCGCGGACGGCAAGGCCGTCGGCGCCGTCTTCCGCGGCGCGCCCGGCGACCGGGTCACCGTCGAGGTCGGCACGGAGAACCTGGGCCCGTTCGCGACGGTGCCGCTGAGCCTCACCTCGCTGAGGTACGTGCACGTCCAGCTGCCGACGGGGGTCACGCTGAACGCGGCCGACGACATGTGCCTGCCGGGCACCTCCCCCAAGGACGTCGCGCTGGACGGTGCGCCCGCCGGCCGGGACTGGGTCTGCCTGGTCCTCGTTCAGGTGCCCAAGGGTCGCAAGAGCCTGTTCACCCTGACCGCCACGATCGAGGACGGCGCGCACGAGGCCGGGTTCGTGCAGGCGGAGAACGGTGTGCAGGACACCGTGGCGGGCAACGACCGGGCGCCGCTGACCGTGGAGGTGCAGGACAGCCTGCCGCTGACCGGCCCGTCGGCCGGGCTGCTGGCCGGGGCGGGCGCGGTGCTGCTCGTGGCGGGCCTGTTCGTGGTCCGGATGGCACGCCGCCGCCGCATCGTCACCGTCGTGGACTGACACGAACCGGCGAAGGGCGCCGGCGGCTGGGGTACGTGACCCGGCCGCCGGCGCTTTTCTGTCTGCTCTGACCGCGCCCACCCATGGACGCCGCCCTTGCGGGGCGAGCGTTCTGGCCGCCCCAGCGGCCTGCTCGGCCCGGAAGGGTCCCCGCGGGAGCGGCGGAGAAGGACCACAGCGGAGAGGGGACCTGATTGTCTTCCTGTCCGAAACTTTCGGTAATGGTCTCCGCAACTTGGTGGATGTTACGAAGCCAAGCCGCAATCGTGAACGCTAACAACGGCATTGGGCTGCGCACATTTCTCGACAGGCGCGATGTTCAGTACCGATATGTTTCCGTAAGTTGTTGACAGCGCCGTATCGACGGGCAAATACTCACGCTGTCGGCAGGGATCGCCCACCGTCGATCAGAGTCGGCTTCTGCTTCCGCCCGCCTGGCTCCCCATCCAGGCTTCCCTGAAGGAAACCGCAATGCCAGACGCTCCCGCGCAACCCCGCAATCGGGCCGCCTCAGAATGGCTTTCGGTGTCGCCTGCACCGCAGACGCTGGTGGCCGGCAATTCGTTCGGCGTGACGATCCGGGCAACGGTGACCGGACGTGGCCTTCCGTGTCCTGTTCCGCAAGCTGACGCCCTACCCGGAAAGGGGTTGGAGAATGCGTAAGATCACTGCCGCCGGACTCGCCGCACTGACCGTCTTCGCCAGTTTCGTGGCCATCAACGTCACCACCGAATCGGAGGCGGCCACCTGCAACGGCTATGTGGGACTGACCTATGACGACGGCCCGACCGCCGGAAACACGCAGAATCTGCTGAACACCCTCAAGGCCAACGGGCTGCGGGCCACGATGTTCAACGAGGGGCAATACGCCGCGGCCAATCCCGGCCTGGTCAGGGCTCAGGTGGACGCGGGAATGTGGGTGGGCAACCACAGCTACACGCACCCGCATCTGACGCAGCAGAGCCAGGCGACAATCGATTCGGAGATTTCCCGTACGCAATCGGCGATCGCCAATGCGGGCGGCGGCACCCCGAAGTTGTTCCGGCCGCCGTACGGGGAAACGAATGCGACGCTCAAGTCCGTCGAGCAGAGATACGGACTCACCGAGATCATCTGGGATGTCGACTCGCAGGACTGGAACAATGCGAGCACCGACGCCATCGTGGCGGCCGCGAGCCGGCTCACCAACGGGCAGGTCATCCTGATGCACGACTGGCCGGCCAACACGGTCGCCGCCATTCCGCGCATCGCCCAGGGTCTGGCCAGCCGTAACCTGTGCGCCGGGATGATCTCGCCGTCGACCGGCAGGGCTGTCGCACCCACCGGGAACGGCGGTGGCGGTGGCACCAGCACGCCGCCGCAGAACGGCACGTGCACGGCGTCGCTGTCAGCCGGCTCGTCGTGGAGTGACCGCTACAACCTCAACGTCACCGTCTCCGGCTCCAGCAACTGGACGGTCACGCTGAACATCCCGTCCCCGGCGAAGGTTCTCTCCACCTGGAACACGACGGCGAGTTACCCGAACGCGCAGACGCTCGTCGCCAAGCCGAACGGCAGCGGCAACGCCTTCGGCCTCACCGTGCAGGCCAACGGCAACTGGAACTGGCCGTCGGTCTCCTGCAGTACCGCCTGACCTTCCCGCTCCCAGGGCGCGGCGGCCGGTTCCCACCGGCCGCCGCGTCGGCGCTTGCCGGCTCCCCCACTCTCGCCGCGGGCTGTCCGGCGCACACCCTTCGCCACGGGTGAATCGCCGTGACCGTCGGCTGCCCGGCCCGGTGCCGGGCCGGGCAGCCGGTGCGGTCAGCGACCGAGCCGGAACGTTCCCGGGCCGACCCCGGTCAGCGTCCGGGTGTACTGCCGCAGGTACGTGTCGAGGAACGGCGACCGGTCCCCCTGCGTCGGCACGTCGAACCGCGGGTTCTGCAACTCCAGGCCCAGCCGGGCCCGGGTGACCGCGATCGTGTTGCCGCTCGGGGTGTCCAGCCAGCTCCCGCTGCCGATCGTGCCGATCTGGACACCGAGCTGGTGGCCGGGCTCCAAGGTCCAGTCGGTGGACTTCAGGTCGAACGCGACCCGGCCCGCCCGCTCGATCAGCGCCACGTTCTCGTCGAACATCACCGAGCTGCCGCCCGGAGCGACGTCCCACAGCCGCACCATGACGTTGCCGGGCGCGCTCGCGTTCAGCGTGACCGCCGGGGTGGCGGTGATCCGCAGGCGCGACTTCACCGGCGTCGACCAGCTGAAGTAGCTGTGCGCGTCGTCGAAGGCGAGTTTGTTCGCGGCGAGCGGGGCAGTATCGGCGTAGTGCTCCATGTCCCACTGCTGCCCGGCCGGCGCGGCGAGCGTGGACGGAATGCCGTCGTCCACGTACTGCCCGTCCACCAGGCTCTCCGTGCTCGCCGAGGTCGGCAGCGGCCAGGTCGGCTGCGCGCGCCAGACGCCGGTGCTGTCCTCGATCGCGTACGCGGGATCCTTGACCGCCGGCCGGATGCCCTTCAGATACCGGTCGTAGAAGCGCATGACCTCGTCGAAGAAGCCGGCCCGCCCCTGGAGCAGCTGCCCGTCACCGTTCGTCTCGTTGCCGCGGACGTGCTCCCACTGCCCGAGCCAGCCGCGCTCGACGCCGCGGTGGTTGTCCAGGAACTCCTCCATGTCCTCGGGCTTGGTGTTGTTCTCGATGAAGCCCTGCGTGACGAAGAGCGGGGTGCTCGTGCCCTTCGCGCTCGCCGCCAGGTTGCGGGCCCGCCAGTAGGGCGAGTTCAGCTCAGGGTTGTTGTTGTTCGTCACGTTGTCGGACAGGCACTGCGGGTGACCCGTCTCGTAGGTCGCGTTGGCCTTGTACCGGGCGCTGTCGTCGGGCAGCGGCGCCAGCGTCGCGATGCTGTTGTAGGCGTTCGGCGTGCCGGTCACGTTCGGCCGCGGAACCTCGTTGCTGAACAGGTAGTTGTACATGTTCCACACCGGCTCCTGCGCCACGACGGCCTTCAGGGCTCCAAGTCGCAGGTTGTTGCCGACCAGGCCGGTCACGGCGTCGTAGGACTTGCCGTACATGCCGACCTTCCCGGTCGACCACGGCTGGGAGGCGGCCCACTGGATGGCGGCTTTCACATCCGCCTGCTCACCCGGCCCCACCCAGTCCAGGCAACCGGTGCTGCCGCCGAAACCCCGCAAATCCACCATGACGTACGTGTAACCGCGCGCGAACAGGTCGGTGCCGGTGGTGAAGTCCGCGAACCGGGCGGACGGACCGGTCTGCGCCCACCCCTCCGGCCCGGTCTGCCCGGCATGCGCGAAGTACGGCCCGATCGCCAGGATCACCGGTGTCTTCGTCCGGGCCGGCAGGTTCGCCGGCCGCAGCACATCGGCGTGCAGCTCGACGCCGCTGCGATCGGCGGACGGGAAGTACTCCTCGGTCCACACCGAGCCCTCCGGCACGCGTGGGTTCTCCTCGTGAGTGACCCCCTTCGGCGCCGGCGCGGCGGTGGCGGCGGTCGCCGTCCCACTCACCGCGAGCGCCACCGCCGCAATCAGCGCGGCGGTGGCCGCCCCTCTGCGTATGCTCATCTGCCCTCCATTGAATCGACCAGCATCTCTGCGAGTCTCGACGCTATCCCGTCAGCGTCCTCAATGGAGTCGGTCAGAGGTGAGAAAGTCCACGGCTCTTCCGCGTCGCGTCCGCGCCCCGGCGTTGTCACCGGCGGAGCCCAGCTCGTGCCGGGAGCCTGCCCATCGGCAGTGGGCCCTGGCTGAGGTCGACGAGGCCGTGGCCCCGCCGGGAAGCTCCCGGCCACCCCGCGCCTACGCTCCTCGGCGCTACCAGGCACGGACGGGAACACCGCGTCGACGCGGCCTGCGCTTCGCACAGTTGCCGGACATGAGTGGGCCACACCGAAGCAGCCCACAAAGCCCGCCGGACACAAGCAAGCCCAACCGAAGCGCACCCTCGACACAGCCCACCGCGCACGCGGTTGCCGTACCTGAGCAGGCGACACAGGAGCCGCATCCATGGAGCGGCCTGCCGCTCCGCGAGTTCAGGCCACAGCTACCGGGCGGGATGGCCGCGCAGCCGAAGGATGATCAGGCTACGCAGTCGCGGGGTGATCAGGCTACGCAGTCGCGGGATGATCAGGCCGCGCAGGTGCCCGGCGGCACGGTGGGCTCGCCGAGCTGCGCCAGCGACTGGTTCACCTCGGTGAACGTGGCCAGCTGCCGATACCGCGAGCCGATCACCACGTCGATCACGTCGCTGGTCCGCGCCGGGTTGAACTGCGGCTCCGCGTCGCCCAGGAAGAACGCCCGGATCCACTGCGCCGCACCGACCGTCTTCGGCCCGAACTGCACGACCGCGATCTGGTCGACCTTCGTCTTGCTCTTCACGGCCGGCTGCACCTGGAAGCCACGGTTCTTGAAGTCCTCGCTGACCTGCTCGGCGACACCGGTTGTCCGGGTCCCGTTGAGCACGCGCAGCTTCACCTGCTCGGCGTTGTCGGGCAGCTTGACGTTCACCTTGGCGGTGCAGCTCTCACTCGCTATCGCCACGCCCTGGGTATCGTGAACCACCGCGACGACCGCGACAGCGGCAGCCGTGGCAGCCATGGCGCTGATGACGCGGTAGGCCCGCGATCGCGTGTCCTTCATGCCACCCTTGTGCCCACCGCCCGGGCGCGGTGAACCTTCCTCTATCAAGCCGTGACGTCCCGGCCGGTGATCTCGCTCTCACCAACGAGACCCCCGGACGCCCGGTTACTCGGCTTCCCGCAATGGCACCGCCAGTCGTGCGCTGAGCTCGTCGAACGAGATGCCGAACGTCTCCCGGACCACCACGCCACCGGCCGTGATCACGAACGTCGCCAAATCGGTGTAGATCCGGTTCACACACCCCAGCCCGGTCAGCGGGTACGTGCAGTCGGGCACCAGCTTCGGCGTCCCGACCTTGGTGAACAGGGTCATCATCACGTAGACGCTCTTGGCCCCGACCGCGAGATCCATCGCGCCGCCGACGGCGGGGATCGCATCGGGCTCGCCGGTGTGCCAGTTGGCCAGGTCGCCGCGCGCCGAGACCTGGAACGCGCCGAGCACACACACGTCCAGGTGCCCGCCGCGCATCATCGCGAACGAGTCGGCATGGTGGAAATACGCCGAGCCGGGAAGCTCGGTCACCGGCACCTTGCCCGCGTTGATCAGGTCGGGGTCGATCTGGTCGCCGGTCGCGGCCGGGCCCATGTTCAGCATGCCGTTCTCGGTGTGCAGCACGATGCCCGCGTCGGCCGGCAGGTGGTCGGCGACCAGGGTCGGCTGGCCGATCCCGAGGTTCACGAACGAGCCGGCCTCGATGTCACGGGCCACCAGCGCCGCCATCTCGTGCTTGTTCAGGCTCATACGGCCACCACCCGGTCGACGTAGATGCTCGGGGTCACGATCACTTCGGGGTCGAGCCGCCCGGTGTCGACGATCTCGGTGACCTGGGCGATCACCGTCCTACCGGCGGTCGCCATGACCGGCCCGAAGTTACGCGCGGTCTTGCGGTAGACCAGGTTGCCCATCCGGTCCGACCGGTAGGCCCCGATCAGCGCGACGTCACCCTTGATCGGGAACTCCAGCACATACGTCCGGCCGTCGATCTCCCGGGTCTCCTTGCCCTCGGCCAGGGGTGTGCCGACCGCGGTCGGACAGTAGAACGCGCCGATCCCGGCCCCGGCGGCCCGCATCCGCTCGGCGAGGTTGCCCTGCGGCACGACCTCCAGCTCGATCTTGCCGGCCCGGTAGAGCCCGTCGAACACCCACGAGTCCGACTGCCGCGGGAACGAGCAGATCACCTTGCGGACACGGCCCTTGGCCAGCAGCGCGGCTAGCCCGGTGTCCCCGTTCCCGGCGTTGTTGGACACCACCGTGAGATCGGTGGCGCCCTGCTCGATCAGCGCGTCGATCAGCTGCACGGGCATCCCCGCCAGCCCGAACCCGCCGATCAGGATGGTCGACCCATCCTCGATGCCGGCAACCGCCTCCGCCGTACTGTCGCAGATCTTGACGGCGCTCATGCCGTCACCTGCGCCCCGGGGCGCCGCCGGGAAGGGTCCGGCACTGAGCCCGATAATGCGCTCCCACGCTCGCTCATGCCACGTTCTCCAGGACGACGGCGAGAGCCTGACCCACGCCGATGCAGATGGCCGCGACGCCGTAGCGCCCGCCGGACTCCTTGAGCCGCGCGGCGAGCGTGCCCAGGATCCGGCCGCCGGACGCGCCGAGCGGATGCCCGATGGCGATCGCGCCGCCCTTGGCGTTGACGATCTCCGGGTCGATGTCCCACGCGTCGACACAGGCCAGCGACTGCACCGCGAACGCCTCGTTCAGCTCGACCGCCGCAACGTCCGCCCAGGTGATCCCGGCGCGGGCGAGGGCGCGGTCGGCGGCCTCGACGGGCGCGAAGCCGAACATCACCGGGTCGACAGCGGCGACCCCGCGCCCGGCGACGCGGGCGATCGGTGCCGACCCGATCCGGTCGGCGGCGGCCTCGGAGCCGAGCAGGATCGCGGACGCCCCGTCGTTGAGCGGTGACGCGTTGCCTGCCGTGATCGTCCCGTCGGGACGGAACGACGGCTTCAGCCTCGCCAGTTTCTCCGCCGAGGAGCCCGGCCGGATGCCCTCGTCACGGTCGAGATCCGCCCCGGGAACCGGCACCACCAGGTCGTTGTAGAAGCCGGCGTCCCACGCGGCGTCGGCCAGGTTGTGGGAGCGGGCGGCGAACTCGTCCTGCCGCTCGCGGGAGATCCCGAACTTGTCGCCGAGCAACTCGTTGCACTCGCCCAGCGAGATCGTCCACTCCTTCGGCATGTTGTCGTTGACCAGCCGCCAGCCCAGCGTGGTCGACACCGCGGTCAGGTTGCCGGCCGGGAAGGCCCGTGACGGCTTCGGCAGCACCCAGGGCGCCCGGGTCATCGACTCGACCCCGCCGGCCACCACCACGTCGGCGTCGCCGGACTCGATCGTGCGCGAACCGATGATCGCGGCATCCAGGGAGGAGCCGCAGAGCCGGTTCACCGTGTTCGCCGGGACGGAGACGGGGAGGCCGGCGAGGAGCACGGCCATCCGGCCGACGTTACGGTTGTCCTCGCCGGCCTGGTTCGCACAACCCCACACGACGTCGCCGATCGCGGCCGGATCCAGGCCGGGAGCCTTGTTCAACACGCCTTGCAGGGCGATCGCGGCCAGATCGTCCGGACGGCTCTCGGCGAGGGCGCCGCCGAACCGCCCGAACGGTGTGCGGGCCGCGGCGTAGAGGTACGCGGAAGTCATGCCATCCAACCTAGGCCCAGCGCACCGATTGTGGCCAATACTGAATCACGCTGGATTGATAAGCTGCGTGCATGGATCTGCGTCACCTGCGCTCGTTCGTGGCGCTCGCCGAGGAGCGGCACTTCGGCCGGGCCGCCGAGCGCCTGCACCTCGCCCAACCCGCCTTGTCACAGCAGGTCAAGCAGCTGGAGCGGGAGTTCGGCGTGCAGCTGGTCAGCCGCACCACGCGGCGGGTCGAGCTGACCGAGGCCGGGCTGCGCTTCGCCGAGCACGCCCGCACCGTGCTGGCTTCGGTCGAGCGCGCCGCCACCGACATGTCCCTGTTCGCCTCCGGGCACACCGGGCGGGTCTCGGTCGGCTTCATCGGCACCGCCACCTATGACCTGCTCCCCCAGGCGACCCGTGAAGTGCGGCGTCTGCTGCCGGAGGTGCGGCTGGAGGTGCACGGTGAGTCGCTGAGCCCGGCGTTGCTCGACGGCCTGCTGGACGGGACGTACGACCTGGTCGTCCTGCGTCCCGACGGCATCGTCCGGCCCGAGCTGGACCTGCGTGTGCTGCGCACCGAGCGCCTGATCGCGGTGCTGCCCGACTGGCACGACCTGGCCGACCGCGAGAGCATCGACCTGTCCGAGTTGTCCCGCGACCCGTTCGTCATGCACTTCTCCGGCCACCGCTCGTCGATGCACGAGCACGTGCTGGCCGCGTGCGCCGCTGCCGGTTTCCGGCCCGCCTCGATCATGGAGGTGGGCGAGACCGCGACCCTGGTCGTCTTCGTCGCCGCCGGCCTGGGCGTGGCTTTGGTCCCCGAGGCGGTCCGCAGTCTCGACCTCGAGGGCGTCGACTACGTGCTGATCGACAATGCGCCGACCATCGACCTGGCGATCGCGACCCGGGCCGGCGAGAGCTCGGCGGCGGTTCGTCAGGTGGCCGACATCGTCGTACGCTGCTCCTCGTGACCCCGCCTCGGCGGCTGGAGTGCGACGGACCTACGACGCATCTCTCCCTCTCCGTGATCGTGAATCTCCGCCGCGCACGCAGATTTCCGCCTTCTTTTCTCGCACGGGCTTGCTCTGCCCCTGGGGCAGACCACCAGACTGGCCCCGAACACCGCCGGCGAAGGAGGCAGAACCATGGTCGTGACCACCGATGTGCTCGTCGTGGGCTCGGGTCCGGCCGGCGCGGGCGCGGCTCTGCTGCTGTCCACGCTCGGCATCCCGAACATCATGATCACGAAGTATCGGTGGACCGCGAACACGCCTCGCGCGCACATCACCAACCAGCGCGCGATGGAGGTCTTCCGCGACGCCGGCATCGAGCAGCAGGTTCTCGCCGACGCCACACCGCACCATCTGATGGGCGACACGGTCTTCTGCACCGCGATCGCCGGTGAGGAGATCGGCCGGATCCTCACGTGGGGCACGCACCCGGGCCGGCACGGGGACTATGAGCTGGCCTCGCCGTGCCTGCCGGTCGACATTCCGCAGACCTATCTGGAGCCGATCCTGGTCCGCAACGCGACCGAGCGCGGCACGCGGACCCTGTTCTCCACCGAATACCTGAGCCACCATCAGGATGATGACGGCGTCGACGTCGACGTGCGCGACCGTGTCACCGGCCAGGAATACACGATCCGCGCGAAGTATCTGATCGGCGCCGACGGCGCTCGCTCCCAGGTGGCCGAGGACATCGGGCTGCCGATGGAGGGCGCCATGGACATCGCCGGGTCCATGAACATCAACTTCAAGGCAGACCTTTCGCCGTACGTCGGAAACCGTCCCGCGGTGCTGTATTGGGTGATCCAGCCGGGGTCGAATGTCGGCGGCATCGGCGCGCGCCTGGTCCGCATGATCCGGCCGTGGAACGAGTGGCTGATCGTCTGGGGTTACGACATCACCCAGCCACCACCGGTCGTCGACGAGGCTGCCGCCGTCGCCGTCGTCCGCAGTCTGCTCGGCCTGCCCGGCATCGACGTCGAGATCACCGGCACATCGTTGTGGGGCAACAACGAGATGTTCGCGAGACGGCTGCACCACGGGCGGGTGTTCTGCGCCGGCGACGCCGTCCACCGGCACCCGCCGTCCAACGGCCTCGGATCGAACACGTCGATCCAGGACTCCTACAACCTGGCCTGGAAGCTCGCCGCGGTGCTGCGCGGCCAGGCCGATCCGTCACTGCTGGAGACCTATACGACCGAGCGTGCTCCGGTTGCCGAGCAGATCGTCACCCGGGCCAACCGGTCGAGCCGCGAGTTCGTGCAGTTCTTCGAGGTGCTGGGCCTGCTCGACGCAAAGGACGAGACCGAGATGGCAGCGCGGATCGAGGAGCGCAAGGCGAACACCCCGGCCGGCGCCGCCAAGCGGGCCGCCCTGGTGTCCGCGATGGAGCTCAAGCACTACGAGTTCAACGCGCACGGGGTCGAACTCGGCCAGTTCTACGAGTCGGCCGCGATCGTCGGCGACGGTTCCACCCGTCCCGAGCCGGCCCGCGATCCGGAGCTCTTCTACGAGCCGTCCACCGTCCCCGGCTCGCGGCTGCCGCACGTCTGGGTCGGCGACGCCCGCCACCGCGTCTCGACGCTGGATCTTGCCCCGATGACCCGGTTCACCCTGTTCACCGGCATCGCCGGCGAGGCCTGGGCAGACGTCGCGGAGAAGGTCGCGCAGGACCTCGGCGTGCCGCTCGAGACCGTGGTGATCGGTCCCGGCCGAGCGGTGACGGATCTGTACTACGACTGGGCCCGTGTCCGCGAGGTCGGCGAGGACGGGGCCATTCTGGTCCGCCCTGACAAACACATCGGCTGGCGCTCGACGAGCCTGCCCGGCGACCCGTACCGGGCCCTGCGCTCCGCGCTGGCCACAATTCTGGGACGGGCAACATGAACTTCACCCACGAGACCCTGCCGCAGCGGGTTGTCTTCGCCTCCGGGCAGGCGTTCACGCGGCTGCCCGAGGAGGTCGCCAGATTCGGTGAGCGACCGCTGGTGATCAGCACCCGCGCCGACGGGGTGCTCCCCGGCGCGGCGTATTTCCGTGAGGTCGCGATGCACGTCCCGGTCGAGGTGGCGAACCGTGCGCGGGAGGCCGCGGAGAAGCACGACGTGCTGGTCAGCGTCGGTGGCGGTTCCACGACCGGGCTGGCCAAGGCGGTGGCGCTGACCACCGGCCTGCCGATCGTCGCGGTCCCCACGACATTCGCTGGGTCGGAGGCCACCAACGTCTGGGGCCTGACCGAGAACGGTCGTAAGACCACCGGCTCCGACGACCGGGTGCTCCCCCGCACGGTCCTCTACGACGCCGCACTGACCCTGCCTCTGCCCGACGACATGGCGGTCGCTTCCGGGCTGAACGCGCTGGCCCACTGTGTCGACTCGATGTGGGCGCCACGCGCCGACCCGATCAACCAGACCCTGGCGCTGGAAGGCATCCGTGCGTTGCGGGCCGGCCTGCCACGGCACGACCTGGAGGGCAGAGAGCAGACCTTGTACGGGGCCCACCTGGCCGCGGTCGCGTTCGCCTCCGCCGGGTCGGGCCTGCACCACAAGATCTGTCACGTGCTCGGTGGCATGTTCAACCTGCCTCACGCGCAGACCCACGCCGTCGTCCTGCCGCACGTGACCGCGCTGAACATCTCCGGCGTACCGCCGCACATCGCGGATGTCCTGATCGGACTGCGCGGCCTGCGCGAGGAGGTCGGCGCGCCGCGGGCCCTCCGCGACTTCGGCTTCCGCGACATCGACATCCCGGCCGCCGTCGACGCGATCCTCCCAGTCGTGCCGGCCGGCAACCCGGTGCCCGTAACCGCCGGGACCCTGACCGCATTGCTGCACCACGCCTGGGCCGGTGAGGAGCCGACATGAGTGCCGAACAGCAGGCGCGCGAGCAGCAGCTCACCGAGCGCGTCGTCACGTCCTTCGAGAACACGCCCGACCCGCGCCTCAAGGAGGTGACCCAGGCCCTCACCCGGCACCTGCACGCGTTCATCCGTGAGGTCCGGCTGACCGAGGCCGAGTGGCAGCAAGCGATCGCGTTCCTGACCGCGACAGGGCACCTCACCGACGACCGGCGGCAGGAGTTCATTCTGCTCTCCGACGTGTTCGGCGCGTCCATGCAGACCGTGACGGTCAACAACGAGGCGTACCGGGATGCCACCGAGGCCACCGTGCTCGGCCCGTTCTTCGTGGCGGACTCCCCCGAGATCCCGCCCGGCGGCGACATCGCCGGTGAAGCGCCCGGGCAGCCGTGCTGGGTGGAGGGCACGGTCACCGACACCGACGGCAAGCCGGTGCCGGGCGCGCGGATCGAGGTGTGGGAGGCCGACGACGACGGCTTCTACGATGTTCAGTACGACGACGATCGCACCGCCGCGCGCGGCCACCTGTTCTCCGGGCCGGACGGGTCGTACCGGTTCTGGGCGATCGTGCCCACGCCCTATCCGATCCCGCACGACGGCCCGGTCGGCACGCTCCTGACAGCCACCGGCCGTTCCCCGCTGCGCGCCTCCCACCTGCACTTCATGGTCGAGGCGGAAGGCTTGCGCACCCTGGTGACGCACATCTTCGTACGCGGCGACAAGCTGCTCGACTCCGACAGCGTCTTCGGCGTCCGCGACTCCCTGATCAAGGACTTCGTGCCCCATCCGCCCGGCACCCCCACCCCGGACGGCCGTGACCTCGGTGACCGCCCATGGACCAGGGTGCGCTTCGACATCGTCCTCGCCCCGGCCCCCGGAGTGCCAGCCGGCGCTCAGGCCCCAGATCGGAGGTAGGGCTCCGAGGCGCGCCACTGGCAGCGCGAGCCGTCGTCCAGTTCGGAGCGGCGGCTGGGGTCGAGCCATTGGGCAGCGTTTCTGCAGCGGCTGGCACGTGGGCGGCCGAGGTGGCATCAGTCATGGCTGGCGTCGGCTTCAGCGCAGCGGAATGTTAGGGGGCCGGACATCCACGGGGGAAGATGCCCGGCCCATGTAGATCAAAGCACATGACCCCTCATGTCCGCTATGCGGTGTGCGCCATTGAATGTCGCGGAGTCGACGAGGCCTCGGCCGCACCGTCGACCCGGGGCACGGACGGCGGGCAGACGGCAGGCGGCGGCTCGCCGAGTGGCGCGGCCATCGCGCGGCGCAGGCCGGCGCGCGGCGCAGGCCGGCGCGGCCACAACCGAGCGGCCATCACGCGGCGCAAATGGCGCGGCCACAACCGAGCGCCATCGCACGGCGCTCGAAGACGCGGCGCCGGCCGGCTGGGTGGCGGCAACGCCGGAGTGGGCAGGGCGTGTAGGAGGAACGGGCGGGCGGCGGCGGAATCGCGGGGCGTGCGGGCGGCGACGCCGCGGCGAGCAGGCGTGCGGGCGGCAACGCCGGGGCGAGCAGGGCATGCGGGCGGCAACGCCCGGGCGAGCAGGGCATGCGGGCGGCAACGCCCGGGCGGGCGGGAAGGACGGGCGGGAGGGACGGGCTGGCTTCGCTTTACCCGTGGACTGCTGACATGGAGAATCGGTCCCCGCTGATCATCTAGACCGCGGGAATGTCATGCCATTTGATGGTTTTATCTCCTACAGTCACGCCGCTGATGGGCGTCTGGCGCCGGCTGTCCAGCGTGGTCTGCATCGGTTGGCGAAGCCGTGGCACCGGCGGCGCGCGTTGTGGATCTTCCGGGATCAGACCGGGCTGGCGGTCACGCCGAAGTTGTGGACGTCCATCCGGGAGGCGCTGGACGGGTCGAAGCATTTCGTGTTGATGGCGTCGCCGGAGGCGGCGCGGTCGTCGTGGGTGAACCGGGAGATCGAGCACTGGCTGGCGACGAAGTCCGCCGACCTGATCCTGCCGGTGGTCACCGACGGCGAGTGGCGGTGGGACGCCGGCGCCGGGGACTTCACCGACGACTCCACCGCGGTGCCGACGGCGCTGCGGGGCGTGTTCGCCGAGGAGCCGCTCTTCCTGGGTCTGCGCTGGGCCCGCGACGATCTGCACCTGAGCCTGCAGCACGTCCGCTTCCGGGACGCGATCGCGCAGCTCGCCGCCCCGATGCACGGGATGAGCAAGGACGACCTGGAGGGTGAGGACGTCCGGCAGCACCGGCGGGCACGCCGGCTGTGGACCGCGGCGACGGCGATGCTGGTGCTGCTGACCCTGGTGGCGTCGTTGACCGGGTTCGTCGCGGTGCGCAACGCCGGCCGGGCCACCACGGCGGCGGCCGAGGCCCGGGTGCAGCAGCAGGTGGCGTCGCAGCAGCGCACCACCGCCGAGCGCGCCACCGAGGAGTCGCAGCGTCAGCAGCAGTACGCGCAGGTCCAGGAGGAGCGGGCGAGCGCCGCGAAGGTCGAGACCGCGCGGCAGAAGCTGCTCGCCGGGGAGCAGCGGGCGCTGGCTGACGAGGCGTCGGCGGAGGCGAAGCGGCAGCAGGACGCGGCGGACCGTTACCGGGCCGGCGCGGAGCGGCAGAAGGCCAATGCGGAACGGCAGGAGCAGCTGGCGCGGGGTGCCGGCGAGGACGCGGAGCGGCAGCGGGCCGAGGCGGGGCGGCAGAAGGCGGAGGCCCGCCGCCAGCAGACGCTCGCCGACCAGGCGACGGCGCGGGCCAAGGAGCAGCGAGCGCTCGCCGAGGAGTACCGCCGGGCTGCCCGCCGGGCCGACGAGGAGCGGGAACGGCAGGAGCGGCTGGCCCGGGCGGCGGCCGACGAGGCCCGCCGTCAGCGGGAGGCTTCGGCGGCGCAGCAGCGGGTCGAGATCAGCAGCCGTCTGCTGGCGCGGGCCCGCGCGATGGCCGCCGACGATCCCCGCAAGGCCCTGATGCTGGGGGTGGCCGCGCAGCGCCTGAACCCGGGCGCGCGGACCGCCGAGCAGCTCAGCCATCTGGTCATGTCGACGCATCACGCCGGCGCGCTGGGCGACGTGAGCGACGTCGTGTGGCTCGCCGGGCAGACGGTCGCCACCGTCGGCGCCGGCACGACGGTGGTGCTGTGGGACGTGGCGAACCCGGCCGGGCCGGTCCACCTGGCGACGTTGGAGGCCGGCGCGACGGCGGCGACGTCGCTGGTGGCGAGCCCCGACGGCCGTACCGTCGCCGTCGTCGACGGCCGATCGGCGGCTCTGTGGAATGTGGCCGATCCGGCCCGTCCGGTGCGCCTCGCGCCGCTCACCGACGCCGCGGGGATCGTGTCGCTGGCGTTCAGCCCGGACGGCAGGACCGTCGCGACCGGCACCAGCGACAAGGATTCGGTCCTCTGGGACATCTCCGGGGGCGTTCCGGTGGTGCTGTCCACGCTGCAGGACGCGTACCGGCTGCAATTCACCTCGGACGGGCGGAACGCTGTCACCAGCGGCGCGATCGCCACGGTCTGGGACGTGGCGGACCCGGCTCATCCGGTGGCGGGCGCCAAGCTCGCTCCATCGTTCGGCGAGCCGTTCGCCGACGCCCGCATCGAGGTCGACCCGAAGCTGCCGGTCGTGGCCGTCGAGGCCGGTGGGGACTACGTGGCGCTGTGGGACCTGACCGATCCGGCCCACCCGCAGCCTGGGGCGTCGAAGCTGGCGGTGACCGGGAAGGCTCATCTGAGCGCGATGCGGTTCAGCGCGGACGGGCGCACGCTCGCGTTCGCCGACGCCGCCGGCACGACAGTGCTGTGGAACGTCGAGCCCGGCGACTGGCCGTGGCTCTCGACCCGGCTGGCCACGCTGAGCACGCCCGGCGGGCCGGTCCGGTCGCTGGGTTTCAGCGGCGACGGGCGGACGCTGATCACCGCCGGCGCGCGCCGGACAGCGACACTGTGGAGCGTCAAGGGTCCCTTCGCGCGGGACGCGACAGCCGTACTGCCGGGGCCTGTTCCGCAGAAGATCGTCGGCTTGGCCTTCGGGGCCGGCGGCCGCTCGCTGATCGCGGCGGGCAGGAAGGGCGGGGCCATGTCGTGGGACGTGACCGACCCGGCGGGTCCGGTGCGTGGTGACGCGGTGCCGCTGCCCGGCGGCACCGTCGAGGGGATCACGCTCAGCCCGGACGGCGGGACCCTCGCTGTCGCCGGCACGGACGCGACGGTGACGCTGCTCGACCTGAGCCGCCCGGCCGCACCGCCGACGCTGGCCACGATCAAGGACGGCACCGCCGCCGTGGCCGCGGTGACATTCGCTCCGGATGGGCGCACCCTGGCCGTCGGCCGCAGCGACGGGACGACGACCCTGTGGGATCTGACCGTTCCTGATCGGCCTGCGCGGCTCGCCGCCCTGCCTCTGCGCGCACCGATCTCGGCGATCGCGTTCACTCCGGACGGGCGGACCATGGCCGTCGGCGAGAGCAACTACGTGGCGATGGTCGACGTGACGAAACCCGCCGCGCCGGCGCAGCTCACGTCGGTGCAGCTCAAGGATTACGCGTACGCCGCGAACGCGCTCGCCTTCAGCCCGGACGGGCGCACCCTGGCGGCGGGCGCCGACAACGCGACGACCATGCTGTGGGACGTCGCCGACCCCGCGCAGCCCTACCTGACCGGGACGCTGGTCGGTCACACGAACCAGGTGCTGTGGGTCGCGTTCGGCCCGGACGGCCGCACCCTGGCCAGTGCCAGCCTGGACAACGCCATGATGCTGTGGGACGTCGCTGACCCGGTGAGCCCGATCCCGTACGCGCTGATGAAGAGCCCTGACCTGCAGAGTTTCAACGTGGCGTTCAGCCCGGACGGACGCATGCTCGCGGCGGGCGGCACCTACGGCGAGCCGAGCAGGAACGTGACGCTGTGGGACGCGACGGTGCCTGCCGACCTGGCCGCCGACCCGGTGCGGCGGGCGTGCACGATCAGCGGGCGCGGCCTGGACGCCGGCGAGTGGAAGCAGTACGTGCCGGAGCTGCCCTACCGGCCCACCTGCTGATCGAGCGGGGGCACCCGGAGGTCGGCGAGGATGCCGCGGGCGCGGGCGAGGTGTGACTCGGCCGCGCCCGGGTCGGGGTCGGTCGCGGCGAGGCCGTCGTGGGCGCGCGCCGTCTCGTAGCGATCGCCGATCTCCCCGGCCAGCCGCAGGGCCTGCTCGTGCTGGGCGCGAGCCTCACTGGTCTCCCCCGCCCGGCGCAGCACCTGTCCGAAATCGTTCAGCGCCTCGGCCTCGCTGGCCCGGTCGCCGATCCGCCGGTGCAGCAGCAGCGCCCGCCGCAGGTGCTCGGCTGCCTCGGTGAGCCGATCCTGGCGGGCGTGGATCGCGGCCAGATCGGTGAGCACGTACGCCTCCGCGGTCCGGTCACCGGTGCGCCGGACCGTGCCGAGGCTCCGTTCGAGGTGGGCGGCGGCGCGGTCGAGCGGCACCGGTCGCCGCGGCAGCCGCGCGAGCAGCGACAACACGTACGCCTCGCTGAATTCGTCACCGAGCGTGACGTACAGGTTCAGTGCGCACCCGAACCGCTGCGCCGCCCGCTCCGGCTCGCCGAGCCGTGCGTCGATCAGTCCCAGCCGGACCAGCGCGTCGGCCTGCCCGGGCTCGTCGCCGAGCTGTCGATGCAGCTCCCACGCCTGGTGGTAACGGCCGACGGCCCGCCGGTAGTCGCCCAGCAGCCAGTCGACGCTGCCCAGGTTGCGCAGCACCTGCGCTTCGGCCGCGCGATCACCCAGCTCCTCGTAGAGAGCCAAGGCTTGCCGGTACGTCGTGACGGCCGCATCCGGGCGTCCCTGCCGCCGATGCAGCCGGCCGAGATGCGCCAACGCCCGTGCCTGCGCCGCACGGTCCCCGACGGCGCGGGCCGCGGTCACCGCCGACGCCGTCACGGTCGCCGCCTCCGCTGCCGGGCCGCCGGCGTCGAGGTACCGGAACAGCGTCTCGGCCAGGGCGACGGTCTGCTCGTACCAGCCGTGCGCCGTGCCGTACGCGCACATCACGGCCAGGTTGGGCCGCTCCGCCTCGAGCCACGCCGGGGCACCGTCCGCACTGGTCGCCGCCGCGCTCGCCCCGGCGAGGTAGTGATCGAAGAGCCGGGTCAGCGCCGCCCGCCGGTCCGGCTCGGTGTCGTGCCCGGCGGCCAGCTCCGCGGCGTAGGCACGCAGCAGATCGTGCATGCCGTACCGGCCACCCCGGCCGGCCTGGACCAGACTGGCCCGGACGAGCACGCCGAGCAGTCGCCGCGCCTCGACCGGGCCGACGCCGGCCAGCGCCGCCACCGCGTCGAGGTGCGCGGTCTCGCCGGGGTGCAGCCCGAGCAGCCGGAACATCCGGGCCGCGGCGGCCGGCAGGTTCCGGTACGACCAGGAGAACACCGCCCGGACCTCGGCCCGCGGGTCCCCGCCCGCGTCGAGCAGGTCGAGCCGGCCCTGATGGTCGCCGAGCTCGTCGACGAGGTCGGCCAGGGGCACGTCACCGCGACCGGCGGCCAGCTCGGCGGCGATCCGCAGCGCGAGCGGCAGCCGGGCACACGCCCCGGCCAGCGCTTCGGCGGCGGCGGGTTCCCGATCCACCCGTACGCCGATCAGCTTGCGCAGCAATACCACCGCGTCCCGAAGCGGCAGCAGATCCAGGTTCACCCGCTCGGCGCCGTGCACCGCCACCATCCCGGGCAGCGAGTCGCGACTGGTGATCAGGACCAGACACGAGCCGGTGCCGGGCAGCAGCGGCCGGATCTGCTCCACCGAGGACGCGTTGTCGAGCAGCACGAGCATGCGCCGGCCGGTGAGCTCGGACCGGTACCGCCCGGCGCGCTCCTCCGTGCCGGGCGGGATCTCCGGCCCGCGCACGCCGAGCGCGGTGAGGAACCCGGCGAGCGCGTCGGCGACCGTCACCGGCTGCTCGGCGTCGTAGCCGCGCAGGTTCACGTAGAGCTGCCCGTCCGGGAAGGCGTCCCGGACCCGGTGCGCCCACCGCACGGCCAGCGCGGACTTGCCGACCCCGGCCGTGCCGGACAGCAGCGCGACGGTCAGCGGCGGTTCGTCGCCGCCGGGCGAGACCAGCAGGCCGTCCAGGGTGGCGAGCTCGCCGGCACGCCCGGTGAACGCCCGTACCTCAGCGGGAAGTTGAGCCGGAACCGGCGCGGTCGCGGCCGGCGAAACCACGGAATCGTTGCCCGGCAGGTCGAGGGCGGGATCGGCGGCGAGGATCTGCTCGTGCAACCGGCGCAGTGCCACGCCCGGGTCGCTGCCCAGCTCCTCGGAGAGGGCCCGACGGATGCGCCGGTACTGCTCGTCGGCGTCGGCCTGGCGGCCACATCGGTACAGCGCCAGCATCGCCTGCGCGGCCAGCCGCTCGTCCAGCGGATGCTCGGCGACGGCCGCGGACAACCCGGGCAGCAGCTCGCCGTGCCGGCCCAGCCGCAACAGCACGTCGTTGCCGTCGAGCTCGGCGGCGAACCGTTCGTCGAGCAGCGTGCGGCGCAGCGCGTTCAGCCACGGCGTGTCCAGACCGGCGAACGGCTCGGCCCGCCACAGGCCGAGCGCCTCCGCGACCAGACGGGCCGCTTCCTGATCGGAATCGGCCGCCCGGCTCGCGGTCATCAGCCGCCGGAACCGGTGCAGGTCCACCGCCTGCGGATCCACGGCGAGCTGATAGCCGCCGGACTCCTTGCGGATCTCCACCCCGGCGGCCCGCCGCAGCCGGGACAGGTAGCTGTAGAGCGCGCCGGCCGCCCGCTGCGGCGCGTTTCCGCCCCACACACGATCGACGAGCTGGTCCACGGTGACCGGACGACCGGCCTCGACGAGCAGCACGCCGAGCACGGATCGCTGCCGGGCATGTCCCAGATCGACGATCTCGCCGCCGACGCGGGCCTCCACCACGCCGAGCACACCGAACTCCGCCGCCAACTGACCTCCGCACGCCCGTCGCCCACCAGGCGATTCAAGAAATCCACCAGGACGGTACGAGTTTCGCATGCTTCGTACAAGGTCAACCGGCGAGCATGGACGCGTTGCAAGGGGCGGCAGGTCGCCCGCGCCCGGTTACGCCTGCGTAACGGGGGAATCGGGACGCCACAGCGACTTCACCGGCGACGAGCGACCTGCCCTTTGCCCCGCCCGTTCCGCGGCGCTGCCGTGATCCGGGCCCGCGCGCCCGGACTCAAAGGTTAGTCTTCGCCAGCTCGGCGATCCGGGCCCAGGCCGGTGAGGACGCGCCGGCCGTCACGGCGGCCAACCGGGCGATCGTCGGGTCGGGCGCCGCCTCGGCCTCGGCGTGCCGGCTGGTGAACCATTGCCGGGTCCGCTCGGCCAACGGGCGCAGGCGCGGATCGTCCGGCGACCAGTCGAACGCGGCGTCGTAGTCCACGTACAGGGTGCGGAACTCGGGATCGGCGATGGCCGCGAGTTTGTCGGCGATCCAGGCCGCCGCCTGTCCGGGCGCCACTGACTGCAACAGGATCCACAGGTCGCGCTCGAGCAGCACGGTGCGCTCGCTGACCCCGATCTCGCGCAGCCGCTCCAGGTAGCCGGCGACCTCCGGCGAGACGAACAGCCGGTCCCCGCCGTGGAGTTGGGCGATCCGTTCCCCGGCCCGGCGGATCTGCTCGGCACGCTTGCGCAGGTTGCTCTCGATCTCGCCGATCGCTTCGGCGAACTGCTCCGGCCCGGCGGCGAGGAGCTCCTTGATCCGGGCCAGCGGAACCCCGGCCTCGGCCAAGGTCCTGATCTTGACGAGCTGGATCGCATGCTCGGCGCCGTAGCGTCGATAGCCGGAGGAGTCGCGGGGCGGCTCCGGCAACAGGTCCCGGTCGTGATAGACCCGCACCGCCTTGATCGTCACGCCCGCATACCCGGCGAGCTGGCCGATGGTCAGCAGATGCCGCCCACCGGCCGGCCCGTCGCTCATGAGCCGCATGATCTCAGATGGAAACGCGGCGGGTCAGCCGACCGCCGGCGCACCGGTACGCCGCCCCACCGTGGTAGGACACCAGGTAGTACGACGGCAGCGCGTCCAGCGGCACCCCGGCCGGGGCGAAGAGGTCCTTGCCGACCGGCACGTAGCGTCGCGGTGGTGCCGTGAACGAGCCACCCACGAAGCCGGTGAAGATCTGCTCCTGGCTGGTGTCCGCCGGCTCGTAGGTCACCTGCTCCTCCAGTCCGCCGTCCACGACGCGCACGTCGATCCGCAGCTGGTTCGAGCGGTAGGTTCCCGCGTACGGCTCGAGATCGACCTCCTCTGGCGCGTAGGCCGGCGTCTCCACCTCGCCGAACTGGCCAGCTAGCCGGTGCAGCAGTTCGTCGTGCAGCGCGAGCGCCCGGGAATCGTTGCCGTACGCGGTGAACACCAGGTCGTGCTCCGGCACGACGGCCAGCACCGCCACCCCGCCGGGCGACGCGCCGGACATGGTCAGCACCGTCGTGCCACCCAGCGACCGCACCAGCCAGCCGAGGCCCACGGGCGTCGTGTCCGGCGTACCCAGGTCGTGGGTGATCGTCCGCATGCCGGCGACCGACTCCGCGGACAGCACCCGCGTGCCCGACACCGCCGAGCCGTCACCGAGGTGCACCCGACCGAAGGCGAGCAGATCCGCGACGGTGCCGATCGGCGTGCCACCGGCCGGTCCCCACGTCCGGGGCAGCATGAACATGCCGGTCGGCCGGACCTCGCCGGTGGCCGGGTCGGGGAAGTGCCCGACAGCGGTGGAGCGCAGGATGGCCCGCTCGGCGGAGGTGCACGCGCCGGCCATCCCGGCGGCCGCGAAGACGTCGTGTTCGAGCAGTTCGTGGTACGGCCGGCCGGTGACCACCTCCAGCAGCCGACCGGCGACGATCATGCCACCGTTGGAGTAGCTGACGTACTCGCCCGGCGCGAAGAGGCTGCCGCATTCGCGGCCGAGCCGCTCCACGTAGATCTCGAGGGCGTCGCGGCCCCCGGCGTCCGGGAAGAACAGGTCGGCGTCGATGCCGCTGGTGTGCGTGACGAGGTGACGAACCCGGATCTTCTCGGCGGCGCCCGGCGTGGTCAGCCGGAACTCCGGCAGATGGTCGACGACCCGCGCGTCCAGGTCGAGGAGGCCCCGCTCGACCTGCTGAAGCACGAGCGTCGTGGTCATGATCTTGGTGATGGATCCGAACAGGAAGCCGGTGTCCTCGCGCATGGGCGCCCCGGTGGCGAGGTTCGCCACGCCGTGGGCGACGACGGCCTGCTCCCCGGCGTGGTAGAGGCCGGCGACGATGCCGGGAACCTGGGTGGCGTCGCAGAAGGCGGCGATCCGCTCCTTGATACGTGCGATCTCGTTCATGCCGTAGATCCTCGAACCCTGCCCCTGGGGCAAGGTCAAGCGCTGATCCGACGATCCGCCGGCTCGTCGCGTCGACGCATGGTGATGAGCACTGCCGAAAGACAAATGCCGCGGACTCGGGCTAACATCGAGGCGGTCTCGAGAACGGGAGCAGACCGGTGTCAGTGGACGACGACGTTTCGGGGACAACCCGCTGAAGCGGTCACCGACGTGCGCGTTTCCCCGCGCCGTCCGCGTGGCCTTCCTCGTCGTTCCCTGATCACGGTTCATCTTCGTACCCGCTGAGGCCTTCTGATGTCTATCGTTTGCACCAATCTGTCCTTTTCCTGGCCGGATGACTCCCCGGTCTTCGACGACCTGTCGGTCTCGTTCCCGCAGGGGCGCACCGGCCTGGTCGCCGCCAACGGGTCCGGCAAGAGCACGCTGCTGCGCCTGATCACCGGCGAACTGACCCCGGCCGGTGGCAGCGTCGTGGTCGAGGGCACGCTCGGCTATCTGCCGCAGCACCTGCCGTTCCTCGCCGGGCAGACCGTCGCCGAGGTGCTCGGCGTCGACCGGATCCTGGCGGCACTGCACGCGATCGAGTCCGGCGACGCCGCCGAGGAGCACTTCACCACGATCGGCAACGACTGGGACATCGAGGAGCGCACCCGCGCCGAGCTGGACCGGCTCGGGCTGGGCGGCATCGCGCTCGACCGGCGCCTCGGCACGCTCAGCGGCGGCCAGGCAGTGTCCCTCGGGCTCGCCGGCCAGCTGCTGAAACGGCCCGACGCGCTGCTGCTCGACGAGCCGACCAACAACCTCGACGGGCCGGCGCGCGAGCGTCTGACCGAGGTGCTGCGCGGGTGGACCGGCTGCCTGCTGGTGGTCAGCCACGACCGCGCGCTGCTCGACGAGATGGATCGGATCGCCGCGCTCGAGCACGGCGAGGTGCGGTGGTACGGCGGCAACTTCACGGCGTACACCGAGGCCGTCCAGGCCGGGCGCGAGGTCGCCGAGCGGCAGGTCCGCAACGCCGAGCAGGACCTCAAACGGCAGAAACGGGAGATGCAGCAGGCGCGGGAGCGGGCCCAGCGGCGCGCGTCGAACGCCTCCCGCAACCTCGCCGACGCCGGGCTCGCGCGAATCGTCGCCGGCGGGCTGAAACGGGACGCGCAGGTGTCCGCGGCCAAGGCCGGCGAGACGCACGCCAACCGGGTCGGTGACGCCCAGGCCCGCCTCGACCAGGCGTCCCGCGCCGCCCGGCAGGACGACAAGATCGCCATCGAGTTGCCGGGCACCACGGTTCCGGCGGGGCGCACCGTTTTCCATGGGGAGAGACTGCAGATTGCGTACGGCGGCAGGCCCGTCTTCGATCCTCCCGGCGTCGACCTGGACGTCCGCGGGCCGGAGCGGATCGCCCTGATCGGTCCCAACGGCGCGGGCAAGTCCACCCTGATGCGGCTGATCAACGGTGCTCAGCAGCCCGATTCCGGCACCGTGACCCGCGTGGAGGGTCGCGTGGCGCACCTGTCCCAGCGCCTCGACCTGCTCGACGAGTCCCGCACGGTGCTGGAGAACCTCACCGAGCGGGCGCCCGCGCTGACCGACGCGGAACGGATGAACCTGCTGGCCCGCTTCCTGTTCCGGGGCGCCCGGGCGCAGCTGCCGGTCCGCGTCCTCAGCGGCGGCGAACGACTGCGGGCCACCCTGGCGTGCGTGCTGTTCGGCGACCCGGCCCCGCAGTTGCTGCTGCTCGACGAGCCGACCAACAACCTCGACCTGGACAGCGTGGCCCAGCTGGAGGCGGCGTTGACGGCGTATCGGGGCGCGTTCGTGGTCGTCAGCCACGACGAGCGGTTCCTCGCGGAGATCGGCATCACCCGCTGGCTCCGGCTGGCCGGCGGGCGCCTCACCGAGACCGCGGGCCCGGTGACGGTCTGATGGCCCCTGCGCGGCCGGGCCCGGTGCGGCCCGGCCACGCGGGGTCAACCCTGGCCGATCACTGTCCCTGGCCGATCACTGTTCCGCCGAGCCCGGACCGTGTCGTGGGCTGCCCAACCAGCTCGACGAGAACCTCATCGCGGCAGCCGTCCCCGAACACGGCGGTCACCGCATCGGTGAGAGCGGACACGAGCCGCGCGACGACGGTGGCCGCGTCGTCCCGCGCGAACACCTCTTCACGCAGGCCGAACGTCACCGCCGGCGCCGCCCGGGTGACCGCCGCACCGCCGCGCGCCCAGCGGCCGGCGGGAACACCGATCAACCTGACCTCGACCGAGGCGCGGGCCCAGTCGCCGTACACGGACACGACGGCGTCGGTCAGTGCGGTGATGAGCCCGGGCTCACGCCCGGCGAGTTCTTCTTCCAGCGCATACAACGTCACATGGGGCACCGGCAGGAGCCTAGAGCCATCCGCACGTCGGCTGGTGCTCACGGTCGTATTCGTCCCTTATGACGACCATGAGCACCAGCCGGGACGTGACCGAAGTCAGCTCCCGGGACCTGTCCGGGCTGCCCGAACCGGGCAGCCCGGATCCGCAAGGTCAGGACTTGGTGAGGGCGGGCGAGCTGGTGCCCTCGACGACCTCCGGCTGGTCGGTGGTCTCGCGGCGGTCACTGGTCGTGATGGCGATGCGGCGCGGTTTCGCGGCCTCGGCCACCGGGATCGTCAGCGTCAGCACGCCGTCCTGCCACGTGGCGGCGATCTTGTCGAGGTCCAGGCCGTCGCCCAGAGTGATGCGGCGCTCGAACGTGCCGGTGGGGCGCTCGCGGCGCAGCCACTGGACGTCGTCGTCGGTGCGCGCGGACCGCTCGGCGCGAATCGTCAGGACCCGCCGGTCGACGTCGATCTGCACCGAGCCCGGGTCGACGCCGGCCAGGTCACAGTGCAGGACGAAGTGCTCGCCGGAACGGTAGAGGTCCATCGGCATCGCCAGACCGGCGGCGCTGCCGCTCATCATCTGCCCGGCGAGACGGTCGAACTCGCGGAAAGGATCGAAAGTCAGCACCACGAACACCTCCTCATGACTGCCCGCCGGCCTTTCCGGCGAGCACGTGGCGCTCGGCTAAAGATCAAATCTGCCGAGGTCGTTGCATGAGGTCTTGCGGTTCATCACCGCGAATGACCAGCAGCGACAAGTAAGTTTTTAGCACTGTCCCGGCGGGAGTGCCAAGTCCTTTCGCCAAGATTCTCGCCGATGATCTTTACTGGGAGCGGCCGTGACGCCGTACCCCAGGAGGATGTTGTGGTTCTTGACCTGCCGACCCCGTGCCTGATCGTCGACCGGGACGTGCTCGACCGGAACCTGCGGGCGATGGCGCAGGCCGCGGCCGGGCGCGGGATCGCGCTGCGGCCGCACGCCAAGACGCACAAATGCGTGGAGATCGCGCGGCGTCAGCTGGAGTTCGGGGCCGCCGGGCTGACCGTGGCGACCGTCAGCGAGGCGGAGACCTTCGCCGCGGCCGGGTTCGACGACCTGTTCATCGCGTACCCGGTCTGGCCCGCCCCGCAGCGTGCCGCCCGCCTCCGGGAACTCGCGTCGCGGGTCCGGCTGCGGATCGGCGTGGACTCCGCGGAGAGTGCGCAAGCGCTGGCCACGGCGGTGCCGGGGCTGGAGGTGCTGGTCGAGGTGGACAGCGGGCACCATCGCAGCGGCGTTGCTCCCGGTGCGGCCGGCGCGCTCGCGGCCGCGGCGGACAATGCCGGATTGACGGTACGAGGGGTGTTCACCTTCCCCGGCCACGCGTACGGCCCCGACCAGCAGCGATCGGCCGCCGAGCAGGAATCCGCGGCGCTCGCCGAGGCCGCGGCGGGTCTGGACGCCGAGGTCCGCAGTGGCGGTTCGACGCCGACCGCCGCGCTGACCGGCCCCGGCGTGCTGACCGAGATGCGCCCCGGGGTGTACGTCTTCGGCGACGCCCAGCAGTTGGAGATGGGCACCTGCGGCTGGGACGACGTGGCGCTGACCGTGCTGTCCACCGTGGTCAGCCGCACCGGGAACCGGTTCGTCCTGGACGCCGGCAGCAAGGTGCTCGGCGCCGACCGGCAGGCGTGGGCCACCGGATTCGGCCGGCTCGTGGAGCATCCGGACGCCCGGATCGTCGCGCTCTCCGAGCACCACGCGACCGTCGCGCTCCCCGACGGGGTGCCGCTCCCCCGGCTCGGCGACGTTCTCCGCGTCGTTCCCAATCATGTGTGTACGACCGTGAACCTCGCCGACGAACTCGTGGTGACCGCCGCGGGGGCTGAAGTGGACCGCTGGCGCATCGCCGCCCGCAACGCCAACACGTGACACCCCCAGGCCCGAGACGGGTCGCGCACGGGCTGACGAACGACGCCATCAGGGAGAAGGACCACCGGGCGGTCCTTCTCCGGGCTGACGCCTCAGGACCCGAGGCCGGCGGCCTTCGCCATGAACGCGGCGTACCAGGCCGGCCAGTCCTCGTCGAACTTGCCGCCCAGCTCCTCGGCCTCGTACTTGCCGTGGGCGGCCGCCGCGCCGCGCAGCGCGTGCTCCAGCTCGGCGGCCGAGCCGTACACGACGTGGCTGACCCGGCCGGGGGCGCGCGAGGTGACCTCCTGCAGGAAGAACAGGTTCCCGTCCGGGTCGGCGAAACTCAGGAACGAGCCGTACGACTGGCGGTCCGGGTGCGGCCCGGCGACCCGGGCGGTGGTGCCGGCGTGGTGGAACACGCCGCCCGCGTCGTGGAAGATCTCGCTCGGCTCGGCGCCCTTGGCGACCAGTTCCTCGCGGGCGGCGACGATGTCGTCGACGACGATGTGCACACCCTTGCTGGAGCCGGGCGCGGCGTCGCTGACCCCGCTGCCGATGATGATCGACGTGGCCGAGCCGGGCGGGGTGAAGTGCACCAGCCGGAAGTCGTCGGCGCCCCGGAACTCCACGTCCTCCCGCCAGCCGAGCTTGTTGTAGAAGTCCTTGGCCCGGTCCACGTCCGAGACCGGCAGGACCACGATCTCGACCTTGAAGTCCACCATCGTCAGCTCCTCCGCTGCGCCGGATGCCTGGCGGCATCTCGCTGGGTCCCCACTCTGCCGCAGCGCGATGGCCCGTCGCCCCCGTGGAGAACCCTGGTGAACTCCCGGGGCCGCCCCCGAAAAGGCTCACCACGGGCGAGGCCTGCACCGGAGGCGGGTTCGAGGGCCGAAGCGAGAAGCACCATTTGCCATACGCCGTTGCGCGGCTGATCCGGGAGCCCAGCGGCACGACGGGCCGGAAGCGCTCCGACGCAAGGGCGGCTGGGGTCCGGGCAGCACTGCGGCGCGAGCTGTCCGGCTGGTGCTCATGGTCGTTATCCGGCTCGGATAACGACCATGAGCACCAGCCGGACCCTTCGGTGGTCAGCGGTGGTAGATCGGGGTGGTCCGGGCCCGGTACAGGCCGTGGCGCAACTCCGAGACATAGCCGTCGAGTTCGGGCATGCCGAGCCTTGCTGCCTCGGCCAGCTCGGCCTCCAGGTCGCAAGGAACGCGGACGAACTGGACGGAGAACGACGCCGGCTCGCGGGAGTCGAGAATGCCTTCCAGGATCACGTAGACCGGGGTCGGGTCGTCCATCGAGTTCCCGACGCTGCCGGTGTTGAACAGGGTCAAACCGTCCGGCCCGACCTCGTAGAACGGGTCGTGGGTGTCGCCGTAGCCGACGATCGTGGGCGCCGGGCCGTCGAGGCCGGTGGCCGGGGTGTTGGCGAACATGCCCCGGAACTCCTCCTCGCCGTGGTCGAAACGGACCCGATGGTGCACGCTCGTCGCGGAGGCGTGGAACAGCCGGACGCGGCGGCCGCTGAGCCAGAAGTCGTGGCAGAACGGCAGGTCGCGGAGCCACTTGCCCTGGCCCTCGCCGAGCTGGGCGAGCCACCAGCGCATGCCCTCGCTGTCGTAGGTCCGCTCCGGGTCGGGCAGGAAGTCGTCCCAGTTGCCGAGGATGTTGACTTCGCAGCGTTCCTGGCAGAGGTCCACGACCTCGCGGCCGCGCGGGCCCTTCCCGACGAAGTCGCCCAGGTTGTAGACACGGTCGATCCCGCGGTCGCCGATGTCCCGCAGCACCGCCTCGAGCGCGGTGAGGTTGCCGTGGACGTCGGAGATGAGCGCGATGCGATCGGGCCGGGTCACCCTCCGATCCTAGGACCGTCCGATCCTCGGACCGGCCCGGTCCGAGGATCGGAGGAAGGCTCAGGACAGGCTGACGTCGTCGAACCAGACCGAGCCCGCGTTGTCGCCGGACTTGAGGTGCAGTTGCAGACCGGCGGCGTGGTCCGGCGCGACAGCGTTCACGGTCAGCTTCGTCCAGCCGGTCGTCCCGCGCTTGAGCCGTGCCGACGTGTCCTGCCGGATCCACCGACCCCGCTCGTCGAACCAGCTCAGCGCGATCTCGGTGGTCCCGGTCGCGTTCTCGCCACGGGCCCACGCGGACGCCGACCAGGTCTGGCCGCCGCGCACCGGCGTCACCGGCGAGATTCGCAGTGACGGCAGTCCGCGCGGGTCACGGCCGGTGCCGGAGAAGCGCACCGAGTACGTCCCGTCGTGCGCCACCTCGTCGGTCTGCTCGGCGGCCCCGGCCGCGGGCAGGTTGTCCCGCCACGGCGAGTCCCGGTGGTCCTGCTCGAAGCTGAGGTCGAGCACGTCCTCGTAGCTCTCCGTGGCGGTCCACGCGTTGCGGACCACCGCGGCGGCCGGCTTGGCGGTGCCGTCGAGGCGGTAGAGCCCGAACTGGTACTGCGACGGCGTCACCGACACCATCGACCCGGCCGGGATCGCGCCCTGGGCGAAGTCGGTCAGCGTCCACGGTGACACCGAGCGGATCCCGGCGACCGCGGCCGCCCGGAACACCCGTGCCAGGTAGGCGGCCTGTTCACCGGGGCTGCCGACGCCGGTGCTCAGCCCGGTCTCGCCGATCACCATGGGCTCCGGCGCGACCGAGTCCCGGGCCTGCAGGATGTCGGGGAGCGCCTGCTCGGACTGGCCGTAGAAGTGGTAGTCGTGGTAGTCCAGCGGCACGTCGCCGAACGCGTCGCGCAGCTCGGCCAGGCCGTCCGGGCCGGCGTGCCCGTCGACCGAGACGGTCAGCGGCATCGTCGGCGCGAAGTCGCGGATCGCCGGGATGACCCGGCGGGCCCAGCGCACGGCCGGGAGATCGTACGGCGACATCTCGTTCTTGACCTCGACCGCGATCACGCGCGGGTCGTCGAGGTAGGGGCCGATCACGGCCTGCGTCCACTCGACGCTGCCGCCGACGAGCTTGTAGGACGACCACCAGTCGAACAGGGTCAGCTTCACGGCCAGGTTGTTCCGCGCCGCGATGTCGACGAAGTCGTCGAGCCGGTCGAGGTACTCCGGCTTCGGTGCGGGGAAGCCGAAGACCCGCGGGAAGACGACGATCCGGACGCTGTCCGCGCCGAGCGCCGAGATCCGGGCCAGGTCGGTGTCGATCTGCGCGGCGTCGAAGCGCGTCCACATCGCCGTCCAGCCGGCGCCGGACGGGTAGTAGTTCATCGTCTTGGAGCGCGTCACCGCGGCGAGACGCCCGGCCAGAGTCGGCGCGGCGGCCGGAGCCGGTCCGGCGTCGACCGGCGCCGGGTCGCCCGCCACAGGCGCCGGGTCACCCTCCACAGGCGCCGGGTCACCCTCCACAGGCGCGGGGTCACCGGCCACAGGCGAGTCGACCGGCACCTCGGCGGGCACGAGTTCATCGAGGACGGACGGGTCGGCCGGCTGGAGATTCGTGGCGGCCGGCTCCTCCGGGAGGTCGTCGGCCAGCGCGGGCGCCGCGGGTGCCAGCACACCCATGGTCAGCAGGCAGGACAGGGCAACAGCACGAAATCGGTCACTGCTCATCGAGGTACGGCGTCCCTTCACATCATCGCGGCAACGTCCGTTTCGGTCGCCGGGCGATCACGCGGAGTTCAGGCCGGTTGCGGTCCGGGGTGCGTCCGGTGCGAGGTTCAGCCCCGGAGCAGGGTGGCCGCGATCTCGCGGCCGCGGTCGGTCCAGGGCGCGGGGCGCATGGTGGCCCGGTCGAGTCCGATGTTGACGCGGTGGCCCTCGGCGAAGACGGTCCGCCCGTCGAGGGAGGTCAGGCGGAAACCGTAGGTGGCGCTGGTGGAGCCGAGGCGGTCGAGCCAGAAGTGGACGTTGATGTCACCGGGACCGGCGACCGGGCGGTGGAAGGTGATCGCATACTCCCGGACCACGTTGAACGTGTCCGGCGTGGCGGGACGGTCGCTGGAGAACCAGACGCCGCGCTCGTGCCACCACTGCAGGACGGCGCGCTCGACGAGCACCGCGTAGCGCGAGTTGTGCAGGACGCCCATCGCGTCCAGGTCGTCGAAGTGCACCGGCATGGTGATGACGGCGCCGGTTTCGGTCACGGTGGTCATGGCAGCTCCGGGAGGATGTCAGGATCGACGGCGACGGTACGGAGGTGGTCGTGCAGGGCACGCCGGGCGTGCCGGTACGCGAGCTCGGAGGGCTGCATCACCGCGCACACGCCGAGCGAGTCGATCAGGTACGCCAGCTGTGCCGGATCGGTCCCCTCCCGCAGGTCGCGGGCTTGGGTCGCGGCTCCGATCAGGAACGCCGTCCAGTCGCTCTGCTCGGTGGCGAGCCGGTCGCGGATCACGCCGGGGCGGGCGTTGAACTCGAAGTGCGCGTTCGCGAAGAAGCACCGGCCGGGCAGCGCCCCGGACTCGTAGAACGCCAGCCGGTGATCGTGCAGCGCCCACAGCCGTCGCACCCCGGCCGGCTCGGCGAGCGCCGGGCGGATGACCCGCTCGGTCCACTGCTCACGGGCCCGGTCGATGACGGCGAGTTGCAGCGCCTCCTTGGAACGCCAGTGCGCGAAGAGCCCGGACTTGCTCACCCCGAGCGCGTCGGCGACCTGGCTCAGGGACAGCCCGTCGAGCCCGGAGACGGTCGCCAGCACCAGCGCCCGGTCGAGCACAGCGGTGCGGGTCCGTTCACCGCGGGCCAGCCTGCCGTCCTGGGTCATACCCGCACTGTACAAAAAGACCGACCGGTCGTAAACCTTGTTTGTCCCCGCGCTCCCCGATGGTCCCGCTGCCCACGATCGGCCTCACCACGGCGCGCCCTCCTCCACGAGCAGGTGGCCGAGCTGTTCCAGGTCACTCTCGGCGTGGCTCTGCCGCAGGTAGACGGTCAGGTCGACGATCCGCTGGGCGTGCATCACGTCCCGGCACAGCGGATCGGCCCCGAGGGCCCGGCCGACCCGGTCGATCACCTCGGTGGCCGCGGACTCCACGACCGCCCGGGCCCGCAGCGCCAGCCGTCCGGCGTCGGCCCGGGGCTCCGCGTCGATCCGGCGGGCCGCGTCCTCCAGCACCGCCCAGGCCGCGCCGAGCGCGACGTCGACCGCGCCGAGATGCGCCAGGGCGTGCGGGCCGAGCTCCTTGCTCCGGGCCGCGGCGAGCAGCGTGTCCGCGACGGCGAGCGCGCCGCCGTACCAGCACGCGGCGACGCCGATCCCGCCGTGCCAGAAACCGGGCCGGCCGGCGTACTCCCCCGGTCCACCGACGGGCCGGGCCGGGGCGCCGGTGAAGCGGACCGTGCGACTGTCACTTCCGGACATCCCGATCGCCGGCCAGGTGCCCTCCAGTGGCTGCGCGTACGGTCCCTCGTTGCGCACCGCGAACAGCCGGATCCCGTCCTCGGCGACCGCTGTCACCAGCGCGTCGGTGCACCAGGCAGCGCCCGGGCACCACGGCCGGTCGCCGGTGAGCCGCCAGCCTTCGGGGGCGCGTTCCGCCCGTACCGTGGAGGGCGCCGCGGCCCACACACCCCAGCGACCGTCGTCCCCGGGCTCGTCGCCCAGCTCGGTGCGGATCGCCACGGCGTCGGCGTGCCCCTCGGCGAGCCGGCAGGCGACCAGGTCCGCGCGGCCGAGGGCGGCCAGTCCGCGGAGGCGTTCCAGGGTGTCGCCACGGCCGGGCAGTGGCAGGTCAGGCAGATCGATCAGCACAGCGAGCTGGTACCCAGCCGTTCGTCGATCAAGCACGAACCGCCTGCGAGCCTTAAAGAAAACTTAAGAAAAGAGTCCCGAAAAACTGTTATTCAATGGCCGTAACGCGGCCACCTGCACCGGCCCTGAGCTGGGAAAATGAAGTTTTTCCCGAACCATTGAATCGGCCGCGAGAGGTGCGCATAATTCGTCGCGCAGCTGTTCTTCGCCATTCAATTGAGGACTCGGTATGGCTAATGAATCGAGACACGTCGCTCCCCCGGATCCCCGGCGGCGGCGCCGCACGACGCGGGTGGTCCTGGGCGTCACCGTGACCGCGGCGCTCGGGGCGAGCGGCGTCTACATCGCCACCGCCGACGCCGGCGAGGTGGACGTCCCCGGCGCGTTGCAGGCCGAGGCGTTCACCGCGCAGCAGGGTGCCCAGACGGAGACGACGTCGGACACCGGCGGCGGCAAGAACGTCGGCTGGCTCGCCGGCGGGGACTGGCTGAAGTACCAGGGCGTCACCATCGGCGGCTCGACCCTGAGCGCCCGGATCGCCTCGGACAACGCCGACGGCGGCGCGATCGAGGCCCGGCTGGGCAGCCCGACCGGCACGCTGCTGGCGACGTTCCCGGTCACGAAGACCGGCGGCTGGCAGAAGTGGACGACCGTCACCGCGACGGCCGCGAAGGTTCCGGCCGGCAAGCAGGACCTGGTCCTGGTCATGACGAGCAAGTCCCGCTCGGACTTCGTCAACATCAACTACCTGCTGCTGGGGCCGGGTTCCGCAACCTCGGCCACGCCGCCGGTCGTGACGCCGTCGAGCGCCGCGGCCTCCACGAAGCCGGCATCCCCGTCCGCCGCGCCGAGCACGACCCCCGGTGGCTGGGTCGACGTGAACCAGGCCGCCTGGGACAAGGCGCTCGCGCAGTACAACGCGGTCGCCTCCCTGCCCGTCCCGGCCGGGACCACGATGGTCCCGGAGTTCCACACCGACTGCTCCGTCTCCGGTGAGGCGCCCGACGACCCGATCGTCTTCCCGAACCTGCCCGGCGCGTCGCACCTGCACACGTTCTTCGGCCCGAAGGTCACCGCCAGCAGCACCACCACGGACCTGCTCGCCGAGTCGACGACGTGCAACGCACCCGGCGACAACAGCGCGTACTGGGCGCCGACCCTGCTGCTCAACGGCACCCCGGTGAAGATGAAGAACTTCCGGGCGTACTACGGGGCCAAGATCAAGGACCCGAAGACGGTACGGCCGTTCCCGCCGGGCCTGCTGATGGTCCAGGGCGACGCCAAGCGGCAGGTCGCGACGCCGAAGGGCGCGAGCGGGCAGTTCTGGTGCGCGGGCAGTGCCGAGATCGGCCGCAGCGCCGACGGCAACTGGCCCAAGTGCGCGCCCGGCGGCAACCTGATCTACCAGCTGACCTTCCAGGACTGCTGGGACGGCAAGCACATCGACTCGCCCGACCACAAGTCGCACATGGGCCCGTCGGTCAACGGCGCGTGCACCGGTGACCACCCGGTCGCGATCCCGAGCCTGTCGCTGATGCTCAACTACGACTCGCTCGGCGGCGACGGTCTCACCCTGTCGTCCGGCATGGCGTCCTCGATCCACGGCGACTTCATGAACGCCTGGGACCCGGCCAAGCTCGGCGCGCTGGTCAAGGTCTGCCTCAACGCCGGCGCGAAGTGTGGCATCACCCCGTCCTTCACCGGCGGCTGACCTTGCGGTTCCTCGCCACCGCGGCGGCGGCGCTGCTGCTCCTGGCCGGTTGCGGCCAGGAGCAGGCGTCGCCGCCCGCGGCGTCCCGCACTCCCCCGCCGCCCTCGTTCGGCGGCACCGATCTGGCCTGGATCGAGATCACCCTGGCCATGGACGAGCAGATCCTCCCGCTGCTCGACGCGATCCCGGCGCACACCGCGACACCCGCCGTCACCGACTTGGCGACCCGGGTGCGCGCGGTCACCGAGGCCGAGCTGCCGACGCTGCGCGACCTGCACGACAGGGCGGGCCTGCCGGCCGACAACCCCCATGAGGGGATGCCGATGCCGGGAATGGTCACCACATCGGATCTAGAGGCAATGACCAGGCTTTCCGGTACGGCCTTCGACACCGCCGCCACCGAGAAACTGCACGAGGGTCTCGACCAGGCGATCAGTCTCGCCCGCAGCGAACAGGCCAACGGCACGGACCCGGACACCCGCGCCCTGGCCACCACCGTCCTCACCACCCGCACCGACCTCCGGCCGGGACTCTCGCCGGCGTAGCGGCCCGCCGCAGGCTTCCAGCTGGTGCTCATGGCTGTTATGAGGCACGAATAGCAGCCATGAGCACCAGCTGGCAACGGCGAGCCGCGGCACCGCCTGGACCACAGCGCACACCGCGCGACGCCGGCAGGCGGACACCCGCCACGGCCCGGCGCGGCCGCTCGTCGGCCGGGACGCCGAGCACCTGGCACCGCTGGTCAGACGCGGTCGTGGAGGGTGATGTGGTAGCCGTCGGGGTCGGCGAAGGTGAAGGTCCGGCCGAAGGGGCCGTCGATCGGCGCGGAGACGATGGTGTGACCGTCGGCGGCGAGCGCGTCGTGGATGGCCTGGACGTCGGTGGCGTGCAGCCAGATCGCGGCGCCGATGCCGGGCTGTGCGACGGCCGCGAGGTCGGTGCCGGGGATGACGTCGCGCAGCGCGAAGGCGATCGGCTTGGTCTCGAAGACGACGGCGTGCGGCGGCCCGGCCGGCGAGCGCACGAGACCGAGATACCGCTCGTAGAACGCCCGGGACGCGTCCAGGTCGCGCGCCTGCAGGGAGATGAAGTCGGGTCCGGTGACGGGCATGATGACGCTCCTTAGTTGTGTCAGGTTCCTGACACACACCAGCTTATGTCAGAATCCTGACATGAGTCAAGGCGGCGTCGGCGTTGATCTGGACAAGTCACTCGGCTACCTGCTGAAGGAGGCGTCGAGTGCTCTGCGCTCGGCCATGGAGGAGGTGCTGCGGCCGCTCGGGATGAACGTCACCCGGTACGCCTGCCTCGAACTGCTGGCACAACGGCCCGGCCTGTCGAACTCCGACCTCGCGCGGGGCGCGTTCGTCACCCGGCAGTCGATGAACGTGCTGCTCCAAGCCCTGGAACGAGAGGGCTACGTGACCAGGCCCGCGGAGGCGCCGGTCGGGAAGGTTCTTCCGACCCGGCTCACGCCCCTCGGCCGGCAGAGCCTCGAGAAGGCGACAGTGGCGGTCCGGTCCGTCGAGGTCAGGATGCTGGCCGGGATGACTGACGCCGACCAGTCAGCCGCGTTCCGGCTCCTGCGCAGCATGATCCACTCCCTCCGCGACAACAACGACCCGGCGTAGTCGGAGAGCGAGGGCTCCCGGCTGGTTCTCCTGGTCGTTATGAGGGACGGATAACGACCAAGAGAACCAGCTGGAACCGGGAGTCGCGCACCTGCCGGGAGTGGCAGCGGAATCGCGCGGGCGGTGTCACGGGGACCGGGCTCACGACGTACGCGCAAATGGGGTGAGAGAGACGCGCCTACCGTCGGGCCTCGGCGACGAGCAGGCCGCGCGGGGTGGCGGGGAAACGGTCGAGCATGGCGCGGATCTCGGTCGCGTCCACGTTGGCGCCGAAGAGCTCGGTGCCCGGCTCCATCCGGACTCCCGCGGCGAGCGGACCGGCCACGACCGGATCGAAGCCGAGGGCGTCGACCAGCGCGGACACCGTCGCCACGTCGGCGGGGTCGTCGCCGGCCAGGGCGATCGCACGCCGGCCGGGCGTGCCCGCGGGACGAGCGCCGTCCTCCAGGTCGTGGTAGCCCATGTGGTTGAAGGCTTTCACGACCCGGGCCCCGGGCAGGAACGCCTGCACCGTCTCGCTGGACGACGTGCGCGGGTCGGTCAGGTCGTCGCGGACGCCGTCGACCTCCCACCAGTAGTTCATCGCGTCGATCACCAGCTTGCCGCGCAACGGGGCAGCCGGGATGTCCCGGTACTTGCCGAGCGGCAGCGCCAGGATCACGATGTCCGCCCGGGCCGCCGCCTCGGCCGACGTCACCGCCCGGGCGCCCGGCGTGAGCACGTCGATGATCAGCTCGATCCCGGCGGGGTCGCCGGAGCCGGACACGAGAACCTCGTGCCCGGCGGCGAGCGCGAGCCGGGCCAGGACCGTGCCGACCTTGCCGGCCCCGAGAATGCCGATGGTGGTCATCGTCAGCCGGCCAGGATGTCGCGGACCATCGGCAGCACCTTCGAGCCGAACAGCTCGACCGAGCGCAGCCGCGCGCTGACCGGCTGGGCCCCGGCCGTGTAGATCAGGTCGAAGCGGCCGACGCCGAGCGCCTTGACCGCCCGGGCGATCTTGCGGGCGACGGTCTCCGGCGAGCCCAGGTAGAGCGAACCGTTCGCGACCTCCGCCTCGAACTCGGCGCGGCGCAGCGGGGGCCAGCCGCGCTGGGCGCCGATCCGGTCGCGGATCACCTTGTACGGCGCGTAGAAGATCTCCTTGGCCTCCTCGTCGGTGTCGGCGACGAAGCCGGGCGAGTGCATGCCGACCGGGTGCGCGACAGTGCCGAGCTGCTGGGCGGCCTGCTCGTAGAGCTTGATGTAGGGCGCGAACCGGTCCGGCGCGCCACCGATGATCGCCAGCATCAGCGGCAGGCCGTGCCGTGCGGTGCGGACCACCGACTGCGGGGAGCCGCCGACGCCGACCCATGTGTCGAGCCGGCCGGACTCCGTCTTCGGGAACACGTCGGCGTTCTCCAACGGGGCACGGGTGGTGCCGCTCCAGGTGACCGGCTGCTCGTCGAGCAGCTTCACGAACAGCTCGAGTTTCTCCTCGAACAGCACGTCGTAGTCGCTCAGGTCGTACCCGAAGAGCGGGAACGACTCGGTGAAGGAGCCGCGACCCAGGATCACCTCGGCCCGCCCGTGCGACAGGGCGTCGACGGTGGCGAAGCGCTGGAAGACCCGCACGGGGTCGTCCGAGCTGAGGACGGTGACGCCGGACGCCAGCCGGATCCGCGAGGTGCGGCCCGCGATGCCGGCGAGGACGGTCTCCGGGGTGGTGATCGCGTATTCCGGGCGGTGGTGCTCGCCGAGCGCGATCACGTCGACGCCGAGTTGGTCGGCGAGGACGGCCTCGTCGACGACCTGGCGGATCGCCGTGGCGTAGGAGACGGGGGCGCCGGCGTCGTCGACCGGGACGTCCCCGAAGGTGTCGAGTCCGAAAATCACGTCATTCACGGGTCAACAATGACGCGAAGTAGTTGACACGTCAATCAGACGTGAGCGCCGGCACAGCCGCCGTTTACACTCCCGTAATGGGAGCGCTCCCAACCGAAGGAGACAGATGGTGCGTTACGGACACTTCGACGACCGGACCCGCGAGTACGTCATCGACCGGCCCGACACCCCCCTGCCCTGGATCAACTATCTGGGCAGCGAGGCGTACTTCGGGCTGATCTCCAACACCGCGGGCGGCTACTCGTTCTACCGCGACGCCCGGCTGCGCCGGCTGACCCGATACCGCTACAACAACGCTCCGCTCGACCTCGGCGGGCGCTACCTCTACCTGCGCGACGACGCGAACGGCGACTACTGGTCCCCGTCGTGGCAGCCGACGCAGCGGGAGCTCGACGACTACGAGTGCCGGCACGGACTGTCGTACACCCGGATCGCCTCGGCCCGCGGCGGGATCCGCGCCGAGACGCTCTACTTCGTCCCCCTCGGTGAGACCCTCGAGGTGTGGCGCACCCGGGTCACCAACGAGCGCGACACCACAGCAGAACTGTCCCTCTTCTCCTCCGTCGAGTTCTGCCTCTGGGACGCGCAGGACGACGCCACGAACTTCCAGCGCAACTTCTCCACCGGCCAGGTCGAGGTGGACGACGGCGTCATCTACCACAAGACCGAGTACCGCGAGCGGCGCGACCACTTCGCCTACTTCGCCTGCTCCGAGCCCCTGGCGGGCTTCGACACGCAGCGCGAGGCGTTCCTCGGCGCCTACCGCGGCTGGGACCGGCCGGCCGCCGTCGAGCAGGGCAGCGCCACGGACTCCGTCGCCGCCGGCTGGTCCCCGATCGGCAGTCACCACGTCCGCCTCAGTCTCGCGCCCGGCGAGACCCGCGAAGTGATCTTCGTGCTGGGCTATGCCGAGAACCCGCGCGACGACAAGTTCGACCCGCCGCATTCACAGACCATCAACAAGTCCCGCGTACGGCCGACCATCGCCCGCTGGCTGGACTCCGCCACGGTCACCGAGGGCTTCACGGCGCTCACCACGCACTGGGACCGGCTGCTCGGCGGGTTGCAGGTCAGCACCCCCGACGCGGACACCGACCGGATGGTGAACGTCTGGAACGCGTACCAGTGCATGGTCACCTTCAACCTGAGCCGGTCGGCGTCGCAGTTCGAGTCCGGCATCGGCCGCGGCATGGGGTTCCGCGACTCCAACCAGGACCTGCTCGGCTTCGTCCACATCATCCCGGAGCGGGCGCGGGAACGGATCCTGGACATCGCCGCCACGCAGATGGCCACCGGCGGGGCGTACCACCAGTACCAGCCGTTGACCAAGCGCGGCAACAACGACATCGGCGACGGCTTCAACGACGACCCGCTGTGGCTGATCCTGGGCGTGTCGGCCTACCTGAAGGAGACCGGCGAAGCGACGATCCTGGACGAGCCGGTGCCGTTCGACAACGCGCCGGGCAGCGAGGTCTCCCTCTACGAGCACCTGGTCCGGTCGCTGAGCTACACCCTGGACCGGCTCGGGCCGCACGGATTGCCCCTGATCGGGCGCGCCGACTGGAACGACTGCCTCAACCTGAACTGCTTCTCGGAGACCCCGGGCGAGCCGTTCCAGACCACCGAGAACGTCACCGGCGGGCAGGCCGAGTCGGTCTTCATCGCCGGGCAGTTCGTGCTCGCCGCCAAGGAGCTGGCGAGCGTCGCCGAGCTGCGCGGGCTCGACGAGAAGGCCGCCGAGTACCGGGCCGCGGCGGAGAAGATGACCGGAACGATCGTCGAGCACGGCTGGGACGGCGAGTGGTTCCGGCGGGCCTACGACTTCCACGGCAACCCGATCGGCTCCGGCGAGAACGACGAGGGACAGATCTTCGTCGAGCCGCAAGGCATGTGCGTGCTCGCCGGGGTCGGCCTCGACGACGGGCTGGCCGCCCGCGCGCTGGACAGCGTCGGTGACCGGCTGGGCACCCCGCACGGCGTGGTCCTGCAGCAGCCCGCGTACTCGCGGTACCACGTCGAACTGGGTGAGATCTCCACGTATCCGCCCGGGTACAAGGAGAACGCCGGGATCTTCTGCCACACCAATCCGTGGATCATGATCGCGGAGACGATCCTGGGCCGCGGCGACCGTGCGTTCGACTACTACCGGCGGATCAACCCGTCGGCGCGGGAGGCGATCAGCGACGTGCACCGGTGCGAGCCGTACGTCTATGCCCAGATGATCGCCGGGAAGGACGCGCCCACCCACGGCGAGGCCAAGAACTCCTGGCTGACCGGCACCGCGGCGTGGAACTTCGTCGCGATCACCCAGTGGATCCTCGGCCTGCGCCCGGAACTCGACGGGCTGCGCGTCGACCCGGTCCTGCCCGCCGCGTGGAACGGCTTCGTGGCCACCCGCGTGTACCGCGGCGCGACCTACGAGATCACCGTCCGCAAACCGATCGGCGTGTCCGGGCGCGTCACCCGGCTGCTCGTCGACGGCGCACAGATCGACGGCACCGTGATCCCGCCCGCGCCGGCCGGCGCCACCGTCCGGGTGGAGGCGGTCGTCGAGCGCTGAGCCGGTCCGGTGACCCGCGGGCCTGTCGGTATGCGGCAGACCCGTTGACAGCTGGCAGCGGGAGGGCGACGCTCACGGCATCGGCTCGGATACCGCCGATCGATTCCATCGCCGTTGCTCGTGCGCCGCATCCGCCGGTGACACCCGGCGCAGAGCGTCTCCCCTCGGCTGCCAGCCCACCGACGTTTCCCGCTTCTGATCAAAGGAGATCAAGATGCCCGTCCCTCAGGTCAACGTCACCCTGCTGTTACAAGAGCTCCAGCAGGCGCAGAACCCCGTCGCCTCCGACGAGGTCCGAAGCCTGCAGTTCATGCTCGCCTTCACCAGCGGGCGATACTCGCCGTTCGACCGCGCCCTGAAATCATCGGACGGCGTGGACGGGCTGTTCGGCCCCAAGACCGACGAACGGGTCCGCCAGTTCCAGGACGACGCGGGCCTCAAAGCCGACGGCATCGTCGGCACCAACACCTGGACGGCGCTGCTGGAGCGGTGGACCTCGTTCCAGACCGCCTGAGCGGCCCGGCGCGTGATGATCTGCCGGGGCGTGCGGACACACCCCGGCAGATCGTCACGGCCTAGTTCCGGTAGCGGAAGACAATCCGGCCCCTGGTCAGGTCATACGGGGTCAGCTCGACCAGCACCCGGTCGAACGGCAGGATCCGGATGTAGTTCTTACGGATCTTCCCGCTGATGTGCGCCAGCACCGTGTGCCCATTGCTCAACTCCACCCTGAACGTGGCGTTGCGCAGGCATTCGAGGACGGTCCCCTCCAACTGGACCCCGTTCGCCGACCCGGGCATCAGCGCAGCTCCAGTTCCAGGTTGCTGCTGACCCGGCGGGCCCGCACGCCGGCGGCCAGCGCGAGCGCGGCCACGTTCGCCTCGTGCACATCGGCGGACACCGTCTCGACCCCACGCCGGTGCAGCGTGGCGAGCGTGTCGGCGAGCAGCGCCCGGCCGATCCCCCGGCGGCGCATCCCGGCCCGGACAGCGATCAGCCCGATCCGCGGCCTGCGCGGCAGCGGCGCCAGCCGGAGCAGTCCCGCGTACCGCCCGTCGAGCTCGGCCGCCGTGAACGTCGACAAGCCGCGCCGCCCCGGCAGGATCTCGGCCGGCATCGCCGGACAGTTCTCCGCGCGGACCGCCCGATCCACCTCGTCGAGCAAATCGTCGGCGGCCGCCACGATGGTCACGCCGGGTGGTGCGATCACCGCGCCGAGCCCGGTGATGATCGGGTCGGTCGGGACGACGTGCTCCCATTCGCGGCGCCGGATCACGAACCCGGCGCCACGCCACTGCGCGGTCAGGTCGACGTCGGCCTCGTCGACGACGGTGTGCAAGGGCCTCGGCAGCGCGGCCAGGGCCGCCTCGGCAAGCTGGTGGAACACCACGTCGTGCCACGCGTCGACGCTGATGAAGAGCCGGCCGTCGGGTCGCCGGGACGCCTCGGCACGGCCGACGACCAGGTCGTCCTCGAGGGCGTGCCACTGCCACTGAGCCGGCCGGGTAACCACGGCGGTTCGTACAGAATTCACAGGGTTTGATGCCTTTCGGGAGTGCCAGGAAAGCGCGACGCTCCCGGCAGCCCCTACGTCAGCCGCCCGACCGTGACGACGAGGGGAGCACCCACATCGCAGAAACGTTCATCGGGGCTCACCTCCTCGGGCAGTGTCACGGTCGCCAGGCGACGCTATGCGACGGCCGGGCCCGCGTCCACCGCTTTTCACCGTCTCGCCGGAAGCCCCGCAGCCCGATAGACCTCATCGATCACTGTCATCGTGGCCACCGAATCCGCCGGCGGCGTGAGATTCGCCGGCCCGCCACGGACAAAGGCCTTCAACTGCCGCGCGTACGTCGTCTCGCCGCCGAACCGCTCTCGCCGCCGGCGCCCGTCCACAGTCACCCGAAACCGATGAAACACCTGCGGCGCCGCATAGTTGTCGACCGTTAGCGTCCCCCGCTCGCCGACGACCCTCGCCCGCAGACTCAGCAGCGTCGACGACCACATCGACGCCCGGATCCGCCCGCGGGCGCCGTCACCCAGGTCGAAGTCCGCGGTCATCGCCCGATCCACGCGCGGATCCCGCCGCATCGTCAGCGCCCGCGCGGCCAGGACACGGGGCTCGACGGGTGACAGCAACCGCAGGCAGTGGACGGCGTAGCAGCCGGCGTCCATCAACGCGCCGCCCGCCAGGTCGTACTGATATCGGATGTCGGAGAAGATCGGCAGCGGAAAACACATCGACGTCTCGACGCGCCGGATCCGGCCCAGCTCGCCGCCGTGCACGATCTCGGCCATCCGCGCGGCCACCGGGTGATAGCGGTAGTGGAACGCCTCCATCACCACCAGCCCGGTCCGCTCGGCGGCGGCCTGCACCTCGCGGGCCTGCGCCGCGTTCGCGGTCAGCGGCTTCTCCCCCAGCACGTGCTTACCGGCGTCGAGCGCCGCCAGGATCCACTGGGCGTGCCGCCCGTTCGGCAGCGGAATGTAGACCGCGTCCAACGACGGGTCGGCAAGCAGATCCTGATAGCTGTCATGCACCGCCGGAATGCCATGCTTCGCGGCGAACGCCGCGGCCCGTCCCCGATCCCGCGCCGCGATCGCCGCGACCTCGATCCCGTCGACCGCCCGGGCCGGCTTGATCAGCGCGGCCGGGGCGATGCGGGCCGCACCCAGCACACCGATCCTCACCAGCCGACCCTACGGCCACTCCCCCGGAATCGTGGGACTCAAAATCCCTCGGTCGCGGGTTCGAGTCCCTTCAGGCCCACAACCTGGTTTATCAGCATATTCGCGACCCCCGAATGATGCATTGCGCGAACCGGGTGGGGTTCGTGTGGTGAGCCGGCTTCGAGCGCGTGGTCGCGGCGGGTAGCTCGAGTGCGTCAGGATCCCGGGCTCGGGTGTCTTCTCAGCATGGCGTGGCGTCGATAGCGTGGGCTGGTCGTCAGTGAAAGCGGGACTCCAATGAACGATCTTGATGCCGCGGAGGAGTGGCTGGATTCGTGGGTGTCGCAGGTTGATGCGCAGGCCGAGCGGAGTGTCGAGTTGTCGCGGCGGATGGCGGCGTTGACCGGTTCGGCGGAAGGCCGTGGCGGGGCGATCCGGGTGACCGTCGGGTCGTCTGGCCAGGTGGAGGCCCTGGATCTGGATGATCGGGTGCACGAGTTGTCCGGCCCGCGGTTGGCGCGCGAGATCGTGATGGTGATGCGGCGTGCGCAGGCCGTGTTGGCGGCGCAGGTGGCCGAGCAGGTGCGGGCGACGGTGGGTGCGGACAGTGAGGCCGGCCGTGCGGTGATCGATTCGTTCGAAGCCCGGTTTCCGGTGCCAGACAGGCCGAACGAGCGATGAGCGCCGGGATGCGGTTTCCGGCGGAAGTGGTGCGGTTGCACGCGACCATGGTCGGCGAGGTCGCGGAGCAGATGGCGGTGGCCCGTTCGGCGGTGCGTGAAGTCAGCATGGACCGGCAGGCGTACGGAGAGATCTGCCAATTTCTGCCCGGCTTGCTGGATCCGTTGTTCACCGGTGCGGTGGATGTCTTGAACGGTGT
>NZ_BOMH01000028.1 GCF_016862095.1 Actinoplanes cyaneus
TGTTTCGCAACCGGATTTTCCGCACCGAGAAATCCCGCGACGCTAAATCGCGTGATCTTGTTGGCTAGGTTTCCTCCAGGACGGCCGCTCCGAGCCCCTTGCGGGTCTCATTCGCTCGCCCGTCTCCCTGGCGGCTCGACAAACATTACCCTCCGTTCCCGGCAACGCCAAATCGGGGCGGCGCGACCACCGTCACAGCCCGGAGAGACCGGAAAACCTCAGGTCAGCGCACCTATTGCCGCGATCGGGCCGAGGACGGGCAGGCCCGGTGGCAGGAACAAAACCGGACAGAACACAAAAGGCCCGGTCCCCCGAAAGGGACCGGGCCGCGACGAAGAACCTCAGTCGGTGACCTCGACGCCGGCAAACGTCCGCTTGCCGCGCCGCAGGACCAGGAACCTGCCGTGCAGCAGCGCCGATTCCGGCACGATCGCCTCACCGTCAGTGATGCGCTCGTTGTTCAGGTAGGCGCCGCCCTCGCTGATCGTCCGGCGAGCCTCGTTCGCGCTCGCCACGAGACCGGCGTCCTTCAACAGCGTGCCGACGGGCGGCAGCTCGCCCCGTACGGAAAGCAGGTTTGCCTCGGCCAGAGCGGCGCGCAAGGTGTCGGCGGAGAGCTCGTCGAGCGAACCTCGCCCGAAGAGTGCCTGGCTGGCGGCGATCGCCTGGCGGGCCGCCTCCTCGCCGTGCACCAGGGCGGTGAGCTCCTCGGCGAGGGCACGCTGCGCGAGACGGGCCTGCGGGCGCTCGGCGGTGGCCTTCTCCAGCTCCTCCAGCTCCTCGCGGGTCTTGAAGCTGAAGTACCGCATGTACTTGCTGACGTCGCGGTCGTCGCTGTTGATCCAGAACTGGTAGAAGCTGTACGGACTGGTCATGGTGGGGTCGAGCCACACCGCGCCGCCCTCGGTCTTGCCGAACTTGGTGCCGTCGGACTTCAGCACCAGCGGGGTGACGAACGCGTGCACCGGGCCGGCGCCGCGACGCCGGATGAAGTCGACGCCGGCGGTGATGTTGCCCCACTGGTCGGAGCCGCCGAACTGCAGCAGGCACCCGTTGCGCACGTGCAGTTCGTAGAAGTCGTTGGACTGCAGCAGCTGGTAGCTGAACTCGGTGAAGCTGATCCCGCTCTCCAGCCGGTTCCGCACGACGTCGCGGGCCAGCATCTTGTTGACCGGGAAGTGCTTGCCGACGTCGCGCAGGAAGTCGACGACCGACACCGTGCCGGTCCAGTCCAGGTTGTTGACCAGGGTCGCCGCGGTGTCCCCGGTGTAGGTGACGAACGGGGAGAGCTGCTCGCGGATGCGCTGGACCCAGCCCTCGACCACCTCGGGCGGGTTCAGCGTGCGCTCGGCGGACTCGCGCGGGTCGCCGATCTGGCCGGTCGCGCCACCGACGAGCAGCAGCGGCTTGTGCCCGCCCTGCTGCAGGCGCCGGGCGGTGCAGACCTGCATGAGGTGACCGACGTGCAGCGAGGCGGCGGTCGGGTCGAAGCCGACATAGAACGTGATCGAGCCGCCGTCGAGTGCCTTGCGCAGCTCGTCGGGGTCGGTCGAGTCCTGGATCAGTCCGCGCCACATCAAATCGTCTACGAGAGTCACCCACGGATTCTCCCGCACCGCTCGATGCGGATCACACCGGGTTTCGGGGATGCTGAGCGGATGGGTCACCTGGGAAGCGCGAAACCGCCGATCGAGATCAGCAAGAAGAAGGCCGAGGCACGTCTGGAGGAGGCACAGCAGCGGCTCCTGCGGTTGCGGCTGATGCTCGGCGGGCAGCTCGGGGACAAGAAGATCGGGCCGCCGTTGTGCGTGCTCTTCGAGGGCTGGGACGCGTCCGGCAAGGGTGGGGCGATCAAGCGTCTCGTGGCTCCGCTGGATCCTCGTCACGTGCGGGTCTCGCAATTCGCCGCTCCGACGTACGACGAGAAACGCCACCATTTCCTCCAGCGTTTCTGGAAGGTGCTGCCCGGCTCCGGCGGGATGACGGTGCTGGACCGCTCCTGGTACGGGCGGGTGCTGGTGGAACGGGTCGAGGAGTTCGCCACTGCGGATCAGTGGGGGCGGGCGTACGACGAGATCAACGAGTTCGAGCGCATGCTGACCGCGGAGGGGACGATCCTGATCAAGTTCTGGATGCACGTCTCGGACGCCGAGCAGCTGAAACGGTTCGAGGACCGGAAGAACGATCCGTTGCGGGCGTGGAAGCTGACCGACGAGGACTGGCGTAACCGGGAGAAGCGCAAGGCCTATCGGGAGGCCATCGAGGACATGCTTTCCCGCACGGATCAGCCGCGCGCCCGCTGGCACGTCATCCCCGGCGACGACAAGGCGTACGCCAGGCTCGCCGTCGTCGAGCAGGTCTGCCACGTGATCGAGAAGCGGCTCGCCAAGCTCGGGCTATTGGAGTGATTAGACGCTTTTGCCCGATATTCTGACGGCATGAGTAAGTTGCTGTTGAGTCTTGCCGCCGTGGTGGCGGGCGTGACAGGCGCCGCCGGGGCCGCTGTCGCGACCGAGCCCACGCCGCAGGTTACGGCCGCACCACCGGCCGCGGCCGCGCCCGCCGCGCCGCACGCAGAAGCCCCAACGCAGGCAGAAGCCCCCACGCAGGCGAAGGCCCCCATGCAGGCCAACGCTCCGACGCAGGGAGACGCTCCGACGCGGGCGAAGGCCCCGACCCGGGTGAAGGCTCCGGTCAAGGGCAAGAAGGCGGTCGCGGTCGTCGTCGTCCGCACCCGCTCCGGGGAGACCGGCCAGTCGGTGTTCACCCTGGTCGGCTCGTCCACCAGGCAGGAGGCCGACATCCTGCGGCTGGCCTCCACGCCGGCTTTCCAGACGTTGCGCCCGAAGTACGTGGCGGCGAACACGCGCGGCCGGTACACGTACAACCTGGAAGTCGGCTTTCAGGACAACAGCAAGAAGCGGGTGATCGTCGTGGAGGGCGCCAGGGGCACGCCGAAGGTGGCTCTGGACCTGATCGGGATGATGACGAACCTGGACGCACCGGACGTGTCGGTCAACTTCCCGCCGGGCTTCCCGTTCAGCTGAGGGAGTGACGGCCTCCGCCTGCGCGGCGGAGGCCGCCCGTCACCCCACGATCTTGCGCGCCGAGGCCGCGTCCGGCGCCGCCACCGCCAGCTCGGCGAGACGGCGGCATTCGTCGTACGTGTACCGGGCCAGCGAGGCACGGACAGCGGGAATCGCCCGCGGCGACATCGACAGGCTGCCGATGCCGAGCCCGGCGAGCACCGGGGCGAGAGCCGGGTCGGCCGCCGCTTCCCCGCACACGCCGACGGGTTTCCCGCTCTCCCGGCCGGCCTCCCCGCAGATGGCGATGAGCTGCAACAACGCCGGCTGCCACGGGTCGAGCAGGTCGGCGAGGTCGCCGCACATCCGGTCGGCCGCGAAGGTGTACTGACTCAGGTCGTTGGTGCCGATGCTGAGGAAGTCGACGACTCCCAGCAGGTCCCGGGCTCGCAGCGCAGCGGCCGGCACCTCGATCATCACGCCTGCTCTCGGCAGTCCCGCCTCGTGCACCGCCGCCGCGAAACCGGCGGCCTCGGTCAGCGTCGAGACCATCGGCGCCATCACCCAGACGTCGGCGCCGGTGTCCGCGGCCGCCGCCGCGATCGCCGCCAGCTGCGTGGTCAGCACCTCGGGCCGCTGCCGGGCCACGCGCAGGCCCCGGACGCCGAGCGCCGGGTTCGGCTCGCCGTCCTGGTTCAGGAAGGGCAGGGGTTTGTCGGCGCCGGCGTCGAGCGTCCGGATCACGACCCGCCGCCCGGCCATCCCGCGGAAGACTTCGCGGTACGCCGTGACCTGCTCGTCCCTCGCCGGCTCGGCGGTGCGGTCGAGGAAGAGCAGCTCGGTGCGGAACAGCCCGACTCCCTCGGCGTGAGCCTCGTCTGCCGCCGGCACGTTCTTGGCCGATCCCACGTTGGCCAGCAGTTTCACCGCGTGCCCGTCCGAGGTCGCCCCCGGGCCGGTCAGCTCGGACTTCGCGGCGTGCGCCGCCCGCCGGACCGTGAAGTCCCCGATCTCCACGAGCCCGGTGGCGCCGTCCACCTGCACCTTCGTGTGCTCCGGAAGCTCCAGCACGCCCCGGCACGCGACGACCGCGGGCAGTCCGAGCGCCCGCGCCAGGATCGCGGTGTGACTGGTCGGCCCGCCCACCTCGGTCACCAGCGCGAGCACCTGGGACGGGTCGAGGTCGGCGGTGTCCGCGGGCGCGAGGTCGCGAGCAGCCAGGATGTAGGGGTGCCCGGGCTGCGGCACGCCCGGCATCGGCAGGCCGAGCAGCACCGCCACCGCCCGGTCCCGCAGATCGTCCAGGTCCGCGACCCGCTCCGCGAGGTAGCCGCCGGCCTCGGCGAACATCTCCCGGAACGTGCCGAACGCGGCGGCGATCGCGTGCGGCGCGTCGGTGCCATCCTCGATCTGTTCCCGGACGGCGTCGCGCAACTCCTCGTCGTCGGCCATCAGCGCCTCGGCCCGCAGCACCTCGGCGACGGTCGCCTCGGAGGCCCGGTCCGCGCGCCGTCCGAGTTCCGCCACGACCTCGGCGAGCGCGGCGAACGCCCGGTCCACCTCGGCCCCGGCGTCGGTGACCGGGGCCGGCGGGGGCAGGGCCGGGGCCGCCGCGATCCGCAGCAGCGGACCGGCGGCGACACCCGCGGACACCCCGATCCCCGAGAGGTCAGGCATCGTCGGCGTCCAGGTCCTTGGCGAGCAGCGCGGCGAGCCCGTCCAGGGCCTGATCCGCGCCGTCGCCGTCGGCTTCCAGGATGACCTCGGTGCCCTGCTTGGCGCCGAGCGCGAGCACTGACAGCATGCTCCTGGCCGGGACCGGCTTCTTCTCGCCGACCCGGATGGTGACCTTCACCGGGGCTTTCGCCGCCGCCTCGACGAAGATCTTGGCGGGACGGGCGTGCAGCCCGCTGGCGGAACCGACCGCGACCGTACGCGTGGGCATGGACCCTCCTCAGGGCTCGATGGTGACCTTGATGGCCTCGCCGCGCTCGACGATGCCGAACGCGTCGATGGCGCCGTCCAGCGGCAGCCGGTGCGTGATCAGGTCGGCGACCGGCACCGCGCCGGTGGCGACCAGGTCGAGGGCCTGCTTGTTGTGTGCCGGGCTCGACCCGTTCGCGCCGATGATCATCAGCTCGCGGTAGTGCACGAGGTTCGAGTCGCAGGTGATGGTCGGCTTGTCCTTGGGCAGCCCGCCGAAGAAGCTGATCCGGCCCTGCCGCGCGGCCATCTGGATCGCCTGCTCCTGTGCCTTGCCGGAGGCCGCGGCCGTGATGATCACGTCGGCGCCGCGCCCGCCGGTGAGCTCGAGGACCGCCTCGATCGGGTCGACCTCGGCCGCGCAGATCGCGGCGTCCGGCTTGACCAGGTTCGCGGCCATCTCCAAGCGCTGCCGGCTGAGCTCGACCAGGAAGACCCGGGCGGCGCCACGGGCCCGGGCGAGCCGGACGTGCAGGCAGCCGATCGGGCCGGAGCCGATCACCACGACGTCGTCGCCCTCACCGACCCGGGCGAGATTCTGCGCGTTGAGCGCACAGGCGAGCGGCTCGGCCACCGACGCCTCGGCGAACGACACTCCCTCCGGGATCCGGTTCAGGCCATCGACCTTCAGGACCTCCTTGGGTACGACCATGAACTGCGCGAAGCCACCCTCGAAGTGATAGCCCATCGAGACCTGGTTCGGGCAGATCGTCATCCGTCCGCGCCGGCACTCGTCGCATTCGCCGCAGGGGATCGCCGCGATCACCTGCACCCGGTCGCCGGGCGCCCACCCGTCGACGCCGTCGCCGACGGTCACGATCTCGCCGGCGATCTCGTGGCCCATCACCCGTGGCGGGTGGATGTGGTGGTGACCGAACTTGGAGATCTTCACGTCGGTGCCGCAGGTGGAGCAGTTCCGGACCCGGATCTTCACCTCGCCCGGGCCGGCCTCGGGCTCCGGAACGTCCTCGAAGCGGACGTCGCCGGGGGCATGGAATCGCACGACCTTCATGAGTTGCTGTCCTCTTCCTTCAACGCCCCGAGCAGCCGGATCACGGTGTCGGGATCGGTGGCCTCGCGCAGTTCGCGGGCCGCGTCCTCGTCGAGCAGGATCTCGGCGAGGGCGGCGAGCAGCTCGACGTGCCCGTCGCCGTTGGCGGCGATGCCGACGCAGAGCGTCACCGGCTCGCCGTCCCAGTCCACGGTCTCCGGGAAGCGCAGCACCGACAGCGCGTCCCGGTTCACCAGTTGCTTGCCGCCGAGGGTGCCGTGCGGGATCGCGACACCCTCACCGACGTACGTGGAGATCGACTGCTCGCGGGCGAGCATCGTGTCGACGTAGCCGGGCTCGACCGCGCCGATCTCCACGAGCGCCTGTCCGGTGCGGCGGATCGCCTCGGTCTTGTCCGCCGCCTTCTCGGCTAGCCTGATCGCCCGGCGGTCCAGCAGCTCAGACATTGAGGTCGGTGCCCTGCTGGATGGCCTTGACCACCTTGGTGACCGCCGGGTCGCCCAGGAAGATCTGGAACGGCACGATCGGCGTGCCGGGCGCGATCGAGCGGGCCCGCGCGGCCAGCCCGTTGTGGCAGATGACCAGGTCGGCGTCGGCCGGGATGGAGTTCACCGGGGTGTGCTCCACCGAGACGCCGCTCTTGCCGAGCTGTTTGCGCAGGGTGCTGGCGAGCATCACGCTGCTGCCCATGCCGGCGTCGCAGGCGACGACGAGCTTGTGAATGTCCTTGCCGTTGATGGTGGCCATGGCCGGACCTCCGTTCGTGGTGGTTAGGCGGTTTGTTCCTTGGCGGTGGTGGTCGCCTCCGAGGCGGCGGCCGGGTGCTGGGTGCCGGCCGTCTCGGCGGCGAGGATGGCCTCGTCCGACTCGGCCTCGTCGATCTCCTGATCGGACTTCAGCTTGCCGAAGCCGAGCAGCAGCGACGCGACGCCGAAGGTGACCGCGGCGGCGATGACGACGCCGAGGATCATGCCGACGTAGCCGTCCTTCGCGGTGACCGCGAAGTAGGCGAAGATGCTGCCGGGGGCCGGGGTGGCGACCGTGCCGGTGCCGGTGATCATGAAGGTGGCCACGCCGGACATGCCGCCGGCGATCATGGCGAGGATCAGGCGGGGCTTCATCAGCACGTACGGGAAGTAGATCTCGTGGATGCCGCCGAGGAAGTGGATGATCATCGCGGCCGGGGTGCTGGGACGCAGCGACTTCGGGCCGAAGAACAGGTACGCGGCGAGCAGGCCCAGACCGGGGCCGGGGTTCGACTCGATCATGAACAGGATCGACTTGCCGTGCTCCTGCACCTGCTGCACGCCGAGCGGGCCGAACACGCCGTGGTTGATGGCGTTGTTCAGGAAGAGCACCTTTGCCGGCTCGACCAGGATCGACGCGAGCGGCATGAGGCTGTGGTCGAGCAGCCAGTCGACCGCGTTGCCGGCGCCCTTGGTCAGGCCGTCGACGACCGGGCCGATCGCCAGCTTGCCGAGGATCGCGAAGCCCGCGCCGATGATGCCGGCCGAGAAGTTGTCGATCAGCATCTCGAAGCCCGGCTTGACCTTGCCCTCGATCGCGCCGTCGAAGAGCTTCAGCACGTACGCGGTCAGTGGCGCGATGATCATGGCACCGAGGAACATCGGCACGTCCGCGCCGACCACGACGCCGAACGTGGCGATCGCGCCGACGACGGCGCCGCGCTGCCCGTGGACGATCCGGCCACCGGTGTAACCGATGAGGACCGGCAGCAGGTACTTGATCATCGGGTCGACGAGCTGGGCCAGATTCTCGTTCGGGATCCAGCCGACCGGGATGAACAGGGCGGTGATCAAGCCCCACGCGATCAGGGCGCCGATGTTGGGCATCACCATCCCGGCGAGGTAGCCGCCGAGCTTCTGCACCGAAGCCCGGAAACCGCCGCCGGCGACCTCGGGGGTGTACGAAGAGGCCATGAGGATCTCCATTCATATGGACTGGGGTCGTGCCGGTCCCCCGTACTGAAATCGGTTTTTGTTACTGCATTTCGGGTTTGCTGGGGGTAGAGCTGTGCCGCGACCTTGCGGCCGCTGATCCATTGCCGGGGGTACGTCAGTGCGGGCTGATCGGCCGGGACGGGTCGGGGTGCGTGTCGAGGCGGACGGTCGTGCGGTCCAGATCCTGTGGTCGTGGCATCCGGCTGCCGGGCAGGCTCACCGCGGCCGCGCCCCAGGCCAGGCCCTCGATCAGCGCCGTCTCGCCGCGCGCGCCGGCCGCGAGGAACCCGGCGAGCAGGGCGTCACCGGCACCGACCGTGCTGCGCGGCGTGGTGACCGGGGAGATGCCGGCGAGCACGCCGGACTCCTCGACGAGCACCGCGCCGTCCGCGCCGAGACTGGCCAGCACGGTCCCGGCGCCGGCCTTGCGCAGCCGGTCGCAGGCGTCCAGCACGTCGCCGAGCGTGGTGAGCTCCGCGCCGACCGCCTCGGCCAGCTCCTCCCGGTTCGGCTTGACCAGGGCCGCGCCGGCGTCGACCCCGGCCAGCAGCGCCGGGCCGCTCGAGTCGACGGCGAGCCGCGCGCCGGCCGAGACCAGCCGCTCGCACAGCGCCGCAAACGCCCGCACCGACGGGCCGGGCGGCAGGCTGCCGCAGATCACCACCCAGTCCGCCTCCAGCGCGGCGGCCAGCACAGCGTCGCTGACCTGCGCGAACTCGGCGGTGGAGAGCACCGGGCCGGCTTCGTTGATCTTCGTGACCGTGCCGTCCGGCTCGGCCACCGTGATGTTGGAACGTGTCCGTCCGGTGATCGGGACGGCCACCAGGTCGACGCCCTCCCCCTTGAGGAGGTCGACCAGTTGCTCGCCCTCGGCACCGCCGGCCGGCACGACCGCGGTGGAGCGGACGCCGTTGGCCAGCAGCGCGCGGGAGACGTTGACGCCCTTGCCGCCCGGGTCGATGTGCGAGTCCGCGGCCCGCAGGACGGCCCCGCGGAGCAGCTCGTCGACTTCGAGCGCCCGGTCGACACTGGGGTTGAGGGTGACGGTGAGGATCATGCCTTCACCAGCCGGACTCCGGTGGCCTCGACCTCGGCGGCCAGCTCGTGGTCCAGCCCGTTGTCGGTGATCAGCAGGTCCAGCTCGGCGAGGCCGCCGAACCGGGCCAGATAGTCGTTGCCGATCTTCGTGTGGTCGGCGAGCAGCACCACCCGGCGGGCCGCGGCGATCATCGCGCGCTTGACCGCCGCCTCGGCCGGGTCGGGAGTGGTCATGCCGCGCTCGACGGTGCAGCCGTTCGTGCCCATGAACGCGACGTCGACGTACATCTCGGACAGTGGCCGCATCGCCCAGTCGTCCACCGTCGCGAGGGTCTTGCCGCGGACCCGGCCGCCGAGCAGCAGGACCGTCAGGTTCGGCTTGATGCCGAGCATCGCGGCCAGCACCGGGGAGTTGACCACGACGGTGAGCTCCCGGTCGGCGGGCAGCAACTGGGCGAGCCGGGCGGTGGTCGTCCCGGCGTCCAGGATGATCGCGCCGTCCTCCGGGATCTCGGCCAGCGCGGCCTTCGCGATCCGCTCCTTCTCGCTGATCAGCACGGCGTCGCGGGCGGCGAGGGCGGGCTCGAAGCCGAGCCGCTCGACCGGGATCGCTCCACCGTGCACCCGGCGCAGCACGCCGGCCCGTTCCAGCACGGTCAGATCCCGCCGGATCGTCTCGGCCGTGACCGTGAAGCTGTCCGCCAGCGCCACCACGTCGACCCGGCCCTCGGCGCGGGCGCGCCGCACGATCTCCTGCTGCCGTTCCTCCGCGTACATCCATTCACCGCCCTGGCTTTGATTTTGCTTTGTCTTTGTTTACGCCCGCTTCTGTCCGAGCGCAATATGTCAAAGAGATTTCGGTCTCCTTACATGGGAAGTCGTGGGGGACAAATCCGGCGCATATGGCTATCTCCCCCGCACCCGGCGTAAGCCTCGGCGATGCCCGCTTGTGTTGGTTTCCCCAAGAGACGGACGTCGGCCGGCTCCACGGTCGGGAAGCGGCTCCATCGCGTCCCTCGACGCCAGCCGGATACGGGGTGCGCCCCAGCCGCGACTCACGCTTGCCGGCTGGCGCTCACGGTCGTGAAGCGGGCCTCGAAACAACCACCAGTGCCAGCCGGGGCCTCGCGCTGTGCGACGGAGGCCGACCGACGCCCCGGCCGGCGCTCATGGGTTCGGGGTCAGGCGGTGGTGAGGGTGGCGACGGTGGAGCGGACCTGGGAGCGGAGCCAGGCGTGGGCGCCGTCGGCCTCGTAGCGCTGGTGCCAGGCCATGGCGATCTCCTTCGACGGCAGGTCGATCGGGGGATCCAGCGCGACCAGGCCCAGGGCCTCGACCGCACGACTGCCCAGGAGCGCGGGCATGAGACCGACGAGATCGGTCCGGGCCACGACGATCAGCGCGGCGCCGAACGTCGGGACGGCGAGGGCCACCTGACGGGACAGCCCCAGCTCGGCCAGGGCGTCGTCGATCGGGCCGGTCAGCTTGCCCCGGCGGGAGGCGCTGACGTGTGCCGCTGCCGCGTACCGCTCCGGGGTCAGCCGGCCGGAGGTCAGCGGATGGCCGGCCCGGACGACGGCGGCCATGCGATCGGTGAACAGGGGCTCGACGACGATCTCCGGCGGGGCGTCCTGCACCACACCGATGTCCAGGTCGGCCTGGCCGTCACGGAGCTGCGAGCTGCCGTCGGACGCCGGATCCTCGCCGAGGAACCGCAGGCTCACGCCGGGCGCCTCGCCGCGGACGCGGGCCAGCAGCTCCGGGCCGAGCGCGGTCGCCACGTCGTCGGCGAGGACGGTGAAGACCCGCCGCAGCGTGCCGGGATCGGGCGGACCGGGTGGCGTGAAGACCGCGCGGGCGCGTTCGACCAGGGCGTGCACCTCGGTGCGCAGCTCCTGGGCGCGCGGGGTGAGGACCATCTGACGGCCGGCGCGGACCAGGATCGGGTCGCCGATCGCCGTCCGGATCCGGCCCAGGGCGCGGCTGGCCGCCGGCTCGGACAGGTGCAGGCGACGGGCGGCGCCGCCGACGCTGCCCTCCTCCAGCAGGGCGTCGAGCGCGGTCAGGAGGTTCAAGTCCAGATTCATATGCGCCGCACGCAACCTTTCCCTGCAAAGCATGCATTTGACGTTAGGTATGGCCGATCCTAGCGTCGATCGCATGAGACGTGAGAACCCGACACTGGCCCTGATGTGCCTGACGGTGCTGGCCCTCCAGTCGCTGGTCGCGGGCATCAACCTGGCCATTGCGCAGCTCGCCGCGAGCGACCTGCACCCGGACGCGAGCGACCTGGTCTGGATCGTCGACGCGTACGTGCTGGCCTTCGCGGGGCTGCTCATCCCGGCCGGCGCGCTCGGCGACCGGCTCGGCCGCAAAGGCGTGCTGATCGCCGGGCTGGCGCTGTTCGGCGTGGCTAACCTGATCAGCGCCCTCGCCCCGAACGTCGCCGTGCTCCAGGCCGGCCGCGCGCTCGGCGGCGTCGCGGCGGCGCTCGCCCAGCCGGCCACCCTGGCGCTGCTGCTGCAGACGACCCGGCCGGAACGGCGTCCGTACGCGATCGCCCTCTGGACCGCCTGCATGGGCTTCGGCGGGATGGCCGGCAACCTGATCGCCGGTGCGGTGCTGCAGTACTTCGACTGGCCCGCCCTGTTCCTCACCTTCGTCCCGGTGGCCGTGCTGCTGGTGGCCGGCGTGGCGGCGTACGTGCCGCGTGTCCCCCGCCACGACGCGCCGACCGACCCGATCGGCACGGTGCTGCTGACCGGAGGGTTGTTCGCGCTGCTCTACGGCATCATCGAGGGCCCGGGGAAGGGCTGGAGCGACCCCGTGGTGCTGGTGTCCTTCGCCGCCGGGCTGCTCCTGCTCGCGGCGTTCACGCTCTGGTCGCTGCGAGCCCGCAAGCCCCTGCTCGACCCACGGATCTTCAGGATTGCGACGGTACGGGCCGGGGCGCTCGGCGTCGGCGCCACGTTCTTCGCGCTGTTCGGGCTGTTCTACGTCAACGCGCAGTTCCTGCAAGGCGTCAAGGGGTACTCGCCGCTGCTCACCGGCGTGGCGATCGGTCCCCTGGCGATCGGGATGGGAGTGATGTCGCGGCGGGCCGTGCCACTGGTCCAGCGGTACGGGCCGCGGCCGGTCATCGCCACCGGGCTGTCCGTGATCGTCGTCGGGCTGGCGCTGCTCTCCATGGTGGACGCCGGCACGCCGTACCCGGTGTACGCCGTCTGCCTGCTGCTCATGGCGGCCGGGATGGGACTGTGCGCGCCGGCGCTGACCGGTGGGATCCTCGCCGGGCTGCCGGCCGGCAGCGCCGGGCTGGGCTCGGGGCTGAACTCGGCGGCGCGGGAGGTCGGGGCGGCGCTCGGCGTGGCGGTGATCGGCACGGTGCTGAACGCGCACCACGCGCTGCGCTCGGCGGACGACTTCCTGGCCGGTCTCGCCGTCGGGTACCGGGTGCTGGCCGGAGTGCTCGTGGTCGCGACGGTGCTCGTGGTGACGATGTGGCCGGCGCCCGCCCGCGACCCGGAGAAGGTGTCCGCGCCGGCCTGAGCCCGGACGCCGGCCCGCGGGCGGAGGTTCGCGCCCTGCCGCCCGGCCGGCTCACCCCGCGCGTGGGGAGGGTGGTGGCCCGGCGACGCCGGAGGGTCGCCGGGCGGGCCGGCACCGGGAATGGCTCGCGTCCGTGGACCGGGGACGGGTGAGTGTGGTCGGCGGCCGGACCGGCCGTACCGCCGACTGATTCTGATCTTCTATCGGTCCTCGGCCGGGACGTAGAGAGGCAGGCCGAGGGTCTTGCGGATGGCGTTCTGGACCTCGTCGACCGGCGGGCGTCCGTCGACGTCGTGGACGACTTCCTTGCGCCGGAACAGTTCGAGGACCGGGCGCGTCTTCTCGTGGTAGTCGCGCAGCCGCGCCTCGAGCGCCTCGGGCGTGTCGTCGGCGCGGGTGATCAGCTCGTGGCCGCAGATGTCGCAGCAACCCTCGTGTTCCGGGCGGTCGGCGATCAGGTTGTAGTCCATGCCGCAGTTCGGGCAGAGCCGGCGGCTGAGCACGCGGCGGCGGACCTCGTCGTCGGGCAGTTCGAGGTGGATCACGGCGTCGATGTCGTAGCTCTCCATGAAGAACTCGGCCTGCCGGCCGTTGCGCGGGAAGCCGTCGATGATGAAGCCGAAGTTCCAGTCGTGCTGCTCCAGGCGGTCGCGGACGACCGACTCAACGACGTCGTCGCCGATCAGCTCGCCGGACGCCATGACCCGGCGGACCTGGGCGCCCATCTTGGTGTGGTTGCGGACGTTCCAGCGGAAGATGTCGCCGACGCCGATGTGGACGAGGCCGAGGTCCTTGGCGAGCAACTGGGCCTGGGTGCCCTTGCCGCTGCCCTGAACCCCCATGATCACGTACTTGCGCATGTGGCTGGCCTCCTCAGTCAGCCGCGCCGATCCGCAACGGGCCGGGCGCGGGGCCGGTCAGGGTGGTCGGGTCGATGCTCCAGGCCGCGGCGACCCGGAACACGTCCCGCTCGGAGACCAGGATCGTGGACTCCTCCGGGTCGAACTCCCCCGGCAGGCCGGCCTCCCGCTCCGCCGGGCCGGGCTCGCCGAACCAGGAGGTGACCTCCCCGGTCTGCCCGACATACCCGAAAGCGCGAACGAGATCACCTTTCACCGCGCGCTGCCATCGATGCAACTCCGTTACCCGATGTGTGGCGAAGTACTGCACCTCGGTGCCGAGTGTGGCGGAGAGCGTCACCACGTCCGGGCCCGGCGTCATCAGCCACCGGCCCGGGGCCAGCACCCAGGACGTGCCGCGGGCGCCGGGCAGCGGCGGGGTCACCGCCACCCGGTCGTCGTTGAGGTGGGTCACGTCCAGGCCGTCGCGCCAGCGGATCGTGCCGAGGTCGCGCAGGCCGAGAGCGGCGAGCACGGCCTCGGGCCGCGCGTCGGCGACCGCCAGCCACGCCTGCTTGCCGCCGAAACCGGTCATGACGTCCGTATCCATGGCAGCAACGCTATCCGGTTGTCCGATTATGCCCAGCCGTAATCGCGGCGGAGCGTGTCCGCCACCCGGTCGAAGCGACCCCGGTCGAGGATCGCGCCCTCGCGGCGGATGCCGTCCTCCTCGATCTCCAGGACGCGGTCGAGGCGCAGCCAGCTCGGGCGCCCCGTGCGGTCCCAATCGCCGGCGCCGAGAGCGAGCCAGTTGCGCTGACCGTCGCGCTCGCTCTGGCTGGAGAGCATCAGGCCGAGGAGGGTACGGCCGTCGCGGCCGATCACCAGCACCGGGCGGTCCTTGCCCTGGCTCGGGTCGTCCTCGTAGGGCACCCAGAACCAGACGATCTCCCCGGGGTCGGCGCCGCCGTCGAGGTCGGGGGCGTAGGAGATGGTGCGGCCACGGTCCCGGGTGGGGACGTGCCGGGGCGGCCGGGGTTTCGTGGCGGTGGGCCGGGAAGCGGTGGGCTGGGGGGCGGCCGGCCGGGTGGTGCGGGCCGTGGACTTGGGGGCCTCCCCGCCGAACAGCCGGCGAAGGAAGGAGATCAGCGTTTCGAGCACCGCTGCACCTTACGGCCTGCCCAGAACTGTACGGCCATACAGTATGGCGATACAGTCCCCGGCGGCATCGTCAGCCCGGAAGGATGCAGGACATGACGCGTTATGGACCGATGTTCGGGCCGGACCACACGTTCCTCGGCGTGCCCGCGTGCGACTGGCGGGAGCCGTCGTCCTACGCCGACGCCGACGTGGTGATCATCGGCGCGCCGTTCGACGGCGGCACGTCGCACCGCCCCGGCGCCCGGTTCGGCCCGCAGGTCATCCGCGGCACCGACTACCTGGCCCACGACGGCACCCGCCCGCACCTGGCGATGCGCGTCGACGCGCTCGGCGCCGACCTGACCGTCAAGGACGCCGGCGATCTGGAGGTGTTCAGCGGCGAGATCCAGCGCAGCTGCACCGCCATCGAGGAGGGCGTCGGCTTCATCGCCCGGCACGGCGCGATCCCGCTGACCCTGGGCGGCGACCACACCGTGACCTGGCCGGACGTGGCCGGCGTGGCGAGCGCGCACGCCCCGCAGCGGATCTCGGTGATCCACTTCGACGCGCACGCGGACACCGGGGACATCGAGTTCGGCTCGCTCTACGGCCACGGGCAGCCGATGCGGCGGCTGATCGAGTCCGGCGCGGTGCGCGGCGACCGGTTCCTGCAGCTGGGGCTGCGCGGGTACTGGCCCGGCCCGGAGGTTCTGGACTGGATGGCCGACCAGCGGATGAACTCGTTCCACATGAGCGAGATCGTCGAGCGCGGGCTCGACGCGGTGCTGGACCGCGCGTTCGAGATCGCGATGGACGGATGTGACGGCGTCTTCCTGTCGGTCGACATCGACGTCTGCGACCCGGGGCACGCGCCGGGCACGGGCACGCCGGAGCCGGGCGGGTTCACCGCGCGGCAACTGCTCGACAGCGTCTCCCGGATCTGCCACGAGCTGCCGGTCGTCGGCATGGACATCGTCGAGGTGTCGCCGCCGTTCGACCACGCGGAGATCACCGCGATGCTCGGGAACCGGGTGGTGCTCGAGGCGCTGTCCGGGATGGCGCGGCGGCGCAAGGACGGTGACGGGCCGCGGTGGAAGCGCTCGACCCCGCTGCTAGAGGGCCGCGGGACGACCCAGCAACCGGGCTAGCGCGTCTTCCAGCAGGTCGCGGGCGGCGGCCCGGTCGATCGCCGGGTCGCCGAGGACCACCGGCAGGGCGAGCCCGTCGATGAGGGCGAGGATCTGCCGGGCGGTGCGCATCGGGTCGCCGGTGGTGATGTTCCCGGCGAGCAGCTCGCGCCATCGGGTGTAGTCGCGCAGGACGTCAGCCCGCACCTCGGCGTCACGCGACGCCCATCGCCAGCTCTCCACCCAGAGGCGCCACGTGGTGTCGTTGCCCAGGTGCGTGGCAATCGCGAGCAGCCGCTCCCACGGGTCGGTCAGCGTGGCAAGGCGTTCACCGACCAGCGCGAAGTCCCGCTCGGCGGCGTGCCGGAAGACCGCGATGAGCATGTCCTCGCGGGTGCCGAAGTAGTACTGCAAGGTGGAGACGCCGACGCCGGTGGCCGCGCTCACGTCGGTGAACCGGGTCGCGTCGGCGCCGCGCGCCGCGACCACCTCACCGGCCGCCGCGAGCACCTCGACCCGCCTGGCCGCCGACCGCCTCACCACCGGCCATGTCTACCACCCGGACCGGCCGGCCGGGTCGTCAGCCGACGAAGTCCTGGGTCATCCAGGTCACGCCCTTGCTGTCGCGCACGATGCTCAGGCCGATCCGGGTGAAGCCCTTGCTGAGCAGGTTCTTGCGGTGCCCGTCGTTCGGCGGGGTCTCGGCCAGCATCGAGTCGGTCAGCCCGTTGGCCGCCTTGATCATCGCGGCGGCGCTGCTGCCGCTGGAGCCGAAGCCGATGTTCTCGCCGGCGCTGCTCCACCTGACGCCCTGCGCGCTGAACCGCTTGCCGATGTCGCCCTCGCCGGAGCACTGGTGCGACAGCCCGCAGCCGTTGATCATCAGCTTGTTGTGCAGGGCGGACGCCCGGGAGAGGTCGTCGTCGAGCTGGAGCGCGGCCAGCCCCTCGGCCTTGCGGGCGGCGTTGATGTGCGCGAGCACCTCTTCGACGATCTGCTCGTCGGTGGACGGCGGGGACTGCGTGGACACCTTCGTCGTCACCGGCTTCCTCGTCGGGGTCGCGCTCGTCCTGGTCACCGATGGTGACGGCGACCGCGATGGTGACGGCGACAGTGACGGTGCCGGGGCAGCCGACGTCAGCGCGACCGACGGGAGGGGGACGACGCTCGGGGAGGCCGGGGCGGCGAGGGGGATCTCGGCCGGCCGCGGCTCGGCGGAAGCCTGCTGACCCAGGCCCATGACGATCATTCCGGCGCCGAGGGCTACTGCCGCCGATCCCGTCACGACGGTGTATCGAAGACGGCGGGCAGCGGGGAGCGACACGGGACATTCACCTCGGGTGGCCGGACAGGGGGACGACGCCCCATGACTATGCGCGACCGGCCGGGTGACCGCAGTGCCGGAAAGGATTCCTTAAGGAACGGCTCACGGACTCATAAAGGTCGAGTCCGGACAGAGATCAGCGACCGCCGAGATCGAACTCGCCGGCTCGAACCCCGTCGATGAAGGCGGCCCACTCCGCGCGGGTGAAGACCAGGACCGTCCCGTCCGGATCCTTGGTGTCGCGCAGCGCCACGATGCCCGGAAGGTTGCCGGCCACCTCGACGCAGTCGCCCCCGTTGCCGCCGCTCCGGGTGCTCTTGTGCCAGACGGCACCGGTCAGGTCAGCCATCGCTCTCCTTGATGATCGCGCCGATGAGGTCGTCGGAAGCGGACTGGCTCAGCGCTGTCGCATCGAGCGCGGCCCAGATGTTCTCGTAGGACTCGACCTCGGTGAGCTTATCCAGGTAGAGCGCGCCGGTGAGGTTCTCGCAGTAGATGGTGGTCGGCTCCGGCGACGCCGTCCCGACAGCCGGGAACTCCAGGACCGTGAACTGCCCGGAGCTGGACGCCTGGTGCGGGCCGGCCGCGAACGGGACGACCCGGACGCTGATGTCCGGCCAGGTGGAGACGTTGACCAGATGGGCGAGCTGCTTCTGCATGCCCAGCGTGTCCGGCACCGCGCGGCGCAGCACACCCTCGTCGATGATCACTTCCAGTCGTGGCGCCCTGGGCCGGCTGCGAGCCAGCAGGGACTGGCGTTCCAGCCGGACGGCCACCGCGTTCTCCACCGCGGCCGGATCGTCGCCGAGCCAGCGGCCGAAGACGAACTCCGCGTACTCCCTGGTCTGCAACAGGCCCGGGATCACGCTCGGCGCGTACTGCCGGAGACGGGACGCGGCCTGTTCCATGCCGACGTAGAGCTCGAACCAGGCGGGGACGACATCGCCGTACGCATGCCACCAGCCCTTCGCCTTGGACTCCTGCGCCAGGCCGATCAGCACCTCGGTCATGTGACTGGGAGCCCCGTACACCCCGCACATCGCGATCACGTCGTGCTTGCGGACCGGAACCTCACCGTTCTCGATCCGGTACATCCGCGCGCGGGAGAACTCCAACTCCTGTGCCGCCGCCATGAGCGAGACGCCGGCCTGCTCGCGCAACTGCTTGAGCAGCCGCCCGACCTGCCGCCTCGGTACCGTCGACCCCGTCTCGGACATGCCGGCGACCTCCTCCCGTCGCACGCCGCCCCGCCTGACCGCGTGCCCATCGCCTGCGGCGGCCCGCCCGCGTCACGGAGCCGGACCGCCCGCCGCGGCCCCGGGGTGTCTCGAACGAGACGATCCGAACGACTGCATCGAGACGACGAGAATCCATTCGCGGGATTCTCGCCACCGCGGCTTGAGCCCGAGCCTAAAGCACGGAACTCTCCATTGTGTAGTCGTCACACTGCGGAAGGTAAGGGTCGACATGCTCGTGCCGCGGACCGAACACGTCGGCGAGCGCCCCGCGTGGGACTGCCGGGTCTGCGGCCTGCCGTGGCCGTGCGCCACCGCCAAGGTGGAACTCGCCGAGCAGTACCAGAAGTTCCCCCACGGGCTCGCCGTCTACCTCGGGTCGTGCCTGATCGAGGCGATCGACGACTGCGCGGCCGGCTCCGGCGGGCCGCCCGCCGACCTCTACGACCGCTTCCTGGGCTGGGCCGGGCCCGGGGCGCCCTGAACCACCTTCGCCTGCAACGCCCGGTAGAGCTGGGCGTCGTCGACAGTGGTGTAGAGCGTGGAATCGGAACCGGTCAGCACCACCCACGGGCAGGTCTTCGCGGCGCCGTTCAGGGTGGACTCGACGACCTTGCGGCCGGTGGCGACCTCGTACACGGTGAGCCGGTACCGGCCGACCATCAGCGGCATCTTCGGGGAGGCGGCGAGATCGGTCGCGCAGTCCTTGACCTTCGTGCCGCCACCGATCAGATCCAGACACGCGACGAGCTGGGCCTGCTTGGCAGCCGGGGCCCAGGCCTTCTTCGCGGCCGGCGACCCCGAGTAGGCGTACCGGTTCAGCGTGCGGGCCGAGCGGTCACCGAGGTCCAGACGCTCCTTCGCGCTGATGACGACCGGGTGCGGGCCCTTGCCGGCATACTTCGGCGCGGCCGGATAGTAGGTGTTGCCGCACACCGCGTCGAGGTCGGTGACAGCGCCGACCGGCTTCGCAGCGGGCTGCGCGGCGGTGGCCGACGGGGAGGCGGCCGTCGACGCCGCGTCGGAGGCCGACGGTGACGCCGCCTGCGGGCCGGGCGGGTCCGAGGTGAAGACGCCGCTGCAGGCCAGGCAGAAGAGCACGACCACGACCGACGCGAGGCCGCCGGCGACGAGGGCGGTGCGGCGGGTCGCGAATCTCCCGATCTTCCCGGTACGGAGGAAGCCCCGCCCGCTGTCCGCCGCGTCCCCCGCCGACGCGGGCTCGTCGTTCTCCCGCGGCTCCCCTGCCTGCACCATCGCCAGCCCCCAGCCCGTCCCGATGGCGGCGAACTATACCGACCGGTAACACGCTCGTCACCAGGAGCGCGCCACCGGTCCGGAAGGGATCAGAACGACCAGGGCCCGAACCGGCCCCAGGCGACCACCGCGGAGAGCAGCAGCAGGACCAGGCTGGGCAGCACCGCCTGGTTCTCCTTGCGGCGCACGTGCACCACGATCGCCCCGATCATCGTGATCGCCAGGCCGGTCGCGGCCAGCGGGACCAGCACCGGGGCGACGTCCAGCAGCGCCGGGAGGATCAGGCCGATCGCACCGAGCGCCTCCACCAGGCCGATCAGCTTGACCTGGCCGTCACCGAAGTCAGCGGCCCAGCCCATCCCGGACGCGATCAGCTTCTCCTTCGGCTGCAGCATCTTCATCACGCCGGCGGCCAGGAAGGCAGCCGCGAGCAGACCCGCGATGATCCACAGTACGACGTTCATGATTCCTCAATTCACTTCAACAGTTGAGTGAAAGCTAGCTCGGATCACTTAAGCGTGCAAGCGTCTGGCGGTTAAACGCTTGAGCTATCCTCGGGGCATGGAGACATCCGAGCCGCAGTGGCTGAGCAGCGAGGAACGCGAAGCCTGGCTGGTCCTGCTGAGCCTCTTCATGCGGCTCCCGTCGGCACTCGACACGCAGCTGCAGCGCGACGCGGGGCTGAGCAACTTTGAGTACGGAATACTCGCCGGCCTCTCCGAGTCCCCCGGCCGGACACTGCGGATGAGCGAGCTGGCGGTGCTGGCCGAGGGATCGCTGGCACGCCTGTCCCAGGCCGTCGGCCGCCTGGAGAAACGTGGCTGGGTGCGGCGGACACCCGACCCGGACGACGGGCGGTACACGCTCGCGATGCTCACCGACGACGGCTGGGACAAGGTGGTGGCGACCGCTCCGGGACATGTCACCGAGGTCCGCAACCTGGTCTTCGACCAGCTGACCAAGGCGCAGACCCGGCAGTTGCGCGACATCGGCCGCCGCATCATGCGCGCCGTCGACCCCGACGACCCGTGCGGCGCCACCCGCGTCACCTCCGGCTGACCGCCCACCCGGACCCGCCGACGCGATCCGGCCGGGGCTGCGGCCGCGACGTGCGGTTCCGGCTGGTTCTCATGGGCGTTATGAGGCACGAATAACGCCCATGAGAACCAGCCGGAACGGGGAGGCGCGCCGGGACCTTGCGTGGGCAGCCGGTCGCGGACGTTCACGGGCGGGCGAGTCCTGCCGGCTCGGCACGCCACCGGCACTGCCGCCCGGCGCGTGACCGGGTCTGCGGCTCGGCCGGTGACCGGGTCTGCGGCTCGGCCGGTGACCGGGTTTGCTGCTTTGACCGTGCCCATCCATGGAGATCGCCCTTTCGGGGTGAGCGTTCTGGGCGCGCCAGCGCCCTGCTCGGCCCGGAAGGGTCCCCGCGGGAGCAGCGGAGAGGGACCACAGCGGACCTGGGACATGAGGATCTTGAAGTTGATCTTCTGGGGTCGGGGTGGGGTCGCCGGGGCGGGCGTGGGGGTTGTGGTTGGGTGGGGTGGTGACTTACGGGTGGATGGAGTTGCCGGCCGAGGCGGTGGACACGGCGGCTCGGGAGTTGCTGGGCTGGAGGCTTTCCGCGAACGGGGTGACGGTCCGGCTGACCGAGGTCGAGGCTTACAGCGGGCTCGGCGCCGACCCGGCCAGCCACGCCCACCGTGGGGTCACGAACCGGAACGCGGTGATGTTCGGGCCCGCCGGTCGGCTCTACGTCTACCAGATCTACGGCATGCACTTCTGCGCGAACATCGTCTGCGGCGAGGAGGGCCGGGCCGCGGCCGTGCTGCTCCGCGCCGGTGAGGTGGTCGACGGGCTCGAGACGGCTCGCGAGCGCCGGCCCGCCGCCCGTGACGACGCCGGCCTGGCCGCCGGGCCGGCCAAGTTGATGCAGGTCCTGGCGTTGAACCGGGCCGCCAACGACACCTCGGTGATCGACGGGAGCGGCCCGGCCACGCTCAGCCCGCCGGCCACCGAGCCGGGTGCGATCGAGGCGGGGCCGCGCGTCGGGGTCACGTCCGCGCACGACGTCCCGTGGCGTTTCTGGATCTCCGGAGACCCGACGGTCAGCGCGTACCGGCGTCACATCCCGAAGGTCCGCCCCGCGGTCAGGAGATCATCACGCCCCAGTCCTCCTCGCGACGGGCGCGGTGGGTGACCGCGATGATCGTGACGAGGTTGGATTCGATCAGGAACTCCAGCTCGTCGTACGTCTTCGACGTCAGCGCCGTGGCCGCCGTCGCGAGGTGCGGCAGGTGGGCGAGCAGCAGCCCGCACTCCCGCAGGAACGCGAGCGTCTCCTCGGGTGGCACCAGCAGGTTCCGGTCGGCGAGCCGCGGCAGATAGGTGGCGCCCAGCGCGCGGACCGCCGCCGACGAGTACAGCCACTGGCGACTGCCCTCCCCTCCGGCGGACGAGTTGAACCCGGGCAGGTCGACCATGTCGAACGAGCCGTCCGGCAGGATGCGGCAGGGATAGACGTCAAGACTCATCGACGTCGACCTTAACGGTGAACACTCCCAGCCGACGGGTCGGCCGGGTCAGCGCCACGTAGAGGTCGTTGGCGCCGCGCGGCGAGCCGGTCAGGATGCGGGCCGGGTCGACGACCACGACGGTGTCGAACTCCAGTCCTTTGGCCTGGGCGACGGTGAGCAGCACCGCACGGTCCTCCAGATCCGGCGACGGGCCGGTGGTCAGCGCCGGGAGGGCCGTGGCCAGGGCGGGGACGAGGCCGTCGGGGGCGATCACGGCGAGGCGGCCGTCGTCGACGGAGGCGATCTCCCGGGCGACGCACGATGCCAGGGCGGTGAGCGTGCCGGTCGCCTCCCACGGTTCGACGCCGGTGGAGCGGACCGGCTTCGGCGCGACGATCGGCGGGTCGGCGTCCGCGAGGGCACGCTCGGTGTAGTCCATGATCTCGGCCGGCGTGCGATAGCTGACCGTGAGCTCGGCCAGCCGCCACCGGTCCGCGACGTAGGGCGACAGCACGTCGGCCCAGCTCGCCGGGGCCCCGAGCGCGCCGCTCTGGTCCAGGTCGCCGACGACCGTCATGGAGCGGCTCGGGCAGCGCCGCATCAGCAGGCGCCACGCCATCGGGGACAGCTCCTGCGCCTCGTCGACGATCACGTGGCCGAAGACCCAGTTCCGGTCGGCGGCGGCGCGCTCGGCGGCCGTGCGGAACTCCCGCTCCTCGAGGTGTTCGGCGAGCATGTCGGCCTGCATGATGTCGGCGATGTTGGGGATCGCGGCCTCGTCGTCGTCCTCCAGCTCGTACGCTTTCGAGCCTGCCGTGATGTCCAGAACGCCCTGCGCGTACGCCAGGCGCCGCCCCCGCTCCCGGACCGCCGCCGCGTGGGCCGCCCGGTTGTCCTCCCCGAGCAGTTCGGCCGCCTCGTCGAGCAGCGGCACGTCAGCCGGCGCCCAGTCCTCGCCCGGCGCCCGACGCAGCAGCACCGCCTCGGCCGCGGGGAGCAGGCCGGAGGCCGCCGATTCCAGGGCGCCCGCCACGCCGTACAGGTCGATCAGCAGTTCAGCGGGGGTGAGCACCGGCCAGAGCGAGTCGATGGCGGCCGTGACCACCGGATCGGCGGCGAGGTCGCCGCGGATGTCAGCACGGTCGCTCTCGCCGAGCAGGTTGGGTGAGGTCAGCGCGTCGTCCTCGCCGAGCGGATCGTCCCAGAACGGGTCGTCGCCGATCCGGTCGGCGACCTGGGCGGCGAGCACGTCGAGGACGCCGGCGACGAAGATCGGGCGGGCCAGGTTGTGCGGCAGTCCGGAGTCGCGGGCGCGCCGCCGGGCCGGCTCGCAGTCGCCGGCGGTCAGCCGGAGCACGTTCCGGTCGACCTCGATCTCGAGGGGTTGCGCGGGCACCCGCTGCCGGTCGCGGACGGCCGCGGCGAGCAGGCCGGTCATCACGGCGCGACCCTTGATCTCGGTCACCTCCGGGGCCTCGGCGTGACGCGCCGTGATCCCGGGGTAGAGGTCACCCATCGTCGCGAGCAGCACGCCGGTCTCCGCGAGCGAGGGCAGGACCTGGGAGATGTAGCGCAGGAAGGTGGCGTTCGGCCCGACGATCAGCACCCCACGGGCGGAGAGCTGCTCACGGTACGTGTACAACAGGTACGCCGCGCGGTGCAGCGCGACAGCGGTCTTCCCGGTGCCGGGGCCGCCCTGGACGACGAGCACGCCGCCCGCCTCGGCCCGGATCACGCGGTCCTGCTCGGCCTGGATGGTCTCGACGATGTCGCGCATCCGGCCGGTCCGGTTCGCGCTGAGCGCGGCGATCAGCGCGGCCTCCCCGACGATCGAGGCGCCGGGCGAGGCGGCGTCCAGGTCCAGGATCTCGTCGTCGAGCGCCACGACGGTACGGCCCTTGGTGCGGATGTGCCGCCGTACCGTCACGCCGAACGGGCTGATCGCGGTCGCCACGTAGAACGGCCGCGCGGCCGGCGCCCGCCAGTCGACGAGCAGCGGCTCGCCGGTGTCGTGGATGCCGATCCGCCCGATGTGCAGGCGCCCGCCGTCGCGCAGGTCCAGCCGGCCGAAGCAGAGTCCTTCCTCGACGGCCTCGTACTGGGCGAGGCGCTCGGCGTACGCGTAGATGGTCGCGTCCCGCTGGAACAGCTCACCGGCGCGGAGGCGGGCCTCGGCGAGCCGGCCCCGGACCTGCTCCCGGAGCTCGTCGAGGCGGCCGTAGATCACGCCGAGGCAGGATTGTTCCTCGGCGAGGCTTGACAGACTTGACACCGTTGCCCCCAAGACGTATTCTGAGAGTGGTTCTCTCGGCCTTCTAGCTGAAATGTGCGGCAACTAGCCAGGCTAGCAGAGTTTCGCCGTGTCCCGCACGGGTAGCCGCGCGTCATGACAGCGACCGTCACCTTCATCGGTAACGCCACCACTCTGCTGCGGCTGGGCGCGTTCACGCTGCTCACCGACCCCGCCTTCGGATCCGCTGGCAGCCGGGTCTACCTCGGCAAGGGGATGTGGACCAAGCGTCTGACCGACCCCGCCTCGGCGTACGCGGACCTCCCCGCCCCGGACGCGATCCTGCTCTCCCACCTGCACGGCGACCACTTCGACCGTGCCGCCCGCCGGGCGATCCCGCGCGACCTGCCGATCCTCACCACCCCGCAGGCGCAGCGGCGACTGCGCCGCTCGTGGTCGAAGGCCCAGGGCCTGCCGGTCTGGGACGCCCAGGAATGGCAGCGCGCCGGCGAGACCCTGCGGGTCACCGCGCTCCCCGGCCGCCACGGCCCCGGCCTGCTCGACGTGATGCTGCCGGACGTGATGGGCTCCCTCGTCGAGTGGGAGCGCGACGGCGAGCCGATGCTGCGCCTCTACATCACCGGCGACACCCTGTACCGGCCGTTCCTCGGCGAGATCAAGCAGCGCTGCGGGGACATCGACGCCATGCTGATCCACCTGGGCGGCACCCGCGTCCTGGGCATGCTGGTGACCATGGACGGGCGGCAGGGCGCGGCGCTCACCGAGCTGATCCGGCCGAAGGTGGCGCTGCCCATCCACTACGACGACTACCGGGTCATGAAGTCGCCGCTCAGCGACTACCTGACGCGCTGCCGGGAAGGCGTGCACCCGCTGGTCCGCGGCGATACGTACGACCTGCCGGTGCGGGTGCGCTGAAACGGTCCCGCGGCCCCCGGGCGGGCACTAGCGTCTGTCGGTGATGATGTCGCGTCGTGGGCTGCTGCTGTACAGCGTGCTGTGCGGGGCCGGGGTGCTGTGGTCGGGCGGGCTGATCGTGGCGCTCGCGCTGGGCCACCGGCCGGTCGACAAGGTCGTCGCCGTGGGGCTCGCCGCGCTGCTGACCGTCCCCGGCTTCGCGTCCGGGATCCTGTCCAACCGCCGCGGTTACCGCACCAGGCAGCCCCGCCGCCTGTGGGCGCTGGCCTCCTGGGTGCCGCCGCACGTCCCGGTCTGGGCGGCGATCGCGGCCGGGGTGGTGTTCTTCGGCTTCTGGCTGGCCATCGTGCTCGCGTTCGTCACCTTGAAGGGCAATCCGGGGGTACGGCCGGACGGCACCTACATCCTGGACGAGACCACCGTCGTGAGCCGGGAGACGTACGAGCGCCAGGTCGATCACCAGCAGCAGATCTCGCTCGGGGTGCTGGGCGCGTTCGCGGTCGGCGGCGCGTTCCTCTGCGCGGCCCGGGCCACCGACCACGAGCCCGCCTGAACGCTGCCCCTCCCCGTCCCGATCGGCTCAGGCTCGCCCGAACCGCATGGCAGGACCTAGAGTCACCGGCATGCGATGGCGGCCTGCCCTTCTCGTGACGTGCGCTGCCGTGCTGCTCGCCCTCGCCGCGGCGGTTGCCGTCCGGGCCGGCGCCGGCCCCGAGCCCGGCCCCGAGCTGCATCTGACCGCCACCGCCGAGCAGTGGCGCGTCCACGAGGTCAACCGGCAACTCGCGATCGCCCTGCACAACAACGGTGACGTGCCGGTCCACGTGACCCGGGTCGAGCCGGTGCTCCCCTCCTTCGACGGCGAGAGCGGCGTCGACACCGACGCGTTGCTGCCGGTCGGCGGGCTGCGGGTCGACGTCCCGGTCCCCTACGGCACCGGTTCCTGCGTGGCTGCCGCCGCCGCGTCGCACGTCGTGGTCGACGCCCGCGCGGAAGGCTCCACCGTCGTCGAGCGGCTGACCCTGCCGCTGCCCGACCCCAACCCCCTGCTGGACAAACTGCTCCGCGCCGACTGCGCGACCCAGCGGATCGAGCAGAGTGTGACGCTGCGCTTCGGCCCGTGGACCGACGCGGGCGCCTCCGGCCTGCGCGGCAGCCTCGTCGTCGAGCGGACCGCGGCCGCGACCGGCACGATCACGGTCCACGAGCTGGACGGCAACGTGATGTACGCGTTGCGGCTCCCGGCCCGTACCCCGCTCGCCTCGGTCACCGCCGCCGCGCCCACGGCCTCGGTGCCGCTGACGGCCACGCCGGGCCGCTGTGACCCGCATGCGCTCGCCGAGATCAAGAAGCCGTTCGAGTTCCTGGCGACGGTCACCCTGGACGGCGGCGACAAGCTGGTCACGGACGTCCCGGTGCCCGACGCCGACAGGAAGACCCTCGACACGATGCTGCGCCGCATCTGCAAACTCCCACCGGCCGGCTGACCACCCCCGCCACCGGCCTTCCTTCCCCGGTACGGCGGTAGGCCCGCTCCCGGTAGGTCGCCGGCGACCCGGTCGGCCGGCTGACGCGAGGCCGTGCCGACTCACCCGGGCGGCGCGGCTCGCTGTTCCGGGCTGGTGCTCACGGTTGTCATTCGTGCCTCATGACAACCGTGAGCACCAGCCGGGATCGTGAGTCGCGCCGCGGGTCAGGAGGGGGCGGACTCCTTGCGGATCTTGGCGGAGCCGCGGCCGACCGACCAGCCCTGGACCCACTTCGCGGCGGTGTCCTTCCTGGTGCGGTCGGCCAGGTGGTACCAGTCCATCCGGCAGCGGGTGCGGGTGATGTCCAGCACGCCGAAGCCGTGCCCGTCCGTCTCGACCCACTTGACGTGCGGGTTCGTGGACCTGATCAGGCCGGCCGCGAGCAGGCTGAGCGGGCCGCCGGCGCCGGTGCCGAGGTAGTCGTTGATGTTGTCGCTGGTCACCGACGGGACGACGAACTCGGCGGCGGCCGGGTCGGCGGTTCCGGTGTCCTTGGTGGTCAGCTCGTTCGCCCACGAGGTGTGGATGTCGCCGGTGATGAAGACGACGTCCTTGGTCCGGTGCGCGCGCAGCGTGTCGACGAGACGCTCGCGGTCGGCGTTGTAGCCGTCCCACTGGTCGGCGTTGAGGACGACACCGTTCTGCGGAACCCCGATCAGCTCGCCGAGCGGGCCGAGCAACCAGGCCGGCAGCGCGAGCACGTCGAGGCGGGAGATCATCACCGGGTTGCCGACGATCTTCCACAGCGCGGTCGAGTTGACCAGGCCGTCGGTGAGCCAGGACAGCTGCGCGGCGCCGGCGATCGTGCGGGCCGGATCGTCGACGCCGGCGCCGTCGGCCTGCTCCGAGCGGTACGTCCGCAGGTCCAGCATGGAGAGCTCGAACAGGTCGCCGTAGCGCAGCCGCCGGTAGATGTGCCCGTCCGCGGCGAGGCGCACCGGCATCCACTCGGCGTACGCCTGGCGCGCCGCCGCGACCCGCGTGGAGAAGTCCCCCTCGGCGCCCGGCGTGTGGTTCTCCGCGCCGCCGCTCCACATGTCGTTGGCCACCTCGTGGTCGTCCCACGTGATGATCCACGGAACGGATGCGTGCAGCGCCTTCAGATCCGGATCGGTCTTGTACTGCGCGTGCCGGGTCCGGTAGTCGGCCAGTGACACCGTCTCGTGCTCCGGGGCGGTCTTGCGGACCACCTTGCCGGCCGCGCCGAACTCGCCGGTGCCGTACTCGTAGAGGTAGTCGCCCAGATGCACGACCAGGTTGAGGTCGCCGCGCTCAGCCAGGTGCCGGTATGCCGCGAAGTACCCGGCCTCCCAGTTCGCGCAGCTGACGACACCGGCCCGCAGCCGCGCGACGGCGTCGGTGGCGGCCGGTGCGGTCATCGTCCGGCCGACGGACGACCAGGTGCCGGCCAGGCCGAAGCGGTACCAGTACGTGGTGGCCGCGCTCAGCCCGCTCACGTCGACCTTGACCGTGTGGTCGCGGGCCGGGCCGGTGCTGACCGTGCCGGACTGCACGACCCCGGCGAACCCGGCGTCGGTGGCGACCTGCCAGGTCACGTCGACCTGGGGGCCGGCGCCGGAGGCCGGGATCGACTCGGGCGTCGGCGTGACCCGGGTCCAGAGCAGGATGCCGCCAGGGAGCGGGTCACCGGAGGCGACCCCGTGCTGGAAGTACGTGTCGGCGGCGGAGGCGCCGACGGGCAGTGCGGCGGCCGCGACCGCGCCGGCGCCGGCGGACAGACCGGCGAGCAGCACGGTACGGCGGTCGACCGCAGAGCGGGGGAGGACAGTCATGCCGTTCTATGTAGCAAGAGCCCGGCACGGCCCGGAACGCGAACCGGCAGATGTTCGGCCGGGCTTCATCTTGGTTAACTCGCCGGCAGCTTCACCGGAAGCTCAGCAGGCGGTCTCGCGGAAGGTCACGGGTGTCACGCCGCGGGCCGGGTCGCCGGCGCCCGGCAGAGCGGTCACGGCGGCGAGGTCGCCTCGGGTGGTCTCGCCGATCGCGTCGCCGGCCGACGCCGCGAACTCCTCGGCCGCGTCGATCGCCTCGACGACGATGCCGCGCCGCTCCCCTGGGCGGACGCATCGCGCGGCGGCCAGCTCGGCGCGCAGCGCCATCAACCTGGTGACACAGTCATCCAGCAGGCCGATCACCTGATCGTGCATGGCGGCGCCTCCCGTTGCGACCTACCGCGATCGGGCCGGCGTCGGCACGGTGGCGACCAGGAGCGCGTCACTTCGTGTCCTGCTTCGCCATGGGTCGTCCCTCCCGGCCGGCGGTGACGACCGGCTCGATCGCAGGCTCGCCATCGAGCCGGCGAAGTCCTTTGGTCACCCATGGTCGATCCTACGTTTACTTTTTGTTCTCCCGGTTAGGTGTTCGTGAATTCCCGTTTCGCGGGACGCATGACCACAGCGCGGACACCGCGCGCCCTGTGGTGTGCTGAAGAAGGCCGGGCCGGGTCAGGAGAGAGCCGCCTCGACGGCGTCCCCGGTGGACGGCGCATACAGGTTGTCGTCGCTGCGCGGGCACAGGCCGGTGGCCTCGAGCGCCCGCCGGACGTGGCCCTCGGCGTTCACCACTTCGTACCCGTGACCGGTACGCATCGCCCGGGTGTAGCCGACCAGCAGCACCTCGATGCACTCGCTGCCGATCAGGTCCACCCCGGCCATGTCGACGACGACCCGGGCGCCGCGCGCCCGATCGAAGGCCTGCCGCAGCTCACGGCGCAGGTCCCCGCTGGAGCCGCGGTCGAAGCAGCCGTCCAGGTGCAGGAAGACGGTCGAGCCGGTCTTGCCCGGATTGCGGTGGATCACACAGCGCACTTCGCCCATACCGACTGGTTTACCGAAGAGATGTGTACATACGACCAACAGCGCGATAAGACACCGTCCTCCGCCCATGAGGCCTGCGTCACTGTTCGCACCCGGCTGGGCCGGGCCGTCTACCGTGTGGCGGTGGAGATCGAACTCGGGTCGGTGGTCGCCGAACCGGAGGCGCTCGCCCTGGCCGGCCCGGGTGCGACGCTGCTGACCGGGGCGGATGCGGCGTTCGCGATCGGCACGGACACCATCGTGGTCGTCACCCCCGCGGCCGGCGACGCGGGCGAGCTGACGCTGCCCGGGCCCTTCCCCGACGTGGTGGAGCAACGCCTGGCCGCGGTGCTGCGGCCGCCGGTGCGCGCGTTCGCCCGGCTGCCCGACGGTTGCCTCGCCCTGGGGGTGGCCCGGTCGGCGGAGCTCGGTTACCGGCGCGGAGCGCTGCACGACATCCGGCTGACCTTCGAGGCGCCGGTGCCGCCCGGCCTGCTCGGCCGGGTCGCGCCGGGGCTGGACTGGCTGGCGCAGGTGGGCTCCGACCCGGCCGGGGCGATGGAGAGGTTCATCGCCGGGTGGTACCAGGACGTACCGATGAGCGGCGCTTATCCGGTGGTGACCGGTCCCCCGGCGCTGCAAGCGTTCTACCGGGCGGCAGCGGGCCGGCCGGAGGTGCTCGGCTCCTCCTCGCGGATCCTGCCCGAGCCGGTTGCCGGACGGCCCGACAGTCTGATCACTTTCGGCCAGGAGGGTGACGGCGTTTTCACCCTCGTCATGGAGCCGGACGAGCAGGACCCGCGGATCTGGTACGACGGGTTGAGCGACACCCTCCTGGAGGAACGCGAACGTCTCAGCGGCCACCTGTTGCAGTCCACCCTCGCGCGAGCCGCCATGGACGGCCCGCTCGGCGGGATGGCGTTCGTCGACCGGCCCCAGGCGCGCCGGGTCGTCGCCCCGCTGCGCCGGGTGCCGTTGCGCCCGATGCGCTGGCCGTCGCTGGTCACGCGCTGTTACGCCGGCCCGGGCACGGTCGTCCTGCTCGGCGAGGACGACGCTGACTGGTTCGAGATGTTTGTCGGCGTCCGCCATCCGGGCCTGCTCCGCCGGCTGCGGAAACTGGGCCTGGACTGGGAGTCGTTCACCGACTCCTGACGAGCAGCCCGTCCCGGGCCGAGGTCAGCTCCTCGATCGCCGCGGTCAGCTTGTCGGCGCCCGGCCCGTCGCCGGCCATCTCCCGGGCCATGACGAGCAATCGCAGCGTGTCGGTCATGTTCGCGGCGGCGGACTCCACCCGGCGGGTCAGGTCGTCACGCATCATGTGCAGCAGAGGCTCATCCACGGAGAGTCACATCGGCTGCCGCGCGGGCGACTGAAGGAACCGCGGCTTCCCACGTCCCGGGAATCTCGACAATCTCAACTGATTTAGTAGACAAGGTGGGCGATGGTCGAGCAGAATTCCTGCCCATGGACCCGACCATGGCGCTCGCGGGCCTCGGCGTCGGGATCATCGTCGGTCTGACCGGCATGGGCGGCGGTGCCCTGATGACCCCGATCCTGGTGCTGCTCTTCCACGTCAACCCGGTCGCCGCGATCGGCAGCGACCTCGCGGCCAGCGCGGTGATGAAGCCGTTCGGCGGCGCGGTGCACGCCCGGCGCGGCACGGTGAACTGGAAGCTGGTCGCCTGGCTCTGCGCCGGCAGCGTGCCGAGCGCGTTCCTCGGCGTTCTGCTGCTGCGCCTGCTCGGTGACGACGAGAGCGTCCAGCACGTCGTTAAGATCAGCCTCGGCGTGGCGCTGCTGCTGGCCGCCGCCGGCATGGCCGCGAAGGCGTGGATCGGCCGCCGCAACGGCGACGGGCCGCCCGCCGAGATCGTCGTCAAGCCGCTGCCCACCCTGCTCATCGGCGTGATGGGTGGCCTCGTGGTGGGCCTGACCTCGGTCGGCTCCGGTTCGCTGATCATCGTGGCGCTGCTCGCCCTCTACCCCCGGCTGCGCGCCAACGACCTGGTCGGCACCGACCTGGTGCAGGCGATCCCGCTGGTCACCGCGGCCGCGCTTGGGCACGCGATCTTCGGCGACCTGCACCTGGACATCGCCGGGGCGGTGGTGCTCGGCTCGATCCCGGGCGTGCTGATCGGCTCCCGCATCTCCTCACGGGCGCCGGGCGGCCTGGTCCGCTCCGCGCTGATCATCGTGCTGCTGGCCAGCTCGCTGAAGCTCTTCGACGTGTCCACCCTGCTGGTGGGCGTGATCACCGGCATCGCGGTCGTCGTCGCCGTCGCCGTGGGGCTGACCGGCAGGAGGAAGTCCGCCGCCGTGGAGCGCGAGCGGGAGACCGTCTCCGTCTGACCCGGCGATCAGGCGCACCGCCGGTTCTCCCGGGAGCCTCGCCGGCCTCCCGGCGCGCACTCATCTCCGGGCGGCTCCTGCCGATCTTCACCAGTGGGAGGTCGGATGAGCGTTCGACGGAAGCTGCTGGCCGGATACCTGGTGGTGGCCTGCCTCGTCATCGCCACCGCGGGCGCCGCCTGGTATGCCGACCTGTACTCGGCGCGCCGTGCCGCCGCCAAGGAGGCCGCGCAGGTGGCCCGGGGCATCGGCAAGGACATCGCCCTCGGCCTGCCGATCGACACCCCGGGCGAGGACGTCGAGCCGCTGTACAAGAGCCCGAGGTCGCTCGCCAACTACATCGAGCGGCTGCACGACACCCAGCACCGGGACGTCGTCGCGGTGGACACCGGCAAGCGGATCCTCGGCGACGCCGTGCCGGAGAACGTCGGCTCGCTCTTCGACCACGACACCGGCGACGAGATCGGCCGGAGCATCGCCGACGGCGAGTCCCGGATCTTCGTCGAGAAGAGCGTGGACTACCCGGCCGGCATCAAGCAGGTCGTGGTGCCCATGCAGAACGCCGCCGGGACGACGATCGGCGCGGTCGTCCTGGAGTACACCCCGCTCTACGACGACATGCTCGCCACCGCGCGGCAGACCCAGATCATCGTCATGGTCGTCGCCGCTGTCGCCTTCGTTCTGGTCCTGCTGGTCGGGCACCTGCTGGCCCGTTCGCTCACCCGGCGGATCACCTCGCTGACCACAGCGGTCGACGTGGTCCGCACCGGCGACTACTCCCACCGGGTGCCTACCGACGGCGACGCCGACGAGATCAGCCGCCTGGCGACGGCCTTCAACGCGATGGCCGAGCAGCTGGACTCGTCGGCGCGGGAGATCCTGGCCAAGGAGTACACCGACAGCATCCTGGCCAACGCCGGGGAGGGCATCTGCGGCGTCGACCCGGCCGGGCGGATCACGTTCGCCAACGCGGCCGCCGGGCGGATCACCGGGCTCGGCGTCAGCGGGCTGCTCGGGCGGGAGGCCACCGCGGTCCTGCCGGACGCCGGGGACGGGCTGACCCCGGGCACCCGCGAGGTGGCCCTGCAGCGGCCGGACGGCACGAGCGTGCAGGTGGAGTACACGGCCAGCGAGATCGAGAAGGCCGGTCGCCCGATCGGCGCGGTGATCGTGCTGCGGGACGTCAGCCGGCAGCGCGCCCTCGAGCACGACCTGCGGCACCAGGCCCTGCACGACGGGCTGACCAACCTGCCCAATCGCAAGCTGCTGCTGGACCGCCTGGAGCACGCGCTCGCCCGGGCCCGGGCCACCGGTGGGCCGCTCGCCGTGCTCTACCTCGACCTGGACGGTTTCAAGCGGGTCAACGACAGCCTCGGCCACAACGCCGGTGACCTGCTGCTGCGCACCGCGGCCGAGCGGCTCACCCACGCGCTGCGCCCGCAGGACACCGTGGCGCGGCTCGGCGGGGACGAGTTCGCCGTACTGCTGGAGGACGCCGACCCGGAAACGGTCGAGCGGCTCGCCCGGGAGTGCCTGACGGTGCTGGCCCGGCCGTTCCTGATCCACAACCGGGAGTCGCTGGTCTCGGTGAGCGTCGGCGTGGTCCCCGACGCGGCCCGGTACGGCGACGCCGACGAGGTGCTGCGCAACGCCGACGTGGCCATGTACGCGGCCAAGGAGCAGGGCAAGAACCGGTTCCTGACCTTCGAGACCCAGATGCACGAGCAGTTGCTGAACCGGCTCGACGAGGAGGCGCGGCTGCGCGACGCGGTGCGCCGGGGCGAGCTGCGGTTGCACCTGCAACCCGTGGTCGGTGTGCCGGCCGGGCAGATGGCCGGCGCCGAGGCCCTGGTCCGCTGGCAGGACCCGGAGCGGGGGCTGCGGATGCCCGGCTCGTTCATCCCGCTCGCCGAGGAGACCGGCGTGATCGTGGACATCGACCGGTGGGTGCTGTTCGAGGCGTGCCGCGCGGTCAAACGCTGGCAGGACGACGACCCGGCCACCGCCCCGGCCTGGGTGAGCGTCAACCTCTCCGCCGCGCACCTGGAGGTGCCGGATCTGACCGACCAGGTGGCGTACGCACTGTCCAGCACCGGTCTCTCCGCACAGTGCCTGGTCCTGGAGCTGACCGAGACCGTGATGATGCGTGACCTGGCGGTGACCTCGGTCCGCCTCGAGGAACTGCGCGAACTGGGGGTGAAGATCGCCATCGACGACTTCGGGACCGGGTACTCGTCGCTGGGGTACCTGCGGGACATCCCGGTGGACGTCCTCAAGATCGACCGCTCGTTCATCGACGGGATGGCCGGCAACGGGCGTCAGCAGGAGCTGGTGAACGCGGTGATCCAACTCGGCCACACGCTCGGGCTGCGGGTGGTGGCCGAGGGGATCGAGGACGCCTCGCAGCTGAGCCTGCTGACCGTGATGGGCTGCAAGTTCGCCCAGGGTTACCACCTGGGCCGCCCCGAGCCGGCCGAGGCCCTGATCAGCCGCCTGTCCACCCCCAGCCTGCGCGCCTGACCGCAGGTACCCGGCTCGCACCCTCCGGCTGGCACTCACGGTTCACAAAACGGGCGCGGGCAACCCTCAACGCCAGCCGGCCCCGCCCTCCCGGGTTGATCGGGTGAGCGGGGCCGGGGATCCGGTCCGTGCGTTCCTAGCTCTGGACGAAGGCCGAGACGGTACGCGCGGGGACTGTGAACGTACCGGACGCCGGGGTGAACGACGCGGTCCGGACCAGCGGGTCGGCCGAGGACTGCTGCACCGGGTGTACCGCGATCCTCGCCCCGGCCAGCGACGGCACCCGCTGCGTGGCGGCCGAGGCCGTGGAGTTGAAGACCACGGTGATCGACTTCCACTTCCCGTCGAGGCCGCGGGCGTCCAGCGTCATCGTGATCACGCCGGGCGTCTCGTCCTTGCCGGAGAGCGGGAACGCCACCCGCCGCTGCACCTCGGCAGCGGTGGCCAGGCCGAAGACCGGCGACGACCGGCGGATTCTCAGCAGCTCCTGGTAGCGGCTGTCGGCCAGGCCGATCGCCGCGCAGTCCGGTGTGAGGGCCGGGTCGGCGAGCAGCGGCTTCGCGTACTGCCATTTCGCCTGGTTGTCGGCCGCGGGCGGCAGTCCCCTGCCGAAGCCGTTGCCCCGGGTGCAGTCCCATTCGATCTCGTTGAACCAGTCCCCAGAATTGAACGAGTTGCGGTCGAGCGACTTGGAGCGCAGCCGCTCGCTGCCGGCCGCCACGAACCCGACGCCCTGCCCGAGGACGGTGGTGGCCAGCGCCACCGACTGCGAACGGGCCCGGTCGGTGGCCGGGGTCGCCTGCGGCAGCTTGTACGCCATCGCGTCGTACAGGATCTCGTTGTCGTGCGCGTCCACGTAGGTGATCGCCTCGTCCGGCGCGGCGGTGTAACCCGCCGGTGAGCCGTTGTAGTCGACCTGCGACCCGGTGACGACGGTGCCGGACGAGTCGGTGAACGAGTACCCGGCGAGGTTGCCGGTCAGACCGACCTTGATCAGGTCCTGGTAGTGCCGCAGCCGCGCCCGGTCCGCGCTCGAGGAGCTCTCGGCCAGCCCCGACGCGAAGCCCTGGACGCGCGGGTCCTCGTCGAACGGCCCGCCGCCGCGGACCGCGTCCCGGAGCCGGTCGTTGAACGTGCCGATCCCGGTGCCGGCCATGTTGACCTGGGTGGCCTGGACGAAGCGGGCGTTGTTCGCCACCTCGCCGAAGTTCCAGCCCTCGCCGTAGAGGTAGATGTTCTTGCCGTCGACGCCGTCACGTGCCGGGGTGAGCTTGTCCAGCGCCTTGCGGACGGCCAGGATGTTCGCCTTCGGGTGGTGGCCCATCAGGTCGAAGCGGAACCCGTCGACCTTGTACTGCTTGGCCCAGGTCACGATCGAGTCGACGACGAGCTTGCCCATCATCGCGTTCTCCGGCGCGGTGTTGGCGCAGCAGGTCGAGTCGGCCACCGTGCCGTCGGCGAGCAGCCGCTGGTAGTAACCGGGGACGATCTGGTCGAGCACCGACTTGTCGTCGACCCCGGCCGCCGACGTGTGGTTGTAGACGACGTCCATCACCACGCGCAGGCTGGCGTTGTTGATCCCGGCGACCATGGTGCGGAACTCCCTGGTGCGCCCGGCCGGGTCGACCGCGTAGCCGCCCTCGGGGACCGTGTAGTGCAGCGGGTCGTAGCCCCAGTTGTAGCCGTCCCGGTCCGCGACCTTCGCGATGCACGCCTGCTGCTGATCGGAATCGGGCGGCAGGGAGGCCAGGTCACACGGCGGCTGGGCCTGGTCCGCACGGTTCTCGGGGATGGTCGCGAAGTCGAACACCGGCAGCAGGTGCAGGTGCGTGACGCCGGACCTCCCCAGGTCCGCCAGGTGTTTCATGCCCGCGGAAGAACCCGTGAACGCCGCGTACGTGCCCCGCTGGGCAGCCGGCACCGACGAATCGGAGATGGAGAAGTCCCGTACGGACAATTCCTGGATCTGGATCTTCGCAGGCGCGGTGGCGGCCGGCTTCTTCAGCGAGCTCCACCCCGCCGGGGCCAGCGCCGGGTCGTTCAGATCGGCGAACCGGCTCAGCCGGGAATCCGTCGACAGGGCCACCGAGTACGGGTCGGTCACCGACGCCGTGACGATCCTGTCGACGGCGGGCTGCCAGGCCGTGACCCGGAACTTGTAGTACTTGCCGTAGGTCGCGCGGGGAACGGGCAGGGACCAGACGCCGGTCCGGTCGTTCCTGGTCATCGGCGTGACCACGGGATTCGCCCCCACGGCGTCGTAGACCTCCAGGTCGACGCTGCGAGCGGTCGGCGCCCAGACGGACACCTTGCCGTTGACGTAGCCGAGGTCCGCGTCCACGGCCGGGGAGTAGACGTCGTCGAGCACGCCGGCGGTCTGCACCCCCGTCGCGGCGAGCAGCTTGCCGGTGGCGTCCCGCTCGGTGACCACGACCTGACCGCGCAGGATGTCCTGGATGCCGGACGGCGGAACCGTGAAGGCGCCGTACTGCCAGAGGTGCGGGAAGCGGGAACGCTGCGCCTCGGTCAAGCCGTTGCGTCGCGCGCTCAACCGCACCGAGGAGAACGAACCGGTCAGCTCACCGTCCGCGACGCCGATCCCGCCGGTCGGCGAGTGGACCAGGTCGTAGACCTTGCCGTCGGTCCCGGCGCCGACCTCCTGCAGCGTCGTGCCGGTGCTGGTCTTCCAGGCGATCGTCGAGCGGTCCATCCAGACCGCCGACTCCTTGGTCACGTCGATCGTCCCGCCGCCGCCCGCGCTCTTGACCAGTGGCAGCAACCGGTTCGCCTGCCCGGCGAGCAGCCAGACCTCGTGTCCCGACTCGGCGAAGGTGAGCCGCTGATCCGTGGGCAGATCCTTGGTGTCGCCGTTGTGGAGGATGTAGTTCAGCCCGGCCGCGCCTTCGGCGAGAGGAACCTCGAAGACCGCGCCGTACGAGTCGATCCGCGCCGGCTTCAGCGGGCTGCCCCAGTCCGTGCCGGTCGCCGCGCCGTCCCAGACGTGCAGGCCCCAGCCGTCGTAGTTCCCGTCCGCCTTACGCCAGTGGATGACCGCTTTCGATCGGTCCTGTTCCACTGCCGGCGGGGTCGTGTAGACGGCGGGGTCGCCCTGCTTGAGCCACACCTCCGGGTTCTTCGCCGGATCCAGTGCACGGTCGGCGTCGGTGTCCTTCACGCCGTCCTTGCTCACCACGACGAACCCGACGCTCTTGGCGTTCGGGGCGAGCTTGACGTACGCGAAGCGGCCGTACGCGTCCTCGCCCGCGAAGGGCTGACCGGCGGGCCACGTGGTGGACATCGACGGGTCCACGTCGCCCCAGGTGTAGAGGCCGTAGTCGTCGTAGCCGCCGGCCGGGCGCTGGTAGTGCACGATCGCGTAGTCGACGGTCGAGGGTGCTGCCGCCGTACCCACCGTGATGGTCGTGGCCGAGGAGGCGAGGCGCCCCTTGCTGTCGCGCACCACCGCTTTGTACCGCACGGGCGTGCCGCCGGCCAGACCGTCGAGGTCGTGGTAGATCCGGTACGGCGCCTTGTCCGCGGTGCCGAGCAGCTTCCACGGGCCGTTGCCGGCCTGCGCCGCGAAGGTCACCGTGGCGAGCGGGTCGCCGGTGGTCTCCGCGGTGAGCTCGGTGCGGGTCGCGACCGGGGTGCCGGCGGCGGGCTTGAGGCTCACGGTCGGCGCGGCGGCGCTTTTCTCCACCGGGGTGCCGGCGCGGAGGACGAGCGTGCCGAGGGCGGGCACGGTGATCGTGATCCGGCCGTCGGCCCCGGCGGTCACCGGCGACGACGCGCCGTAGAGGCCGGTGAAGGTGGCGCCCGGCGACGAGGTCGCGAAGCTGACCGTCCGGGCGGTGGTGGCGTTGTTGGCCGCGACCACGTACTCGGCCCGCTTCGACGTGTCGGTGCGCGAGACCGCGAAGACGCTCCCGGACGCGTAGCGGGTCGTCTGTACGCCACTGACCAGGGCCGGGTTCGCCTTGCGGAGCTTCGCGAGCGACGCGATCGTCCGGTAGAGCGGGTGCGAGGTGTCGTAGTTGTCCACCGCGTGCGTGCGGTCGGTGCCGATCAGGTCGTCGTCCAGGTAGTCCGCGGACTTGCTGGCGAACATGTCCTGACGGGCGTCCTTGTCGCCGCCCGGCCCGGTGAAGCCCTGCTCGTCGCCGGAGTAGACGACCGGCTGCCCGCGGGTCAGGAACATCAGCTCGTGTGCCAGTCGGTCGCGCTGGAGCTGGGTGTCGGCGGTCGCGGTGCTCGCGATGAACGAGCCGATCCGGCCCATGTCGTGGTTGCCGAGGAACGTCGGCAGCCGATCGGCACCGGTCGTCGCGGTGGTGTAGAGGTCGTCCTTGGCGTAGACGTCCGACAGCGCTGTCGCGGTGCCGGCGCCGGCGACGAACGCCTGCGCCGCCGCCTGGAACGAGAAGTCCAGCGTGGCGGGGAGCTCACCCTGCCGTACGTAGGTGGACTCGATCTCCTGATCGGCGCTGTAGACCTCGCCGAACATGAAGAAGTCGTCCTTGCCGGCCTTCTTCGCGGCCTTCTGGATGCCCTGCGAGAACTGCGGCCAGAAGTCCAGGTCGGTGTGCTTGACCGTGTCGAGGCGGTAGCCGTCGATGCCTGTCGAGCCGATCCAGTCGGCGTAGATCTTCGTCATCCCCCGGACCACCTCGGGACGTTCGGTCCACAGGTCGTCGAGGCCGTAGAAGTCGCCGTACTCGCTGTTCTCGCCGGAGAACGTGGAGTCGCCGCGGTTGTGGTACATGTTCACGTCGTTCAGCCAGGCCGGGACCTTCGCCGTGGCGTCCGATTTGTTCGCGAAGATCGGCGTATAGGGGTAGCTGGTGACATCGGTGTGCGGGAATCGGCCCGAGGAGGCGTAGTTCCGGTCCTCGAACGGCTGGCCCTCGGTGTCCGTGTACGGCGAGGTCGTCTTGTCGACGTACGAGTACTTGTTCTCCTGGTACTTGATCACGTCAGCCGTGTGATTGACGATGATGTCCAGGAAGATCTTCATGCCCCGCCGGTGCGCGAGCGTGACCAGCCTCTTCAGGTCGGCATTGGTCCCGAAGTGCGGGTCCACCTGCGTGAAGTCGGTGATCCAGTACCCGTGGTAACCGGCTGAGATGTCGTTGCCGCTGCCCTGCACCGGACGGTTCTTGAAGACCGGCGCGAGCCAGATCGCGGTCGTCCCCAGCCCCTGGATGTAGTCGAGCTTGTCGATCACACCCTTGAGGTCACCGCCGTGGTAGAAGCCCTTGTCAGCAGGGTCGTAGCCGGTCGCGAGCCGGTCGCCGGCGAGCCCGCCCCGGTTGTTGGCCCGGTCACCGTCGGCGAACCGGTCCGGCAGGACGAAGTAGTACTGCTCGCTGGTCGCGGGCCGGTCGGAGCCCCAGTTGGCGATGACCGACGCGCTGGGCTCCGCGGGAGCCGCGGTCGCCTCGCCCGCCGGGACCACGAGAAGTGGGAGGAGAAGGCTGAGCAGCGCGGTTCCCCACCGCGATGGACTCGATGCCACTATGCACCCTTCCGATCGGGAGTTCTTCCATGTCGATACATCAATCGGTGCGGGCTCATCCTTTCACCGCGCCGGCGCTCAGGCCCTCCACGATGTAGCGCTGCAGATACAGGAAGACGCCGACGGTCGGGATCGCGGTGAGCAGCGTGCCGGCGCAGAACATCCCGAAGTTGGTGTTCCGGTCCGAGCCCTGCACCAGGCCGTAGAGGCCGACCGCGAGGGTCTTCGAGGCGCCGTCCCGCAGGAACAGGTTGGCCAGCAGGAACTCGTTGATCGTGCCGATGAACGCGAGCAGCCCGGCGACCGCGATGATCGGCGAGACCAGTGGCAGCAGGATCCTGAAGAAGATCCCGGTGTGCGAGGCGCCGTCCACGGTGGCCGACTCGTCGAGCTCCTTCGGCACGGTGTCGAAGAAGCCCTTCATCAGCCAGGTGTTCACGCCCAGCGCGCCGCCGAGGTAGAGCAGGATCATGCCCCACCAGGTGTTGAAGCCGATCCCGGGCCACAGGTCGGTGATCTCGGAGAAGATCAGGAACAGCGCGACGACGGCCAGGAACTGCGGGAACATCTGGATCAACAACAGGAACAGCAATCCCGTACGGCGTCCCGTGAACCGCCGCCGGCTGAACGCGAACGCCGCGAGCGCGGAGAGGAAGATCGACGTCAGGCTGGCCAGCCCGGCGATCATCACCGAGTTGAGGAACCAGTGCGGGAAGCTCGTGCCGGAGAGCAGCCGGGTGAAGTTGTCCAGCGACGCCCCGCTCGGGACCAGGGTGCTCGACGACAGCGTGCCCAGCGGGTTCAGCGCCGCCGACAGCACGAACAGGATCGGCCCGAGCGAGAAGATCACCGCCAGCACGGCGACCAGATGACGCCACCCGGTGTCACGAAACCACTTCATGAATACACCTCCTCCTGCGCGCGGGTGCGGCGGAAGCTCACCGTGGAGACCACGGCCACGATCAGGAAGATGAAGATCGAGATGGCGGCGGCGAAGCCGTACTGGGCGCCGGAACCACCGAAGGCCAGCCGGTACGTGTAGGTGATCAGCAGGTCGGTGGCGCCCGCGTTCGGGTTGTCGGCCGGGAACGGGCCACCCTCGGTGGTCAGGTAGATCGCGTTGAAGTTGTTGAAGTTGAACGCGAACGACGAGATCAGCAGCGGCGTCAGCGCGACCAGCAGCAGCGGCAGCTTGATCGCCCGGAACGCCTGGAACGGGCCGGCGCCGTCGACCTTGGTGGCGTCGGTCAGCTCGGCCGGGATCGCCTGCAGCGCCCCGGTGGTCACCAGGAACATGTACGGATAGCCGAGCCAGAGCTGGACCAGCAGCACCGCCAGCTGCGCGGTGATCGGTGTCCCCAGCCAGTCGACGTGGATGCCGAGCACGTTGTTGATCAGGCCGAAGTCGGTGTTGAACATGTCCCGCCAGACGAGCAGCATCGCGAACGACGGCATGGCGTAGGGCAGGACCATCAGGATCCGGTACAGCCCGCGGAACCGCATCCGGGTCGACTGCAGCGCGATCGCGCAGCACATGCCGAGCAGGAACGTGCCGCCGGTCGAGCCGATCGCGAACACGAAGTCCCAGATCAGCGTGCCCAGGAACGACGACGCGATGGTGTCGTCGGTGATCACCCGGGTGAAGTTGGCCAGCCCGACGCCGACCTTCCAGCCCTGCGCGAGCCGGTCACCGTCCTCGGCGACGAACGCGCCGATCGCGTCGTCGGCCTTCCACACCTTGCCGGTGGCCGTGTCCCTGATGCTGTCCGAGGCAGGATCAAAGGCACGAACAGCCTTTCCCTCGTACGCGCGGGAAAGCCCCGACGACCGGATGGCGCCCGTGCTGGTCGGCACCGCGAAGTCGGTGATCTCCCTGCTCCGGGCGCTCGCCTGCCCGGCGGTGAGCACCGTCCAGCCCGTCGGCGGGTTCTCGCCGACCGGCTTCAGCCCGGTCGCGTCACCGATCGACACCTGGCCGGACTTCGGATCGGTGATCAGGAACGCCAGCGCGTCACCCTTGGTGATGATCTTGAGCTGGTACTCGGTGGAGCCGGGCACCCGGGTCACCGAAGCGGTCTGGATGGCGGTGATCGCTTCGGCCTTGCTGCCCCGGTGACCGTCCCCGAAGTTGGTGAACGCGGTGCTCGCCGTGTAGAGCACCGGGAAGATCTGGAACACGACCAGGAAGATCGTGCCCGGGACCAGGTACTTCGCCGGGACGTGCCGCGGCGTGAGGTACAGGTAGAGCAACCCGGCCGTGGCCGCCACCAGCAGGCCCAGACCGGCCCAGTACTCGGCCTGCACCAGCGGGAACGCGGCCCAGACGGCGATCGCGACGACAAGGCCGAGCAGGACGATCTTGATGCCCTGGCCCAGGGCCGAGGCACTCTTCTCGTCGGGGGCGGGAAGGGCCCGCGTGGCGGGCCCCTCGAGCAGCGTCGTCATTACTTGGTGATCGCGGCCGAGATGGTCTTGGCCGCGGCGTCGACAGTGGCCTTGGCGTCGGCGCCACCGATGACGGCGGCCTCGGCCTTGCCGAACGGCTCCCAGATGGCGGCCATCTCGGGGATCGCCGGCAGCGGAAGGGCGTTCTTCCCGGCGTCGGCCCACTTCGCCACGTCCGGGTCGGTCGCCTTGACCTGGTCGAGCGCGGTGGTCAGCGCCGGCGGGCGCGGGTCCGCCTGGTAGAGCGCGACGGCCAGCTCAGGGGTGGTCACGTAGTTGGTGACGAACTCCTGGGCGAGCGCCTTGCTCTTGCCCTTCGCCGCGACGTAGAAGGTCTGCACGCCGAGGAACGGGGTGGCCTCCTTGCCGCCGGCGAACGGCGGGACGGCGCTGATGTCGTACGCGATGCCGGCCTTCTTGGCGTCCGCGGTCGCCCACGGGCCGGAGACCAGGAACGCGCACTTCTTGCCGGTGAACGTGGCGACCGCGTTGTCCGGGGTGATCGAGCGCTTCAGGGCGCCGTCACCCTTCTCCCCCAGCGACCGCAGCTTCTCGAACGCGGCGACCGAGCCCGGCTTGCCGACCCCGAGGTCCTTGGCGTCGTAGTCGCCGCTGGAGGTGGTGCCGAACAGGTAACCGCCGGCCGAGGCGTAGAGCGGGTACGCGTGGTAGGCGTCCCCGGTCGGGCCGGACTGCAGGCAGAGGATCTCGGAGGCTTTCTTCGCCGCCACCAGCTTCTTGCCCTGCGCGACCAGGTCCTCCATGGTGGCCGGGGCGGCCGGGGCCAGCTCGGTGTTGCGGATCAGGCCGAGGTTCTCGGTCGCGTAGGGCACGCCGTACGTCTGGCCGTTGAAGGTGACCGCCTTGAGCGCGCCCGCCTGCAGGCCGGTCTTCTGCGCGTCGGTCAGCTGGACCGGGTCGATGGCGCCGTTCTGCACCAGGTTGCCGATCCAGTCGTGCGCGCCGACCATCACGTCCGGGCCGCTGCCCTGCTGGGAGGCGGTGAGGAAGGTGGTCTGCTGGTCCTTCGAGATCGCCTGGATCTTGACGGTGACGCCGTTCTCCTGGCCGAACTTGTCGGCGAACGGCTTGAGGGCGGCCGAACGCTTGTCGTCGGCCCAGATCACCAGCTCGCCGCCGGCCTTGTCGGCGGACGGGGTGCTGCTGGGCGTCTCTGTGCTGTCGCCACAAGCGGCGGCGCCGACCAGGCAGAGCAGGCTGGCCGCGATCACTCCGGCGGTGCGGATGCGCATGGTGAAGCTCCCGTTCTTATACGGATTCAGCGCTACAAAAGGGATGACCTGGGCGCGAAGACAGCTCAGCGCCCACAGGATGGGTAAGGTGACGTCCTTGTTGCGGGGACGTTAGCAAGCTCTTGCAGTCAATGGAAGAGCTTGCAGAGCGCTGACCGGAAACGGCGCGGCACTACAGTGGCACCATGCGTGCACGGATGGCGGACATCGCCCGTCAAGCCCAGGTCAGCGAGGCGACGGTCTCTCGCGTCATCAACGACCGTCCCGGCGTCTCCGCCGAAACCCGGCAGGCGGTCCTCACCGCTCTCGACGTGCTCGGCTACGAGCGCCCCGAGCGGCTGCGCAAACGCAGCGCCGGCCTGGTCGGCCTGGTCGTGCCCGAGCTGGACAACCCGATCTTCCCGGCGTTCGCGCAGGTCATCGAGTCGACGCTGGCCCAGCAGGGCTACACGCCGGTGCTCTGCACCCAGTCCCCCGGCGGCGTCACCGAGGACGAGTACGTGGAGATGCTGCTCGACCGGCAGGTCTCCGGCATCGTCTTCGTCTCCGGCCTGCACGCCGACACCACCATGGACGTCGAGCGCTACCACCGGCTGATCGAGCGGCCCCTGCCGATCGTGCTGGTCAACGGGCACACCGACGGCATCGCCGCCCCGTTCGTCTCCTGCGACGAGCAGATGGCCGGCGACCTCGCCGTCCGCCACCTCGCCTCCCTCGGCCACCGCCACATCGGCATGATCTCCGGGCCGCACCGGTTCAGCCCCGTCCAGCGCAAGCTCGCCGGGTACCGCGCCGCCATGCAGCGCGAGCTCGGCATCCTCTCCTCCGAGGCGGACGACCTGGTCGAGCTGACCCTCTTCGGCGTCGAGGGTGGTGAGGTCGCGGCCGAGCGACTGCTGACCAAGGGCGTCACCGGCATCATCTGCGGCTCCGACCTGATGGCGCTCGGCGCGATCCGGGCCGCCCGCCGGCGCGGGATGGACGTGCCCGGCGAGGTCTCGATCATCGGGTTCGACGACTCGCCGCTGATGGCGTTCACCGACCCGCCCCTGACCACCCTGCGCCAGCCGGTGGCGGCCATGGCGGTGGCGGCGGTCCGCTCGCTGGTCGACGACATCAACGGGCACGGTTCGCCCAGGTCGGAGTACCTTTTCCGGCCCGAGCTGGTGGTGCGCAACTCGACGGCGATGGCGCCGGCCCGGCGGGCCCTGACCGCCGACATCTCCGCAGCCTGAGCCCCGCCGATCCGGCCGGCGGCGGGTCGCCCTCACCCGCCTCCTGCGCGACATGCCGACCGTCGGCACTCGGCCGCCCTGCGTCGTCTTTGGAAGAAACTTGCTGCAAGTTCTTGCGCGAAATGCGTGATCAACATGACGGACGCGCGGGAGAGCGTGTTCTTGGACTCCTTCACGCGACCACCATCATCGCAGCCCGCGCCCCTTCCCGCCGGAAACAGCCCCGGGATGTACGACGTTTCCGGTCATCCACCGCAAGGACATGCGCTCCGCTTGCAACGCGGCGCAGGGCGAACGAGCCGTGGGCAGCACTGTTCACGGATTGTTGATGTGACCCGCGCCACTGCGCGTCCCGGGTGTTGATAAGCGAGCCATAAGGGCGACGCTGACGCGGAGCGGACAACCTGATCCACAGGATGACCGGCATGCACAGATCTGCGGGCAGGACCCGAGTCGCGGTGATCTTCGGCGGGCGCAGCGCGGAGCATGACATCTCCTGCGGGTCCGCCGCGTCGGTGTTGCGGTTCCTCGATCGCGGCCGGTACGAGGTGCTGCCGATCCGGATCGCCCGCGACGGGGTCTGGCAGATCGGCACGGACACCGGCACGTCCGCGGTCTTCCCGGCCGGCTCCACCTCACCGCTGACCAGCATGATCGCCGCCCTCGGCGCGCTGCGCACGGCCGACGTCGCGTTTCCGGTGCTGCACGGGCCGTTCGGCGAGGACGGCACGGTGCAGGGTCTGCTGGAGACGGCCGGCATCCGGTACGTCGGCAGTGGTGTGCTCGCCAGCGCGACCGGCATGGACAAGCAGTTCACGAAAACGATCGTGGCGGCCGAGGGCGTCGCGGTGGCCCCCGGCGTCGTGCTGCGCGACGGGGACGACGACGTGACCGATCCGGATCGGGAACGGCTCGGGCTGCCGGTCTTCGTCAAACCGGCCCGTGGTGGCTCCAGCGTCGGGGTCTCCCGCGTCGACGACTGGGCCGACCTCGAGCAGGCCCTCGTGCTGGCCCGTAAGCACGACACGAAAGTCCTGGTGGAAGCCGCGGTCGACGGCCGGGAGGTGGACCTCGCGGTGCTGCAACGCACGGACGGGACGCTCGACGTCGGGCCGGCGCTGGAGATTCGTCACGGGGCGTCGTTCTTCGACTTCGACGCCAAGTACACGCCGGGCGCCGCCGAGTTCGTCATCCCGGCCGATCTCGATCAGGTTCAGCGGGGGCAACTCGAGGACGCGGCGCGGCGGGTGTTCACGGCGCTGGGCTGTGCCGGGCTCCTGCGCGCCGACTTCTTCCTGACCGCGGGCGGAGTGGTGCTGAACGAGGTCAACACGCTGCCCGGGCTGACCGAGCTGTCCCAGTTCCCGCGGATCTGGCGGGCGGCCGGGATGCCGTACCCGGAACTGCTCGACCACCTGCTGAGCACCGCTCGATGACCCGCGCGGTCATCGACCTGAACGCGATCGAGCACAACACCGCACTGCTGCTGCGAGCCGCCGCGGGCGCCGGCGTGATGGCCGTGGTCAAGGCGAACGGATTCGGTCACGGCAGTGTCGAGGTGGCCCGCGCGGCACTGGCCGGCGGCGCGTCCTGGCTGGGCGTGACGTCCTGGGCCGAGGCGCGGGAGCTGCGGGCCGCCGGGATCCGGGCGCCGATCCTCATGTGGTTGTACGGGCCGGACGACGTACCCCCCGACGCCGACGTCGATCTCTCGGTCAGCTCGACGCTCGCGCTGGAAGCCGTGGCCCGCGCCGCGCGACGCCGTGGCCGGCCGGCGGTCGTGCACCTCAAGGCGGACACCGGGCTCTCCCGCGGCGGCGCCACCGCCGCCGAGTGGCCACATCTGCTCACGGTCGCCGGCAAGCTTCAGGCCGAAGGATCGATCACGGTACGCGGGGTCTGGTCCCACCTCGCGACCGCCGAGGACCCGGCCGACCCCGGGCTGGCCCGTCAACTGATCGCCTTCGGTCACGCCCGCGCCCAGGCCGCCGCGGCGGGCTTCGACCGGCCACTGGTTCACCTGGCCAACTCCGCGGCCGCGCTCCAGGTGCCGCAAGCGCGCTTCGATCTCGTCCGGGCGGGGATCGCCCTCTACGGCGTCGAGCCGGTGCCCGGGCGCACGTTCGGGCTGCGGCCCGCGATGACCTGGGAATCCACTGTCATCCTCACGAAGCGGGTCGGCCCGGGCGCCGGGGTCTCCTACGGTCACGACCATGTCGTCGGCCGTGAGACCACGCTCGCGCTGGTGCCGGTCGGATACGCGGACGGCGTGCCCCGGCGGGTGGCCGGGCGTGCCGAGGTCGCCGTGCACGGCCGGCGATGCCCGATCGTCGGGCGGATCGCCATGGACCAGGTCGTCGTGGACGCCGGGGACCTGCCGGTGCGCGCCGGGGACCGGGTGGTGCTGTTCGGGCCGGGAACCGGCGGGGAGCCCACGGTGGCCGAGTGGGCGCGCTGGGCGGAGACGATCCCGCACGAGATCCTGACCGGCATCGGGCCGCGCGTCCGGCGCGTCACCCGGCCGGGTCCGGCGGCTGCCGGTCGTCGTGCAGAGCCCGCTGGACCACCCAGTAGACCTGGTCGGCGGTGAGGCCGTAGCGGTAGGCGATCGCGTTCACGTCGTGACCGTCCGCATACTCGGCGACGACGGCGTCCTCGCACGGAAAGGCGGGCGGCGGCTGCGCGGTGTAGGGCTGAGCCGGCTGATAGACCTGCGCGGGCTGACCGGCCGGCGGGGGCTGGGGCGGGTAACCAGGAGGCGGCTGTTGCGGGTACCCGGCCGGAGGGGGCTGTGGCGGGTAACCGGGCGGCGGCTGTGGCGGATAGACCGGCGGCGCGTAGTAACCCGGTGGCGCGTAGTGGGGCGCGGCCGGCGGATACTGCGCCGGGGCGGCGGGGCCCACCTCGCCCTGGACCACCGCATACACCTGCGCCACGGTCAGGCCGTACCGCGCCGCGATCGCTTCCACGGGGTGACCGTCGCCGAACTCGGCGACGATGCGGTCCGCCCAGCTCGCGTCTGCTTCGGTCACGTCGTCAACCTACTCGGCGCGCACCACCGCCGTACCGGAGCAATCGCGGCCGCGAGCAGGGCGGACCGTGAGGGGAAAGGTCAGCTCAGCCAGGTTGTCAGATTGTGCAGGGCCGTGCGAATCTCCGGAACCGGGACGAACTCGCCGTCCGTGTGGGCGAGCAGCGGGTCGCCGGGCCCGTAGTTGACGGCGGGGACGCCCAGCGTCGCGAAGCGGGACACATCCGTCCAGCCCAGCTTGGCCTGCGGCTCGCGGCCGACGAGCTCGACGAACTCCTTGGCGGCCGGCTGGTCGAGGCCGGGACGCGCGCCCGGGGCCCGGTCGGTGACCTCCAGCTCGAACCCGGCGAAGACCTCGCGGAGGTGGGCCTCGGCGGCGTCGGTGTCCCGATCCGGCGCGAAACGGTAGTTCACGAAGATGGTGCACAGGTCCGGGATGACGTTGCCGGCGATCCCGCCCTCGATCTTCACCGCGTTGAGCCCCTCGTGGTACTGCAGACCGTCGACGATCGGCTGCCGCGGCTCGTAGGCCCGCAGGATGTCGAGGACCCCACCGGCCGAGTGGATCGCGTTGCTGCCACGCCACGAGCGGGCGGCGTGCGCGGCCACGCCCGGCACGGTGATCTTGACGCGCATGGTGCCCTGGCAGCCGCCCTCGACGGTGCCGTCGGACGGCTCGCCGAGGATCGCGAAGTCGCCGGCCAGCCACTCCGGATGATGGCGGACGAGACGGCCCAGCCCGTTCAGCGCGGCGGCGACCTCCTCGTGGTCGTAGAAGACATAGGTGACGTCGTAGCGCGGCGCGGTCAGGACAGCGGCAAGCTGGAGCATGACGGCGACGCCGGCCTTCATGTCGACGGTGCCGCGGCCGCGCAGGAGCTCACCGTCCTCGACGACCGGCAGGTTGTTCGCGATGGGCACGGTGTCGAGGTGACCGGCGAGCACCACGCGGGTCGGGCGGCCCAGCGTCGTCCGGGCGACCACGGCGTCACCGTCGCGCAGCACCTCCAGGTGGGCGAAGCCGCGCAGCGCGCTCTCGACAGCGTCGGCGAGCTGCTTCTCGTCGCCGCTGACCGAGGGGATGTCGCAGAGGACGCGGGTGAGGGCGACCACGTCGCCGGTGAGATCGAGATCAGCCATGATGTAATATTATCAGAGACGAAGAATTATTATGCGTACGGTCCCGGCCCGGGCCCCGCGGTGGCATCGCCGCGGCGATAGGGTCTTGGGGCCCGCGCGAAGCGAACGAACGAGGAGTAGGTGTGCCGGAGAGTGACGAGCCGACCCGGCTCTGGGGTGCCCGTTTCGCCGGTGGGCCGGCGGAAGCCCTGGCCCGGCTGAGCGTCAGCGTCCAGTTCGACTGGCGGCTGGCGCCGTATGACCTGCTCGCCTCCCGGGCCCACGCCCGCGTGCTGGCCAACGCGGGCCTGCTCGACGCGGAGGAGCTGGGCAGGATGCTGGCCGCGCTCGACGACCTGGAGCAGGCGTGCGCGACCGGCGAGTTCCGCCCGACGATCGAGGACGAGGACGTCCACACCGCCCTGGAGCGCGGCCTGCTGGAGCGTCTCGGCACTCTCGGCGGCAAGCTGCGCGCCGGCCGGTCCCGCAACGACCAGGTCGCCACCGACCTGCGGCTCTACCTGCGCGATCACGCCCGCGGCGTGGCCGTTGCGCTGATCGAGCTGGCCGACGCGCTCACCGAGCAGGCGGCCCGCAACGTCGACACCCCGGCGCCCGGCATGACCCACGTGCAGCACGCCCAGCCGGTCAGTTTCGGCCACTGGCTGCTGGCGCACGTGCAGCCGCTGCTGCGCGACCTGGAGCGCCTGCGGGACTGGGACGTGCGCACCGCGATCAGCCCGCTCGGCTCCGGCGCGCTGGCCGGCTCGTCGCTCCCCCTCGACCCGGCCGCCGTCGCCAAGGAACTGGGCTTCTCCGCCCCCGCGGCGAACTCGATGGACGCCGTCGCCGACCGTGACTTCGTCGCCGAGTTCCTCTTCACCACCGCCCTGATCGGCGTCCACCTGTCCCGCCTCGGCGAGGAGGTGGTGCTCTGGACCTCCACCGAGTTCGGCTGGGTCGAGCTCGACGACGCGTTCGCCACCGGTTCGTCGATCATGCCGCAGAAGAAGAACGCGGACATCGCCGAGCTGGCCCGGGGCAAGAGCGGGCGGCTCATCGGTGGCCTGGTGGCCGTGCTGACCATGCTCAAGGGCCTCCCGTTGACGTATGACCGGGACATGCAGGAGGACAAGGAGCCGGCCTTCGACGCGGTCGACACCCTGGAGCTGCTGCTTCCGGCGCTGGCCGGCATGATCTCCACGATGACCGTCCGGGTGGACCGCCTCGCGGCCGCCGCCCCGGTCGGCTTCTCCCTGGCCACCGAGGTCGCCGACTGGCTGGTCCGCCGGGGGGTGCCGTTCCGCGACGCCCACGAGATCACCGGCAAGCTGGTCGCCCTCTGCTCGGCGCGCGAGTGCGAGCTGGAGGATCTGACCGACGACGACCTGACGACGGTCAGCGACCACCTCGACCCGTCGGTGCGCGAGGTCCTCTCCGTCTCGTCCGCGCTGGCGGCCCGCACGACGCCGGGCTCGACCGGCCCGGGCCCGGTCCGCGATCAGCTCGCCACCGTGCAGCACAAGCTGGACACCTGGCGGCAGTGGGCGGTCGAGAAGGCCGTTCCGCGCTGACGTCCGCTCGTCCGGTGGGCCTCGGCGTTCGTCACGCCGGGGCCCGCTCCCGTCCACGGCCGGCAGTGTCTGCGTCCACCAGCGCGCTGAAGGACAGCCACAGGCAGAGCAGGCCGGCGGGCATGACGACCAGTCGCGCGACCGGGCCGACGGTGGTGTCCGCGGAGATCAGCAGCAACCCCAGCACGGCGAGAACCGTGGTGCCGGGCCGGACCCGGTGCAGGACGGCCAGCTGGACGAAGAGCGCGACCAGACCGGCGATCAGCAGGAGCGGCCCGAAGCCGTACAGCACGGGGTGCACGCCGGGAATCCGGAACGCCTGCTCGAACAGCTCGTTCATCCGGGCCCGGTCTGGCGCGGCGACCCCGACGACGATGTCCACGACCATTTGACCGAGAACGGCCAGCAGCCCGGCGGCCGCGACGACAGCGCCCGCGGTCGCGGCCACGGCGGCCCGGCCCGACCCTCCAGCCCGGCCGGCTGGGTTATGCCGGGCTGGAGCTGTCGGAGCCGACGACTCTCCAGCCCGGGGTGACCCTCCAGCCGGGCGCGACCCTTCCGCCCGGGGTGACCCTCCAGCCGGGCGGGACCCTCCGGCCCGGCGCCACAACTCGGTGATGATCAGGCCGAACAGTCCCCACCCGACGATCCACACCGCATGTGCCGCGACCCAGCCGGCGCCGGCGCTGCGGCTCCCGCCCAGCCGCATGATCGCCCAGCCGGCGAGGACGCCGACCGGCGCGAGCAGCAGCGCCGTGCCGGTCGGACCGGGCCGGGCCCGAGCCACCAGGGTGAGGCTCACTCGGCGTCCTTGAGGATGCGCTCCACGGTGGCGACCCGCACGTCCATCTCGGCGAGCTGGTTCGTGACCTGGGCCAGGCGGCCCGCTGTCTCCTCCTGGGTCGCGACGGCCCGCTCGGCGATCTGCCGGAGCTCGGTGTCGCGCGCCATCGCGGCCTTGGCGCGGCGGCTCGCCCCGAACTGCCAGATCACCACCACCGTGATGGCGCCGACCACCAGGAGGAGCGCCATTTCTTCGACAAGGTAACTGGGCATTCTGCTAGTCCTTTTCGACGTCGTTCGGATCGGTCAGTGTCAGGGCCGCGGCGGCCAGCGCTTGTGGGGTCAGGTGCAGCTCGAACGGCGTCACCTCGTAGAACTTCATCGCCTTGCCGTCCTCGGAGAGCTCGAGCGTGGCCGAGACCAGCCCGGCCTTCTCCAGCCGCTTGAGGTGCACCTGCAACAAGGCTCTGCTGATGCCGAGCTCGCGGGCCAGCTGACTGACGTAGTTGCGGCCGCCGGCCAGGGCGGCCAGGACCCGCATCCGATGTGGGTTGGCGAGGGTGGCCAGCACCCCTACCAGGTCGTCACCGGTCAGATCGTCCGTCTGCATAACTGCTCTCGGCACGTGCAAAAGATTATTGGCAGGTGCTAGAAGTGTCAACTGTGGACGTCGATGTTTGTTGCTTGCCAGGCGGGCCCCCGCGCTGGTCCCTGTTGCTGCCGCCAGTCGCGGTGGCTCGATGGTTGCGGCGGCTTGCCAGGCGGCCCCCGCGCTGGTCGCTGTTGCTGCCGCCGGTCGAGGCGGGCGGATGGCTAGCCTGCTCCAGCGGTACGCCGGTGAGCGCGCAACCGGCTGGCGCCTACGGTCGTATCCGAGCCGCGAAACAACCGTGAGCACCAGCCGCGACCGCCCAGCTGGCACTCACGGTCGTAACTGCACCGCGAAACGACCGTGAGGGCCAGCTGCGGGCGGTCGGCTGGTGCTCACGGTTGGAACGTGGGACTGAAACAGCCATCAGCGCCAGCCGCTGACGTCGGGCTGGCGCTGATGGCTGTTGTGCGGGCTCGGAACGCCCGGCGGCGAGGAGCTGGCGGCGGGCTACTCGGCGGGGTGGGCGGCGAGGCGGGCGATGCTGCCGGGCATGGCGTACATGTGGGCGAACGCCCGGGCCTGCTCGCCGGTCCAGGCCGACGAGCCGTGGCCGTAGACGATGCCGGCGCGGGTGGCGGCGTCCAGCAGGCTGTACGGGCTCTTGCTGCCCAGCAGCACGATGGTGCCCTTGTGCAGCAGCACCCGGACGGTGCCGGTGACGCGGGTCTGGCTGGAGTCCAGGAACGCGCGGAAGTCGTCCATGATCGGGTCGAAGTAGACGGCCTCGTGGAGCAGGTCGCCGTAGGTGTTGCCGAGCGTCGCCTTGGTCGCCTGCTGACGGTTGGAGAGGACGAGTTTCTCCAGCTCACGGTGGGCGGCGATGAGGATCAGCATGCCGGGCGCCTCGAAGCCGACGCGGGCCAGGTTGCCGACCATGGTGGAGCCCATGTGGATGCCGCGGCCGACGCCGTGCTCGCCGCCGAGGACGTTGAGCGCCTGCAGGATCGCGTAGTTCGGCGCGTCCGCCTCGACCAGCGAGTCGCCACCGGCGTAGGTGGCCGTGACGACCTCGCCCTTCTCGAAGGTCAGGTGCAGCTCGACACCCTGGTCGGGGGCGTCGGCGATCGACCTGGTGTAGGTCCAGGCGTCCTCGGGGAGATAGTCCCAGCTCCCGTACGTCTCCTCGCCGCCGATCGAGGTGCCGATGAGCCCCTCGTTGATCGAGTACTTCTTGACCTTCTCGCTGACCGCGAAGCCCCGGCTGCGCAAGAACTCGGCCTCCTCCTCGCGGACCAGGCGCTCGTCGCGTACCGGCGTGATGATCTCCAAATGCGGCGCGAGCGCCCGGATCACCGCGTCGTAGCGGACGTGGTCGGCGCCGGCGCCGGTCGAGCCGTGCGCGACCGCGTCCGCCCCGACCTGTAGGGCGACCTCGACGACCTTCTCGGCCTGGATCAGCCGCTCGGCGCCGACACACGACGGGTAGGCACCGTTGCGCAGGTAGTTCGCCTTGATCGCGTACGTGACTACGCGGTCGTACAGCTCGGAACGCGCGTCGACGACGTGGTGCTCGACGGCGCCCAGCTCCTCGGCGCGGGCGGACACGACCTCGGCCTCACCGCTGTGCAGGCCACCGGTGTCGATGTTGGCGGTCACCACGTCCCAGCCCTTCTCGCGGAAGTCCACGAGGGCGTACGAGGTGTCCAGCCCACCGGAGAAGGCGAGAACGATCTTGCGCTTGGTCATCGGGACAGTTCCTTCTGGAGAATCGGCACGTACGTCTTCCCGTCCTGGCGGACGTGGCCGGGCGGCAGGACATAGAACTCACAGTCCCCCGCCTCAATGGCCTTCTGCATCGTCTGCTGCCGTTCGTAGTCGAACGGGTCGAGCAGGAACGAAGGCTCGGGAAGCACCGCGCCGGCGGGCAGGGTGAGGTCGGACTGGTAGACGAACGAGCCCGGCGAGGTGTGGAACGGGACGGTCGCGACCAGGACCTTCAGCGCGCCGAACTCGGTGTGGACCTTCAGCGCGCTGTTGTCGTACTGGGTGACGCCGTCGAGCTTCTGCGCCCGGTACGCCGAGAGCGCGAGCGCCTTGGCCGCCTTGCCCAGCCCGACCGCCGGCATCAGCGACCACAGTGACCAGCCGACCCAGCGGCCGGGCTCGGCCGAGGGCGCCGCGCAGTACCCGCCGACCGGCACCGGCCCGGTGTACCCGCTGGCCCGCATGTCCTCCTGCACCTTGCGCAGCAGCTGCTTGACGTCGGTGTCGAAGCGGAACGTGGACCGCTCGACCATCGCCGCGAACTCCTGCTGCGGCAGGCTCGCGATCAGCGCCGCGGCCGGCATCAGGATCAGGTCGACCATCACCCACTGCGGCATCGGGATGCCCCGGTCACCGAACGCGATGCCGTTGATCACGTTGAACAGGTTCAGGAACTCCCGGACCGACCAGTCGCGCTCGGACGTGTCGGTGAAGTCGAGCCAGTTCAGCTTGTAGCCGTACGGGAGCTCGTTGAGCTGCGGCCGGACCGTCTCGTTCGAGGCGAGGAAGAACTCCACGCCGAGCCCGGCGAGCTTGCCGGTGTGATCGGCGAAATCCGGGAACCGGGTCTCCACCGAGGGCGGGAAGATGGTCATCGGTCCTCCAGGTTGTTGTCCGCCCGGCTCCAGTTGTCGAGCTTCGCGGCGAGGGCGGCGCCCGACGTGGGCCCGGCGTCACGGGCCACGACGAGGATGGTGTCGTCGCCGGCGATGGTGCCGACCACGTCCGAGAGCCCGGAGCGGTCCAACGCGCTGGCCAGGAACTGCGCGGCGCCGGGCGGCGTGCGCAGGACCGCGATGTTGCCGCTCGAGTCGACACCCGTCAACAGTTCCCGCAGCAGCCGGATCAGCCGGGCCGGGCCCTGACCGGTGGTCTCGCGCAACGGCCGTTTGCCGTCCTCGGGGATCAGGTAGGCGCCGCTGACCTTGACCGCGTTCAGCTCCTCCAGGTCGCGGGAGAGCGTCGCCTGGGTGACCTGCACGCCTTCGGCGGCGAGCAGGTCGGCCAGTTCGGTCTGGGAGTGCACAGTGCGGCTCCGGATCAGCTCCACGATCCGGGCGTGCCGCCCCGCGCGTGTGACCGGAGAGCTCATCGCGCCGCCCCGCTTCGCTCCGCGCCGGGACGAGCCTGGAAACCGAGCCCGATGACGGGCTCCCCGCCGCCGCTCATGCCGCGTTGACCGCCACGAGCCAGGCCAGCAGGGCCTTCTGCGCGTGCAGGCGGTTCTCCGCCTCGTCGAAGACGACACTCTGCGGGCCGTCCATCACCTCGTCGGTGATCTCCTCGCCGCGGTGCGCCGGCAGGCAGTGCAGCACGATCGCCTCCGGTGACGCGACGGCGAGCAGCTCATCATTGATCTGGTACGGCCGGAACGGCGTGAGCCGGTCCTTCCCGTCACTCTCCTGGCCCATCGACGTCCAGGTGTCAGTGGCGACCACGTGCGCGCCGTCGGCCGCCTCCCGCGGGTCGCGCAGCACCTCGACCGAACCCCCGGTCCACGCCGCGATCTCCGACGCGCGCCCGACCACGGCCGGGTCCGGGTCGAAACCGGAGGGACCGGAGACCCGCACGTGCATCCCGGCGGTCGCCCCGGCCAGCAGGTACGAATGGGCCATGTTGTTGGCGGCGTCACCGACGTACGCCAGGATCCGGCCCTTCGTGGTTCCGAATCGCTCCCGGACGGTCAGCAGATCGGCGAGCAACTGGCACGGGTGGTACCCGTCGGAGAGCGCGTTGATCACCGGCACGCCGACCCCGGAGGCCAGCTCGGCGAGCCGCTCGTCCTCGAAGGTGCGGTAGACCATGGCACTCACGTAGCGTGACACGACCCGGCCCGCGTCGGCGAGACTCTCGCCGCGGCCGAAGTGCGTGTTCTGGGTGTCCACGATGATCGGCTGGCCGCCCAGCTCGGCGATGCCGGCCTCGAACGACAGCCGGGTGCGCAGGCTGGCCTTGTCGAAGAAGACCGCGACCGAGCGCGGCCCGGCCAGCGGCGTGAAGCCGAACCGGTTCGCCTTCATCTCGGCGGCCAGGTCGAGGACGTCGGACTGCTCCTGCGGGGTCAGGTCGTCGTCACGGAGGAAGTGGCGCAGAGTCACCGGATACCGTCCAGGGCAGCGATCAGGGCGTCGGCCTGACCGGAGGAGATGATCAGGGGCGGGGCGAGCCGGATGACGTCCGGTTTCGCGGCGTTGACCAGGAAACCCGCGTCGCGCAGCCGTGCCGCGAGGTCGGCGGAGTTCGGCTGGTCGAGGACGATGCCGAGGAGCAGCCCGGCGCCGCGGACCTTCTTCACGTACGGGTGGTTCAGGCCCTCGATCCCCCGCCGGAGCTGCTCGCCGATCCGCTTGACGTGGTCGAGCAGTCCCTCGCCGGCGATCGTGCGGACCACCGCGAGGCCGGCCGCACACGAGACCGGGTTCCCGGCGAACGTGCTGCCGTGCAGGCCGGGCGTGAGCAGGTCGGCGGCCGGGCCGAACGCGATGCAGGCGCCGAGCGGCAGGCCACCGCCGAGCCCCTTGGCCAGCGTCACGAGGTCCGGCTCGACGCTCTCGCCCTGGTGGTGGAACCAGTGGCCGGTGCGCCCGATGCCGGTCTGGATCTCGTCGAGCACGAGCAGGGCGCCGTGGCGGGTGCAGATCTCCCGGGCCGCGCTCAGGTAGCCGGCGGGCGGGACGATCACGCCGTTCTCGCCCTGGATCGGCTCGAGGATCACCATCGCCGTGTCCGCGGTGACGGCCGCTTCGAGGGCGCTGACATCGCCGTACGGGATGTGGCTGACCTCGCCCGGCAGCGGCCGGAACGGATCCTGCTTCGCGGGCTGGCCGGTCAGGGCCAGCGCCCCCATGGTCCGGCCGTGGAACGCGCCCTCGGTCGCCACGACGTGGGTCCGGCCGGTGAGGCGGGAGATCTTGAAGGCGGCCTCGTTGGCCTCGGCGCCGGAGTTGCAGAACAGCACCCGGCCTGGCCGCCCGGCGAGCGCGAGGAGCAGCTCGGCCAGGGCGACCGACGGCTCGGAGACGAAGAAGTTGGAGACGTGCCCCAGCTGCTGGATCTGGGCGGTGACCGCGGCGACGACGGCCGGGTGGGCGTGGCCCAGGGCGTTGACGGCGATGCCGCCGAGGAAGTCGACGTACTGCTTGCCGTCCTCGGCGGTGAGCACCGCGCCCTCGCCCTTGACGAGGCCGATCGCCGGCGTGCCGTAGTTGTTCATCATGCTCTGCTGCCAGCGTTCGGACAAAGTGCTCATGACGGGACCACCATCGTTCCGATTCCTTCTTCCGTGAAGACCTCGAGCAGCGTCGAGTGGGCGACCCGGCCGTCGACGACGTGCGCCGACGGGACCCCGCCGCGCACCGCGCGCAGGCACGCCTCCATCTTGGGCACCATCCCGGACTCCAGGGACGGCAGCAGTTTCTCCAGCGCGTCCGCGTCGATCTCGCTGGTCAGCGACGACGTGTCCGGCCAGTTGGTGTAGAGGCCCGGCACGTCGGTCAGGACGACGAGCTTGCGGGCGCCGAGCGCGACTGCCAGCGCGGAGGCGGCGGTGTCCGCGTTCACGTTGTGCGTCACCCCGGCGGCGTCCGGCGCGACGGTGGCGATCACCGGGATGCGACCGGCCGCGATCAGGTCGTCGACCGCCGACGTGTCCACCTTCTCGACGTCACCGACCTGGCCGAGGTCGACCGCCTCGCCGTCGATCGTCGCGCCGCGGCGGACCGCGGTGAACAGGCGGGCGTCCTCACCGGAGAGGCCCACCGCGTACGGCCCGTGCTGGTTGATCAGGCCGACCAGCTCGCGACCGACCTGGCCGGTGAGCACCATCCGGACGATCTCCATCGTCTCCGGCGTGGTGACCCGCAGGCCGCCGCGGAACTCCGACTCGATGCCGACCCGCTGGAGCATGCGGTTGATCTGGGGGCCGCCGCCGTGCACGACGACCGGCTTGATCCCGACATGACGCAGGAACACCATGTCCGCGGCGAAGGCGGCCTGGAGCGATGCGTCGATCATGGCGTTGCCGCCGTACTTGATCACGATCGTCGCGCCGTGGAAACGCTCCAGCCAGGGCAGCGCCTCGATCAGGATCTCTGCCTTCTGATGCGCTTTCACGAGGAGTACGCCGAGTTCTCGTGGACGTAGGCGTGCGAGAGATCCGTGGTCCAGATGGTCGCGCTCATCTCGCCCTCGCGCAGGTTGACCACCACCTTGACGTCGCGCCCGGAGAGGTCGACCTTCGTCCGGTCCTCGGCCGCGGCGCCGTTCTTGCACACCCAGACGCCGTTGATCGCGACGTCGATCCGGTCCGGCTCGAAGGCGGCCGACGTGGTGCCGACCGCGGCGAGGATCCGGCCCCAGTTCGGGTCGTTGCCGAAGAACGCCGTCTTCACCAGGTTGTTTCCGGCGATCGAGCGGCCCACCTGCACCGCGTCAGCCTCGCTCGCGGCGCCGGCCACCTCGATGGCGATGTGCTTGGTGGCGCCCTCGGCGTCGGCGATCAGCTGCTGGGCCAGGTCGTGGCACACCTCGGTGACCGCGGCGGTCAGCTCGGCGAGCGTGGGCTGCCGGTCCGAGGCGCCGCTGGCCAGCAGCAGCACGGTGTCGTTCGTCGACATGCAGCCGTCGGCGTCGATGCGGTCGAAGGTGACCCGGGTGGCCGCGCGCAGCGCCGCGTCGAGGGTCTCGTTGTCCGCCGAGGCGTCCGTGGTGATCACCACGAGCATGGTGGCCAGGGCCGGGGCGAGCATGCCGGCGCCCTTGGCGATGCCGCCGACCGACCAGCCGTCGCGCTGGGCGACCGCGTTCTTGGCCACCGTGTCGGTGGTCATGATCGCCTCGGCCGCCCTCGGGCCGCCGTCCGCGGACAGGGCCTTGACCGCGGCGTTCACGCCCGGGAGCAGTTTGCCCATCGGGAGCAGCTCGCCGATCAGGCCGGTCGAGCAGACCGCGATGTCACCGGGGCCGATCATCAGCTTCCGCGCCGAGCGCAGCACCGACGCGGTGTGCTCGGCGGTGGCGTGCGTGTCGCGGAAACCCTGCGAGCCGGTGCACGCGTTCGCGCCGCCGGAGTTGAGGACGACCGCGCGGATCACGCCGCCCTTGAGCACCTGCTGGCTCCACAGCACCGGCGCGGCCTTGACGCGGTTGCCGGTGAAGACGGCGGCGGCGGTGTAGTCGGGGCCGTCGTTGACGACCAGGGCGACATCGGGGTTCCCACTGGTCTTGAGCCCGGCGGCGACGCCGGAAGCCTTGAAGCCCTTGGGATGGGTGACGGTCACGGGGCCACTCCGAAGACGCTGAGGCCGGCCGTCTCGGGCAGGCCGACCATGATGTTGGCGTTCTGCACCGCCTGGCCGGCGGCGCCCTTGCCGAGGTTGTCGAGCGCGCTGACCACGATGATGCGGCCCGAGTCGACATCGACGGTGGCTTGCAGGTGGCACGAGTTGGAACCGGCGGTGGCGGCGGTGTGCGGCCAGACGCCCTCGGGCAGGACGTGGATGAACGGCTCCTGCGCATACGCCGCCTGCAGCGCCTCGCGCGGGTCGCCGCCGTTGAGCCGCCTCGCCGTGATCGTCGCCAGGATGCCGCGCGGCATCGGCGCCAGGATCGGGGTCATCGACAGCGACGCGGCGCCGGTGGCCTGCTTGATCTCGGCGACGTGCTGGTGCGCCCCCACCTTGTAGGGCGACAGGTCACCCATGATCTCGCTGGCCAGCAGGTTCACCCTGGCGTTGCGCCCCGCGCCGGACGTGCCGGAGCTGGCCACCACGACCACGTCCTCCGGGTCGGCCACGCCGGAGGCGATCAGCGGGGCGAGGGCCAGGATGATCGTGGCCGCATAACAACCCGTGTTGGCCACCCGGTCGGAGGCCTTGATCGCCTCCCGGGCGCCGGGCAGCTCGGGCAGCCCATAGGTCCACGTGCCGGCGTGGCCGCCGCCGTAATACCGCGTCCACTGCTCGGCGCTCTCCAGCCGGAAGTCGGCGCCCAGGTCGACGACCTTAACCCCGGCCGGCAACTGGGCCGCGACCGCACCCGACTGCCCGTGCGGCAGGGCCAGGAAGACCAGGTCAGCCTCACCGAGCGTGGCCGCGTCGGTGGTGCCGAGGGTCAGGTCGAGCCCGGCCAGCTGAGGGTGCACGGACGTCACGTGCTGACCGGCCTGACTGTGCGCGGTCGCCGCGATCAGGTCGAACCCGGGGTGGCCGGCCAGCAGGCGCAGCAACTCCCCGCCCGCGTAACCACTTGCCCCGGCGACCGCTACCCGGACTCCCATAAGAACACCTACCTCCGCATGACTATGCAAAGAACCGTATCAACTCGCATAGCCCACGGCAACCATGGCGTGCCGGGGGTCACGATCGCGCCGTCAGGCGCCTCCGGGCGGAGGAATGCGGATTCAGCGGACCTGATCGGCCCAGGCCGACCAGGCGTCACGCCACAGGTCGCCGGTCTCCGGGCGGGCGGTCTGCGGGCGGATGCCCTGCCGCTCCAGCCAGGCCTCCTGCGCGGGACGACTCGGCACGTCCTCGGACAGTCCGGTCGCATACAGCAGGGTCTCGCTGATCGCCCGCTCCCGCAGCCGCTCGTCCTCACGGAACCAGGCGGCATCCGTCTGCAGGCTGGTGAGGTGCGACAACAGGCTCTGGACCGCGACCTCCGCGACCGCCTCGGACTCGCCGGACAGCTCGGCCTGACGACGGATCGCCGACCGCCAGATCTCCGGCCAGGCCTGCGGCTGGCGCGGCGACGGACCACCCTCGTCGAGCCAGACGAGCGTCTCCCGGGCACTGCGCAGGACCGAGTGCACCAGCCGGCGATGCGGTTCACCCCCGGGATCCGCCGGCTCCCCCGCCGGCTCCGGCACCGGCCACTGCTGCCGGACCAGGGGCGCGTTCAGCATCGTCGCCACCATCGCGTCCGGCAGGGTGACAACCCGGAGATCAATCTCTGTCCGGTACGCCGTGAGGCCCACCTCGATGTCATCGAGAACCGCCCGAGCCGCCCACCAGTCGTCACCGGCGCGCACCACCCGGGCGGGCAGCTCCCGCCCGTCCAGGGTGATCGACGCCTCGGACTCGGTCCACGTCACGTCCGCGAACCGGATCCCGGCGATCCGCAGGTGATCCTTCAACGTCTCGCGCAGATCGGGCGTCGACCGGATCGTGCCCGTCCAGCACGCCGCCTCGACGCCGAGCCAGGACTCCTGCGGATCGCCGTACTCCACGGTCACCGCGATCAGCAGCTCGCCCGAGCTCTCCCACCCCTGGAACCGGGCATCCCCGCGGTCCGGCACCCCGAGCACCGGCAGCCGGCCCTCGGCGAGCCCGCGCCGCAACTCGGCACGCAGGTCCCGCCACCCGGGCTGCCGCGGCGCATCGAACCTCATGGCTCCATCCTCACGGATGATGCGAGCGGCGTCACCCTCCCCGCGGTCGACATCACCGCCCGGAAACGGGTAAGCCGGACGCATGACCGACACCACCATCATCACGCTGCGCCAAGCCTCGTCCGCCTACGCCGAGGCCGTGCGCACCACCCAGCGCTTCTTCGACCGGCTCGAGGACACCGACGACCCGGCCGTCCTCGCGGAGTACGCCGCGCTCGCCGAGCAGGAGAAGATCGCCGCGGAGAACCGTCTCGACGCGCTGGAGGCGGCGGGCATCGCGGCTCCGAGCATCGACAACAGCCCCGACGAGTAAGAGCCCGCGACCCCACGCCGGGCTCAGCCCCAGCAGCGCGTCACGGTTCGAGCTGGTCCTCATGGACGTTATTCGTGCCTCATAACGTCCATGAGGACCAGCCGGAGACGGTGAGCCGCGGTTCGAGCCCGGCCCGCGGCGGGCCTCGCGCGAGTTCGCACGGGCACGCGGGTGGTCACGGGCGGCTCACGGCCGTACGCGCGGAATCGTCTCGGCCTGGGCCAGAGCGAGGCCGAACCAGTCCTGCGGGTCGGACCACCAGTGCCGCAGGGCGAAGCCCGACGCGGCGAGTTCCGCGGTCAGCCCGGCCCGGCGGAACTTCGCGGAGATCTCGGTCCGCATCTCCTCACCCTCGGCGAAGGCCACGTCAAGATCAAGGTCCTTCACGTGTACGACCTGGTCCCGCCCCGAGCGCAGCCGCATCTCGATCCACTCCCGCTCCGGGTCCCAGACCGCGACGTGCTCGAACGCCGACGGATCGAAATCGGCCCGCAGCTCCCGGTTGATCACGCGCAGCACGTTCTTGTTGAACTCGGCGGTCACCCCGGCCGCGTCGTCGTAGGCGGGCACCAGCGTCCCGGGGTCCTTGACCAGGTCGGCGCCGAGCAGCAGCCACTCCCCCGGGTGCAGCGCCGAGCGCAGGTCGCCGAGGAACGCGGCGCGTTCGGACGGGACCAGGTTGCCGATCGTCCCGCCCAGGAACGCCACCACCCGGTTGTCCCCGTCGGGCAGCTGCCGCAGGTGGCGGGTCATGTCGCCGACCACGCCGGTGATCGCCAGGCCGGGGTAGGCGACGCCCAGCGCGTCGACCGCCTCGCGCAGGGCGGATTCGGACACGTCGAGCGGGACGAACGAGCCGAGCGTGCCCTGGCGCAGCATCGCGTCGAGCAGCAGCCGGGTCTTCTCCGACGAGCCGGAACCGAGCTCCACCAGGGTCTTGGCGTCGGTGAGCCGGGCGATCTCCGCCGCTGAGGACGCGAGGATCGCTCGTTCGGTCCGGGTCGGGTAGTACTCCGGCAGCCGGGTGATGTCCTCGAAGAGCCGGCTGCCCCGGGCGTCGTAGAACCACTTCGGCGGCAGCCTCTTCGGGGTGGCGGTGAGCCCGTCGCGCACGTCGGCGCGCAGCGATCGGGCCAGGTCACGCTCGTCGAGGTGCTTCTCCAGCGAGGTCACAGTTCTCCCATGGTCACGTCGGATCCGGTGGCGGTCAGCAGATGCCGGTCGGGCACCGGCCGCCAGGCGGGATGGTCGTCGAGCGGTTCGGAGGCGATCAGGACCGAGCCGGGCAGCACCCGGATCGACAGCGAGTGGCCGGCCGTGGTCGCCACGATGCGCTCGCCGTCGGTGAGCAGCAGGTTCAGGCGCGAGGTGGGCGAGATCCCGGAGATGTCGCCGACCAGCGAGCCGATCGCGTCCTCGGCGCTCTTGCCCGCGCGCAGCCGATGCCGGACGAGCGCGAACAAGGCCGCCGAGTCGGTCGGAGCGTCCAGGGTCAGCAGATCTTCGACCGGCAGCGCGGCGGCCGGCCCGGCGAGCGCACCCGGGAAGCCGCGCACGACGCCGTTGTGGCTGAACAGCCAGCGGTCGTGCCGGAAAGGGGCGGCAGCGGTCTCGACCACCGGCATGCCGGCCGTCGCCGAACGGACCGCGGCCAGGATCGCCCCCGACGTCGTCGCGGCCGCCAGCGCGGGCAGCGCCGCATCACTCCAGATCGGCATCGCCGACCGGTAACGGATGGGCTGATCGGAGCCGGGCGGGAACCAGCCGACCCCGAAGCCGTCGGCGTTGATCGTCCCGCCGCCGCGCATGTCCCGCGGCGCCCACGCCTGGTGGGCCAGCCCGTGCTCCGGGTCGAAGAGCAGCGACGACAGCGGCACGGGCGGACCCAGGTAGGCCAGGTGACGGCACATCAGGCGAGGGACCGGGCGCAGCGGAAGCCGCTGAAGATCTGCCGCCGGATCGGATGGTCCCAGTTGCGGAACGTCCCGCGGACGGCCGCCGCGTCGGTGCCGAACGAGCCGCCGCGCAGCACCTTGTAGTCGCCGCCGAAGAACACCTCGGAGTACTCCGCGTACGGGAACACGCAGAACCCCGGATATCCGTGCCAGTCCGACGACGTCCACTCCCAGACGTCGCCGATCAGCTGGTGCACGCCGAGCGGCGACGCGCCCGCCGGGTACGCCCCGACCGGCGCGGGCGCGAGGTGCCGCTGTCCCAGGTTGGCGTGCTCGGGGCCGGGCGGGTCGTCACCCCACGGGTAGCGGCGGGAGCGTCCGGTCTCCGGGTCCCAGCGGGCCGCCTTCTCCCACTCCACCTCGGTGGGCAGTCGTTTCCCGGCCCACGTCGCGTACGCCTCGGCCTCGAAGTAACCGACGTGCACGACCGGCTCGTCCTTGCGGACCGGCTCGACGCGGCCGAAACGGCGGTAGTGCCAGTCGGCGCCCTCCCGGAACCAGTGCATCGGCGCGGTCAGGCCCGCCTCGTTGCGGTGTGCCCAGCCCCGCGGCGACCACCAGCGCGGGTCGTCGTAACCCTCGGCGTCGATGAAGGCCAGGTAGTCGAGGTTGGTCACCGGCGCGGCGTCGATCAGGAAGGCCGGCACGTCGACAACATGGGCCGGCCGCTCGTTGTCCAGCGCCCACGGGTCGGTGTCGGTGCCCATCGTGAACGGCCCGGCGGGGATCAGCACCTCGCCGCGCACCCGGCGGTTGCCGGGCGGGGGCGGTGGCGCGGAGAGCACCGGCCCGCCGGCGCGCAGCTGATGCGTCGCGAGCATGGTCTCGTCGTGCTGCTGCTCGTGCTGCACGATCATCCCGAACGCGAACCCGCCGGCGAGCAGCGGCCGCTCGTCCAGCCGCACCCGGTCCAGCACGTCGAGCGCCTTGTCGCGGACCTGCGCGAGGTACCGCCGGGCCTCGGCCGGATCGAGCAGCGGCAGCGCCGGCCGGTCGCTGCGGGCGTGCTTGAACGCGTCGTAGAGATGGTCGATGTCCTGCCGGACCGGCTCCCGGCCGCCGACGTCCCGGACCAGCCACAGCTCCTCCTGGTTGCCGACGTGCGCCAGGTCCCAGACCAGCGGCGACATCAGCGGGGAGTGCTGCCGGGTCAGGTCGTCCTCGCCGACTGCGTCGGTGAGCAGGGCGGTGCGTGCCCGGCTCCGGGTCAGCTCCGCCGCGATCGCGTTCTTGTCAGGGGTCGTCATCACGCGCTTGCCTCCACGCCGGTTCTCGTTCGCAGCCGCCGGAGGATCCCGGCCAAGACCTTTTCCCGTACGGGCTCTGCCAGCCCTGTCCGCTCGATGTGCCGGCAGGCCAGCTCCGCGAGCCCGGTCGCGGCCGCCCGCACCACGGGATCGCCGAGCCCCTCCCGCGCCGCTTCCTCCCAGCGACCGGCGGCCGGGGCGGCGATCTCCCGCGCCTGCCCGGTGATCGCGTCGTCCGCCATCAGCGTCGCGACGACCGCGACCGGCGCGATCCACTGCTCGCCCGGCTGGGTGTCCAGGTAGCGGACCTCCAGGTAACCGCGGGGCCGCACCGGCGGGAACAGGGTGTTGAGGTGATAGTCCAGGTCGGCCACGGTGGGCGGCCGCCCGATCGGCCCGCTGCCGGCGAGCCAGTCGGCGAAGGTGAACCCGGGCGGGGCGTCCCAGACGTCACCGTCGCGGCGCACGCAGAGCAGCGGGGCGTCCAGCGCGTACCCCGACCAGTCCTTCGCCGGGTCGGGGCCGCCGCTGTGCGCCGGGGCGGTGCGCCGGGGATCGATGCCGTGCCACGCGGCCATCCGGGCGGAGGCCCAGCCGGTGTCCCGGCCGGCGTGCCGGCGCGAGTTCGCGAAGAGGGCCACCAGCGGCGGCCCGAACTCGTGCAGCGCCGCCCAGCGGGCCGCGACCGCGCCGGGCTCCCCCGCGTCCAGGCAGACCTGAAGGCCGGCGGTGCTGCCCATCATGTTCCGGCCGTGCTGGTCGAAGGCACGCTCCATCGCCGCGTACCGCGGGGTGTCGAGGATGCGGCGGGGCGCCCGGTGCGGGTCGATGCCGTGCTCGCCCAGCGCGATCCCGCTGCGGCCGAGCAGATCGGCGAGGCTGGCGTGATCGGCGGTGACGGCGGCGTGCAGGGCGGTCAGCGACTCCGCCGGAGCGGACGAGATCTCGACCTGGCCGCCGGGCTCGACGGTGACCGTGCCACCGGCGGGCAGTGGCCGGGGCTCCGGATTCCCGAGGCTGGCGGGCGCGTGCCCGCCGAGGGCGGCGCTCAGCTCCTCGGGCCGCAGGTACGCGGCCGGGTCACCGGCGCGGTGGGTGGTCCATTCCAGTTCGGCGCCGATCCATCGGGGCGGGCCGGTCTTGAAGCAGATGCCCTCGATGTGCTCGATCGCCGCCGCGGCGCCGTTCAGCACCGTGTCGCTCTTGCTCACACTTCCCCCCGGATGATTACGTAGAGTCATCGAAAAACTCCGATCCGCAGGAACCTCTCCGGACATTACCCGGATCGACGCCGATCCGCCGCTGGGGCCGGCACGGTTTCCCGGTGTTTCACGTCTCGTCCACCGGGTCTAAAAGTTCCGGAACCGGGGTGGGGTGCCGGAACCGGTTCCGGGCTGGAAGACTCCGTGACGTTCGTGTTTCACAGACCGTGCTTCGCGGTCACGACGACCGGAGGCCCGCGTGCCCGCCGACTTCCCCTATCTCGACCCCGCCCTGCGCGTGGAGCAGCGCGTCGACGACCTGCTCAGCCGCATGACGCTGCCCGAGAAGGTGGGGCAGATGCTGCAGCTGGACGCCCGCGGGGACCTGGCCGAGATCATCCAGGACAAGCTCGCCGGGTCGATCCTGCACACCTCGCCGGCCAAGCTGATCGAGGCGAGTGAGCTCCTGAGCCGTACCAGGCTGAAAATTCCGCTCCTCACGGCGGAGGACTGCATCCACGGCCACTCGTTCTGGCCGGGCGCCACGATCTTCCCCACCCAACTCGGCATGGCCGCTTCCTGGGACCCTGACCTGCTGGAACGGGTCGCACGGGTGACCGCGGTGGAGGCTTCCGCGACCGGCATCCACCAGACCTTCTCGCCTGTGTTGTGCATCACACGGGATCTGCGGTGGGGCCGGGTCGGCGAGACCTTCGGCGAGGACCCGCTGCTGATCAGCGACCTGGGCGCGGCCATGATCCGCGGCTACCAGGGCACCGGCCTGGCCGACCCGACCGGCATCCTGGCCACCGCCAAGCACTTCGCGGGGTATTCGGAGACGCTCGGCGGCCGCGACGCCACCGAGGCCGACATCAGCCGCCGGAAGTTGCGGTCGTGGTTCCTGCCGCCGTTCGAGCGGGCCGCCAAGGAGGGCTGCCGGATCTTCATGCTCGGCTACCAGTCGATGGACGGCGTGCCGATCACGGCCAACAAATGGCTGCTCAACGACGTGCTCAAGGGCGAGTGGGGCTTCACCGGCACGCTCGTGACCGACTGGGACAACGTCGGCCGGATGGTCTGGGAGCAGAAGGTGTGCGCCGACTACGCGGAGGCCGCCGCGGTCGCCGTCAAAGCCGGCAACGACCTGGTCATGACGACCCCGGGGTTCTTCGAGGGCGCGCAGGAGGCGATCCAGCGGGGCCTGCTCACCGAGGAGGACATCGACTCCGCCGTACGGCGGATCCTGCGCCTGAAGTTCGAGCTCGGTCTCTTCGAGAACCCGCGGACGCCGGACGCCGACCGCCAGCGCGAGGTCATCGGCCGCGCCGAGCACACCGAGCTGAACCTCGAAGTGGCCCGGCGCTCACTGGTCCTGCTCCGCAACGACGGGACGCTGCCGCTGGACGCCACGGCCGCCACCCGCCGGATCGCGGTGCTCGGCCCGAACGCCGACGACGTCTCCGCGCAGCTCGGCGACTGGGCCGGCAACTCCGGCCAGGTCACCTGGATGCCGGACGGGCACCCGCGCGAGCTGACCACGACCGTGCTGGACGGCATCCGGGCCACGGTCCCGGCCGGCTGGGAGGTCGTGCACGAGCGCGGCGCCGACGTCGAGCACCTGGTGCCGGACCCGGAAGGCGAGACGTTCCCGGACGGGCAGCCCCGCCCGTGGATCTCCGAGCCCGCGCCGGCCGACCCGGAGCGGATCGCCGCGGCGGCCCGCCTCGCGGCTGGCGCCGACTACGCGGTCGTGGTGGTCGGCGACACCGTCAACCTGGCCGGTGAGGGCTGCTCGACCGCCACGCTGGAGCTGATCGGCGGGCAGATCGCGCTGCTCGACGCGGTCGCCGCAACGGGCACGCCCACCATCGTCGTGCTGGTGAACTCCAAGCCGCTGTCCCTGCCCCCGTCCGCGCTCGGCGCGGCCGCGATCGTCCAGGCCTTCAACCCCGGCATGCGCGGCGGCCAGGCGCTCGCCGAGCTGCTGTTCGGGCTGATCGAGCCGAGCGGGCGCATGCCGGTCTCGGCCGCCCGGCACGTCGGGCAGCAGCCGATCTACTACAACCAGCTGCGCGGCCAGCACGGGACGCGCTACGCGGACCTGACGCAGGACCCGCTGTTCGCGTTCGGCGAAGGGCTCAGCTACACGACCGTCGTCTACGACGGGCTCGCCATCGGGGAGCCGGACGTGCCGGTCGACGGGACCGTGCGGGCGACCGTGCGGCTCTCGAACACCGGGACCCGGCCGGCGCTGGAAACCGTCCAGGCCTACGTGAGCGACCTGGTCACCAGCGTGACCTGGGCGCACCGGGAGCTGAAGGCGTACCGGCAGGTGACCGTGCCGCCCGGCGAGAGCGTGACGGTGGAGATCGAGATCCCGGCGGCGGACTGCACGCTGGTCACCGCGGACGGGCAGCGGGTCGTCGAGGCCGGCGACTTCGAGCTGCTGGTCGGGCCGAACTCGCGCCCGTCCGCCCTGCAGTCGGCGAAGTTCCGGCTGAGCTGACCTGCCTCGGACCGCCCGGCGGCATCTCGCCGGGCGGCTCCCGGCCGCCGGCCTCGCACCGCTCCGGGCGCATTGTCAGCGCGGTGCGTCCCGGGCGGCACGCCGCGATCCATCGGGCCGGGAAATCTGGCGCGCCGCGGCGACTCGGCGAAGATCGAAACCCAGTTTGCGGTACGTCGCCACGGCCGCCACATTCGAGTAGTCCGCCAGCAGAGCGACCCGTTCGCGACCGGCCAGCAGCTCGTCGGCGGCGAACGTGCACAGCGTGGCGGCCAGCCCCCGGCCCCGGGCGTCGGGGCGGGTCGTCACGCCGGCCAGGAAACCGATCTCGTCGGTGGACCAGGCGTCGGCGGCCACGGCGAGCAGCCGCCCGGCGGAGTCCCGTACGCCCGCCCAGCGGTGGACGCGCGGCTGACCGGGCCGGGCGTACGAGTCCGGGAACGACTCGTCGAGCAGAGCCGTCACCTCGGGCCATTCGTCCTCACCCAGCCATCGGGGACCGTTCCCGACCTGCCCGCCGACCGGCTCGGTGATCTCCATCCAGGCGAAGCGGGCGCTGAGCTCCAACTCGGGGACGCGGGCGACGACCGCGGCGACGAGATCCTCCGGACCGAACGGGCGGAACGTCGTACCCACCTCGGGAATGGCCTCGCGAACCAGGGCGGCCAGCGCATCCGGGTCGCCACTCATCACCAGGCGATCCCAGTGGGCGAGGCCCGCGCAGGCAACGACCGTCGCGGCGGGATGCCGGAAGATTCTGGCGTTCTCCGCGGCGGCGGCCCACCGTACAAAAGGATCTTGTTGAACCACGCGCCCATGGTGCCTTGCCGGAGTGACGACGTTCGCCCCGGGAGGCTTGGCGCGGATCCGGGAGGTGTCGCTTCGCCGGGACCTGCCAGAGTGGGCCGCGTGCCAAAGGTCCCTGTCGCCCGGTCCCGGTTCCTCCGCCGCCTGATCGTCCTCGCCGGCCTCGGCGCCGCGCTCGCCATGATCACCGTGGCGGCCGGCAACCTCTGGGTCCTGCGGGAATCGGCCGGGCAGCTCCACCCGGCGGCCGAGGTGCCCTCGGCACCGGTCGCCCTGGTCCTCGGTGCGCAGGTCAATCCCGACGGCGAGCCGTCCGCGTTCCTGGCCGCGCGGCTGGACCTCGCCCGGGACCTCTACCGGGCCGGCAAGGTCAAGGCGATCCTGGTCTCCGGCGATCACGCCGCCTGGTCCTACGACGAACCCGGCGCGATGATGGTCTACCTGGTCGCCCGCGGAGTCCCGGCGGACCGGATCGTGATGGATCACGCGGGATTCGACACCTACGACTCGTGCGCCCGCGCCCACCGGATCTTCGGGGTGCGCCAGGCCATCGTCGTCACCCAGTCCTTCCACGTCCCGCGGGCGGTGGCCCTCTGCCGCACCCTGGGCATCGAGAGCACCGGGGTCGGTGACGACACCGCCCGGGCCTACCGGCCGTTGTGGGCGCGGGGGCGGGTACGCGAGTGGGCGGCGGCGGTCAAGGCCGTCTGGGACGTGAGCATCCACCGCGACCCGGTCTTTCTTGGCCCGCACGAAACGGCGGTGGAGACCGCCGTAGCAAACGGCTGACCTGCCCCCGCTGCAAGTCACCCCGCTCGGGCAACGCCCGCCGCCGGTCACCGCCCACACCCCGCCGGTCACCGCCCACACCCTGCCGGTCACTGCGCTCACCACGCAACGCCGCCGCCGGTCACCGCCCGGCCGCCACCCACACCCCCGCCGCCGGTCACCCCGCTCGGCTGGTGCCCACGGGTGCTTCAGCGCTCCATCACACCCGCCAACACCAGCCGGACAGCCCGAGCTGGCACTCACGGGTGCTTCCCGGGCTGATAGCACCCGTCAGCACCAGCCCGGCAGCCCGAGCAGGCGCGCGACCGCAATCGGCACCCGCAGCACGTAGCACATGATCAAAGGCGGACACCCGGCCTCGATAGGCGGCGGTCAGGACACGGGGCCCAGGTGACGGCGGACGGCGGCCGGGGCGTCAGCGGCGGGCCCCTCCCAGGCGACGTGACCGTCGGGGCGGATCAGCGCGGCCACCCCCGAGGGAGTTCCCGGCGCGGCGATGCGCAGGCGATCCTCGTACGCGGGAAGGGTCTGATCCTCCGCGATCAGGACGTGCCGGCCGGAACGGAGCGCCTCGTAGAGACGAGTGCCATCACGCAGGGTCAGATCTGCCGCGCGCGGCGCGCCCGGGTAGTCGATGCCGACGCCGGAGAGGATGCCCGCGGCCTTGTGCATCACGGGCGGCAGGGACATGAGCGCGGACCCGGCCGTGTCCCGCGCGAAGCGCCCACCCGCCGAGCGGATCATCGCGAGCCGGATGATCGCGCCGCTGCTGCGCAGGACCATCCTGCCGACCGGGTGGCGTTCGGCCTGGTAGGAGTCGAGCAGCCCGGCCGGCGCCCAGCCCTGGATCGTGGCGGCGAGTTTCCACGAGAGGTTCGCGGCGTCCTGCAGGCCGGTGTTCATGCCCTGGCCGCCGGCCGGCGAGTGGACGTGCGCGGCGTCGCCGGCGAGGAGGATCCGGCCCGCGCGGTACGACGGGGCCTGCCGCTCGTCGCTGTGGAAACGCGACATCCAGCGACTCTCCGTGATGCCGAAGTCGGTGCCGAGCGCACGTAGCGTGACCTCGCGGATCTCGTCGAGGGTGACCGGTTCCTGATCGCTGACCTGGTGACGACGGTCCCAGGCGAAGATCCGGTGCCAGCCGTCGCCGAACGGGGCGACGAACGCGAAGGCGTCCCCGACCGCGTTGACGGCGAGCACGTCGGCCGGCGGGGTGGCCAGGCGCACGTCGGCGAGCATGATCGACGTGAGCACGGACCGGCCGGGGAAGGGCAGCCCGGCCGCCTGACGGACGGCGCTGTGCACCCCGTCGGCGCCGACGATCCAGTCCGCCGTGACGACGCGGTCAGCGAAGATCAGGGAATCGCCGGTCACCCCGGTCACCTCGGCGCCGCGGACGAACCGCGCGCCGGCCTTCAGCGCACGCTCCTCCAGCAGTCGCTCGACGTTGTACTGCGGGGTGATCAGCAGGAACGGGAACCGGCTCGGCAGGGAGACGAGGTCGACCCGGATCCGGTCGAACAGGCGCAGCCGCGAGATCTCGGCCCCGGTCGCGATCAGCTCGTCGGCCAGGCCGCGGGCGTCGAGCACCTCGAGGGTGCGGGCGTGGACGCCGAACGCCCGGGTCAGGTTGGACGTCTCGGACCGACGCTCGAAAACGGTCACGTCGATCCCGGCTCGGGCCAGGTCCCCGGCCAGCAGCAGGCCGGTCGGGCCGGCTCCGACGATCGCCACGGTGGTGTGCATGACCTCTCCTGTCAACAGTTGTTGGCCAACACTTGTTGACAACAGTAGGAGCAGCCATGGCGGGTGTCAACGCTTGTTGGCATGATGGGGACATGACAGCACCACGCCGCTCCGACGCCACCCGCGCCGCGATCCTGACCGCCGCCCGGGAACGGTTCGCCGCCGACGGCTTCGAGCGGGCCACCATCCGGGCCATCGCCGCCGACGCGAGCATCGACCCGTCCCTGGTCATGCGCTACTACGGGAACAAGGAGAAGCTGTTCGCGGCCGCCGCCGAGTTCGATCTGCGCCTGCCCGACCTCGACGGGGTGCCGCCGGAGGGCTGGGGCGCCGCGATGGTGGCGCACTTCCTGGACCGCTGGGCCGGCGACGAGAAACTGCTCGCGCTGCTGCGCTCCGGGGTCACCCACGAGGCCGCCGCCGAGCGGATGCGGGAGATCTTCGCCGCCCAGGTGGGCCCGCTCGCCGCCCGGCTCGCGCCCGACCCGGCCTCGGCCGCGACCCGGGCCGGGCTCATCGCCACGCAGATCCTCGGCTTCGCGCTGTGCCGCTTCGTGCTGCGCCTGCCCCCGGTCGTCGACCTGGACCGGGACGCGGCGATCGCCTGGCTCGGCCCGACCGTGCAGCGCTACCTGCACGACAGCGTGTGACATCGATGAGCATGGACATCTCGGCCGGGGTGGACGAGAGTGGCACGCATGACGAGACGGCGTGTGCTCCTGTCCGCCGCGGTGGCGGCGCCCCTGCTCACCCCGGCACAAGCCGCGCAGGCGGCAGGCCCGCGACGGCGTCCGCCCGACGCCGGGCTACGGGCCGTGCTGCGGGAGATCGACGAGAAGAGGATCGAGGCGACGGTACGCCGGCTGGCCGCCTTCGGGACCCGGCACACCCTCTCCGCGCAGGACGACCCGGCGCGCGGCATCGGTGCGGCTCGCGACTGGATCCATGAACAATTCCGGACGTACGCCGAAGCCTCGCAAGGCCGGATGACCGTCGAGCTGCAGTCGTTCGTCCAGCCGGTCTCCCCGCGCGTCCCCACGCCCACCGTGATCACCAACGTGATCGCGACCCTGCGCGGCAGCGTCACCCCGGAGCGGATCTACGTCGTCACCGGCCACTACGACTCGCGCGCCACCGACGTCCTCGACTTCACCAGCGACGCCCCGGGCGCTGACGACGACGCCTCCGGGGTGGCCGTCGTCCTCGAGCTGGCCCGCGTCCTGGCCCGGCGAGAGCCGGAGGCGACCCTGGTCCTCGCCGCGGTCGCTGGTGAGGAGCAGGGACTTTACGGCTCCGACCACCTGGCCCAGGCCTACAAGGACGCCGGGGCGGACATCCAGGGCATGTTCAGCAACGACATCGTGGGGACCGGTGACGCCCACGACGGCAGCCGTCCCGCGCCGCACACCGTCCGGCTCTTCGTCGAGGGCGTGCCCACCGCGGAGACCACGGCCGAGGGGAACGCCCGGCGCAGCGTCGGCGGGGAGAACGACGGCGCGTCCCGGCAGCTCGGGCGGCACGTGAGCGAGGTCGCGGCGAACCCGCACACCGGCATGGACGTGCGCGTCGTCTGGCGGCGCGACCGCTACCTGCGCGGCAGCGACCACGTGTCGTTCCTGCTCAGGGGCTACCCGGCGGGGCGTTTCACCGAGCCGCGGGAGAACTTCGACCACGAGCACCAGGACGTCAGGGTCGTCGACGGCGTGCAGTTCGGCGACCTCGTCGAGTTCTGCGACTTCGGCTACATCGCCCGCGTCGCGCGCGTGAACGCGGCCACGCTGTGGACCCTCGCGAACGCCCCCGGCACGCCGAAGAACGTCGTCATCGACACCACCCTGCTCACCAACGCGACGACACTGCGCTGGACCCTCGGCACCGAGCCCGACCTGGCCGGCTACGAGGTGGTCTGGCGGGAGACGACCGCGCCCGACTGGACCCACGCCGTGACCGTCGGCAAGGTCGCGACGGCCACCGTCGACGTTTCCAAGGACAACGTGCAATTCGGCGTACGGGCGGTGGACACTTCCGGACACCGCAGTCCCGCGGCAGCGCCGAAGCCGTCGTCCTGATAGATTCGCGTCGAGATCCGTACACCCCGCGCGTGATCCCCGAGTGCTCGAAAGAGTGAAGCCAATGACTGCCCCGGTGCCCACCAGTGGCTTCCTGCTTCCCTCTTTCGTTCGTGAGCCCTCGGAAGGGTCATCCCACCATGGATCTGCGCATTCAGCGCTCTGTCGTCGCCAACCTGCGTAACCGGCCGAACCCGGTCGTCTCCGGGCCGTTCGTGCTCGGGCTGGACCTGAGCACCGACAGTCCCCACATCAACTACGCGACGCCGGTCCCCGGCATCGAGATCACCGCGAGAGACGTCAGCGGACTGGTCCAGGCGTTCGGTGCTCGCAAACCCCGCTTGGAGTACGTCGTCAGCTGCGCTCCCGAGCTGGAGAAGCTGCTGCTCGACGAGGGTTTCACCGTCGAGTCCCGCACCGAGTACCTGATCTGCACGCCGTCGACCCTCGCCGTCCCACCGGCCCCGGAGGGCTTCGCGCTCTTCGAGCCGACGACCGACGACGAGTTCGCCGGAATGATCTCCGCACAGAACGAGGCGTTCGGCGGCGGGTTCAGCGCCACCGCGGCGGACGTCGACCGGTACCGGCGCAACCGCTCGGCGGGCGCGGTGCTGATCGCCGCCCGGACGGCGGACGGGCAGTACGCCGGCGGCGGCACCGCTGTCGCGCCCGCCGAAGGGCTCAGCGAGGTCGCCGGCATCGCCGTCCGCCCCCAGTTCCGCCGGCGCGGCCTGGCCGGCGCGATCACCGCCGCGATCACGTCACGATTGTTCGCGGCCGGCGGTGACGTGGCCTGGCTGGAGGCATCCGGCGAGGACTCCTGGCGAGTCTACGAGCGGGTCGGCTTCCGCCCCGCCGGCCAGCGCCTCTATATCGCCAAGTAGTCGGCCAGCGAACCGCTGTCCAGCTGAGTGACGTCCCCGCCGTTGTCCAGTGCGCCCTCCAGCAGGGCGGCCAATGAGGTCGCGCAGACCCGGACCTCGGCGGGGTCGTCCAGCATCAGCCGGCCCTGCCAGCGCGCGACGAACCAGTACCGGCGCTCGCTGCCGAACTCGCCGGCCACGGACACGAACCGGTCGTCACCGAGGTCGAAGATCGGCGAAGCCCACCACTCACCTCCGGTGCCGTTGCCGAGATCAGCCAGGTCGACGAACCCGCGCAGTCGCCAGGCGCCGTCGAACAGGGTCCCCGACGCGAATCGCCGGTACAACGCGTTCAGGTCCGCGGAGTCGACCCACGGCAGGAACTCCGCCGGGGCGCCCATCCGGCCCTCGCGCCCGACCCGGTTGAGCATCTCGTCCAACTCGGGGACACCGCGGGTGAGATGACAGCCCACGACCGGCCGTAGCGAGCCGTCGCTCTCCTGCGCAACCGCAACCACCCCGGCATTCAGGGCCAACAGGCTCGTCTGACCGGTGACCCGATTCTCGTAGGCCACCTTCACCCGGGACAGGGTGGCCGGCACATCGAGGGTCACGATCCCCGGGCCCGTCATGTCGTCGATCGGGAGGTCGAGCAGCGGATTGGGCTCGTCCTCGTCGCCCAGATACGGATAGAGGCGGGTGATCCAGCCGGGTGCCCGGTCGCCTCCGGACGCACTGCGCAACTTGAGGATCCGCTGCCAGAAGGACCGGTCCGCGTCGCCCCTGGACGCCCGCACGAAGTGATCGGCGATCGGGGCCAGCGAACGGCACCACTTCTCCAGGCCGAGATCCATCGCGGCGAGCCGGTCCACCCGCTCCCGGATCACGGTCCAGTCCTCGACCGTGCCGGTCAGGGTGATCGACGGGATGCCGCAGAGTGTCACCACGCGGTAGGCGAAGTACGACGACCAGGCGTCCATCAGCACCACCCGTCCGGCCATCCGATCGACGGCGGAACTGGTCGAGAAGCCGACGGTGAAGACTTCGCCGAAGCTGTCCGGAAGCTTCGCCTCGAACGCGGCCACCACCTCGGGCCAGTCCGGCGCGCCGGAGATGACGACGGTGAGCAGTTCACGACCCCGATGGCCGACCAGACGATCACGGAGTCGGTCGGCGTGCACGCGCAGGTGCCGGGCGACGCCCTGCAGCACGGTCAGCCAGACCACGTCCGGGGACAGGGTCAGCGGCCGGTGGTCCGAGAACGCCCGCGTCACCGCGCCGAGCAGCGGATGGATGCCGGTGGGCTTCAGCACGCGCAGGTCCGGATCTCCGCCGGTCCACAGGGCGTCCTCGTGCAGCCCGGCGAGCGAGCGCGTGGGCAGGAGACCCGTGGCGGGGGTGACGGCATCGACCGGGAAAGTGATCATCGGACACATGGTGGCAGCCTGACCACGAGTGGCGCAGCCCTGGCCACGGAGCCTGGCACGCCTCGGACCCCAGCGGGACGCACGGTCCGGGCTGGCTCTCATGGGCGCTATTCGTGCCTCATAGCGCCCATGAGAGCCAGCCCGGACCGGGAGCCGCGGGATTGCGTGAGTTCAGCGGGGCTCGCGCAGGGGGCTGGGCGGGCGCGCACGGACGACGTACGGGAAACGAAAAGCCCGCGGCATGGAGCCGCGGGCCTTCCCGGTGTCGAGCGGATCAGGCGCCGCGCAGCGTGGCACCGAAGCGGGAGGAAGCCAGCGTGACCGCGGCGTCGCGGGCGGCGATGGTCTCCTCGGAGGTGAGCGTGCGGTCGGGGGCACGGAACGTCAGCTTGTAGGCCAGCGACCGCTTCCCCTCCCCTACCTGCGCGGACTCGTAGACATCGAAGAGCGCGACCGACTCCAGCAGCGAGCCGGCGCCTTCGGCGAGGGCCGTGCGGACCTCCTCGGCCGGGACCGTGGCGTCGAGGACCAGGGCCACGTCGATCAGGGCCGGCGGGAACGTGGAGATGTGGACCGCGTCGACGACCTGGGCGTCCGGGAGGGCGTCCAGGTCGAGCTCCATGGCGCTGGTGCGCTTCGGGAGCTCCAGCGTGGAGACGACGGCCGGGTGCAGTTCGCCGGCGTGGCCGACGACAGTGCCGTCGACGACGATCGCGGCGCACCGGCCCGGGTGCCACGGGGCCTGCTCGGCCGCGCGGACCGTGACGCGGGCGTCCGGAACCCCGGCGGCGCTGATCGCGACGCGGGCGGCCTCGATCGCGTCCGCCCAGGTCGCGGCACGGCCCTGGCCCCACCAGCCGGCCGGCTCGACGTCGCCGGACAGGACCGCGGCGAGGTGCCACGGCTGCTCGGGGACGATCGTGTTGGCCTGCGCCCACTCCTCGTCGGTGGGGCGCCGGTCGACGCCCAGCACCGGCGGCGCGGTCTCGGCCAGGTGCGGCAGGAACACCGTCCCGGTCTCGAAGAGGGCGACGTCGCGGTGGCCACGGCCCAGGTTGCGCTTGAGCGTGCCGAGCAGCGGGCCGATCAGGCTCGTGCGCAGCAGCGGCTCCTCCTCGGAGAGCGGGTTGGTGAGCCGCACCGCACTGCGCCGCGGGTCGCCGTCGGGCAGCCCGAGCTGGTCCGCCGAGCCGGGCGCGACGAACGGGTAGGACAGCACCTCGACGTAGCCGTTCTCGGCCAGCGCACGCCCGACCGACCGGCGGCGGCGCTGGGCCGGGGTGAGGCCGTTGCTGGCGCCGGTGGGCGGGAGCACGCTCGGGATGTCGTTGTAGCCACCGAGCCGCGCCACCTCCTCGACCAGGTCGATCGGGGTGAGCAGGTCGGGCCGCCAGCTCGGCGGGACGACGTCACTGCCGGCGACCGTGCAGCCGACAGCGGTGAGCAGCTCGGCGATCCGGTCCTGGGCGTAGGGCAGGCCGATGATCCGGGACGGCAGGTCGGCCGGCAGGTGGATCGCGGCCGGCGGCGCCACGTGGTCGAGGTCCAGGACCCGCTCGTCGGGGGTCCCGCCGGCGTGCTCGGTCAGGATGGCGACCGCGCGCTCCAGCGAGGCGAGGGTCAGCTGCGGGTCGACGCCCCGCTCCCAGCGCTTCGCCGCCTCGCTGAACAGCTTGTGCCGGCGGGCGGTGCGCCCCACCATCACCGGGTCCCAGTGGGCGGCCTCGAGGAGCACGTCGACGGTGCCCTGCTGCCACTCGCTGGTCTCGCCGCCCATGACCGCGGCCAGCGAGATCGGCCCGGTCTCGTCGCAGATCACCATGTCCTCGGCGTCGAGCACACGCGCGACACCGTCCAGGGTGGTCAGCTTCTCCCCCGGGTGGGCACGGCGCACGACCAGGCCACCGCTGATCCGCTGGAGGTCGAAGACGTGCATCGGCTGGCCGAGCTCGAGCATCAGGTAGTTGGTGATGTCGACGGGCAGCGAGATGGTGCGGATGCCGGCCTGCAGGAGGCGGCGCTGCATCCACTCCGGGGACTTCGCCGCGGGGTCGATGCCGCGCACGACCCGGGCGGAGAACCGGTCACAGCCGACGGTGTCCTCGACGGTCACCGCGTACGGCACGTCGGCCGTGCCCTTCTTGTGCTCGATGGCCGCCGGGTCGGTGTAGGACACCCCGAAGTGCGTGGCCAGCTCGCGGGCGATGCCGCGGACGCTCATCTCGTACCCCCGGTCCGGGGTGATCTCGACCTCGACCAGGACATCGTCGAGCCCGACCACCGGACGCGCGTCGACGCCCGGGGCGCCGGCCTGCGCGGGCAGCACGATGATGCCCTCGTGCTCGTCGGAGATGCCCAGCTCACGGGCGGAGCAGATCATGCCGTTGGAGTTGCGCCCGTACGTCTTGCGGGCGCCGATCTTGAACCCGCCGGGCAGCTCGCCGCCGGGCAGGATGACCACGACGAGGTCGCCCTCGGCGAAGTTGCGCGCGCCGCAGACGATCTCCTGCGGCGCCTCGCGCCCGACGTCGACGGTGCAGAACCGGATCGGCTTCTTGAACCCGGTCAGCTCCTCGATGGTCAGCACCCGGCCGACGACCAGGTCACCCTGGATGGTGGCGGCCTGGTCGACGATCGACTCGACCTCCATGCCGAGGTTGGTCAGCGCCTGGTCGAGCCGCTCGGCGGTGAGGTCAGCGGGCAGCGCCACGTACTCGCGCAGCCACGACAGTGACGTCTTCATCGCTTCAGGACTCCATTCCGAAGTTCGTGGTGAACCGCACGTCACCCTCGACCATGTCGTGCATGTCGCTGACGCCGTTGCGGAACATCAGGGTCCGCTCGACACCCATGCCGAAGGCGAACCCGGAGTACGTCGCCGGGTCGATCCCGCAGGCGGTGAGCACCCGCGGGTTGACCATGCCGCAGCCGCCCCACTCGACCCAGCGCGGGCCGTCGCGGTGCTGCGCGAACCAGACGTCGAACTCCGCGGAGGGCTCGGTGAACGGGAAGTAGTGCGGGCGCCAGCGGGTCCGCGCGTCCGGCCCGAACATCGCCTTGGCGAAGTGGTCGAGGGTGCCGCGCAGGTGGGCCATCGTGATGCCCTCGTCGATGACCAGGCCCTCGATCTGGTGGAAGACCGGGGTGTGCGTGGCGTCCAGCTCGTCGGTCCGGTAGGCGCGGCCGGGGCTGACGACCCGGATCGGCGGCTTGCGGCTGAGCATGGTGCGCACCTGGCCGGGCGACGTGTGGGTGCGCATGACCAGGCCGGGCACGTCCACGAAGAACGTGTCGGAGGCGCCGCGGACCGGATTGTCCGGCCCGATGTTCAGCGCGTCGAAGTTGGCCCACTCCAGCTCCAGCTGGGGACCGTCGACGATGTCGTAACCCATGCCGACGAACAGGTCGCCCATGTGGTCCATCAGGGTGGTCAGCGGGTGACGCGCGCCGCGTGGCCGGCGGTTCCACGGCAGGGTGACGTCGACCCGCTCCTCGACCAGGACGCGGGCGGCGCGGTCCGCCTCGAGCTCGGCCTGGCGGGCGTCGTAGGCGCCCTGCACGGCCTGGCGGGCGATGTTGACGCGCTTGCCGGCGTCGGACTTCGCCGCCGGCGGCAGGGAGCCGATCTCCCGGCGGGCCAGCGACACCGGCGAGCGGTCGCCGAGGTGCGCGGGCTTCAGCGCGACGAGCGCGTCGAGGTCCGCGGCCTGGGCGAACGCCTTCTCCGCATCGGCGACGGCAGCTTCGAGCGACTCCGGCGACAGCAGGACGGCCTGCTTCGGATCATACGGATCGTTGCGGTAGGACATGACTGGGCGAACTCCCTCACACCGGATTGCCATCGGGCAGTGTACGGAGGCACGGCTGAGCCGCAGCCCGCCGGTCACAAGGAGTCGCGCAGATGGGTCAGATCCGGCGCCCGCGACCAGCGGGCCGGATAAACAGTTCCCTCGGACCTGACATGGCGGCCAGTCTACCTCTCAGCGTTGGGCGCGAGCACTCGCATACAGGCAGACCGCGGCCGCGGCGGCCAGGTTCAGGCTTTCCGCGCCGCCGTAGATCGGCACCCGTACCCGCCGATCGGCCTTCTGCAGCAGGCCGTCGGAGAGTCCGTGCGCCTCGGAGCCGAACAGCCACGCCGTCGGGGCGCTCAGCAGACCGCCGTCGAGCAGCGAGTCCACGTCGTCCGACCCGGTGCCACTGGTCGCCAGCACCTGCAGGCCGGAGTCCTGGAGCAGGTCCAGCACATCCAGCGGGGCACGGACCACGTCGACGTGGAAGAGCGAGCCCGCCGAGGCACGAACACATTTCCCGTTGTACGGATCCACGGCGTCCCCCGCGAAGATCACCGCCCCCGCGCCGGCCGCGTCCGCGGTGCGCAGAATCGTGCCGGCGTTGCCCGGGTCGCGGATCTCGGCGACCACCGCGACCAGCTTCGGCGACTTCGCCAGCGCCTCGGCGATCGGCACGTTCACCTGCTCGCAGAGCGCGACCAGGCCCTGCGGGCTGACCGTCTCGGCGAGCGCCTCCAGGGCCTCCTCGGTGACCGGGGACACCTCGGGCGCCTGCGCGGTGAGCTCGGCGTGCCGGTCGAGCCCGGCCGGGGTGCCGAAGAGCTCCAGCACGACGCCGGCGGCGAGCGCCTCACGGACCGCCTGCGGCCCCTCGGCGAGGAAGCGGCCGGCCTGATCACGGTCGCGGCGGCGCTGCAGACGCCGGGCGGCGACGATTCTGGGGGTACGCGGTGTGAACATGTGCTCCGGAGGTTTCGTGTCGGCTCCGCGACCCGCTGGGCGTGCCGCTTCGGCTCCGCGACCCGCTGGGCGTGCCGCGGAGGACGTCAGGAACGGAAAACGCCCCCCGATCGCTCGGGGGGCGTTCCTTCGCTTGCGCGAGATCAGGCAGCCTGAGCGGCCGCGCCGCCGGTGCCCTCGGCCGCGACAGCAGCGCGGGCGACCTCGACGATGGCAGCGAACGCCGCCGCGTCGTTGACCGCCAGGTCGGCCAGGATCTTCCGGTCGACCTCGACCTCAGCCAGCTTCAGACCCTGGATGAGGCGGTTGTAGGTCATGCCGTTGGACCGGGCCGCCGCGTTGATGCGCGTGATCCACAGCTGGCGGAAGTCGCCCTTGCGGTCACGGCGGTCGCGGTACGCGTACTGCATCGAGTGCAGCACCTGCTCCTTGGCCTTGCGGTACAGGCGGGAGCGCTGACCGCGGTAGCCGCTCGCGGTCTCGAGCAGGGTGCGGCGCTTCTTCTGGGCGTTTACCGCCCGCTTGACGCGTGCCATTTCAAGTACTCCTTACAGGGGAACGTGTCAGGCGCGCGTCAGCGGCCCAGAAGCTTCTTCACTCGCGGGACGTCGACCTTGGCCACCACGACAGTGCCGGTCATCCGGCGGGTGACGTGGGAGGACTTGTGCTCGAGCAGGTGGCGCTTGCCGGTCAGCTCACGCACGATCTTGCCCTTGCCGGTGACCTTCACCCGCTTACCCATGCCGGTGTGGCTCTTCATCTTCGGCACTTAGAACGCCTCTTTCTGATCTTTCCCCACGACCGGGGCCGTGGGGAAAAGCTGACTACTCTGCTGCTGCTGTGCTGTCGGCGGGTTCGGCCGACGGAACCTCGGTGCCGTCGCCCTCGCGCGGCTCACGGACAGGCTTGGCTCCAGCCGCGGTGGCGGCGACCGCCGCGGCCTTCGTGGCCCGGTGCGGCGCCAGCACCATGATCATGTTTCGGCCGTCCTGCTTCGGACTGGCCTCCACGAAGCCGAGCTCAGAGATCTCCTCGCTGAGCCGGCGGAGCAGCCGGAACCCCAGCTCGGGGCGGCTCTGCTCACGACCGCGGAACATGATCGTCACCTTGACCTTGTCGCCCGCCTTGAGGAACCGCACCACGTGACCCTTCTTGGTCTCGTAGTCGTGCGGGTCGATCTTCGGCCGAAGCTTCATTTCCTTGATGACGGTCTGCTGCTGGTTGCGCCGCGCTTCGCGGGCCTTCAGTGCGCTCTCGTACTTGAACTTGCCGAAGTCCATGAGCTTGCACACCGGCGGCCGGGCCATCGGAGCAACCTCGACCAGGTCCAGATCGACATCCGCGGCCAGCTGGAGCGCGCGCTCGACCGGCACGATGCCGACCTGCTCACCCTCCGGACCGACCAGACGGACCTCTCGCGCCCGGATCTGTTCGTTCACGCGTGGTTCGACGCTGATGGGGCCTCCTCAGTTGCAATCCTCACCCGGCCGGAAGAGGCCGGGCGCTGTCAATGTCGGTCGGCCCCGAATCACCGCTCCGCTGACATGCGGAACGGCCGGGAAAGCAGAAGGCCTCAGCCGCGCGCTGGTTTGAACAAACTCAGACGCGCATGCCAAGGCCCGCTCGACCGGTCATCGACGTCCCAACGAGGAACGTGCCCCGGACAGGGAGAATTCCCTGCTCGGATGACCGGACCCAGCCACGTCGGTGACTCGGGTGGGAACCAGCGGGCTCCTCTTTCGCGTCGCGCTTCGCCCTCTCACGATCAAGAGACCCTCTCACGATCAAGAGACCCTCTCACGATCAAGAGACCCTCTCACGATCAAGAGGCAAAGCACGGCGTGGTCGACTACCCGCTACCTTACCAGGCTCCGCATCAACCCTGATGCCGAGCCTGGTGTCAGGCTTCTTGCGAGGCCGAATGCAGGGCCCGGAGGGTACGGACGCCGTCCACCGCGTAGTCCTTGTCGACCGCCTGCAGAGCGTGGATCGACACCTGCTCGTCGTCGAGCAGCTCCAGCTGCGCCCACGGCGAGTTCCGGTCGAACCGGACGGCACGCACCACGGTCCACGGCAGGTCGTAGCCACCAACCACGTTGCGTACGTGCACGCCCTGGTCGTCGGCGACCACACGTGGCCGGCAGAACGCCAGGATGCCCAGCCCGATCAGCACGCCCAGACCGATCATCGCGGCCTGGTCACCGCGCTGGAAGCTGCCCGAGCCGGGCTGGCCGGCGTTCTCGAAACCGGCCTGACCGTGCAGCCCGAAGCTCAGCACGGTGAAGAGCACGACCACGCTGGCCGCCAGCGAGCCGGCGACCCAGCGGATCCGCTGCGGACGAAAGACCATGTCAGCCATCACAACCTGCAATTCGCGATATCCGTCACCAGGATGGCACGCGCGCCGAGGTCGTACAGCTCGTCCATCACCCTGTGCACCTGGCTGCGCTGGACCATCGCCTCGACGGCAACCCAGCCCTCGCGGTGCAGCGGGGAGACGGTCGGCGACTCGATGCCCGGGGTCAGGGCGGTGGACTGCTCCAGGAGGTCGGCGCGGACGTCGTAGGCGAGCATCACGAAGTTGCGGGCCACCAGCACGCCGTTGAGCCGGCGCAGCAGCTGCGCACTGCCGGCCGGCGGCTCGACCTGACGCCCGATCAGGACGGCCGACGAGCGCATCAACGGCTCGCCGAGCGTAACCAGGCCGGCCTGGCGCAGCGTCGCGCCGGTCTCCACGACGTCGGCGATCAGGTCGGCGACGCCGAGGCGGACGGCGTTCTCCACCGCGCCGTCGAGGCGGACCACCTCCGCCTTCAGGTCGTGCTCCTTCAGGTAGCCACCGACCAGGCCCGGGAACGCGGTGGCGATCCGCTTGCCGCCGATCTGGTCCACCGACGTCATCGTCCCGGCCGGGGCGGCCCAGCGGAACGTGGCGCCGGAGAAGTTCAGGTCGAGCAGTTCCGTGGCCGGGACCCCGGAGTCGATCAGCAGGTCCCGGCCGGTAATACCGAGATCCAGGTCACCCGAGCCGACGTACGTCGCGATGTCCCGGGGCCTGAGGTAGAAGAACTCGACGTTGTTGGCTTCGTCACGACAGACCAGGTCCTTGAGGTCGGTGCGCTGACGGTAACCGGCGTCCTTCAGCATCTGCGAGGCCGGCGCGGAGAGGTTGCCCTTGTTGGGAATGGCGATGCGCAGCATTGACGTGCTCCTTCGTTCTCACGGACGGGTCAGGGGCGCACGTCAGAGATGTCGGTAAACGTCCTTCAGCTCGAGACCGGTGGCGATCATCAGGACCTGTGCCTGGTAGAAGAGCTGCGAGATCTCCTCGGCGGCTCGTTCCGGGCCCTCGTGCTCGGCGGCCATCCAGGACTCGGCCGCCTCCTCGACGACCTTCTTCCCGATGAAGTGGACTCCACGTTCGAGCGCGGCGACCGTGCCCGAACCGGGGGTCTGTTCCGCCGCCTTGCGCTGCAACTCGGCGAACAGTTCTTCGAACGTCTTCACGGGGAACGATTGTTGCAGCTCATTACGGTCCGACTACGAACGGCCCCAGCCCGTGGGACGTCTTTTAAGCTCGCCGTCATGGTCAGCCGTCTCACCCCCATCCTCCTCGGCGGCGCCGTGCTGGCGCTCGCCACCGTCACGGCCTGTTCCCCGGTCGAGGACGACACCACCACATCCACCTCCCCGTCGGCGTCGGTGAACCCCTGCCCGTCCGGCGCACTCACCGGCACGGTCACCGCCGGCAAGATCACGATCGGGACCGACAACCCGGCGTACGAGCCGTGGTTCAAGGACAACAAGCCGGACAACGGCCAGGGCTTCGAGTCCGCGGTCGCCTACAAGGTCGCCGAACGGCTCGGCTACACCAAGGAGCAGGTGGTCTGGACGTCGGTGACGTTCAACAACGCCATCGCGCCCGGGCCGAAGACGTTCGACTTCGACATCAACCAGTTCTCCGTCACCGACGAGCGCAAGCAGGCCGTCGACTTCTCCTCGCCGTACTACCTGGTCCGGCAGACCGTCATCACCACCGAGAAGTCCAAGATCGCGGGTGCCAAGTCGCTCGCCGACCTGAACGGCGCGAAGCTCGGCGCCCAGGTCGGCACCACCAGCTACCAGGCGGTCACCGACATCATCAAGCCGGCCGCGAAGCCGCTGGTGTACAACACCAACGACGACGCCAAGGCGGCGCTGGAGAACGGCACCGTCGACGGCATCGTGGTGGACCTGCCGACCGCGTTCTACATGACCGGGGCCGAGCTGAAGGACGGCGTGATCCTCGGCCAGCTGCCCCAGGTCGGCGTGCCCGAGCAGTTCGGCCTGGTGCTCGACAAGGGCTCGAAGCTGACCGGCTGCGTCAGCGCCGCCGTCGACCAGCTGCGCCAGGACGGCACCCTCGCCGAGCAGGAGAAGACCTGGCTGGCCGACGCGGGAGCGCCTGAGCTCCGGTGACCTACGCGCCAAGTGAACGGCAGCAGGAGCGGATCGCCTTTCGTCGCCGGCAGGCGATCCGCTCGGTCCTGCTCGCTGCCGGATCCACCGTCGTCGTCGGGGTCCTGCTGACCGTGGCCGTCACCGGCTCGCCCGGCTGGCCACGGGTCAAGCGGTCGTTCTTCGACCTGGACACCGCCACCAAGTACCTGCCCGACGTGCTCGAGGGTTTCTGGCTCAACGTCCGGCTGTTCGTGGTCTGCGCCCCGCTCGCGCTGGTGCTCGGGCTGCTCATCGCGATTCTGCGCACCTCGCGCGGGCCGGTCGCCTTCCCCGTGCGGGTGCTGGCCGGCGGGTACACGTACACGTTCCGCGGCCTGCCGCTGATCATCACGATCTACCTGTTCGCGTTCGGGATCCCCGGCCTCCGGCTGCAGGGCACCCCGGACGTGGTGGTGCTCGGGGCGGCGGCCATCGTGGTCACCTACGGGGCGTACCTCGCCGAGGTGTTCCGGGCCGGCATCGAGTCGGTGCACCCCAGCCAGGTCGCGGCGGCGCGCTCGCTCGGGCTCACCCGCCGCCAGGCGATGCGTCACGTGGTGCTGCCGCAGGCGGTGCGACGGGTCACCCCGGCACTGCTCAACGACGTGGTCGCCCTCCAGAAGGACGTCGGGCTGATCTCGCTCGCCGGGTCGATCGACGCGATCCGGGCCGCGCAGATCGGGGCGGCGCAGAGCGCGAACTTCACGCCGTACGTCGTCGCCGCCGTGCTCTTCATCCTGCTCGCCCTGCCGCTGATCGCGATCACCGACCGGGTGACGCTCAACGCGGTCCGAGCCCAGAACGCGGGAGCCTGACGTGCTGCTGTCCTGCACCGACGTACGCAAGGTCTTCGGTGATCACGTGGTCCTCGACGACCTCAGCCTCGACGTCGCGGAACACGAGGTGGTGGCGCTGATCGGGGCCTCCGGCTCGGGCAAGTCGACGCTGCTGCGCTGCGTGAACCTGCTCGCCGAGATCGACGACGGGACGATCCGCCTCGACGGCGAGGAGATCACCGACCCCAGGATCAATGCCGATCTCGTACGGCGGAAGATCGGCCTGGTCTTCCAGAGTTACAACCTGTTCCCGCACATGACCGTGCTGGACAACATCACGCTGGCGCCCACCAGGGTGCACCGGCGGGCCGCCGACGAGACCCGCGCCCAGGCCATGACCTGGCTGGAACGGCTCGGGCTCGCGGACAAGGCCAGGACCTACCCCGATCGGCTCTCCGGCGGCCAGCAGCAGCGCGTGGCGATCGTCCGCGCGCTGGTCAACAGCCCGCGGCTGCTGCTGCTCGACGAGGTGACCTCGGCGCTCGACCCGGAACTGGTCGGCGAGGTGCTCACCATGATCCGGGACCTCAAGAGCGAGGGCATGACCATGGTGCTGGCCACCCACGAGATGGGTTTCGCCAAGCAGGTCGCCGACCGGGTCGCCTTCCTGCACGCCGGGAAGGTGCTCGAACAAGGGCCGCCCGAGCAGGTGCTGGGCGACCCCACCGAGCCCCGGACCCGTCAGTTCCTGAGCCGGATCATCGAAGCCGGACGGCTCTAACTCTTCTCGATCTCGCGGATGGCGAGCGCGGCGTCGAGGACGGCGACCGTGCTCTGCCACCCCTTGTCCTCGATCGAGTCCTCCAGGCCGGCCCGGTCCCGCGCCTGCCCGAGGCTCTGCACGGTCAGCACCCCGTGCGCGACCGGCGTCTGCTCGTCCAGCGCGACCCGGGTCAGGCCGGACGTGACGGCGTCGCACACATACTCGAAGTGCTGGGTCTCGCCCTTGATCACCACGCCGAGCGCGACCACCGCGTCGAACCGCTTGGCCATCGCCTGGGCGACCACCGGCAGCTCGACGGAGCCGGCCACCCGCGCCACGACGACGTCGGTGACGCCGCACGCCTCGGCGGCCGCCTTCGCCCGCTCGACCATGTGGTCGACCAGGTCGTTGTGCCAGCGCGAGCCGACGATGCCGAGCCGCAGCCCGGCCGCGTCGACGGGCTGGGTGTGTGGATCACCGAAGCCGGCCATAGGAATCCCCCTCTGTCGTCATTTTCCGCCTGTCGGGTGCGCCGGTCAGCCCAACGCCTCGAACAGGTGGCCCATCCGGTCCCGCTTGGTCCGCAGGTAACGCACGTTCTCCGGGTGCAGCCGGACCGGCAGCGCCTCGCGGCCGGTGACCCGCAGGCCGTAACCCTCCAGCCCGGCCCGTTTCGCCGGGTTGTTGGTGAGCAGGCGCATCGAGCGCACCCCCAGGTCGTAGAGGATCTGCGCGCCGGTCCCGTAGTCCCGCGCGTCGGCCGGCAGACCCAGCTCCAGGTTCGCGTCGACCGTGTCGAAGCCCCGGTCCTGCAACTGGTACGCCTGGAGCTTGTGCAGCAGCCCGATGCCGCGCCCCTCGTGACCGCGCATGTAGAGCACCACCCCGCGCCCGGCAGCCGCCACCCGTTCCAGGGCCGCGTCCAGCTGCGGGCCGCAGTCGCAGCGCCGGGAGCCGAACACGTCACCGGTCAGGCACTCGGAGTGGACCCGGACCAGCACGTCCTCCCCGTCGGCGAGGTCGCCGTAGACCAGGGCGACATGCTCGCCGTTGTCCGCCGACGTGCGGTAGCCGACAGCGGTGAAGACACCGTGCTCGGTCGGCATGCTGGTCTCCACCACGCGCTCGACCTGCTTGCCCTCCCGCTCCCGCAGGTAGGCCACCAGGTCCGCGATCGTGACCAGCACCAGGTCGTGCTCGACCGCGAACTTCTCCAGGTCGGGGCGGCGCTGCATGGTGCCGTCGTCGTTGACCATCTCGCAGAGCGCGCCGGACGGGCGGCACCCGGCCAGCACCGCCAGGTCGATGGCGGCCTCGGTGTGACCCGGACGGCGCAGCACGCCACCGGCCTTCGCCCGCAGCGGCACGACGTGACCGGGGCGGGACAGATCAGCCGGCTCGGTGTCGGCGGCCGCGAGCAGGCTGATCGTGCGCGCCCGGTCGGCGGCCGAGATGCCGGTGCTCACGCCGTGCCGGGCGTCGACGGCCACGGCGTACGCGGTGCCCTTCTTGTCCTGGTTCGTGTGGTACATCGGCGGCAGGTCCAGCCGGTCCGCCTCGGACTCGGTGATCGCCACGCAGATGTAGCCCGAGGTGTACCGGACCATGAACGCGACCAGCTCCGCGGTGGCGTGCTCGGCCGCGAAGATGAGGTCGCCCTCGTTCTCCCGGTCCTCGTCGTCCACCACGATCACCGGACGGCCGGCGCGGATCTCGGCGATCGCGCGCTCGATGCTCTCAGACATTGCGGCTCCCCAGCATCTTCTCGACGTACTTGGCGATCACGTCGACCTCGAGGTTGACCGGTTCGCCGATGGCCTTGCTGCCCAGCACGGTGTGCTTGGAGGTGGCCGGGATCATCCCGACCGAGAACGTGTCGTCGGTGACCGCCATGACCGTCAGCGACACCCCGTCCACCGTGATCGAACCCTTCTCCACCACATATCGAGCGAGTTCGGCCGGAAGTGAGAAGGTGACGACCTCCCACTGGTCGGCGGGCTCGCGGGACACGAGCTTCGCGACACCGTCCACGTGGCCCTGCACCAGGTGACCGCCGAGCCGGCTGCCGAGCGCGGCGGCCCGCTCCAGGTTCACGTTGCTGCCGACCTGCAGCGCACCCAGCGACGAGCGGCGCAGCGTCTCGCCCATCACGTCGGCGGTGAACACGCCGTCGACGTTGTCGATCACGGTGAGACAGACGCCGTTGACGGAGATCGAGTCGCCATCGCGGGCGTCCGAGGTGACCAGCGGCCCCCGGACGGCGATGACGGCGGAGTCCTCGGCGCCCTCGGTGAGACGGACGATCTCACCCAGTTCTTCGACGATGCCGGTGAACATTCCTCAGTTCTCCTTAGCGGAACGGAGCGTGGCGGTGAAGCGCAGGTCGCCCCCGATCTGCGCGATGTCGGTGAAGTCGAGCTCCAGGGCGTCGGCGATGGTGCCGATGCCCGCGTCGACCAGGGCGGGACGGCCGGCGCCGAGCAGTTTCGGCGCGACGTAACCGATCACCCGGTCGACCAGGCCGGCCGCGAGGAACGCGCCGGCCAGGGTCGGGCCGCCCTCCAGCAGCACGTTGCGGATGCCGCGGGCGTAGAGGCCGGCCAGGACCGCGGTCAGATCGACGCGGCCGTCCGGCCCGGTGCCTGCCTCGGCCGCGGTCACGATCCAGGTGGGCGCTGCCGCGTCACGGACCCGGGCGTTCTCCGGGGTACGCCCGTGGGAGTCGACGACCACCCGCAACGGCTGCTTGATCGCCAGCGAGCCGTCCCGCAGGTCACGAACGGTCAGCTGCGGGTCGTCGGCGATGACCGTGCCGACCCCGGCGACGATCGCGTCGACCGTGCTGCGCAACTCGTGCACGTCGAAGCGGGACTCGGCCGAACTGACCCACTGGCTCGTCCCGTCCGCCGCGGCCGAGCGGCCGTCCAGCGTGGCGGCGAACTTCCAGGTCACGAACGGGCGGGTGCGGCGCACGGCGGTCAGCCAGGCGATGTTGCCGAGCTCGGCCTCGGCGCGGCGCACCCCGGTCTCGACCTGCAGGCCGGCCGCTCGCAGGGTGGCGGCGCCGCCGGAGGCCACCGGGTTCGGATCGTCGACGGCGATCACGACGCGGCGCAGGCCGGCCTGGATCAGCGCCTCCGAGCAGGGGCCGGTGCGGCCGGTGTGGTTGCACGGCTCCAGCGTCACGACGCAGGTGCCGCCGCGGGCACGTTCGCCGGCCTGGGCGAGCGCGACGATCTCGGCGTGCGGGCCACCGGCGTACGCGTGGAAGCCCTCGCCGACCACCTCGCCGTCAGGACCGAGCAGCAGGCAGCCGACGACCGGGTTCGGGCTGGTCGTGCCGAGGCCCCGGCCGGCCAGCGCGATCGCGCGGCGCATCGCCTCGTCCTCGGTCACCATCTGCGTCGTCGTCCTCTCGCGCCGTGCGCCACGCGAGGATCGCGCGGCCGTGACAGCCGCGCACCGGAGCTCGCGGCCCTGGTAGCCGCGAGGAGAACCACACGGCCGTGACAGCCGCGCATCGGAGCTCGCGCGGCCCTGGTAGCCGCGTGACTTTCGCCGCGCGGCCGTTTCACGCGCGACGAGCTTGAGGGGAGAAAACGCCAGGAATCGGGCACGGTGGGTACGCTTCGCGCACCCCGGCCGGATGTCGCCCTCATCGAGGACGCACCCGCGGATGTGGCCCTGCCGAGGGCACACCCGTCCGATTCCGCGCGCTGTCTCCCATCCGGACTGTCTGACCGAGCTTGTGCCCGATCAACCGTCGGCCCCGGAGTCTCACCAGGTCCACCGGCCGCTGGTGGTAGCAGCGTCCGGGTCGCGGGCTTACCGCCGCTTGCGCAGCAGATCACCGCCGGTTCGGAATTTCACCGAGTCCCGCCAGCGCGTGGTGGGTTACCCCCGAGTCTTGCACGCGATCGCGTTTTTGCCACCCCAGGCGTCGCCGATCTCACAAAGGCTTGCCCACCATGGCGCTGACCAGGGCGGCAGCGTGCTCGATCTCGTCCTCGGTGTTGTAGTAGTGCGGCGAGAACCGGACCATCGGCGGCGGATTCCGATCCTCGGTGTCGAACTGCTGGTGCGCCGGGACGGTGCTGGTCACGTTCACGCCCGAGGTGGCCAGCCGGGCCATCACCTCCTCGGACCCCACCCCCTCGACCGTGGCGGTGACGATCGCGCACTGACGGCGCCCGAGGTCGTGGACGGTCACGCCGGGAGTGTCCTCCAGGAGCCCGCGCATCCGGTCGCCGAGCTCGGCGTTGCGCTTGCCGATCTCGTCCAGCCCCAGGTTGAGGGCCTGATCGACGGCCGCGCCGAGGCCGAGCACCGCGGCGTAGTTCATCTCCCACGTGGAGAACCGCTGCGCGCCGGGCACCCATTCGAACCCGCGGGCCCCGTCCCAGTCGGCCGACTGGATCTCGACGAGGTGCGGGTCGAGCCGGTCCAGGATGCCGCCGCGCACCCACAGGAACCCGGTGCCGCGCGGCCCGCGCAGGAACTTGCGCCCGGTGCCGCAGAGGAAGTCGCAGCCGATCTCTTCCACGTCGACCGGGAACTGCCCGACCGATTGGGTGGCGTCCAGCAGATAGGGGACGCCGGCGGCGCGGGCGATGCGCCCCACCTCGGCGGCCGGGTTGACCAGGCCACCGGCGGTCGGCACGTGGGTGATCCCGATCAGTTTCGTGCGGTCGTCGATCAGCTCACCCAGCGCGTACGTGTCGATCTGCCCCGATTCGTCGTTGGGCACGACCACGATCTCGGCGCCGGTCCGCCGCGCTGCCTGCAGGTAGGCCAGAACGTTGCTGCCGTACTCGTTACGGCCGGTCAGCACCCGGTCGCCGGCCCGCAGCGGCACCGCGTAGAACGCCGCCTGCCAGGCATGCGTCGCGTTGTCGAAGAGCGCGATCTCGTCGGAGCGGCCGCCGAGCAGCTCGGCCAGCCCGGAGTGGACGCGGGCCACCCGGCCGGCTGCCGCGCCCGCCGCCTCGTAGCCGCCGAGCTCGGCCTCGAGCCGCAGGTGCCCGACGACGGCGTCCAGGGTCTCCTGCGACATCAGAGCCGCGCCCGCGTTGTTCAGGTGGATCCGATGGCGGCACCCGGGAGTGCCGGCACGAAGCGCGTCGACGTCCATGCCCCGAGAATTTCAGACCGGGCGGCGCCGCGCGACTGCGTAGACAGTGTCTACCCACTCTGGTAGACACTGTCTATGCCTCCTGACGACGCCTTACGTGATCGACTGGTCCGCGTCGGGGCAGAATTGTTGCGTACGGAAAGTCCCGGGTCCCTCTCACTGCGTGAGATCGCGCGCCGTGCCGGCGTCTCGCACGGCGCCCCCCGCCGCTACTTCCCGACCCACCTGTCACTGCTGTCGGCCATCGCCCGATCCGGGTTCGCCGAGCTCTCCACGCAGATCACGACAGCCCTGCGGTCCACCCCGGAAGATCCACGATCGAAGATCAGGACCATTGCCCAGACGTACGTACGGTTCGCCGCCGCCAACCGCAGCATGTTCGAGCTGATGTTCCGGCACGACCTGTTGTCCAGCGGTGGCGAGCTCGGCCTGCGTGACGCCTCCCTCCCGCTCTTCCGGCTCTTCACCGACCTGGTCGGGGCCGCGCGTCCGGCCTCCTGCGAGGTGCCGCCGCAGGTGACCGCCGCGGCGCTGTGGGCCGCCCTGCACGGCACCGCCCAGCTGTGGAACTGGGGCTCGCTGACCCTCGCCACCGAGGCCACCGACCCGATCCCGTTCGTCGACGCCACCCTGACCGCGCACCTCGGCCCGGAAGGTTCCCGATGACCCGCATGCCGCCCCTCTACGCCGGCGCCCACCGGACCATCGGCGCCCTGCTGCGCACGCTCTGGCCGACGACCGTCACCGGGCTGGAGAACATCCCGGCGGACACCGGCGCGATCCTGTGCTCCAACCACCACGCCATCGCCGACCAGCTCTTCCTCGGCGTCAACACGCCACGGCACATCGCGTTCTGGGCGAAGGCGGAGTACTTCCGGGCGCCCGGCGTCCGCGGGAACCTGACCCGGCGGGTCGTCACCGGGATGGGCGCCATCCCCGTCGAACGGGCCGGCGGGCGGGCCGTGCTGGCCGCCTTCGACGCGGCGATCCCGATCCTGCGGGCCGGCGGCCTGGTCGCGGTCTTCCCCGAGGGCACCCGGTCACCGGACGGCCGGCTCTACCGCGGGCGCACCGGCGCGGTCCGGCTCGCCGCGCAGGCCGGCGTCCCGGTCGTGCCGGTCGGCATCCGTGGCACCGACCAGGTCCGCCCCGCCGGCCGGCGCCTGCCCCGGCGTCACCCGATCAGCCTGTCCTTCGGGCCGCCGATCCCGGTCGAGGTGAACTCCGCCCTGGATGCGCGCCGCCTCACGGACGACCTGATAGCCGCGATCCAATCGTTGACCGCCCAGGAGTACGTCCCGGCCTACGCCCCACGCCCCGCCTGACCCCGAGCACGCCGATCCCGCGACCCGCGCGCCCAGACGACAAGCCCCGCCCCACGCACAAGCCGCGAGCCGCGCCCCACGCAACAAGCCGCGAAGCGCGCCCCAGGCGACGGGTCGCGAGCCGCGCCCCACGCAACAAGCCGCGCCCCAGGCGACGGGCCGCGAGCCGCGCTCCGGGATCGGCCAGCGGCGCGGCTCGCGGTCTCCGGCTGGTGCTCATGGTCGTTATTCGTGCCTCATAACGACCATGAGCGCCAGCCGGGAGAGGGAGCCGCGCCGCCGCCGGGACCACCGCCTTCGCCGCGGGCTTCGACGGGCGGGGCCTGCCGGCGGGGTCGATCCGGCCGGCCACGCTGCGGTCCGGGTCGGCCATCCAGGCGGACGCCGTCGACCGCACCACGCCGGGACCGGGGTGGACGGGGTTTCTGCTCTGACCGTGCCCCGCCACGGAGGCCGCCCTGGAGGGCTGAGCGTTCTGGGCGCGCCAGCGCCCTGCTCGGCCCGGAAGGGTCCCCGCGGGAGCGACGGTCCGGACCACAGCGGAGGCAGGCAAGGAAGATCTTGACCTTGATCTCCGGGTTATTCGGTCTCCCGGCGGCGGTCGATCGCGACGTAGGAGCCCGGCTGGGACTTCGCGACCTTCTTCATCTCCGAGGCGACCGCGATGACCATGCGCGGGTCGGCGAACTGGCGGCCGCCGGCGGTGGCCTGGGCGACACCGATCGAGAGCGTGACCAGGGCGGCGCGCTGCTTGTTGCCGCGGCGGTCGGGGACCTCGATGTAGCCGCGTTGGGCGTCCTTCTGGTCGTAGAGCCGGTCGGCGGCGGACTCGAAATCGGTCACCATGCTCTTGGTGAGCGGCAGCACCTGATCCGGGTGGCAGATGAAGACGAAGTCGTCACCGCCGATGTGGCCCAGGAAGATCGACGGCTTGCCGGTGGAGGCGCTGGCGCGCTGCAGGCTGCGGGCCATGGCACCGATGAACTCGTCGCCGCGGTCGAAGCCGTAGACGTCGTTGACACTCTTGAACCGGTCGATGTCGATGTAACCGACCGAGTAGTCCCCGCCGTTGCGGATCCGGTCGGCGATCTCACGCCGCACGCGGGCGTTGCCGGGCAGGCCGGTCAGCGGCGAGACCTCGCGGAACTCCTTGTTGCGCTTCAGCGTCGTGGAGACCCGGGCGATCAGCTCGGCGGTGTCGAACGGCTTGGTCAGGTAGTCGTCGGCGCCGGTGGTGAGACCCACCACCTTGTCGCCGGTCATGCTCTTGGCGGTCAGCATGATCACCGGGAGCGCGGAGGTCAGTGGGTCGGCGCGGAGCGCGCGGATCAGCTCGACGCCGTCCATCCGCGGCATCATCCAGTCGACGACGGCCAGGTCGGGGCGGTGATCCTCCATGAGGTCGAGCGCCTCCTGCCCGTCCCGGGCGCGGATCACCTCGAAGCCGTGCACCTTGAGGTTGAACTCGACGAAGCTCGCGATGTCCTGATCGTCGTCGACGACCAGGATGAGGTCGGGTCGTTGCTCCTCGGCGTCGAGCCCGAGGTCGTCGACCACGGGCCCCGGCTCGGCAGTACTCACATCGAGTTCCCCATGCGCTCGGCGGCCAGTGCACGAAGCTTACGCACGGCCTCGGCCGGATCGGCAGCCCCATAGACGGCGGTGCCCGCCACGAACGCGTCCGCACCCGCCTCGGCGGCCTGGGCGATGGTGTCCGCCGCGATGCCGCCGTCGACCTCCAGCCGGATGTCGAGGTGGCCCACGGAGATGCGCCGGCGCACGTCACGCACCTTGTCGAGCATCTCGGGCATGAACTTCTGCCCGCCGAAGCCGGCCTTGATCGTCATGATCAGGACCGTGTCCAGATAGGGCAACAACTCCAGGTACGGCTCCACCGGGGTGTCCCGGTCGATCGCCAGGCCGGCCTTGGCGCCCGCCGCGCGCAGCGTCTTCGCCAGCGCCACCGGGTTGTCACAGGCCTCGGCGTGGAACGTCACGTTGTACGCCCCCGCCTCCGCGTAACCCGGCGCCCAGCGCTCCGGGTCGGTGATCATCAGGTGCACGTCGAACGGGATCGTGGTCGCCTTGCGCAGGCTCTGCACGATCGGCAGGCCGAGCGTCAGGTTCGGCACGAAGTGGTTGTCCATGACATCCACGTGCACCCAGTCCGCCGCCCCCTCGATGGCGTGCACTTCCTCGGCGAGCCGGGAGAAGTCGGAGGCGAGGATGCTCGGCGCGATGATCGGCGATGACGTCACCGGAAAAGTGTATGACCCCGCCGGGAGAGGGCCACCCGAAGGCGGCCCTCTCCACCGGTCAACTCGTGCGGCGCAGGACCGCCAGGAACATCGCGTCGGTGCCGTGGCGGTGCGGCCACAGCTGCACCGTCGGGCCGGCGCCCAGGCCCGGCATGCCCGGCGGCAGCAGCGGGCGGGCGTCGACGAAGTCCACCTCGACGCCGCTGCGGCGGGCGCCCTCGCTCACCGTCACCTGAGTCTCGACCATGTGCGGGGAACACGTCACATACGCCACCACGCCGCCGGGGCGGACCGCGCGCAAGGCCGCGACCAGCAGCTCCCGCTGCAGCCGGGTCAGCGGCGGCAGGTCGGCCGGCTGCTTGCGCCAGCGCGACTCCGGACGGCGGCGCAGCGAGCCCAGCCCGGTGCACGGCGCGTCGACCAGCACCCGGTCGAACGCCTCCTCCGGCAGGTCCGGGTCACGGCCGACCGAACGCCCGTCCATCGGGAAGACCGTGACCGGCATGCCCTCGGTGGCCTGCTCGACCAGGCGGGCCCGGTGCTCGGCCACCTCGACGGCGGTCACCTCGGCGCCACGGCCGGCCGCGATCGCGCCGATCAGGCCGGTCTTGCCACCCGGGCCGGCGCACAGGTCCAGCCATTTCGTGTCGCGGCCCTCGACCGGGGCGGCGAGCAGGGCCGCGGCGACGAGCTGGGAGCCCTCGTCCTGGACGTGGGCGCGGCCGTCGCGGATCGCCGCGAGGTCACGCGGGGCGCCGCCGTTCAGGTACACCGCGTACGGCGAGAAGGCGCCCGGGACGCCGTTGACCTCGTCGGCCAGCTCGACCGCGTCGGACCGGCCCGGACGGGCGCACAGGTGCACGGCCGGCGGCTGATTGTCCTCGATCAGCAGGCGCGCGGTCTCCTCCAGGTCGCCGCCGAGCGCCTCGGCGAACGCCCGCACGATCCACTGCGGATGGTGGTGCTGCACCGCGAGGCTGCCGACCGGATCGTCCTCGTACTTCGGGGTGACCCGCTCCAGCCACGCGTCGAGGGTCGTCTCGGAGATGGTGCGCATCACCGCGTTCGCGAAGCCGGACGCGCCCGGGGCCACCGAGCGGACCAGGTCGACGGTCTGGTTGACAGCGGCGTGCGACGGGACCCGGGTGTAGAGCAACTGGTACGCCCCGAGGCGCAGCGCGTCCCGGGCCGGCGGGTCGATCCGCGCGACCTCACGGCCGGCGGCCTGCGCGATGATCAGGTCGAGGGTGCCGATCGCGCGGAGCGTCCCGTAGGTCAGCTCGGTGGCGAACGCCGCGTCCCGCCCGTGCAGGCCGAACCCGTCGAGGATGTCGGAGAGGACCAGGTTCGCGTACGCGTCGTCGCGGTTGACGGCGGCGATCGCCTCATACGCCGCCTGGCGCGCGGGGTCGGACGGCGGCCGCCCGGCCCGCGGCGCCCGGCCGCTGCGCTGATCACGATGATCGCCCGGCCCGGACGGCCGGCGGGGGCCTGCGCTGTGCGGCCGTGAAGCCCTGTGCTCGGTCACTGAGGGCCTCCATCGGCGTGCTCTTCTGGCTCTTGCTCCGCTGCGGTGCAGTCGATCACGCCAGCCGCTCCCCTGCTTCGATACGCATTCCCCGCGCCCAGTCGGTCGCGGCCATCGGTTTCTTGCCCGCCGCGCGGACCTCACCCAGCTGCACCGGCGTCGTCGCCGTGCCGGCCAGCACCTGGGTGCGCTCGACCCGCAACTCGCCCGGCTCCAGGTGCGGCGCGTTCGCAATCGGCCGGACCGGGCCCAGCTTCAGCCGGTCGTCGCGCAGTGTCGTCCACGCGCCCGGCGCCGGGGTGCACGCCCGGATCCGCCGGTCCACCGCGAACGCCGGATCGGTCCAGCGGACCCGCGCGTCCTCGGCGGTGAGTTTCGGCGCCAGGCTGACCCCGTCGTGCGGCTGCGGGTGCGCCCGGGCGGTGCCCGCCTCGATCGCGTCCAGCACCGCGACGAGCAGGCCGGCACCCTCGTGGGCAAGCCGGCCCAGCAGGTCACCGGACGCGTCGTTGAAGCGGATCTGATCGGTGAGCGTGCCGTAGACCGGACCCGTGTCCAGGCCCGCCTCCAGCTCGAAGACGCTCGCGCCGGTCACCTCGTCGCCGTGCAGGACGGCGTGCTGCACGGGCGCGGCACCACGCCAGGCCGGCAGCAGCGAGAAGTGCAGGTTCACCCAGCCGTGCTTAGGGATCTCCAGCGCGGACGGGGGAACCAGCGCCCCATACGCCACGACGGGGACACAGTCGGGCGCGAGCTCGCGCAACCGAGCCTGGAACTCGGGCTCGCGCGGTCTCTCCGGCGTGAGCACCTCGATGCCACGCTCGTCGGCCCACGCGCCGGCCGGGGACCGCAGCAGGCGACGGCCACGACCGGCCGGGGCGTCCGGCCGAGTGACCACGGCGAGCAGCTCGTGACCGGAGGCGGCGATCGCGTCCAGGCTGGGCAGCGCCACCTCGGGCGTGCCGGCGAAGACCAGGCGCATCAGCTCACCGTCCCAGCCCGAAGATGCCCCGGCCGTGCGGGCTCTCCTTGACCGTCGGGGGCTTCGCGGCGTCATACCACTCCGCGGAGCGGATCTGCTTCATCGCTTCCTTGCGGGCGGCCGAGTCCAGCCTGTCCAGGAAGAGCACACCGTCCAGGTGGTCGGTCTCGTGCTGCACGCAGCGGGCCATCAGGCCGGTGCCGACCAGCTGGATCGGGTCGCCGTGCTCGTTGAAACCGTTCGCCACCACGTTCTGCCGGCGCTTGGTGTCGATGTAGACCCCCGGGATGGACAGGCAGCCCTCGGGCCCGTCCTGCTCCTCCTCGTCGGGGAACGACAGCACCGGGTTGACGATGTGCCCGACCACGTCGTCGACGTCGAACGTGAACACGCGCAGACCCACGCCGAGCTGCGGGGCGGCCAGGCCGGCGCCGCCCTCGTCGAGCATCGTGTCGGTCAGATCCTTGACCAGTTTGCGCAGTTCCTTGTCGAAGTCGACAACCGCGTCGGCCTCAGTGCGCAGCACCGGGTCGCCGAAGAGACGGATGGGCTGGACAGTCACTCGGCGGAACTCCTGACTATGAAAAAACGGCTGCCGAACAGTCTACGGACCTAGAAGAGCTCGGCCGGGTCCACCTGGATGCGGACCGCGACCGCGGCCTTACGCGCACTGCGCACCCCGGCCGCCACGTGCAGCGCGTGCGCCAGGCCGGCGGCCCGCGAACGGGACACCCGCAGCAGCATCCGCTCCTGGTCGTCACGGGCCGGGACGGGGCCGAGCTGCTCGGTGCCGTCCGGCAGATCGGCGATCGTCAGCAGCTCGGCGACAGCCGGCGCCGGGCCGGTCACACTCGCCATCCGGGCCGCCGGCGGGAAGCCCAACTCGCGACGTTCGGCCAGCTCACGGGCGGCGAACCAGCCCGGATCCCAGCGGAGCAGGGCCTGTACCGGGGCCAGCGAGCCGTCCGCCACGACGATCACCCGGCCGCCCTGCCCGGCGGGACGGGCCAGCGCCGACGCGTTCAGCCAGCGGCGCATCGTCTCCTCCGCGGCGCGCAGATCGGCCCGGCTCAGCAGCGCCCACGTGTCGAGCAGGAGCACCGCCCCGTAACCCCCCTCGGCCACCGGCTCGGCGCCCGGGGTCGCCACGACGATCGCCGGGGTGCCCTTCACCGTGTCCAAGATCTCGTCCCGTCCGGACGTGCGCACCGGCACACCCGTGAACGCGCGACCCAGCTCCTCCGCCGTGCGCCGGGCGCCGACGACCGAGGCGCGCAGCCGCCGCTCGCCACAGGCCGGGCACTCGTAGGCCGCCGAGCCGCGCCCGCACCAGTGACAGATCGGCACGTCGTGCGCGCCCTGCAGACCCAGCGGCCCGGAACAGTGCGGGCAGCGCGCCGGGGTGCGGCACTCGGCGCACGCCACCGACGGCAGATAGCCCCGCCGCGGCACCTGGACCAGCACCGGATGCCCCGCCTCCAGCGCCTGCTTCGCGGTCAGCCAGGCCAGGCTCGGCAGGCGGGCGGTCACCGCGCCCGGATCGCGGGCGAGCTGCGGATCGTCCCCGGTCGGCGAGATGGCCGGCTGCCGTCGCCGCAGGACACCACGCTCGGCCACGATCTCCCGCGCCCATCCGGTTTCCAGCAGGAGCTGACCTTCCCCGGTACGGGCGAAGCCGCCGACCAGCGCGGCCGAATCCGCCAGCTGCGAGCGGGTGAGCAGCACCTCCCGCGCGTGCGGGTAGGGCGAGCGCGGCTCCGCGTGCAGGTCGTCCCCGTCGTCCCAGATCACCACCAGCCCGAGATCACGCGCCGGGGCCCACATCGCGGCCCTGGTCCCGGCGACGACCGGCACCTGGTGGCGGCTCGCCGCCAGGAACCGCCGGTAACGCTCGGCCGGGCCGAGAGCCGCGTTCAGCGCGACGTGCCGGCCCTCGCCCAGCACCGCGCCGAGCGCCCGGTCGACCCGGTCCAGGTCCCGCGCGTCGGCGACGACGATCACCACGCCACGGCCGCCGCGCACGGTGGCGGCGGCGGCCTCGGCGATCCGGGCCGGCCAGTCCTCCCCCGGGAGGGCGGACCAGACCGCCCGGGCGGGGCGGCCCTCCTCCAGCGCTTTCAGGTAGGCCGGGCCGGTCGCATACGCATCCCAGCCGCCGGGTGCCGGGGGCCGGAACTCCGGGGGCGCGTCACCACTGAGCGCGGCGGTGACCTGGCCGGATCCGTCTGCGACGGCCGGCCCGGGGCCCTCCACCGCTATCGACCCGGATCTGTCGACCGCAACCGGCACCGATCCCTCCGCCGCGACCGGCCCCGACGCTGATCCGTCCGCCACGGCCGACCCCGGCCCATCCAGCGCGGCCGACCCGGATTCGTCCGCCACCATTGACACCGGTCGATCAGCCGCGGCCGGGCCTGATCCTTCCCCCGTGAATGACCCGGTGCCGGGTTCCTCCCGCGCCGGCAATTCGGACTCTCCGGGCGCGTCGGGCACACCGTCATCCGCCGGGTCGGCGCGCTCCCCCGAGCCGGTGGCCTTGATCGACTGCGTTTCCACCCGGGCGTGCCGCGGAGGGACCGCCAGACGCAAGACGTCGGCCAGGCTGCCGGCATAGCGGTCCGCCACCGCGCGCGCCAGCCGGGCGATCTCCGGGTCGAGAACCCGCTCGGCGGAGACGACCTTCTCCAGATAGGCCAGCTTGCCCTGATGATCGGAGGCCTCGGCCCGCTCCAGCAGGAACCCGCTCACCAGCTGCCCGGCGAAGCGCACCTTGACCCGGACGCCCGGCTGCGCGGCCTCGTCATCCGCGCTCGGGACCAGATAGTCGAACGGGCGATCCAGATGCGGGAGCTGGACGTCGACACACACTCGCGCCACCGGCAGACGCTCTGCCGGCTCTCGTTCCGCTCGCACACCCCTGGCACCCATCGCCGAACATTCTGCCCGGCCCCTCCGACAACTTCCGGGCGGAGATCAGGCGCGGCCCCGATCAGTGAGCCAGCCAACTCCCCAGCCACCGTCCGCCGCCGGTCTCCCCCAGCCACCACCCACTGCCCGTCGGCGGTCACCGTCCCTGCTTCCCAGCCACCATCCGCCGCTGGTCACCGCCCCGGCCGCCACCCACTACCCGCCGCCGGTCACCGTTCGTTGCTTCCCAGCCACCATCCGCCGCTGGTCACGGCTCCGGCCGCCATCCAATGCCCGCCGCCGGTCACCGTTCGCTCGCCGGGCGATCGCCGTTGTCGGTCGCGGCCGCGGGGCCCGTTCCGGTCCGCTCACATCGCTCTCGATTTGGGGGGTACGCGGTCGGCTGGCACTCACGGCTGCAAAACCACACCGAAGCAACCCTCAGCACCAGCCGAGCAGCGCGAGCTGGCACTCACGGCTGCAACACGACGCCAACACAACCGTCAACACCAGCCGGACAAGCCGAGCTGGTGCTGAGGGGTGCAACGCAAAACGGCGCCCGTCGATGGGCGCCGTTTTGCGTATGCGGGTGGGTCAGGAAGCGGCGTTCTTCAGGTCCTGGGCGCGCTCGGTGCTCTCCCACTTCAGGTCCGGCAGCTCACGGCCGAAGTGGCCGTACGCAGCGGTCTGCTGGTAGATCGGGCGCAGCAGGTCCAGGTCGCGGATGATCGCGGCCGGGCGCAGGTCGAAGACCTCCTTGATGGCCTTCTCGATGCGGTCGACCGGGACGTTCTCGGTGCCGAACGTCTCGACGAACAGGCTGACCGGGTGGGCCTTGCCGATCGCGTACGCCACCTGGGTCTCGCACCGCTCGGCCAGGCCCGCGGCGACGACGTTCTTGGCGACCCAGCGCATCGCGTACGCCGCGGAACGGTCGACCTTGGACGGGTCCTTGCCGGAGAACGCGCCGCCGCCGTGCCGGGCGTAACCGCCGTACGTGTCGACGATGATCTTGCGGCCGGTCAGGCCGGCGTCGCCCATCGGGCCACCGATCTCGAAGCGGCCGGTCGGGTTGACCAGCAGCCGGTAGCCCTCGGTGTCGATCCCGAGGCCCTCCAGCTCCGGGTTGATCACGTGCTCCCGCACGTCCGGGGTGAGCAGCGAGTCCAGCGAGATGTCCGCGGCATGCTGCGAGGAGACGACGACCGTGTCGAGGCGGACCGGGCGCAGCCCGTCGTACTCGATGGTGACCTGGGTCTTGCCGTCCGGGCGCAGGTACGGGATAAGGCCGTCCTTGCGGGCCACCGACAGGCGGCGGGCCAGCCGGTGCGCGAGCGCGATCGGCAGCGGCATCAGCTCGGGCGTCTCGGAGCACGCGAAGCCGAACATCATGCCCTGGTCGCCGGCGCCCTGCTGGTCCAGGATGTGCTCGGAGTCACCCTCGCGCAGCTCGATGGCGCTGTCCACGCCCTGGGCGATGTCCGGCGACTGGGAGCCGATGGAGACCGAGACGCCGCAGGACGCGCCGTCGAAGCCCTTCTTCGACGAGTCGTAACCGATCCGCAGAATGGTGTCGCGCACGATGCTGGGGATATCGGCGTAGGCCTGGGTGGTGACCTCGCCCGCTACGTGCACCTGGCCGGTGGTGATCAGGGTCTCGACCGCGACACGGCTGCGCGGGTCCTGCGCGAGCAGGGCGTCGAGAATCCCGTCGCTGATCTGGTCAGCGATCTTGTCCGGGTGGCCTTCCGTGACCGACTCGGAAGTGAACAGGCGGCGTGCCACGGTGCTCCTCAGTTGTCGAAAACAGGTAACGCGGAAGTGTAATCAGAGCGGCTGACCGTCACCGACCTGGGCATCGAGCCGGTCCACGACGTGGTCGAGGATCCTACCCGCCACATCGTCTTTGGAGAGTTCGTCGTGGGCCTCGGTGAGACCGTCCGCGCCCAGCACCGTGACCGTGTTCCGATCCTGGCCGAAGACGCGATCGACGCCCACCTCGTTGACGACGATGAGGTCTGCCCGTTTTCTTACCATTTTCACCCGGGCGTGCTCGATCGCGTCGTGCGTCTCGGCGGCGAACGCCACGAGCACCTGCCCGGGACGCTTGGCGGCGCCCAGCTCCGCGGCGATGTCCGGGTTCGTGACCAGGGTGATCGGCGCCGGCGTACCGTCGTCGGACTTCTTGATCTTCTGATCGGCGACCGTCGCGGGTCGGAAGTCCGCGGGCGCGGCGGCCATCACCACCACGTCCGCCGAGGCGAACGCCTCGACCGTGGCCTTGCGCAGCTCCTCGGTGGTGCCCACCCGGATCAGCTCGGCGCCGGCCGGATCGGGCAGCGTCACGTTCGCCGCGACGAGAGTCACCCGGGCGCCCCGGGCGAGCGCGGCGCGGGCCAGGGCGTAACCCTGCTTCCCCGACGAGCGGTTGCCGAGGAAACGGACCGGGTCGAGCGGCTCACGCGTCCCGCCGGCGGTCACCACCACGTGCCGGCCCTCAAGATCTTTCTTCAGGCCATTCCTCAGTACGCCCAGCGCGTACTCGAAGATCGCCGAAGGCTCCGGAAGCCGGCCCTTGCCGGTGTCCTTGCCGGTGAGCCGCCCCACGGCCGGCTCGATGACGAGCGCGCCACGCGAGCGCAGAGTCGCCACGTTGGCCCTGGTCGCCGGGTTCTCCCACATCTCGGTGTGCATGGCGGGGGCGTAGACGACCGGGCACGTCGCGGTCAGCAACGTGTTGGTGAGCAGGTCGTCGGCGATCCCGTGGGCGGCCTTGGCGAGGATGTCGGCGGTGGCCGGGGCGACCACGACCAGCTCGGCGACCCGGCCGATCCGCACGTGCGGGACCTCGTGCGCGTCGTCCCAGACCTCGGTGGCGACCGGGCGGCCGGAGAGCGCGGCCCAGGTCGGCGCGCCGACGAACTTCAGTGCCGAGGCGGTCGGCACGACGCGGACCCCGTGCCCCGACTCGGTGAACAGGCGCAGCAGCTCACACGCCTTGTAGGCGGCGATCCCGCCGCACACACCCAGGACGACTTCGGTCACGTCACGACTCCAGGTTCACGACGGGCGACAGCACCCGCTGCTTCGCGGGAGCCACCCCCGGACCGGCAAATAATGCGAATGCCCCCGGCTCGCGATTTCCGCGAACTGAGGGCATCCAGGCGTTCGGCTCAGGGGTGGTCGGTCGGCTCTGCGGTCAGGAGACCCGCGTTGATCTCGCGCATCGCGATCGACAGCGGCTTCTCCTGCGGCGTGGTCTCGACCAGCGGCCCCACGTACTCGAGCAGACCCTCACCGAGCTGGCTGTAGTAGGCGTTGACCTGGCGGGCGCGCTTGGCCGCGAAGATCACCAGCGAGTACTTCGACGAGGTCTTGTCGAGCAGCTCGTCGATCGGCGGGTTGGTGATGCCCTCGGGGTTCGCGACAGTTCCCACTTTTCAGAATTCCTTAATGCTAGCTGGCGCTAAGAATGACGAACCGAGCAAGCCTACCAGCTCGTCGGCGGCACGCTCGACGAAGTCGTTCACGACCGTGTAGTCGAACTCGGCCTCGGCGGCCAGTTCCTCGTCGGCGTGGGCCAGGCGGCGGCGGATCGTCTCCTCGTCGTCGGTGCCCCGGCCGATCAGGCGGCGTTGCAGCTCCTCCTTGCTCGGTGGAGCCAGGAACACCAGCTGAGCGTCCGGCGAGGAGGCCCGCACCTGGCGGGCGCCCTGCAGGTCGATCTTCAGCAAAACGGGCCGGCCCTGCTGGAGCCAGCCCTCGACCTGCGCGCGGGGCGTCCCGTAGAGGTTGCCCGCGAATTCCGCCCACTCCAGCAGCTGTCCGCCATCGATCAGGCGCTGGAACTCGGACCGGGTCACGAAGTGGTAGTGCTCGCCGTCGGTCTCGTAGTCGCGTTTCTTGCGTGTCGTGACCGACACCGACAACCGGATCCAAGGCGAGCGCGCCCGGATCAGCTCGATCACGCTGTCCTTGCCGACCCCGGAGGGGCCGGACAGGACGGTGAGGCGTGCTGCCGGGCGCGCGTCGTCATCCATGCTCACGGCTCATTCCTACACGAGCCGATGAGTCAGTTCGCAGCGAACTCCCCCAGGAGGGCCTTACGCTGCTGGTCGCCGAGACCCCGGAGCCGGCGGCTCTCGGCGATCTTCAGCTTCTCCATGATCTGGGTCGCGCGGATCTTGCCGATGCCCGGCAGCGCCTGAAGCACGGCCGAGACCTTCAGCTTGCCGACGACCTCGTCGCCCTCCGCGCGGTCAAGCACGGCGGCGAGGGTGGTCTTGCCGGACTTGAGCTGTTCCTTCAGCTCAGCCCGAGCCTTGCGAACTTCCGCAGCCTTCTCCAGCGCGGCAGCGCGCTGCTCGGGGCTCAGTGACGGGAGCGGCACCAGTTCTCCTCAGGTCCCTATCGCGGCGGTAGTTCAATACCGGCGCTTCTGTGAAACGTGGTGTGCCAGGGAACCAAAGGGGCATGTGGTTCCCGGCGCCGGGAAAACTAGCGGTCATCGGCGCGTTCGGCAACGTGGGGGTACCCCGGCGCCCGGCCCGCTACGCAGGCTGTTTCACCCGAGCGCGGCTCGGCAGTCGTCCAGAACACGGTCCGCGGCGGCCCGCAGACCGGCGATCTCCGGGCCTTCCGAGAGGACTTCGCGTGAGTACGACGGCAACACGTTGTGCAGGCTTTCGCCGAAGACGGAACGCAGGTCATCGGGAGTCCCGCCCTGCGCTCCGAGGCCCGGCGCGAGCAGCGGGCCGTTGACGCCGGCGAGGTCGTGGCCGGTCTTCCCGATCGTCGCGCCGACCACCAAGCCGAAACTTCCGAGAGGGCTCATACCCGCGTTGAGCTGGGAAATCTCATCTATGACGGTTTGCGCGACGGTCTTCCCACCTGGGCCGACGGCGTGCTGGACGGAAGCGCCCTCCGGGTTCGACGTCAGCGCGAGAACGAAAATTCCGGCCCCCGTGGCGGTCGCGAGATCGAAAGCCGGCCGCAACGAGCCGACCCCGAGGTAGGGACTCACAGTAATCGCGTCGGCGCGCAGAGTACTCGCTGGATCCAGGTACGCGGAGGCGTACGCGGCCATCGTCGAGCCGATGTCGCCCCGCTTCACATCGAGGATGACGAGCGCCCCGGCCTCCCGGGACTGTCGGATAGTTGACTCAAGAATCGCGACGCCACGTGACCCAAATCTCTCAAAAAACGCGGACTGCGGCTTCAGAACCGCCACCCGATCGGCCAGCGCCTCGACCACCGTACGGGCGAAGCGTTCCAGGCCGGCGACATCGTCGGTAAGGCCCCATCGGGCGAGCAGACCCGCGTGCGGATCGATGCCCACACACAGCGGTCCCCGGGTCTCGATCGCCGCGTGCAGCCGTTCGCCGAACGTTTCCATGTCGCGCTCACTCCTTCTGTGTCAGCCGGCCGCCACCGCGGCGGCGATTCCCGCGGTAATGCGGGCCACGTCCGTCTCGTCGGTCACGTACGGCGGCATGGTGTAGATCAGGTCCCGGAACGGCCGCAGCCACACGCCCCGCGCGACGGCGGCCGCGGTGGCGCGGGGAACGTCGACGTCGTGGTCGAGCTGGACGACGCCGATGGCGCCCAGGACGCGGACATCAGTGACGCCCGGAGCATCGCGCAGCGGCTCCAGACCGCTCCTGAGACCGTTTTCGATCAGCCGTACGCGATCCGCCCACCCGCCGTCGGCCAGCAGCCCCAGGGACGCGTTGGCGACCGCGCAGGCGAGCGGATTGCCCATGAACGTCGGCCCGTGCGCCAGTCCCCCGCCCTCACCGGCCGAGATCGCCCCGGCCACCGCGGGAGTGCACAGCGTGGCGGCGAGCGTCAGGTAGCCACCGGTGAGCGCCTTGCCCAGGCACAGGATGTCCGGGCTCACGCCGGCGTGCTCGCCCGCGAAGAAGCGACCGGTCCGCCCGAAGCCGGTGGCGATCTCGTCGAAGATCAGGAAGATGCCGTGCTCGGTGGTCGCCTCCCGCAGCACCCGCAGGTACTCCGGATGGTGGAAGCGCATCCCGCCGGCGCCCTGGACCACGGGCTCGACGATCACGGCGGCGACCTGATCGGCGTACGCCGAGATCATGCTTCTGAGTGACTCGGCGTAGACGGGATCGAACTCGGCGGGCGGCGGACCGGCGAAGACCTGGGCGGGCAGCACCCCGGTCCAGAGCGCGTGCATGCCACCGACCGGGTCGCAGACGCTCATCGGGTGGAACGTGTCCCCGTGATACCCGCCACGCCAGGTCGCCAGCCTCTGCCTGCCGGGGCGGCCGAGCGCCCGTTGGGCCTGCAGCGCCATCTTGATCGCGACCTCGACCCCGATCGAGCCGGAGTCGCACAGGAAGACGTGCTCCAGGCCCGGCGGGGTCAGATCGACAAGGGTCTTCGCCAGCGTGATCGCGGGCTCGTGGGTGAGGCCGCCGAACATCACGTGGCTCATCCGGCCGGCCTGCTCGGCGAGCGCCGCGTCCAGCACCGGGTGGCGGTAGCCGTGCACCGCCGCCCACCAGGACGACATGCCGTCGACCAGTTCCCGGCCGTCGGCCAGCCGCAGCCGGACCCCGGCCGCGCTCTGGACCAGGTAGGGGTCGCTGCGGCCGGGCATCGGGCCGTACGGGTGCCAGACGTGCGCCCGGTCGAGCGCTATCAGGTCCTCGCGCCCGGCCGGGATCATCGCGCCGCGTGCGCCCGGGCCGGGCGGGCGCCCTGTGCGACCGCCTTCACCAGGTCCGGCCCCTTGTAGATGAAGCCGGAGTAGAGCTGCACCAGCGTGGCGCCGGCGTCCAGGATCCGGGAGGCGTCGTCGGCCGACATGATCCCGCCCACCCCGACGATCGGCAGCCGGCCGCCGGTCTCGTCGTGGACGAACTCCACGACCTGACGGGCCCGCTCGGTGAGCGGCTTGCCGGACAGCCCGCCGGTCTCGGCGGCCAGGTGCTGGTCACCGGGGGCCAGACCGTCGCGCGCGAGCGTGGTGTTGGTGGCGATCAGGCCCGCCGCGCCGTGCTCCAGACACACCTCGAGCAGCTCGGCGATGGCCGGCTCGGTCAGGTCCGGAGCGATCTTGACGAGCACCGGGACGGGGCCGCCGAGCTCCTTGAGCAGCGTCGTCAGGAAGTCCCGGTCCTGAAGGCTGCGCAGGCCGGGCGTGTTCGGCGAGGAGACGTTGACCGCGATGTAGTCCGCGTACGGGTGCAGCAGCCGGTACGACTCCAGGTAGTCCCCGACCGCCTCGTCCAGCGGGGTGACCTTGGACTTGCCCAGCGAGACGCCGAGCGGCACACCGATCGGACCCAACTCCGCCAGCCGCTCGGCGAGAGCTGCCGCGCCGGCGTTGTTGAAGCCCATCCGGTTGATGATCGCCTCGCTGTCGCGCAGGCGGAACAGACGCGGCTTGTCGTTGCCCGGCTGCGGCTTCGCGGTGACCGTGCCGACCTCGACGAAACCGAACCCGAGGGCCGGCCAGGCGGGCAGTGCCAGGCCGTTCTTGTCCATGCCGGCGGCCAGGCCGACCCGGTTCGGGAAGCGGACGCCGAACGCCTCCACCGGGGCGGAGAACGCGTAGCGGCGGCGCATCACCTCACGGGCGGCCGGCGGCATCGAGGCCAGCCGGTGCAGGGTCCACTCGTGCGCGGCCTCGGCGTCACCGCCGCCCAGCCGGAACAGGACCGGCCGGACGGCGCTGCGGAAGAGGTTCACTCGGTGCCCCGGAGCATCTTGTGCAGGTCCTGCAGCGGACGGACGGCCAGGTCGCCGCGCATCAGGGCCTCGATGCCCATCACCGCGGCGGCCGCGCCCGGCACCGTGGTCACGCACGGGACGTCGGCGGTGACGGCGGCGCTGCGGATCTCGTACCCGTCCTGGCGGGCGCTGGCGCCGGAGCCCTGCGGGGTGTTGATGATCAGGGCGATCTCGCCGGCCAGGATCAGCTCGACGGCGTTCTTGCCGGCGCTCTCGTAGTGCTTCGGGACGACCTCGCAGTCCACGCCGTACCGGCTGAGCACCTCGCCGGTGCCGGCCGTGGTGACGATCGTGAAGCCGAGGTCGGCGAGCCGCTTCACCGGGAAGATCATCGACCGCTTGTCCCGGTTCGCCACCGACACGAAGATCTTGCCGCTGGTCGGCAGCGACCCGTACGCCGCGGCCTGCGACTTGGCGAACGCCTGGCCGAACCCGGTGTCGATGCCCATCACCTCGCCGGTCGACTTCATCTCCGGGCTGAGCAGGCTGTCCACGTTGTTGCCGGCGAGCGTGCGGAACCGCTTGAACGGCAGCACCGCCTCCTTGATCGCGATCGGCGCGCCGGCCGGGACGGACCCGCCGTCCCGGTCCGCGATCAGGAGACCCTCGGCGCGCAGCTCGGCGATGGTGGCGCCGAGCATGATCCGGGCGGCCGCCTTGGCGAGCTGCACGCCGGTCGCCTTGGAGACGAACGGGACGGTCCGCGACGCGCGCGGGTTGGCCTCCAGGACGTAGAGGGTCTCGTCCTTCAGCGCGTACTGCACGTTCATCAGGCCGCGCACGCCGATGCCCCGGGCCAGGGCCTCGGTGTAGCGGCGGACCTCGGCCAGGTGCGAGGCGGCGAGCGTGATCGGCGGCAGCGAGCAGGCCGAGTCGCCGGAGTGGATGCCGGCCTCCTCGATGTGCTCCATCACGCCGCCGAGGTAGACCTCGCCGGTCGCGTCGCAGAGCGCGTCCACGTCGATCTCGACGGCGTCGTCCAGGAAGCGGTCGACCAGCACCGGGTGGTCCGGGGAGATCTCGGTGGCCCGCTCGATGTAGCCGCGCAGCGTGGGCTCGTCGTAGACGATCTCCATGCCACGGCCGCCCAGCACGTACGACGGGCGGACCAGCACGGGGTAACCGATCGTGTCGGCGATCGCCTTGGCCTCGTCGAACGAGGTGGCGGTGCCGTGCTCGGGCGAGCGCAGGTCGTACTCGGCCAGCAGCGCGCCGAACAGTCCCCGGTCCTCGGCGAGGTCGATCGACTCGGGCGAGGTGCCGACGATCGGGACACCGGCCGCCTTGAGCCGGTTCGCCAGGCCGAGCGGGGTCTGGCCGCCGAGCTGCACGATCACGCCGACCACGCCGGGACCGCCGGCCGCCTTGCCGGAGCTGTCCTCGGAGTGGAAGACCTCCAGGACGTCCTCGAAGGTGAGCGGCTCGAAGTAGAGCCGGTCCGCGGTGTCGTAGTCGGTGGAGACCGTCTCCGGGTTGCAGTTGACCATCACGGTCTCGAAGTCGACCCCGCGGAGCGCCTGGACGGCGTGCACGCAGGAGTAGTCGAACTCGATGCCCTGCCCGATCCGGTTCGGCCCGGAGCCCAGGATCAGCACCTTCGGCCGGTCGCTCGGCGCGACCTCGGTCTCGGAGTCGTACGACGAGTAGTGGTACGGCGTGTTCGCGGAGAACTCGGCCGCGCAGGTGTCCACGGTCTTGTAGACCGGGCGCACCCCCAGCCGGTGCCGCAGCGCCCGCACGCCGTCCTCGCCGGCCAGCTCCGGGCGCAGCGCCGCGAGCTGCAGGTCGGAGAGCCCGGAGCGCTTGGCCTTGCGGAGCAGCTCCTCGTCGAGCACCGGCGCGGCCAGGATCTCGGCGCGCAGGTCCACCAGCGCCTGGATCTCGTCGAGGAACCACGGGTCGATCCGGCCGCTGGCCGCGTGCACCTGCTCGACCGTCGCGCCGAGCCGCAGCGCCGCCTCGACGGTGTAGAGCCGGCCGTCGTGCGGGATCTTCAGGGCCTCGAGGGCCTCGTCCACGTTCTCGAAGGTCGGGGCGGTCCAGAAGCCGGCGGCCTTGGTCTCCATCGAGCGCATCGCCTTGTTCAGCGCCTCGGCGAAGTTGCGGCCCAGGCTCATCGCCTCGCCGACCGACTTCATCGTGGTGGTGAGCTCCTTGTCCGCGCCCGGGAACTTCTCGAACGCGAACCGCGGGATCTTCACGACCACGTAGTCGAGGGCGGGCTCGAACGCGGCCGGCGTCTTGAGCGTGATGTCGTTCGGGATCTCGTCCAGCGTGTAGCCGATGGCCAGCTTCGCGGCGATCTTGGCGATCGGGAAGCCGGTGGCCTTCGACGCCAGCGCCGAGGAGCGGGAGACCCGCGGGTTCATCTCGATCACGATCATCCGGCCGTCGTCCGGGTTGATCGCGAACTGGATGTTGCAGCCGCCGGTGTCCACGCCGACCTCACGGAGCACCGCGATGCCCAGGTCCCGCATCTTCTGGTACTCCCGGTCGGTCAGCGTCATGGCCGGGGCCACGGTCACGCTGTCGCCGGTGTGCACACCCATCGGGTCGATGTTCTCGATCGAGCAGACCACCACGACGTTGTCGTGCTTGTCGCGCATCAGCTCGAGCTCGTACTCCTTCCAGCCGAGCACGCTCTCCTCGATCAGCACCTCGTGCACCGGGGAGGCGGCCAGGCCGGCGCCGGCGATCTGCTCCAGGTCCTCCGGCGAGTGGGCCATGCCGGAGCCGAGGCCACCCATGGTGAACGACGGGCGGATGACGACCGGCAGCCCGATCTCGGCGACCGTCTCGCGGACCTCGTCCATCGAGTGGCAGACCCGCGAGCGTGGGGTCTCCCCGCCGGCGATCGCGACGATCTCCTTGAACAGCTGGCGGTCCTCGCCCTTGCGGATGGCGTCGACCTTGGCGCCGATCAGCTCGACGCCGTACTTCTCCAGCACGCCGCTCTCGTGCAGCGCGATCGCGGTGTTCAGCGCGGTCTGGCCGCCCAGGGTCGGCAGGATCGCGTCCGGGCGCTCCTTGGCGATGACCAGCTCGACGAACTCCGGGGTGATCGGCTCGACGTAGGTGGCGTCGGCGAACTCCGGGTCGGTCATGATCGTGGCCGGGTTCGAGTTGACCAGCGAGACGCGCAGCCCCTCGGCGCGCAGCACCCGGCACGCCTGGGTGCCGGAGTAGTCGAACTCGCAGGCCTGGCCGATGACGATCGGGCCGGACCCGATCACCATGATGTGCTTGAGATCCTCACGCTTCGGCACTGTTCTCAGCCCTTCTTTTCCACGAGCTCGACGAACCGGTCGAACAGGTAGTCCGCGTCGTGCGGGCCGGCGGCGGCCTCGGGGTGGTACTGGACGGTGAAGGCGGGCACCTCGATGCCGCGCAACCCCTCGACCACGTTGTCGTTGAGGCAGACGTGCGAGACCTCGACGCCGCCGAAGTCGGTGTCGATCACCTTGTTCAGCGGGGCGTCGACGGCGAACCCGTGGTTGTGGCTGGTCACCTCGACCTTGCCGGTGGTCCGGTCGAGCACCGGCTGGTTGATGCCACGGTGGCCGTAGCCCAGCTTGTACGTCCCGAAGCCGAGCGCTCGGCCGAGGATCTGGCTGCCGAAGCAGATGCCGAACAACGGCACCTCGCGGCGCATCACCTCCTGCGCGAGCGCGACCGGGCCGTCGGCCGTGGCCGGGTCACCCGGGCCGGGTGAGAAGAACACCGCGTCCGGGCTGACCGCCAGCAGGTCCTCGATGCTCGACGAGGCCGGGAAGACGTGCGTGGTCACGCCGCGGGCGGCCAGCCGCCGGGAGACGTTGCGCTTGATGCCCAGATCCAGCGCGGCGACCGTGTAGCGGTGCTCGCCCTGCGCCGGGACGGTGTAGCGCTCGCCGGTGGTGACCTGCGCGGAGAGGTCGGCGCCGAGCATCTGCGGCTGGGCCAGGACCCGCTCCCGCAGAGCCTTCGGGTCCAGCTCGACCGACGAGATGCCGACCCGCATCGCGCCGCGCTCGCGCAGGTGGCGGGTGAGCGCGCGGGTGTCGATGCCGCTGATCCCGACGATGCCCTCGGCGGCCAGGCGCTCGCCCAGGTCACCCTTGGAGCGCCAGTTCGACGGGCGGCGGGCCGGGTCGCGGACCACGTAGCCGGCGACCCAGATCCGGTCCGACTCGTCGTCCTCGTCGTTGACACCGGTGTTGCCGATCTGCGGCGCGGTCTGCACCACCACCTGCTTGTGGAACGACGGATCGGTGAGAACTTCCTGGTAACCGGTCATGCCGGTGGTGAAGACGGCCTCGCCGAACGTCTCGCCGACGGCGCCGTACGCCGTGCCGGAGAACGACCGGCCGTCCTCCAGCACCAGAATCGCCTTGCTCACTTGACTGCCTTCCCGTCCAGAACCGTCGCTTCTCCCCGCAGGAAGGTCGCCACGATGCGACCGGGCAGGGTCATACCCGCGTACGGCGTGTTGCTGCTCCGGCTCGCCAGGCCGCCCGGCTCGACGACCCAGCGCGCCGACGGGTCCACGAGCGTGAGGTTCGCCGGCGAGCCGGCCTTCGTCAGGTCACCGCCGTGCCCGGCCAGCCCCGCGATCCGGGCCGGCGCGATCGACATCCGGTCGGCGATCAGCTCCCACTTCTCCCCGAAGACGCTGAGCACGATGGGGAGCGCCGTCTCCAGACCGAGCATTCCCGGGCGGGCGTACGACCATTCGCACTCCTTGTCCTGCACGGCGTGCGGCGCGTGATCGGTGGCGACCACGTCGATCACGCCGTCCAGCAGCGCCTGGCGCAGGGCGTCGACGTCCCGCGCCGTACGCAGAGGTGGGTTGACCTTGAAAACCGGGTCGTAACCGCTCGCCATCTCGTCGGTCAGCAGCAGGTGATGCGGAGTGACCTCGGCGGTCACCCGCACGCCCCGGGCCTTCGCCTGGCGCAGCACCTCGACCGAACCGGCCGTGGAGACGTGACAGACGTGCAGGCGGCTGCCGACGTGCTCGGCGAGCAGCACGTCACGCGCGATGATCGCCTCCTCGGCGACCGCGGGCCAGCCGGTCAGCCCGAGCCGGGTGCTGACCTCGCCCTCGTGCATCTGCGCGCCCTCGGTCAGGCGCGGCTCCTCGGCGTGCTGGGCGATCACGCCGTCGAACGCCTTCACGTACTCCAGGGCGCGGCGCATCAGCTTCGGGTCGGCGACGCAGAAGCCGTCGTCGGAGAAGATCCGCACCTTCGCGGCGGAGGTGGCCATCGCGCCCAGCTCGGCCATCTGCTTGCCGGCCAGGCCGACCGTGACCGCGCCGATCGGCTGCACGTCGACCAGGCCGGCCTCGCGGCCCAGGCGCCAGACCTGCTCGACCACGCCGGCGGTGTCGGCGACCGGCGAGGTGTTCGCCATCGCGCAGACCGCGGTGTAGCCACCGAGGGCCGCGGCGCGCGAGCCGGTCTCGACCGTCTCGGCGTCCTCGCGGCCCGGCTCCCGCAGGTGGGTGTGCACGTCGACCAGGCCGGGCAGGGCCACGAGACCGGTCGCGTCGATGACCTCGGCTTTGTCATCCGATCGGTCGGTGATCAAGCCGTCATCGCCGAGGTGCAGGTCGGTCGGCTTACCGCCGAGAATCGAGACGCCCTTGAGCAGGTACGCCATCACTTGCCTCCCAGGAGCAGGTAGAGGACGGCCATCCGGACGCTGACGCCGTTGGCGACCTGTTCGACGATCGTGGAGCGGGGCGAGTCGGCCACCTCGGGCGCGATCTCCATCCCGCGGTTCATCGGGCCGGGGTGCATGACGATCGCGTGCTCCGGCATGTTGCGCATCCGCGGCAGGTCCAGGCCGTAACGCCGGCTGTACTCACGCGCGGAGGGGAAGTACGAGTCCTGCATGCGCTCGGTCTGGACGCGCAACATCATCACCACGTCACTGTCCGGGATGACGCTGTCCAGGTCGTAGCTGACCTTCGTCGACGGCGACAGGGCGGCCGCCACGTCGAGCGGGATCAGGGTGGGCGGGCCGACGAGCGTGACCTGGGCGCCGAGCGTCGAGAGCAGCAGGACGTTCGAGCGGGCGACCCGGCTGTGCAGCACGTCGCCGACGATCGAGACGCGCAGGCCGTCGAGGCGGCCCAGGCGCGAGCGCATCGTGTACGCGTCCAGCAGCGCCTGGGTCGGGTGCTCGTGGGTGCCGTCACCGGCGTTCACCACCGAGCCCTCCACCCAGTTCGCCAGGCGGTGCGGCGCGCCGCTCGCCGAGTGGCGGATGACCACCGCGTCGGCGCCCATCGCCTGCAGGGTCAGCGCGGTGTCCTTGAGGCTCTCGCCCTTGGAGACGCTGGAGCCCTTGGCCGAGAAGTTGATCACGTCGGCGGAGAGGCGCTTGGCGGCCGCCTCGAACGAGATCCGGGTGCGGGTCGAGTCCTCGTAGAAGAGGTTGACCACGGTGCGGCCGCGCAGCGCGGGCAGCTTCTTCACCTCGCGGCCGGAGAGCGCGGCCATCTCGGCGGCGGTGTCCAGGATCAGCGTCGCGGTCTCGGCGTCCAGATCCGCGGCGGAACGCAGGTGCTTGATCACTGCAGGCCTCCGATCAGTCGTACCTCGTCCGTGTCGTCGATCTCGGTGACAGCGACCTTGACGCTCTCGCTCAGCGCGGTGGGGATGTTCTTGCCGACGTAGTCGGCGCGGATCGGCAACTGGCGGTGACCGCGGTCGACCAGGACCGCGAGCTGCACCGAGCTGGGCCGGCCGAGGTCCTTCAGCGCGTCCAGCGCGGCGCGCACCGAACGGCCGGAGAAGAGCACGTCGTCGACGAGGATCACCCGCAGGCCGTCGATGCCGCCGGGCGGCAGCTCGGTCCTGCCGAGTGCGCGGGTGGCCTTGAGCCGCAGGTCGTCGCGGTAGAGCGTGATGTCGAGGGAGCCGACCGGCACCTCGACGCCCTCGAAGGCGTGGATGCGGGCGGCCAGCCGGTGCGCGAGCGGGACACCGCGGGTCGGGATGCCGAGCAACACGGTGCCGGTGGCGCCGGAGGTCTTCTCGAGGATCTGATGGGCGATGCGGTCGACGACCCGGGACAGGTCGGACCCCGCCAGAATGATCTTGCTGGGCGCGTCTGCGCGTGGCTGCGCCACGGCGGACCTCCTTCCCCGCCTCACGGGACGGGTCGTTAAAGGATGTCTGATCGGGCGGTTTCCCGCTCGATGGCTGACGCTACGTTACCAGTGGATGAAGCCGTGACCAGGGTGACCTGCCCAACCCACGGACATATCCGACAAATCCAGCAACTAGGGATACAGCCGGTAACTTTGGTGCGGCCCGCACGACTCATCGGTAACCAGCACTTGACCGGCGGTCGCAAACTCCGTACCGTCACGCAGCGTAGCGATCCGTGAGGAAGAACCCTCCGGGCCGAGCACAGTACTGGGAGTGTCCGAATGCCGTCTGAGTACGCGAAGTCGCTGGGCGCTCGCCTGCGCTCCATTCGCCAGCAGCAGGGCCTGTCCCTGCAGGGCGTCGAAGAGAAGTCCAACGGTCGCTGGAAGGCCGTTGTGGTCGGCTCGTACGAGCGCGGCGACCGTGCGGTCACCGTGTCCCGTCTGGCCGAACTGGCCGACTTCTACCGTGTTCCCGTCTCCGAGCTGCTGCCCGATGGCAGTGGCATCCGTCTCGAGGCTACCAACAAGATCGTCCTGGACCTCGAGAAGCTGTACGACACCACCGGTGAGGACCTCGCCTACGTGGCGCGGTACGCCCGGGCAATTCAGCAGCAGCGTGGTGACTACAACGGCCGGGTCCTCTCGATCCGCGCCGATGACCTGCGCGCCCTCGCGATCGTCTACGACATCTCGCCGTCCGGCTTGATCGAGCGACTGACCGAGCAGGGCGTTCTGGTGGCCGACCCCCGGGCGTTCTTCGCCAGCTGACATCGGCCGCACCACCGGCTGATACTGCTTCACGACAGAAGAGCCCGCGTCGGCCCCCCAAGATCGACGCGGGCTTACTTCATGCCCGGAAACTCCCGCCCCGCCCCGGCGGCCACCGTCGCGTGACTGACCCCGCGACGCCGTTGCGTGACTGACCAGCGGCCACCGTCGCGTGACTGATCCGCGACCCACGCCCGACACCGTTCCCGCCGGGCCGCCGGCGCTCGCTCAAGCGCCTGGGCCGCCCACGACGGGCCGCCCCGCTTCCCGCAAGCCCGGCAGGGCGCGGCTCACGACGTACCACATCGGATTTTTCAGGTTCTGAAACCACAAACGGCCCGGACCGAAGAGGTCCAGGCCGTTATGCGTATTTCTGGGCTTCTATCGCGTGGCGAAAGCCGCGATCCGATCCAGCAGACCGTTGAGGAAGCGCGGACTGTCGTCGGTCGACATCTCCTTCGCCAGCTCGACCGCCTCGGTGATCGCCACCGGATCGTCCACCTCCGGCTCGAACAGCAGCTCGTAGACGGCGATCCGGGCGAGATTGCGGTCGACCGCCGGCATGCGGTCGATCGTCCAGCCCTCGGCGTAGCTGGCGATCAGCTCGTCGATCCGGTCCAGGTGCTTGGCGACGCCCTCGATGAGAGTGATCGCGTAAGCCAGGTGCTCGGGATGCGGCTTGGCGATCCGTTCGAGATACGTGACAAGCACCTGGCCCGGCGGCAGATCACGAAGGTCGGCCTCGAAAAGGACGTCCAGCGCCCGCTTGCGCGCCTTGCGACGCGCCAGCCGTTCCTTCTTGGGACCTTCCGCCATCAGCTGCGGCCGAGGTAGCGGCCGTCGCGGGTGTCGACCTTGATCTTCTCACCGGTGGTGATGAAGAGCGGAACCTGAACCGTGGCGCCGGTCTCGATCGTCGCCGGCTTGGTCCCACCGGTCGACCGGTCGCCCTGCAGGCCCGGCTCGGTGTAGGTGACCTCGACGAAGACGCTCGTCGGCAGCTCGACGTAGAGCGGGACGCCCTCGTGCAGCGCCACCGTGATCTCGGCCTCGGGCAGCAGGTAGTTGGCGTTGTCACCGACAGTGGCGCCGGGGACGGGAATCTGGTCGTAGGTGTCCAGGTCCATGAAGACGTAGTCGTCACCGTCCTGGTACAGGTATTGCATCGTGCGCTTGTCCACGGTCGCGGTTTCGACCTTGGTGCCCGCGTTGAAGGTCTTGTCGACGACCTTGCCGGACAGCACGTGCTTCAGCGTGGTCCGCACGAAGGCGGGACCCTTACCGGGCTTGACGTGCTGGAACTCAACGACGGACCACAGCTCCTTGTCGAGGTTGAGAACCAGGCCGTTCTTCAGGTCGTTGGTGGAAGCCATGTCCTGCCTTGATCTTGACGCGAATCGTTGACCGAACCACTTTACCGGCGGCGCCCTGGTAAGAGCGAATCGGGTCTACCGGGCGATATGCTCCAGAGCGAGCCGATAGCCGTCGAACCCGAGCCCGGCGATCACACCGGTCGCCACGGCCGAGATCACCGAACGATGCCGGAACTCCTCGCGGCTGTGGACGTTGGAGATGTGCACCTCGATCAGCTTGCCGCGCAGCATCGCGCAGGCATCCCGGACAGCGATGTTGTAATGCGTCCACGCCCCCGGATTGAGCACCACGTCGGCGCCCTCGTCGGCGGCGTCGTGCAGCCAGCCGAGCATCTCGTGCTCGGCGTTGGTCTGCCTGACCTCGACCCGGACGCCGAGATCGTCGGCGACCGTCCGGCACATGTCGGCCAGGTCCTTGTACGTCGCGCTGCCGTAGACATCCGGCTCGCGGGTGCCCAGCCGGTTCAGGTTCGGCCCGTTCAGCACGTAGATCATCGCGCCACCGCCGCGAACGCCCGCCGCAGCAGGTCGTCGTCCGGCCCGGCGAGGATGCCCGGTTTCGCCAGGCCGTCCAGAACCACGAACCGCAAGGTCGCGGCCCGCGTCTTCTTGTCGACGCGCATGCTGTCCCTGAGCTCCGGCCAGGCGCTTTCCGGGTACGCCGTGGGCAGGCCGAGCATCTCGAGCACCGCCCGGTGACGCGCCGCCGTCCCGTCGTCCAGCCGCCCCGACAACCGCCCCAGCTCGGCCGCGAAGATCATGCCGACCGCGACCGCGTGCCCGTGCTTCCACGTGTACTTCTCGCGGCGCTCGATCGCGTGACCCAGCGTGTGCCCGTAGTTCAGGATCTCCCGCAGGCCGGACTCCTTCAGATCCACCCCGACCACGTCCGCCTTGACCCGGATCTTCCGCTCGACCAGCTCACGCAGCACGTCACCGCGCGGGTCGAGGGCCGCCTCCGGGCTCTCCTCGATCAGCTCCAGGATCCGCGGGTCGGCGATGAACCCGCCCTTGACCACCTCGGCCAGCCCCGCCGCGATGTCCGCACGCGGCAGGGTGTCCAGCGCGTCCAGGTCACAGAGCACGCCGGCCGGTGGGTGGAAGGCGCCGACCAGGTTCTTCCCGGCGGGGATGTTGACGGCGGTCTTGCCCCCGACCGCGGCGTCGACCATGCCGGCGACCGACGTGGAGACCGGCACCCAGCGGACCCCGCGCAACCAGGCGGCCGCGACATAACCGGCCAGATCCGTGGTGGCGCCGCCCCCGACGCCGACCACGACGTCGGTGCGGGTGAAGCCGGCCGCGCCCAGCTCGTCCCAGCAGCGGGCGGCGACCTCGACGGACTTGCCCTGCTCGGCGTCCGGCACCTCGATCGGGATCGCCGTCCCGGCGCCGGCCGCCTTCGCCACCGCCTCGGCCCGCTCCCGCAGCGTCGGCGGGTGGATCACGGCCACCCGGGCGGCACCCTCGATCAGGCTCGGGAGCTCGTCGTCCAGCCCCCGGCCGACGATCACGTCATACGGACGGTCACCCGCCACCGGAATTCGCGTCACCACGCACGCCACCCTATCGGCGCCGCCATCGCGCCGGGGCCGCGCCGCCGCCGGTTCCGTCAGGTGGGCGTTCGCCGACCACAGCGGGTCACCATCGTCGCGGTTCTCCGAGCGGTCACGGCTACCGACAGACACCCGCGCGCCGGCGCGGCCGTGAGGCGGCGCGGGGGCATCGTCGCAGAGCGCGACCGCAGCCCCGCGCGACCGTAGCCCGGCGCGACCGTAGCGCGAGGTTCGGCGTGGTAGCGGTGGCGGCGCGGGTGGCGGTCCCGGCTGGTTCTCATGGGCGTTATTCGTGCCTCATAACGCCCATGAGAACCAGCCGAGGGGCCTCAGCCGGCGAGGAGGGCGACGACCTCGGGGGCGATCTCCGCGAGCTCGCGGCCGTCGGTGACGACCGTGTGCGTGGCGACCTCCAGATACAACGGTCGACGCTGCTCCAGCAGGTACTTCAGGGTGGCGCGGGGATTGATCGCCAGCAGCGGCCGGCCGGCCCCGAGACCGACACGCTTCAGCGCGTCGGAGAGCTCGACCGACAGGTAGACGACCGTGTGGCCGGCGAGCAGTTTGCGGGTGGAGTCGTCGAGGATCGCTCCCCCGCCCAGGGCCAGGACCCCGTCGAAATCGGCCAGCATCTCCGTGACGACCTCGCGCTCCATGATGCGGAACGCGGCTTCGCCCTCGTCGACGAAGATCTCCGGGATGGGCTTGCCGGCGCGCTGCTCGATGATCGTGTCGGTGTCGGCGAACGGCACGCCCAGCGCCTGCGCGACCGCGGCACCCACAGTGCTCTTGCCCGCGCCCATCACGCCGACCAGGACGGCGGCCGGGGCCATCAGCGGGTCACCCCGGCACGAACAGCGGCCGACCCCATCAGCCGGGTAATCCGGGGACGAGCGGCGGCCGGGGCCATCAGCGGATCACCAGATTTTCCCGGTACGACGTGAGGTTGCGGCGGATCTCGGCAACCGAGTCGCCGCCGAACTTCTCGGTGGCGGCCTCCGCGAGCACCAGCGCGACCATCGCCTCGGCGACCACCGCGCCGGCCGGGACGGCACAGACGTCCGACCGCTGGTTGATGGCGGTGGCCGGCTCGCCGGTGACGATGTCGACGGTCTGCAACGCCCGGTTCAGCGAGGAGATCGGCTTCAGCGCGGCCCGCACCCGCAGCGGCTCACCGTTGGTGATGCCGCCCTCCAGGCCACCGGCCCGGTCGGTGACGCGGCGCACGCCGTCGGGCGTCGGGACGATCTCGTCGTGGGCCACCGAGCCACGCGAACGTGCCTGGGTGAAACCGTCACCGATCTCGACGCCCTTCACGGACTGGATCGACATCAGGGCGGTGGCCAGCCGGGCGTCGAGCTTGCGGTCCCACTGCACGTGCGAGCCCAGACCCGGCGGGACGTGATAGGCCAAGACCTCGACGATGCCACCGAGCGTGTCGGCGTCCTTCTTCGCGGCGTCGACCTCGGCGACCATCCGGGCGCTGGCGTCCGGGTCGAGGCAGCGCAGTGGGTCGGCGTCGATGCGGTCGAAGTCGTCCGGCGTGGGGATCAGGCCGGACTTCGCGGCGACCGAGCCGAGCTCGATCACGTGCGAGACGATCTCGATGCCGAGCGCCTGCTTGATCAACTGCTTGGCGACCACCCCGACGGCGACGCGGGCCGCGGTCTCCCGGGCGCTGGCGCGCTCCAGGATCGGGCGGGCGTCGGTGTGCCCGTACTTCTGCATGCCGGCCAGATCGGCGTGACCGGGACGCGGGCGGGTCAGCGGGGCGTTGCGGGACAGCTCCGCGAGCACGTCCGGGTCGACCGGGTCGGCCGACATGACCGTCTCCCACTTGGGCCACTCGGTGTTGCCGACCCGGATCGCGACCGGGCTGCCCAGGGTGAGGCCGTGCCGGACGCCGCCGATGAACTCGACCTCGTCCTGCTCGAACTTCATCCGGGCGCCGCGGCCGTAGCCCAGGCGGCGGCGCACGAGGTCACGGGTGATGTCGGCGCTCGTCACCTCCACGCCGGCGGGAACACCCTCCAGCAGCGCGACGAGAGCCGGACCGTGCGATTCACCTGCGGTAAGCCAGCGCAACACGGTTCACAGTCTGGCACGGGCCCGAACCCGGTCCGGCGAGTGGTACACCGCATCCCGCGTTCCGGACACCCACCCCGTCCAGGGCCTTCGCATATCACCTGCTCCGGACACCGCCCCGCGGAAGCGGGACCCGCCCGGAGGCTTCGCTTCAGTGGGGTTCCTGCTCTGACCGCGACCACCCACGGAGGTCGCCCTGGAGGGCTGAGCGTTCTGGGCGCCCCGCGCCCTGCTCGGCCCGGAAGGGTCCCCGCGGGAGCGACGATCCGGACCACAGCGGAGGCAGGCAATGAAGAACTTGATCTTGATCTTTTGCGGTCTGCGGTCAGCGGCTCCGGCCGGCATCGCCGAATGCCGTCAGCGGCTCCGGCCGGCGTCTTCGAACGTGGTCAGCGGCTGCGGACGGCCTCGTCGAGAGCGGCCCGCATCGCCTCTTCCGGCGCCTCGGCGACGCCGGTGAACTGCTCGAACTGGCTGAGCGCCTGCGCCAGCAGCAGATCGAGACCGGACACGACGGCGAGACCAGCGGCGGCCGCGGAGGCCGCGAGCGGCGTCGGCCACGGGTCGTAGATCGCATCGAAGAGGACCGTGCCGGGGCGCCAGGTGACCTCGGCCCCGAGATGGTCGGCGGCGCCCTTGGGAACCGTGGAGATCACCGCGTCGGTGTCGAAGGCGGCCGCCGCGGCGGACCAGGCGACGCCGGTCAGCTCGAGGCCGAGCGCGCCGGCGACCGGCTCCAGCTCGGTGATCGACTCGGCGCGGCGGGCGGCCACGGTGACGGTCTCGGCACCCAGCTCGGACGCGGCGGCGAGCGCGGCACGGGCGGTGCCCCCGCCGCCGAGGACGGTGACCCGCGGCGGGGCCTCCTTCGCGGCGTGCCGGCCGGTGCTCCTGCCGACGCCCGCCTCCCGCAGGACCCGGACCATGCCCGGGACGTCGGTGTTGTCGGCGTGCCAGCCGTCGGCCTGCCGGACCAGCGTGTTCGCCACGCCGGCGGCGATCGCGACCGGTGTCGCGGAGGTCGCCAGCTTGAGCGCGGCCTCCTTGAGCGGCATGGTCAGCGACAGGCCGGCCCACTCGGGACCGAGGCCGGCGACCAGGTCGGGAAGCTCGGACTCGGCACACTCGATCGCCTCGTAGGTCCACCCGGTGAGCCCGGCAGCCGCGAAGCCCGCCCGGTGGATCACCGGGGAGAGCGAGTGCGCGATCGGCTTGCCGAGGACGGCGGCCCGTCGCGTACTGGTGATCTGCACAGCGGTCCCCGTCCTCGTGGTCCAAACGTCGCCGCCGTAGTGTACGGAATCCACCTCCCGGGACGGTTTCACCCGCCCCGCGCCCGGCCGGTCGTCAGGGTCCCCGGTGGCCCGTCAGCAGAGCGGGATGCCGTTCTGGCAGGCCAGCAGCCGGTTCTTGTCGTGGTCGGCGGCCGTCTTGCCGTAGGCCATGGTGCCCTTGGTGTCGATGCTGATGAAGAAGAAGTACGGGAAGTTGTTCGTCGGGCTCATCGCACCCTTGAGCGCGGCCTTGCCCGGGTTCCCGATCGGGCCCGGGGGCAGACCCGGCTTGTCGTGCGTGTTGTACGGGTTCTTCGGGTTGTGCAGTTCCGCGTTCGTCAGGTGCTCGGACGCCTTCGTCCCCTTGCCGGTGATCCGCAGCCAGTAGTTGACGGTGCTGTCCAGGCCGAGGCAGTGGCAGGGGAAGTCCCCGTACGCCCGGTTGTAGACGACCCGGGACACCTTGGCCATGTCCTCGTCCTTGAGCGCCTCGGCCTGCGCGATCGACGCGACGATCAGCGCCTGGTACGGCGTGATGCCGCCGCGCGTCCTCTGCACGGTGGGGAGGAACTCCAGCTGGTCCATCTCCGCGGTGAAGTTCGCGATGACCGCCTTGAGCACGCCGGTGGCGTCCGCCTTCGGCGAGAGCTCGTAGGTCGCCGGGTACAGGAAGCCCTCGATGTCGGTCTGGTCGGCCTTCTTGCCGTCACTGCGGGTGAACCAGGCCGGGTCGACGCCGAGACCCACCGGGTCCTTCGCGGCCTTCTCGAAGTCGGCCACCGGAATCTTCGTGGCCTCCGACAGCTTCTGGAACGTCTGCTGGTACGAGAGCCCTTCCGGCAGGGTCACCTTGTTGACCCAGCGGGCGTTCGGGTCGAGCAGCAGGCTGACCACGTCGGCCGCCTTCATCTCGACCTTCAGCCTGTACCACCCGGCCTGGATGTTCTTGCTGCGGGTGTTGTCCTTGGCGGCGTCGACGAACGCGTCCACCGAGGCGACGACCTTCTGGTTGTACAGCGTGGTGCCGATGTCGGTGGCCGATTGACCGGACTTCACCTCGACGATCGCCTCGGCCCCACCTGGGCCTGAGTAGTCGTCGGCGACGAAGATCCCCTTCACCTTGCTGTACGCGAACCATCCGCCGCCGGCCAGCAGGCCGAGCAGGACGAGACTGAGGAAGAACGCGATCGTGGACCGCCCGGCCCGGCCGGCCTTGCGGGCCCGGGGCCGCGCCTCGTCCTCGGTCGCCTGCTGCTCTTCCTCCAGTACCGCGTCCAGGTCGTCGAGCATTACCGCCTCCGCTGTGAGTCCGGCTTGCGAGCCCCCGGCTGGAAGTACGAGCCGAAGAGTGCCACGGATCGATCCTGGACGCTACCTCACAGTGACGGCCGGTAGGTTTCACCCACCGGCCGTCAACGTGGCACATCACTCACTCAGCAGAGCGGAATACCGTTCTTGCAGGCGATCTGAATGTTGGCCTTGTGCTCGTCGAAGGTCTTGCCGTAACCCATGGTGCCCTTTTTGTCGATCGTCACGAAGAAGAAGTAATCGCTCTTCGGAGCGTCGATGGCACCCTTGAGGGCGACATCCCCAGGACTACTGATCGGGCCGACCGCCATACCCTTGACGTCGTAGTTGTACGGGTTCTTCGGGTCGTGCAGCTCTTTGGCGAGCAGATTCTCCGACGCCTTCGGGTCCTTGCCGCTGATGCGCAGCCAGTAGTTGACCGTGCTGTCGAGCTGCAGGCAGTTGCACGGGAACTTACCGGTGTAGGCCCGGTTGTAGAGCACTCGCGCGACCGGGCCCATGTCCTCCGGCAGCAGTGCTTCGACCTGCGCGATCGACGCGGCGACCAGCGCCTCGTACGGCGAGATGTTGAGTTTGGCGGCCTGGTTGACGAAGTCCAGGTCGTCCATCTCCCGGTTGAAGTTCTTGATGATCATCTTGAGGACGTCCTCGGCCTTGGCGTCCCGGGGGAGCTCGTAGGTCGCCGGGTACAGGAAGCCCTCGATGTCGGACGTATTGACCTTCTTGCCGTCCTTGCGCTTGAACCACAGCGCCGGCACACCGAGCTTCTGCGGGTTCTTCGCGGCGGTCTTGAAGTCGTCGACCGGGATGCCGGTCGCCTTCGACAACCGGTCGAAGATCTGCAACGAGATCAGGCCCTCAGGGATGGTGATCTTGTTGACGTTCTTGTTCTTCAGGTCCAGCAGCATGGTCAGCGCGTCGGCGGCCTTCATCTCCTTCTTCAGGAGATACGATCCGACCTGGATGTCCTTGCTCTTCGGGTTGTCCTTGGCCGCGTCGACGAAGGCCGCCGCACTCTTCACCACACCCGCCTTGTAGAGGGTGTTGGCGATGTCGGTCGCGGTGTTGCCGGACTTCACCTCGATGGCGACCTCGCCACTGCCCGGCCCGTCGTAATCCTCGACGGCGAAGAAGCTCCGCACCTTGTCGAAGCCGACGTAGCCGACACCACCGAGCGCGCCGAGCAGCAAGATGACCAGCGTGAAGGCCAGAAACGTCCGGCCCTTCCCGCCCTTCTTCTTGGCGTGTCTCCAGCGGCCTCGATCCTCGGCGTTCTCGAACGCTAAATCCAGGTCGTCGTCGCTCAATTAAGTCTGCCTCCGCTGCGCGTCCAGCCAGCCCTGCAGGATCTCCACGGCGGCCGCCTGATCGACGACCGCGCGCTGCCGACGCCCTCGAACGCCCCGCTCGCTCAGCCTACGACTGGCGACGACGGTCGACATCCGCTCGTCGGAGAGCACGACGGGCCGCGGCGCGACAACCGCGCCGAGCCGCTCCACGTACGCCCGGACGTGGCCGGCCGCCACGCCCTCCCGCCCGTTGAGCGCGACCGGGAGACCCACGACGACCTCGACGGCCTCGTGCTCCTCCGCCAGCCGGGCCAGCTCGGCCATGTCGGCGGGGATCTTGTCCCCGTCGGCCTGCTGATCCCGTGCCACGGTCACGACCGGGCTGGCCAGGATGCCGTCCGGATCGCACTTGGCGACTCCGACCCGCACCTGCCCGACGTCCACCCCGAGGCGCACCCCCCGGGTGAAGCCCTGCGTCACGCTCTCTCCCTGCATGCCGGCAAACCGCATCTCCTTGTCCCCGAACAGGCTTGTCGACGAGGGGGAACCATTATCGACGCACGCCGATGCATGGCTCCCGATCGCGGGCAAAGCTTAACTGTTCCGCCCCCCGTTACAACGGCCCCCTGTGCCAGGGCTGGGAATTCTCAAGGAAAAGGAAAGGATCCGTCGCGCTGGGCGACGGATCCATTACCAGTCAATTCTCAGACGGCGACGGTGCTCAGCCGAGCTCGGCAATCGACTTCTCGACCGACGCCAGCAGGTTCGGCGCCTCGGCCGCCGGAACGCCACCACCCTGCGCCAGGTCGGCGTTGCCGCCACCCCGGCCGGACAGCGCGCCCTTGACCAGGTCGCCCGCGGACAGGCCCCGGCCCTTCGCGGCCGCGTTGATCGCCACGATCAGCGACGCCTTGCCGTTCGCCCGGGAGGTCACCGCGACGACGGCCGGCCGCGCCGGGTCGAACTTGCCGCGGATGTCCTGCGCCAGCGTGCGCACGTCGTTGCCGGCCGCGCCCTCCGGCGCCTCAGTGCCGACGAACGCCACCCCGCGCAGGTCCTTCGCCTGGTCGACCAGCGCGCCCGCGCCGGCCAGGACCATCTGCGCCCGGAGCTTCTCCAGTTCCTTCTCCGCGTCGCGCAGCGCCGTGACGGTCTGCTCCACCCGGTCCGCGACCTGGTCGCCGGGCACCCGGAACAGGTCCGCCAGGCGGGACACCAGCAGGTGCTCCTTGGCCAGGAAGCCGAACGCGTCGATGCCGACCAGGGCCTCCACCCGGCGGACGCCCGAGCCGATGGACGACTCGGTGAGGATCTTCACCAGGCCCAGCTGGCCCGACCGCGCCACGTGGGTGCCACCGCACAGCTCGCGGGCGTAGTCGCCGACCTCGACGACGCGGACCTCGTCCCCGTACTTCTCGCCGAAGAGCGCCATCGCGCCCAGCCGCCGCGCCTCCTCCTGCGAGGTGATGAACGCGGTGACCTCCAGGTCACGCAGCAGCACCTCGTTGATCTGCTGCTCGACGTCGAAGAGCACCGACGGGTTGATCGCGCCCGGGGTGTGGAAGTCGAACCGCAGCCGGCCCGGCGCGTTCAGCGAGCCCGCCTGGGTCGCCGACTCGCCGAGGAAGTTGCGCATCGTCTGGTGCACCAGGTGCGTCGCGGTGTGCGAGCGCGAGATCGCCTTGCGGCGGATCACGTCGATCTCGGCGAGACCGCTCTCCCCGGTACGCACCTCGCCCTGGATCACCCGGGCCTTGTGCACGATCAGGCCGGGGATCGGCTGCTGCACGTCGACGACCTCGAGCCGGCCGCCGCCGACCTTGATCACCCCGGTGTCGGCCTGCTGACCGCCGCCCTCGGCGTAGAACGGGGTGGTGTCCAGCACCAGCTCGACGAAATCGCCCTCGCCGGCCACCTCGACCCGGCCCTTGTCGCCGATCAGCGCCCGGACCCGGGACTCGCGGACGACCTCCTGGTAACCGGTGAACTCGACCGCGCCGCCGGCGTCGAGCGCCGACCGGTACGCCGAGAGATCCGCGTGGCCGGTCTTGCGCGCCTTCGCGTCCGCCTTCGCCCGGTTCCGCTGGTCGGCCATGAGCCGGCGGAAACCCTCCTGGTCGACCTGCAGGCCCTGCTCCTGCGCGATCTCCAGGGTCAGGTCGATCGGGAACCCGTACGTGTCGTGCAGCTGGAACGCCTTGTCACCGGAGAGCTGCTTGCCGCCCGACGTGCGGGTCTCGGTGATCGCGGTGTCCAGGATCGTGGTGCCCGCCTTGAGCGTGGAGAGGAACGCGTCCTCCTCCGCGTACGCGTACGTGGAGATGCGCCCGAACTCCTCGGCGAGCTCCGGGTACGACGGGGACATGCAGTCCCGCGCGATCGGCAGCAGGATCGGCAGCGCCGGCTCCTGCCAGCCGAGCAGCCGGATCGCCCGGATCGCGCGGCGCATGATGCGGCGCAGCACGTAACCGCGGCCGTCGTTGGCCGGCACCACACCGTCACCGATCAGCATCAGCGCGGTACGCACGTGGTCCGCGATCACCCGCAGGCGCACGTCGTCGGGGTGCGACTCGCCCGCGACGTGGCCGGAGTGCGCGCCGTACTTCTTGCCGGTCATCTCCGCGGCACGCGCCAGGATCGGGCGGACCTCGTCGATCTCGTACAGGTTGTCGACGCCCTGCAGGATCGACGAGATGCGCTCCAGGCCCATGCCCGTGTCGATGTTCTGCTTCGGCAGCGGACCGACGATCGTGAAGTCCTCCTTCGACTTCACGTCGGTGATCTCGTTCTGCATGAAGACCAGGTTCCAGAACTCCATGAACCGGTCCTCGTCGACCTCGGGGCCGCCGTCCTTGCCATACTCCGGGCCACGGTCGTAGAACAGCTCCGAGCACGGGCCCGCCGGACCCGGGATGCCCATGTGCCAGTAGTTGTCCTTCTTGCCGCGGCGCACGATGTGCGACTCCGGCACACCGATCTTGCGCCACAGCGCGAACGCCTCGTCGTCGTCCAGGTACACCGTGGGCCAGATACGCGACGGGTCCAGCCCGAACCCGCCCTCCGCCACCGGCTTCGTCGACAACTCCCAGGCGAGGTTGATCGCGCCTTCCTTGAAGTAGTCGCCGAACGAGAAGTTGCCGTTCATCTGGAAGAACGTGCCGTGGCGGCTGGTCTTGCCGACCTCGTCGATGTCCGGCGTGCGGATGCACTTCTGCACACTGACCGCACGGGTGAACGCCGGGGTCTGCTGACCCAGGAAATACGGCACGAACTGCACCATGCCGGCGTTGATGAACAGCAGGTTCGGGTCGTCGATGGCCGGCAGCGGGGCACTCGGGACCACCGTGTGCCCGTTCGCCTCGAAATGCGCCAGATAGCGCCGCTTGACTTCCGCCGTCTTCATCGAATTCCCTCCTGCGAACCGGGCTGCTCGTCCTCGCGCAGCTCGGCGAACTTGTCCTCGTACAGAACGCCGTCGGCGAACGCCTGGGCGATCTGCTGTTCCCGCTCGGCCATGCCGTCGCGAACGTCTTCCACGAAGCTACGCATCGACTCCACGAGCCCGCCAGCGGATTGCGAGAGGGAGGTGGCGATCCCGGTGGGCGTGAACTCCTCGGCCTTCTGCGTGAGCTTGCGCACGACAAGAGCACCGACGGCCAGGCCCACACCGAGCCAGAGCAGGCGTTTCATGACAGCGATCCTCTCAGCGGCCGGCGCGGCGGCGCCGCTGCTTGAGCTCGGTACGGACCTCGCGGTCCTCCTCGGCGGCCCGGCGGGCGGCGCTCGCCTTGCGCAGGCCATACCCGAACGAGGCGACCTTGACCAGCGGGTTCGCCGCGGCGGCGGAGACCACGGTGACCAGGTTCGCGACATTGGCGCTGATGTTCTGCGCGTGGTCGGTCATCGTGTCGACCTTGGCCAGCTGAAGGTTCACGCCGTCCAGAGTGACCTGGGCCTGGCCGAGCGCGGTGTTCACGTTCTCCACCGTGGTGTTCACGTTGCCGAGCAGCGGCCCGGTGCGGTCGACCACTTCGTTGATCCCGCGGGTGGCGGCATCGATCGTGCGGCCCAGTTTCAGGATCGGGAAAGCCAGCACGATGACGAGCATCAGGAAGGCGCCCGCCGCGATCAGACCAGCGATTTCTCCGGCGTCCATTAAGCGCGTCTCCTCTTCGGGTGGTCACGGATTCGGCGGGGACAACGTGCAGACCCTACCGTCCGTGACCACCACCCGCTTCACGACGCCTGGGGTGTCGGACTCAGAAGAGGATCATTCTCGTTCAGGACCGGATCCGGCGTCTGGCCGACCGGCCCCGGATTCCTGTCCGTCTTCCCGCGCTCGTCGGCGATCGCCGCCCGCACCTTGATGCTGACCGTCGATCCCTGCGACGCGTCGCACTGCTCCGGGCCGGTCGCGCCCGCCTCCGCGGCCTCGCTCCCGGCCGCCGGCAACGCGTCCGCGGCCACCTGGTCCACGGCGCAGCCGGGCAGGCCCACGGCCAGGTCCAGAGTGAACTCGTCACGGCGGAAACAGGTGTACGTGCCCTCCTCGGCCTTCACCGGCGACTCCGGGCAGTCCGCCACCTTCCACGGTGTCCAGCCGGCCTCGGTGAGCGCCTTCGTGTAGGCCTCGGTGGTCTCCTTGAACGGGCGCTGCGAATCGGCGGTCCGCTCACGGAACCGGCACTCCAGGAAACACCAGCGGCTGCCGCTGCCCTTGTCGTCGGGCTTCTGGTCCGCCCAGGCCGGCACGTCCAGCGCGTTCAGGGAGGCGAAGACCGGGTCGCTGCTGATCGCGCGCAACCCGAAGAACGCCGGGAGCACCAGCAGCACGACCGCCGCCAGCGTGGACAGCGTGATCAGCCGGAGCCGCCGCTGCGTCCGGAGTTTCTGCCGCAGCTCGGCAAGACCGCCTTCGGCCCCGGCGTCCTCGTCGGCGCCGGGTTCGCCCGGCGTCGCATTCCCGTTTCCCCGTACGGGCGTGGCCCCGGCCCCTGCCTTCGGGGCGCCGGTGCGCGCCACGGCGATCGTTCCGGTGCCGTGGTCGGGCCCGTCCGTCCTTCTCCGGGGCTTCCCGAAGCCCGAGTCGGTCCCGAAGCCCGGCGCGTTCGCGCGGCCCGGAGCACTGCCCTGGCCCTGCACGTTTCCACGGGCGGGCACGGACGCGGTGCCCGGCACGGAGGCGACACCCGGAACGGACGCGGTGCCCGGAACCGAAGCGGTACCCGGAACGGACGCAGTGCCGGGAACCGAAGCCGTACCCGGAACGGACGCAGTGCCGGGAACCGAAGCGGTGCCCGCGCCTCGGCCGGGGACGGCTGCGGACCCGGTGTTGCCGGGCACAGCCGCCGTTCCGGCGCCACGGGCCGGTCCGGTCCCGTTCGCGGGCACGACGGCGGAGCCGGTGCCGCGGTTGGCCCCGGGGACGGCCACGGACGCGGCGCCACGCGGGGGGCCGGCAGCATCAGGTTCACCCTTGCCGGGGACAGGGACGGAGGCCGCGCCACGACCGGGCGCGCCGGGCTCCGGCCCGTTCCCGGGGACGGCGGCAGCACCCCGGCGCGGCATCGCACCCGTTTCGGGACCGTTCCCCGGAACGGCGGCAGCTCCCCGGCGCGGCGGGCCACCGGGCTCGCCGTCATGAGGTCCGCCCTGGCCGGGCACCGGCACGGACGCCGCGCCACGACCTGGGCCGGGCCCACCCGGCCGGCCGGGACCATGCGGTCCACCGGGGCCGCCCGGTCCCGATCCACCGGGACCGTTCGGGCCACCGGGAACGCCGGGACCGTTCGGGCCACCGGGAACGCCGGGACCGTTCGGGCCGTTACCGGGTACTCGTGCCGAGCCGGTTCCGGGACCACTGGGTCCGGGAACCGCAGCGGCACCCGCCGCACCGACCCGCGCCGCTCCGGCCACCGAAGCGCCACCACGCGCCGGGCCACCGCCGCGCGGACCCGGAGCCGGCGACACCGGCCCACCGGCGCCGGCCGGGAAGCCCTGGCTCTGCTCCGGCACGGCCCGTCGCCGCCGGCCGCGCGAGGTCGGTTCCGGGCCACCGGTCCCGGCCGGGAAACCCTGGCTGGAATCGGGCCCGCCGGCTCCCGCCGGGAATCCTTGACTCTGGTCCGGTCCTCCCGCACCCGCCCGGAAGCCCTGACTCTGATCCGGCGCACCCATGCCCGCCCGGAAGCCCTGACTCTGATCCGGCGCACCCATACCGGCCCGGAACCCCTGGCTCTGATCCGGCGCACCCGCGCCCGCCCGGAAGCCCTGACTCTGATCTGGCGCACCCGCGCCCGCGCGGAACCCCTGACTCTGATCGGGGTGCCCCATGCCTGCGGGGAAGCCCTGGCTCTGCTCGGGGCCGCCCATGCCGGCGGGGAAGCCCTGGCTCTGCTCGGGGTTGCCCATGCTCTGGTCGGGCGCCGGGCCCCGGCGGGGGCCGCCCTGCGGCTCGCCGCGTCCACGCCGCCCCGGGCCGGCCTGACCGGGCACCACCGCACCCGTGTGGCCGCCGTCCACCGTGCGCCGGTCGGTGGTGAAACCGTCCTCGTCGGGTTGCAGCTGCCCGTTGCCGGGGCGCTGGGCCGGACGCTGAATGACTCCGGACGCGCTCTCCGCCATCGCGCCGGCGCGCCCGGGCATGGCGGGGGAACGCTTCCCCTGCCTGCCGGGCACCACCGGGGGCGTCACCGCCGCGGACGCCCGGATCGGCCGCCCGTCGCCGGGCCCGATCCGCCGGGGACCGGGCACCGCCGGCCCGCCCGCAGCCTGCCCGGGTGCGCCCTGCCCAGGAACGCCCTGCCCCGGAGCCCCATGTGCCGGGCCGCTCTGCCCCGGAACGCCGGCCACGCCGGGTCCGTCGATCGCCTCGTGCCGTCCGGTCCCCTGCTCGCGCGGGCCCTGAGCAGCCCGGCGACCCGTCGGACCGTCCTGCGGCAGCCCGAACCTGTCCTCCGGCTGGGCGTGCGCCCCCGAGGTCGGTCGCGCCGAACCGCCACGCATCCCGGCCGGGCCACCGGCCCGCGAGTGCGCCGGGCCTTCCGGAGCGGCGTGCGACGCAGGGCTGCCCGAGACCGATTGCGGCCCGCGGCCGGCGAAACCCTCGGGAGCCGCGTGCGAGGCAGGCGCCCCCGAGGTGGGCCGGCCTCCGTAGGCGCCGTCCGGACCGTCGCCCTCGTCAGGACGGGCCCGCCGGTTGCGGCCGCGCGAGCGGCGACCGCTGTCGTCGTCGGCGCCCGGAACAGGGCCGGTCTGGTACACGCTCGGCGGCACCGGGTCGTTCTGGTAGACGGCCGGCGGCACCGCATCCGCCGGGAATCCGCTGCCCGCGGGCGGGATCGGCCCGGTCTGGTACACGGCGGGCGGGATCGGCCCGGACTGCTGCGCGTCGACCCGCGCCGACGCGACATCCGTGCGGAACCGATCGCGGGCCGGAGCACCGGGCGACGTCGGCCGGACCGCGGGCGAGACCGGGCGCACCCCGGCGCCGGGGACCTCCGACGGGTTACCGGACCGCGGCACGGCCTGATGGGGGTAGCCAGGACCGCCCTGCCCGGTGAGGTCCACCGGGCGGCCTCCGTCGGGCGGAACCGGAGCACCGGGCCCACTACGTCGCGGCGGCACCGGAGCCGAAGGCACCTGTCCGGGCGGCATCTGCCCGTGAACACCACGCTGACCGGGAGAAACCGGACCAGCCGCGCCCGGCACACCACGCTGACCCGGCGGCAGCTGCCCCGCCCGACCAGGGATCTGCCCCGGCGGCAGCTGACCGGGGATCGGCTGCCCGGCGGGCACCGGCCCGCCACGCTGCCCGGGCGGCACCGCGCCCGGTGGCATCTGTCCCTGCGCCGGCCCGGGCTGCCCCGGCCCACCGGGAGCCTGACCACCACGCTGACCGGGAGCGATCGGCCGCCCGGGCGGAACCTGCCCCGCGCCGCCCGGCACACCCGCCGCACCACCGTTGGGCCCACCCCGCCGGGCCGGCGGCGCCTGCCCAGGAACAGGCATTCCAGGACCAGGCATTCCGCGACCAGGCATTCCGGGGCCGGGCGCTCCGGGGCCGGGCGCTCCAGGACCGGGCGCACCGGGAACCGCCGCACCAGCGCCGGGCCCGGCGCCGGGCCGACCGGCCGCATACTCCCCGGAGCCCGCCTGCCATCCGGGCGCCGCGCCACCGGCGGCACCGCCGCCGGCCGGCTCGTCCGGGCCGAACCCGCCGCCGAAGACCGGCCCGTCATCGTCGGGCTTGTCGTCGGGCCCGGGCGCCATCCGGCCCGACTTGCTGGTCCGCGCCTCGCCGGGACTCGCGCCGGGCCCGATCGCGCCGCCCGACTGCTTCGCCGTGCGCAGGTCGTCGAGCCAGCCCGTCTCCTCACGCGGGAGCTCGACCGGCTCGGCCGGCTGCTCGGCGCGGCCACGTCCGAAGCGGCGGCCCTTCTTGCCGCCGCCCTGCCCGGCGTCGTCGTCGGGCCGTTCGGCACCGCGCGGTGTCACGGCTGTTCCTTCCCGGCGGCGTCGCCGCTCTCGTCTGACCGTTTCTCGTCACTGCCGGGCCCTGGCCCGGCCGCTGCCGATCCCGGCGGGTCCGCCGCCCTGCCCGGCTCGGTTGTGTCCAACGCGTCACCTGCCGGAACTGCCGCCGCCGAAGCATCCGCCGGGGCCGGGACCACCCTGCCCGGCGCACCGGCGGTGGCAGATTCACCCGCGCCGGGGACACCCGCGGCGGGAGCGCCCGGGACCGGGGCACCGGCGTCGGGAGCGCCCGCAACGGAGGCCGCCGACGACTGTGACGCATCCGGGGCCGGAGCACCACCCGCCGCGCGGTCGGCACTCCCCGCCGAAGCGGCACGAGGCGCGAGGCCCCGCACGATCCGGCGCAGGCGCGGCACCCGCTCGCCGACAGCGCGCTCGGCCCCGTGTTCAGTCGGCCGATAGTAGTCGGTGCCGACGAGATCATCCGGAACGTACTGCTGGCGCACGACGCCCTTGGGGTCGTCGTGCGGGTAGCGATAACCGCGGCCGTGACCGAGGCCACGGGCGCCGGAGTAGTGCGCGTCGCGCAGGTGCGTCGGGACCGCCCCGCCGCGGCCGGCCCGGACGTCGGCCATCGCCGCGCCGATCGCCGTGGTCACACTGTTGGACTTGGGGGCGGTGGCCATGTGCACGACCGCCTGGGCCAGGTTGAGCTGGGCCTCGGGCATGCCGATGAGCTGCACCGCCTGGGCCGCCGCGGTGGCCACGAGCAGCGCCTGCGGGTCGGCCATGCCGACGTCCTCACTCGCGAAGATCACGATGCGCCGGGCGATGAACCGCGGGTCCTCGCCGGCCACGATCATGCGGGCCAGCCAGTGCAGGGCCGCGTCGGGGTCGCTGCCGCGCATGCTCTTGATGAACGCGCTGATGATGTCGTAGTGCGCGTCACCGTCCCGGTCGTAGCGCACCGCCGCCACGTCGACCGCCCGCTCGGCGGTGGCCAGGTCGATCTCCTTGGCGCCCTGCGCGATCGCGGAACCGGCGGCGGCCTCCAGCGCCGTCAACGCCTTGCGGACGTCGCCGCCGGCCAGACGTACCACATGGTCCTCTGCCTCGCCGGTGAGCGTGACCGCGCCGCCGAGACCGCGCTGGTCGGTGATCGCGCGCCGGATCAGGGCGCGCACATCGCTCTCCTCCAGCGCCTGCAGGGTCAGCAGGACGCAGCGGGACAGCAGGGGGGAGATCACCGAGAAGTACGGATTCTCGGTCGTCGCCGCGAGCAGCGTGACAGTCCTGTCCTCGACCGCGGCGAGCAGCGAGTCCTGCTGGGTCTTGCTGAAGCGGTGGACCTCGTCGATGAAGAGCACGGTCGGCGGCCCGCCGCGGCGCCGATCGTTACGTGCCGTGTCGATCACCGCACGCACGTCCTTGACGCCGGCGGTCAGCGCGGACATCGCCACGAACTTCCGGTCGGTGGCGTGCGCGACCAGGTGCGCGATCGTGGTCTTGCCGGTGCCCGGAGGACCCCAGAGGATCACCGACATCGGGCTGGAACCGGTCACCAGCTGCCGCAACGGCGCACCGGGGGCGAGCAGGTGCTGCTGCCCGACCAGCTCGTCGATGGTCGCCGGGCGCATCCGGACGGGAAGGGGCGCATCGGCCGCGGGAGCACCGAAACCGGCAGCCTGAGCCGTCGCCGCGGGAGGCGGCGGCAGGTCCGGTTGCGCGAGGGAGAAGAGCCCGTCCGTGTCCATCGCAACCGACAGTACCGGCCCCGGAAGGCCGATCCGAAATGCGATCTCACCGCCTGTGGACAAGCTCCCGGCCCGCGTCCACACCGCTACGGAGCGTGTGTGCGCGGGCCGGAGAGAGAGCGTGTCGAATCAGCCGCGGCCGGGGCGACGGCCGTAGAACCGGCGACCGGTGCCCGTGCCGGAACGCGGGCCGCTGCCGACGCCGGCCAGATAGAGAGCGATCAGCAGGAAGCCGAGCGAGGCCATGGTCGGGAAGTTGATCAGGTCGTGCGCGCCGAAGTCGGTGTTGAACAGGTCGGAGAGCAGGTAGATACCGAAAACGACAGCAGCCGCGATAGCGAGCATCAGGTTCCTCCGGGGGTGAGAGCCGATGCTGGAGTGGTACCCGTGTCGATGGGTTCGGCAAACTTGGGTTTCACCAGATAGAGCGGGGCGGCCAGCGCCAGCACCACGGCGCCGGCCACGATCGCGGCACTGACACTCACGCTCTGCGCGAAGGAGGTCAGCACGATCGCGCCGATCGCGAACCCGGGCTGGCCCACCATCGAGTTGAGCGAGAGCAGACTCGTCCGGTACTCCCCCTCGGCCTGCCGGTGCAGCAGTCCGGCGTGGACCGGATTGGCCGCGCCGTGCACCGCGTACGTCAGAAGGAAGCCGGTGATGACACCGGCCGGGCCGGCCAGCAGCCCCATGGCGACGATGGTCAGCCCCTGCAGGATGCGCAGGGCGAACCCGGTCCAGGCCGGGCCGGCGCGGCGGACCAGCAACGGGATCAGCGCCGCGCCGGCCGCCGAGGCCGCCCAGCCGGCCGAACTGACCGGGCCCATCAGCGCGGCCGCGGCCGCGTCGCTGCCGACCACCTCGCTGAGCCGGACCGGCATCAGCTTCTCGAAGGTGACCATGCCGAAGCTCCACAGCAGCTCCACCGAGATCAGCGCGAGAACCACCCGGGAGCGGCGGGCCAGGCGCAGCGCGGAGCCGATCGCCACCGGCACGCCGCGCACCGAGGCGACCCAGGCCGTCAGGCCGCGGGCGGGGCGTTCCTCGCGCATCAGCGTCGCCACCGCCAGGGTGCTCAGCATGCTCAGGCCGAGCGCCACCACCAGCGGCACGGTCAGCGCGCTCAGCGACCCGATTGGGCCGAGCCAGATCAGACCACCGCTGAGCAGGGCGCCGGCCGCGATGGCGAGGCTGAGCGCGACCGAGCCGTGGCTCAGCCCGGTCTCGATGTCGGCCTTCTCGTCAGCGGCGAGGGACTCGTCGACGAACCAGGAGTCGAGCGGGCCGCTGTCCAGCGCGCGGAAGATGCCCTGCAGGAACCAGGCCACCGCGAAGAGCGTGACCGTGTCGGCGACCGTCATCACGGTCAGCGAGACCAGGTTGACCACGCCGGCGATCAGCAGCACCGGCCGGCGGCCCAGCGCGTCGGCGAGACCACCGGTCGGCAACTCCAGGAGCAGCACGGTGATGCCCTGAACCGCGGCGGTCACCCCGGCCTGCGCGATCGTCAGCCCGCGATCCAGCGGCAGCAGCGTGATCAACGGGACGGTGAGGCCCACCGGCAGCCACCGGAGGACGATCAAGAGCAGAAACCTGAGCCTGATTTCCCGTACGGCCATGATCACGCCTCCTCGTCCGGTCCTTCGCCGATCCGCGGCAGGCCGGCCACGTACAGCACGACGGGACGCGCGTCCGGGCCGGGCTCGTCCTGGCCGAGCCGCCGGTAGCGGTCGATCACGCCCTCGATCTCCCGCAGCAGCGCCTCGGTCTGCGCCGAGCCCAGCCGGAGCATGTAGTCGGAGATCTCGGCGGTCTCCTGCCAGACCACGGGCTCGTCCGGCAGCGCGCGGCGCCAGTTCTGCGCCAGCTCGGCGAAACGGCTGACCTGGAACGCCTCCAGCCACTCGGCGGCAGCCGTGGCCTCCGGGTCACCCTCGTAGTAGCTGCGCCGGAAGCTCGACATGTCGTGCGCGGCCCGCCACCACCGCTGCCGGCCGGAGCCGGGCCGTTCCTGTTCGACGACGAGCCCGACCTCGGCGAGCTGACGCAGGTGATAGCTGGTCGCGCCGGTGTTCGTGCCCAGGTCGGCGGCGAGCGTGGTCGCCGTCGCCGGGCCGCCGGACCGCAGCCGGCCGAGCAGTCGCAGCCGCAGGGGCTGCGCGAGGGCCCGGATCTGCGGACCGCTGAGATGCACCTGTGTGAGTTCGTCGGCCATGGATCCACAATAACTGTGCACAAGGATTGTGCATAGCTATTGTGCATGATCGGCATGGACGTGACCTGAGCTGCGGCTTCATCTCGGTTGACATGAATCGAGGTTCAAGTAGCAGGCTCGTGAGCATGGGAAACGACACGCTTGACGAAGCGCTGCTCCGCCTCCACGACACCGGACCGGAGTTCGACGGATGGCTCTCCAACCACGCGCCGATGGCCACCGAGGCGCTCATCCACAACGGGCACGCGGACGACGTGCACCGGTGGATCGACCGCTACCTGGAACGCCTCGAGGAACGGCCGCGCGGCATCTCCCCGATCCTCGCGGACAGTTGGCGGGAACCGCTCGGGGACTTCGGCCGTACCGGGGACTGGCTGATCTTCTTCGATCGTGAGGCACGCACCGCGCCGTGGCGCGACGTGCTCGCGACCTGGTGGCCGCGGCTGCTGCCCGGCATCGCCGCCGGCGCGACGCACGGGGTGATCCGGGTCGGTCACGCCGTCCGGGCGCTGCTGGAGCGGGAAACCCCGGAACGGGTCGCCGAGCTGGGCCAGGGCCTGGCCTACTGGGCGGCGCGCTGGCAGCCGCTCGTGCCGGCCGGGCGCGGCCCCTATCGCAGCACCGACCCGAGAAGCGCGCTCGACGCCGTGCCGCGCGTCCCCGATCAGCGCTTCGGGATCCGCAGCAGGCTCGCCCAGCTGGCCGAACTGCCCGCCTGGCCGGCCGCGGCCGGATCCGTGCCCGGGGCCGGGGCGGACACCGACCGGCTGCGCGAGATCGTGGGGGCGGCCGTCCGCCGGCACCTGTCCTACGGATACGGGAACCCCGTGATGATGGTCCACGCTGCCACCGCGCCGGCCGCGGTGCTGAGGGTGCTGCCGGCGCTGCCGTCCTCGCTGGTGGCTCCGAGTCTCGCCGCGGGCTGGGCCGCGGCGGCGGCGGTGACCGCGGCCTACTCGCCGGCCGAACCCGAGCCGCCATGCTCCGAGGTCGGCCAGGGGAACTCCGCCGGCCCTGTTCAGGGCCCCGCCCCCGCCCCCGCCTCCACCACCGAATCGGCCCTGTCGTCCCGGGTCGACGTCGCCACGCTCCCCGGCCCGGCCGAGCCTGCGCCACTCGACGCCGCCGAGGTCTTCGACCGCGCTGTGAACTCGGGCGACGCTCACGCCATCAAGTTCGCCGACGCCGCCGTCGAGGCATGGCACGCCGGCGGCGACCCGGTCCTGCTGCGCGCCGCCGTACACGCCACCGACCTGATCGGCCCAGCCTGACGTCTGCGAGCCGAGCGCCGACCCACCGAGCGTCCCGGCTGGCACTCACGGTCGAGAACCAGCCCAGCCACAACCATCACCGCCAGCCGACCACGCTCAGCTGGCACTCACGGTCGGAAACCGGCCCGGACACAACCATCACCACCAGCCGACCACACTCAGCTGGCACTCACGGTCCAAATCCAGCCCGACCCACCACCACCATCCCCACCAGCCGGGCGTGGACAGCTGGTGCGGGCGGCAAAAGGCCGGCGGACTTGCATGGACTACGAGCCACCTCGAACGCCGGCCACCGGCCAGGTGCCACATGCCACGTGCCGGCGGCGTGCGGCGTGCGGCGTGTCACGGAGCTTTCGCGCCTCTCGAACTGCTGCGGCTGACCGCCCGCCGCTTGAGTCGCGGGCCACCGGACGGTGGGTGCTCACGACGTACGGGAAAAGGAAGAATGAGCCGCGCGGACCCGGCGCCGAACCGCGCGGCTCGCATCAGTCGGCGAGTTTGAAGAGGAGCACCGTCTCCCACTTGTGCATGTCGGGCTGCTCGACCGGGTTGGTCATCATGATCTCGAGGCGCGCGTTCCACCGCTCCCCGGTCGGGGTCGGTGTCATGTCCCAGGTCAGCCCGTTGCGCTGCCCCCAGTCCAGGAGTCGCGCGGTGATTCCCATCAGTTGGTCGGGGTGGCCGACGTGGCTGACGGTCGCATATCGGCCGGCGGGGAGGGTGTCCATGAAGTCCGGCGGCTCGACCGGGGCACGGCCGGCGACGGGGATGCCTGCCTCGACGACCATCTCCGCCGCCATGTCGATCATGCGGTAGCGGAAGAACGGCGCGCCGGTGATCTGGATGCCCCGCTCACCGAGGCCGGAGAACATGGTGGGCAGGTGGTCGGCGACGCGCGCGAACTCGGTCATGCTGATCGATTCGCGGCGCCCGACGTACAGCTGCTCGGCGCATTGGACGATGGTCGGCTCCACGCGAACCAGTCTCACAGGATCGACGGTCCCGCGCACGCCCGGTGACGACCCCTGTGGATTGTGGATAACGCAAAGCCCCGGCGAGAAGCTCTCGCCGGGGCTTTGACCAGCTACGTCAGTTCGAACGCTCGACCGGGGCGGCCTGGCCGTCGGTGCCGGGCGTGCCCGCTGCCGCCTTCGGCTTGGCGTCGACGCCGGCCTCCAGGCGCTGCTGCGCGGTGATCGGCGTGGGCGCGCCGGTCAGCGGGTCGAAGCCGCCGCGGCTCTTCGGGAACGAGATGACCTCGCGGATCGAGTCGAAGCCGCCGAGCAGCATGCAGGTGCGGTCCCAGCCCAGGGCGATGCCGGCGTGCGGCGGCGGACCGTACTTGAACGCCTCGAGCAGGAAGCCGAACTTGTCCTGCGCCTCCTCCGGGGTGATGCCGAGCAGGTCGAAGACCCGGCTCTGCACGTCGCCGCGGTGGATACGGACGCTGCCGCCGCCGATCTCGTTGCCGTTCACGACGATGTCGTACGCGTACGCCAGGGCCTTGTCCGGAGCGGACTCGAAGTTGTCGAGCCACTCGTCGTTCGGCGAGGTGAACGGGTGGTGGACCGCGGTCCAGCCGCCCTCGTCCGTCTTCTCGAACATCGGCGCGTCGACGACCCAGCAGAACGCCCAGGCGGACTCGTCGATCAGCTTGGCGCGCTTGGCGATCTCGATCCGGGCGGCGCCGAGCAGCTCCTGCGCCTCGCGACGCTCGGTGGCAGCGGCGAAGAAGACCGCGTCGCCCGGCTTGGCGCCGACCGCGTCGGCCAGGCCCGCCAGGTGCGCCTCGGACAGGTTCTTCGCGACCGGGCCGCGGGCGGCGCCGGTCTCCGCGTCGAGGACGACGTAGGCCAGGCCGCGGGCGCCGCGCGCCTTCGCCCAGTCCTGCCAGCCGTCGAGCTCCTTGCGGGTCTGCGCGGCACCGCCAGGCATGACGACGGCGCCGACGTAGCCGCCCGCGTCGATCGCGCCGGCGAACACCCGGAACTCGGTTCCGCGCAGGTACTCCGTGAGCTCGACGAGCTCGACGCCGTACCGCAGGTCGGGCTTGTCGGAACCGTAGCGGTTCATCGCGTCGGTCCAGGTGATCCGCGGGATCGGCAGCTGCACCTGGTAGTCGGCGAGCTCGCTCCACAGCCGGGAGACGATCTCCTCGCCGAGCGCGATGATGTCGTCCTGCGTGACGAACGACATCTCGATGTCGAGCTGGGTGAACTCCGGCTGCCGGTCGGCGCGGAAGTCCTCGTCGCGGTAGCAGCGGGCGATCTGGTAGTAGCGCTCCATGCCCGCGACCATCAGCAGCTGCTTGAACAGCTGCGGGGACTGGGGCAGCGCATACCACGCGCCGGGCTGCAGGCGGACCGGGACCAGGAAGTCGCGCGCGCCCTCGGGCGTCGACCGGGTCAGGGTCGGCGTCTCGATCTCGTTGAAGTCGTGGGCGTGCAGCACCTCCCGCGCGATCTGGTTGGCACGGCTGCGCAGGCGCAGCGCCTTGGCCGGGCCGGAACGGCGCAGGTCGAGGTAGCGGTACTTCAGGCGGATGTCGTCGGACGCGGTGATCGCGTCGTCGATCGGCAGCGGCAGCGGGGCGGCCTCGGAGAGCACTGTCAGCTCGCTGGCGACGACCTCGATCGCGCCGGTGGCCAGCTCCGGGTTCTCGTTGCCGGCCGGGCGGGCGTTGACCTCGCCGACGACCTTCACGCAGAACTCGTTGCGCAGCGCGTGCGCGTCCTCCTCGCGGAAGACCACCTGCACCACGCCGGAGCCGTCCCGCAGGTCGACGAAGATGACACCGCCGTGGTCACGGCGACGGGCCACCCAGCCCGCCAGCGTCACCGTCGTGCCGGCGTCAGTGGCACGCAGACTGCCGGCGTCATGGGTCCTGATCACGGAAACGTCTCCTAACCGAGTTTCGCGGGGCGCACCCGACATTCTGTCAGGGTCGCCCCGCGCTCCGTGTCACGGGCCGGTTTGCCGTGGTTGGTCCGGATCAGTCACGGGCCGGCCGGCCGGATCAGTCACGGGCCAGCCAGGAGGTGGCGCGCAGTCCGGCGGTCCCGGTCGCGCCCACGTCGGTGATCTCCACGAGGACGAGCTTGGCCGGCTGGGCCGCGGTCAGCACGCAGATCGCCGAGCCCTTCTTGACCGGCACCTGCGCGCCCGGCCCGAGCGGACCGTTCCGGATCGCCCGCCGGCAGTCGTCGGCGTTCAGGTCCGCGGTTGCCACGCCGGCGCCGGAGGTGGCGCCCGGCCCGAGCGACAGCTGGGCCGGGTTGTTGCCGCATTTGCTGTCATAGCGCAGGTCGGAGGTCTGCTGTGCGGCGCCGGCGCGAGGTTCGTCGAGGTCGAGGTAGACCAGCGCGGCGCAGCCGATGCGGATGTCCAAGGGCTCTTTGGCGTACGTCACGGGCAGGCCGGTGGTGGCCTGTGCCGCGACCGATTGTGGTCGCTGCGGCGCAGTGCTGCCCGGGTCGCTGCCGTTCAGCCGGTAGAGGAGGACCGCGACCGCCCCGGAGCCGGCCAGCGCCAGCAGACTGATCGCGAGCGCGGTCAGCGCGAGCTTGCGTCCCTGCTTCCGAGGCGTGGCCGGCGCCGGCTCGTCCACGGACCGGGCAGGCGGGAGCGGTGGTGTCGCGGGTTGCCCCGCATCCCTGTCCGGCGGCGCCGCGGCCGGGGGCGTCAGCGGCGGAACGCCGATCCGGGACAGGACGCTCGCGGGCGGCGGTGGGTTCACCGGCGCGGGAGCCGTTGCCGGCGGCTGATGGCGGATCGGCTGGGGTGCCGGCGGGCGGCCGCGGATGGGGCGGGGAGTCCCCGGGTCGTGCTCAGCGGGAGTCGCCGCTGCGGCGCCCGCCGCTGCCCGGGTGTCCTTCGCGGTCCCGGGGGTGCCGGTCGGCGTCGTGCTCCGCGCGGCGGGAGCCCCGAACACGTCCTGGACCTCCGGAGAGGTGCGGGACCTCACGACGACGGGAGCCTCTCCGACGAAGCGCTCCCGTCTGGCACCGGGCGGAGGCGTCTTCCCGGTCTCGGGGCTGGTCTCCTGACCGGCCTCCGCCGGGTCGGTAGCGAAGCTGGCAGCGCGAAAAACCGGCATAGGGGCCTCCGGCGACGAAGTGGGAGAAACTGCCCAGAACGCTAGAGCCCATGATCGCCGAGCGACATCCCCCGGTCAGGGCATCACACCCCGGGACCAGCCGCGCCGCCCGGCGGACCTCAGCGGAATTCGCGGACGACCTCGATCGTGCCGACAAGGTGGTCGTTGAACTCCTCCAGTTCCTCGGCCGGCACCCACAGCTCGAGAATCGTGTCACCGCCGGCCTGCCGCACCGGATAGCGCGCCGCGAACGCCGCCTCCACCTCGAAACGGGTCACATAGCCGACGCCCGAGGCCGGCACGTTCCAGTCCCGGGCGATCCGGACCGCGTAGTCCTCGTTGAGCACCGGATAGAAGATCGGCTGGTCCGGCAGCCGGGGTGGCCACCGCCGCCAGCCGGACGCCCGCACCAGCTCGAGCTCCTGGGGCCCGGTGGGCCGCCACAGCGTCAGCGTGTCAGTCATGCCGGGCAGTCTCCCAAGATCGATTCGGCCTCGTCATGCCGTTTACGGCGTGCGCGCGGCACTGGGCCGGAGAAGACCCGGGCCCGCTCAGAAGTACGTGTGCAGCACGTCCACCACCCGCCGCTCCTCGTCGACCACCGGGATGTCGCGCCACTTGTCGAATGCCGTACACGGGTGGGAGATCCCGAATCGCACCAGGTCACCGGGCATGACCGGGACATCCTCGGGCACCTGGAGGTACGTGTGGTGGTCGTTGAGCCGGGTCACCCGCAGCCCGCCGGCCGGCCCGCTCGACCCGTCCGTCCGCCGGATCTCCATCGGCACCGGCAACCCCTCGTCGAACGGCGCGTCCCGTTTGCCCATGCCGGCCAGCGCCAGACCGGGCTCCGGCGTGGACAGCACCTGCGCCCAGATCTCCAGCGCGGCGGCGAGCGGCCCCTCGCCGGGAACCCGCGCGAACGGGGTGCGCTCCCGGTAGAAGCCGTCGTCGTGGGTGACCGAGGCGCCGCTGCGCAGGACGAGCCGGGCTCGTGGCGCCAGCCCGGCCAGCCGGTCGGCGACCCGGTCGAACCACGCGCTGCCCCCGGCCGAGACCAGCGGCTCCGCGGGCAGCAGGCCGGCCGCCGACAGCCGTTCGAACCCCTCGGCCAGCCGATCCAGGTACGCGTCGACCCCGGCCTGGTCGTCGAGCTGACCCTCGTAACCGGTCACGCCGGCCAGCTCGACGCCGGGCGCGGCGACCGCGGCGCGGGCGACCTCCTCCAGTTGCTCGAGCGTGCGCACCCCGGTCCGGCCGCCCGGATGGCCCAGCTCGACGAGCACGCGGGCCTGCCCGGCCGCGGACGCCGCCCGTACGCCGGGAAGGGAATCGATCTGGAAGACGACCTCCCAGCCGGCCCGGCTCTCGGCGGCCAGCCAGCTCAGGGCCGTGGGATCGAGCACCTGGTTGGCGATCAGCACCCGCTCGACGCCGAGCCGGCGCAGCACCAGCGCCTGGTTGGCGGTGGCCACGGTCAGGCCCCACGCACCGGCGCGCAGTTGTGCCTCGATCAGGCCGGGCGCCATCGTGGTCTTGGCGTGCGGGGCGAAGTCGAACCCGTGGCGCCGGCACCAGGCGGCCATCGTGGCGATGTTCGCCTCGGCGGCCGCGCGCCGCACCACCATCAGCGGCCAGGTGAAGTCGCCGTCGAAGAGAGCCGGCCGCCGCGCCGAGATCTCCTCGGCCGTCCGGGTGCCGTGCGGCAGCCAGAACCCTTTGCTCCGCCAGTCGATCGTCATCGCCGGCCTCCTGCCCACTGTGGGATATGGTTCGCCAATGGCTCGATCGCGACGCCGACAGCCGCGCCGACGAGCGCGGGCCGCGCGAGGTGATCGCGTTCGCGCACGGGTTCAGCCTGCCCCGCGACGACCGGGCCGGCCACCGGGGCGTCCCGGCTGCCGAGCCGTCACCGGGCGGTGACCGTGACGTTCGACCTGCTCCTGACCGGTGGCACGCTGATGACCGCCGGCTCCGCGTCGCGCGACGACCCGGGAACCGGCGACCGTGACACGGTCATCGAGTCGCACGGCGACCTGGGGATCAGTGACGGGCGGATCGTCGCGGCCGGCCCCGGCCTGCCCCGCGACGCGCATCGGGTCGTCGACGTCTCGGGAAAGCTCGTCACGCCAGGTCTGATCGACCTGCACACGCACGTCGGCCCGGGTTACTGGGGCATCGACCCGGACCCGGTGGCCTGGCACTCCGGCGTGACCACCTGGGTCGACGCCGGGTCCGCCGGGGCGTTCACGCTGGACGGTCTGCGCCGGGTCGCCGCCACCGCCGGCGTCCGGGTGCCCGCGCTGCTGAACATCTCCGCGATCGGCCTGGCCGGGCGCACCGGCGAAAGCCGTGACCTGGACAACTGCGATGTCCCGCTGGCCATCGACACCATCCTTGCCGACCGTGAGCTGATCCGCGGCGTGAAGGTGCGCGTCGACCGGGAGACCGTCGGCGACAACGGCGTCGAGCCTTTGCGGCGCGGTCTGGCGGTGGCCGCGGCGTGCGGCGTGCCGGTGATGGTCCACATCGGCGCGGCGCCACCCGCTCTCGACGAGGTGCTCGGCCTGCTGCGGCCCGGCGACGTCGTGACCCACTGCGCCAGCGGGATCGCCGCACCGCTCGGCCCGGCGGTCCACGCGGCGGCCGCGCGCGGGGTGCGGCTGGACGTCGGGCACGGTTCGGGCGGCTTCGCGTTCGACGTGCTCGAGCAGCAGCTGGCGGCCGGGCTGCGGCCGTTCACGATCTCCACCGATCTGCACGCGCGGTCGCTGCACGGGCCGGTCTTCGACCTGCCCACCACGATGGCGAAGCTACTGGCCGCAGGGGTGCCGCTGACCGAGGTGGTCGCGGCGGTCACGGTCCGGCCGGCCCGGCTGCTGGGCCTCGCGGGCGGGACCCTGGAGGTCGGTGCTCCCGCGGACGTGGCGATCTTCGACGTACGCGACGAGGAGTTCCCGGTCGCCGACGCGCACCGGCAGGTCCGCACGTCGCCGGTCCGGCTGGTCAACGAGGCGACCTACGTGGCCGGGCGGCTGCTGACGCCACGGTTGCCGGGCCCGCCACCACCGTGGGTTCCGCTCACCGATGCGCAGCGGGCCGCACTCGACGCCCGGGCGCGCCACCTCCGTGACCTGCTCGCCACGCCCCTGGTGGGGGTGGACGGCCTGGCCGACCAGTTCCCGAGACCGACAGTTCCGTAACACCGACAGTTCCGTGACACCGACAGAGGAGTTCCTGATGCCCAAGCGCGCTGTGATCACCGACCGGGCCGCGCCCGCCGGTGGGCCGTACTCGCATGCCGTCGTGGCCGGCGACACCATCTACCTGGCCGGAGCGGTTCCGGCCCGGCCCGACGGCACCTGGGTGACGGGAAGTTTCGCCGAGCAGGCCCACGCCGCGTTCCAGAATCTGGCCGCGGTCGCCGAGGCAGCCGGGGCGAGCCTGGACGACGCCGTCCGGGTCGGCGTCTATCTGCGGGACTTCGACGACTTCGCCGAGCTCAACGAGATCTACGCGCAGTACATCAAGGGCGAGCACCTTCCGGTACGGACGACGCTCCCGGTGCCGTTGGTCGGCTTCGACATCGAGATCGACGCCATTCTCTACGTCGGGGATTGACCCCCCGAGCCGGCAGCCACCGGCTCGGAGGGCGTTCCGGGACGCAAGGGTGGGGATAGCGCGGGACCGTCCTGGGTAGAGGGACACACATGCCTAAACCCGGAGAGTTGCTCGGCGGACGGTATCGACTCGACGAGCGCATCGCGGCCGGCGGCATGGGCGAGGTCTGGGCGGCGACCGACACCGTGCTCAGCCGCCCCGTCGCGGTGAAGATGCTGCTGGGCGGTCGCGGGACCGATCCCGGGTTCCTGAGCCGGTTCCGCCACGAGGCGCGGACGATGGCCGCGCTCCGGCATCCGGGTGTGGTCCAGGTGTACGACTTCGGCGACACCGAGGACGACGGCGCGTACCTGGTGATGGCGCGTGTCGGCGGCCAGCCCCTGAACCGGGTCATCGCTGACCGCGGGCAGCTCTCGGTGGCCGAGACGATGTCGATCGTCGCGCAGGCCGGCCGGGCGTTGCAGGCCGCGCACGAGGCCGGCGTGATCCATCGTGACGTCAAGCCGGGCAACCTGATCATCGAGCCGGACGGCACTGTGGTGCTGGTCGACTTCGGGGTGGCCCGATCCGCGAACTCGGTGACGCTGACCGGAGCGCGCGAGGTGGTGGGCACGGCGCTCTACATCGCGCCGGAGCAGGTGTCGAAGCAGGCCACCGGGCCGGCGGCGGACCTCTACGCGCTCGGCGCGGTGGCGTATCACTGCCTGACCGGGCGACCGCCGTTCCTCGGGGACAACCCGCTGGCGGTCGCGCTGCAGCACGTCACGGACGAGCCGCCGCCGCTGTCCCGGGACGTGCCGCGCCCGGTGCGCGACCTGGTCGGCATCGCCCTGGCGAAGCAGCCGGAGGAGCGGTTCCCGTCCGCGGCCGCGATGGCCGCCGCCGCGGAGGCCGCTGTCGCCGACAGCGTCCCCAGCGCGACGCTGACCAGTCTCACCGCGGCCACCGGCGCTCTCGCGGCCACCGGCGCCATGACGGCGACCGCCGCGACCAGCGGCGGCCTGACGGTCACCGGAGCGGGCAGCCCGAACGGCGGCACGGCCGCGACGCCGCGCGGCGACCAGGCGAGTTTCGGCCTGGCGCCCCGGACCGGCGGCACCGGGCCGGAAGAAGCGACCGGCGTGGATCCGGACGCGGCGACGCAGAAGGTCGCGGCCGGCGCGTTCGCGGGCCGGGCCATGGTGGGAGCGCCCCGTTTCGACGACCTCCCGCCGGCCGGTCCGGTCCAGGACGGCCGGACCATGGCGGACGGCAGCCTCCCGGCCGTCGTATCCCCCGGGACACCGGACCCCGGCCCGGCCGGACCGCCGGCGGTGACCCCCGGCGACGTCGCCGGAACGCGGAGCGGGCCGGACCGGGGACGGCGCACCCTGATCGCCGTCGCGGCGGCCGTGCTGGTGCTGCTCGGCCTCGGCGCCGCCTTTGCCCTGGCCGATCCCCTCGACCTCTTCGGTGACGATCCCACCGGCGGCACCACTCCGGCCACCAACCCGTCGGCCGCCGCCACGAAGGATCCCGCTCCCAAGTCGACCGGCAAGGGCAACAGCGGCAACGACCGGCCTCAGCAATCCGTCACCTCGAGCACCCCGAAGGCCAGGACGACGTCGCCGGCCGCCGGCGCCCAGCCCACCGATGACGCCACCACCCCCACGACCAAGCCGACGACCGAGCCGGCCGAGCAGCCGACCACGGCCGCCCCGACCCAGACCCAGACCACCGGGGACGACGACGAGGGCGACACCGGCGGCGACAACGGAAACAGTGGAACCGGCGGGAACAACGAGGGAAGCGGGAACAACGGGGGCAGCGGCGGCGGGAGCGAGGACGAGGCCACCGGCGCCAACGCCCTGGACGGCATCGGCACGCCCTGAGGGGCGATGCGGCGCGTACGCATCGGATCCGTGTTTTGATCTCTGTGGCGTCACGACAGGGAAGCGCCGGGTGGCGTCATCACCCAGAAACACGGAACGGTTACACGGCGGAAACGTCCCGATGCAAGCATCTCCGGGCGCACCCAGGAGGTTCCTTTGTTCCTCAGCCGGCACGAGCAGGATCGACTGCTCATCCACGTGGCTGCCGACGTCGCCCAGAAACGGCGTGACCGTGGGCTCAAGCTGAACTACCCCGAGGCCACCGCGATCATCACCGCCTTCCTGCTGGAGGGTGCCCGCGACGGCCGTTCCGTGGTGGACCTGATGGACGCCGGCCGTCACGTGCTGACCCGCGACGACGTTCTGGAGGGCGTGCCCGAGATGCTCGCCGAGGTGCAGGTCGAGGCCACCTTCCCGGACGGGACGAAGCTGGTCACCGTGCACGGGCCGATCGCATGATTCCCGGCGAGGTCCTCCTCGGCGAGGGCGCGATCACGATCAACCCGGGCCGGGCGACGCTGGAGTTGACCGTCCGCAACACCGGTGACCGCCCGGTGCAGGTGGGCTCGCACTTCCACTTCGCCGAGTCGAACGCGGCCCTGGAGTTCGACCGGACCGCCGCCTGGGGGCACCGGCTCGCCGTCCCGGCCGGCACCTCGGTCCGTTTCGAGCCGGGCATGCCGCGTGACGTCGTGCTGGTCCCGCTCGCCGGCAACCGGGTGGTGCCGGGGCTGCGCGGCCTGGCCGCCGGCGCGCTGGACACGCTGCCGCCGGCCGCCGAGCCGGACCCGGCCGACATCGAGCCGGCCGGCTCGCTCGACGAGGACACCGGCGAGGCGCAACCCCACGGCGGCAACGGGAACGGGAGCCCACGGTGACTTCGCTGGAACGCAGCCGGTACGCGGCTCTCTACGGCCCGACCGCCGGTGACCGGATCCGTCTCGCCGACACGAACCTGCTGCTGGAGATCGAGGAGGACCGCAGCGCCGGCCCGCACCCGGGCGACGAGGTGGTCTTCGGCGGCGGCAAGGTGATCCGCGAGTCGATGGGCCAGTCCCGCGCCACGCGCGCCGAGGGCACGCCGGACACGGTGATCACCGGTGCTGTCGTCGTCGACCACTGGGGCATCGTCAAGGCCGACGTCGGGATCCGGGACGGGCGGATCGTCGCGATCGGCAAGGCCGGCAACCCGGACACCATGGACGGCGTGGACCCCGGCCTGGTGATCGGCGCGAGCACCGAGATCATCGCGGGCAACGGCAAGATCCTCACGGCCGGGGCGATCGACAGCCACGTGCACCTGATCAGCCCGACCATCCTGGACACCGCGATCGCGTCCGGCATCACCACGATCATCGGCGGCGGGACGGGGCCGGCCGAGGGCACGAAGGCGACCACCGTCACGCCCAACGCGTGGCACCTGGCGCGGATGCTCGAGGCCCTGGACACGTACCCGATCAACGTCCTGCTCCTCGGCAAGGGCAACACCATGTCCGAGGAGTCCATGTGGGAACAGTTGCGCGGCGGCGCGGGCGGCTTCAAGCTGCACGAGGACTGGGGCACGACCCCGGCCGCGATCGACGCGTGCCTGCGGGTCTGTGACGCGTCGGGCGTGCAGGCGGCGATCCACACGGACACGCTGAACGAGGCGGGTTTCGTCGAGGAGACGATCCGGGCGATCGGCGGCCGCTCCATCCACGCCTATCACACCGAGGGCGCCGGTGGCGGGCACGCGCCGGACATCATCACCGTCGCCTCGCTCCCGTTCGTGCTGCCGTCGTCGACGAACCCGACCCGGCCCTACACCCGCAACACGCTGGCCGAGCACCTCGACATGCTGATGGTCTGCCACCACCTGAACTCGGCGGTGCCGGAGGACCTGGCGTTCGCCGAGAGCCGGATCCGCCCGTCGACGATGGCGGCCGAGGACCTGCTGCACGACCTCGGGGCGATCTCGATGATCGGCTCCGACTCGCAGGCGATGGGCCGTGTCGGCGAGGTCATCCTGCGCACCTGGCAGACCGCCCACGTCATGAAGGCGCGGCGCGGGGCGCTGACCGGTGACGGCCCGGCCGACAACAACCGCATCAAGCGGTACGTCGCCAAGTACACGATCGCCCCGGCCGTCGCGCACGGCATGTCGGCCCTGGTCGGATCCGTGGAACCCGGCAAACTCGCCGACCTCGTGCTGTGGGATCCGGCCTTCTTCGGCGTACGCCCGAGCCTGGTCCTCAAGGGTGGGATGATCGCCCATGCGCAGATGGGGGACGCGAACGCGTCGATCCCCACGCCCCAGCCGATGCTGCCACGGCCGATGTTCGGCTCCTACGGTGTCGTGCCGGCACAGACCTCCGTCGCGTTCGTCGCCCCGGCCGCGATCGACGCCCTGCTCAGCGACCGGATCGGGGTGAAACGCTCACTCGTCCCGGTCGGGGACACGCGGTCGGTCGGCAAGGCAGACATGCCGCTGAACGACGCGATGCCCCGCATCGAGGTCAAGGCCGACACCTTCGAGGTACGGATCGACGGCGAGGTCGTCGAGCCGGATCCGGTCACCGAGCTGCCGATGGCCCAGCGGTACTTCCTCTTCTGATGAGTCTCGCGACACTGTTGCTGCTGGCCGACGGGCGTCTGCCGTCGGGCGGGCACGCGCACTCGTCCGGTCTGGAGGCGCAGGTCTCCGCCGGCCGGGTGCGATCCGTCGAGGATCTGGACGGGTTCCTGCGCGGCAAGCTGGCGACCGGCGCGCTCGTCTCCGCGGCGTTCGCGGCCGCGGCCTGCGGCGACGTCGCACGCTGCGCGGACCTCGACGCCGGCCTCGACGCGCGCACCCCGTCGCCCGCGCTGCGCAGGGCGTCGCGGGCGCAGGGCCGGGCACTGCTGCGGGCCGGCCGCGCGATGTGGCCGGTCGCCGCGATCGGCCGGGAGCCGCACCAGCCCGTCGCGCTCGGCGCGCTCGCGGCCGCAGCAGGGCTGTCACCCGCGGAAACCGCGGTGGCGGCGGCGCACGGCGCGATCACCGGGCCGGCCGGCGCGGCGGTCCGGCTGCTGGGGCTCGACCCGTACGCGGTGCACGCGCTCCTCGCGCGGCTCGCACCGGAATGCGACCGGATCGCGGAACTCGCCGCGAAACGGTCCGGCGACCCGGTCGACGACCTGCCGGCCGCGGGCGCTCCCCTGCTCGACATCGGCGCCGAGCACCACGCCACCTGGGAGGTGCGTCTCTTTGCATCCTGAACATCCCGAACCGCATCCTGAACATCCCGAACCGCACGAGCACGGCCCCGACGAGGTCCCGCACACCCATCCTGACCCGGGTGTCGACCCGCACGCCCCGCTGACCGGCGGGCCCCGCGCGCTGCGCATCGGCATCGGCGGCCCGGTCGGCTCCGGCAAGACCGCCCTGGTCGCGGCGTTGTGCCGGACGCTCGGCGAGCAGCTGCGGCTCGCCGTCGTCACCAACGACATCTACACCACCGAGGACGCCGACTTCCTGCTGCGCAACGGCGTCCTGCCGGCCGAGCGGATCCGCGCGGTCGAGACCGGCTGCTGCCCGCACACCGCGATCCGCGACGACATCTCCGCGAACCTGGACGCGGTGGAGGACCTCGAGGCGTCCCTGGGGCCGCTGGACCTGGTGCTGGTCGAGAGCGGCGGCGACAACCTGACCGCCACGTTCAGCAAAGGCCTGATCGACCAGCAGATCTTCGTGGTCGACGTGTCCGGTGGCGACAAGGTGCCGCGCAAGGGCGGCCCCGGCGTGACCACCGCCGACCTGCTCGTGATCAACAAGACGGACTTGGCGCCGCTGGTCGGCGCGGACCTCTCGGTGATGGACCGCGACGCCCGGGCCCGCCGCCACGAGCTGCCCACCGTGTTCCTGTCGCTGGCCGAGGACAAGGCGGCGACCCCGGTCGCGGAGTGGATCCGCGGGCTGGTCGCGGCGCGGGCCGCCGGGACGCCGGGGTGAGAGCCGAGGCCCGGGTCGCCGCCGAGTCCGACGGGCGCGGCGGCACCCGGCTCACCACGCTGCGCGGGCAGTCCCCGCTGCTGCTGCGGCGCACCGGTCCGCGGGCGAGCGCCGGCGTCACCGTGCACCTCGTCGGCGGGGCCGCCGGGCCGTTGCGGGGCGACGAGCTGCGGCTCGAGATCGAGGTGGGGCCCGGTGCCCGGCTGGAGCTGCTCAGTGTGGCGGCGCAGCTCGCGCTGCCCGGCCGGCCGGCGCCCGCGTCGCGGTTGACGATCACCGCGACGGTCGCGGCGGGCGGGACGCTGCGGTGGCTGCCGGAGCCGCTGATCGCCGCCGCCGGGTGCGATCACGTCGCGATCACCCGGGTCACGGTGGAGACCGGCGGGTCGCTGCTGTGGCGCGACGATCTGGTCTGCGGGCGGCACGGCGAGGATTCCGGCGACTTCGTCGCTGACACCCTCGTCCGGTACGGCGGCAGCACGCTCTACCGCCACGAGCTCGCCGTCGGCCCGCGCGCCGCGGGGTGGAGCGGCCCGGCGATCCTGGGCGGCGCCCGAGCGGTCGGCACGGTCGTGACGGCCGGCCCGGAGTCCATGGTCCCGGGTGCCGCCGGTCCGGACGCGGCGGTCATGCCGCTCGCCGGGCCGGGGATGCTCGCCACCGCGACGGGCGCGGACATCCGCCACGTCCGCGCCGCCCTCGACCCGTTCTGCGCCGGGCACCCGACGGCTCGCCGCCCCGGGGCGCCGGTCGCGGCCTGACCCGTCGTACCCGTCAATCGGTTGCGGAGACGGCGAAGGGCGGCCGAAGCCGCCCTTCAGGCGTAAGGATCACGCCGCTACGGCGATCGGAACGCCGTGACTGTCCGTCAGGGCAAGCCGCGTGTGCAGATTGCCCTGCTGCTGCACCTTCGCGAAGTATTCGCTGCGGCGCCTTTGCAGACATCCCTTCCGCGTACGCGGTCCGCCCGCCGCCACGGTCAGCAGCTCCGGCGCGAGCGAGCTGTTCAGGCCCTCCCGCAGCAGCCGCAGCGCCTCGGTGCGTAACTGGGAGATCCGCGACTCGGTCACGCCGAGTCGCGCCGCCACCTCGCTCAGCGGCTGTTCCTGCAGGAACGACTCCTCCACCACCTGGCGCAGCCGTTCGGGCAGCGCCTGGATGGCCTGGTGCAGGTAGCCGAGACGTTCCCGTTTGAGCAGCAGATCCTCGGGGCCCTCGGACAGCTCCGGCACCATCTCCTCGGCCGCCCCGGTGGGGAAGCCCTGGAGGCTGAGCAGCGACGCCTTCTGCACGTCGTCCTCGACGCTGGCCAGTTCGGAGATCCCGACGCCGAGCATCTCGGCGACCTCGGCGTCACTGGGGGTGCGCCCGAGGGCGGCGGTGAGCTCTTGGCGGGCGGTGGCCGCGCGCCGGGCCCGGGCCCGGACGGATCGGCTTGCCCAGTCCTGGCCACGGAGTTCGTCCAGCAGAGCACCGCGGATCCGCACGGCGGCGAAGCGGTGGAAGGGGATGCCGCGGGTCACGTCGAAGGAGCGTGCCGCTCCGAGCAGCGCCGCGAATCCGGCTGACGAGAGGTCATCTGCGTGGACGTGGCCGGGCACCCGGTTGAGCAGTTCCCGGACCAGATGGCCAACCATCGGCATGTGTTCGCGGATCAGGTCCTCCATGTCGCGCGCGGAGGGCGCGTCGTGGTGGATGCCGATGGTGGCGGGGAGTTCGGTCGTGACGGTCACGTAGTCCTCCTCGCTTGTACGAACCGGCTGTGGAAACCGGCTGACGAGAAGAAGAGTGGTGGCCGTCGGGTGCAGTGGCGGCGGAACTCGGTTGCTTTTGTGGAGTTTTTTCACATAAAGCCTCAGGTCAGGGGTGCGACCCGAGCCCGGACACACGACGATCCGCCTGACCGGGTGGTCACGCGGATCGTCCCTGTTCAGGGGCTTGCCCTCGGTGCTGGGGATCAGCGCATGGCCGGGGCGCCCATCGTCACGACCTCGGCCAGCTCCGTCTGCACCCAGCGCATGCGGCGGACGGCCACGTCGGGGTGATCACCGAACTCGGTGGCCACGCCGGCGGCGCACCCATCGCTGCCGTACAGGAGGATCATGCTGGTGATCGCCTCCTCCACGGCGGTGCGACTCGGGTCCTCGGACGGCTGCAGACACGAGACGAACAGCGCCTCGGCCGCCAGATCCTTAACAGTGTTGATCATTTGTCGAACTCCCCGTTGCGACGACCTGCTTGGTTGTCCGGCCGGCACCCGCTGGTGACGAAGTCCATCATCTCCGCGAGCAGCCCGCCCTTCGGCAGCCACGCCGTGCGAAAGTGACCGCGATCCCGGCACTTGACCATCGGTCGGAACAGCACTGACCATCGGTCGGAACATCACGCACAACCGGGGGCGGATCGGAGCAGAGCGCCTGTCGTTCTCGTCCTCACCGTAGCTCGGTGGGCACCGGATCGACTTCTGGTTTTCGCCCGGCAACCCATACCGAGGGCCGGGGCAGCCTTGCGGCCACCGGACGGCGAATCCCTTGCTCGCAGACCGGATCCGCACTTCGTTTTCTGGCTCACCCGATTGGTACCCCACATCGGGGCGGCCAATCATGCCCGGCGCCTGTCGCGGGAACCCGCACGCGATGCGGGAAACGGCTCCCCGAACGGGAGCCGATCAGCAGTCGATGCCCACGTCGCACCCCTCCACCGAGGTTCCCGGCTGCGGCGGCGGCGCGGCCGACACACCGTCGCCGTTGGTGGTGTCGGGCGCCTTGCTGGTCGGCACGTCCGACGGCGGCGGTGGCGGTGGCGGGCTCTTGCTCCCCCCGCCGCCGCCCGGTTCGGTGATCGGCGCCGACGAGGTGCTGGTGCCGGGAGCCGGCCTGCTCGTGGGTGTCCTGCTCGGGGTCCCCTTGCTGGGCGTGATGTGCACGATGCCGACCGGGTCGACGGAGATGCCCGGAGCGGGGGTGGTCTCCGACGCGGGGTTGCCGAGCCGCTGGGTGCCGTCGGAGAGCTGCTCGACGGGGCGGGACGGCTCGCCGGGCTGGCTCGACACGTACGCCTGGCAGGTCTTGCCGTTGAGCTGGAAGAGCATCGGCGCGGCGTTGCTGTTGGTGTAGCGCCCGGTGATCTCCAGCGTGGTGTTCTGCTGCGGGGCGAGCGTGGCCGCCGACGCCACGGTGACCGCCCGGTTGTCCTGGGTCAGCGCCACTTTGCCCTGGCCGGAGAGGGTCTGGTCGCCGGGCATGAGGAACCAGAGCTGCCAGTCGTCGACCGGTTTGTCGCCGCGGTTGGCGAGCGTGACCTGAGCCTTGAAGCGGCCCTTCTCCTGCGACCAGACCGCGTAGCTGACGATGCAGTTGCCGGCCGCCGGGACCACGACGGGGCCGGGCGACGGTGTGCTGCTGGCCGCCTTGGTGTCCCCGTTCGGCGGCGCGGCCAGGCTCCAGCCGTAGGTCAGGCCGCTGAGCAGGGCGATCGTCCCGAGGACGACCAGGGCCCGGCGGGTACGGATCTGCTTGCGGCTGCGGGCCGGGGGCCGCTTGTCCGCCGGGGCGGCCGGGGCGCCCGCGCCGGGACGCAACGGCGGCGCCGCCGGGGCGGAGGCGGGCGAGGTGGCCGCCGCGACGGGGCCCATCCCCGCGTACGGGTACCCGGAGGGCAGGATCGTGGTGTCCTCGCCGTTGTCCCCCCAGTCCGCCTGGTAGCCGTTCGCCGGGGTCGCCGGGGCGCCCGCCGCGATGGCCGCCAGCACGTGCGCGACCTCGGCGGTCGGCGGCCGGTCCGCCGGGCGTTTCTCCAGGCAGCGACCGACCAGGGCATCGACGTCACGGGGCAGGCCCTCGACCGGCGGGAGCGGCTCGGGCTCCACGTACTGGTGGGCGCGCAGCAGCGCGGTGGTGGTGCCGACGTCCCACGGGAGCTGGCCGATCAGCATGCGGTAGATCAGCAGGCCGACCGCGTAGACGTCGGTGGCCGGGCTGACCTGACCGCCCTCGAGGCGCTCGGGCGCCAGGTAGGCGGGGGTACCGAGCAGGCTGCCGTCGTCGTCGGTGTCGTTCTCCCCGATCAGGGCGGAGATCCCGAAGTCGACGACCTTCGCGCCGGACTGGGTGAGCATGACGTTGGCCGGGGTGACGTCGCGGTGCACGATCCCGCGGGCGTGGGCGGCGGCCAGGGCGGCGGCCACGTCGGCGCTGATCCGGACAGCGGTGTTCCACGGCAGGGTGCGGACCCGGGCCAGCACGGCGGCGAGCGACTCACCGTCGACGAGCTCCATGACGACGTACGGCACGGGCTCGCCGTCGACGGTGGTCGCCTCGCCGTAGTCGTACACGTTGGTGATGTGTGGGTGACTCAGCCGTGCCGCGGCCTGCGCCTCCGCCCGCAGCCGTCGCCGGAACGAGGGATCGGCGCTGGTGGACGGGGGCAGGACCTTGATCGCGACCTGACGCCCCAGCACTTCGTCGAACCCTCGCCAGACCACTGACATCCCGCCGGCGCCGAGGCGCTCGACCAGCCGATATCGGCCGGCGAGCAGACCCGAGCCGGGCAGGTCCGTCGTGCTCATGTGCCCCCACATGCGCGCTTCGAGGAAAACGCCGGGCCGCACCGCCATGCCGACCGACGCCGGGCGAGCACGGGACCCGAGCACCGGATCCTGAGCATCCCCTATCGACGGCGAGGATGTTAGTACCTATAAGGCGTTAGTTCGACTCGCCCACCATGCGATCTACCAGGCAATCATCACGCTGAGTTGGATCAGCCGAGCGGCGTGTGGGGCTGTCCGAACGGCCAGGAAAGCGCTTTCTGTCAAGAAACCGGCACGGACCGGCACGGAGATTGCCCGCTTCGTCGGAACTTGCGCCTTCAACTTTCGTGTCGCTCCACCATGGACCTATACACGATTGGTCAATTCTTGGCTACTGAGAGAGATCAGGAATGTCCATGATCTGTCACACTGCTTGACCCGACCGGGGACTCGCGGTGAGATTCCGGGCCAGTTGCGGGGTGGCACGGACCGCCGGGGCGATCGGGACCACCGGATGGGCGCTGGCCGGGATCGCCCCCAGCTCACCGAGGAAAGCCCACATCGGCTCCCACTTCTCGTAGTTCACCAGCAGCACCTCGCCGGGCCCGGTCATCGCCAGCGCGGTGGTCACCGCCTCGCGGAAGCCGTCCGCGCGCACCGCCCGGATCTGCGGCCGCCGGGCCCGCATCTCCCGCTCGACCAGCGCGGACACCTGACCGGCCGGGCGTCCACGGGTGTCCCGGTCGTCGTAGAGCACGGCCCGGGTCAGCCCGTCCGCCAGGATCTGCGCGGACGCGGCGAGCAGGTCGTCGCGGCGGTCCGGCGGCAGCGTCACGGCGGCCACGCACCGGCTCGCACCCCAGAGCCGGTGCAGCGTACGCAACGTCGTGGCCAGCGCCGCCGGGTTGTGTGCGTAGTCCAGGAAGATCGACACGTCGCCGAGGCGCAGCAGCGTGCCCCGTCCCGGGTTGTCGACACGGGGGTCGAACTCGCTCAACCGGCCGGCCACGGTCTCCGGGCGGGCGCCGAGCGCGCGGGCGGCGGCGATCGCGGCCAGGGCGTTGGCGGCGGCGTGGAGGGCGGCTCCGCCGTACGCGCCGGGAACCTCCGTCAATCGCATCAGCGGCGTGCGCCGGGCCCCGGTCGCCTGGACGAGCCAGCCGTCCTGGAGCACGTACGCCGTGCCACCCTGCCCCAGATGCTCGGTCAGCACCGGGTTGTCCGGGTCGAGGCCGAACCAGACGAGGCGCTTGCGGTCGGCGCGCACCCGGGGCCGGGTGGCCAGGCTGCGCACCCACGGGTCGTCGGCGTTGAGCACCAGCGTGCCGCCGTCCCGCACCCGCTCCGCGACGACCGCCTTGACGTGCGCCAGGTCCTCGATCGAGTCGAGCCCGTCCTGCCCCAGGTGGTCGGCGGTGATGTTGGTGATCACGCCGACGTCCGACCAGTCGTAGCCGAGTCCGCGCCGCAGCAGCCCGCCCCGCGCCGTCTCCAGCACCGCCACCTCGACCTGCGGGTCGCCGAGCACCTGCTGCGCGGACCGCGGCCCGGTGGCATCCGCCAGGTGGATCGCGCGGCCGTCGACGTACACCCCGTCGGTGGTGGTCACGCCGACCCGCCGGCCACCCGCGCCGAGCAGGTGCGCGGTCAGCCGGGTCACCGTGGTCTTGCCGTTGGTGCCGGTCACCGCGACGGTCGGGATCCGCCCGTCGGAGCCGCCGGGGAACATCGCGCGCACGATCGCGTCTCCCACGTCCCGGGCCCGGCCGCGCACCGGGGCCAGATGCATCCGCAGCCCGGGGACGGCGTTGACCTCGATCACCCCGGCCACCGGCTCGTCCTCGCCGGTCGGCGGCAGCGGCGCGGCGATCTCCGGCAGCCGCAGGTCGATGCCGGCGATGTCCAGGCCGACCAGCGCGGCCACCCGCTGGCACAGCCGGGTCACGTCCGGGTGCACCTGGTCGGTGACGTCCCGGCTGGTGCCGCCGCTGGACAGGTTGGCGCAGTCGCGCAGCCAGACGGTCTCCCCTTCGGATGGAATGTCGGTTTTCTTGAACCTCGCCTCGTCCAGCGTGATCCGGGTCAGCACCCGCGAATGCCCGACGCCGCGCCGCGGATCCGCGTTGACCTGATCGACCAGCTCCTGCAACGTGGACTTCCCGTCGCCGATCACGTGGGCGGCGACCCGTTCAGCCGCGGCCACCACCTCGCCGGCCACCACCAGCACCCGGTAGTCGCGGCCGTCCAGCTGCCGTTCGACCACCACGTCCCCGCCCGCCTCGGCGAACGCCCGCTCGACCTCCTCGGGCGCCCTCAGCCCGAGGACGACGTTGCGCCCCTGACGCCCGTGCCGCGGCTTGACCACGACCGGTGCGCCCAGCTCGCGCAGCAGCCCGACCGCCTCGTCCGCGGTGGCCGCCACTCCCCCGGGCGCCACCGGGATGCCGGCCTCACCGAGCAGCCGCCGGGTGACGTGCTTGTCGCCGGCGATGTCGATGCCCACGCCGCTGGTCCGGTCGGTCATCGCGGCCCAGGCCATCCGCCGCCGGGTGCCCCAGCCGAGCCGGACCAGGCTCAGGTCGTCGAACCGCTCGACCGGGATGCCGCGGCGGCGCGCGGCCGCGATGATCGCCCGGGTGCTCGGGCCGGTCGCCTCCCGCTCGGCGAACGCCGCCAGCTCGGCGAGCCGCGCGGACGGCTTCCCAGCGGCGCGCCCGGCGTGGATGTCCAGGACCAGGTCCACCGCGGCGTCCAGCAGCTCGCCCGGCACCCGGGAGCCCGGCGACTCGTCCACCGGGCACTCCACGATCACGTCGTAGAGCCCGGCCTCGCCGGCCGAGACGGTCCGGCCGAAGCTGACGTCCCGGCCGATCAGCTGGGAGAGCTCCAGGCACACGTGCTCGGTGACATGGCCGAAGTACGTCCCGCCCCGCAGGCGGCTGACGAACCCGCCCGGCGCGCCGGCCGCGCAGTGGTGCTCGGCCAGCCCCGGCAGCGCCCGCAGCAGCCGCTCGGTGAAGCCGGTGACGTCAGACGTCTCCCGCCCGGTCAGCTCCTCCAGCCGGAGCCGGGCCACCACCGCCGGCCGGGACAGATACACGTTCGGGCCGCGCAGGCGGCGCAGACTCTCGATCTTCATAGGAGTGGTCCCCGATCCCCGGCCGCCGGCCGGTGAGGTGGAAGGTGTGGCCTGCCGGCAGCACGTGGATCAGTGCCCCGGCCATCGCGATCGGGCCGCCGCTCGGGACCCGGATCTCGGTCGCGGCCCCGGCGTCGACAACCGTCACCGCCCCGGTGCCGAGCACCTCGAAGCGATCGCCGTCGGTCAGGATCGCGGTGTCCTCGTCGATGCCCAGGCCGAGCTCGTGCGGATACCGCGCCACCGCGCTGAGCAGCCGGTTCAACCGCCCGCGCTGGGCGAAATGCTGATCGATGAGCACTCCGGGGAGGAATTCAAGACCGGGACCGGTGCGTACGGCCGCAGCCGTCACCCCCGGCTCGTCCCCGCCCACGATCATGGTGGCCGACATGATGGCCGCGCCCGCGCTGGTCCCGCCGAGCACCACAGCGCCGCCCGCCACCAGCTCCTGCAGCAGTGAGTCGGTCGCGGTGCCGCCCAGCACCGCGGTGATCCGCTGCTGGTCGCCGCCGGTGAAGAAGACCCCGGTGGCCTCGCGCAGGACGGCGGTCGCCTCCGGCGCGTTGGCCTGCGTCCGGGTGGTCAGCCGCAGCGCGCGCACCGAGCCCGCGCCCAGCCCGGTGAACGTCGCGACGTAGTGCGCCTCGGTGCTCTCCGGGGTCTCGCTGGCGGTGGCGATCACCACGATCCGTGCGGACGCGGCGCCGGCCAGCTCCACGAACCGGACGAGCAGCGCCGGTCCGGCGGCGCCTCCGATGATCATTAGCCGGGCGTCCACCGTGCCCTCCTCAGCAGGACCCTTTTCCGGGCCACTGTTGAGGTTAATCGGAACAAAACCGAAACATCCGGCTAATCGGAATGCTTGGGAGGCAGCAGGTGACGCACCGACGGCGGGCCCTCGGCCAGCGCGATCGCCCGTTTCTCCACCTGCTCGTCGTCCTCGGTCAACCGGCCCTCGTGCTGGCGCAGGTGCTCCTCCCACGTCGGGACCAGGTAGACCTCGACGAACTCGGCCGGGTCGGCGCCGTCCCGGAACAGTCCCCACTGGGTCGCGCCGGTCCGCTGCCGGGAACCGCGGAGCACGTCCATCGCGCTGACGAACTCACCGGTGTTCGCCGGCGGCACCCGGTACGTCGCGGAGACCAGGATCGGGCCGTCCTGCAGGTGCGGCTGCAGCATCAGGTGCGGCTCGGCCCAGAAGACGGCGGGAGATTGATCGTCGTCCTCGTGGGTGTGGACGGGCCAGCGGCGTACCGCCAGGGTGCCCGCCAGCATCAGAGCGCCCGCGATCCCGAAGGTCTCCCGCAGGCCGACCGCCTCGGCGGACTGTCCCCAGGCCAGCGCCCCGAGCGCCTGGCCGCCGGCGAAGACCAGCTGGTAGATCGCGAGCGCCCGGGCACGGACCCAGTTCGGCAGGTTGAGCTGCATCGCCGCGTTCATCCGGGAGACCAGCATCATCCAGGCCAGGCCCGCGACGACCAGCACCGGCGTGACCACGAACCGGTTCGGGACCAGTGCGGTGACCAGCAGCGCCAGACCATAGGCGATTCCGGTCACGGCGATCAGCTGGTTCGTCCGCAGCACCTTGCGCGCCCGCGGCATGAGCAGCGCCCCGGCGATCGCGCCGACGCCGAGCGCGGCCAGCAGGATGCCGTAACCGCTCGCACCCATGCCCAGCTCCCGGCTCGCGACCAGCGGCAACAGGCCCCAGACCACACTGCCGGGCAGCACGAACAGCAGCACCCGGCCGAGAATCCGCCGGATCACCGGCGACCAGCGAACATACCGCCCGCCGGCCCGCAACGCCGAGGCGAACGGCTCGGGACGGCTCACCGGCGGCCGCTCCGGGCGGCGCCAGCGCAGCAGCGCCACCGCGAAGACCGCGAACGACAGCGCGTTGAGGCCGAACACCACCGCCGAGCCGAAGTGCGCCACCAGCAGGCCGGCCAGCGCCGGACCGGCCGAGCGGGCAAGGTTGGTGTTGACCGCGCCGAGCGCCGACGCCGACGGCAGCTGGTCGTGCGGCACGACCTCCGGGATCACCGCCTGCCACGACGGCAGCGTCAGCGCCTGCCCGCATCCCAGCAGAAACGTGAAGATCAGGAGAACCTGCGGGCTCGCATGATCGGAAGCGGTCAGCGCGGTCAGCGTCGAGGCGATCAGAAACAGGCCTGCCTGTACGGCGATGAGCAGCCGCCGCCGATCCAGGGCGTCCGCGATCGTCCCGGCCGGCAGCGCGAACAGCAGCACCGGCAAGGTGGTGACCGTCTGCACCAGGCTGACCCAGGTGGCCGCGTCCGCCTCGTGCACCACCAGCCATTGGGCACCGACGGTCTGCATCCACGTGCCGACGTTGCTGGCGAGCACGCCGATCCAGAGCGCGCGGAAGATCGGGTTGGTTCGTAACACGCCTTATTCTGAGCGGCGGTGCGCGCCCGGGCCGGGGCGGGGCAGGACGTCACGGTGATCGGTCACCTCGTGCCCGCCGGCGCAGTGGATCTCGACATCCAGCTCGGCGCCGCAGTCCCGATGGGCGAACTGGATCGGCGGGCCCTCCGGGTCGGCCAGGTAGCGGTTGCCCCAGCCGGCCAGGGCGATCAGCACCGGATAGAGGTCGAAGCCCTTCTCGGTCAGCCGGTACTCCTGGCGCACCCGGGAACCCGGCTCCCGATACGGCTCGCGGCGCAACACCCCGGCCTCGACCAGGGCGGACAGCCGATTCGCCAGCACCTGACGGGGGATCCCGGTGCGCACCCGCATGTCGTCGAAGCGGCGGATCCCGGAGAAGATCTCCCGCAGCACCACCATGGTCCACTTCTCGCCGAGGATGTCCATCGCCCGCGAGATGGTGCAGTTGTCGACGCTCCAGTCGAGGGCTTCCGGCGGTGGTGTGACATGCGCGACCATGGCGTCGAGGCTAGGTCTCGTTGACAGACGCAGCAAGCCGGTGCCAGCCTGGGTCCATGACGCAGACCCAGACCGAGCGCTCCCGCACCTTCTCCTGGACCGACCCCAAGGAGCACGCCAAGCTGTTCGTCGAGCGCAGCGGCCTGGACGTCCTGCGCGCGATGGCGGCCGGCGAGGTCCCGCCCCCGCCGATCTTCCAGCTCATCGACGGCAACCGCCTCCAGGTCGAGCCGGGCAGCGTCACCGTCACCCTCGACCCGCAGGAGTTCCACTACAACCCGATCGGCACCGTCCACGGCGGCATCATCTCCACCCTGCTCGACACCGCCGCCGCCTGTTCCGTCCAGTCGACGCTGGCCGCCGGCATCGGCTACACCAGCATGGATTTGAACGTGAAGTTCCTGCGCCCGGTCACCGTCGACACCGGCCTGATCACCTGCACCGGCGCCGTCCTCCAGCAGGGCCGCCGGACAGCCCTGGCCGAGGCCCGCCTCACCGACGCCCGCAACCGCCTGCTGGCCCACGCCACCTCCACCTGCCTCCTCTTCGACCTCCCCACCCCGTAACCCCGCCCTCTCCACCGACGGCACTTACCGCACCGGAACAACCACCAGCATCAGCCAGCTCCGCACGCCGGCTGGCACTCACGGCTCCCCCCAGCCACGGCAACAGCCCTGAATGCCAGCTCACCCACCCCAGCTGGCACTCACGGCTCTCCCCAGCCGCTAAGACAGCCCTGAGCGCCAGCCGACGCTGCCGGCCGGTGCTCGGGGACGAAGCAGAGCTGTGGATACGCCGGGCGGCGTGGCGGCAGGTTGTCCACAGGCCCGAAACGGCGATGACCGGAATCCACGATTCTGATCGCGTGACTCCGACCCTCACCTCCTCGCCGGAGGAACTCGCCAAGGCCCCGTTCCGCGGCTCAACCGCGATAGCCGAAGGTCACATCACCCGAGGCGTGCTTCGAGGCGATGCCTGGCGCCGCCTTCTGCCTGATGTCTACGTGCATCGCGACCTCCCGATCGATCACCGCGTCTGGTGCTCGGCGGCCGGGCTGATCCTGCCTGCGGGTACGGCGATCGGTGGGCCCGGTGCTGCCCACCTGTGGGGCGCTGATCTGCTGCATCAGGACCCGCCGGGGTCCGCGGTGGCGCCCCGGGACCGATGGATGAGACGGAACCGCCGGATCATGACGCACCACACCGTCATTGCTCCGGAGGATCTGACGGTTCTCGGCGGTGTGGCCGTCACGACACCGGAGCGCACCGCTTTCGACCTCGGCCGCCGGCTGTCACGGGCAGATGCGGTGATCCTGCTGGATGCGATGCTCCGTAAGCAGACACTGCATGCCGACCGCGCAGCCGAGCTGGCGCGGCAGCGACCCGGGTGGCCGAGAGTCGCGCGGCTGCGTGAGGCGCTGGCGCTCGCCGACGGGCGAGCCGAGTCGCCGATGGAAACCCGTCTACGGCTCCTGGTCCACGACGCCGGCATCGCCCGACCGCAACCGCAGTTCGAGATCCGCGGCCGTGGAGGCGAACTCATAGCTCGGGTGGATCTGGCCTGGCACGGCTGCGCGTTGCCGTCGAATACGAGGGTGATCATCATCGCGAGCGCGTCCAGTTCCTTCGGGACGTCCATCGGTTGAACGCGCTGCACGAGGCAGGCTGGACGGTGCTCCGGTTCACCGCCGACCACGTGCTCCGGGCCCCGCAGCGAACCGCTCTCACCATCGCGCGTGAACTCGCCCGCCCCTAGCTGGCGCTGAGGGCTGTCCAGGAAGCCAAACACAGCCCTCAGTGCCAGCCGCTTCACCAGAGCTGGCACTCACGGCTGCACCGAACACCGCCAACAGCCCTCAGTGCCAGCCACCCCACCAGAGCTGGCGCTCACGGCCGCACCGAACGCCGCCAACAACCCTCAACGCCAGCCAGCCGGCCGGACGGGGCTGGGCTGGAGGCGGACGGACAGGGCCTCGGGGGCGGCCGGGCCGCGCAGGCGGGGTGGAAACGAGGTCGACCGGCCCGCTGGGTGGGGATTCGCGGGCCGGTCGACGACGTACTTGCTGGTGACGTTCTAGATGCCGGTGATGGTCGGGCGCAGGTCGGCGGCGGGGGGTGTCCAGGTGGTGGGGTCGGCCTCGACCTGGTCGCCGGAGCGGATGTCCTTGACCGTGTCGGGCGAGCCCGGGAACCACACGTACGGGATGCCGCGCCGGTCCGCGAACTGGATCTGCTTGCCGAACTTCGCCGCGGTCGGCGCCACCTCGGCCGGGATGCCCCGCCGGCGCAGCGCGGAGGCGATCCGGATGCACTCGGCCCGCTGCTCCTCGGCCGGCACCGCGACGACCACGGCGGTCGGCACCGAGCGGGACACCGAGATCGCGTTCTGCCCGAAGAGCAGACCGAGCATCCGGGAGACCCCGATCGAGATGCCGACCCCGGGGAAGCGGGTGTTGCCGACCGAGGCGAGCGTCTCGTAACGGCCGCCGGAGCAGATCGAGCCGGCTCGTTCGTACCCCTGCAATTGGGTCTCGTAGACCGTGCCGGTGTAGTAATCCAGACCGCGGGCGATCTTCAGCTCGGCCCGGATCAGGCCGGGCGCGTGCTCGTTGGCGGCCTCGACGACCTGCAGCAACTCGGCGAGGCCCTCGTCGAGCAGCGGGTCGGTGACGCCGAGCTTGCGGACGGCGTCCACGAAGGAGCCGTCGGTGGCCGAGATCTCGGCCAGTCGCAGGCATGCCTGCGCCTGCGCGTCGGTGGCGCCCGCGGTCTCGGCCAGCAGCGCCGCGACCTTCTCCGGCCCGATCTTGTCGAGTTTGTCGACGGTGCGCAGCACCTGCGCGGTGTCCGCGAGACCCAGGCCGCGGTAGAAGCCCTCGCACACCTTCCGGTTGTTGACCAGGATGGTCGCGCGCGGGATGGGCAGGGACCGGAACACGTCCCCGATCACCAGCGGCATCTCGGTGTCGAAGTGGAACGGCAGCGTGTCCCGGTTGACCACGTCGATGTCGGCCTGGAGGAACTCGCGGTAGCGACCCTCCTGCGGCCGCTCCCCGCGCCACACCTTCTGGATCTGGTACCGCCGGAAGGGGAAGACCAGCTTGCCGTGGTTCTCCGTGACGAAGCGGGCGAACGGCACTGTCAGATCGAAGTGCAGGCCGAGCTGGTCATCGGAGGAAGAGGAGGCGGAAGCGCCGGACGAGTCCTGCAGACGGTGCAGCAGGTAGACCTCTTTGGAGGTCTCCCCCTTGGAGAGCAGCGTCTCCAACGGCTCGACCGCACGGGTCTCCAGCGGCGCGAAGCCGTACAGCTCGAAAGTGGAACGGATCTTGTCGAGCACGTACTGCTCGATCATGCGCTGGGGCGGCAGCCACTCAGGGAAGCCGGAAATAGGCACTGTCTCTCCTGGAGAAGATCAGAGAACGATCAGAGGAAGCGGCCGGGCGCCGCGGTCAGCTCCCGCAGGTACGGGTTCGACGCGCGCTCGCGGCCGATGGTGGTGGCCGGGCCGTGGCCGGGCAGCACGACGGTGTCGTCGGCCAGCGGCAGGATCTTGTCCCGCAGCGACGTCATCATCGTCGGGGTGCTGCCACCCGGCAGGTCGGTGCGTCCGATCGAGCCCGCGAAGAGCACGTCCCCGGAGAGACAGATCTCCTCCGCGTCCCAGGAGGAGCTCTCGCCCGGCAGGCGGAACAGCACCGACCCGCCGGTATGGCCGGGCGCATGATCGACGGTGATCTTCAAGCCGACCAGGTCAAGAACGGCACCATCCGCCAATTCCGAGACATCCGACGGCTCCGAGTATTCGATCCGGCCGCCGAAGAGTGCGGTCAGATCGGCGCTCAGCCCCTTGGCCGGATCGGCCAGCATCTCCCGGTCGTCCGGGTGGACATACGCCGTGATGCCGCGAGCGCCGCAGACGGGGGCGACGGAGAACGTGTGGTCCAGGTGACCATGCGTGAGCAGCACCGCGGCCGGCGACAGCCGGTGCTGCGCGAGAACCTCGTCCAACTGATCGAGCACACCGATGCCGGGGTCGACGATCACGCACTGCTCGCCCGGGCCCGCGGCCACCACATAACAGTTGGTGCCGAAAGCCTGCGCCGGAAAGCTGGCGACGAGCACTGGCCGGTCCCCCTCAGAGAAATCCACCGAAAAACAGGTGCGAATCGTAACGAGCCTAGCTGGGCAGCCGCACACCACTTTCTCAGGAGGTACCCGTACACTCTCTCGGGCGTGTGGCGTGCCGCACCCCTTGACATGCACAGGGAAGGACAGCGTTAGTGGCTCCCAGCAAGGACCGGCAGCGCAGGCTCGCGCGCGCGAAATTCGATCGCCAGATGGCACGCCGGGCCGTCCGGGAGCGCAAGCGACGCCGTGTCCTGGCCGGCGCCGGCACCGCACTCGCCGTCGTGCTCGTCGCAGTCGGTGGCGCCTGGATCGGCGGTGCCTTCGACAGCAAGGAGAACACCGCCGCCGAGGCCCCTGACATCTGTCTGTGGTCGCCGCGTGACGTGTCCGGCAACACCGCGCTGAAGGACGTGGGCACACCCCCCACCAAGGACCTTCCGCAGACCGGCACCGAGACGATGACGATCGACACCAATCAGGGTGCCGCGATCACCGCCACGCTCGACGTCACGAGCGCGCCCTGTGGCGCCGCCAACTTCTCCTACCTGGCCGGCAAGAAGTTCTTCGACGGCACCGACTGCCACGAGATCCTCGACATCGGCGCGGTGCACTGTGGCGACCCGAGCGGCACCGGTCAGGGCGGCCCGGCGTACAGCTACTACGACGAGAACCTCCCGGTCCAGCCGGAGCCGGCGCCGAGCCCCTCCGCCGCGGCGAAACCCGCCGTGCTCTACCCCACCGGCACCGTCGCGACGGTCGGCAGCCCGGCCGGCAGCAACGGCAGCCAGTTCCTCATCTTCTTCAAGGACTACGCGCCGACCACCGACCCGGTCTACTCGATCGTTGGCCAGGTGACCGGCGGGCAGGACACGCTGGCCAAGATCGGCAAGATTCCCACGGTGACCGACGGCGCGGGAGAAAAGGTCAAGCCCAAGGAGAAGATCACCATCAAGAGCCTGACCGTCGCCGCGGACACCGCCGCGGCAGCTCCCACAGCGAGCGCGCAGTCGTGAGTTCGGAAGAGACCAGCAGGAGGAACGACGTGTCGTCGATCAAGGACCGGCAGCGCGCGGCCGCGCGAGCCCGGCTCGAGAAGGAGATGGCCGAGCGCGCCGCCTCCGCGCGTAAGCGGCGGCAACGCCAGGCGATCATCGGCTCGGCCATCGCGGTCGTGGTGATCGCGGGCGCCGCCGTGTGGCTCGTCAGCGCGCTGAAGAAGGACGACAAGAAGTCGACCACCGCCTCCACGCCCGCCGGCACCGTGGCCTGCTCCTGGACCCCGCAGGACGCGGCCACCGGCGGCCCGGGCGTCAAGGACACCGGCGGCACCCCGCCGGCCAACGTGCCCAACACCGGCAAGGAGACGCTGACGCTGGAGACCGGCCTCGGCACGATCACCGCCGACGTCGACAAGTCGAAGGCGCCGTGCACCAGCGCCGCGTTCGACTACCTGGCGGGCAAGAAGTTCTGGGACAACACCAAGTGCCACCGCCTCACCACCGAGGGCATCAAGGTGCTCCAGTGCGGCGACCCGACCGCGACCGGCAAGGGTTACCGCGAGACCGACGGTCAGGGCGGCCCCAACTTCCAGTACGCCGAGGAGAACCTCCCGGCCGGGAAGAACCCGACCTACCCCAAGGGCACCATCGCGATGGCCCGCACCCAGACGCCGGGCACCACGGGCAGCCAGTTCTTCGTCGCGTACGAGGACATCTCGGCAGATTCGCTTCCCGCGGAGTACACCGTGCTCGGCACCATCACCAAGGGCATGGACATCGTGGAGAAGGTCGGCAAGGCCGGCACCGACAACTCCAACGCCCAGGGCGACGGCCACCCCAAGCTCGAGGTCGACATCAAGACCTTGACCATGACCCCGGCCTGACCTGAACGACGAAATCCCCTGCACGCCCGCGATCCGAGCGGGCGCGCAGGGGATTTTCGCATGTGCGCTAGTTCCAGGCGCCCGAGGACAACGGCAGCGCCGGCTGCTCACGCCGCGCATGCCCGCGCAGAGCGCAGGTGTGCCGCCGCCTCATGAAGCTGCGGCCGATGGAAACCAGCCGGAGCCTCGGGCCAACACGATGAAGCTGCGGCCGGTAGGACACCAGCCGAAGCCTCGGCCGACACGATGAGGCTCCGGCCGGTAGGACACCAGCCGGAGCCTCGATGATCGGTCAGGCGCCCGAAGTCACCCGGTAGGCGTCGAAAACGCCGTCGACCTTGCGGACCGCGGCGACCAGGTGCCCCAGATGCTTCGGGTCGGCCATCTCGAACGTGAACCGGCTGACCGCCACCCGGTCCCGGGTCGTGGTCACCGTCGCGGACAGGATGTTGACCCGCTCCTCGGAGAGCACCCGCGTCACGTCGGCCAGCAGCTTGTGCCGGTCGAGCGCCTCCACCTGGATGGCGACCAGGAACGTCGACGCGGACGTCGGCTTCCAGCTCACCTCGACCACCCGCTCCTCCTGCTCGCGCAGGTCCTGAGCGTTGGCGCAGTCCTCCCGGTGCACGCTGACGCCACCGGAACGGGTGACGAAGCCGAACACCGCGTCGCCCGGCACGGGCGTGCAGCAGCGGGCCAGTTTCACCCAGACGTCGGAGACGCCCTTCACCACCACGCCCGGGTCCTGCGCGGTGCTGCGGTTGCGCGGCGGGCGGGTCGCGACGGCGGTCTCGGCGATGTCCTCGACCGCGCCCTCCTCGCCACCGAAGCCGGCGACGAGCTTGGCGACCACGGACTGCGCGGAGACGGTGCTCTCGCCCACCGCGGCGTAGAGCGAGGTGACGTCGGGCAGGTGCAGGTCGCGCGCGATCGTCGTGAGGTTCTCACTGGTCAGCATGCGCTGCAGGGGCAGGCCCTGCTTGCGCATCGCCTTGACGATCGCGTCCTTCCCGTCCTCGATCGCCTCCTCGCGGCGCTCCTTGTTGAAGAACTGCCTGATCTTCGTACGGGCGCGGGGGCTCTTGACGAAGCCGAGCCAGTCCTGCGTCGGGCCGGCGGTGCTGGACTTGGACGTGAAGATCTCGATCACGTCGCCGTTGGAGAGCGTCGACTCCAGCGGCACCAGCTTGCCGTTGACCCGGGCGCCGATGCACTTGTGCCCGACCTCGGTGTGCACCGCGTACGCGAAGTCGACGGGCGTGGAGCCCGTGGGCAGCGGGATCACGTCGCCCTTCGGCGTGAAGACATACACCTCCTGGCTGGAGAGGTCGAAGCGCAACGCGTCCAGGAACTCGGACGGGTCGCTCGCCTCCCGCTGCCAGTCGAGCAGCTGCCGCAGCCAGGTCATCTCGTCGATGTGGGCCGGCGGGCCGACGATCGTCGCGCCCTTCTGCTCCTTGTACTTCCAGTGGGCGGCGATGCCGAACTCGGCCGTGCGGTGCATCGCGAACGTCCGGATCTGCATCTCGACGGGCTTGCCGGTCGGGCCGATCACCGTCGTGTGCAGCGACTGGTACATGTTGAACTTCGGCATCGCGATGTAGTCCTTGAACCGGCCCGGAACGGGCTGCCAGTTCGCGTGGATCACGCCGAGCGCCGCATAGCAGTCGCGGACCGTGTCGACCAGGATGCGGACGCCGACCAGGTCGTAGATGTCGTTGAAGTCCCGCCCCCGCACGATCATCTTCTGGTAGATCGAGTAGAGGTGCTTCGGGCGGCCGGTGGTCTCGGCCTTGATCTTCGCCGACTTCAGGTCGAGGCTCACCCGGTTCGTCACCTGGCGCAGCAGCGCCTCGCGCTGCGGCTGGTGCTCCCCGATCAGGCGGTTGATCTCCTCGAACCGCTTCGGGAAGAGGGTGCCGAAGGCCAGATCCTCCAGCTCCCACTTGATCGTGTTCATACCCAGCCGGTGGGCCAGCGGGGCCAGGATCTCCAGCGTCTCCTTCGCCTTCTGCTCCTGCTTGGCGCGGGGCAGGAAGGTGAGGGTGCGCATGTTGTGCAGCCGGTCGGCCAGCTTGATGACCAGGACGCGCGGATCCTTGGCCATCGCGACGACCATCTTGCGGATCGTCTCGGCCTTCGCCGCGTCGCCGAGTTTCACCCGGTCGAGCTTGGTCACGCCGTCGACCAGCAGCGCCACCTCGGCGCCGAAGTCGTTGCGCATCTGCTCGAGACCGTAGTCGGTGTCCTCGATCGTGTCGTGCAGCAGCGCGGCCACCAGCGTCGTGGTGTCCATCCCGAGGTTGGCCAGGATCGTCGCGACCGCGAGCGGGTGCGTGATGTAGGGGTCGCCGGACTTCCGGTACTGCCCGGAGTGCCAGCGCGCGGCGACGTCGAACGCCTTCTGCAGCTGGCGGACGTCACCCTTGGGGTGACTCGCCCGGTGGGTGGCGATCAGCGGCTCGAGCACCTCGCTGACCTGGGTGCTCTGCCAGGGCGCGTTGAACCGGGCCAGGCGGGCGCGAACCCGCCGCCCGGTGGGCGCGCTGGCGAAGCCGAACCCGCTGGTCTCTCCCGTCGAGGGTGGCTGTGCGATCTCCAGCTCGCCGGAGGCCGCCGGAGTGACCCCGTCGACCGGAGCCGTCTCGTCAACACGGCCCTGGTCATCGGGCGTGACCTCGCCCGTGCCGGTCCGCGGGTCCTGGGTCGGTTGCACCGTGCCCTCCGCCGGAGGGACGACGTCGCTGGACACCGGCCTCCTCATCGCCTTCGCCGATTACCCCGCCGGTGCCTGTTGCCCGCCGAAGTTGATTTCTCCCAGGGGTGGCCCTCTGGAACGACCATCCTACCCGCACCGCCATCGCGAATGCCCCGGCCGAACCAGCGGATTCAGCGAGACCGAACGGGCGAAGATCAGCGAATCCCGGTCAAACGGTCAGGAGAGCGTGCACCGAGCGAGGGGCGAGCTTCGCCCGTCCGTCGAGGAAGCCCAGCTCCAGCAGCACGGAGAAGCCGGAGACCGTGCCGCCGGCGCGTTCCACCAGCTCCATGGCGGCGGCTGCCGTCCCGCCGGTGGCTAGCACGTCGTCGGCCACCAGAACGCGCTGTCCCGCGATGAACGCGTCCTCGTGCACCTCGAGGGTGGCCTCGCCGTATTCCAGCGCGTACGAGGCGGACAGCGCCTTGCGCGGCAGCTTGCCCGCCTTGCGGATCGGCACCAGGCCCTTGCCGGTCGCGTAGGCGATCGCCGCAGCCAGCACGAACCCGCGCGCCTCCACGCCGGCCACCACGTCGAACGAGTCACTCCCGTGGTGGGTGACGATCCCGTCGATCACCCGGCGGAACACCTCACCGTCGGCGAACAGCGGCATCAGGTCCTTGAAGACCACGCCCGGCTTCGGGAAGTCCGGCACGTCGACGCTCGCGCCGGCCACCAGAGCGGCCAACTCGGGGCCGCTGTCGCCGGTCACGGAGGATTTCTCGCTAGTCACGGCCGACAGCCTAAAGGCCCGCCCCCTGGGTACGGGTGACGGGCCTTCAGCTGCGTGGACGGATGCTTACCGCTTGGGGCCGCCGGGGCGGTTGGCGTTGCGGCGAGCGGCCGGGCGGGCACCCGGGCGCGGGGTCGTGCCGCCGGCCATCGCGGGGACGTCCGAAGCGGTCGCGTTCGCCGGGCGGGTCCGGTCGCGGACCACGTCGTCGGAGCCCTTGGACCGGCGGGCCAGCACCCGGGCGTTGTGCGCCTTGATCTTCGGCTCCTGGTCCTTCAGGGCGCTCAGCACGGGCGCCGCGAACAGGATCGAGGAGAGCACGCCGAAGCCCATGCCGACGAAGAGCACCAGGCCGAGGTCCTTCAGCGTGCCGGCCCCGAGCAGGCCGGCGCCGATGAAGAGCAGGCCACCGACCGGCAGCAGGGCCACCAGACCGGTGTTCAGCGAGCGCATCAGGGTCTGGTTCACGGCCAGGTTGGTCGCCTCGGCGTAGGTGCGGGTGCTGCCCGCGGTGATCCCGCGGGTGTTCTCCTGCACCTTGTCGAAGACCACGACCACGTCGTACAGCGAATAACCGAGGATCGTCAGGAAGCCGATCACCGTGGAGGGCGTGACCTCGAAGCCGACCAGTGAGTACACCCCGGCGGTCATCACCAGGTCGAACAGCAGCGAGGCGAGTGCGGCCACCGCCATCCGCACCTCGAACCGGATGATCAGGTACGCCACCACGAGCACCAGGAAGACGATCAGGCCGATCACGGCCTGCCGGGTGACCTGGCCGCCCCAGGCCGCCGAGACCTGGTCGTCACTGATCTTGCTCGCGTCGACCCCGAGGTCGTTGACGATGGCCGCCTTGGCTTCCTTCGCCTCGTCCGTCGAGAGCGCCGAGGCGCGCACCGTGAAGCTGGCGTCCTTGCCGTCGCCCACCTTCTGGGTGGTGGTGATCGCGGCTTCCGGGGCCGCCTGCTTGACGGCCTTCTCGACCGCGCTGGAGACCTCGTCCTGGGTCAGCGTCTTGGTGCCGGCCGCGGCCGGGACGCTGAACGAGGTGCCGCCGGCGAACTCGATGCCGAGCTCGAAGCCGCGGATCAGGAAGCTGCCGATCGAGATCAGCACCAACGCGGCCGCGATGGTGAACCACATCTTCCGGCGGCCCACGATGTTGATGTTGGCGTCGCCCGCGTAGAGGCGGGACGCGAGACCGGCACTGGCCATCTCAGGCCTCCTTCACACGCGAGGAGACGGACTCCTCGGTCGGGTTGCGGCGCAGGACACGGCCGAGACCGCTGACCCGCGGCGACATGAACGCCTTCGTGTTGGCGAACATGGTCATGATCGGGTGCCGGAAGAGGAACACCACGATGAGGTCGAGCACCGTCGCGAGACCCATCGCGAACGCGAATCCCTGCACCGCGCCGATCGACACGATGTAGAGCACCACCGCACACATGATGGTGATCGTGTTCGCCGAGATGATCGTCCGGCGGGCCCGGTGCCACGCCCGTGGCACGGCGCTGCGTGGTGTCCGGCCCTCGTGGATCTCGTCCTTGAGCCGCTCGAAGTAGATGACGAACGAGTCCGCCGCCACACCGAGCGACACGATGAACCCTGCGATACCCGCCAGGGTGAGGGTGTAACCGATGGTGCGGCCGAGGAAGACCAGCGCGCCGAAGGTGAGCAGACCGGAGAGCAGCAGGCTCAGGAAGATGACCGAGCCGAGCAGGCGGTAGTAGAAGAACGCGTAGATCGCCACGAGCGCCATGCCGATCGCCGCGGCGATCAGGCCGGCCTCGAGCTGCTGCAGGCCGAGGGTCGCGGAGATGGTCTGCGCCGGGCCGGCCTCGAAGGTGACCGGGATCGCGCCGAACTTCAGCTGGTCCGCCAGCTGCTTCGCGGAGTCGACGGTGAAGCTGCCGGTGATCTGCGACGAGCCGGTCAGCACCGCCTGGATCTGCGGCGCGGACAGGATCTCCTTGTCCAGGACGACAGCGACCGCGCAGTGCTCGGCGGAGCCGTAGAGGGCCTGGACGGCGGTGTAGCACGGGTCGCTGGAGGTCGCGTTGAACGCCACCCGGGTCAGGTCGGCCCACTTCTTCTGGCCGTCGCCGGTGAAGTCGAGGGAGACGACCCACTGACCGTTCGTCTGGTCGAGCTGCGGGCTGGCGCTGGAGATGTCGGTGCCGACCACCTTCGCCTGGTCCAGCAGGACCTTGGCCTGGCCGCTGTAGCAGGCCACGACCTGCGAGTTCGCGTCGTCGATCGAGCCGTTCGGCCGCTTGTCGAGCTGGTCGCAGCTGATCGTCGGAACGTTGAACTGCATCTGCGGGGTGAGCGCGGCCACCTCGGCCGGGGAGAGCGCGTTGAACGCCTTGTAGGCCAGACCGGCCTTGGGGTCGCTGCTCAGGTCGACCGGGGCGGTCAGCTTCTCGGCCTGCGCCCAGAGCGCCGCGCCGACCTTCTTCGCGACCGCCGCGCGCTGCTCCTGCACGCTCGCCGGAACCGGGGCGGCCGACGCCGAGGCGCTCGGGGTGGCCGCCGGGGCAGCCGCGGAGGCCGCCGGGCTCGGGTTCGCCGACGGGGTGGCGCTCGGCACCGCCTCGCCACCACCCTGGCCGCCGGTGCCGGCGGACGGGCCGGTGGTGATCGACGGGGCGCTGGCGCCGGCCGACGGCTTCGCGGCGCCGGACGGTGCGGCCGACGGGGCCACGCCGCTCGCCGCCACACTGGGCGACGGCGAGGCCGGGTTCAGCGCGCTCGCCGAGACGTCCGGGGTCGTGCCGGTCAGCAGCCGGAACCGCATGTTCGCGGCCTGCGCCAGGTCCTTGAGCTGGTCGTCGGCCTTACCTGCCAGGGAGACCACGATCGTGTTCTTGCCCTGGACCACGACCTCGGCCTCGGAGACGCCGAGCGCGTTGACGCGGTTCTCGATGATCGTCCGGGCCTGCTCCATCGACTCCGTCGTCGGCGTCCCGCCGGCCTGGCTCGCGATGTAGGTGGCCTGCGTGCCACCCCTGAGGTCGAGACCGAGCTTGGGCTGCAGGCGGTCGGTGAAACTGCCCTTGGCGTCACCGGCGAAGAAGACCAGGAGATACAGGACGACGAAGATCAGGCCGAGCACGCCGAGTTGGCGTCCAGGATGCATCTGTCCCTGTGGTGGTCGTGCCACGGCGTTAGGTCTCCCTGCGTTCGGCCGCGCGACCCGCGCGGCGCTGTCGATCGGTGGCCGGCCGTCGGCTTCTCGGACGGCGGCCGGAACGGACCGGGCCCGCCGGCAGGGCAGCCGAGGGCCGGTCCGGGTGGAACTTGTCAGTCCTGCTTGCGGACGTCGACGACCGGGTTCGGCGTCTCGTCGACGACCGTCTCCGTGCTGGTGGCGGGCTCGTCGACGGTGTCGGCGACCGGCTCCTCGGCGCGGGTGACCACCCGTGCGATGGCCGGGCGGGCGAAGCGGACCTGCACCGCCGGCGCGATCTCCAGGAGCACCACGTCGTCCTCGATCGCCACCACGGTGCCGTGCAGGCCGCCGATGGTGACGATCTCGTCGCCGGGGCCGAGCTTGTTCTGCAGCTCCATCGCCTCCCGGCGCCGCTTCTGCTGCGGCCGCATCACCAGGAAATACATCACGCCGATGATGAGGATGAAGGGCAGGAACAGGCTCAGCGGGTTACCCCCGCCGGCGGACTCGGCCACGCTAAACACGAAAAGAAGCCTTCCGTAGGCCCCCGCGCCCTCTTCGAAGATCGGGCCGGGGCGTCAAAACATCCGGGTTGAAGCGGGGGCGAGTCTAATCGGTCAACCTGGAGACTACGAATGCGGCACACGTCACGTTCACATCACGAGGGATATTTATGTATCTCGTGCGAACAGGTCCCCCTGAAACACCCCGGACCTGCCGTCTTGTGGCGGCGTCCGGCCGAGGTGTGCCCAACCGGCCTCGGTGGCGACCCGGCCCCGCGGGGTCCGGGCGAGCAACCCGGCCCGCACCAGGAACGGCTCACACACCTCCTCGACGGTGTCGGCCTGCTCACCGACCGCGACGGCAAGCGTGGAGAGGCCGACCGGACCACCCTTGAACGACTCGATCAGCGCGCGCAGCACGGCACGGTCCAGCCGGTCCAGGCCGAGCGCGTCGACGTCGTACACCTGAAGGGCGGCCTTGGCGATCTCGACGGTGACGACGCCGTCGCCGCGCACCTCGGCATAGTCCCGGACCCGGCGCAGCAGACGGTTCGCGATACGCGGCGTGCCGCGCGACCGGCCGGCGATCTCGGCGGCGCCCTCCGGCGTGATCGGCACCCCGAGAATGCGCGCGGAGCGGTGCAGCAGCGCGTCGAGATCGGCCGGTGAGTAGAAGTCCAGATGCGCGACGAAACCGAACCGGTCACGCATCGGCCCGGTCAGCAGCCCGGCCCTGGTCGTCGCGCCGATCAGCGTGAACGGCTCCACGTCGAGCGGGATCGCGGTGGCGCCCGGCCCCTTGCCGACCACCACGTCGACCCGGAAGTCCTCCATCGCGCTGTAGAGCAGCTCCTCGGCCGGCTTCGCGATCCGGTGGATCTCGTCGATGAAGAGCACGTCGCCCTCGGCGAGACCGGTCAGGATCGCGGCCAGATCCCCGGAGCGCTCGATCACCGGGCCACTCGTCGTACGGATCCCGGTGCCCAGCTCGGCGGCCACGATGTTGGCCAGCGTGGTCTTGCCCAGCCCGGGCGGCCCGGAGAGCAGAATGTGATCGGGCGGCGTGCCGCGGCCCATCGACGCCTTCAGCAGCAGCTCGAGCTGGTCACGGACCCGGTGCTGCGCGATGAAGTCGGACAGCCGCCGTGGCCGGACACTGGCCTCGGCATCGAGCTCGGTGTCCTCGGCCAGCGGCGAGACCAGGTCGTCTCCCTCGGAGGAGCTCATCGGGTCTTGCCCAGCAGCCGGATCGCCTGGCGCAGCAGCACCGGAACCGGCGGCACCTCACCGTCGATCGTCTCGCCGATCGCGGCGACCGCCTGATCGGCCTGGGTCGCGCTCCAGCCGAGCGCGAGCACACCCTGCCGCACCTGCTCCTGCCACGCCCCGGCCAGCATGCTCGTGCCCGAGCCGTCGCCGAAGCCGACCGGGCCGATCTTGCCCTTCAGCTCGACGATCATCTTCTCGGCGCCGCGCTTGCCGATGCCCGGCACCTGCGTCAGCGCCGCGATGTCGCCGCCGCCGATGGCCCGGCGCACGGCATCGGGCTGATGCACCGCGAGCACCGCCTGGGCGATCCGCGGGCCGACCCCGTTCGCGGTCAGCAGCACCTCGAAGAGCTGCCGCTCGTCGTCGTCGGCGAAACCGTAGAGGGTGAGCGAGTCCTCCCGGACGATCAGCGTGGTCGCCAGCCGCGCCTCGGCACCGTTGCGCAGCGAGGCCAGCGTGTTCGGCGCGCAGAACACGCGCATGCCGACACCCCCGACCTCGACGACGGCACTGTCCGGAAGGATCGCGGTGACGACACCGCGCACGCTGGCGATCATCGGCTGCTCCTGCGGGCGGCGGCGATCGCCGCGGCTTGGATCCTGGCCCGGGTGCCCCCGCGCCAGATGTGACAGATGGCGATGGCGATGGCGTCCGCCGCGTCGGCCGGCTTCGGCGGCGCGTCCAGCCTCAGCAGACGGGTGACCATGGCGGTGACCTGTGCCTTGTCGGCCGTGCCGGAGCCGGTGACGGCCGCCTTCACCTCGCTCGGCGTGTACGTCTGCACGGGCAGGCCGGCGCGCGACCCAGCCAGGATCGCGACCGCGCTGGCCTGCGCGGTGCCCATCACGGTACGCGCGTTGTGCTGCGAGAACACCCGCTCCACCGCCACGCTCTCCGGCTTGTGGAGGGTGACCAGCTCGGCGAGGCTCCGGTCCAGGTGCAGCAGGCGCAGGGCGATGTCCTCGTCCGGCTCGCTGCGCACCACGTGGTAGTCGATCAGCGTTCCGGGACGGCCGGGCACGCCCTCGACCACACCGACGCCGCACCGGGTGAGACCCGGGTCGATGCCGAGCACGCGCACACGGCCTCCCCTCACGTACGTGTGTTCGACACCCTAGTACGGTCACCGCTTGCGCTCGCCGCCGACACGCTCCGACGATGGAGCGGGAGGTTCGCCATGTACCTCATACCGCCGATGGACGAGGATCCGCCACCGGAGTTCGTCGATGCCGTCGCCGCTCACGAGGCCGAGCTGCGACCCATGGCGCTGCGTCTGACCGGCGGCGACCCGATCGGTCATGAGATCTATCAGGAGTCGCTGATCGACCTGGCCGGGCACTGGCGCCGCCTGCGCCTCCGGGGTCGCCTCACACACTCCGACGCGCCCGGCATCTACCTGCGCAAACGCATCCTGGAACGGACCAAGGCGTGGCGCGACGACCAGGTCTACGAGGTCGAGGTCCGCGTGCTGCGCACGCCGGAGAGGCAACTGGTCCAGGTGGGCGGCCCGGCCGCCAGCATCGCTTTCCACAAGGCCGCTTTGATTGACAGTACGGCGCGAGCAGGCTTACTGACCCTCGCCGACGCGGCCGTCGCGTGGTGTCACGCGTGGCGCCGCGCCCAGCAGCACCACATCGCCCGCGTGATCGTCGGCGGCCTGCTCCTGATCGCCGCCATCATCCAGTCGATGTCCTGGCTCGCCGCGAGCGGCCTCTAGCCTGCGTCGCGTTTCTCCCGATACTCGGCCTCGAGCTCGGAAAGGCGGACAGTGCGCTCGCGAACGTAGGCGGGCGCGGCGGCACCCGAGAGCGCAAGGCGGTGAAGGTGCACCAAGGCGTCGTCGCGCGCCCGAGCGGGCGTCCGATCGACGATCCAGTACTCGGGGATGCCACGCTCCGCATACCACTGGGCTTTGTCGGTGTACTCACCATTCATCGAGTTCTCCGAAACAACCTCGGCGACCAGTTGGAAAGCCGAGCCAGGGAGATTCGCGTCTTCGGCCACCTCGGCAAGGTCACCGGTCAGCACGCCGACATCAGGAATGCGGTTGTCGCGTGGCCGATCGCCACGGACCCCGGTGTCCTGGAGTGCCTCCAAGCCGGCCACGCAGAGCATGTCCACCAGCCGCCGAGCCATCCACTTATGCCAGTAGATGGACGGCGTCATGATGACCAGATTTCCGCTGTGCAGTTCGTAGCGGTATCCCTCAGGAAGGGAAGCAAGATCATCGACGTCGAGGTCCTCGATGGGCGGGAGATTGATGCTCGGCATGCTGGCCAACACTCCCTCATCCTACTGGTCGCACGACAGGATGTCACTGGTCAACTGCCTGCTTGCTCACCTCCGCGAGATGCGCCCGCCGGCAACGGCACAAGTATCGCCCAGCGGCAATCGGATGGCCTCGGACACGCGAACGGGGCAGGTGCACAAGCACCAGCCCCGTCAAGAACCTCAGCTGTCACGCGTCGATGAGGGCCATTACCTCGTCGGAGACGTCGAAGTTGGCGTAGATGTTCTGAACGTCGTCGCAGTCCTCGAGCGCGTCGATCAGCTTGAACACCTTGCGGGCCGCGTCCTCGTCGACCTCGACCGTCATCGTCGGCACCAGGGACGACTCCGCCGAGTCGTAGTCGATGCCGGCGTCCTGCAGCGCGGTGCGGACCGCGACCAGGTCGGTCGGCTCGCTGACCACCTCGAACGACTCACCGAGGTCGTTGATCTCCTCGGCGCCGGCCTCCAGGACGGCGAGCATCACGTCGTCCTCGGTGAGCTCACCCTTGGGGACGATCACGACGCCCTTGCGGTTGAACAGGTAGGACACGCTTCCCGCGTCGGCGAACGTGCCGTTGTTGCGGGTCAGCCGGGTGCGCACCTCGGTGGCCGCGCGGTTCCGGTTGTCGGTGAGGCACTCGATCAGCAGGGCCACGCCGTTCGGGCCGTAGCCCTCATACATGATCGTCTGCCAGTCGGCGCCGCCCGCTTCGAGACCGGAGCCGCGCTTGACCGCGTTGTTGATGTTGTCGTTCGGAACCGACGACTTCTTCGCCTTCTGAATGGCGTCGTAGAGCGTGGGGTTACCGGCCGGGTCACCACCACCGGTCCGGGCCGCGACCTCGATGTTCTTGATCAGCTTGGCGAACATCTTGCCGCGCTTGGCGTCGACGACAGCCTTCTTGTGCTTGGTCGTCGCCCACTTGGAGTGGCCGGACATGCGTAACCTCCGTGTCTACCGTGCGGGTGCGGCCTGGCGGACCATCTCGACGAAGTACCGGTGGACGCGAAGGTCGCCGGTCAGCTCCGGGTGGAATGCCGTGGCGAGCAGGTTGCCCTGCCGAACGGCGACAATCCTACCGGCGTCGTCACCGGAAGCGACGCGGCCCAGCACCCGCACGTCGGGACCGACCTGCTCGACCCACGGAGCGCGGATGAAGACGGCGTGGAACTCGCCGCCCTCGATGCCCTCGATCCCCACCGGCGCCTCGAACGAGTCGACCTGCCGGCCGAAAGCGTTGCGCCGGACGGTCATCTCGATCCCCTGGAACGACTCCTGATCGGGACGCCCGTCCAGCACCGTGGTGGCCAGCATGATCATGCCGGCGCAGGAACCGTACACCGGCATGCCGTCCGCGATGCGCTTCCGAACCGGGTCGAGCAGACCGAAAGTGATCGCCAGGTTGCTCATCGTCGTGGACTCGCCGCCGGGGATCACCAGCGCCTCGACCTCCGCCAGTTCCTCGGGCCGGCGGACCGGCCGGGCCAGCACGTCCGACTCCGCCAGGGCGGACAGGTGTTCGCGCACGTCGCCCTGCAGGGCCAGCACTCCGATGTTCACACCTTCACTCTAGGACGCGCCGCGCCGGGTGCGATTCGGGCCGGGGAGACCTTCATGACGTACGTGCGAAGGCTCTTGACCTGGGTCGTGTCCCTCATGCAGGCCACCGGGGGGTCGATTGGCTATCGAGGTGACCGCACGTCGCTTCGTAGCATCGCCCTACCGCACCTTCGCACGAGGAGTCGTATGTCTGAGAACCAGCCCGCCGTCGGAACCGCCCGCGTCAAGCGCGGCATGGCGGAGATGCTCAAGGGCGGCGTGATCATGGACGTCGTCACCCCCGAGCAGGCGAAGATCGCCGAGGACGCCGGCGCCGTCGCCGTCATGGCGCTGGAACGCGTTCCCGCCGACATCCGCGCCCAGGGCGGCGTGTCCCGGATGTCGGACCCCGACATGATCGACGGCATCATCAACGCCGTCTCCATCCCGGTCATGGCCAAAGCCCGGATCGGTCACTTCGTCGAGGCCCAGGTGCTGATGTCGCTGGGCGTCGACTACATCGACGAGTCCGAGGTGCTGACCCCGGCCGACTACGCCAACCACATCGACAAGTGGCAGTTCACCGTGCCCTTCGTGTGCGGCGCGACCAACCTGGGCGAGGCGCTGCGGCGGATCACCGAGGGCGCCGCGATGATCCGCTCGAAGGGCGAGGCCGGCACCGGCGACGTGTCGAACGCGACCACCCACATGCGCAAGATCCGCGGCGAGATCCGGCGGCTGCAGACGCTTCCGGAGGACGAGCTCTACGTCGCCGCGAAGGAGCTGCAGGCGCCGTACGAGCTGGTCAAGGAGGTTGCCGAGGCGGGCAAGCTGCCGGTCGTGCTGTTCACCGCGGGCGGCATCGCCACCCCCGCCGACGCCGCCATGATGATGCAGCTCGGCGCCGAGGGCGTGTTCGTCGGCTCCGGCATCTTCAAGTCCGGCAACCCGCGGCAGCGCGCCGAGGCGATCGTCAAGGCGACCACGTTCCACGACGACCCGGACGTGATCGCCAAGGTGTCGCGCGGGCTGGGCGAGGCGATGGTCGGCATCAACGTCGACGAGATCCCGCAGCCGCACCGGCTCGCCGAGCGCGGCTGGTAAGCACCTCGATCGAAAAGGGCCGCCCCGGTGGGCGGCCCTTTTCGCGGGCCGGAGAAGCGCCCGGGGGTCAGACGGCCTGGACCGGCATGGCTTCCGAGGCCGGGGCCGGCGCCGGTGACGGCAGCGGCGGCATCACCGGCTCCACGATGTCGAAGTAGCGCGGCCGCGGGTAACGCCCCGGCAGCCGCAGCACCCGGACCAGCTTGCGCTGCCGCGCGGTCAGCGCGTCCCGCACCAGGTCGGTGTGCACCTGCCGGGCCAGCACCACCCGCCGGCTGCTGACGATCAGGGCGCGGGCGGCCGGGTCCACCGGGTCGAGCTCGACGCCCTGCAACTGGCGGGTGAGGTCGTTCTCGGCGGACTCGCGCTCGTCGGGCTCGGCGTCCAGGGCGAGCCGGGCCGCAGCGTAGAGCTCGACGGACTCCAGGTGCTCGGCGACGACCGCGGCGGCCGCGGCGCGGCGCAGCAGGTGGGAGTCGAGGGCGCGTTCGGCGGATTGGGCGCGGGCGTGGACCCGTTCGACACGCTGGGCGGTCCAGCCGAGGTACGCCGAGAAGATCGCGGCCAGCACGACGACACCCAGCACCCACCACATGCGGGGCATCGTAGTGCGGAATTGTGTCCGGCAGTCACCTGCCCCGAGCCGATCAGGCCTCGTCGTCGTCGAAAACGCGCCCGTCGGTGGCCTCGATCGCCGTGGTGTAGACCTCGAGGACCCGCTCGGCCACACTCGGCCAGTCGAACGTCCCGACGACGTGACGTGCGCAGGAGGCCAGGTCAGCGCGGCGGGCCGGGTCGTCCAGCAGGTCGCCGAGGAGCGTGGTGAGCGCGGCGGCGTCGCCGGTGGGGAAGAGCGCGCCGGCGCGGCCTCCGTCCAATACCCGACGGAACGCATCGAGGTCGCTCGCGGCGATCGTGGCGCCGGCGGCCATCGCCTCGGTGAGGATCATGCCGAAGCTCTCCCCGCCGGTGTTCGGGGCGACGTAGACGTCGACGCTGCGCAGCATCCGCACCTTGTCGGGCTCACTGACCAGGCCGAGGAACTCGACCCGGTCGTGCAGCTCGGGCGGGATGCCGTCGAACAGCTCGTCGCGGTCACCCGGGCCGGCCACCAGCAGCCGCAGGCCGGGACGCGCACGGGCGAGCGTGACGAACGCCGTACGCAGCAGAGGGAAGCCCTTGCGGGGCTCGGTGAAGCGGCCGAGGAAACCGAGAGCGCCGCCCTGGCCGGGCCATCCGGGCAAGGGCGCAGCCGAGGCGAACTTGCGCACCGCGACCCCGTTGGGGATCTCCACCGCGCCGCCGCCGAGGTGTTCGACCTGCACCTTGCGGGCCAGTTCGCTGACCGCGATCCGCGCGGTGATCTTCTCCATGACGGGCTGCAGGAAGTTCTGCGCGACGGCGAGCGCGCGGGAGCGGGTCATCGCGGTGTGGAAGGTGGCGACCACCGGACCGCGCGCGGAGAGCACCGCGAGAAACGACAGGCTGGGCGTGAGCGGCTCGTGGACGTGCAGCACGTCGAACTCGCCGCGGGCCAGCCAGCGGCGGACGCGGGCGGTGGAGACCGGGCCGAAGGCGATCCGGGCGACCGATCCGTTGTACGGCAGCGGCATCGCGCGGCCGGCCGGCACCAGGTACGCCGGTAGTTCCGCGTCCTCGTCCGCGGGGGCGAGGACACTGACGTGGTGACCGAGTTCGATCAGCGCCTCGGCCAGGTCCATGATGTGGTTCTGCACCCCGCCGGGGACGTCGAACGAGTACGGCGAGACGATCCCGATCCGCACTCGTCCTCCTAAGCCTTGATCCAGAGTTTCTGGAGCATGTGCCAGTCCTGCGGGTGCTCGGCGAGACCGGCCGCGAACGCGTCGGCCATCAGCTGCGTGGTCCGCTTGACCCGCTCGTCGAGCGGCCCCTCGGCGGGCGGCGTGATCCTGCGCAGTCGCGCCTCAACGCGGTGCTCGGTGTACCACAGGTCGGCCGCGAACAGCGGCGCGCCGGTGCTGATGGCGAGAATCGCCGGGCCGGCCGGCATCCGGGTCCGCCCACCGAAGAACTCGACCTCGACGCCGCTGCGGGACAGGTCCCGGTCGGCGAGCAGCGGCACGACCCAGCCCTGTTTGAGATGCTCGGCGAGCACGTCGAACGGCGGACGTTCCCCGCCGGTGAGCGGCAGCACCCGCATGCCCAGGCTCTCCCGGTACTCCAGGAACTTCTGGAAGACCGCCTCCGGCTTGAGCCGTTCCTGGACGGTGATCATCTGCCAGCCGTTGGCGACCACCCAGGCGGCGGCCGCGTCCCAGTTCGCGACGTGCGGCAGGGCCAGGACGATGCCGTTGCCCTCGGCGATGAGCTGCTTCATCTCGTCGTAGCAGTCGGCGCGCATGTGGAAGCCGGCGGCGTGCTGCTCCCGGCTCAGCGACGGGAGGCGGAACGCCTCCATCCAGTACCGCGCGTACGACCGGAGCCCGTCGCGCACCAGCGTCTCCGGCATGTCCGCGCCGACGATCTGCTGGTAGTTGCGGCGCAGTCGCTGGGTGGCCGGGCCGTTCTTCTTCCACGTGCGGTCCGCGACCCGGGTGAACAGCGCGCGGGCCATCGGCAGCGGCATCGCGCGGACCAGGCGCCACCCGGCGGTGAAGCCGAGCGTGGTCAGCCGGTCCTTCACTCGGCCGCGACCTTGGGCTCGGTGGCGCGCGCGTGGATCAGCCGCTGGGCGGCGGTGATCACGGAGAGCACGGCCAGCACCCAGAGCGCGGCCGGCAGGCCCCAGTCCAGGCCCGCGGCGCCGAGCAGCCCACCGGCGCCGACGATCAGCAGCCGTTCGAGGCGCTCGGCGATGCCGACGTCGGCGTTCAGGCCCAGCGACTGGGCGCGGGCCTTGACGTACGACACCACCTGGCCGAAGACCAGGCTGATCAGGGCGGCGACGACACCACCGTACGGATTGTCCTCGGTGGCCAGGTAGTAGACGACCGCACCGAATACGGCGCCGTCGGCTATCCGGTCCATCGAGGAGTCGAGCAGCGCCCCGAATTTGCTGGAACCGCCACGAAGGCGGGCCATTGTGCCGTCGAGCACATCGGTGAGCGCGCAGGCGGTTACGATCACGGTGCCCCAGAAGAGCTGACCCTTCGCACCGAAGTACGAACCGACCAGCACCCCCACGGTGCCCGCGATGGTGACGGCGTCCGGTGAGACGCCGAGCCGGAGTAGGAAACGTGCGACCGGGTTGACGCCGTACGAGACGACGGCACGGGCCGTTACTTGAACGATCTTTGCCATGGCCGTCCCACCATAACGGCGGGGGCCAGGTCTCGGTACGGCTCGCCCCCCGGTTGGCCGGATCGTCACCATCCGGCATCCTCTGGTGGCTTCCGGTCCTTGCGACCGGGACAGCCCCGGGTGTGGGATTTATGGACGCGTAACGAACCGGAAACGACGGGAGCGCTCGGCATGGCGCAGAAGACTTCGGAGAAAGGGCTTGCCGGCGCCACCGCGCCGGTGGTGACAGAGCCCGGCAGGGTACGCAACGTGGTGCTGGTGGGCCACTCCGGCGCCGGGAAGACCACGCTGGTGGAGGCGCTGCTCGCGGCCACCGGCACGATCCCCCGGGCCGGCACGGTGACGGACGGCACCACGGTCACCGACAACGATCCGGCCGCGGTACGGCAGCAACGCTCGGTGGCGCTGTCCTGCGCCCCGCTGCTGCACCGCGACGTGAAGGTCAACCTCCTGGACACGCCCGGTTACGCCGACTTCGTCGGTGAGCTGCGGGCCGGGCTGCGCGCGGCGGACGCGGCGCTGTTCGTCATCTCCGCGGTCGACGGCGTCGACGAGGCGACGGTCGGGCTGTGGGAGGAGTGCGCCGCGGTCGGGATGCCCCGCGCCGTGGCGATCACCCGGCTGGACCATCCGCGCGCCGACTACGAGCAGACGCTGCAGGACTGCCAGGAGGCGTTCGGCGAGAACGTGATGCCCACCTACCAGCCGATGCTCGGCGACGACGGGCAGTCGGTCGTCGGCCTGATCGGCCTGGTGTCGCTGCGGGTCCTGGATTACTCGGCCGGATATCCGCCGCGGGAGGGCGAGGCCGAGCGCGAGCACCTCAACCCGATCGCCGACGACCGGAACCAGCTCATCGAGGGGATCATCGCCGAGAGCGAGGACGAGACCCTGATGGACCGGTACATCGCCGGTGAGCTGATCTCCACCGCCGCGCTCATCCCGGACCTGCACAAGGCGGTGGCCCGGGGCAACTTCTACCCGGTCATCCCGGTCTGCGCGGGCACCGGGGTCGGCCTGGACGCGCTGCTCGACGGCCTGACCGACGCCGCGCCGTCACCGCTGGAGCACGACCTGCCGGTGGTCACCGGCGTGGACGGCTCGCCGCGGCCGCCGCTGACCTGCGACCCGGACGGCCCGCTGGTCGCCGAGGTGGTCCGCACCACGATCGACCGGCACGTCGGCCGGGTGTCACTGGTCCGGGTCTTCTCCGGCACGCTGCGGCCGGACCTGACGCTGCACGTCTCCGGGCACGGGATGGCCGAGCGCGGCCACCCCGACCACGACGCCGACGAGCGGGTGGCGCACGTCTACACGCCGCTGGGCGCGACGCTGCGCGAGGTGGGTCAGTGCGTGGCCGGCGACATCTGCGCGATCACCAAGTCCGGCAGCGCGGAGACCGGCGACACGCTCTCCGGCAAGGACGACCCGATGCTGATGGCGCCCTGGTCGATGCCGGAGCCGCTGCTCCCGATCGCGGTGGTCGCCAAGACCCGCTCCGACGAGGACGCGCTCGCCAAGAACCTGGGCCGCCTGGTCGCCGGGGACCCGACGCTGCGCCTGGAGCGCAACGCCGACACGCATCAGCTGGTGCTCTGGACCATGGGCGAGTCGCACGCCGACGTGGTGCTCGACCGGCTGCGCGCCGGGGGCGTCGAGCTGGACACCGAGCCGGTGAAGGTGTCGCTGCGGGAGACCTTCGGCGCGAAGGCCAAGGGGCACGGGCGGCACGTCAAGCAGTCCGGCGGCCACGGGCAGTACGCGGTCTGCGACCTCGAGATCGAGCCCCTCCCCCGCGGCAGCGGCTTCCAGTTCGTCGACAAGGTGGTTGGCGGCGCGGTGCCGCACAACTACATCCCGTCGGTGGAGAAGGGGGTCCGCGCGCAGCTGGAGAAGGGCATCGTCGCCGGTTATCCGGTCGTCGACCTGAAGGTCACGCTCACCGACGGCAAGGCGCACAGCGTCGACTCCTCGGACGCGGCGTTCCAGACCGCGGGGGCGCTCGCGTTGCGCGAGGCGGCCGGTGCGGGGCAGATGGCGCTGCTGGAGCCGGTGGACGAGATCGTGGTGCGGGTGCCGGACTCCTACGTCGGCGCGGTGATGAGCGACCTCTCCGGGCGCCGGGGCCGGCCGCTCGGCACGGACACCGAGGGCGACGGCGGGCACAGTCTGGTCCGGGCCGAGGTGCCGGCGATCGAGCTGGTCCGGTACGCGGTGGAGCTGCGTGCCCTCTCCTCGGGAGCGGGCACGTTCTCCCGTTCCTACCTGCGCCACGAGCCGATGCCGGCGCACCTGGCCGACCAGGTCCGCAAGGAGCACGCGCTCAGATAGTGATCGCGTTGGCCGCCTCGTGCATCGGCGCGAGCACCTTGTCGATCACCTTCTCCTTCTGCGGGTGGAACTTGAGGGTCCGCATCCCGTAGTTGCGGAAGGCGATGTTGAGGCGGCCACCGGGCACCATGTCCTTGACCATCTTCCGGCCGAAGGCAAGATTCTTCTCGACGTACGTCCTCATCGCGCTCTCGTAGGCCGCGTAGCCGCCCGGCTCACCGAGGTGCTGACCCAGCACGTACGCCCCGACCAGCGCCAGGCTCGTGCCCTGACCGGACGCCGGTGACGGGCAGTGCGCGGCGTCGCCGAGCAGCGCCAGCCGCCCCGACGACCAGGACGGCAGCTCCACCTGGCTCATCGAGTCGAAGTAGAAGTCGGGCGCGGTGTCCATGGCGGCCAGGAACTCGTCGGAGCGCCAGCCCTGACCGGCGAACGCGTCGCGCACCAGGCGCTTCTGCGCGGCGGGGTCGCGGCGGTCGTAGGCCACCTCGGGTGACGCGAAGACCATGCCGACCCGGGCCGGCTGGTCCGGCTCCATGGCGTAGGCGAAGATCAGCCGCCCGGGCCGCGAGTAGAACAGCTCCTCACGGACCACGCCCAGGTCGTTCGGGACCGAGAAGATCGAGATGTACGCGCCCAGGTGCTTCAGCGGTGTCTCGCCGAGCACCACGCGGCGGGTCACGGAGTGCAGCCCGTCGGCGCCGACCACGTGGTCGAAGCGGCGGGGCGCGCCCTTCTCGAAGGTGACGTCGACACCGTCCGGACCGTCGGTCAGCGTGGCGACGGAGTCGCCCCACACATACTCCACCTGCCCCTCGGTGGCGTCGTGCAGGATCCGGCTGAGGTCCCAGCGCATGATCTCCAGGTCGTCGCCGCGGCGGCCCATCAGCAGGTCGGCCGGCAGCTTCGCGATCGGGGCGCCGTCCTTCTTCACGTAGGTGATCTGCTGCATGCCGGTGTCGGCGGCCTGGGCCGCGGCCAGCAGGCCCATCTTGCGGAGCACCTCGGTGGCCGAGCCGCGCACGTCCACCTTGTAGCCGCCCTCGCGCAGGCCGGCCGCGCGCTCCACGACGGTCACCTCGAAGCCGCGCCGGACCAGCCAGAAGGCGAGGGCGGGGCCGCCGATGCCGGCGCCGGAGATCAGTACCCGTGAGTTCGTCATGCGAGTTACTATACAAACGTCTTATACGTTTGTATAGAAGTTAGGATCCACAACATGGGGCATCGCGAGGAGCTGCTGAAGGGCGCGAAGAAAGCGCTGCTGGAGAAGGGGTATGCCCGGACGACGGCCCGCGACATCGTGGCGCTCTCCGGTACCAACCTGGCCTCGATCGGCTATCACTACGGTTCTACGGACGCGCTGATGACCGCCGCGATGCTGAGCGCCATGGAGGAGTGGGGCGACGCTCTGGGCCGGGCGCTGGGCGAACCCGGTGAGGGTGACGACGATCCGATGCTCGACTTCTGGCGGCGGGTCATCCGGTCGATCCGGACCGACCGGCCGCTCTGGCTGGCCAGCGTCGAGGTGGCGCTGCAGGCCGAGCACAACCCCGCGTTGCGCGAGCAGCTGGCCGGGGGTGTCCGGGCCGGCCGCTCCGGAATGGCAGCGATGCTCAGCGGCGTGCCCGAGGATCAGCTCGACGACGCGACGGTGCGCTCGCTCGGCTCGGTGCAGATGGCCCTCATGTCCGGCGTGCTCACGCAGTGGCTCACCGACCCGGCGAACGCGCCGTCGGCGGAGGACATCGTCGCCGGGATCCGCGCGCTGGCCGCGCTCAGCGGGGCGGCTCCCCGTCCGCCGGCCACGCCTTAGCGAGCAGCAGGCGGGTGTCGGTGAGGATCTGCGGCAGCACCTTCGTCCGGCCGATCACCGGCATGAAGTTCGCGTCGCCACCCCAGCGCGGCACCACGTGCTGGTGCAGGTGCTCGGCGATCCCGGCGCCGGCCACCGCGCCCTGGTTCATCCCCAGGTTGAAGCCGTGCGGCCGGCTCACCGAGCGGAGCACCCGCATGCCGGTCCTGGTGAAGGCGGCCACCTCGGCCGTCTCCTGCTCGGTCAGGTCGGTGTAGTCCGCGACATGCCGGTACGGGCAGATCATCAGGTGGCCCGGGTTGTACGGATACAGGTTCAGCACCGCGAAGACCAGCTCGCCGCGCGCGACGACCAGGCTCTCCGGCTCGGGCAGCCCCGGCGCCAGGCAGAACGCACAGCCGTCGGACGTGTCCGCACCGGTGACATACGCCATGCGGTGCGGAGTCCAGAGCCGTTCCAGACCGTCCGGCTCGCCTGTCGACTCCATCACCGCATCCTATGCGGTGGCCGTCCCCGGCATCATGTACGGCAGCGGCCGGCCCGCGTCGCGGCCGGCCACTGCCCGCACACCCGGCGGGTCAGACCGCCGACGGCCCGGTGTTGACCCGGGAGCGAACCACCTCGACGACGTGCGCCACCGCCTCGTCGATCGTGACGCCGTTGCGCTGCGAGCCGTCCCGGTAGCGGAACGACACGGTGCCGCCGTTGACGTCGTCGTCGCCGGCGATCGCCATGAACGGGATCTTCTGCTGCTGCGCGGTGCGGATCTTCTTCTGCATCCGGTCGGTGGAGTAGTCCACCTCGGCGCGGATGCCGGCCTTCCGCAGCTTGGCGACGAACTCGGCCAGGTAGTCGGCGTGGTCGTCGCGGATCGGGATGCCGACCACCTGCACCGGCGCCAGCCAGGCCGGGAACGCGCCCGCGTAGTGCTCGACCAGCACGCCGAAGAACCGCTCGATCGACCCGAACTTCGCCGAGTGGATCATCACGGGCTCCTGCCGGCTGCCGTCCGCCGCCTGGTACTCCAGACCGAACCGGGCCGGCATGTTGAAGTCGTACTGGATCGTCGACATCTGCCAGGTGCGGCCGATCGCGTCCTTGGCCTGCACGCTGATCTTCGGGCCGTAGAACGCCGCGCCGCCCGGGTCGAGCACCAGCTCGAGGCCGGACTCCTTCGCCACGTCCTCCAGCACGCGGGTGGCGGTCTCCCACTGCTCGTCCGTGCCGATGAACTTGTCGCTCTTCGGGTCGCGGGTCGACAGCTCCAGGTAGTAGTCGTCCAGGCCGAAGTCGTCGAGCAGCGAGCGGACGAAGTTCAGCAGGTGCTTGATCTCGCCCGGGGCCTGCTCGGCGGTGACGTACGAGTGCGAGTCGTCCTGGGTCAGGCCACGCACCCGGGTCAGGCCGTGCACCACGCCGGACTTCTCGTAGCGGTAGACCGTGCCGAACTCGAACAGCCGCATCGGCAGCTCACGGTAGGACCGCCCGCGCGACCTGAAGATCAGGTTGTGCATCGGGCAGTTCATCGCCTTGAGGTAGTAGTCCGCCCCCTCCAACTGCATCGGGGGGAACATCGTGTCCTTGTAGTAGGGCAGGTGACCCGAGGTGAGGAAGAGGTTCTCCTTGGAGATGTGCGGGCTGCCGACGTACTGGAAACCCTCCTCGATGTGGCGGGCGCGGACGTAGTCCTCCATCTCGCGCTTGATCACGCCACCCTTGGGGTGGAAGACGACCAGACCCGACCCGATCTCGTCGGGGAACGAGAACAGGTCGAGCTCGGTGCCCAGCTTGCGGTGGTCCCGGCGCTCGGCCTCGGCAAGACGATTGAGGTACGCCTTCAACTCGTCCCGCGACGGCCACGCCGTACCGTAGATCCTCTGCAGCTGGGGGTTCTTCTCCGACCCGCGCCAGTAGGCGGCGGCCGAGCGCATCAGCTTGAACGCCGGGATGAGCCGGGTCGACGGCAGGTGCGGGCCGCGGCACAGGTCGCCCCAGACGCGCTCGCCGTCCTTGTTCAGGTTGTCGTAGTGGGTCAGCTCGCCGGCGCCCACCGCGGCGGCCTCCTCGTCGACGTCGCCCTTGATGTCGACCAGTTCCAGCTTGAACGGCTCGTTCTTCAGCTCGGCCTTGGCCTCGTCGAGCGACGAGTACTCCCGCCTCCGGAACGTCTGACCGGCCTTGACGATCTCCTGCATGCGCTTCTCGAGCTTGCCCAGGTCGTCCGGCTGGAACGGCTTCTCGACGTCGAAGTCGTAGTAGAACCCGTCCCGGATCGGCGGGCCGATGCCGAGCTTGGCCTCCGGGAACACGTCCTGCACGGCCTGCGCGAGCACGTGCGCGGTCGAGTGCCGCAGCACGTCGAGGCCGTCCGGGGTGTCGATCGCGACCGGGGTGACCTCGGTGTCGGCGGCCGGCGCCCAGGCCAGGTCACGCAACCGCCCGTCGGCCTCACGGACCACGACGATCGCCTTCGGCCCGTTGGCGGGCAGCCCGGCCGCGGCCACCGCGTCGGCCGCCGTCGTCCCGGCCGGGACGACTAGAGGGTCGGCCACAGCGGGTGTACGAGGTGCGGACACGGTGATCTCCATTCAGAAAGCGACTTGATGTCCTGATGCTATCCGCCTGCGGATTACTCTCCGCTCGCGGCGGGCAGCCACGCCGGGAGCGTCTCCCGGTTCGCCAGCCACCCGCGGGGGATTCCCTCGATTCCGGTGTACGCGGCCACGACGCCCCCGGCGATCGCCGCCGTGGTGTCGACGTCCCCGCCGGCCACCACGCACGCCGCCACGGCGGCCGGATAGTCGTCGAGGTAACGGTCGGCGACCCAGAGCGCGAACGGCACGGTGTCCTGCGCGGTCGCCTGCCCGCCGTTGCCCAGCCGCTCGGCCGCCTCCGCGACACTCCGTGGGTAAGGCGAGGTCAGCCCGTCGCGGACCACGCTCGCCGCGGTGTGTGCCGCCGCGGCGCGCAGCAGCTGACCCCGGTCCGGGCGGTGGCCGTCGAGCCGGGCGGCCGCCGCGAACGCCGCGGCCACCGACACCGCCACCCCACCGGCGATCCCCTCCGGGTGCGCGTGGGTCACCTCGGCGGCGCGCACGGCCTGGGCGGCCGCGTGCGGCAGGGAGTCGGCGTGCCACGCGCCGAGCGGGGCGGCCCGCATCGCCGCGCCGTTGCCGCACGAGCCCTGGCCGTCGAACGCCGCGGCCGCCGCGATCGGCCACGGCAGCCCCTCGCGGATCTGCCGGAGCATCACGACCGCTCCCGGCCCGTACCCCCGGTAGGGCTCGAAGACGCTGCCCAGGAGCTGGGCGAAGGCGTCCCGGTCGAAGTCACCGTCGTCGAGGGTGGCGACCAGGCAGCAGGCCTGCTCGGTGTCGTCGGTCCACTCCCACGGCGGGTCGGGGACGCGGGCGTCGAGCAGGTCGGAGGGCTTGTTGCCGGGCACGAAGTACTGGGCGCCGAGCGCGTCGCCGACACTCAGGCCGGCCAGGCTGTCCAGGGCCAGCGTCAGTCGCGTATCGGGAAAGAGAGTGAATGACATCGGTACTTCGGATCGTATTCCATCACTGAGGGTCATCAAAGCATCTCGCTGCATCACCCTTTAGGTTCTGCCCGCCGGAGTCGGTACGGTCTTCGCATGGCCACGGTGTTGCTCGTCGAGGACGACCATGTCGTGCGTGGCGCCATGCTCCGTTCGCTCGCCGACCGGGGGCACGCCGTGCACGCCGTCGGCACCGCGCTGGAGGCTCTCCGGCGGGTCGCCGCGGAGACCCCCGACCTCGTCGTTCTCGACCTCGGGCTGCCCGATCTGGACGGTTCGGACGCGCTGCGCATGCTGCGCGGGATCACCGATGTGCCGATCATCATCGCCACCGCGCGCGACGACGAGCAGACCGTGGTGCGGCTGCTGCGGGCCGGCGCCGACGACTACATGGTGAAGCCGTTCACCGGCGCCCATCTGGACGCGCGCATCGCCACGGTGCTGCGCCGCGTGGGCCGGGCCAGCCGCGCCGCCCAGCCCGCCGTTCACGAGGTGGGTGAACTACGGGTTGACGTGGGCGAGCGCAGCGCTACGCTCGGCGACCAGCCACTCGCGCTGACGCGCAAGGAGTTCGACCTGCTGGCGTACCTCGCCGCCCGCCCTGGCCGGGTGGTTTCCCGTCGTGAGCTGTTGGAGGAGGTATGGCGGCAGCCCTCGGTCGGCGAGGACCAGACCATCGACGTGCATTTGTACTGGCTGCGCCGGAAACTGGGCGAGTCCGCGGCGAAGCCCCGTTACCTGCGCACCGTGCGGGGGGTCGGATTCCGGTTGGTGGCGCCGGACTGAGGTTGCGGCTGGCGTACACGACCGCCGCCACCACCGCCGTCGCCGCCCTGGTGTTCCTCGTGCCGCTGGGCTGGGGCCTGCGCTCCGACCACCGGGAGGAGGCGCTGTCGGCCGCCGCGCAGGAGACCGCCACGGTCGCCGGCGCGCTCGTCGCCGGCGCCGGGGAGAAGGGCCTGGCCGCGGCCGTCGCCGCCGCGCGGGTCCCGTCCGGCGCCCCGGTCGTGCACACCCCCGGGCTCGCGCCCGGCGACGGCGGCCGGGTCACCGCCACCGAGATCGACAAGGCCGCGACCGCCGGCGAGGCGACCCTCGTGGAGGTTCCCGGCGGCCTGGCCCGGCTGGAGCCGGTCCGCGCGAACGGCAAGGCGTGGGTCGTCGAGGCGTTCGTGCCGGACGCCGAGCTCGGCGCGAACACCGCCCGCGACTGGTGGCTGCTGCTCGGGCTGGCGATAGTGCTGGTCGGCGGCTCGGTGATCGTGGTGGACCGGCTCGCCCGCGGCGCGGTGAACTCGGCGAACAACCTGGTCGAGGCGGCCCTCGCGGTCGGCGACGGCGACCTGGGCGTGCGCATCCACCCCTCCGGGCCGCGCGAGCTGGCCGAGGCGGGCTACGCGTTCAACCGGATGGCCGACCGCCTGATCACGTCGCGCACCGACGAGCGGGAGCTGGTCGCGGACCTGTCGCACCGGCTGCGCACCCCGCTGACCGCGCTGCGGCTCGACGCCGAGGCGCTCGACCCGGACGACACCCAGATCATCGACCTGACCGCGGAGGAGGTCGACCGGCGGCGCGGCATCCGGCGCATCCGGCAGGCCATCGCCTCGCTCGACGACGAGGTCAACTCGCTGATCAACACCACCCGGCAGGCGGTCGCCGCGCAGGTGGCGTCCACTCCGGAGGAGGGCGTCTGCGACGCCAGCGAGGTGGTCCGGGAACGCATGACGTTCTGGTCCGCGCTCGCCGGCGACCAGGACCGGCAGTACCGGGTGATCGGCGCGCACCTGCGCATCCCGGTGCCGGTGCCCCGCGCCGAGCTGGCCGCCGCGCTCGACGCGGTGCTCGGCAACGTGTTCCGTTACACCCCGCAGGGCACCGCGTTCGAGGTGGCGCTCTCCCGCCGCGACGGCTGGGTGGCGCTGCGGGTCGACGACGCCGGCCCGGGCATTCCCGACCCGGAGAAGGCCCTGCGCCGCGGCCAGAGCCAGCAGGGCTCGACCGGCCTGGGCCTGGACATCGCCCGGCGGATGACGCAGTCCACCGGCGGCTCGGTCAGCCTCGACCGGGCCACCCTCGGCGGCGCCAGCGTGGTCATGCTGATCGCCGACGCCGAGGCCACCCCCAGGACACCGAGCCGCTTCGGACTGGTCGGCCGTGGCCGGCTGGGACGTCGGAGCTGAGAATCAAGACCGATGACGAACCTTCCCCCGTACGGAACAGAAGTTGCTTAGATCTGTTTTAAGAGTGTTCCCCTGGCTCGTCCGGGCTGGCAGTGTTCGCTTCGATCCCATCCGGCTCCCCGGCTCGCCTACCGCACGTCCCCATCGCCGCGGCCGGCGGAGCCCCGGCGCGGTGGGGGGCGGGCACCCCATGGCCCCCTCCCACCGCGCGCCGGCAAGATCTGCACGACCTGCTGGACCTGCTCGACAGTTCCGACAAGGAGACGCTTTGTCCGCGCATCGCCGGTCAGCGTTCCGCGGGTCGCCCACCGGGCGGCGCCGTGCCGGAGAGGAGCAGGGCAAGCCGACACGCTCCGTCACCACCCGGCTGCTTCCGGTCGCGCTCGGGCTGGCGCTGCTCGGCATCGGCGGCGTGGTGGGGCCCAGCGTGATCGGCGCGACCTCCAAGGACGACCCGGCGAAGTTCGAGCTGACCGCGCTCCCCAAGGACGCGCCCGACGAGGGACTGGTCTACGAGGGACTGGAGCCGGCCGCCACGAACGCGCTCTGCGCCGGTTCCTACCTGCTCTTCGACGAGACGTGCACGCACGGGCCGGACCGGGCGCCCACCGGCCTCTCGGTCCGCCGGGACGTCGCCCCGGTCACCGCCGCCACCCAGCTGCCCAGCACGGTCCGCACCATGCAGCCCGTGGTCGTCCCGGCCGACGCGGAGATCGCCCGTGACCTGGGCGGCAGCGCGCTCACCCCGGACGCGCCGGCCCTGATCGCCGACCCGGCGCCCGGCAACGCCGACTTCGTGCTCGGCCCGGCCGGCGTGGCCTGCTCCGACGACGGGCAGAGCGGCAAGCGGGTCCAGCTGCTCTACCTCTACGCCGCGGGCACCACCACCCGCTACAACAAGTACGTCAACTCGTTCCGCACCTGGGCCGCCGGCGTCGACGCGATCTACGACGCGAGCGCCGGCGAGACCGGTGGCTCCCGGCACGTGCGGTACGTGACCACGCCGGAGTGCACCGTCGCGGTCTCCGAGGTGGAGCTGCCGGCCGGCTCGCTCGACTCGTTCGCGGCGACCGTCAAGGCGCTCGGCAACCTGGGATACAACCGGGCCGACCGCAAGTACCTGATGTTCTCCGACGCCAACGTCTACTGCGGCATCGGCACGTACGTCGACGACAACCGGCCGGGGCGGACCAACCGGAACAACGCCGGGCCGTCGTACGCCCGGGTCGACTCCGGCTGCTGGAGCTCGGCGATGGCCGCGCGCGAGCTGACCCACGTCCTCGGCGCGGTGCTCAACGGCGCACCCAACGGCACCGGCGCCGGTGGCTGCACCGACGGCTACGACCTGCTCTGCGGGCCGGACCGCTCCGGCAGGGCGCTGCGGCAGACCTGCCCGAAGGCGCACGAGGTGCGGCTGGACTGCGGGCACGACGACTACTTCGACACCAACCCGAAGCCGGGCAGCTACCTCGACAGCCACTGGAACGTGGCGCTCAGCGACTTCCTGCTGCGCAGCGACGGTGGCGACGACATCCCGGACGTCCCCGGCGCGGTCACGGCGGCGCCCAGCGCCGCGGCCTCCGTCCCGCCGGCCCGGCCCCAGCCGTCGGCCGGGACACCGTCACCGTCCCCCAGCACCAGCGCGAGCACCGTCCCGGTCGCACCGAGCACCGCTCCGGGCGTCTCCACCGCGCCCCTGCCCGGGGCGAGCGCGGACGCCGGGCTCGACGCCGAGCAGGCCGCGTTCCACGCCGAGTCGGGCGCCGGCGGGTCCGGCGACCAGGACGCCGGCGCGCCGTCCAGCGGGGACGGGCAGGCCGCCCTGGAGATCCGCGACGCCACCAGCATGTCGGTCCGGCTGATCTGGACCGCCGCCTCCGACGACGCGACCTATCAGGTGTCCGTCGGCGGCAAGCCGGTCGCCACCACCAAGGCGACCCGGGCGCGGCTCATCGGGTTGAAGCCCGACTCGGTCTACCAGGTGGAGGTCACCAGCAAGACCGGCAACTACCGCGCCAAGGGGTCGGCCCGCACCGCCCCCGCCGCCCGGCCGGTGCAGAACTCGTGGTTCGTCCTCACCAACTCGCTCACCGGTGGTGCCGCCGACCTCTACGCGGCCCGCGCCGCCGACGGCACCCCGGCAACGCTCAGCACCGCCGACCGCGGCAACCAGCAGCAGTGGCAGCTGGCGCCGGCGCCGGGCGCCGTCAACACGTACACGCTGATCTCCCGCGCCAGCGGCAAATGCCTGATGCCGCTCGGCGGGACACCGGTCGCCGGCGCGCCGCTCGTCCAGGGCGACTGCTCGGCCGCCGGCACCCGGTGGCGGCTGCAGGCCTCCGCGTTCGGCTTCACGCTGCGCAGCGAGACCGGTGACCTCGCCGTCGGCGTGGGCGGGCAGCGCTTCGGCTGGCACCGCGTCCTGGCCCTGGAGCCGGACACGAACCAGCGCCACCAGAGCTGGACCGCGGTGCCCAGCTGACCCTTTTCCCCCGACCCCACCCCGGCGAGCACCGGAGGAACGACAGGAGACCGCGATGCGCGACATGCTGAGCGAGCGGCAGACCGAGGAGGAGCCCCCGGCGCGCTTCAACCGCCGGAGGCTGATCCGCTGGGCGGTCATCCTCACCATCGGAACGCTGTCCATGCTGGCGGTCTGGCAGGACCCGCTCTACCCCTGACCCGGCTCCGCACCCGGCCCGCTGCCCCTGACCCGGCACCTCACCCGGCCCGGCGGCGTCGGGCTCGGCTGGCACTCACGGCTGTATCCGAGCTCCCTCACAGCCCTGAACACCAGCCGAGCACCGCGAGCTGGCACTCACGGCTGCGTCAACGCCCTCGACCAACCCTCAGTGCCAGCCGAGCACCGCGACGCGCGGAGCTGACCGTCGCCGACCACGGGCTGGCGCTCACGGGTGCTTCCCGAGCCTGAAACACCTCTGAGCGCCAGCCGGGATCCCGCGTCGGCGCACCGGGCCGGCCATCGACCGGGGCGCGGAGGGCGAGCCGGCTAGAGCGCGTGGGCGGCGGTGTAGGTGTCGATCTCGGCCAGGAGGGTGGCCTTGCCGCCGGCAGGCAGGAAGCTGTGGTGGACGGCGGCGCGGGCGAGCCCGGCCACGCCGGCGGCGTCGAGTTTCAGCAGCTCGGCCGCGACCGCGTACTCCTGCTCCAGCGTCGTGCCGAACATGGGCGGGTCGTCCGAGTTGACGCTCAGCGGAACACCGGCGGCGGCCAGCGTGGCGATCGGGTGGCCGGCGAGGTCGGCCACGGCCCGGGTGCGCAGGTTCGAGGTCGGGCAGACCTCGAGGGGGATCTGGTGCTCGGCGAGGTACGCCATCAGCCGCTCGTCCTGAGCCGCCGCGATCCCGTGACCGATCCGCTCGGCGCCCAGCGACCGGATCGCGTCCCAGATCGTCTCCGGCCCGGTCGTCTCCCCCGCGTGCGGCACGCTGTGCAGCCCGGCGGCGCGGGCCTGGTCGAAGTACGGCTTGAACTGCGCCCGTGGCACCCCGATCTCCGGCCCGCCGAGCCCGAAACTGATCAGCCCGTCGGGCCGTTCCTCCAGGGCGATCCGCAGCGTCTCCTCGGCCGCCGGCAGCCCCGCCTCGCCCGGGATGTCGAAGCACCACGCCAGGTCCACGCCGAAGTCGCGGCGGGCGCCGGCGCGCGCGTCCTCGATCGCCTCGCAGAACGCCGGCGCCGGGATGCCACGGCGCACGCTGGAGAACGGCGTGATGGTCAGCTCCGCGTACCGCACCTGCTGCCGGCTCAGCTCCCGCCCGATCTCGTAGGTGAGCAGCCGCACGTCCCCGGCGTCGCGGATCAGGTCGACCACGCTCAGGTAGATCTCGATGAAGTGCGCGAAGTCGCGGAACTCGAAGTACTTCGCGAGCAGTTCCGGGTCGGCCGGCACCGGCGAGCTGCCCTCGTGCCGCGCGGCCAGCTCGGCCACGATCCGCGGGGAGGCCGACCCCACGTGGTGGACGTGCAGCTCGGCCTTGGGCAGGCCGGCGATGAACGAGGTCAGGTCACTCACGATGATCTCCCTAGATAGCAGCCACCACGAAGATACGGCGGAACGGGAACGCCACGCGGCCGTGTCCCGCCGGATACGCCCCGGCGAGGCGTCCGCCCAGCTCAGCGCGGAATCGCGCCCACGCGTCGTCGTCGAGCGCGGCCCGCACCGGCCGCAGCGCGGTGCCCTCCATCCAGCGCAGCACGGGGTGATCCGGCCCGTCCGCCGGCAGCAGGTGCAGATACGTCGTCTCCCAGGCGTCGACCCGGGCGGCGGCCAGCAGCTCCGCGTAGTCGGCGGGGTCGTCCACCGGCGACTCGCGCAGCACGTGACCGACGCCGAAGTCACCGGCCACCGCCCGCAGCAGCCGGTGCGAGGGCGCGTCGAAGTTGCCCGGGACCTGCATGGCGAGCCACGCTCCGGACGGCAGCGCGGCCACCCACCGGACGAGCAGATCCTGATGTCCCGGAACCCACTGCAGGGCCGCGTTGGTGACGACGACGTCGGTGTCCGGGCCGGGCTGCCAGCCGGTGAGGTCACCGACCCGGAAGTCGCCGTCGCCGGCCTTCGCGATCATCTCGGGCGAGGAGTCGATGCCGGTCACCCGCGCGGCCGGCCAGCGTTCGCCGAGGGTGCGGGTCAGCTCACCGGAGCCGCAGCCGAGATCGACGACCGCGCGGGGTGCGGTGGCGCCGATCCGTGCGGTGAGGTCGATGAACGGACGCGAGCGCTCGTTGCCGAAACGCCGGTAGACGGCCGGATCCCACATGACGCCTCCAGTTTGCCAAACCGTACGTACGTTTTGCTTGCACGCTATCAGCTTGGCGGTAGGGTCTCCACGTGGAAAAACGAAGCTTTCGCCGAATGGGCCGCGACGCGTCGGTGATCGGCCTGGGCGCCTGGCAGCTCGGCGCCGACTGGGGCGATGTCAGCGAGGCCGACGCGCACGCCACCCTGCAGGCCGCGGTCGACGCCGGGGTCACCTTCATCGACACCGCCGACGTCTACGGCGACGGTCGCAGCGAGCAGATCGTCGGCTCGTTCGTGAAGGGCAAGCCCGGCCTCACGGTCGCCACCAAGATGGGCCGCCGCCTCCCCCAGGTGCCGGAGAACTACTCGCTCGACAACTTCCGCGCCTGGACGGACCGTTCACGCGCCAACCTCGGCGTCGAGACCCTCGATCTGGTCCAGCTGCACTGCCCGCCGACACCGGTGTTCCACAGTGACGAGGTCTTCGAGTCGCTCGACGTCCTCGTTCAGGAGAAGCGCATCTCGGCGTACGGCGTGAGCGTCGAGAAGGTCGACGAGGCGCTCGCCGCGATCGCGCGCCCGGGCGTGGCCAGTGTCCAGATCATCCTCAACGCGTTCCGCCTCAAGCCCCTGGAGCGGGTTCTGCCGGCCGCCGCCGAGGCGGGCGTCGGGATCATCGCGCGGGTGCCGCTCGCCAGTGGCCTGCTCTCCGGGCGTTATGACGAGAACACCACGTTCGCCGCGGACGACCACCGCAACTACAACCGGCACGGCGAGTCGTTCGACGTCGGTGAAACGTTCTCCGGAGTCGACTTCTCTACCGGATTGGAAGCAGTTCGCCGGCTGCTGCCACTCGTTCCGGATGGGGTGACGATGGCGCAATTCGCACTCCGCTGGATCGTGGAACAGCCGGCCGTCACCGTCGTGATCCCCGGTGCGCGTAATCCCGAGCAAGCGCGCGCAAACGCGCACGCCGCCGATCTCGCACCGCTTTCGCCGGAAACCCTGGAAAAGATCGCCGCGGTCTACGATGAGCTGATTCGCCCCCAGGTGCACGACAAATGGTGAACAATGAAACCGAAGCACCGGCTGAGCCCGTCCGGCTGCGCGGCTGGCTGGCGATGTCGTTCGGTCTGCTCGGCATGGTGCTGGGCGCGGTGTGGACGTTGCAGGGGCTGAACGTCTTCGAGAACGAGCTGATGAGCGATCAGCCGGTCTGGGCCGCGGCCGGCGGGGCGATCGCCGGGATCGGCCTGGCGCTCGTGGTGATCGGCATGCGCCGGCGCAGCAGCGGCAAACCGGCTTCCTGACCAGCGGCCTTCCTGCGGCAGCACGGTGGCCGGTGGCCGCGGCGGGAAAAAGAGGCCCCGCAACCTCGGCGAGGATGCGGGGCCACGGTCAGGCCGGCCTCCGCCAGGCGGCCGGCATGCCGGTCTCGCGACCGGCGGATTGGTCTCAGAGCGGGCGAACCTGCTCCGCCTGCGGGCCCTTCTGGCCCTGGGCGATCTCGAACTCGACCCGCTGGTTCTCCTCCAGAGTGCGGTAACCGCTCGTCTGGATGGCCGAGAAGTGGACGAACACGTCAGCACCCCCGCCGTCGACGGTGATGAAGCCGAAGCCCTTGTCTGCGTTGAACCACTTCACGGTTCCTTGCGCCATGCTGAACTCTCCTTCTGAAAATGCCGGCCCGCCCGACCGCGGCAGCGGTGCGCGGGGCCGATGACCGTTTTCGAGCAGCGGCGCCGCGAGGCGGCCCTTTCAGAGGACGTCCCCTCCGTTCGGCTTTGCGACACCTGTGACCCTCCCGGGATCGGGTCGGTGTCGCGCCGCCTGGCGGAAGCAGCGAACCACGTACGCAAAAACTGGCCACACTGTACCCGAAAAACAGCCCGCAAAGCTGCCCCTCGTAGGAATCCAATAAAGCGTGGCAGATATGGAAAAGGCTCCCCACTTCATGGTTACGAAGTGGGGAGCCGTCACGACACCTGTCTATACCGGTGATGATCTAGGAACTCAGTCCGGCCAGGTCCCGGTGAGACGCTTCGTGCCGATCGCACCGCCACGATGGACGGCCGCCTTCACCACCGCGAAGATCGCGCCCTGCAGCGCCGCGGCGGCGAGGATCTCGCCCCAGCCGCGCTCCTCGTCACCGGCGTCGGGCGCGTCGTCGTCACCCGAGGCGATCTTCCACAGCTGCTTGAACAGCGCCCCGGCCACGGCGCCGGCTGCGAAGCCCAGCGCCACGTTGACCGGTTTCAACGCCACCTTGCCCAGTTTCCCCGCCATCAGCGCCTCCCCCGCACGATCAGGATCACCCCGGCCACCGCGGCCAGACCGGCCGCGATGAGCAGCACCGGGAGCTGGTTGTTACGCACCCGGACAGCCACGTCGTGGGCCGCGTCCTCGGACGCGACAACGGTCTGCCCGGCAGCGTCCTTCACGTTCGCCGTCGCGTGCCCGGCAGCCTCGCGCAGCCGGCCCGTGGCGAACGCGGCCTGCTCCAGCAGGCGCTGCCTGGTCTGCGTCACCTGCTCGCGCGCGCGGGCCTTGACGTCCGCCTTCGCGGCCAGAGCCTGCACCGTCTCCCCCAAGTCCGCCCGGGTCTGCTGGATCTCGGCGCGCAGCGCCACCAGATCCGGCTTCCCGGTCGTCGCGTCGTTCTCGCTCACGCCGTCACCTCCGCTTCCTTCCGGCGTCGCCGTGAGTATCCAACTGAGCTGAATGTGTTCCTCATGCCCGGCCTCGATCCCTGACCGCCTGCTTGACCTCGTCGACATCGGCCTTGAAGCCCTCGATAGCGGCCTTCGGCTCGGCCGGCACGGCGCGGCGGAACTGCGAACGGCCGATCAGCGCCAGCACGCCCGCCACCACGAAGATCACGGCGGTGATCACCAGGCTTGCCAGCCACAGGGGCCAGACCAGGCTCAACGCGATGATCGCGGTGGCGATCGTGGCACCGACACCGTACATCGCGAGCACGCCCGCGCCACTGAAAAGGCCGACCCCGATGCCCGCGTGTTTGCCCTTCTCGGCAAGCTCCGCCTTGGCCAGGGTCAGCTCGTCCCGGACCAGCTTGCTGAGCTGTTCGCTCGCACGCTGGACCAATTCCGCGGTGGATTGATCGGACAACGTTCCGGTCCTGCCGTTGAGCACATCGGCCATCGTGTCCCCCTTTCGGTGTGTCCGGTGTATGCCCTGATCACCGGTAACTCAATCCTCCCGGGCGCGTCACCGCCCGGCGGAAACCGGATCGCCCGGCGCCGGGGCGTGCCCGTCCACGCCGCCGAACGCCGCGCCGCGGGCCTCGCCGTCGTCACCGCCGCTGAAGACGCGCGCATCCGGCGACGCGTCCGACCGCCGAGTGTGCCGCAGCGGCGCCACCCCGTCGTCGGATTCGTCCAGCTGGGTACGCATCCGCGGCAGCGAACCGCGCTGGTTCTCCCACATCCAGGCGACCAGGCGCTCCCGGACCAGGCAGCGCAGATCCCACAACGCGCCGGCGTCGGCCGCGCTGACCAGGGCCCGCAACCGGATCGTCCCGCCGATCGCCTCGGTCACCTGCAGCACGCAGACCCGCTGGTCCCACAGGTCCGAGCCCTCGCACGCCCGGCGCAGCTCCGCCCGCAACGGCTCGATCGGCGTGGACCAGTCCACGTCAACCTCGGCCGTGCCGAGCACCGCGGAGCTGCTGCGGGTCCAGTTCTGGAACGGCTTGGTGGTGAAGTACGACGTGGGCAGGATCAACCGCCGGTCGTCCCAGATCTGCACCGCGATGTAGGTCAGGGTGATCTCCTCGATCCGGCCCCACTCGCCCTCGACGACCACCACGTCGTCGACCCGGATCGCGTCGCTGAACGCGAGCTGGATGCCGGCGAAGACGTTGCCGAGAGTGCTCTGCGCGGCCAGCGCCGCGATCACCGAGACCAGACCGGCCGAGGCCAGCACGCTGGCGCCCAGCGCGCGGATCCCCGGGAAGGTCATCAGCATGACGCCGGCGGTCAGGACCACGATCGTCGCGACGGTCACCCGGCGCAGCATCACCACCTGGGTCTTCAACCGGCGGCGGCGCAGATTGTCCGGCACGTCGGTGCTCCACCGCGCCAGGGCCATGTCCTCGCAGACCAGCAGCAGCTCGGCCATCAACCAGGCGAAGGCGCCGATGCAGCCCAGGACGAGCGCGTGGATCACGCCGGCGCGCCCCGGGAACTCACCGGCGTAGACCCGGAGGGCCTGCTGGATCGCGATCAGGGTCAGGGTCACCAGAAACGGCTTGTGCATGTTCTTGGCGAGGTCGGCGGCGAGCGCGGACCGGCGGCCGATCCGGATCATCGCCCAGTGCGACGCCTCGACGACCACGATGGCCGCGACGGCGGCCCCCGTGACACCGAGCACGGCAGTCAGAACGCTGGACACGAACTTTCCTCTCCACGATCGAGTGCTGTGCCAGCGCTCCAACTTGCCCGCATCGACGGCCCGCACACACCCCTACGGCGGATGTCGGACACACGTCACACCGGGCCACTGCCGCGGCACCCGCTTCGGGACTGCCGCGGCCGTACGGCGAAATCGGCCTTTGACCTCAGATCTTGCGGAAGCGGGACTGGGCGAAGCAGTAGATGCCGAACGCGGCGATCCCGGCCGCGACGAGCGCCAGCAGCCAGACACCCCACGGGTGCCCGGCCAGCGTCTTCAAGCCGGCGTCGAGGCCGCGCGCCTTGTTCGCGTCGAAGGTGACCGCGGCGGTGACGAACAGGACACCGGCCACGGTGTACGCGACGCCCTTGGCCATGTAGCCGGCCATGCCCAGCCGGATGATCGGCTTGCGGGTGCTCATCGGCATGTCCTGCGTGTTCAGGTGCTTGGTGAACTTCTTGCGCAGGCCGTAGACGAAGATGCCGACGCCGACGCCGAGCACCACCAGGCCGATGAACCCGACCAGCCAGCGGCCACCGGTGGACTCCATCAGACCCGCCGACTTGCTCTCCGACTTGTCGCCCATCGACGCGTTCGTGCCCTGGACCACCTTGATCGCGATCCAGCCGAGGTAGACGTAGAGGACCGCGCGGACGCCCGACAACACCCGCTCGGCGATCGCGGACCTGGTCTGCTCGCCGCTCTCCCCGACGATCGCCTCGAAGAGCTGCCAGATCGCCATCGCGAACAGGCCGATCGCGATGATCACGAGCAGCGTCTTGCCGAACGGCTTGCTCGCCAGCTCCTGCAAGGCGCCGGACTGGTCACTCTCCTTGTCGGAGCCGCTGAAGGCGACCTGCAGCGCGATCCAGGCGAAGAGCAGGTGGATGATGCCGTAGCCGACGAAGCCGCCCCGGGCCAGGAACTCCAAGGGCTTGCTGTCGGCCGCGCGTGACGCACGGTATTTGACGTTCGAGGCAGTCGAGGACATGCCCCTCAATGTGACCGGACGCGACGTTCGTCAAACTCCGCGTGTCAGCGCGACACCTGCACCTGGATCGCGCTCTGCGTCACACTCTCCAGCGACAGCTGCAGACCGCCGACCTCGACCGCCTGCTGGCCCTTGGTCAAGGTCACCTGCTGACCGGCGACCTGAAGAGTGACGGTGTTGTCATCCGCGCTGACGAACTCCGCCTCGACGCCCAGGACCTCGACGCTCGCGTTCGTCTCCCGCTGGATGGTGACCGTGCACTGATCGACGCCACAATTGACGCCGTCGCTGCTGCAGCCGGTCAACAATGCGGCGCCGAACACCGCGACGACAAGTGACTTAAAGATCAACACCCTTTCCACGGTACGAGGTCGAAGCCACCCTAGGCTGTGGATCGACCCCGAGGAGGCCTTCGTGAGCGACCACCTGGTCCACGACAACGTTGCGGCACACCGCTTCGAGCTGGCAGTCGACGGCTCGGTCGGAGCACTGGCGTCCTACCGGATGCGCGGCGATGACGTGGTCGTCGTCCTGCACACCGAGACCGACCCGGACATGCGCGGGCAGGGACTGGCGGGCGAACTGGCCCGGAAGACGCTCGAGCAGTTGCGGGAGCGGGGACAGCGGATCGTTCCGGCTTGTCCGTTCTTCGCCCACTACATCAGCGAACATCCGGAATACGCGGAGTTGGTGGCTCACTAGCTCCCTTACTCACACCCCCACCCACCCTGGGGGGCGACCCACAGCCATTGTCCCGCGAAGGCCCAAGATCAGGTCGGTGCCTGTGGACGAGCGGCCAGTGTGGACAACTTGCGGCCGGGGCTCAGAGGTGCATCGGCGGGCGGAGCGCCATTGAGGACGGGTCGGCTGGCGCTCCCGGGTGCATCAAGCCGCCGAAACACCCCAGAGAACCAGCCGGCAACGACGAGCTGGTGCTGAGGGCTGCGTCAGAGACGGAACACAACCGCCAGCACCAGCCGGCGACAACGAGCTGGCACTGAGGGCTGCGTTGGAGACGGATCACAACCGTCAGCACCAGCTGGGGAGAACGGGCTGGTGCTGAGGGGTGTGTTGGAGATGGATTCTGATGGTCAGCGCCGACTGGCGGGATCGGGCTGGCGGTCAGGGGTGGGTCAGGCGGCTACGGGCTCGGGGATGTTGGCGCCGGCGATCAGCTCGGCTGCGGCCTGGCCGCACGCGCGCGTCGCGCCGAAGGTCGCCACGTGGACGCCGCCGAGGACCTTGACCGGGATGCCCATTTCGACCACGATCGCGTCCGGCCGGGTCTCCAGGACGACATCCAGGATGTCCGCGATCCAGCGGTGCCGGTGCACGTCGCGGACCACCAGGATCAGCGGGCGACCTGCCGCCCCGGCCAGGACAAGGCTCGCCGCGTCGGCCGGGCCCGCCAGACCATCGGCGGAAAGGTCACCCGCGGAAAGGCCACGGTTGGACAGGCCGTCCGCGGACAAATCACCGTTGGACAGGCCGTCGACAGCCAGGCCGTCTGCGGGCAGGCCGTCCGCGGGCAAACCACCGCCGGACAAGCCGTCGGCGGACAAGCCGTCGGCGGACGAATGACCGTTGGACAGGCTGCCGTTGGACAAGCCGCTGGTGGGGAGGAGGGCGGTGAGGGAGAGGGTGCTGGTGGGGTGGTCGTCGGCGGAGAGGCGGATGGCGGTGGTGCCGGGGAGCAGTGCGGCGAGCGGCGCCCCGATCCCCCACGGCGTCTCCTCGCCGATCGCGATGTTGCGCGGCGGGGCGAACTCGACGACGTGCGGCACTCCGGCGACGGGCAGTTCGGGACCGCTCTCGGCGCGGGTGACCCGCACCGCGCGCCGGGCCGCATTGAAGCCGATCTCCGAGGCGGGTTGCGGGCCGCGGACCACTCCGGCTTCCTTCTGCGTACGGGTGGTCCACGCCCCGAGCGCGCGCACCCGCGCCACGGCGTCGCGCAGCCGCGCCTCGGGCAGTTCGCCGGAGAGGACGGCGGCCACGATCGCGTCGCGCAGGTGGAGCGCGGTCTCCTCGTCGGCGTGGTCGCCGCCCACGCAGATCGCGTCGACGCCGGCGGCGAGGGCGCGGACGGTGGCGCCGGCGAGACCGAAGCGGCGGCGTACGCCCTGCATCTCGATGCCGTCGGTGACGATGAGCCCGTCGAAGCCGAGCTCGTCGCGCAGGAGTCCGGTGAGGATGCGCGGGCTCAGCGTCGCGGGCAGGTCGTTGTCGTAGGCGGGGACGAGCAGGTGGCCGGTCATCACGACCTTGGCGCCGGCCGCGATCGCGGCTCGGAACGGCACGAGCTCGTTGGCTGCCAGTTCTTCGGCGGTACGGTCGATCAGCGGCACGTCGTGGTGCGAGTCGACCGCGGTGTCGCCGTGGCCGGGGAAGTGCTTGGCGCAGGCGGCCACGCCGTAGGTCTGCAGGCCCCGCACGAAGGCGGCGGCGTGGCGCGCCACCAGGTGCGGTTCGGCCCCGAATGCCCGTACGCCGATGACCGGGTTGTCGGGGTTGTTGTTGACGTCGGCGTCGGGCGCGTAGTCGAGGGTGATGCCGGCCGCGGCCAGTTCGCAGCCGAGGTCGCGGGCGACAGCTTCGGTCAGCAGCGGGTCGTCGATCGCGCCGAGTGCCAGGTTGCCGGGGCGGGAGCTGCCGTCGCGCGACTCGAACCGGGTGACGTCGCCGGCTTCCTCGTCGATGGCCACGATCACGTCGGGCCGTTCGGCGCGCAGCTGGGCGGTGAGCGCGGCGACCTGGGCGGGCGATTCGACGTTGCGGGCGAAGAGCGCGACCCCGCCGAGCCCTTCGGCGAGCCGGCGGCGGATCCAGTCCGGCGCGGTCGTCCCGACGAATCCGGGTTGTAGAACCGCGGCGGCAAGTTCCGGCAATTCGCCGTGCTTCGACATGGCCCCCGTACCTCCGAATGTATATACAAACGTCTATGTGAACGTTCTCTTCCGTCCGGGGACCTATGGTCACACCACCCGCCGCATTTAGTCAACAAACCTTTCTATTAGCCGTGGCCGATAGCCGTTAGAGTGGCGACGTGCCGTCCACCCTCCTCGCGGAAGCCACCCCTCTTGCGGAAAGCACCGTCGACTGGTCCGAGGTGCACGCCGTCAAGCTGCTCGGCGTCGCGCTCGGCCTGCTCTTCCTGCTCTGGGCCATACGTCGCATGTTCGGCGGCAAATAGGGGTACACAGGCGGCCCGATGAAACTCCCTATCTACGGGCCCCGCCTGCGCAAGGTGGCCCGCACCCACTTCGGATGGCCGTCCCTGCGCCCCGGCCAGTTCAAGCCGATGCGCGCCGTGCTGCGCCGCAAGGACGCGCTCGTCGTGCTGCCGACCGGCGCCGGCAAGTCGGCGATCTACCAGATCCCGGCGGTGCTGCTCCCCGGCCCGACAGTGGTCATCTCCCCGCTGCTCGCCCTCCAGCAGGACCAGATCGCCGCGCTCAACGAGCGTGCCGACCCCAAGATCCGGGCGGTCCGGGTCAGCTCCGCCGAGACGCCGCGCGAGCAGCAGGAGGCGATCGAGGAGTTGCGCTCCGGCAAGGCGGAGTTCCTCTTCATCACGCCCGAGCAGCTCGCCAACCCGGAACGGCTCGCCGAGGTCAAGGCGCTCAAGCCGGGTCTGGTCGCGATCGACGAGGCGCACTGCATCTCGGCGTGGGGACCGGATTTCCGGCCGGACTTCCTGGCGCTCGGCGACATGATCAAGGAGTTGGGCCGGCCGCCGGTGCTGGCGCTGACCGCGACCGCGTCACCGCCGGTCCGCGAGGACATCATCAACCGGTTGCAGCTGCGCAACCCCGAGATCCACGTGTCCGGGCTGGACCGGAAGAACCTGTTCATCGAGGTGACGCACTGCCCCGACGAGGCGTACCGGTGGCGGCGGCTGACCACGCTGCTCGACGAGGGGCAGCGGCCGGGCATCGTCTACGTCGCCACCCGGCGGGCCGCCGAGGAACTGGCCGAGAAGCTGACCCAGGCGGGTTATCCGGCCGAGTTCTACCACGGTGGGATGGCCGGCGGCCTGCGTGAGCAGCGCCACGAGGACTTCATCAACGACAAGGTCGACATCATGGTGGCCACGTCGGCGTTCGGCATGGGCATCGACAAGGCGAACATCCGCTGGGTGGCGCACATGGCGCTGCCCGACTCGCCGGACAGCTACTTCCAGGAGATCGGCCGGGCCGGGCGCGACGGGGAGCCGGGGCGCGTGCTGCTGCTGTGGCGCGCCGAGGACGAGGCGATCCAGCGCTTCTTCAACGGCGGCGGGCCCGACGAGACCGAGCTGCGGGAACTCGCCAAGGTGCTGCACAAGGGACCGGCGACCAAGACGGCGCTGGCCGAGAAGACCGGGCTCGGCCCGCGCCGCATCGGGCAGTACCTGGCGCTGCTGGAACAGGTGGGCGCCGCCCGTACCGGAAAAGGCAGCAAGATCAGTGCACCGACCGGCGCGCCCCTCCCGGCGAAGGCCGCAACGGCCGCGGTCGCCGAGTTCGAACGCCAGCAGGCCGTGATCAAGTCGCGCACCGACATGATGCGCGGGTTCGCCGAGAGCCGGCAGTGCCGGACCGAGACGCTGCTGGCGTACTTCGGCGAGGAGATCCGGCGGATGTGCGGGCACTGCGACAACTGCGCCGACGGCAGCGCGGAGGAGGTGAACGCGGTCGAGGAGGAGGGCCCGTTCCCGATCCACAGCAAGGTGAGCCACGCCGAGTGGGGCACCGGGATGGTGATGGGCTACGAGGAGGAGAAGATGACGGTCCTCTTCGACACCGTCGGGTACAAGACGCTGTCGGTGCCCGTGGTCGTGAACCAGAACCTGCTCACCCCGGCCTGACCCCGGCCCGCGCCAGGACCGGCCTGACCCCGGCCCGCGCCCGGACCGGCCTGATCACGGCCCGGGCTCAGGCGGCCGGGGTGCGGCCCGACGTCATTCCGGCCCGGGGGTGCGGCCTGCGCTCACTCGGGGCGGGGTGCGGCTTCCCGGAAGCGGGCGGCGGCGTCGCCGGAGATGGCGGGGCCGTGGCCGAAGACGGCGTGGTCGAAGTCGCGCCCGGCGAGCTCTTGCACGGCGCCGGTGACCTGACCGTTCTTGCTGGTCGCCGCGTCGCCGGTGAACAGGACGCCGCCGGCGCGGTCGAGCAGGAACGACAGGTGGCCGCGGGTGTGCCCGGGCGTGTGGATCGCGGTGAGGCCGGGCAGCGGTTCGGCACCGTCCCCCGCCAGCTGGTCGATCTTGGTGGGCTCGACCTTGGCGAGCCGCCGGAAGAGGAACTTGCGCAGCCGTCCTTCCGGCTCGGCGGGCTGGAAGTGCCCGGTCAGGAACGGCGCCTCGGCCGCGTGCGCGATCAGGCGGGCGCCGGTGCGCGTCCGCAGGGCCGCGGCGCTGCCGGCGTGATCCGGGTGGGCGTGGGTGAGCAGGATCGCCCGCAGCTCGCCGAGGGGGCGCGCCGCCCGCTCGATCGCCGCGGCCTGGCCGGGCAGGCCGGTGTCGACCAGGACCACCCCGTCGTCGGTGACGATCAGGTGGACGTTGACGATTCCGAGGCGGAGCTCGAAGACTCCGTCGACCACTTCGCGCACACCGGACAGTCTCTCAAGAGCCGCCGCGGTAACGGACGAGGGCGTCCTTGCGCTCTCTCAAGAGCCGCCGCGGTAACGGACGACGGCGTCCTTGCGGGTGCGGACCCCGAGTTTGGACAGCACCGCCGCCACGTGCGCGTCGACGGTCCGGACGGAGAGGACCAGCTCGGCCGCGATCTCCGGGTTGCTCCGGCCGGCGGCGAGCAGGCGCAGCACCTCCAGCTGGCGACCGGTGAGCCCGGCCGGGTTGTCACGGGTGGCAGCGCGTGGACCGCGCGGGATCCTGGTCACGCCACGCTCCCGCAGCCGGTGCCGGAACCGGCGGGCCAGCGGGGCGGCGCCCATCGCGTCCAGGGCGGCGATCGCGGTGAGCAGATCGGCGGGGTCGTCGCTGTGACCGAGGGCGAGCGCCGACTCGTACCGGAAACCGGCCCCGGCCCATCGCGACGACGCCTCGCGCGCCGAGCCGCGCAGTTGCAGGCCGTAGAAGTGGGACTTCTCGGGGAGTTCGACCGGCACGCCGAGGCGTCGCAGCCAGTAACCGAAGCCCTCCTCGCGGAAGACCGGGCGATAGGCCCGCCGCCACGAGTCGTCCGCCGGGGATCCGCGCAGCCAGGCGGCCTCGGCCAGGGCCGCCCCGGCCGGGCCGATCCGCTGCGCCTCACCGATCCCCAGCGCGATTTCCCACGCCTCGGCGATCAACTCCTCGCCGCCCGGGCGGCCGGTCCGCACCCGGCACAGCCCCTGCACGACCAGGGCGGGGCAGCGCATGTTCGGCGGCGCGCCCAGCGCCCAGCCGGCCTCGCGCTCGGCGTCCGCCCACTGGGCGCGGGCCAGGTGCAGGCGGCCACGGCCGACGTGCAGATAGCGCAAGAACCCGAGCACCTCGCTGCGCTCCGCGAAGTCGATCGCCGCGGTCAGCACCTCGTCCGCCTCGTCGAGGCGCAGGTAGTCGACCATCAGCCAGGCAAGATTCGTGTACGCGCGGCACACGTGATCGGTCTCGCCCGCCGCCAGCGCGACCGCCAGGCTCTCCGTGAGCAGCGCGTGACCGGCCTCGTCCTGGCCGGCCTCCCAGCGCGCGAACCCGACGTTGTTCAGCGCGTGGGACAGCACGCCGGCCGCGCCGGACGATCGGGCGAGAGCGATCGCGCGCTCACCGACGTCGATCGCCTCGTGGGCCTGGCCGTTGAGGACGTACAGCTGGGACTGGTTGCTGAGCCCGAAGGCGAGCGCTCCCGGATCACCGGCGGCCGCCAGCACCGACACCGCCTCGGTCGCGCACCGCTCGGCGTGTGGTCGCTCGCCGGCCCACCAGTGCAGGCGGGACAGGCGCCGCAACGCGAGCCCGAGCCGCGCCGGGTCGTCCAGGGCCCGGCGCAGCGCCAGGGCCGCCCGCTGCGCGTGCACCGCCCGGGACGCGTCGCCCAGCAGGTACAGCTCCTCGGCGTACCCCTCGAACAGGTCGGCCCTCGCCGCCGGGGCGAACCTCCCGGCGTGCTCCAGCGCCAGCCGGTAGTGCGCCGCGGCCTCGCGATGAGCCCCGGCCCGGGCCGCCTCGGCCGCCGCGAGCGGCGCCCACCGGATGATCAGCTCGTCGTCGCCCGCCTCGGCCGCGTGATGCACCAGCCGGGACAGATCGACGCCACCACGATCCCGGAGGGCGCTCACCACCGTCTGATTCGCCACGATCTTCTCGTACGCCGTGAGGGCCGCCCCGACCGCCCGGCGCATCAGCTCGTGACGGAACGCGACCCGCCTCGGCGTCACGCTGAGCATCCCCCGGCGCTCGGCCTCGGCCAGCGTGCCCAGTCCCCCCGGCACGACCGCCTCGACCAGCCAGCGCTCCACCGCGTGCGGCACCACGGCGAGCGTCCCCAGAGCGGCACGGCACGGCTCGTCCAAGGCCTGGAGGCGGGCGTGCACCGCCTCGGTGACGGTCGCCGGAACCGCCTCGGCATCACCCGCGCCGAGCACCTCCGTGACGAAGAACGGGTTACCGTCGGTCACCTCGAAGATCCGGTCAGGATCAAGGGCACCGGACCCCGCCAGGGCGCGTACGGCGTCGGCGGAGAGCCGGGCCAGCGGCAGGCGGCGCACCGGCGCGGCCCGGGCGAGCACCTGGTGCAACGGATGCCCGGCGGCCACCTCGTCGTCGCGGTACGTCAGCACCAGCACGACCGGGAGCGCGGCGATCCGGCGTACCAGGAAGAGCAGCACGTCCAGGGTCGCGTCGTCGGCCCAGTGCACATCCTCGACGACCAGGACCGTGGGGTGACCCGGCCAGTCCAGCTCGGCCCGGAGCGCCTCCAGCACCCGGCCGCGGTCACCGGCGGCGAGCGCGTCGGTCAGCGCCGTGCCGACCCGGCCGGTCAGATCGCGCAGCGGGCCCAGCACCCGGGGCGTGGCCAGGTCGTCGCACCAGCCGGTGAGCAGCCGCCCCTCGGCCGGCAGCACCGCACGGGCCGCCTCCACCACGCTGGACTTGCCGATCCCGGCCTCGCCGGTGACCAGGACGACCGAGCCGTGCCCGGCCCGCGCCGCGCGGGCGGCGGTGGCCAGCTCGGCCAGCTCGTGGTCACGCTCCAGCAGCGCCATCTGCGGAGTCTAGGAGCTGAACTAGGTGAATCGGCTCGTCAAGGTAGGTAGCCGACACGGATTCGCCCGGTCGGGCACGTCAGTAGAAACAGGGGCATGGATGAGAACAAGCTGATGGAGTTCGTGCACAAGTTCGTCGGAGACCTGGGCGCCACGATCGGCGCCGGCGGGGTCGTCCTCGGGGACCGGCTGGGCCTCTACCGCGGGCTGACCGCCGGGCCGTCGCTGCCCGAGGAACTCGCCGAGCGGACCGGGACGGCGCCACGCTACGTCGAGGAGTGGCTGCGGGGGCAGGCCGCCGGCGGGTACGTCGAATACGACCCGGAGAGCGGCCGGTACTCGCTGACCGAGGAGCAGGCGTTCGCGCTGACCGACCCGGACGGGCCGATCTTCGCGCCCGGGGCGTTCCAGCTCGCGCTCGGCGCGTTGCAGTCGCGGGAGCGGATCGAGGCGGCGTTCCGGTCCGGGGACGGGCTCGGCTGGCACGAGCACGACCAGGACGTGTTCAGTGGCTGCGAGCGGTTCTTCCGGCCCGGGTACAGCGCCAACCTGATCTCGTCGTGGCTGCCGTCCCTCGACGGAGTGGTCTCCCGGCTGCAGGCGGGCGCGCGGGTCGCGGACATCGGCTGCGGGCACGGGGCGTCCACGGTGCTGATGGCCGGCGCGTACCCGGCGTCCGTCTTCACCGGATCCGACCCGCACGCCGGCTCGATCGAGCAGGCGCGCAAGCGGGCCGGGAACGCCGGGCTGGAATCGCGCGCACGGTTCGCCGTCGCCGGTGCCCAGGAGTTCTCGGGCGGGCCGTACGACCTGGTCACGACGTTCGACGCGCTGCACGACATGGGCGACCCGCTCGGCGCTGCCCGGCACGTGCGGTCGCAGCTCACGCCGGACGGCACGTGGATGATCGTGGAGCCGGCCGCGGGGGACTCGGTGTCGGCGAACCTCAACCCGGTGGGGCGGGTCTACTACTCGTTCTCCGCGTTCCTGTGCGTGCCCAGCGCGTTGTCGCAGGAGGGCGGGTATTCGCTGGGCGCGCAGGCGGGCGAGGAGCCGATCCGGCGGCTGACGGCGGACGCCGGCTTCACCCGGTTCCGGCGGGCGGCCGAGACACCGTTCAACATCGTCTACGAGGCCCGCCCCTGAGGCCCGGCGGCCGATCTTCCCAGCCCGCGGGTGGGCACGGCAGCGGCGCGGCCGCGGCTCGCAGGCTGGTTCTCACGGTGGTCAGGAGGCACGAACGACCACCGTGGGAACCAGCCGGCGGGCCGTCACCGCGCAGCCGACCGGTCCCGGAACCGCAACGCGGACTTAACACAGGCCTGGGGTGAGCAACGACATGATCGGGTAGAGGGGTGGTGAGGACCGGAGCGGTCCGCCGGTGCGTAAGAATGCGCTGTCGGCCGCCGACGGATGCGAAAGGAAACCCCGAGTGACGGACGAACCGCTCTACGCCCGGCTGGGCTTCACCGACGCCGAATGGGGGCTGCTGGTCGGCCTTCCGCACGCGGTGCTCACGGCGGCAAGCGCCGCCACCCATGACAGTGCCCGCAAGACCCGGGCGGAGAGTGCGGCCGGGCTGAGCCGCATCTCCGACGCCCGCGCCTCGGCGAGCACCCTGGTCACTGCGGTCGCCACGGCCGCCGTGGCCGAGGCCGGCGACCCGGAGCTGGGCGAGGAGCCGCCGGTCATCGAACCGGCGGACCCCGCTGCCTACTCGAAGGACGTGCTGGGTCGCGCGACCGAGGCCGCCGGCCTGCTCGCGTCGAAGGCTTCGGTCGCCGACGCCGAGACCTACCGCCACTGGCTGCTGGAGGTGGCCGACGCGGTTGTCGGCGCCGCCTCCAGCGGTGGCCTGCTCGGCATCGGCGGCGAGGCCGTCACCGAGGACGAGCGCACGTTCCGTGACCACCTGGCCAGCGCGCTGGCTGCCTGATCACGGGTGGCCCGGGCGCTCCGGCCCGGGCCACCACAGCAAGCCCGCACCACCACAGGCCAGGGCCGGCGCGACGGAACGGGCCGGCACCACAGGCCAGGCCCGGCACGACAGAACTGGCCAGGACCACAGGCCAGGCCCGGCGCGACGGAACGAGCCGGTCAGCGCGGGGCGCCGCGGTAGGTGCCGAACGACCAGAGGTTGCCCTCCGGGTCGCGCGCCGCGAAGTCACGCGAGCCGTAATCCGTGTCGAACGGCTCCCTGACGATCCTCGCCCCGGCCGCCCGCGCCCGCTCGGCCAGCTTGTCCGGCTCGTCGGTCACGACGTAGGCCCCGAAGGTGCCCGGTTGCAGCGAGCATGGATCATCCGGGCCCCGGTTCGCCGCGGAGCCGAGCATGGTCCCGCCGCCCAGCGGCCAGTCGAGCTGGCAGTGGTCGACCCGGTCACCCTCGCCGTAGACGACCGTCTCCTCGAAACCGAACGCCTCCACCAGGAAGCGGATCAGCGAGCGTGCGTCGTGCGCCTGCAGCGTGGGCCACACCTGCGGAGGTGGTGCTGTCTTCTGATCAGTCATGCACCTCATCGTGGGCGTCGGCGGCCGCGGCCGCTTGGACGAAACCGAACTCGTCGGACAACCACCGGGACGGGGCACACCCGGCGAACGCCTGGAAGTCCCGCACGAAATGGGACTGGTCGGCATAGCCCTGCTCGGCGGCGAGGTCGGCCAGCCGGACCCCGGGCCGCAGCGCGCGGCGGGCCCGGTCGAACCGGACGATCCGGGCCGCTTCCTTCGGCCGCAGGCCCAGCTCGGCCCGGAAGCGGTCGGTGAGGTGACGCGCGCTCCAGCCGACCTCCCCGGCGAGGTCGCCGATCGAGGCGCCCCCACGGTGGAGCCGGCCCCAGACGTGGGCGACACGTTCCAGCCCGGCCGGGGCCGGCGCCGCCCCGAGCAGCCCGGCCAGCACGGTGTCGAGGATGGCGAACCGGGCCGGCCAGTCCGGCGCCGTGCACAAGCGCTCCCGCACCTCGGCGACGAACCCCTCGCCGAGGATCGCCGCCGGGTCCACGTCGAGGTCGGCCAGCTCACCGGCGGGCAGGCCGAGAAGCGCCCGGCAGCCCAGCGGATGCAGGGCGACCTGCACCCCGGACTGGCGCCCGTCGTGGGTGATGGTCGCCGGCCTGCGGTGCAGCCCGCCGAGCAGCGCGCCGAACGTGCCCGGCGCCTGCCGCCGGTCCGGGTGCTCGGCGATCACCAGCGGCTCGTCCATCGTGAAGATCAGCGTCAGGTAGGGCGACGGCAGGCCCCGATGCCGCCCCGGCGGCACACCGCGCTGCCGATAGCCGGAGTAGAACGCCACGTGCCCACGCAACGGGGAAGCCGGCCTGCCTTGCACGTATTGATCCAGCACAGTCTGGTCAAGCACCATGGAACCAAGGCTGCACCCTCCCCCAGGGACAGAGTCAAGCCATCGGAGGATCCGGCCGGGTAGGCCTTCTCGATTACCATCCTCGATGTCCGGCGTGGACGGCCGAACGGGGGTGGGATGGAGAACCGGCCTTCGCTGTCACGGGCGCTGGCGGCGGCGTCCGTGACCATCGCGCTCGCCCTGGTCGGCAACCTGATCACCAATGCGATGAGCACGCCGGCCTCGTGGCTGCCGCGCCTCTGGGCGGTCCTGGCGGTGCTGTTCGTGGCGGCGGTGCTGATCGATCGCGTACGCCATCGGCCGTCTCCCGATCTGGCGCGTCAGCGCCGCCTCTTCGCCGGTGCGCTGGCCGCCGAGGTCACCCGGATCAGCGCGAGGGAGAACTGGCGGGACGAGCGGTTCGCCGAGTTGCGGGCGGAACTGGAGGTCACGAGCGGTCGTCGCGGGCCACGCCGGGTGCGGTCGCTGACCCGCGCGCTGCGGCGCAGCCGGGACCGCCTGATCCTGCTGCAGGGTGAGCCGGGGGCCGGGAAGTCCGTCGCGCTGCGGCACCTGGCGCTGCGCGAGCATCGCGGGGTCGTCCCGCTCTACCTGAATCTGAAGGAGCTGCGCCGGGCCGGGGACGAACCGGTCGACGCGACCACCATCCGGCGGTTCGTCCTGGCGTCGCTGAACCGGTCCCGCAGCGAGGGGGTGGCCGAGTTCCTCGCCACCGAGCTGGACGCCGGCATGCGCGACGGCACCTGGTTGTTCCTCTTCGACTCGTTCGACGAGATCCCGGACATCCTGACCGCCACCGAGGTGGAGCCGATGGTGGAGGAGTACGCCGACGCGATCCACTCCTTCCTGCACACCATGAGCGCCTGCCGGGGCATCGTCGCCTCCCGCGAGTTCCGCGGCCCGCGACGGTTCGACTGGCCGCGCTTCACCGTCCTGCGGCTGACCGCCCGGCAGAAGCGCCGGCTGATCCGGCTGGCCGGGCTCACCCCGGCACAGGAGGGGCTGCTGCTCGGCGGCATCACCTCGACGGAGAGCACGCTGGGACCGTTCTCCGACAACCCGCTGCTGCTGAGCCTGCTCACCGACTACATGGTCCGCAACGACGCGTTGCCCCGGACCTCGCACGAGGTGTTCTCCGATTTCGTCGCCGGCCGGCTGCACCGGGATCGGGAGCGGGTCCTGCGACGGTTCGGCCTGAACCCGGACGCGCTGCGGTCCGCGGCGGAGACGGCCGCGTTCTGCATGGCGGAGTCGCCCGGTCTCGGCCTGTCCCCGTCGTACGAGGAGTTGACGGCAGCGGTCGTCCGGCGGTTCGGCCCGCAGCCGGACCTGCGGGCCGGTCTGGACGCGCTCGCCTTCGTCAAGCTCGCCTCGGGCGGGACCGTGTTCAGCTTCGCGCATCGCCGCTTCCAGGAGTTCTTCGCCACGGCCCGGGTGCTGCAGGAGGACGGCTCGGTGCCGGCCGAGCGACTGCTCACCGCCGGGCAGTGGCGGGAGACGGCGGTGACGCTGCTGCAGACCCGGCCGGACGCCGGTCTCCTCGAGGTGGCGCAACGTCTGCTGCGCGAGGTCGTCCCGGCTCGCTCGCGGGCCCGCCGGTTCACCTGGCCCACCGGCGCGCTGCACCTGTTGTCGCTGCTCAATGCGGGTCTGGACGAGGATTCGGTGACCCGGCTCGATCCACGGGTGCGCGCGCGGATCGGCCGGTTGCTCAGGCGGGCGTACGAGAGCGGCTCCCGCGCCGACCAGGTGTGGGCGATCGAGAACGTGATGCCGGCCCCCGACGCGGACCGCGACGAGTTGCTGGACCACGCGGCCGGCAGCCCGAGCCTGCTCCTGCAGGAGTCTGCGCTGGCCCAGGTCGGCCGGCTGCGGGTGATGCCGCCGTCGCTGGCCCGGCAGGTCCGCGGGGTGCTGATCGGCCGGGCCGGCCGGGGACGGTTGTGGCGTGACCGGCACGCGGTCCTGGCCGGGATCCGGCGGCTGCGCGATCCGCGCCCGTTCACCCAATTGATCGCGGTGCTGCTGGGCGCTCCGGTCCTGGACGCCGCGGTGGTGGCGCTGTTCGTCGTGTTCGTGCTGGTCACCGGCACCCCGACGTGGCGGCTGCCGATCATCGCGGCGGGCGCCGGGGCGGTGGCTCTGCTCGGCGTTCTCGTCCCGTGCCTGGCCGTCAGCATGTCCGCGGCAGAGTCTGTGGCCGGCCGCTGGCGCTCGTGGCGTGACGTGCTGGAGGCGGTGGCAGTGGCCGCGACGGTGGTGCGGGTGTGGACGCTGGGCACGATGGTCACGGCGTTCTGCGGCTGGCGCCTGCTCCCCGGTCTGGGCTACGGCTATCTGGCGCTGTGTTTCCACACCTACCTGGCGGTGGCCGCCGGCCCGCGCCCGCTGCCGCTGCCCGGGTTCGTGGCCGCGCCGGTGGTCTGGGCGGCCCGGTGGCTCCGGGAGCTGAGCGACTGGCGGGACAACGTCGGCTGGATGCGGCGGGAGCCGAGGCGGGCGGCCGTCACGCTGATCCCGCTGCTGATCTGCATGGGCCTCTCCACCTGGTATTCCGTGGTCTCGGCGGAGTCGATCGAACGTCAGTCCCTGCGGATGATGGCCATCGTCATCCTGTCCGTCGGCGTCGCCTGGGCGGCGCAGGAGTCCACCACCCGGGTGCGTGCCCGCCGGGACCGGCGGCGGATCGCCGAGGCCGGCACGCTGGACGCCGCCGGCATGCGCGCCCTGCTCACCGGCCTGCGCACCGACCGCGGCCTGTTCTTCCTGGTGCGCGGCCTGCGCCGGGGTCAGTTCACGGCCTCGGCCACCGCCGTCGAGCAGCTACGGACGCTGGACCCGGACGGTTGCCGGGTGGAGCCGAGCCAGACGACGCTCGACGAGATCGCCCGGCTGATCACCGAGCGGTCAGTCCCGGCCGAGTAGTCCCCGCTCGAAGGCCGCGGCCACTGCCGCCGCGCGGTCCCTGACCCCCAGTTTCGCGTACGCGTGCAGCAGGTGCGTCTTCACGGTGGCCTCACTGATGAACAGTTTCCCGGCCGTCTCCCGGTTGCTGCAGCCGCGAGCGATCAGTGTCAGCACCTCGAGCTCCCGCTGGCTGAGCGGTTCCTTGTCGGGGGCGGGGGCCCGCAGCCGCCCCATCAGCCGTCCCGCGACCGCGGGTGACAGCACCGACTCGCCGCGGTCGGCGGCCACGACCGCCCGGAACAGCTCCTCGCGGGGCGCGTCCTTGAGCAGGTAACCGGTCGCTCCCGCCTTGATCGCCGGGAGCACGTCACTGTCGGTGTCGTACGTGGTCAGGACCAGGATTCGGGCCGCCGACCCGCTCTCCTTGAGCGACCGGATCGTGCTCACCCCGTCCATCACCGGCATCCGCAGGTCCATCAGGATCACGTCGGGGTTCACCGACGCGGCCACGGCGAGCGCCTCCCGCCCGTCGCCGGCCTCGCCGAGCACGGTGAACCGGTCGTCGCCGGCGAACATGCCCCGCAGCCCGTCCCGGACGACCGGATGATCGTCGACGATCAGCAGCCCGATCACGCCGCACCACCGATCGCGATTGCCGGCACGCAGGCCGACAGCGCGGTCCCGTTGCCCGGCTCGGACTCCACCGCGAGCGTCCCGGCGATCCGGGCCAGCCGCTCCCGCATCGCCCTCAGCCCGAACCCGCCGTTCTCGGTGACCTCCCGCGGCTGTTCCGGCTCGAAGCCGTCGCCGTCGTCGCGCACGTCCAGGGTCACCAGATCCTCCATGTACGACAGGGTCAGCCCGACCCGTCCCGCGTTGGCGTGCCGTGCGACGTTGGCGAGGGCCTCCTGCGCCGTACGCAGAAGGGTCGTCTCGATCTCGGGAAGCAGTCGCCGTGCCGTGCCGGTGAGGACGAGGTCCGCCCTGACCCCGTGCAGGCCGGACCAGGTCTCCACCACCTCGCCGAGCGCGGCGGGCAGGCCGGCGCCGTCGAGCTGCTGCGGGCGCAGCGCCTGCACCGAGCGGCGTGCTTCGGCGAGGCTCTCCCGGGCGAGGCGTTTCGCCGCGGTCAGGTGCCGTTCGCGCTCACCGGGGTGCGCCTCGGCCGCTTCGAGCTGGGTGACGATGCCGGTCAGGCCCTGCGCCAGCACGTCGTGGATCTCGCCGGCCATCCGTTGCCGCTCGTCGAGCACGCCGGCCTCGTGGGCCTGGACGAGCAGCTGGGCGTGCAGGCCGGCGTTCTCCTTGAGCGCCTCCTCGAGCTTCGCGTTCGCCTCGGCCAGGCCGTCGATCGTCTGGTCACGTCTCACGGCGTTGTCCATCTTCCGGCCTTCCAGCACCGTCATGGTGGCCGAGATGCCCGCGTTGAGCAGGAACAGGACGCCGAAGAGGACCATTCCGCCGGTGGATTGCAGGCTCACCCAGCCGCCGGACTGGGACGCCGCGGTGGTCACCGCGACGAACCCCGCGCCGACCACCTGCCACCAGCCCGGCAGCGCGTAGACGGTGTAGAGGTAGCCGGTCCAGACGAAGAACCCGAAGAGCGGGCTGCACCAGACCAGTGCCGCGCTCAGCAGGATCAGGAACGCGAAGAGCACTGCCGACGGCCACCGGCGGTAGAACGCGATCGGCAGGAGGCGGAACGTCAGGACCCAGAGCATGCTGAGCGCGACCACGACCAGGGTCGTGGGCATCCGCTCCTGGTTCAGCCCGGAGCCCTGGGCGATCCAGGCGAGCACGGTCGCGGCGGCCAGCAGAGCGAACGAGACCGCGGTGAGTTTCTGCGTGTTCCACTCGGTCCGGATGCTCTCTTGCATCGACGCTCCCCCTTCTGCGTCCGTCCAGTCTGTCAGGTCCAGCGGAAGGAACGCGCGGCCCGGAGTCCGGTCAGGTCCAGCGGAAGAGACGCGCGGCCCCGAGTCCGAAGAGGATCAGGTAGCCGAGCAGGACGACGGCGGAGAGCCAGTTCGGCCAGGTCCCGCTCATCGCGTCGTGCAGGGCCCGCTCGCCGGCACCCATCGGGGTGAAGTCGCCGATCCGCTGCACCCAGTCGGGCATGAACTCGCGCGGCGTCCACAGCCCGGCGAAGAACATCGACGGGAAGAACAGCAGCGTGCCGACGGCGTTGCCGGCCTTGCCGGTGGGAACCAGCGCGGCGATCAGCAGCCCGATCGCGAACACCCCGAGGGCGCAGAGCAGGAAGGCCAGCACGAAGCCGGGGAAGTTCTCGGCGAGCGGCACGTCGTAGACGGCGTACCCGACCGTGATGCACAGCGCCGAGGACACCAGCGCTATCAGCACCGACGCCGTCAACTGCGCGGCGAGCAGGGTGATCGGCCGGACCGGGGTGGTGGCGATGCGGCGCAGGACACCCCGTTCGCGGTAGGTGGCCAGCACCATCGGCAGGACCTGCAGACCGATCATGGCCAGGGACAGGGCGACCGCGATGCCGACGTAGACGTCGATCGTGCGCAGGCCGTTCAGCTCCGGCGACGGATCGCGGAAGACCTTGATGCTGCCCAGGATGGCGACCAGGATCGTCGGGAACAGCAGTGAGAAGAAGGCGCCGACCGGCTCGCGGAGGAAGAGCTTGATCTCGGTACGCGTGAGCTTGGCGAAGATGGTCATGGTCACTCCCCGTCGGTGTGGCCGGTCAGGCGGACGAAAGCGTCGTCGAGGCTGGCCTGTTCCAGGCGCAACTCTTTCGCGACGATCTGGTGGACGGCGAGGACCGTGCTCACCGCGTGCAGCAGGTTGCCGGTGCCGACCACCTCGACGCGGCCGCCCGTGTGACGCACCTCCCGCACCTCGGGAAGTGCCGTGAGCAGGGTGTCGTCGAGCGGCTTGTCCGGGCGGAAGCGGATCGTCTGCTCGGCCTCGGCGTGCTCGACCAGGCCGGCCGGGGTGTCCAGCGCGATGACGGCACCCCTGTCGATCACCGCGATCCGGTCACAGAGCCGCTCGGCCTCCTCCATGAAGTGCGTCACCAGCACGACCGTGACGCCGCGGTCGCGGACCGACTCGATCAGGTCCCAGGTGTCGCGGCGGGCGGCCGGGTCCAGCCCGGTGGTCAGCTCGTCCAGGATCGCGACCCGCGGGTTGCCGATCAGCGCCAGGGCGATCGAGAGACGCTGTTTCTGACCCCCGGAGAGTTTCCCGTACGGCGTACGCAGCTTGTCGGCGAGACCGAGCTCGGCGGCGAGCGCCCGCCAGTCGGCCGGGTCGCGGTAGAACGCGCTGTAGAGATCGAGGGCTTCCCGGACCGTCAGCTTCTCCTGGAGCTGGGACTCCTGGAGTTGCACCCCGACCTCGGCGCGCAGCGCGGGATCGCGCGGCGAGCGGCCGAGCACCGTGATGTCGCCGCTGTCCGGCGTCCGCAGCCCGGCGACGCACTCGACGGTGGTGGTCTTACCGGCGCCGTTCGGGCCCAGAATGCCGAAGATCTCGCCGGGCTCGACGGCGAACGACACGTCGCGCACCGCGACCGTGTCCCCGTAACGTTTGCTGAGGTTGCTGACCTCGATGACTGCCATGCATTCAGCGTCGCGGACCAGCGGGCGCCGCGAATCGACCAGCGAGCGAGCTCCTCCATCCACCAACCGGTGGATGGAGGAGTAGGACTCAGGCCACCGCTTCCGGTTCCGCCTCGGCCGGCCGGCGCAGCCCGGTGACCGCTGAGTAGACCGAGCCGACCTGCGCGGCCACCCGCTTCCACGAGTACGCCTGACGGGCCCGGTCGAGCGCCGCCGTCGCGTACGTGAATCGCCGGACCTTGTCGTTGATCAGCCGGCGGACCGCGCCGCCCAGCGCCCGCGGGTCGCGGGCCGGCACCAGATCGCCGGTCAGGCCGTCGACGACGGTCTCGGTCAGCCCGCCGACCGCGGTGCCGATCACCGGCACGCCACAGGCCATCGCCTCCAGCGCGGACTGCTCGAACTGCTCCTGCCACGGCGCGGCGACCAGCAGGTCGGCCGATCGGTACCAGCTCGGCATGTCCCGGTGCGGCACCGCGCCGACCAGCCGGAACCGGTCGGCGACCTGGAACTTCTCGGCCAGCGCGCGCAGCGACTTCGCGCCCGGGTCACCGCTGAGCTGATCGGCCGGCGGGCCGCCGACCACGACCACCTCGGCGCCGGGGACGTAGCGCATCGCCTGGATGACGTCGCCGTACCCCTTGTGCTCGACGAGTTTGCCGACCGACAGGATGCGCGGGCGTTCCGGGTCGCGCGGCGCGGCCGGCCCCTCCGGGGTGAACCGCTCGCTGTCGACGCCGGCCGGGACGACGGTCAGCTGGGCCCGCGGCACCCCGATCCGGACCAGGCCGAGCAACTCGTCCTGGCTCTGCGCGACCACCCGGTCGACGGCGCGGCCCAGCGCCCGCTCGTAACCGGTGCGCGACGGGCCGGCGGTGCTCGGCTGGATCGCGCCGATCTCGTGGAACGACTGCACGACCGGGATGTTGAGCTGCTTGGCTGCGGTGACCGCGGCCAGGCCGCTGGTCCAGTAGTGGGCGTGCACGACGTCCGGCGTCCAGCCGTCGCGCTGCCAGTGCTCCTCGAGCCGGCGGGCGAACTCCGCCATGTGCGGGAGCAGTTCCTCGGAGGGCGCGGGGCGGGGCGGGCCGGCCGTGATCTGGATGACCCGCACGCCGTCCGTGCCCGGGGCGACCTCGACGAGGCCGGGATCGGTCCGGCGGGTGTAGACCCGCACTTCGTGCCCGAGATCGGCGAGCGCCTTGGACAGGTCGGCGACGTGGGCGTGCTGGTCGCCCCCGCCGAGCGGGCTGGCGTGCTCGGAGATCATCGCAATCCGCACGGGGTCTCCTAAGGCGACGGGAAAAGCAACGGTGACAACGGCGTGTTTCGTTGCCCGTCGACCTCCAGCGTAAACATCCCGACCAGTCACGACCGGTGGTTCGCGCTCAGCCACCGGCCCGGCACGGTGCTCGCCGTGGCGGACGGCTCCCGCCGGCGACGGCTCCGGCCCGCGTCGTGCACCGCGGCCGTTACGACGCGGATCCGCCGGGTAAGACAACAGGGTGGCTATCGTGACCCGCACCATCCAGGCCCCGCCCGAGCGCGTCTTCGCCGTCCTCGCCGACGGCTGGACGTACAGCGACTGGGTGGTCGGCACCACCCACATCCGCAACGTCGAGGAGTCCTGGCCGAAGGTCGGCTCCCGCCTGCACCACAAGGCCGGCCCGTGGCCGCTCTCGCTGCACGACTCCTCGACCGTCCTGGAGTGCGTCCCCGATCGGCAGCTCAAGATCCGGGCCGGGTTGTGGCCGCTGGGCGAGGCGATCGTCAACATCGTCCTGGAGCCGGAGGCCGGAAACCGCACCCGGGTCGTGATGCACGAGGACTTCCAGTCGGGTCCCCTGCTCTGGGTCCGCAACAAGATCAACGACCTGGTGCTGCACCAGCGCAACGTCGAAGCCCTGCGCCGCCTCGCCGACATCGCCGAGTCACGGGCCTGACGCTCCTGCCGGCAGGGGCTCGGCCCCCACCGGCAGGACGCCGCCCCTACCGGTAGATCGCCCGCTGCAGGCCGCTGATCACCATCCGGTACGCGTCGCCGGTCAGCCCGCGGTCCCGGGCCAGCGCCGCCCGGGCCGCGTTCGCGCCCGGCGCCCCGTGCACGCCACCCCCGGGGTGCGCCGACGAGCTGCCCATGAACAGGCGGTCGACAGGCGTGTCCGCGCGCCCCAGCCCCGGGATCGGCCGGAAGAACAGCTGCTGGAACGCCGCCGACGTCCCCCCGCCGAGCGCGCCGCCCACGAGGGACGGGTTCTCCCGCTCCAGGTCGCCGGGAGCGAAGACGTTGCGTCCCACGATCAGCGAGCGGAACCCGGGCGCCTGCTCCTCGACGACCGCTTCCATCCGCTCGACGTGCGCCGCGATCTGGTCGGCCGGCCAGTCCCTGCGGTGCGGGAGGTGGGTGTAGGCCCACGCGCTCTCCGTCCCCTCCGGTGACCGCGAGGGATCAGACGTCGTCATCTGCCCGAAGAGCAGGAACGGGTGGTCGGGAACCTCCCCGGTGGCGATCTTCGCGGCGTACCGCGTCAGGCCGTCGAGATCCGCGCCGAGGTGCACCGTGCCGGAGCCGGCGACCTCCGGGTTCTTCCACGGGATCCGGCCGGAGAGGGCCCAGTCGACCTTCACGGTCGCCCCGTCCCAGCGGAAGTGCGCGAGGTCCTCCAGCATCCGCCCGGGCAGCCACCGCTCGTCGACCAGGTCGAGGAAGAGCGCCGGCGCCGGCACGTCCGCGATCACCGCGCGGCGGGCCCGCCAGTCCCGCCCGTCCGCGGTCCGGACGCCCATCGCCTGCCCGCGCGCCACCAGCACCCGGCTCACCGGTGCCTGGTAGACGATCTCACCGCCCCGCGAGCGCAGCCTGTCGACCAGCGCGGACGTCAGCTTCCCCGCCCCACCGACCGGCACCGGCCAGCCCACCTCCTGCCCGAGCATGGACAGCAGCCAGCCGTAGACCCCGCCGCCGGCCTCCTCCGGCGACAGGTCGGTGTGCAGCGCGCAGCCGGCGAGCAGCACCCGCGCCCCCTCACCGGCGAACAGCTCGGAGCCCAGCTCCCGCGCGGAGAGCACGAGCCGGCGCGCCAGCCGCAGCGTCTCGCCGGTGCCCAGCTGCCGCACCAGGCCCAGGCCGGTCCGGACCGGCGGGAACGGGCGAAGGATCGCCTCCAGCATGCGAGGGGAGACGGCGGCCCAGTCGTCGTACGCGGAAAGCCATTTCTCGCCGTCGCCGGGCGCGAACGCCTCCATCGACGCCATCGTCGCCCGCAGGTCACGGCTCACCGTGGCGGCCCGCCCGTCGGGCAGCAGGTGACTGAAAACGTTCGGCGCGTGCGCCCAGCTCAGCCCGAACCGCTCCAGCTCCAGCTCGCGCAGCACCGGCGAGGCGTAACCGAGTGGGTAGAACGCGCTGAACAGGTCCGACAGGTAACCGGGCGCGGTGATCTCGCCGGATCGCACCGCCCCACCGGGATCACCCGTCGCCTCCAGCACCCGGACCGACCACCCCGCGTCGGCCAGCAGATTCGCTGCCACCAATCCGTTGTGCCCAGCACCGACGATCACCGCATCAACCGTGTCCACATTCGCACGTTAGCCACGTTTAGCCCCCAACGGCGAGGGCACCCCGCAATCATGGAACGGGGAAACAGCAAGCACGGCACGGTGCTCGACGAGCAGATGGCCCAGGAGGTGCGGGGCAGCCTGCAAGGCGTCGCCGGTGGCCGCGCAGAAGAATGGCATACGCCCGAACCGGCCGGTGAAGACCAGCCGCGGGTCACCATCGCGCCCAACGGCGACTTCGGCCGGGGCATCCCGAACGGTGTGGGCAGCGCCCAGGGCGAGGCGATGAGCCGGTTCGGGAGCTTCCTCGGCAGGAACGCCTTCCCGGGCGACCGCGAGGCGCTGGAGGCGTCAGCGCGCAGTATGAGCGCTCCCGACGATGTCCTGCGGCGCATCGCGTCGCTGCCCGAGGGCAGGACGTTCGTGAACACCGCCGAGGCATGGCACGCGAGCGGAGAAGGAGGAACCACGTGAGCACGGTCACCGAGTTCGTCGACGTCAACGTCCCGGTCCGCACCTGCTACGACCAGTGGACCCAGTTCGAGGAGTTCCCGCGCTTCATGGAGGGCGTGGAGGAGATCAAGCAGCTCGACGACACCCACACGCACTGGAAGACCAAGATCGCCGGGATCGAGCGCGAATTCGACGCGACGATCACCGAGCAGCTCCCGGACGAGCGCGTCGCCTGGACCGCCACCGAGGGCGAGAAGCAGGCCGGCGTCGTCACGTTCCACCGCCTGGACGACACGCACACCCGGGTCACGGTCCAGATCGACTTCGACCCGCAGGGCTTCGTGGAGACCGCCGGCGACAAGCTCGGCGTCGTCGACCGCCGGGTCAAGGGCGATCTGCACCGCTTCAAGGAGTTCATCGAGAGCCGCGGCGGCATTACGACCGGCGCGTGGCGCGGCCAGGTCGACCGTCCCGGTGCCTGATCACCCCGTCCTCTCGTCGAGACGGCCGTCCCGCGGGGCGGCCGTCGCTTTGCGATCAACCCCCTTTGCGCGTACGCCGTGAGCCCGCGCTCCTCAATCCGCCGCCGGGCTGCCGTTTCGCGGGCCATCGCGCGGGTACGCCGAAGTCATGACTGATCGACCCGAAGGCGTTTGGCGCGACGAAGAGAAGCTGCCGCTGAGCGACCTCAAGCAGGCCATGGCCACCTGGGACACCGACGGGCAGAACGAGCCGAACGACAACGACACCGGCAACCAGCCCGGCGACGACGTGCGGCCCAGCACCGTGGGACCCAGCGGACCGCAGTGATCAGGGCGTTCGGTCCCGGGCCGGCCCGTTCCGGCGAAGGATCACACCGCCCATCCCGGCCGCCGCGCGGACCTCGTACCGATCGGCGGCCCGGCGCCAGCCGTCCTCCTGGAGGACCTCGCCCGCAGGCGTCCCGTTGCTCATGACCCACGGCGTGACGACCGACCCGGCGCCGCGGTCCAGCCGGATCCGGAACGGCGCTGCCGGTCGCACCCGGCGCCGGCACGGGATCGCGCACGCCCGGCCCGCCCCCGCGGTCAGGATCGCGGTGCCCACCCCGCCGGTGAACGTCACGGGCATCGTGCCCTCCGGCTCCGGCAGCCCGATCTCGGCCAGCCCGGACGCCCCCAGCTCGACCCGGCTCACCCGGCCGTCCCGCAGGTTCAGCTGCTGCTCCCCCGCTCCGGCCGGCAGCCGGATGTCCCAGCGGACCTCGCGGTTCAGCACGATGCGCACCTCGTCCAAACCGTCACTCCCCGTAGCGCGCAAGCTCACGGCAACGCGGCCACCGCGCCGGGTCACGACCGGTGCGACCCCCGCATCCGGCGCGGAGCTCACCCGGTAGAGCAGGCCCGGCAGGGACGCCGTGCGCACCTGGACCCGGCTCGCCGCGTCGGTCACCGTGAGCCAGGCGCCGGTCCGGTCCAGCAGCGGACCGGACTGGACCCGCTCGGTCACGGAAGGTGTCGGAGCGGTCACCTGGGGGGTTCGGCGCCACGGACCCATCATAATGGCTCCCACCAGCGCGGATGCGCCGATCACGACAGCGGTTGAGCGGATGGGACGCAATGCTGAGGGCACGATCGGACAACGGAGAATCGGCCGAACGGGTGACGGCGAAGCGGACTTATCGCGCCAGAATTTCCGGGTGCGATCTGCCGGATTTCTCTCTGAACGTCAGCGCCGCCTCGCCTGGGTGGGCTTCTTCCTAGCCGCTTTCCAGGCCCCGCTGGCCGCCAAGCTCATCGAAGACGCTTCGTGGTTCTTCGCCGTCGTCGTCGCTCTCGTGGTCGCGACGGTCATCGTGGCCGACGACGCCCAGCGTCGCCGGCCCGAGGCCGCCGACTACGCGGAGTAAGACTCCGGCGGTCGTGCTCCCGGCCACCCCTGCTCGCAGGTGGTGGCCGCGGTGCTACCCGCCCTCATCCACGCCCGCGCCTGCCGCCCCAGCTCCTCCGGCCGGTTGCGCGGGCCGGGCCTTCACGCTGTGCCGGATCCACCCCGCAGGGCCTTCACGCCGTGCCGGTTCCGTCCGGCAGCGCCTCGTGTCCGTGGCGGCCGTGCGTGCGGCGGCGTTCCTTGAGCTCGGCCTCGTAGAGGTGCCGGCGTCCCTCGGCGAACTCGTCCCGGGCATCCCGCTCCACCTGCCGGAACTCGCTGTAGTACCCGTCGTCGAACTCCTCGACGATCTGGAAGGTCCAGCGCCCCGGAATCACGTTGCGCCCGATCAGCTCCCGCTCGATCCGCTCGGCGATCGCGCTGTGCCCGCCCTCCCTGAACAGCGACACGGCCTCGTCCAGCATGAAGTCCGCGGTCCCGGTGAGCTGATGCAGCGAGTACAGGTGACCACGCACGCGCTCCACCGTCTCCAGCGCCTCGCTGAGCTTCCCGAGCGCCTGCACCGTCACGTCGTCCAATCCCGCCGGACGCCGATGCGCCTCGTCCGGCCCACCGTCACCGACCCGCGACACCGGGCCGGGCCCGCCGTTCTCCGTCCGCGTCGCGCCGCCCGTCCCGTTGCTCTCCGGCTGCACCGCTCCGCCGGACGCACCGTTCTCCGCCCCCGTCATGACACCTTCTCCCTCGTCGGAACCCTCGCCTCTCCTACCCCGGTCGCCCCGCTCCCGAACGCCACGGGTTCGATCCTCGAGGCCGGGAGCGCGCGCCGCGGCCCCAGAGGTGTCAACCGAGCTGCACCGGTTCGGGAAACCTTTCGTCACCCTGGCGTCCGTAACTTTCTTCTCATGAATGGCCTGTTCAACAACTCCGCTGCCCGCGCCGCCCTCCGTTCCGCGCACGCCTCGCTCGCGGACCTCACCGCCGCTGTCGGTGTCAGCGGTCTCGCCGCCGTCCAGTCGTCGCCGGGCCTGATGTCCGTGATCGACCAGCACGCCGCCGGCGTCCGGGACAGCCTCGGCGCCGACACGCGTCCGCTGACCGCGATCCTGCTCGCCGCGTACGCCGAGGGTGTCCGCGACGCCGCCTTCCAGCACGGCTGGGTCGCCCCCGAGGGCGAGATCGACTGGTCCGAGAACGACTGGGTCCTCCGGCGTCTCCTCGCCGTCTGCGAGCTGGCCCGCACGCTCCCCGCCGGCCGCTGACCCACCGGTGAGCCGGTCGGGCCGCCGGCAGATCGCGGCCCGGCCCTCGCCGATCCACCGGACCGTTCCTCGGTCCGGACTCGTCGTCCGATCCACCAGACCGTTCATCGGCCCGGCAGCGGACCGATGGGCCGGAACAGCCCATCCGTCGTCCGCGGCCGGGGCAGCAAGTTGTCACCCGCCGAACAGGGCCGGCGCCGCATCGCGGCGCCGGCCCTAGCCTTTCGCCGGCCCGCCGTCCTTGCCGGTCGAGTCGGGAAGTGGCACCACCTGGGTCTGCTCCTCGTCGTCGGTGTCGATCACCACTGCCCGATCCGGCCCCGGTGACGGCAGGACGGTCGTCGTCTCGTCCCCCGGCCCTTGCGTGATCACCGTGGTCTCGTCCTCCGCCGGCCCGCCGGGCCGGGTCGTCCCGCTGTCGCCGGAGCTCGCGGCCGCCCCGTGAACGGTCACCGAATCGTCGCCCGGGAACTCCTCGGAGGATCCCGCCGACGGCCGCCTGCCCGGGGTGAGCACGGTGGTCTCCCCCGAGCCCGGGACCGGCCCGGAAGATCCACCGCGCCCGGTGTCGTCGTGACCGAAGCCGGGGATGAAGTGCAGCGCGTCCTCCTCCGGCGTGGCGATGACCTGTGTCGCCTCGTCCTCGGGCTCTCCCGGATCGGCGGATCGGCGCCCGGCTGCGGGCCTGCGTTCCCCGGCGGCCCGGGCGCTGCGCTCGATCTCGGCGCGACGCGCCTCCTCGGTGCGGCGCCCCTCCTCGGCCCGGCGGGTCTCCTCCGCCCGGCGCTCGGCCTCGGCCCGGCGAACCTCCTCGGCACGACGCTGCTCGTCGCGGCGGCGGGCCTCGGCGAGTCGCTGCTCCTCCAGCCTGCGGGCCTCGGCCGCGCGGCGCTCCTCCTCGGCCTGGCGGCGCTCCTCCTCGGCCTTGCGGGCCTCCTCCGCCCGGCGCCGCTCCTCGGCCTGCCGCGCCTCCTCCGCCCGGCGGGCTTCTTCCGCCTGGCGAGCCTCCTCAGCCTTGCGGGCCTCCTCGGCGCGACGGGCCTCCTCAGCCTTGCGGGCCTCCTCGGCGCGACGCGCTTCCTCCGCCTTGCGGGCCTCCTCGGCGCGACGCGCTTCCTCAGCCCTGCGAGCCTCTTCCGCGCGGCGCTCCTCCTCGGCGCGGGCGGCGGCCTGGCGGGCACGCTCCTCGGCGAAGGCGCGGGCCTGCTCGCGGATCGCGGCGGACTCCACGGCCGCGCGGTCCAGCCAGCCCTCCCAGCGCTGCTGCATGGGCCGGACCAGCCCGCCGCCGACCCCCACGATGATCACCCCGGCGACGGTGACCAGGACCGTGATCAGGAGCGGGCGGGTGACCGAGGTGGCGATGCCGACCTGGTCCAGCCCAGCGATCACGCCGAGGGTCACGATCACGGCCGCGACCACCTTGGCGATCACCCGTGCGTAGCCGAGATCACCGAGCGCGTTGCGGATCAGGTCGTGCGCCGCGCCGGCCACGGCCACCGCGACCACCACGATCACGATCGCGACGAAGGCCTGCGGCAGCCACGCGATGAGGGCGTTGAGCAGGGTGCTCACCTGGTTCGGACCCCACAGGCCGAAGGCGAGCTGCAAGGCGATCAGCAGCACGGCCCAGTAGGCGAGCCGGGCCAGCAGCGCGATCGGGTCGGTGCCGCGCAGGAGGCGGCCGGCCGTGCCGCGCTCGACGGCCCGGTCCAGCCCGACGCGGCGCAGCGCCTTCGCCGTGATCGTGCGGACCAGGCGGGCCAGCAGCCAGCCGATCAGCAGCACGGCGAGGAACGCCAGTGCGACTGGCACATTGAGCACCAGGGATCGCCACATGTCGCTGAGTCCACGGCTCAGCCCGTCGCCGGTCATCCGCTGCCCTCCGGTCTCGTCGTTCCCACCGAACCTTAGGACTCCGATGCACGACCCGCTTCCGACGAGACATCGTGCCGGCGAACGCCCGGCGACATTCGAAGATCGACGACGCGGTGACCGGAAAGCACGATCCCCGCCGGACAGCGATCCCCGCCCAACGGCGATCCCAGTCAGACGGCGAGAAGTGCGGGGCGGGCCGTCAGGAGCAGGCGACCCCGTCGATCGCGCATCCGCCCGGCGCGCTCGCCGGCTCCTCGTCCAGCGAGAACCCGAAGCTCACCGATCCGCCGGCCGGCACCGTCCCGCCGGCTGGCCGGAACGTCACCACCGACCCGGACTGCGACACCGAGACCGCTCCCGAGCCGACCGAGACGGTCTCCGCGCCGGCCACGGTCAGCGTCACGGTCCATCCGGTCGCAGCGCCGTTCCCGCTGTTCACGACCTGCACCGATCCCGAGTGTCCGGCGTCGTCGTAGTGGTAGACGGCCGACAGCGACGGCTCCGGCGGCGCGGTCGTCCTGGTCGGGCCGGCGGTGGGCGTCCTCATGATCGGCCGCGTGCCGTGCCCGACCTTCACCACCGGCGCCGGTGACCCGGACGGCGAGGCGGAGGGCTCTGCGGACCGGCTCGGCGCCGGCGAGGCCGACGGGCCGGTGGACCGGACCGATTCCGTGGTCACGGGCTCGACGGTCCGCACCGGGTGCTCCTCGGCGGCGGTGGTCACGACGCCGGTCGTCACGGGAGCGCCGGCGACCGGCGGCTCGCCGTCTCCGCCCGCCAGCGCGAACACGCCGCCGCCGAGCAGCAGCACGGCGAGGCCGGCGCCCGCGAGGACGGCGACGCGGCGCCGTGCGGGGCGTGCCGGCGGCGTACGCGAAAGGTCGGAATGTTCGTGAAGAGCGGAGGACGGCGGCTCAGTGACGATCTCCGATGCCGCCACCACCAGCCGCCGTCTCGGGGCGGCCGGGTACGGATCGGGTGCGACCGCCGGCATCGTGACCGTCTCGGCCGACTGCGACCAGCCGTCGAGCTCGGCGTAGCGTCGTTCGGCGAGCACGTCCTCGACCGGCGTCTCTGTCCCCTGCCCGGGCACCCGGATCGGAAGGGATTGCCCTGTGCCACGCGGCCGTTCACTCACGGCCAGGACTATAAATGATCAAGGAACACGCAGGCAGCCTTTGATGATCACATACCGTCACGCCACGCGGGGACGGTTCGTCGCACACCGTCAAGATTCGGACGGACGGCCGGTGCGGCATCGTACAAACGGCCCACACGGGATAGGCTTTCCGCATGGTCGGCTCGGCAGCGGCACCCCCGCCAGCGGTCTCCACGCTGCCCGTTCAGCCCGCGGGCGCGAAGGGATGCGCTGCTCTGGTGCATGCCTTCGACTGGTCGCAGACGTCGCTGGGCCCGATCGATCGCTGGGACACCTCGGTGCGCGCCGCCGTCGATCTCCTGCTGGAGTCGCCGGTCCCGATGATGCTGCTCACCGGCCCCGCGTGCGTGGTGCTCTACAACGACGCCTACGCGAAGGTGCTGGGCGGCCGGCACCCGATCGCGTTCGGCCGGCCCGCGACGGAGGCGTTCGGCGAGGCCTGGGATCAGCCCGGGATGAGCGACGTGATCGGCCGGGTGTTCCGCACCGGTCAGCCGGTGCTGGAGCCGGAGAGCCAGGTGACGTTGCGGCCCGGCGGGGCGGATCCGGCCTTCTACACCCGCGGGCACTCGGTGGTGCGCGACTCGCGCGGCGCGATCGCCGGGGTGCTGACCGTGGCGGCCGAGACCACCCAGGTGGTGCACCGGTTGCAGAGTCTCGGCGAGCTGACCGCGCGGCTGGCCGGAGCCCTGACGATCGACGACGTCACGCGCGTCGTCCTGACGTATGCGATGGCCTCCTTCGACCTCGATCACTGTGTGCTCGCCGTCGACGACGGCAACTCCTACCGTTTCGTGCGGCGGATCCGCGGCGAGATGCTCGACGAGGCCGACGAGCGCCTGCCCCCGGTCTGGCGACGGGTCGGCCCGGATCCGTCAGCGCCCCTGGTCGCGGCGGCGGAGACGGGCCGGGCGACGTTCGTGGCGGACGGTGAGCCGCTGGCCGCTGTCGCTCAGGACAGGCACGAGCGCCGGGTGCGGTCCCTGGCTGCTCTCCCCCTGCGCACCGCGTCCGTGCGGGGCGCCCTGACCATGGGTTTCCGCCGGGCGCACGTCTGGCTGCCCGCCGAGCGGGCGCTGCTGCGCGCTGCCGCCGAGCTGGTCGCCCAGGCCGCCGAGCGGGCCCGGCGGTTCGAGGCGCAGCACGGCACCGCCCAGTTGCTGCAGCGCAGCATGCTGCCGGAGCATCTGCCCGAGCTGGACACGTTCCGCATCGCCGCGCGCTACGACGTGGGTGTCGACGGCAACGCGGCGGGCGGCGACTTCTACGACGCGTTCCGGCTGACCGACGGCCGGCTGGCGATGGTGCTGGGCGACGTGGCCGGGCACGACGTGCGCGCGGCGGCGGTGATGGGTCAGGTCCGGGCCGCGCTGCGGGCGCTCGCGCTGACCGATCCGGCCCCGCCGAGCGTGCTCGCCGGGCTGGACAGGCTGGTCGGTTCGCTGGGCGCCGAGTCGCGGAACGAGGAGATCTTCGTGACCGTCGTCTACGGCGTGCTCGACCCGTCGGACGGCACGGTCACCCTGGCCAGCGCCGGGCATCCGCCGCCGGTGCTGCGCCGCGCCGGGCTGGGCGGCGAGCCCGCCACCGCCGAGCTGGTGAAGGTGCCGCCGGGCGCCCCGCTCGGGCTGGGCGGCCGCTGGCAGACCGGCTCGCTGGTGCTGGAGCCGGGCGACACGATCCTGATGTACAGCGACGGGGTCGTCGAGCGCCGCGGTCATCCGCTGAACACGGGGCTGGACGCTCTGGTCGCGGCCGCTGCCGGGTCGGCGAGCGGCGACCCGCGCAACATGTGCTCGCTGGCCACCGCCGCGGTCGAGGGCACCACCGACGACGACGTGGCGGTGCTCGCGGTCGAGCACGCGCTGGCGATGAGCCGTGCCGCGACGATGCACGTGGCGGCCGAGCCGACCGGCCCGAGCCGGGTCCGGCAGTGGATGAGCACGCGCCTGCGCGAGTGGCAGGTGCCCGAGCCGGTCATCGGCGCGGCGATCCTCTGCACCAGTGAGCTGACGACGAACGCGCTGCTGCACGCGGGCACCCCGGCGCAGGTGCACATCGACCTGAACGCGGAGCGGCTGCTCGTCTCGGTGGCCGACACCGGCACCCGGGGCAGCGTGATCCGGGCGCGGACCGACGCGCTCGCGAGCCGCGGCCGCGGCCTCGGCCTGATCGAGGAGCTCAGCGACTCGTGGGGCACCGATCCCACGGTCCGTGGCTCCACGGTCTGGTTCGAGATGTTGCTCAACAGAGAGTGACCGCGCGTGCTCTCGATGCGAGCCGGGAGCGTGCCCGGAGCCAACGGAAATTCACATATGCGCATATTGGTCGGCGAGGATCACCTTCACCACTCGACTAACTACGTTCAGTAGTTTAATTCTGCTCTAAACCGGACAATGAACCGTCCGGTGGTGACGAAGCGTTATCAGTGCCGTAGAGTGCTCAAGCAACTGGGGACGTCCATACTGGAGCGGCACATGCGGATCAGAGGCTATGCACCACTGACACCCAACTGGGTGGAGCTGGCGAGCGCGGACCCTGCGCGAGCGGCACAGTTCTACGGAGAGTTGTTCGGCTGGGAGTCAGCCGGTGATCGTTTCAAGCTGGGCGGACGTGCCGTCGCGGGCCTCACCCGCAGCCAGGCGGAGCGGCCGGACGGGTGGCTGACCCACCTGAGCACGCCGTCTCTCGACGAGACGCTGGAGCAGGTCGCGCTGGCCGGCGGTTCCTGCCTGAGCCACCCGGCCGAGGCGCACGGCGGCCGCCGCGCGATCGTCACCGACCCGGCCGGCGCGGTGCTGGGCCTGTGGGAGCCCGCCGACTTCGCGGGGGCGCAGGCGGGCGGCGAGCCGGGCACCATGTCCTGGCCGGAACTGATCACTGACGACCCGAACGCCGCGGCGCTGTTCTACGGGTCCGCGTTCGGCTGGTTGCTGCGCCACGACTTCGGTGTGGGCGAGTGGCTCAACCAGGCCCACGACGCCATCGCCGGCCTGACCCCGGGCTTCCGCGGCGCCTGGTGGCGCACGGCCTTCCAGGTCGAGGACATCGCCGAGGCGGCGGACCGCTGCGAGCGGCTCGGCGGCGCGCTGATCTCCGAGCCGGCCGAGGCGGGGCTGACCGAGTTCGCCGAGCTCCGCGACCCGTTCGGCGCCCGCTTCACGGTTGCCGCGCCGGTGCACCACCCGGTCGAGCTGACGGTTTCGCTCGGGGCGCTGCCCGCCTTCGAGCGGTTCGGGTCCTTCTAGAGACCCCTTCAGGAGCAACGGCCGCCGAGCGCACGGCGGCCGGCCTTCGGACGAAGGCGAGCATTGCGGAAAGGCCGGCCCTCCGGGGCCGGCTTTTCGCTTTCCGGTTTCCGGTCCGCTGTGGTCAGGGTTCACCGACTTGCCGGTACGTCGTCGTAGCGCGCCTGCGGGCGGCGGAACGTCGGCGCTCGGCTTCGCGGAGGTCACGGCAACGGCCGGAGTCGGCGGACGACCGCGGCTCGCCCCGCCGACCGGTGAGCGGGAGCGCTGTCGGCCGGCGCTGACCCAGCCGACCGGCGAGCGGGAGTGCTGTCGGCCGGCGCTCACCCCGCCGACCGGTGGGCGCGGAGCGCTGTCGATCGGGGGCTCGCTCGCGCCCGCGCACGGGACTCCGCTGAGACGTACTAGATAGTTTGTCTTTCAGATTTGAAGTTTCAGATTTGAAGGAGTACGGTGCTGACCATGGCCGAACCGCTCAGCGACACCCAGTTGCAGCACTGGCGCGCGTTCATCGAGAGCTCGTGGGCACTGCACACGACCCTCGAGGACGAGCTGCGCGCCGCGACCGGGCTGAGCATGAACGACTATCACGTCCTCGTCGCGCTCGCCGAGGCGCCGGGCCGCCGGATCCGGATGGGCGAGCTGGCCAACCGCATGGTGTTCTCGCCGAGCCGGGTCACCTACCAGATCAACTCCATGATCAAGCGAGGCCTGGTGGAGAAGGTCAGCTGCCCCGACGACAAGCGCGGCTTCGAGGCCGTGCTGACCGACCAGGGGCTGACCGCGCTGCGCGAGGCCGCCCCGGCCCACCTGGAAACCGTCCGCAGAAGTTTCATCGATCACCTCGACGACGAGGAGCTGGCCGTGATCGGCCGGGCCTTCGCCAAGATCAGGAAGATGTGAGTGCCGGCGCCGCTCCTCGCCGGTACTGACGCCAGGCCTCCGACGCGGTCATGATCCCGCGCGTCCACGGATCGGTGCTGCCGGCGCCAATCTCCGCCCACATCGTCGCGTTGGCCTCGGCAAAGGCCGTCACGCCCTCGATAGTTGCGGTCTGCCAGGCCGGCACCTGCTCGGCCCACCATTCGGCCTGCTCCGGGTCGTGACCGGCGGCGATCAGCCAGCTCACCCAGTAGGCGGCATCGAGCCACGCCGCGCCACGGGTCGCCCAGCCCCAATCGACGATCCGGGCCTCGTCGCCGCCGACGATCACATTGGCGGGATTCAGGTCGGTGTGCAGCAGGCTCGCGCCCACGAAGTGATGGAGCTGATCCTCGCTGGTGTACGCGGCGAGCCGCTGCTCAGCCAGCCGGAGCGAAGTGTTCGGGCAAGGCAGCTCGCCGATGCGTTCGATGAGCCGGGCCACGTGCCCGAGGTCTTTCGAGTGAGGCGAATAGTCCGCGTGGTGCCCGTCGAGCGCGTCGAAGATCAGAACGTCCCAGGCATCCTCGACGATGCGGGCGATCAGACTGGCGCCCACGGTTTCAACGTGCGGCGCGACCTGCTCCTCCCGTTCCTGAGTCCAAGCCCAGCGGTGCTCGACCGGTAGGGCCTTGAGGAAGTACCGCCCGTCGGGGGTTTGCAGGCGTGCGGCAACCGAGCTGTTGAATCCCTCGGTCGCCGGGTCAGCGGCGGTGACGAGGCCGATGACTGCGCCGATGCGGTATCGGACAGAGGGTGGCAGTTGCCAGTAGGCGATTCGTGTGGGCGACAAGGTTCGGTCCTCGGCGGCTGGCGGCGTCCCGGACCGCCTCGCCTATGGCACGACGACGGCCGGGACGCTCAATCAGGATTGGCGGATGGTCAGTTGTACGGGTTGTCGTCGCCGCAGCCGCGCTGGTTGCCCGCGGAGACCTGCTCGACCGTGGTGATGACGATGCCGGTCGGCTCCGGCTGGCGGTGCTGCGGCAGCGCTGAGGTCGTGGCAGCGGTCGCCTCGGGACGGCGCGTGATCTGAACCGGGGTCGGGCTCATGATTCCTCCTTGTTCCCGTGCTGGCAGTAGTAACTCAGTGGTGCCTTCGCCGCCTGGTACACCTTCGCCATAGGTCGGCATACCCGGCAGGTGGACGACAGCTTGCAGCCGGAACATCCACCCGTGCGAAGCATTTGGGCGTCTGCGATCTCCGGCAGACGCAAGAGGGCTTCAGGCCCCTCGGTGATGAGATGGAGCGGGTTCTCCCGGCCGACCTTGCACATGGTCGCGTTGCCGTGCGGGTCGACGTGGAAGCTGGTGTGCCCGGCCAGGCAGCCCTGGAAGATCGCGGACTTGTCCAGATAGCCGGGCGTCTGCGAGTCGAGGGTCGAGCCGCTGCCGGTGTAGGTCGGCGAGATCGACCCGAACTCCTTGAAAGGGAAGCCGAGGTCGCGCACCAAGGCGCGCATCTCGTCCAGCTCCTCGATGTTGTGCTTCGTGATGATGATCGTGACCTCGACCGGTAGCTCCGCCTCCGCGGCGGCCACGAGGCCCGCGTAGGTGTTCTTGAACGCACTCTTCGTCTTGGTCAGCGCGTACGCGGTTTCAGGACTCGCGCCGTACATCGACACCGTGATCTTGTGCGGTCGGGCGTGGGCACCGCCATCCGCCAGCGCGAGACCGAGGAGGGCATGACCCCCGGGCACCTCGGCTCCCTGACGACGCTCAATCTCCAAGGCATCCTGCGAGTGCGTGACCGTCTCCCGGCCGAGACTCGGGATCGCATCGAGGTGGCCACCTATGACCAGACCATCCGTGTAAACATCGTGCTGATCGATGATGCCGTCTGTGTCGCGCAGCCCTACCTTCCACATTCCCGAGGCGTCGAGGCTCCCACGATGGTGATCAAGAGACGATGGCCCACTGCCGGGCTGTATCCGGTCTTCGAGCGCACCTTCGAGGAGCTTTGGACCGGCGGCCAGCTTCGATGACGGACTACACAGACCTCCTGCCGGTTGCACATCAGGCGATCGACCTGGCGCGAAAGACCATGCGCACCATGCAACCGGGCGTACTGACCGCCAAGGGTGATCGGGAGATGGCGAGCGAGGTCGACTACGCCATCGAGGACCAGGTCCGCACATTCCTCGCCCAGCACACCCCGGAGATCGGCTTCTTGCGCGAGGAGCACGGGCTCAGCGGCATGACGGACGGGCTGGTGTGGGCGCTCGACCCGGTCGACGGCACCGTCAACTTCGTCCACGGCTCCCCGCTCTGTGCCGTCTCGCTCGGTCTGATCACCGAGAACTGCTCGGTCCTCGGCGTCATTGACCTGCCCTTCCTCGGCAATCGCTACTCCGCGGCCGAGGGCAGTGGCGCCCACGCCGACGGCCGGCCCATCTCAGTCAGCACAACGAGGCAGATCAGCGACGCCGTGGTGGTGCTCGGCGACTACGCCGTCGGGCAAGGGGCCGCCGAGAAGAACTGGGCCAGGTTCGCCGTCACGCAGCAGCTTGCCGCGAACGTGCAGCGCCTCCGTATGCATGGTTCAGCCGCTATCGACCTGGCGTGGCTGGCCACCGGCCAGGTCGACGCCGTCGTCATGCTGGCCAACAAACCATGGGACACCGCAGCCGGCGTCGTCATCGCCCGCGAAGCCGGCGCACTGACGACCGACCGCGACGGGTCGCCTCACAGCTTCGAGTCGTCCGCGACGATCGCTGCCAATCCGAGCCTTCTCAGCGCCCTCCTGGATCTCGTCGGCGGCGGCCACCGGTAAGCCGTCACTGACGCGCGCTGGATGACGCCGGTCACCGTTTCTTCAGTTTTGAAGCTAAACCCTGGTCTTTCAGATTTGAAAGAGATACGCTGAAGCCCTCGAAGTCAGGAGGGCTTGAGATGCCTGCAATCACCGTCGATGACGTCCTTGTTCTGCCGCGTCTGCCGAAGCTGGACCCGGTCGCGACGGAATACCGTCCGGTTCGCCGCCTGACGACCGCGCCGAGTGGTTACGAGGGTGAGGGCTTCCCGGTCCGCCGCGCTTTCGCCGGCGTGCCACTGTCCGAACTTGATCCCTTCATCCACCTGGACCAGATGGGTGAGGTCGACTACGCGCCGGGTGAGCCGAAGGGCACCCCGTGGCACCCGCACCGGGGATTCGAAACGGTCACCTACATGATCGACGGCATCATGGACCACCAGGACTCGCTGGGTGGTGGCGGCTCGATCACCAACAGCGACACCCAGTGGATGACCGCCGGCTCCGGCATCCTGCACATCGAGGCGCCGCCGGAGCACCTGGTGACGAGCGGCGGCCTCTTCCACGGCCTGCAGCTCTGGGTGAACCTGCCGCGCGCCGCCAAGATGATCGACCCGAAGTACCAGGACATTCGTGGCAAGGCGTCCGCGCTGCTCACGACGCCGGACGGCGGTGCGCTGATCCGCATCATCGCCGGCTCGGTGGCCGGTCACGAGGGGCCGGGCTCGACGTTCACGCCGATCAACCTGGCTCATGTGACGATGCAGCCGGGTGCGCGGCTCGACCTGCCGTGGCAGCCGTCGTACAACGCGCTGGTCTACGCGCTCTCCGGCGAGGGCTGGGCCGGCACCGACCTGCGGCCGATCAAACTCGGTCAGCTGGCGACGTTCGGCGCTGGTGACGCGATTCGCGTGGAGGCTAAGACCGAGCTCGATCTGTTCATCATGGGCGGCCAGCCGATCCGGGAGCCGGTCGTCCACTACGGGCCCTTCGTCATGAACACCAAGGCGGAACTGCAGCAGGCCTTCGAGGACTTCCAGAAGGGTCGCCTCGGCACGGTTCCGGCGACGCGACTGCCGCACACCGATTGATCCCCCAAGGGGTACGTCGTGAGCCCGGCCCAGCGGCCGGGCTCAGCGGCCTTCCCGGGCCGGTGACGACGGCGGCGCTCGGCCGTGAACGGGCTGCCCGGGCCACGTAGACGGGGCCCGGGCCGTACAAAGAAGTGGTTCTACGCCTCTCGGTTGATTAACTTCCGGGAGTGATGATTCGTCTCGCGTCGCCGGCGGATGCCGCGGAACTGGTGCGTCTTCGTGGCGTCATGCTGCGCACTTTCGAAGCGGAGAACTGGAACGACGACTGGCATGAACCGGCCCGCCGGACACTGATCGAGCGACTGGGGCGGGCCGATTCGACGCTGGCCGCATTCGTGGTGGATCGGCCGGAGCGCGAGGGGCTCGCGGCGTGCGCGCTCGGGAGCATCGAGCAGCGGCTCGGGAATCCGTTCAACGCGGCCGGGCGGGTCGGCTACGTCTACAACGTCGTGACCGATCCTGACATGCGGCGGCGAGGGTATTCGCGAGGGTGCATGACCGCGCTGATCGCGTGGTTCCGCGAGCGCGGCGTGCTCGCCGTCGACCTGAAGGCGTCGGCCGAGGGCGAGCCGCTCTACCGGTCGCTGGGGTTCCGGCGCAGCGCGGAACCGGGGATGCGGCTCAGTCTCAGGTGACCGCGCCGGCCTCCAGCGAGCGCGCCAGGTCGGTGCGCAGGCGCTCGACGTCGATCTCCTGCTCGGCGAGGATCTGCATGGCCAGCCCCCGGCCCTCGCGGATCACGCCGAGCATGATGTGCTCCGGCGCGATGAACTTGTGCTTCAGCCGCAGAGCCTCGCGCAGGGACAGCTCCAGCACCTTCTTGTTCCGGCTGGAGAACGGCGTGTGGCCGCCACCGCCGCCCGAGTAGAGCTTCCCGAAGATCCCCCGCTTCTTCGGGGCGGGTCGCGGCAGGTGGAGCGCGCCGGCGCCGAAGTTCTCCTCGATCGCGGCACGAACCGCGTCCAGGTCGATGCCGATCGCTTTGAGGGCCGCCGCGTCCTCGGCGTCCCGGTCGGCCACGACCGTCTCGTCGCCCTGGTCGCCGACGTGCTGGACGACCGCGGCGCGTACCGCGTCACGGTCCACGCCCGCCTGGCGCAGCACGGCCCCGGCACCGCTGTCGACGGTGAGCAGCGAGAGCAGCACGTGCTCGGTGCCGATCACCGGATGACCCAGCTCACGGGCCTGATCCTTGGCGCCGGTCACGACGGCGCGGGCACTCTGGGTGAACCTCTCGAACATCTCAACCCTCCCGCGGGTCGGTCATCGGCATCAGCCGGGCATGTTTCTTGTGTACGCCCTGACGGGTCACCTCGAGCGCATCGGCGATCTCCTGCCAGGACCAGCCCTTGGTACGGGCATTCGCCACCTGGAGGTGCTCGAGGCCCTCCAGGAGGCGGCGCAGTGCGACCACCGCGCGCAGACCGACCCGGGGGTCGGCGCTGCTCGCGGCGGCGGCAAGGTCGGTTGCCTCGGTCATGACGTCAACCTACGTTGACACTATCCACATGTCAACCCCAGTTGACGGAGCAGGGTTCTAGGCTCACCTGTATGGATTGGATCGAACGCTTCGCCGACGTCGTCGTCAGGGCCGGGGTCAACGTGCAACCCGGGCAGGGCGTCGTCCTGAACACCGACACCGCCCACCTGGAGATCGCCCGCGCGGTGGTCGAGGCGGCCTACGCGGCCGGCGCCGCCTGGGTCGAGCCGATCTGGTCGGACGGTCCGATGCGCCGCTCGGAGGTCGACCACGCGAGCCTGGACCAGCTCCGCGCCAGCCGGCCCTGGGTGCTGCAGCGCACCCGCGAGTGGGGCGAGCAGGGCGCCGCCTGGATCACCCTGGTCGGTGACGCCGACGCGCACGTGCTCGACGGCGCCGACCCGGTGAAGGCGGCCGCGCGACGGGTCGAGGAGTCACACGCCCGGCGGGAGGCGGTGCTGGGCAAGCTGCGCTGGACGGCGGTCGGCGCGCCGAATCCGGGATGGGCCGGTCAGATCTTCGGTGAGCCCGACCTGGAGCGGCTCTGGCAGGCGGTCGGCACCGCGATGCGGCTGGACGAGGACGATCCGGTGACCGCCTGGCAGCACCGGGCCGCCACGCTCGCCGAGCGCGGCGCGGCCCTCGACGCGCTGGAGCTGACCGAGGTCCGCTATCGGGGCGAGGGCACCGACCTGACCGTCGGGCTGATCCCGGGCTGCCACTGGACCGGCGGCGGGATGGTCGACGACGCCGGGATCGCGTACATGCCGAACATCCCGACCGAGGAGGTGTTCACCAGCCCCGACCGCAGCCGGGCCGACGGCGTGCTGCTGGTCACCAAGCCGCTGGTGCTCAGCGGTCGCCTGGTCACCGGCCTGCGGCTGACCTTCGAGGGCGGGCGGATCACCGCGGTGGCAGCCGACGAGGGCGCCGACATCGTCGAGGCGCAGCTCGCCACCGACGAGGGTGCGCGCTACCTGGGCGAGGTCTCGCTGGTCGACCGGGACAGCCGGATCGCACAGGCCGGGATCGTCTTCCACAACACGCTCTTCGACGAGAACGCGGGGTGTCACGTGGCGTGGGGGCAGAGCTTCCCGTTCGCGGTCCCGGGCGGGGTGGCGATGAGTCAGGAGCAGCGCGGCGCGCTGGGGCTGAACTCGTCGGGCGTGCACACCGACGTGGTGGTCGGCGGCGCCGGCATCACCGTGACCGGCAGCGGTCCGAAGGGGACGGTCGACATCATCCGCGACGACGAGTGGGTGCTGGGCTGAGACTGCCTGGTCCCGGGGCAGGTCCACGGCTGTCCGGCGGTGCCGCCCGGGTGTCGCGCCCGGGCGGCGGGGCCCACGCCGGCGATGCTCGCGGCCGTCAGGACATGAACAGGATCGCGGCCGTGCCGAGCAGCACCAGCAGGAGCATGGTGACGAGCAGGCCCGTCTCGGCGGACTCGGTGGTTTCCGGGACAGGGGTGGTGGTCAGCGGCTCGCTGCTCATGACGATGCTCCTCCGCGGGTGGAACTCCGGGCCGGGAAAGGGGACAACGATCGGGGGATGATCGCTTAGGAAGTGCGCGAGGCGGTCCAGGGGCTTACGGTGAGGGCGTCGTCGACCTCGGAGGGGTTGTCTGGTGCCATCGGAGGACTGGCTGCTGTCCGCCGCTGAACGCGGCAACCCACACACTGATTTACCCAACTGGTGCGGTGGAAACACAGCTGAACCGCTAATTCACGGGAAAACGTACTTCTCCCGACTTACCACGGAAGTGGAGAAGCTCGAAGCGGGTGACCACCTGTTCTTCACGGACTGGCGTGGTGACCCGGACGAGCTGGCCGTCGACGGCGGCCCGACGATCGCCGAGTTGTTCGCGGCGGCGGCCCGGCGCGGGGTGATCGTCAAGGGGCTGCTGTGGCGCTCCCACGTGGACAGGCTGGCGTACAGCGAGGAGGAGAACCGCAACCTCGGCGACCAGATCCGCGAGGCCGGCGGCGAGGTGCTGCTCGACCAGCGCGTCCGGCGCGGCGGCTCGCACCACCAGAAGCTGGTCGTGCTGCGGCACCCCGGGCGCCCCGAGCAGGATGTCGCGTTCGCCGGTGGCATCGACCTGTGCCACAGCCGGCGCGACGACGCGGACCATCGCGGTGATCCGCAGGCGGTGCGCATGGCGAAGGCGTACGGTCCGACCCCGCCCTGGCACGACGTCCAGCTGGAGCTGCGCGGTCCGGTCGTCGGCGCGCTCGACCACACCTTCCGCGAGCGCTGGTGCGACCCGGCGCCGCTGGACCAGCACGGCCCGATCTCCACGATCGCCGACCAGCTCAAGCACGCCGACCTGCACGCCGACCGCCTGCCGGAGAAGCCGCCGGACCCGCCCGAGTGCGGCCCGCTGACCGTGCAGGTGCTGCGGACGTACCCGGCGATGCGCCCGAAGTACTCGTTCGCGCCGCTCGGCGAGCAGAGTGTGGCCCGCGGCTACACCAAGGCGATCAAGCGCGCCCGCCGGCTGATCTACGTGGAGGACCAGTACCTCTGGTCGAAGGAGGTCGCGCAGCTGTTCGCCGAGGCGCTGCGGGAGAACCCCGAGCTGCACCTGATCGCTGTCGTACCGCGCCACCCGGACGTCGACGGCAGATTCGCGCTGCCGCCCAACCAGGTCGGCCGGGAACAGGCCATCGAGCTGTGCCGGCACGCCGCCTCGGACCGCGTGCACATCTTCGACCTGGAGAACGACGAGGGCACGCCGATCTACGTGCACGCCAAGGTCTGCGTCGTCGACGACGTGTGGTGCAGCGTCGGCAGCGACAACTTCAACCGTCGATCGTGGACCCACGACAGCGAGCTGTCCTGCGCGATCCTCGACGAGACGCCCGACGACCGGGAGCCGGTGGATCCGGCCGGGCTCGGCGACGGTGCTCGGCGATTCCCGCGCGAGCTGCGGCTGGCGCTGACCCGTGAGCACCTCGATCGCGACGACGATCAAGATCTTGCAGACCCGATCTCCGCCGTACGGACGATGACCGCCGCCGCCGAAGCCCTCCGCGACTGGCGTGACGGCGGCCGGCGGGGCCCGCGTCCACCAGGGCGCCTGATCCCGCACGAGACGACCCGGCTCCCCTGGTTCCAACGGCTCTGGGCGACTCCGGCGTACCGGCTGATCTACGACCCGGACGGGCGCCCCTGGCGTGACCGCCGGGCCGGGCGGTGGTGAAAGGTATACCTGGGTATACCTGGATTCGGGGGCCAGCCGGGTGGGTCGCGACCGCCCCGCTGCATACGGTGATGACGTGTCCACCACAAGCCTGACCGCGGCCCTGCGGGACCGTCGATACGTCGTCACCACCTGGCCCTGGCGCTCGGCGGCGTTCCTCGCCACCACCGCGGTCGTCGCCGCGCCCCTCTCCTTCGGTCTCACCCTGCTGTTGCTGCCGCTGCTGGTGGCCGCCCGCCGGGTCCTCCACGGTGACCTGCCCGGCCTCGCCGTCGTGGTCCTCGTCGTGGTCGCCACCGCGCTGCTGTTCGCCGGCGCCCCACTGGTCGCGATCCCGGTGGCCGCTGTGGAACGCCGTCGCCTGCGTCTGGTCGACCCGCGCCCGCTGCGTCCCGTCCGCCGGCCGGGCGACCTGGCGGGGCTGTACCGGGACGAGGCGACCTGGCGGGCGGTGCTCTACACCGTGCTGCTGGCGGTGCTGGCCCCACCGGTCGTCTTCGCCGCGTTCATCGGGCTGCTCGCGCAGGTGCTCGTGATCGGCAGCCCGTTCGGCGTCGGCGCCTGGCAGTTCGGGTCGTACACGATCGACGGCGGCCCGCGCAGTCTCCCGCTCGCGCTGGCCGGCCTGGTGCTGATCCCGCTCTGGCTCTACCTGGCCGGGGCCCTCGCCGCCGGGCAGGCGATGCTCGCGCGGCGACTCCTCGGCGCCGGCGATCCGCTGCGTGACCAGCTCAGCGAGGTGTCGCAGTCACGGGCCCGGCTGGCCGACGCGTTCGACGCCGAGCGCCGCCGGATCGAGCGCGACCTGCACGACGGCGCCCAGCACCGGCTCACCAGCCTGACCCTGCACCTGGGCATGGCCCGGCTCGACCTCCCGGAGAGCTCGCCGGCCGCCGAGCCGCTCGGGCTGGCCCACTCCCAGGCGAAGGAGTTGATGGTGGTCCTGCGCGACCTCGTGCACGGGATCCGCCCGCAGGTGCTGACCGATCTCGGGCTGCCGGCCGCGCTGCGCGAGCTGGCGGCAGGCTCGCCGGTCCCGGTGGCGGTCGAGGCCGCGATCGACGCCCGGCCGCCGGAGAGCGTCGAGACCACGGCGTATTTCGTGGCCGCCGAAGCCCTGACGAACGTCGCCAAGCACGCCCGCGCCACCGAGGCCCGGGTCCGGGTCAAGGGCGACGGCACCCACGTCGAGCTGGAGATCGAGGACAACGGGGGTGGCGGCGCTGATCCGCAGCTGGGCAGCGGGCTGACCGGTCTGGCGGATCGGGTGGCGGCCGCGGGCGGGCGGTTGCTGCTGGCCAGCCCGGCCGGTGGGCCCACGTTGCTGCGGGTGGAGCTGCCGTGTCCCCGGTGAGCCCTTCCACGCCTTCCCCAGCCCCGCGTCCCGCCACGTCACCTCCCGCCACGTCACCCCCCGCCACGTCACCCCCCGCCACGTCACCTGCCGCCGCGCCATCTCCCGCCATGTCACCTCCCACCGCGTCACCCCGTGTCGTTCTCGCGGAAGACGGCGTGCTGCTCCGGGAGGGGCTGACCGGGCTTCTGGAGCGGTTCGGGCTGACCGTGGTGGACGCGGTGGGCGACGCCGAGCACCTGATCACGGCGGTCGGTGTGCACGAGCCGGACCTGGTGATCACCGACATCAAGATGCCGCCCGACTTCCGCGACGAGGGGCTGCGAGCGGCGGTGCACCTGCGCCGGGAACGGCCCGGGCTGCCGGTCGTGGTGCTGAGTCAGTACGTGCAGGAGGAGTACGCAGCGGACCTGATCGGCACCGGCGACGGCGTGGGCTACCTGCTCAAGGACCGGGTGGCCGACATCGAGGACTTCATGGCGGCGCTGCGGACCGTCCTGGCCGGCGGGACCGTCGTTGACCCGGAGGTGGTGCGGCGGCTGCTGCACCGGCCGCGGGATCCGCTCGCCGGCCTGTCGCCGCGGGAGCGCGAGGTGCTCGGGCTGATCGCGGAGGGCCGGTCGAACTCGTCGATCGCGGGCGCGCTGTTCGTCAGCGAGACCGCGGTCGGCAAGCACGTCGGCAACATCCTGGCCAAGCTGGGCCTGCCCCCGACCGACGACACGAACCGCCGCGTCATGGCCGTCCTGACCTACCTCGGCGCCCGCCCTTGAGGCCCGGGCGGCCATCCCCCCAGCCGCGCGTTGCGCTTTCTGGCTGGTTCGCACCGTGGTTGTTCGTCAAAGGGGGTCCGCAGGAGAGGGCACAGGCGCGCCTCGTGCCCCGGCGGGTCAGCTCGAGGAGCCGGGGAGGAGCTGCCAGGTGTGCGGGGTCCAGATCGGGGCGGACGGGTCGCCGTCCAGGGCCAGGCCGACCCGCCAGTCGCGCATCGACGGGCGGTCCAGCTCCAGCCAGCGGTCGATCATTGCGATGGCCGCGGCGGCGCAGCGGTCCGCCTCCGGGCCGCCCGCGGCCACTGAACCGTCCGGGAGCACGGCGGCGCCGCTGCCACCGGCATCGTCCAGCAGGATCAGGTGGGCCTGGTCCCAGTCGGCCGGGGTGGCGAGGGTCGCCTGCCGGTCCCAGGCGCCGGCCGCGTACCAGAGGTCGCGATACGCGCTCGTGTCGAGCGGCGGCGACCAGCGGGCCGGCGCGGCCGGAGTCAGCTCGGGGAGCGTGCCGGCCGACCGCGGATGACTGCCGGCGTGGCGGGCACCGAGCGGCCCCGCCGCCGACATGAACCCGGAGGAGCAGACCACGGCCGCGGTCACCGGATCACCCGGGCGCACGGCGAGGACCGGGTGGTGACCGGCGTGCTCGACCGGGGCGATCACCAGGCCGTCCGGGGCCAGCTGCTCGAACCAGTGCGGCGAGAGCCCGGCGATCCCGACGGTCACGACGATGCGGTCGTACGTCGCCCCCGGATCGCCGAGATACCCGTCCCCGGCGACGACCCGCACCCCAGCGGCACCGGCGCGAGCGAGCGCCGCCCGCGCCCGGGCGGCGACGTCCTCTTGAACGTCCACACTGGTCACTGTCGCGCCGAGGGCCGCCATCAGCGCCGCGTTGTAGCCGGTCCCGGCGCCGACCTCGAGCACCCGCATCCCGGGCCGCAGCTCCAGCGCGCTCAGCATGATCGCCATCAGTGACGGCTGGCTGGACGAGCTGATCGGCACGTCGCCGTTCAGCTTGGTGATCAGCACGTCGTTGCGGTACACCGTGGCCAGGAAGTCCGGGTCGCCGGGCGTCACCCATCCGCCGTTGCGGCGGTGGAAGCCCTCCGGCACGAACAGCTCGCGTGGCACGGATCCGAAGGCCTCGGCCAGCTCGGGCGTCAGCCGCACGCCGTCCTGCCGGATCAGATCGAGATAGTGCCGCCGGGCATCCGCCATGTCCACACGGTACGCACCTCCATGGCCGTCTCGCTCAGCCGAGCGCGCCGCCAGGCCCTGCACTCAGCCGCGAGCCGCCGAAGCGGCCGCGGCCAGGCACTCCGGCACGTCGCTCGCGTGGTACGGCCATTCCGCCTGTTCGATGTTCGCCAGGAAGCCCGCATACGTCGCGGCCGCCTGCAACGCCGCGACCGGCCGCAACAGCTCGACGGCCCGTTCCGGGTCGCAGCCCGGCACCGCTTCCCGCCACCGCCGCGCCCAGGCCGTGACCAGCGGCTCCGGCGATTCCAGGCCCTCGGCGAGCCGCAGCAGGTCGAAGGCGGGATTGCCGATCGCTGAGTCACCCCAGTCGACGATGACCGGGCCGGCCCCGCCGCTGGTCCGCACGTTGCCGGGGTGCAGATCGCCGTGGAGCAGCGTGTCCGGCAGCCCGCACGCGGCGGCCGCGGCCAGCCGCTCCGGCAGGCCGTCGATGAGCTCGGCGAGACCGGGGATGCCGCCGACGTACGGCGCGGCCACGTTGACGAACCGCCCGACGTCGAGCCGTTTGTCGGGCACCCCGCCCAGCTCGTCGAGACGGCCGGCGAAGTGCGCCTGCACCGGGTGGAACGCCTCGGACACGGCCGCGCACAGGTCGGCGCCGGCACCGTACCGATCCTCGCCGGGGACATGGGCGAGCAGCATCCGGCCGGATGCGCCGGAGGCCATCACGTAGGGCACCAGGCCGGGCGCGACCGAGGCGACCAGCCCCAAGACGACGGGCTCGTGCGCGAAGAAGCCGGGCACCTGCTTGAGCCAGGCGACCGGGCCGCCGGGGCCGTCCATCCGCCAGATCGCGGAGAGGTTCCAGGTCCGCTGCTGGGAGGCGGTCACCCTGGGCAGGCCGAGCCGGTCGAGCACCCCGGCGGCCCAGGCCAGCGTGGCGCCCGGCCCGCCCGGCTCGGCCCACGGCGCGCGCTGGGCGTGCGGCACGAGGTCGGCGCCGAGCGGGGTCAGCCCCGCGGGCCGTTCGCGGGTCTCGGCCAGGTAGGTGACGTGCCCGCCGGGCGGGGCAGGCCGGTCCGCGTGCAGCAGCCGCAGCACGGTGACGTCGGCCCCGGCCGCGGCGACCACCTCCGCCGTCTCCTGCCACCAGGGGCTGTCGACGGTGAACGGCGGCAGCGCGCCGAGCAGCTCACCGGCCGGATCGACCAGCACCAGGGTCACGGTTCGAGACACTGCCTCATTCTGGCCCATAGGTGCGCGCGATCGGCCCGCCCGTGCAGACGCAGCCGGGCCATCCCGCCGTCGGGGTAGATGTCGAGCCGTGCGTGGGTCACCTCCGGCCCCTTGAGCAGCGGGAACCGGTGCGGGGTGTCGGGTCGCAGGGCGGTCCTCGGCAGCAGCTCGACCTGGTCGCCCTCGGCCGTGATGCCGGTCAGACCGGCCCAGCCGGGCGCGTTGCCCTTGAAGTGGCTGGTGTCCAGGTCGGCGAAGCGCAGCCTGGCCGGGGCGGCGAGCTGCACCAGCACCCAGTCGTTGGCGTCGTCGCGGCGGCGGGACGTCTCCCAGCCGTCGCCCATGTTCAGCGCGAGACCGGGCATCAGCATCCGTTGCGGGTGGCCGTAGAACATGTTGCTGCAGTCGACGACGCGACCGCCGTGCTCGGCCGCGGCCACGTCGAACACCTTGGGCAGCAGGTCCGGGTCGGGCACGACCTCGCCGTGCACGCGCAGCCGGGCGACCCCACCGTCCGGGAAGATGTTGAGCCGCACGTGGGTGAAGCGCCGCGTGTCCCCGATCGGGAACACGTTGCTGCTGTCACCCTTGAGCTCCGCGCGTGGCAAAACCTCGGACCACGCCGCTTCGGCGAGCTCCTCCGGCCCCGGGTAACCGGGCAGCGCCACGGCGTCGAGCGAGGCGAACGGCGGGAAGTTGCCGGTGAAGAACGCGGTGTCGATGTCGACGCCGTGGATCACGCCGGGCGCGCCGAGCCGGACGACCGCGAAGTCGTGCCCGGGGCTGCGGCGACGGCGGGTCTCCCAGCCGTCGTACACCTGGCCCTTGTGGTCGAAGGTCTTCGGCGCGTGCCCGGGCGCGGACGGCAGCACGAGATGGCCGGCCGCCGCGAAGAACTCGTCGTTGGCGTGCACCACGCCACCCCCGAAGGCCCGCGACGCGAGGTCGGGCAGTGCGGTGAAGTCCTCCATCAGCTCTCCCTCGTCAGAAAACGGCCGGCCGGTCGCGCGCCGGTGACCTGCGATCCGCGCAGCCAGGTGGTGCGCACGACACCCTTCAGAGTCTTTCCCGCGTACGGCGTGACGGGGTTCTTGTGATGCAACGCGTGCGCGTCGACCACGAACTCGGCGTCCGGGTCGAACGCGACCAGGTCGGCATCCGCCCCGACCGCGATCCGGCCCTTCCGCGGCAGCCCGACCAGCTCGGCCGGGCGGGTCGCCATCCAGCTCACCACGTCGGCGAGCGAGTGACCCCGCTCCCGGGCGGACGTCCAGATCACCGGCAGCCCGAGCTGCACCGACGCGATGCCACCCCACGCCGCGGCGAAGTCCCCGGTGTCCTGCCGTTTCAGCTCCGGCGTGCACGGCGAGTGGTCGCTGACCACGCACGTGATCAGACCGTCGGCCAGCGCGGCCCAGAGCCGGTCGGCGTTCGCCCCGTCGCGGATCGGCGGGCAGCACTTGAACTCGGTCGCGCCGTCCGGGATCTGCGCCGCGTCGAGGGTGAGGTAGTGCGGGCAGGTCTCGGCGCTGACCCGCACGCCGACGGCCCTCGCCTCGGCGATCAATGGCAGGGCGGAGGCGGCCGACAGGTGCAGGATGTGGACCCGCCGCCCGGTCGCACGGGCGACGTCGATCGCGGTGGCGACCGCGGCGTGTTCCGCGTCGGCCGGCCGGGAGGAGAGGAAATCCGCGTAGGCGGCCGAGCTCGCGGCGTCCCGCAGGTGCTCCGGATCCTCGGCGTGGACCACGAAGAGCGCGTCGGCGGCAGCCATCGCCGCGGTGAGCTGGGCCCGGTCGACCGGTGGGAACTCCGGGACGCCGGAGTCGGCGAGGAACGCCTTGAAGCCGAAGACACCCGCGGCGTGCAGGCCGGGCAGGTCGGGCGCGTTGCCGGGGATCGCACCGCCCCAGAACCCGACGTCGACGTGGCACTGGCCGGTGGCGGCCGCCTGCTTGGCGGCGAGGGCGGACCTGTCGACCGTGGGCGGGAGACTGTTGAGCGGCATGTCGATGATCGTGGTGACTCCGCCGGCAGCGGCCGCTCTCGTGGCGCTGGCGAACCCTTCCCAAGCGGTGCGTCCTGGTTCGTTGACATGCACATGAGTGTCCACGAGACCCGGTGTCAAGCAGGTGTCAGCGAGATCGACGTCGGTGGCCGCCGGCAGCTCCACGCCGTACGGGAAGATGCCCTTGATCGTCCCGGCCTCGACCGCGACGGCGGCCGGAGCCTCGCCCTCCGGCATGATCGCCCGCCGTGATCGCACCACAAGATCGAACATGGGCCGACCCTAACCGCGATTTGTTTCCGCGGATGCCCTTCCCTGCCGCACCCGATGTCGCAGGCGTAGCCTTCCCGCCATGATGCGACGGTGGGGACTCGCTCTCCTCAGTGCGGCGTGTGGCGTGCTCGTCGCCGCCCTCAAGGCCGCCCAGGGTGCGACGGTGAGCGCGGCGGTTCTGCTGGCGCTCTTCCTGGCCCTGGGCGTGGTGACGTCGCCGCTGGTCTTCCCGCGCGGGGTGCGTGCCGCCGAGGCCGTCGCCGGGAGCCTCCCGATCGTCTACTGGCGCCCCGGTTGTCCCTATTGCGTGCGGCTGCGCGCCCGGCTCGGCCCGGAGTCCGACCGCGTGCAGTGGGTCGACATCTGGAAGGACCCCGAGGCCGCGGCGATCGTCCGCGGTTTCGCCGACGGCAACGAGACCGTGCCGACCGTGGTCATCGGCGGCGAGGGATTCGTCAACCCCGATCCGCAGTGGCTCAAGGACCGACTGCAGACGGTTTAGGCTCCCGTCACGGTCAGCGCGCGCGATCGGTCGCGGCTCACCGGGCGCGCATGGATCCACCGCAGGAATCTGTCGAACATCTCGGGCGGCGACCGTCTCGGCAGGTCGGCGACGGCCCGTTCGAGGTGGCCGGACATGTAGAGTGCCAGCGACACCCGATCCGACTCGGCGGCCAGGACGGCCCGGGCGGGTTCGCAGGGCCACGGACGTCCGCAGGAGCGGCACTCCCAGGACGGGCGTTCCCACAGATGCTCCGGCGCGCCGTCCGGCGTCTCGCGGCCGGGCTCGTCGTCACCGAGGTGCAGGCTGCGGGTCACCGACGGCGGCGGGATCGTCGCCGCGTCCGGGCACGGGTACCAGGGGCACCCGCACGAGCATCGTTGTCTCCAGGGTTGATACCAGATTCGTACCGGTTCGTGTCGCACCGTCATCGCCTCCCGGCTATGCGGTGTTGTACGTATCCGGCGCGGCGTGGTTCGAGGTCAACGGCGATGCGGCGCAGGCAGAGTTGGCACCTTATGAAGCGCCCAGGAGCGGCCCGGCTCGGGTGCCGTTCGTCGCGGCGTTGCCGGCCGGGCCGGCCGCGCACACACGCGTCTCATGATGCCGCCAGCGCCGCCAGCCGCTCGCGGGGGAAGCCCGCGTCGGTCAGGGCACCGCAGTCGAGGCCGCGCAGCAGGTAACCGGCGAGCGCACGGGCGGTGGCCGGCTCGTCCAGGATGCCGCTGCCCTGCCGGTCCAGGTAACGCTCCAGGCGGGTGACGGCGGCGGCGCGACCGTCACGGAAGAACGAGTACGTGGCCGCGTACCGGCTGGGCAACTGGGCGGGATGCAGGTCCCAGCCCTGGTAGAAGCCGCGCTCCAGGGAACGCCGGACCAGCCGGTGATGCAGCTGCCAGGCGGCGTGCACGTCGTCGCGGCCGCCGATCGGCAGGATGTTCGTCGAGCCGTCGGAGAGACGCACGCCGGTCTGCGCGGCGGCGGCCTGCATCACCGCTTTGGCGTAGTCGGCGACCGGGTGCTCCATCGACTGGTACGCCGCGGCCACGCCCGCCGCGGCACTGTAGTCGTAGGTGCCGTAGTGCAGGCCGGTGCACCGTCCCTGAGCAGCGGTGATCAGCGCGGCGACGGTGGCCGTCCCGTCCGCGGCGAGCACCGCCGACGGCAGCTCGACCTGGATCTCGAACGTGAGGGCGCCGGGGGTGCGCTCGAGTTTCTCGCAGACGGCGACCATCGCCTCGACCTGGGCCGGGCCACTGACCTTGGGCAGCGTGACGGTGACCTCGTCCGCCCAGGCGTCGAGGAACAGGTCGAGGGTCCGCAGCGCGCGGCGCCTGGTCGGCGCTTCGAGAGACTTGATCCGCAGGCCGAGGAAGGGCGGGCGGGGGCCGTCGCGCAGGATCGCGGCGGCGGTACGGACCGCGGCGTCCTCCTGGTCGTCGTCGCGGACGCCGTAACCGTCCTCGAAGTCGACGCGCAGGTCCTCGATCGGCTCCCGGGCCAGTTTGTCGCGGACCGCGGGGTCGGGCCACGGGAAGTCGTGCTGATCCATCGTGGACAGCGCGATGGTGCCCCAGTCGCGGAACCCGGCCAGCCGGTCGGCCGGGACGTACACCGTGTGCACCGGCTGCCGGCCGGCGCGTTCCCCCGGATAGCGGGCCCGGAGGAACGCGTCGTGAGCGGCCAGGCGCCCGTCGATCTCGGCGTGATCATGATCGGACAGGCGCATGGGTACCTCTCAGTCGATCGAGTCGTAGGCCGCGCTGGTCAGGAAGTCGGCGAAGTCGTCGGCGAGCGCGACCCGCTCGAAGAGCTTGCGCGCGTCCTCGAAGCGGCCGCCCTCCCCCGCGGTCTCCTTGATCTTGGCGAGCTCCTCGTCCTCGATCCGGGCGACCAGCTCGGCGGTGATCGGGGTGCCGTCCGGCAGCTTCACGCCGTTGTGGATCCACTGCCAGATCTGCGAGCGGGAGATCTCCGCGGTGGCGGCGTCCTCCATCAGGTTGTGGATCGCGACCGCGCCGTTGCCGCGCAGCCACGCCTCCAGGTACTGCAGGGCGACGTTGACGTTGTTGCGCAGGCCGGCCTCGGTGACCCGGGCGTCCAGGCTCGCGACGTCGAGCAGGTCACGCGCGTCGACGGCGACATCCGGACGCTGCTTGTCGAGCTGGTTCGGCTTGTCGCCGAGCACCCGGTCGAAGATCGCCTGACAGACCGGGACCAGGTCGGGGTGGGCCACCCAGGAGCCGTCGAAACCGTCCCCGGCCTCGCGCTCCTTGTCCTCGTTGACCTTGGCCAGGGCCACCTCGTTGACCTGCGGGTCGCGGCGGCTCGGGATGAACGCGGCCATCCCGCCCATCGCGAACGCGCCACGCTTGTGGCAGGTCGAGACGAGCAGCTCGGTGTAAGCGCGCATGAACGGCGCGGTCATCGTCACCGAGGCACGGTCGGGCAGGATCATCCGCGGGTTGTCCCGGAAGTACTTGATGATGCTGAACAGGTAGTCCCAGCGGCCGGCGTTCAGGCCCGAGATGTGCGGGCGCAGCGCGTAGAGGATCTCCTCCATCTCGAACGCGGCCGGGATCGTCTCGATCAGCACGGTGGCGCGGATGGTGCCGACCGGGATGTCGAGAGCCTCCTGCGCGTACGTGAAGACGTCGTTCCACAGAGCGGCCTCTTTGTGGGACTCCAACTTCGGCAGGTAGAAGTACGGGCCGGAGCCGCGGGCGAGCAGTTCCTTGGCGTTGTGGAAGAAGTAGAGCCCGAAGTCGACCAGGGCACCGACGGCCGGCTCGCCGTCGACCGGCAGGTGACGCTCGTCGAGGTGCCAGCCACGGGGGCGCATCACGATGGTCGGGTAGGGACCGCCGTTCAGCTCGTACGTCTTCTTCTCGGTCGTGAGCGTGATCGTGCGCCGGATCGCGTCGTGGAGGTTCTGCTGGCCGTCGACCACGTTGGACCAGTGCGGCGTGTTCGCGTCCTCGAGGTCCGCCAGCCACACCTTGGCGCCCGAGTTCAGCGCGTTGATGGTCATCTTCCGCTCGGTCGGCCCGGTGATCTCGACGCGCCGGTCCTGAAGATCGGCCGGCGCCGGCGGGGCGGACCACTCGGCGGCACGGATGTCGGCGGTCTCGGCGAGGAAGCCGAGGCTGGCGCCCGCGGCGATCTCGGCCCGCCGCGCGGCACGCGCCTGGAGGAGCTCGTTGCGGCGCGGACGGAACCGACGGTTGAGCTCGGCGACGAACGCCACGGCCTCGTCGGACAGGATCTCAGTCATCGTTGACGGCTCCTCTCGGTGTGGTTACTCCCGCGTAGCGTAGTGGTGACGCCGCCGCACGCAAGCGGTCGAGACAGCCAAGAACATCACAGTGAGGTTTCCCCGTTCATCAGCCGGCGATGTGCTCGCCGGGCCTCGAGCGTCAATGTCTCCTCGTCGGCGTTGACCAGCTCGCCCCGCTCGACCACCGGCTTCCCCCCGACCAGCGCCAGCTCGACCCGGGCCGGCGGGCCGAAGACCAGCGCCGCCACCTTGTCGTCGATGCCGTCGTGGCCCAGCCCGTCGAGCTTCCACATCACCAGGTCACCCAGCTTGCCGACCTCGATCGACCCGAGATGCTCCTGCCGGCCCAGGCAGCGCGCGCCGCCCATGGTGCCCAGCCGCAGCGCCTCGCGGGCATCCATCGCCCCCGGCCCGCCACGCATCCGCGCGGTGTAGAGCGCCTGCCGCAGCTCCGCGCCGAGGTGCGAGACCTCCTGCGACGCCGCGCCGTCGACCCCCAGCCCGACCGGCACGCCGCTGTCCACCAGCTCGCGCACCCGGGCCATGCCCGCACCTAGGCGTGCGTTGGAGCTCGGGCAGTGGGCCACGCCCGTGCCGGTCGCGCCCAGCCGGGCGATCGCCGGGTCGTCCAGGTGCACGCCGTGCGCGAGCCACACGTCGTCGCCGAGCCAGCCGACGCGCTCCGCATACTCCACCGGGGTGCAGCCGAACTGCTTGCGGCAGAACTCCTCCTCGTCGTCGGTCTCGGCGAGATGCGTGTGCAGCCGGACCCCGCGGCGCCGGGCCAGGGTCGCGGCCTCCTCCATCAGCCGGGTGGTGACCGAGAACGGGGAGCACGGCGCCACCGCGATCTGCAGCATCGCCTCGGGTGACGGGTCGTGCCAGCGGTCGATCGCCGCCTCGGTCGCGGCCAGGGCCTCGTCGGTGTCCTCGACGACGTGGTCCGGCGGGAGGCCGCCGTCCTTCCGGCTCAGGTCCATCGAACCGCGGGTCGGATGGAAGCGCAGACCGAGTTTCCGGGCCGCCAGGATCTCGGCCTCCAGCACGTCGCCGCCGTCACGGGGGAAGACGTAGTGGTGGTCCATCGTGGTGGTGCAGCCGGAGAGCGCGAGCCAGCCCAGCCCGGCGCCGGCCGCGGCGCCGACGATCTCCGCGTCGAGACGGCCCCAGATCGGGTAGAGCGTGGTGAGCCAGCCGAACAGGGTCTCGTCGAGCGCGAGTCCCCTGGTCGCCCACTGATAGAGGTGGTGGTGGGTGTTGATCAGTCCCGGGGTGACCAGGTTGCCGGTGGCGTCGATCCTGGTTCCGGGAAGCTCCGATCGGCCGGGCCCGACAGCTGCGATCCGGCCGTCGTCGCCGACCACCACGTGACCGTTCGTGTACTCGGTCGCGTTCGCGTCGACGGTCGCGATCGTGGCGTTCTCGATGACGATCACAGGTACCACTCCGTCGTCGCCGGCGGCACGTCGTCGCGGGTCACGGTGCCCTCGATCAATCCGTACGGCCGGTCGCCCGCGATGAACACCTCGTTCTCGTTCTCCAGGGCGAACGCCGAGAGATCGACCAGGTAGTGATGCTTGTTCGGCAGCGCGAGCCGGATCTCCGCGAGCTCCGGGCGGCTCGTGAGGACCATCGTGCCCATCGACATCAGCGTCTGCTGCAGCGACAGACTGTACGTGTTGACGAACGCGCCGGTCATCGCGTCGACCGCGCCGTGGAAGGACTTGTCCCAGTCGGCGTCGTCGCCCAGGTGCCGCCACTTCGCGTCGACGGCGGTGGCCAGGATGCGATCGGTGGTCTCCGGCAGGGTCGTGTAGCGATCCCTGACGAAACCGTGGAACTCCGACGCTGTCGTGTTCATCAGCACCAGGCCGGTGATGCCCGAGACGACCTGCGTCGACTCCCTGGTCACGGTGACCGTGGCGGTGCGCGTGTGGTCGCCGCGCCGCCGGAACGAGTGCGGGCCGAGCCGATCCCACGCGAACGACTCGACACTCACCCGCGCGGACTCGACCTGGCCCTGCGTCCTCACGAAGTGGCGGGCCAGGAGCAGCGCGAACGCCTCCGGCTCACCGACGCCGTGCTGCTTGGCGAACGCGTACACCGTGTTCTTCATCGTGTCGGTGGGAAGCACGCCGGAGTTGTCGCCCGTCAGATGGGTCGCGGTCAGGTCACCGGCGAGCGCGATGCTGACGTTGAGGTCCACCAGGCCGTGCGTGTCACCGTCGCGGTGCACGCGGACCAGACGGGTCTCCGCCTTGCCGTAACGATTGTGGCCGAGCACGATCGCCAACGCGTTTCAGCTCCCTCGGTAGGTGGTGTAGCCGTACCGGCTGAGCAGCAACGGCACGTGGTAGTGACGTTCCGGGTCGTGGATGTGGAAGGCGACCATGATCTCCGGGAAGAAGCACTCCTTGCCCAGGTACGGCTCGACGTAGAAGAGCAACCGGTAGCCGCCGGCCTGCCAGTCCCGCACCGGCACGCGATAGCGCAGCCGGCCGTCCTTGTCGGTGCGGCCCTCGTCGATGGTCTGCCAGCCGTTCGCGTCGCGGCGCTCCAGCCGCACGTAGACGTCCGCTGCCGGATCACCGGTGCTGGTGTCCAGGATGTGCGTGGAGATCCGGGCGTGGAAATCGGCGATGGTCCCGTCAGAGGGCATCGAGCACCCGCTCCAGCCGCAAACCGGCGATCTTGCGAAGCTCCTCGGCGACGACGGCCCGCTCGGCCGCCTCGTCGTTGCCCAGCCGCTCACGGGCCGCATCCAGGATCTCGGCCTGGCTGCGGCCGCTCGCGAAGATCAGGAAGACGTGGCCGAAGCGCTCCTCGTACTCCCGGTTCGCCGCGACCAGCGCCTGCCTCGTCCCGTCGTCAGCGCTGCGGGCCGCCGCCGACTGCTCGGCACGGGACCAGGCGGCCTCGCGCGACTCGCCCGCCGCGCGCTCGCCGATGCGCGGGTGCGCGGACAGGCCCTGGACGATCTCTTCCCAGGTCAGCGCACGTGCGGCGGCATCCGCCGCGGCGACGATCGCGGCCCGGTCGGCGAACGGCCGCCCGGCGAGGATCCCGGCGCCCCAGGACGGCGCGGCGAGGCAGGCCAGCAGCTGCTCCCTCAGGCGCTCGGCCGGCAACGCGTTGAACGTCTCGACCGCGGTCATCGCGTCCCTCTCCTCGCGTTGCGGCGTCGCAACGAGCCGGGAGCCGCCCCCATGGACTCGCACATCGCCTCACCCCACTTCCGTGTTGATCAGTCAAGCAGGCCCGCTCCGCCGCGGGCACCGCCGGAGCGAAGAATTAACACGGCCACCCTGCCACGATCCGCAAGCCGAAACACGGGCCTGTGGACAACGCGGCGGTTGTCCACAGGCCCGGAGAAGTTGTCGGTGGGATGGGCAAGACTTGGCGCGTGCTGATCCCCGCCGAAGCCCTGCCCGATCTTCCGGTCCGCGACCTGCTGCCGGAGGTCGCCGCCACGCTGTCCGAGTCCGGCGCGGCGGTCCTGGTCGCGCCGCCCGGCACCGGGAAGACCACGCTGGTCCCGCTGGCCCTGGCCGCCTCCACCGGGGACGGCCGGGTGCTGGTCGCCGAGCCGCGCCGGGTCGCCGCCCGGGCCGCCGCCCGGCGGATGGCCACCCTGCTCGGCGAGACGGTCGGCGAGCGGGTGGGTTATGCGGTGCGCGGCGACCGCCGGGTCTCCCGGCGCACCGTGATCGAGGTGGTCACCACCGGCCTGCTGGTCCGCCGCCTGCAGCGCGATCCGGAGCTGGCCGGCACCACCGCGGTGATCCTCGACGAGTGCCACGAGCGGCACCTCGACTCCGACCTGGCGCTCGCCTTCCTGGTCGACGTGCGCAGCGTGCTCCGGCCCGAGTTGCGGCTGCTGGCGACGTCCGCGACGGCCGACGCCGACCGGCTGGCCCAGGTGCTCGGCGGGCCGATCCTCACGGCGCACGCCCGCACGCACCCGGTCGAGGTGATCTGGTCGCCACCGCCCGGGCCGATCGCCCCGCCGCTCGGCCTGCGCGTCGATCCGAAACTGCTCGGCCACGTCGCCGCGACCACCCGTCGCGCGCTCGCCGAGGGCGACGGTGACGTGCTGGTCTTTCTGCCCGGCGCCCGCGAGATCGAGACGGTCGCGGGCCACCTGCGCGGTCTGGAGGCCGACGTGCTGCCGCTGCACGGCCGCCAGTCCGGCACGGCGCAGGATGCCGCGCTGCGCCCCGGCCCGCGCCGCCGGGTCGTGCTGGCCACCGCGGTCGCCGAGAGCAGCCTGACCGTGCCCGGGGTCCGGGCGGTGGTCGACTGCGGTCTGAGCCGGGTGCCGCGGATGGATCATTCGCGTGGCCTGGGCGCCCTGGTGACCGTTCCGGTGTCGCGGTCGTCGGCCGTCCAGCGCGCCGGCCGGGCCGGCCGTGAAGCCCCCGGGCGGGTCTATCGGTGCTGGTCGCAGGCACAGCACGACCGGTTGCCGGCCCAGCCCGAGCCGGAGATCGCGGCGGCCGACCTGACCGGTTTCGCCCTCGACCTGGCGCTCTGGGGCGACCCGTCCGGCGGCGGTTTGGCCCTGCCCGATCAGCCACCGGCGGGCGCGTTGCGCGCCGCCGCCTCCACCCTGCACGACCTCGGCGCGGTCGACGACTCGGGCCGGGTGACCGAGCGGGGCCGGGCCCTGGCGGGCGCCGGTCTGCACCCACGCCTGGCCCGTGCGCTGCTCGACGGCGCGGAGCTGGTCGGCGCCCGGCGGGCCGCGGAGATCATCGCGGTTCTGGACGACTCCGGGAACGCGACCGACGACCTGGTCGCGGCCGTCCGGCGGGCTCGGGCCGCCGGTGATTCCGCTTTCCATGCCGAGGTCCGTCGGCTGACCGCGGCCGCTTCCCCGTCCGCGCCGGGCGACGCCCTCGCCGAGCCCGGCGCGGCCGGGTCGCCCGCGGACGCCACGGCAGGCGCCCGGTCCGCGCCGGCCTCCGGCACGGCGCCCCGGTCCACCACCGGCCGACGGCCGGGAGCGGCCCGGATCCCTGATGACCTGGCGACCGGGCTGGTGATCGGGCTGGCCTATCCCGAGCGGGTGGCGCTGGCCCGCGAGACCGGCGGCCGGGCCTACCTGATGGCCGGCGGCACCGCGGGCGATCTGCCCTCCGGGAGTTCGCTGGCAGGCACGCCATGGCTGGCCGTCGCCGCCGCGGACCGGACAGCCGGCGCCCGCACGGCACGGATCCGCAGCGCCGCGCCGCTCGACGAGACGACCGCGCGCGAGGTCGCGAGCACGCTGTTCCGCGAGGAGACCGAGATCGGCTGGGCCGACGGGGAGGTGGTCGCCCGGCGGGTCCAGCGGCTCGGCGCGATCACGCTGACCAGCGTCCGGCTGACCGATCCGGCTCCCGCGGCGCTGCGCGAGGCGCTGCTGACCGGCCTGCGCAGCACCGGCCTGAGTCTGTTGACCTGGAGCCGCTCGGCCGAGGAGCTGCGCGCCCGGCTGGCCTTCGCGCACGCCGCCCTCGGGGAGCCGTGGCCGGACGTGTCGGACACCGCCCTGCTGGAGCATGCCGGCGACTGGCTGGAGCTCGGGGCCGCCCGCCGCCGAGCCGACCTGGCCAGGATCGACGTGGCGTCCGCGCTGCGACGGCTCGTGCCGTGGTCGGTGGCCGGCCGTCTCGACGAGGTCGCCCCGGAACGGCTGCCGGTGCCCAGCGGCTCGCAGATCCGGGTCGACTACTCCGATCCCGCCGCGCCAGTGCTCGCGGTGAAGGTGCAGGAGGCCTTCGGATGGCGGGACGCGCCACGGCTGGCCGGTGGGCGGGTCCCGGTCCTGCTGCACCTGCTCTCCCCCGCGGGGCGGCCGGTCGCCGTCACCCGGGATCTGGCGTCGTTCTGGGCGCAGGGCTATCCGCAGGTCCGTGCCGAGATGCGGGGGCGCTACCCCCGTCATCCCTGGCCGGAGGACCCGCTGACCGCGCCGCCGACCCGCCGGCTCAACCCGCGTTCCCGCTGACGTCCGAGCCGCTCCTGGTTCCCCGCGCTCAAATCCCCCGAAGTCACCGCCGAGACCGTCGGATCCCCGATCCGCCGCCCGCCGCGGCCGGGCCGGGCCGGGTGCGGTGCGGCCGGTGCGGCCGGGTGCGGCCGGGTGCGGCCGGGTGCGGTGCAGTGCAGTGCGGCCGGTGCAGTGCAGTGCGGCCGGTGCAGTGCAGTGCGGCCGGTGCGGTGTACTGCGGTGCGGTGCGGTGCGGTGCGGGCCGACCGGGTGCGGGCCGACCGGGTGCGGGCCTACCGGGTGCGGGTCCGGGTTGGGCCAGGTCGCGCCGCGACGCCGACGGAATCCGGTCAGGAGCCCGGCTGGGAAGCGGTCTGGCCGAGGTCGGCCAGCCGGGCCGGCGGCCCGAAGAGGTAGCCCTGGCCGAGCGGGCACCCCAGGCCGGACAACGCCGCCGCCCGCTCGTCGGTCTCGATGCCCTCGGCGACGACCGTGATGCCCAGCTCCGCGCAGATCGCCAGCACCGAGCGGCAGAGCGCCCCGGCCCGGTCCGGCGCGGTGTCGACGTCGGTCAGCGTGGAGTCGAGCTTCACCGTGTCCACCGGCATGCCGTGCAGCTGGGCGAGCGCGTTGTACCCGCTCCCGAAGTCGTCCAGCGCGACGCGGACCCCCCGGGCGCGGAGGCGTTCGACCATCGCGGCGGCGCGCGGCAGGTCCGGAATGCGCAGGGTCTCGGTGATCTCGACGACCAGCCGGGCGGGTGGCATCGCGTGCCGGGTCAGGGCGGCGTCGACGGCGTCCTCCAGCCCCTGCTGCCCGAGGCGGCCGGCGGAGACGTTGACGTGCACGGCGATCGGGCGGCCGAACCGTTCGGCGAGGGCCTGCGCGTCGGCGCACGCCTGGTTCAGCACGAAGTCGTCGATCGCGGAGACCAGCCCGGTGCGTTCGGCCATGGTGACGAAGACGTCGGGGTGGACGGGGCCGGCGACCGGGTCGGTCCAGCGGGCCAGTGCCTCGACGGCCACCGTCGCCCGGTCGCTGAGGCGCACGATCGGCTGGTAGAAGACCTCGAAGCCGGCCGCGGCGGGGCTGCCACCGCTGAGCGCGCCGGCCAGCAGCTGCGGCAGGTCGGCGTTCGGGCCGTGGACCGGCCCGGTGTAACGGATCAGCGCGCCCTTGCCGCGGCGCTTGACGGCGTACATGGCGGCGTCGGCGCGGCGCAGCAGCAGGTCGGCGGAGAGCCGGTCGGCCGGTTCGGCGACGACGAGGCCGATGCTGGCGCCGACGCTGACCGCGCGGCCGTCGATCAGGTACGGCTCGCGGAGCGCGGCCAGCACCCGCTCCCCGATCCCTTCCGCCTCCGCCTCCCAGAGCCGGTCCGCCGAGATCTCCGGCGCGACCGGGGCGGACGCGGCTGCGGATCCGGTTCGGGGCGACGGCACGAGACCCGCGGAGCGGCCGTTGATCAGCACGCCGTCGGGAAGAGCCGGGGTCACCACGTCATCGGGAGGGGCCGGGGTCACCACGTCGGTGCGGCGCCGGGCCGGCGCCGCGGTCCGCCCTCCGCCGGAGCCGCCGGACACCCTGATCCCGGCCGCCGACAGCACGTACCGCCGTTGCCGTCCCATCGCCCGCCGCAGCCGTGACTCCGGCGGGGCGGGCTCCGGCGCCACGACGTCGCTCTGGTCCAGGACCACGGCGAACTCGTCCCCGCCGAGCCGCGCCACCAGGTCCTGCGGTCGCACGGAGGCCCGCAGCCGTTCCCCGATGGCGTGCAGCACCCGGTCGCCCAGCGCATGCCCGTACGTGTCGTTGATCAGTTTGAAGTCGTCCAGGTCGGCGAAGAGCACGGCCACGGGCGTACCGCGATGATGGTTGGCGTCGAGTGCCAGCACGAGCCGTTCGCGGAAGAGCGCGCGGTTGGCCAGCCCGGTCAGCGGGTCGTGGTAGGCCTGGTGGTGCAGCCGCCGCTGGGTTTCCGCGACCCGGTCCAGCAGCACGGTGTTGTCCAGGATCGTGATCATCTGCCGGGTCACGACGAGCCCGAGCCCGAGCCACCCGAGGTAGGCCTGGAACGGGGTCAGCGCGGCCCCGGCCACCGTGCGGGCGAGCAGCACCACCCCGGTCACCAGCACCGGCACATACGGCAGAAGCAGGTGGAACCAGTCCCGGGGCAACGCCGTCAGGTCCGGTGGCAGCGACGCCGGCCGTGCCGGGCTGAGCGCGGCGAGCGCGATCAGCGCCGGCCCGAGCAGGTGCCCGGTGACCTGCAGCCAGGCGGGTCCGACCCCGAGGAGCCGGACGCTGTCCGCGGTCCCGAACGCCAGCAGCGCCGCCCCGACCAGGACCAGCGGCCGCCGCCCGGCCGGCGAGTCGGGCCGGGTGGTGAGCAGGAGCACCACCATGGTGAACAGGATCAGGTCGGCGACCGGGTAGGCGGCCACCCACCAGGACAGCGACTCCCAGTCCGCGACGGCGTTCAGGCACGACGACGTCCAGCACAGCGCCAGCACCGAGCCGGTGATCAGCACGCTGTCGATGAGCAGCGCGATCTGGTCGCGCCGCGGGGAGGTCGGCACCGGCCGCGGCCTGGTCCGGGTCGCCCCGAGCAGGCCGATCAGCATGCAGGCCGGCAGCACCACGAAGCCGATGTCGAAGACCGACGGCCGGTCGAGCCGGTCGTGGCCGGCCAGGTCCTGCACGACCCACCAGAGGCGGACCGCGGACCAGGCGACGAGTCCACCGGCGGCGAGCAGCCGCCAGTTCCGCGGGATGCCGGCCCGGCGGCGTGCCGCGACCAGGCAGGCCCAGGCCGCGATCGCGCCCGCGGCGAGTTGCGCGGTGTCGGCGTAGAGCCGGGGCGCGCCCACGAGCTCACCGACCGCGACCACCGCGAGGGCGAGCGCCAAGGTCCCGATCAAGCGCGCCGTCGTGATCACCACCAGTGTCCGGGCCGGCGGACCTTCCGGCCGGATGACGTAGCCGCGTGATCATCCGCGGCCGGATGAAAATACCGGCTCAGTCCCCTGCGGTCACGTCGGCGATGACCACTGTGACGTTGTCCGGGCCCCCGCCGCGCAGCGCGAGATCGACGAGCCTCTCCGCGCAGGCCTTGGGGTCGGGAACGATCCGCATCTCTTCTTCGATGGTCGCATCGTTCACGACGCCCGTCAGCCCGTCGCTGCAGAGCAGCCAGCGGTCACCGGCCTGGGGCTCGACGATCACGTACGCCGGGCTGACCGGCTCACCCTGCAGCACCCGTGTCACCACGGCGCGGCGCGGATGACCGGCCGCCTCCTCGGGCTTGATCAGTCCCTGGTCGACCAGCATCTGCACGTACGTGTCGTCCTTGGTCAACTGGTTCAGGCGGCCGTCGCGCAACAGGTACGCCCGGGAGTCACCGACGTGCGCCATGGCCGCCCGCTCGCCGTTGAAGAGCACCGCCGTCAGTGTGGTGCCCATCCCCTGCAGCGAGGGGTCGGCGGCGACCGTCTCGGCGATCCGCCGGTTGGCCAGCTCCAGGCCCCGGTGCAGCGCGTCCATCTGGTGCTCGGTGTCGATGTGCGTGTCGAGCGAGACCATGGACTCGACGGTGATCCGACTGGCCAGGTCGCCGGCGGCCATGCCGCCCATGCCGTCGGCAACGAGGAGGAGCCGGTCACCGGCGTAGTGACCGTCCTCGTTGTTGGTCCGGACGTGTCCTTGGTCGGTGACGGCCGCCCACCGCAGGTGCAAGGTCATGGCGTGCAGCCTGCCAGGTCGATGGCTGGCTGTCTGCACGTGGTGGGCGGCATGTCGCACATGTCGTCGTCGAAAATACACTCACTCCGGGCCATCTGGCCTCCCGAGGCACCTCGAGTCGATTTCGGTCACCTTCCGTGTCGGCGCGATCCACTCCAGCACGGTCTCCTCCACCGGCCAGCCGCGGACCGCCACGGCGCTCTCCGGCGGCCGCACCGGCTCCGGGCAGAGCGTCTTCGACCGCACGTCCCCGTTCGGCACGAACTCCACCTCGCCGGTGGCCTGCAACATCGTCGTCGAGGTGTCGTCGACCGCGATCAGCTGGCCGACGATCACCTTCTCGACCGGCCCGCCCTCCGGGCCCACCTCGATCGCGCTGCTGGGCAGCACCGGCGCGCGCAGGAACACGACGCCGACCACGACCGGCAACGCCATCGCGGCGGCGGTCGCCGGCCAGTGCGTCACCAGCCGCGCCCAGCCGGCCGGGACGGGCCCGGTGAGCAGCGGGCCGAGCAGCGGCGGCACACCGAGCAGGATCGCGGTGCCGTACTCACCGCCGCGCACCGCCGCGACCACTCCCGGCCACACGAAGATCCAGGTGAGCACGCCGGTGAGAATCGGCACGCCGAGCGTGATCCAGAGCATCACCCAGGGCCCGGCGCGCAGCCGCTGCACCGCGGTCAGGCCGAGCACCGCGACGGCCAGCATCTGCAGCGTCGGCAGCAGACGCAACTGCCAGGTGAAGCCGGCGATCAGGATCGCGATCAGCACCACCCAGTCCGGCATCCGCAGCGCGGCGACCGCGATCGGCGAGCGCCCCGCGTCGCCCGGCTTGCTCACCAGCAGGATGCCGCCGAGCACCCGCAGGGTCAGGATCACCGCCGGGATCGCCCAGCTCAGCGAGATGAAGAGCGCGCTGATCATGCCGAGCGGGTTGATGTACTGCACCAGCAGCAGCATGGTCGGCAGGTCCTGCCGGCTCAGGTACCACAGTCGCAGCACGAGCAGCATCAGCGGGAACGCCGGCAGCACGGTGAACAGCCAGTTCAGCTGCGACCGCCGCCGCCGCGGCGCGATCACCGGTCCTTTCAGGAAGATGTCGCTGCTCACGCCGATCCTCCTCGGTCATGCCCTCCCGGCGCTTGCGCGGCAGGTCGCGGCGCGGTGCGGCCGGTCATTCCAGCAGGCTTTCCCACGGAAGCTCACGCACCTCCGGCCGCGTGACCCGCGGTTGCTCCGCGACGGCGATCGGGGTGTCCCCGTTCGCCTCGGTCTCCACCTGGAGGTTGGTTTCGAACGCCTTTTCCCATCGATTGTCATGCGGGTCGGCATAGGACCGGTAAAGCGTGATATCGACCAGCTCTTTCAGCGCGGGATTGTTCCCGACGTTGACGCCCCATCGCTCGATCGTGTCGAGACCGAGGTCCCAATGGTCGTACCTGTCGGGGAATTTTGCTTTCCAGCCGGCAAGAATCGCGGCGTCCGTGCTGACCGCGTCGATCTGGCGACGATCCAGCATCTCGAAGCATTCCTTGACCCTGTTCTTCCGGAAGATCGTGGCACCCGCCCGGTCCAGGGCGCTCTCGCTGGTGGCCGTGGACAGCGTGCAGACACTCTGGCCCTTGAGGTCTTGGAGGGCCGAGACGGAGGGGTGATTCTTCAGCGTTATCACGGACTGCTCGGTGTCCAGGTATTCCTGGGAGAAATTCACTCCGGCCGATTTCCGGGCATCGGTGATGCTGTAACTGGCGATCACCATCTTCACCGGCACCCGCTTGCCGTCCACCTCGGCCGCCTGCATCCGCGCCCGGTCCTCGGACTCCATCCCGTAGAACCTCACCTGGTCCCGCCGGAAACCGAGATCCTCCGCGATCATGTAGGCGATGTCGATGTCGAATCCGGACCAGATCTTCGTGCCCTCGTCGTAGTAGGCCGTCCCGTACTGATCGTCCTTCACGCCGATGTCCAGCACCGGCCAGGAGTCGACTCCGGACTGCGCTCGCAGGTCCGCGAGCGACGGTGGGCCGCCCACGAGGAGCCGCACCAGCGTCAGCCCGACCGCCAGCACCAGCGCCAGCCCGAGCCCGGCCAGCCGCAACGCCGCCATGTTGAACCGTTCCGGCCGTTCCGGCAGCACCTGCGGCTCGGCCAGGGTCTCCGGCTCGGGTGGCAGCGGCAGCCGCCCCTCGTCGACGGCCTCGTGCACGGCGATGTCGCGCGCCGCGATGTCCTCCACCGTGCGTTTCCGCAGCTTCCAGACCCGGCGCAACTGCGGCGGAAGGCCGGCCGCGAGGTCACCGAAGAACGGCGTGGCCCCGCCGCCCGACCGCGATTGTGCCGACGGCGAAGCGCCCGACGACCGCGATTGCGGTGCTGACGAAGAGCCAGGCGACGACCGCGGCTGCGGCGCCGGCGAAGCGCCAGGCGACGGCTGCGACGGCGAAACCGGCGATTCGCCCGAAGTCGGCGAAGCACCCCGCGCCGGCGCCGGATCGCGCGAGGTCCCGTCCACAGGTTCCCCCATCGGCCCTCCCCACTGTTCCGATCGGGCCATCGTGCACCATCACGTCACGGAACGGGATCCCCGGTGCCCAGCGGGACGCGAGGACCACACCTGCGGAGTCGCGCGGCGGCCATCCGGAGGCCCCGGCCGAGGCCGTACCGCTGAATCGCCTCCACCGCGTAGGCACTGCACGTGGGCCGGAATCGGCAGCGCGTCGGAAGCCGTGGGGACACCTTCCGATAGCCGCGGATGGCGGCCAGGACCGCCCGTTCCGCGGGCCGCGCCGTGGATCGGTGCCCGAGCAGCGCGACAATCGTCAGCAGCGTGCTCAACCGGAAGAGATCACACCCGGGAACATCGCAGGACGGCAGATCACAACATCCGGGATCGCAGTCGCAGTTGTCGTACCAGCGTCCCTTCTTCGGCTCCGGCTCCTCCGACTGCCCCAGCAGGTCCCCAGGCACGTTCTCCACGCCGCACATGGTGCCGGACACGTTCAACCCGGGACGTCACCCATATAGATCGAAATCAGGATCCTCAGGTCCCATCTCCGCTGTGGCCGAGGTCCGCCGCTCCCGCGGGGACCCTTCCGGTCCGAGCAGGGCGCGGGGCGCCCAGAACGCTCGGCCCGGAAGGGCGGCCTCCGTGGCGGGGCACGGTTTCGAGAACCCGTGCCGGCTCGGCGGAAGCCGGACGATCCGTGCGGTGGACCTCGCCGCGGTAGTGAAGCCGGGGTACTGAAGCCGCGGTACTGAAGCCGGAGTGCTGAACCCCGGTCAGCGAGACGTGCGGACCACCACGGCGCTCTCCGGCGGCAGGACGACCCGGTCGCGCTCCAGAACCACGCCTTCCGCGGTCGCCAGCAGCACGGCCGACGGCACCGCGCGCAGGCTCACCGTCTGCGGCGTCCCGGCGAGATTGGCCGCGACGGCGTGCCGGCCACGACGGATCACCACGAACTGGTCCCCGTGCCAGACCTCCACGTCCGACAGCCACGGATCGGTCAGGTCGGGCACCTCGTGACGCAGCCGGATCAGCTTCTTGTAGAGCGCGAACATCTCCGAGTGGCCGGGTTTGCCCAGCTCCGACCAGTCCAGCTTGGAGCGCTCGAAGGTCGCCGGGTCCTGCGGGTCGGGCACGTCGGCCTCGGCCCAGCCGTGCCGGGAGAACTCCCGCCGGCGGCCGTTCTGCACCGCGGCGGCCAGCTCCGGCTCGGGGTGGCTGGTGAAGAACTGCCACGGGCTGGTGGCCGCCCATTCCTCGCCCATGAACAGCATCGGCGTGAACGGCGACGTGAGCAGCAGCGTCGCGCCGACCTGGAGCAGCCCCGGCGAGAGCGTCGCGGTGAGCCGGTCACCGATCGCCCGGTTGCCGATCTGGTCGTGGTTCTGCAGGAAGGCGACGAACCGGTGACCGGCCGTGCGCTGCCGGTCGACGGGCCGGCCGTGACGGCGGCCGCGGAACGACGACCAGGTGCCGGCGTGGAAGAACGCGCCCTCCAGAACCGTCCGCAGCACGTCCAGCGACCCGAAGTCCTCGTAGTAGCCCTGGCGCTCCCCGGTCAGCAGCGTGTGCAGGGCGTGGTGCACGTCGTCGTCCCACTGGGCGTGCAGCCCGTACCCCCCGGCCTCGCGCGGGGTGATCAGCTTGGGATCGTTGAGGTCGGACTCGGCGATCAGCGACAGCGGCCGCCGCAGCGCCGTGGAGAGCGACTCCACCTCGACCGCGAGCTGCTCGAGCAGGTGCACGGCGCCCTCGTCGTGCAGCGCGTGCACGGCGTCCAGCCGCAGCCCGTCGACGTGGTAGTCGCGCAGCCACATCAGCACGCTGTCGGCGATGTAGCGCCGCACCTCGCCGGAGCCGGGGCCGTCCAGGTTGAGCGAGCTGCCCCAGGTGTTCGAGCCGGTGCTCAGGTAGGGCGCGAACATCGGCGCATACGCCCCGGACGGCCCGAAGTGGTTGTAGACCACGTCGAGCACCACACCGAGGCCCTTGTCGTGCGCCGCGTCGACGAAGCGTTTCAGCCCGTCCGGCCCGCCGTACGCCTCGTGGGGCGCGAACCAGCACACCCCGTCGTAACCCCAGTTGTAGACGCCGTTGAACGCGTTCACCGGCAGCAGCTCGACCAGGTCGACGCCGAGCTCGACGAGGTGGTCGAGCCGCTCGATGGCGGCGTCGAACGTCCCGGCCGGGGTGAACGTGCCGATGTGCATCTCGTAGAGCACCGACCCGGGCACCTGCCGGCCGGTCCACGACTGGTCGGTCCAGGTGAACGCGTCGTGGTCGTAGACCCGGCTGGGCCCGTGCACGCCCTGCGGCTGCCAGGCCGAGCGCGGGTCGGGAACCGGGTTCTCGACGTCCTTCAGGACGAACGCGTAGTCGGTGCCGGGGCCGGCGTCGGGCACGTCGAGGTGCCACCACCCGCCGTCACCGGGCTCCATCTCGTGCTCGGAGTCCCCCAGGCGCAGCTTGGGCGACTTCTCCGGCGCCCACACATCGAAAGTAGTCATTCTTTCACCAGGAGAGCGACGGGATAGGTCTGCAGGAGATCGGCGACGGCCAGACGATTGCCACCGTAGCTGGCATTCGTGAACACTTCCGTCCAACTGTGTCCGTCGAGTGACAGCGTGGTGTCGTGCCATCCGCCGTGGCGTGACAATCCGACCGGGAGCCGGGTGACGACCACCACCACACCGCCCCGGTCGAACGCCAGGACGTGCTCGCCGACGCGGCCTTCGGCGAAGACCGGCCGGTACGACGTGAACAGCTCGGGCCGCTGGCGGAGCAGCCGCAGCGTCCGGCTGACCACCAGCAGCTTCGCCGCGCCGGTGTCGTCGACCGGGGGCAGCCAGCCGTCGTCGAGGCGGGTCAGCAGCTCACGGCGGGTGGCGAAGTCGACCGGCCGCCGGTTGTCCGGGTCGACCAGCGACCAGTCCCACAGCTCGGTGCCCTGGTAGACGTCGGGCACGCCGGGCATGGCGAGCTGCACCAGTTTCTGCCCGAGCGAGTTCGACCAGCCGGGCGGCGTGATCGACGCGGCGAAATCGGACACCTCCCGATGCAGGGCGGGGTCGTCGTAGATCTTGTCGATCATCGCGCGCAACGCGTTCTCGAAGGACTCGTCCGGGTGCTGCCACGTGGTGGAGGCGCCGGACTCGCGGGCCGCCTTCACGGCGTACGCCAGCAATCGCTCCTTGGAAATGGGCCATGCGCCGACGGCGACCTGCCAGATCAGGTGCGCCAGTGACGGGTCCGGCAGCGGGGCGGCCCGGACCCAGCGGCGCACCACCTCGGTCCAGTCCCCGGGCACCTCGGAGAGCACCGCCAGGCGGGCCCGGACGTCCTCGCCGCGCTTGGTGTCGTGGGTGCTCAGCGACGTCATCGTGTCCGGCCAGTCCTGCTGCCGGGTCTGCGCGCAGTCGTGGAAGTAGTCCGGGATGACGCTGAAGTGGGCCGGGTCGTTGCCGACCTCGTTGCGGGCGACGAACCTGGTCCAGCGGTAGAACGCGGTGTCCTCGACGCCCTTGGCCATCACCGCGCCGGTGTACTGCTGGAAGCGGATCGCCAGCTCGTCGTCCGGGTGACGCAGCCGGTTCGTCAGCTGGTCCAGCACGCTGATCAGTTGCGGACGCCGGCGGCCCGCCTCGGAACGGGCCTGCGCGAGGTGCCGTGACCCGGCCGGCAGGTAGGAACGGTAGACCGGGAAGCACGCGGCGAGCTCGGCGAGCCCCTGCGGAGCGGCCTCGATCTCGGGGACCAGCCGGGACAGGCGCCCCAGCTCGGCGGCGAGCATCCGGCTGGCGACGTCGTGCTTGGTCTCGTGGACCAGGTCCTGCCAGGAGATCTCGCGGCCGGTCAGGTGCCGTTCGAGAGTGTCGAAGAACGCCTCGGTGTTGCCGTCCACGAAGACGCCGCCGACCTCGGCCATCGCGTCGTAGCCGGTGGTGCCGGCGACCGGCCAGCGCGGCAGCTGCTCCCCCGGCTCCAGGATCTTCTCGACGACGAGCCAGGAGTCGGGGGCGGCGGCACGCAGCCGCTCGAAGTACGCCCCCGGGTCGCGCAGCCCGTCCGGGTGGTCGACCCGGATGCCGTCGACGATGCCCTCCCGCACCCAGCGCAGGATCTCGGCGTGGGTGGCGTCGAAGACCTCCGGGTCCTCGACGCGCAGCGCGGCCAGGTCGACGATCGCGAAGAACCGCCGGTAGTTGACCTCACTGTCCCCGCGGGTCCAGTTGACCAGCTCGTAGTGCTGCCGGTCGTGCACCTCGCGGGCGCTGCCGCCGCCGGTCCCGTCCGCGATCGGGTACCGCTTGTCGTAGTAGACGAGCTCGTCGCCGTCGACGGTCAGCTGGTCCAGCGCGTCCGGCTCGTCGGCCAGCACCGGGATCAGCAGCCGCCCGCGCGACCAGTCGATGTCGTAGAACTTCGCGTAGGCCGACTGCTCGCCGTTCTTCAGCACGTCCCACCAGGTGGGGTTCGCCTTCGCGACGGCGACGCCCGCGTGGTTCGGGACGATGTCGACGACCAGGCCGAGCCCGGCGTTCTTGAGGGACGCCGACAGCGCGCGCAGGCCGTCCGGCCCGCCCAGCTCCGGGCTGACCTGGCTGTGGTCGACCACGTCGTAACCGTGCTCGGAGCCCGGCGTCGCGGTCAGCAGGGGTGCCGAGTAGAGGTGGCTCACGCCGAGGTCGGCCAGGTAGTCGGCGAGCTCGGCGGTGGCCTTCAAGGGGAAATCGGGGCGGACCTGGACTCGGTAGGTACTGGTCGGGCGCATTACACCGTCCTGTCGAGCACGATGATGGAACGGTCCGGCACCCAGAGCTTGTGGCCGGCCTCGACGACCGACGGGCTATCTGGGGACGGCTCGGCGGTTTCGATGACCTTCTCCCACTTCTCCCCGTACTCCGCGGGAGGCGTGGCGAACTCGATGGGCGCGTCGTGCGCGTTGAAGCAGAGCAGGAACGAGCTGTCGACGTGGCGCTGGCCGTACTGCCCGCGTTCCCGGATGCCCTCGCCGTTGACGAAGAGCGCCACGGCCCGGCCGAAGTCGTTGCCCCAGTCGTCGCCGGCCATCTGCCGCCCGTCCGGGGTGAACCACTCCAGGTCGGGCAGCGGGTCGCCGCCGCCGCGCGCGGTCACCGGCAGCCCGGTGAAGAAGCGGCGGCGCTGGAACACCTGGTGGCGGTGGCGGAACGCGGTCAGCTTGCGGGCGAAGTCGAGCAGCTGCTCGTCGGCGTTCTCCCAGTCGATCCAGCTGATCTCGTCGTCCTGGCAGTACGCGTTGTTGTTGCCCTGCTGGGTCCGGCCGAGCTCGTCGCCGTGCGAGATCATCGGCACGCCCTGGCTGAGCATCAGCGTGGCCAGGAAGTTGCGGCGCTGCTTGGCCCGCAGCTCCAGCACGGCCGGGTCGTCGGTCGGGCCCTCGGTGCCGCAGTTCCAGGAGCGGTTGTGGCTCTCGCCGTCCCGGTTCTCCTCGCCGTTGGCCTCGTTGTGCTTGTCGTTGTACGAGACCAGGTCGTTGAGCGTGAACCCGTCGTGCGCGGTCACGAAGTTGATCGAGTGGAACGGCTTGCGCCCGTCGTCCTGGTAGAGGTCGGCCGACCCGGTGATCCGGGAGGCGAACTCGGCGAGCGTGGCGGGCTCGCCGCGCCAGAAGTCGCGGACCGTGTCCCGGTACTTCCCGTTCCACTCGGTCCAGTTCGGCGGGAAGTTGCCGACCTGGTAACCGCCCGGGCCGACGTCCCACGGCTCGGCGATCAGCTTGACCTGGCCGACGACCGGGTCCTGCTGGACCACCTCGAAGAACGTGGAGAGCCGGTCGACGTCGTAGAACTCACGGGCCAGCGTCGAGGCCAGGTCGAAGCGGAAGCCGTCGACGTGCATCTCGGTCACCCAGTACCGCAGCGAGTCCATGATCAGCTGCAGGCTCTGCGGGGACCGCACGTTCAGGCTGTTCCCGGTGCCGGTGTAGTCCATGTAGAACTGCGGCTGGTCGTCGACCAGCCGGTAGTACGTCCGGTTGTCGATGCCCTTGAGCGAGAGCGTCGGCCCCAGGTGGTTGCCCTCCGCGGTGTGGTTGTAGACCACGTCGAGGATGACCTCCATCCCGGCCGCGTGCAGCGCCTTGACCATGCCCCGGAACTCCTGGGTCTGCTGGCCGAGCGTGCCGGTGCCGGAATAGCCGTGGTACGGCGCGAAGAAGCCCAGCGTGTTGTAGCCCCAGTAGTTGCGCAGGCCCAGGTCGTCCAGCCGGTTGTCGTGGACGAACTGGTGCACCGGCATCAGCTCGACAGCGGTCACGCCGAGGCCCTTGAGGTGCTCGATGATCGAGGGGTGGCCGATCGCCGCGTACGTCCCGCGCATCTCCCGGGGAATCTCGGGGTGCCGCTGGGTGAGGCCCTTGACGTGCGTCTCGTAGATCACCGAGTGGTGGTACGGGATGTCCGGCCGCCGGTCGTTGCCCCAGTCGAAGTACGGGTTGACCACCACGCCCTTGGGCATGTACGCCGCCGAGTCCAGATCCGACATCTGATCCGGGTTGTCGAAGTCGTAGGCGTACAGCGACGGGTGCCAGTCGATGTCCGAGTCGACCGCCCGCGCGTACGGGTCGAGCAGCAGCTTGTGCGGGTTGCAGCGCAACCCGCGGTGCGGCTCGTACGGCCCGTAGACCCGGTAGCCGTACCGCTGGCCGGGCTCGACGCCGGGCAGGTACGCGTGCCAGACGAATGCGTCCTGCTCGTGCAGCAGGACCTTGCGCTCGTTCCCGGAGGCGTCGAAGAGGCAGAGCTCGACAGCCTCGGCCACCTCGGAGAAGATCGCGAAGTTGGTCCCCGTCCCGTCGTAGGTAGCTCCCAGCGGGTACCGGTGACCAGGCCAGACCTGCATTGTGTTGCACTCCCCTCGGCCTTCGGTCATCACGACCGGCCCGCGGGTTCATGCCCTCCCACGGGGTGGGTTAATCCTGCTCGGCCGCGTCTTCGAACATTCTCCCGGGAGGGGCTGATACGGTCGGCCCGACTGTCCGATTAGGCGCTGATTTATCCCCATACGGGGGTTTAGCGCGATGAAAACCGAGCATAGGGGGGACGTGCCGCGAATTGATCCTCTGATTCTCGGCCCGCAAATCTGCGGCGTTCCCTCGCGTGACGCCGGCGCGGGCCGGGAATGGCTGCTCACGGATGGTCTGGGTGGGTGGGCTTCGGGCACCGTGAGCGGTCTGCGGACCCGCCGCGAACATGCCCTGCTGGCCGTCGCCGGGCCCGGCCGGACCCCGCATGTGGCCCTGGCCGCGCTCGATCTCACCGTGACGCTTCACACAGGGACCAAAGTTCCGCTCTACACCCACGCGTGGGAGTCCGGCAGCCTCGACCCGCAGGGCCACCGCCTCCTGGAGACGTTCACGCTCGACAGCGGCCTGCCGCGCTGGCGCTGGCGGATCGGCGACGTGGTGATCGAGCGCGAGCTGGCCCTCGGCGCCGGGACGAGCACGCTCGCGGTCGTCCACCGGGTGCTCAGCGCTCCCGGCCCGGTCGGGCTGACCGTCGCGGCGATGTGCACCTGGCGCGAGGCCACCGGCACACGGCGCGCCGACGGGCCCGGGCTGCGGATCGAGCGGGTCGCCGACGGGGTGGTCGTCGAGGGCGCGTACCGGCTGACCGGCCCCGGCTGGCAGCCCGCCGGGCAGTGGCACCTCGGCGCCCGCGCCGGCGAGCAGGTCGAGGACCTGTGGCACGCCGGAAGCTTCAGCACCCAGGCCGGGCCGGGCGACACTTGCGAGATCTCGGCCTGGACCGGCGACCTCGCGCAACGGCCGCCGGCGCCGCCGGTGGTCCTGGCCGCCGCGCGCGAACGCGCTCATCGCCTGGTCACCGCCGCCAAGGCCGAGGGGTACGCCGCCACGCTCGCGCTCGCCGCCGACACGTTCGTGATCCAGGGCCCGGACGGCCCCGCGCTCGCCGACGGCTACCCGTGGACCGGCCGGGCCGCGCCGGTCGCCGCCTACGAGGGTCTGCTGCTCGACACCGGCCGCGCCGACGAGGGCCGTGAGCTGCTGCGCGCCCTCGCCGAACGCCCAGCCACCGACGCCGGCGGCCCGCTCTGGCTGGTCCACGCCGTCGACCGGCACGTCACCCGCACCGGCGACAGCGACCTCGCCCGCGACCTCGCCGTCCCGCTCAGCCGCCTCCTGCGCCGGTCCCTCGACGACAGTCGCCCGCTGTCGATGGACCCGGCCGACGGCCTGCTCACCCTCTCGGCCGCGGACTGCCCTGGATCGGGACGGACCGGGAAGCTCGTGGAGGTCAACGCGCTCTGGGTGAACGCGCTCGCCGCGCTCGGCGACCTGCTGGCCGAGGGCGGGAAGGACGACGCCGAGGCCCGCGAGCGGCACGCGCGGGCACGGGAGTCGTTCCTGCGGCGCTTCCCGGCGCCCGAGGGCTGGCTGCACGACGTCGTCGAGGGGCCCGCCGCGCCGTACCCGCTGGGCGCGGGGACGCAGCACGACGACCCGACCCTGCGGCCGTGCCAGCTGCTCGCCTGGTCACTGCCGCACGGGCCGATGCGCGGCGCCGCCGGAACCGCGGTCCGGGCCTGCGGCCAGGCCCTGCTCACCCCGCTCGGGCTGCGGACCCTCGCGCCCGACGAATACGGATACGACGGCGCGAACCCCGATCAGGGGCTCGTCCGGCCGTGGCTGATCGGCGCGTACGCGGACGCCTGCGCCGCCACCGGGCACCCGGTCGACGGCCTGCTCGACGGACTCGCGGCGCACCTCGCCGAATGGGGGGTCGGCTCGGTCGGTGAAGCCGCGCACGGCGACGCGCCGCACCCCGCGATCGGCCGGCCCTTCGACGCCCTGGCCGTGGCCGAGACGCTGCGCGTGCAGACGCGGTACGCGCCATGACCGGGCACGGCCTCACGGACGGGGACCGCAGGGATCCGGCGACGAAGGGCACAACGCTGTGAGCAGGATTCTCATGCTCTCCTGGGAGTATCCGCCGCTGCTGGTCGGCGGGCTGGGCCGGCACGTGCACGCGCTCGCCGGCGCCCTGGCCCGCGCCGGGCACGACGTGACAGTGGTGACCCGGCACGCCCCCGGCGCGCTGCTGGAAGAGCAGTCCGAGGGCGTACGGGTGATCCGCGCCCCCGAGGACACCCCGCGTTACGAGGTCGCCGGCGGGGACATGCTCGCCTGGGCGACCGCGTTCAACCACGCGTTGACCAGGGCCGCGCTCCGAGCCGTACGCGGAAAGCGGTTCGATGTCGTCCACGCGCACGACTGGCTCGCCGCGCACGCCGCGATGACGCTCCGCGACCACCTGGGTGTGCCGCTCGTCGCCACCGTCCACGCCACCGAATCCGGCCGTCACCAGGGCTGGCTGCCGGCCGCGCACAACCGCACGATCGACGACATCGAACGCTGGCTCTGCGCCGAGGCGGACCGGGTGATCGTCTGCTCGGAATACATGCGCGGCGAGGTGACCCGGCACTTCGACGTGCCCGCCGACCGTACCGAGGTGGTCCGCAACGGGGTCGACGGGCTGCGGTGGCGGGCCCGGCCACGGGCGGTCGCGGCAGCCCGGCTCACCTACGCCGGCGACGACGGCCCACTGGTCAGCTTCGCGGGCCGGCTCGTCTACGAGAAAGGCGTGCAACATCTGCTCGCCGCCGCGCCCGCGCTGCGTGACCGCTTCCCCGGGCTGCGCGTGGTGATCGCGGGCGACGGCCCGTACCGGCGGGAACTGCAACTTCTCGCCGAACCGTGGGTGACCTTCGCCGGATTCCTCACCGGCCACGACCTGACCGCGCTGATGGCGGCCTCCGACTGCTACGTGGTGCCGAGCATCTACGAGCCGTTCGGCATGGTCGCCCTGGAAGCGGCCGCCGCCGGGACCCCGGTCGCGGTCGCGGCGACCGGCGGGCTGGCCGAGATCGTCGAGCACGGGGTGACCGGCGTGCACTTCCCGCCGGGCGACCCGGTCGCGCTGGCCGGTGCGGTGACCGGGGTGCTGGGCGACCGCGGGTACGCCCGGGCGCTGGCCCTGGAGGCGCGGGCCCGGGTGATCGACGACTACAACTGGCCGGCGATCGCGGAGCAGACGGTCGCGGTCTACGACAGCGCGCGGCTCGCGGCAGCGCCGCCGGACCTGGTGATCGCGTCCCCACGGGTCCCCGTCGGCTGACCGCCGGGCCACGGCAAACCGTCGTTCAGTCCCAGGCCCGGCCGATGCGGGACAGGCGTTCCGCGTACTCGATCCGGGTCTGCCATCCGGCGGGCCAGGCGTCCAGCCCGAGAGACGCCCCCGCGAACGCACCCGCCAGGCAGGCGATGGAGTCGGAATCGCCGGACGTGGCGGCAGCGCGGCCGACGACGGCGACCGGTTCGTCAGGGGGAGATCAGATAGCAGTAGAGCGCGGTGGCGAGCGCCTCCTCGGCAACCCACCCGGCGCCGGTGGCCCGGCACGGGTCACCCTCGTGCCGCCCGGTTGCGAGTGCCCGGCCGACCCGGTCGAGGGCATCGGCGCACTCGTCCCATCCGTGCGCCATGAAGGTTTCCGGCCGGGAGACGCCGGGCTGCCGCCAGAGCTCGCCGAGCCACTGCCGGTGGTAGGTGGTGCGCTGTAGCGCGCAACGCTCACGGAGGGCCGCGAGCACGTCGGCCGGCGCCAGGCCGCCGCGCAGGAAGAAGACGGCGTACGCGGTGAGCTCGCTCGCCGCGAGCGCCGTGGGATGACCATGTGTCACCGCAGCCTGCAGTTGCGCCACCCCGGCCCGCTGGTTGTCGCTCAAGCCCGGCACCAGGCCCACCGGAGCGACCCGCATGTTCGCCCCGCATCCCTTGGAACCGGTCTGAGTAGCCTCTCGCCACGGCAGCCCGCCGGCCAGGCCCACACAGGCATGCAGGCAGCTCATCCCCGGGGAACGGGTGTTGTCGGGGCTCTTGAGCCACTCGACGAACCGGCGGGTCAGCACCGGTTCCAGGCTTTCCGGGGTGTACGCCGGAACCTCCAGCAGCGCCTCGCCGACCGCCAGCGCCATCTGGGTATCGTCGGTGACCCGGGCCGGGTGGCCGGTCAGCTCCCGCGGGCCCGCCACACCGTAGGTGGCGACGATCGAGCCGTAGTCCTGAAACTCGGTCGGTCTGCCCAGGGCGTCCCCGTAGGCCAACCCGAACAACGATCCCGAGGCGGTACGCATGCCGACACTCTAGAGACGCATCGACAACCCTCAGGTGGCCCGGCTGTCGGTGTAGACCGCCAGGTTCGCGCGGGCGGCGGCCAGCAACGGCACCGGGACCCCGTGCCGACCGGCCTCGGTGACCAGGTCACCGACGATGGCGTCGGCTTCGACCGGCAGGCCCGCGACCAGGTCGCGGTACATCGACGACGTGGTCGGCTCGGTGCTGGCGATCGTCGCGTCGAGCAGCTCGCGGGCCGGGGGACGGGGCGGATGACCCGCCGCGGTGGCGACCGCGATCACCTCAGCGGTCAGCGCGCGAAGGAACTCCGGCCCGCCGGGGGCCGCGTTGATCGCGCCGATCGCGCCGCGCATCAGTGTCGTCGCCGCGCCCAGCGTGGCGAGCAGGACCCATTTCTCCCACATCTCCGCGACGATGTGCCGGGACGCGCGGGAGTCGAAACCGGCGCCGGTCAGGGCCGTGGTGACCGCGTCCAGCCGGTCGTCGGGGCCGCCGTCGAGCGGGCCGAACACCAGCCGGTGCAGGCCGGTCATCTGGACCACGTCGCCGTGCTCGTCCAGCGTTCCGTGGATCATGCAGAGGCCGCCCCAGACGTGCTCCGGCCCGAAGGCGCTGGTCAGCGTGCCGAGGTGACGCATGCCGTTGAGCAGCGGAATGATCACCGTCCGCCCGCCGATCGCCGGGCCGAGCGAGGCGGTCACGGTGTCGAGCGCGTGGCTCTTCACGGCGACGAGCACGACGTCGTACGCCCCGGCAGGGCTCTGGATCGTCTGCGGCGTCAGCCGGGTCTCGCCGACCGGTGTCCTGATCCGCAGGCCGCGCGAGGCGAGTCGGGCGGCGCGGCGCTCGCGGACCAGGAACGTCACGTCGCGCCCGGCCTGGGCGAGCCGGCCGCCGAAGTAACCCCCGGTCGCCCCGGCGCCGGCGACGAGAACCCTCACCCGAGCAGCTCGTCGTCGAAGCACCAGCGCCACGTCTCACCCGGCTCGAACGAGCGCATGACCGGGTGGCCGGACTCCGCGTGGTGTGCCGACATGTGCCGGCGTGGCGACGAGTCGCAGCAGGCGGTCAGGCCGCAGGTGAGGCAGGTGCGCAGGTGGACCCAGTCGTCGAAGCCGCCCGCGACGCACTGCGGGCAGCCGTCCTCGTAGGCGGACAGCGGCGCCGGGTCGCCCGATTCCTTGAGATGCTGGCAGATCACTCTTCACTCCGGTGCAGCTGGGACTCTTCCAGGTCGAGCTCGCGTTGGGCGCGGACGAGCACCTCCTCGGGGATCCGCCCCTCGTTCCGGGCGATCTTGAAGACGTGCCGCTCGGCTCTGATCATCTCGCGTCGCAGACGTCCGTACGCCGCCGAGGGGGTTTCCTGCTGCTGGCTGCCCAAACGTTCCCACGCGTTGTTGGAGCGGCTCTCCACCAGACCGCGCAGCCGGTCGACCACCGAGGCGGGCGCGCCGTCGGCACTCTTCTCCAGCGCTTCGAGGGCGGCCCGGCTCGCCGCGTGCTGAATACCGGCCTCGGCGAGCGCGTCCTGGGTGCTGGTGTCCTCGCGCACCCCGAGCCGGCGCGCCAGCATGGGCAGCGTCGTGCCCTGCAGCAGGAGGGTGAGCACGATGATCGCGAAGGCGATGAAGACGAACAGGTCCCGCGGGTAGTCCGGGACGCCGTTCTCGCCGGGGGCCGGCAGGGTCTGCGCGGCGGCCAGCGTGACCACGCCGCGCATCCCGGCCCAGGCGACCACTGTCGGCACGCTGATCGGCACGCGCGGGCCCTTCGCACGGACGCGCGGGAAGAGCCGGCCCAGGTAGGTGGAGGGGTACATCCAGACGAAACGGACCGCGATCAGCAGACCGAAGACCAGTGAGGTGACGCTGATCGTGGTCGCCATGCTGGTCTCGATGTGCTCCACGACCGTGCGCAACTGCAGGCCGACCAGCAGGAACACCACACCCTCCAGGAGGAACGTGGTGAGCCTCCACACCGCGTCCATCTGCAGGCGGGAGGTGGCCGAGAGCAGGTACGGGATCCGGTGCCCCAGGTACAGCCCGGTGATCACGACGGCCACCACGCTGGAGGCGCCCAGCTCCTCGGCGATGATCACCACGACGAACGGGGTGAGAAGCGACACAGCGTCGTCGAGCAGCGGATCATCGACCCATTTGTGCAGTTTGGCGGCGACCACCGCGGCGATCATGCCGATCACGATGCCGCCGCCCGCCTTCAGCGCGACCTGGCCGGTGATCTCCCAGAAGCCGACCGCGGCCCCGGCCAGAGCCCCCGTCGCCACCCGCACCAGCACCAGCGCGGTGGCGTCGTTGAGCAGGCTCTCGCCCTCCAGGATCGTCACCACGTGACGCGGCAGGCCGACCCGGCGGGCGATCGCGGTCGCCGACACCGCATCCGGCGGGGCGACGATCGCGCCCAATGCGATGCAGGCCGACAGCGGCACCTGGGGCAGCATCCAGTGCACCGCGAACCCGATCACGAACGCGCTGAGCAGCACCAACCCGACCGCGAGGAACAGGATCGGGCGCAGCGAGTTGCGGAAGGCGGGCACCGACGTCTGCAGTGCGGCCACGTAGAGCAGCGGCGGCAGGATGCCGATCAGCACCAGCTCCGGCTCGAGGTGCGCCTCCGGGAAACCCGGCACATACGACAAACCCAGACCGGCCACCAACAGGACCAACGGCGCCACGAGCCCGACCCGGCGGGCGAGGGCCGCGCCGACAACCGAGATCGCCACGAGCACGACCGTGTCGACGATGCTGCTCTCCATGGCCGGAAAGCTTATGTCAGGTCGTGCTGACCACGCCGGAGCGAGCGACAGTACGGGTGTAGGTGCCGTCGACCCCCGCGCTCGTCCACCTGCCGTCGACCGAGAAAACGTACGGCGTGCCTGGCAGGAGGCCCGTCACGGTGGCGGTCATCCATCCGCAGCCGGTCGGCGTGACGGTGATCCAGCCGGGCGTCTCGGGCTGCGGGCCGTACACGAGCTTCTGGCTCACCGCGAGGATGTGGTAGTCGACCAGCGTCGGGCCGCCCGGGTTGAACCACTTCACCACGGCGCTCGTGCTGCCCGCGGTCACGTCGGCGCCGTTGATCTGGCCGCCCTTGAACGCGGTGGTCTCGCACGCGCTGCCGCCGGGCGCCGGGGTCGCCGACGGCGAGACGGTCGGCGACAGCGTCGCGGCGGCGAACGCGGCCCGCGGCGAGAAGCTGGCCGTGGGCGACGGCGAGACGCTCCCGGTATCGACCAGCAGCCAGTTCGTGCCGGACGGAGCGGGTGTGGCGGTGGCGCTCTCCGACGAGGCGCACGCCGCCAGCATCAGCGAACCGGCGAGCACGGGCAGGACGACGACGGTAGCTTTCCGAATCCCCAGCACGTCAAACAGATTCGGGCGGACCGCGCCGCGGCTTAGGCGGGGTTCGTCATCGCCGGACGACGAACCCTCCCCAGCCGTTCCGGAAATGCTCCTGCGAGCGCTTGGCCAGGCTCTTCGTCGCCGCGGAGTTGACCCACGTGCCGAGAATCACCCCGGCTCCCGGTACGACCTTGGCGAACACCTTCCGGCCGGCCCGCACCCCGGCCATCCGGGCCAGTCGCAGGCTGAGCTTGAGCACGGTGCCGCCCTGGCCGTCGGAGAAGAGCCGCCCGGCCCGTTCGCGACCGGCCGCCACGCCCAGCGCCGTCCGGGCGGTCGCCGCGACCTTGTGCACCCCTTGCAGGACGAGCAGGTCGGTGGCGCGTTCCGTGGCGGCCGGGTCGACGCCGTACGCCGCGGCCAGGTGCAGCACCATCCGGGCCTGCGTCCAGGCGAGCACGCCGACGTCGGCGACGGCGCCGGGCAGGCCGGCCACGCCGGAGAGCGCGCCGGAGAGGCGGGCCAGCGTGGTGAAGCGCTTGACGGCGAGCGCGGCCAGCTCGTCCGGGGTGAGGCCGGGGCGTTCCGCGCGGGTCCGGGCGGCCCACTCGGCGGCCTCCGGGCCGAGGCGGCGGACCGCTTCCAGCGCGAGGTGTTCGGGGGCGTACTGCGGATCGGCCTTCATCCGTGACCAGAGTGAGTCCGGAGGGGCGGTGCCGTCGGTTTCCAGGTGCAGTCTCAAGATCACTCCCAGGGGGCTCCTACCCCCATAGTGGGAGGGGCACGCACATCGGTTGCCCGGGTGTGCGAACTTCTCGTGTTCACCATCACAGAGTGGTGCCGCTCATCTCGTACGTCATGATTTGCAGTGAGTCTGTGTTCGGATTGGCTCTGTGCGGCCGGAATGAACGTCCCGGCCCGGCTGTTACCGCCGGAAAGCCCGCGTGAGCGGGTGATCTCTTCGAGGAGGACCGCAGCGTGCTCGACCCACACGGGCTCTACGAGGTGGCCGGGGAACTGCCCGAACTGGACAGCCCGGTGCTGATCCAGGCGCTCACCGGGTTCGTCGACGCGGGCAGCGCGATCCAGCTCGCCCGCGAGAACCTGCTGGAGAACCTGGAGAGCGAGGTCGTCGCGACCTTCGACCTCGACCAGCTTCTCGACTACCGCTCCCGCCGCCCACCGATGATCTTCGTGGCCGACCACTTCGAGAGCTACGAGGACCCGGTGCTCGCCCTGCACCTGGTCCGTGACCAGCTCGGCACCCCGTTCCTGCTGCTCGCCGGCCCGGAGCCCGACCTGCAGTGGGAACGTTTCATCGCGGCGGTGACCCAGCTCATCGAACGGCTCGGCGTCAAGGTCACCATCGGGCTCAACGCGATCCCGATGGCCGTCCCGCACACCCGGCCGGCCGGGCTCACCGCGCACGCCACCGACAAGAGCCTGCTCGGCGAGCACGAGTCGTGGCTGCAGCGGGTGCAGGTGCCGGCCAGCGTCGGGAATCTGCTGGAGTTCCGGCTCGGGCGCAGCGGGCACGACGCGCTCGGCTATGCCGCGCACGTCCCGCACTACCTGGCGCAGACCGGCTATCCGGCCGCCTCCGAGCTGCTGCTCGACTCCGTCTCCGGGAACACCGGGCTGGCGCTGCCGACCGGGAAACTGCGGGAGGCGGCGAAGCTGGTCCGCGAAGAGGTGGACAAGCAGATCGCCGACGACGAGCAGGCCGGGCGGCTCGTGGCCTCGCTGGAGGCGCAGTACGACGCGTTCCTGCGCGGGCGGGCGAACAGTCTGCTGGTCGACGGGGACTCGTCGCTGCCGACGGCTGAGGAGCTGGGCGCCGAGCTGGAGCGGTTCCTGGCCGAGCAGACGCGGGATGAGAACTGAGCTGGGCCTGATGGCCTCGCTTCGCTCGGCGGGCATTTCGCCCCTTGAGGTCGTTGCCGAGAGTGCCCGAAAACTACTGCGCTTCGCTAGTTGTTTTCGGGCGCTCTCGGCAACGACGGGCGAAATGCGCCGGGGTTGAGGTCGGAGCGCTGGGGCTGAGGTCGGAGCGTTCCTCACCCGGCCGGGCCGGAGTCAGGGCTCCCTCTTGGTGAGCATCCAGTCGAGGACGGCGGGGAGCTGCGCGTCCCAGTAGGGCCACTCGTGGCCGCCCGGGCCGAACTCGCTGTCCAGCTCCACGCCGCTGGCCTTGCAGGCGGCGACGAACCGGCGGTTCTGCGTGAGCAGGTGGTCCTCGGTGCCGCAGCGCAGCATCAGCCGTGGCAGCCGGTGCGGATCACCCTCCCGCAGCAGGTGCAGCAGGTCCTCGTCGCTCCCGGCCACGACCCGGTCGGCGAACACGCGCCCGACCAGCGCCCGCATGTGCGGCCTCGGATCATGTTCCTGGATGTACGCGAGGTCGAGCGCCCCCGAGAGGGTAGCCGCGGCCGCGAACCGCTCCGGCTCACGCAACGCCCACTTCATCGCCCCGTACCCACCCATGGACAGGCCCGCGACGTACGTGTCCTCGCGCCGCCCGGAGATCCGGAAGAACTGCTTCGCCTTCTCCGGCAGCTCGGCGGAGAGGAAGTCCCAGAAGCGCATCCCGTACGCCTCGTTCGCATAGAAGCTGCGGTGCACCTGAGGCATGATCACGGCGAGCCCGTGGCCGGCGGCATACCGCTCGACCGAGGTGAACCTGCTCCACGCCGAATGGTCGTCGGTCAGCCCGTGCAGCAGGTAGAGCACCGGTGGCGGCGCCTCACCGTCGGCGTCGGGGAGTATCACGGTCATCGAGGTGCGAAGTTCCAGCGCCTCGGAGTCGAAGTCACACCGGATCAGAGCCACACGGCTCATTCTGTGCCATCCCCCGCGCCGGACCGCCCTCCTGTCCCACCTCGTGGCGCCGGCTCCCGCCGACCGGTCGGGCACCTTCCCGCCGACCGACCGGCCGGCGGGAACGGCAGGCTTTGATCAGGCCGCCGGCATCGGGAAGAAACCGGTGATGTCGGTCAGCCTCTGCTCGGCGTCGTGGGCGGCGTGACTGATGCCGTTCTGGACCGCGACGTCATCCGGGTCGCGCATCTCCCAGTGAGCCAGCGAGCGATCGTGGTGCGCGTCGACCGCGACGATGGCGAACCGGAGCCCGGGCATCGCCTGGCCGAAGTCGTGCATGTAACCGGCCAGCTCGTCGCGGCCGCGCACCTCGATGCCCGGGTCCCGGTAGGCGACCTCCGGGCTGACGTGACGCTCCAGCAAGGTCCGGCGCTCGGCGGCGGGAGCCGTCCACGCGGCGGCGTAGGCGTGCCAGATGTCGGTGTTCATGAATCGCTCTTTTCGTGGATATGGGTGCTGAGGAGGGCGGGCAGGGCGTGGGTGACGATGCCGGCGAGCTTGGCGGGCGCCGTGCCGAATCGCACCAGCACGAGCACCCCCTGATAGAGGGCCAGCAGCTCACCGGCGAGCTGGCCGGCCGGGGTGTCCGCGGCGAGCTCGCCGGCGGCGACGGCTCGCTCCAGCACGCGCCGGAACCCGGCTTCGATCAGCTCCAGACCCGCGGTCACCCCGTCCCGGCCGACGCCGGCCAGCGCGGGCGCCTCGACCGCGGTGTTGGTCAGCAGGCAACCCGGGTTGGCCTCCTCGTCACCGTCGAAGGTGGAGAGGAAGTACGCGTGCAGGCCCCGCAGTGGTGGGTCGGTCTCGTCGAGATGGGTCCGCACCCGCTCCGCGGCGACCTGCTCGTTGTAGGCCGCCAGCGCCGCGGTGAACAGGCCTTCCTTGTTGCCGTACGCCTTGTAGATGCTGCCCGGGTGCAGGCCGGACGCCTCCTCCAGGTCCCGCACCGAGGTGTGGGCGAAGCCCTTGCGGCGGAACACTGCCATCACCGTGCGCAGGAGCTCCGGTTCGGTCCACGTCGCTTTGCGGCCCACGCCGACCCCCTTTGTTGAACAGATACTCAACAAAACCTAGAGGACGCCTCCGTACGCCGTCAACCCGGCCGCCCGTCGATGCCTCGGCGGTTGGGAATGTCGCACCCGTCGATTAGAATGTATGTACGAAAGAGGGGCCCTGAGCTGCTGATCTTCGGCGGGTTTAGAACGCCTGTTCGAAGCCGTGCGGCGCGAGTGAGGAGACCGACGTGACCACGTCCACCCTGTCCACGATCTCGACCAACCCCGTGCCCGTGATCCCGCCGTATGCCACGATGCTCGGCTTCACCCGGTACGTCTCCCGCACCGGTCCCGCGAAGGCCACGTTCGTCGGCGGGCTGCGCAAGCAGCGTGAGCGGCGCCGCGGGTTCAACCCGCACAGCCAGCTGGTGAAGGCGTTGAAGGCCGACATCGCGTTCCGCACCGGTGGCACCTATCTGACCGGCGTCGTCGACCTCGTGAAGGACCGGTGGAAGCCGCTCTACGAGTCGCTGCGCGCCGGCGCCCGCACCTACCTGGCATCCCTCGGTGACCCCGAGCGGATCACGCTGATCCAGACCCGTGACGCGCTGGCCAGCGTCGGCCCGCTCGCCGTGAAGATCAACCCGCACTTCGGCCTGCGCTTCGAGGACGGGCATCGCGAGGCGGTCCGGATCCACTTCGACGAGGAGCCGCCCAGCCCGGAGCTGGTCACCGCGATGCTGCACCTGATGGCCCGCCACATGGATCAGATCCTGCCGGACGCCGACCCCGTCCTGGTCGACCTGCGGCGCGGGGTGACCCACCGGCTGAGCCCGGCCGCGCGGCCTGCCGATGTCGAGAGCTGGCTGGCCGGGGAGGCGGCCGCGTTCACGGCGATGTGGTCCGCCACCGCCGCCTGAGCCGACCACACCACGGTTCCGTTCCCCGGCGCGCCGCCTCGCGCCGGGGACGGCCCGTCCCCGCCGGCGAGCCGTTGACCTGGGCCGCCGGTCGGCTAGGGTGTGCGGCGTGAGTCCGTTCCCCGGCGTTCTTCCGCCGCCCCGCGTCTGAGCGGGGCGTGAGCCGCGCCGCCCGAGCCACCGGCCGGGCGGTTGATCCGTGCTGCGTTCCGCTGCCGATCCTTCCGGACCGACTCACTCACGCGGAGCGTGCATGTCCTCGTCCTCCTCGCCCAGCGCCAGGCTGAGCCTTCTCCAACTGTCCGTCGCCGGGGTGCTGTGGGGCACCGCCGGCGTCGTCGTCCAGGTCGTCGCCGGCCGCACCGGCCTCGGCGCCGTGGCGATCGGGTTCTACCGGCTGCTCTTCGCGGCCGGCATCATGCTGATCATCGGGCTGCCGGCGCGCCGCCGGATCTGGGCCGCGGTCCGGTCCGCGCCGGTCGCGGTCGTCGCCGCCGGGGCCGGGCTCGCGGCGTACCAGGCCCTGTACTTCATCGCGGTGCGCCTCACCGGCGTCAGCATCGCCACCGTCGTGAGCCTCGGCCTCGCCCCGGTCCTGCTCAGCGTCTGGGAGACCATCCGCACCCGGCAGCGACCGGGGAACGCCGAGCTCGCCGCGTCGGCAGCCGCCGTCCTCGGCCTCATCCTGATCTCCACGGTCACCGGCGACGGCGCGACCGCCACCGGGCTCGGGCTGCTCGCGGCGGTCGCCTCCGGAACGGTCTACGCCGCGTCGACCGCTCTGAGCCGGCAGACCACCCAGGGCGTGCCACCGCTGATCCTGACGACGCTGTCCTGCACGATCGGCGCGATCACCCTGGCGCCGATCGCCGTGGCGCAGGGTGTGGCGTTCACTCCGAGCCTCCGGCCGATCCTCCTGCTCGCGTACCTGGGGGTGGTCACGACGGCCCTGGCGTACGCCTGCTTCTACACCGGTCTGCGCCACACCACCGGGAGCGTCGCCGTGGTGGTCACGCTGCTCGAACCGCTCACCGCCGCACTGCTCGCGGTCGTGCTGCTCGGCGAGCCGCTCGCCCTGCCCACGATCGTCGGCGGCTTGCTGCTGCTCGGCGCCGTGACGACGCTGTACCTGGGCGCCGGCCGGCCCGCTTCGCCGCAGCCCCAGGAGGAGGCCGCCACCCGAACGTGAGCCGACGCCAGGCCCGCCCTGATCACCGGGCTGCCGCCGTCACGGTCCTGGCTGGCACTCACGGTGGTTATTCGGGACGAATACCACCGTGAGTGCCAGCTGGCGGGGTGAGCGCGCAGCTGGCTGGGGCACCGCGGAGGCCGCGGGCGGGACGGGCGGTCAGCGGACGTCGAGCGGCAGGCGGACCAGGATCGTCGTCCCGTCGCCGTCCCCGGTCAGCTCGATGCTGCCGTGGTGACGTTCCACCACGGCCCGGCTCAGGGTCAGCCCGAGCCCGCTCCCCGGCAGCGTCCGATCATGTCCCCGGCTGGTCCGGTACCCCCCGGTGAACAGTTGCTCCCGCTCGTCCCGGGGCACGTCCGCCGCCGCGTCGGACACGGCGAGCTCGGCGGCCCGCCCGGCCCGGCGCAGGCTGACCTCGACGTGGCCGCCGTCCGGGCTGTAGCGGACGGCGCTGCCCAGCAGGTTCTCCACGATCTGCCGCAGCCGGTCCCGGTCCCCCGGCACGATCAGTTCCCCGGGCAGGTCGGTGTCGATCACCACCGGCGCGCCGCCGATCGCCTGCCGGGTCCGGTCCACCACGTCGCGCACGACCGCGGCCAGGTCCATCGGGGTGCGCCGGACGTCCGCGTGCCCGGCGTCGAGCGCGGACAGTTCGAGCAGCTCGTTGATGATCTCCCGGAGTTGCAGGGCGTTGCGCTCGACCACGGCGATCAACCGCGGACCGTCCCGCACGAGGGTGGCCTCGTCCGCCTCGCGGAGCAGCTCGGTGTACGCGCTGATCGACGTCAACGGTGTCCGGAGCTCGTGACCGATCAGCGCCAGGTACTCGTTCTTGCTCCGCACCAGTTGCCGCTGCAGGTCCTCGACGCGGCGCCGCTCCACGAACTGTCCCAGGTGCGCGGCGATCCCGGACATCAGCGCGACCAGTTCGTCCTCCGGGTCCTCGACCGCGTCGGCGAAGACGGTCAGCACCCCGATCGTCCCGGTCCCGTCGTGCACCGGGATCGCCAGCGCGGTGTGCAGCCGCTCCTGAGTGGTGTCCGGCGAGATCAGGCTCTGCGGGCGGCCCACGTCCCGGATCCACAGCGGTTTGTCGACCTGCCAGGCGCGCCCGGCCAGCCCCTGACCGTGGGCGAGCGCGTCCGGCACCGGGATCCCGGTCGCCCATCCGGGGGTGCTCCAGCGTGCCGCCGCCCGGATCGTCCCGGCCGCCGCGTCGACCATCCACAGCTCGGCGTGCACCCAGTCCAGGGTCGCGACGACCGCTTCCAGCACCCGGGGCCCGGCCGCCTCGATGCTGGGCGTTTCGGCAAGAGCCGTGGTCACCGCCAGTTCGCACGAGCGGAACCGTTCGGCCCGCCGCTGCCGGGTGACGTCCTGCAACGCCTGGACCGCGCCGACGACCTGCCCCTCCGGCCCGAGGATCGGCTGCGCGTCCATCAGGTAGTGCCGGGTCCGTTTGGTCCGGCCGGGCCGGACGACCGGTTCGTCCCGGAGGCGCTCACCGCCGAGCGCGCGGAACAGCCCGGGCTCCTCGGCGCCGGCCGGGTCGTCGGCCCAGAGCCGGCGCATCCGCTCGTTCGCGAAGACCACGTGCCCGTCGGCGTCGCACGCGGTCACGCCGTCGTGCAGGCTTTCCAGCACCGCGTCCAGGAAGCGGTGCTGCTGCTCCAGTTCGTGCCGGGCCAGTTGCTCGCCGATCAGCAGGGTGGCGACCTCGGCGGCCTCCGCGACCGCGGACATCTGCTCCGGCGTCCATTCCCGCGGGCGCAGGTCGTAGGCGCAGCACACCCCGAGCACCCGCCCGAGCCGGTCGTGCACCGGATATCCCAGGTACGCGCCGCCGTGCTTGCGGACCACCCCGGGCGGCACGCGCTCGTCGACGGTGGCGTCGTCGACGATGACCGCGCCGCCGCCGCTCACCACCAGGCCGCCGAGCGAGGAGTCGAGTGCGGTGTCGGCGATCGCGTCCCAGTCGGCGGCGACGCCCCAACTGCCGTACAGCCGGAGCTTCTCGCCCTCGACGAACTGGATGCACGCGCTCGGCGTCTGCGCCCCGCGGGCGGTCAGCGCGGCGAGCTGGTCAGCTGTTCCGCTGGTCAGGATCCCGCGATGCAGGTTCGACGACCCGCCGAGCACGTCCCGCGGGACTGCCGGCCCGCCGCCCGGCCGCGACGTGTTGATCACCCGGTGCGGGTCGATGGCGGCCGTCGGCGAGTTCGGGTGCTCGTCGACGGCCGTCCCCCCGTAAAGGTCGGCCGGGCGTGCGAGTCCAGCGGCGTCCGCCGCACGCGCCCTTCCGGACCGTCCGGCGCCACTGCCGCCGTCTTCTCGCCGCATGGCCGACCTCCACGGTTCAGCGTAGAGGCGCGAAAAACCTAAAACCGGCAAATCCGTCGGCCTGCCGAGCTTTCTTCCCCCGCTCCGCTCTCCCCCGGCTTCCCGATTCCCGCGTACGCCGTCAGCCCGCCCCACCCCGCGAAACCACCGGCCAGGCAGCTCGAGAAGCACCCGCCCGTCGCCTCCCGAACACCCACCCAGCAGCTCACGGACTACCCGCCCGCCACCTCGGGAGCGCCCGCTCACACGAGCCGGCGCAAGGCCGTCCCGGGCCCGAGCCGCTGCGCGCCGCCAGGCCCCAGCTGGTCCTCATGGGCGTTATAAGGCACGAATAACGCCCATGAGGACCAGCCGGAACCCGCAGCCGCGCAGCCAGCCCGACCCGCACGAACGCCGCGGCAGCCAGCTGGTCCTCATGGGCGTAATGAGGCACGAATAACGCCCATGAGGACCAGCTGGGACGGCGGGTCGCGGAGCGGCATGGAGTCGGGCGGGCGTCGCGGACGGCCGGGCTTCGAGCACCTCTCCCACCCCGGGGGCGGCGGGAGACGCGCGGGCGGCGGGACGGGGCAATCGCCGTACCGAGGCAGGGGTCAGATCTTCTGGAATCTGAGGTCGGTGATGGGGCGGCCGGCTGCCTCGCCGCGGCGCTCGAACTTGGTCCGCGGGCGGGCGTGCGGCGTTGCCGGCAGTGGGCTCAGCCGCGGGTCGGCGGCGAGGGTCTCGGACATGGCGAGCGCGTAGTCCGGCCAGTCGGTGGCGCAGTGCAGGACGCCGCCGGGGTGGAGGCGGTCGCGGAGCAGGGCGACGTTCGCGGGCTGGATCAGGCGGCGCTTGTGGTGGCGCGCCTTGGGCCACGGGTCCGGGAAGAAGACGTGGACGGCGTCGAGGGAGTCCGGGGCGAGGCGGTGGACGAGTTCCATGGCGTCGCCGCGGGCCACCCGGACGTTGGTCAGGCCCAGCTCGCCGATCAGGGCCAGCAGGTTCCCGATGCCGGGGGTGTGCACCTCGATGCCGAGGTAGTCGCGGGCCGGGTCGGCGGCGGCCATCGTGGCGGTCGCGTCGCCCATGCCGAAGCCGATCTCCAGCACGACCGGCGCGTCCCGGCCGAAGAGCTCACGCAGGTCGAGCGGGGTCCGGTCGCCGTCGTCGACGGTGAGACCGTAGCGCGGCCAGAGCACGGCATGGGCGTCGGCGTGGCGCTGGCCCATCCGCCCTCGGCGAGGGTGAAATGTCCGAATCGGGCGCGCAGCGGTGGTGTCAGTCATGGCGGCGCCCACAATACGGCCTGTCAGCGGGCGGTGGCCTGCGAGCCGGGGTGCAACGGGGTCCGGGCGCCGGTCCGCAGGTCGACGAGCGTGACGCAGGAGCCGGTGGTGGACTGCGCGGTGACCAGGGCACGGTTCGCGTCGAGGTAGGTCAGCTCGCGGTCCATCGGCACCCCGATCGTGCGCTTGCGGCCGGTCGTGAGGTCCAGCTCGACGACGTGCACCGGCTCGTTCTCCGCGGCGGTCTCGCCTTCCTGGTACGCGGTCCAGGCGAGCCTCGTCCCGTCCGGGCGCCAGGACGGGATCACGGCGAAGCCACGGTTCTGCAGGCTGCCGCCGCCGTAGGCCGCGACCATGCGCTCGGCGCCGGACGCGATCGTGCCGATGCTCAGGCACGCGTCGTAGACGGCGTCGCACTCGCCGCCGCGGAACGCGATCTGCTTGCCGTCCGGCGACCAGGCGACCGCGTCGTCGACCCGCAGGCGGTCGGCGAGCGCGCCGGTCACCGGCTCGGGGGCGGTCTCGTCCGGGAGGTCCTCGCCGCGGCAGTCGCGGGGGAACAGCACCTCGGGCTTGGAGACGCCGGACGCGGCGACGCGGTAGACGCCGGGGCCACCGGTGCACGAGGTGGAGGCGAAGGCCAGCCACTTGCCGTCCGGTGACCAGGACGGGCCGGTGGCCGGGCGCGTGGTGATCCGGCGCGCGGCCGTCCCGTCCGGCTTCAGGGTCCACAGCTGACCGTTCCTGATCACGGCGAGCTGCCCGCCGCCGGGGGCGTACCGGGGACGGGAAAACCCGCCCCCGGTGGTGATCCGTTTCTCGACGGAACCGGTGCTGACGTAGAGATCGCCGCCGCGGACGTACGTGATCGGGGTGGCGGGCGCCGGACCGAGAACGAGACTGGCCAGAACCACTGCTGCCATGATCACGACAATCGCCCCCTAGCTGTGTATACGTCTTGCACCATCGTCGCAACCGGCGCGCCGCCTGAGCCGATTCAGCGACCGGGATGGACGACCGCCGCGGCGCCACCACCCCGGCGCACCGGTTCGGCGACGGCCAGCTGCCCGCCGTGCGCCGTGAACTCGATCGCGGTCGCCGCCCCGATCTCCGGCGCGTCGGCCCCGAACACGTGCCCGAGCGGTGTCAGCGCCGGCCCGTACGTCGTGTGGAACGCCGGCTCCGCCTGGATCCCGGGCGTGTTCCGCTGGGCCGCCCGGGGTGCCGCGAGCGCCTGCGGCAGGGTGAGCCCCAGGTCGAGACGGCCGTAGACGATCTGCAGGACGGTCGTGATGATCGTCGAGCCGCCGGGCGCGCCGACCGCGAGGAACGGCTTGCCGTCCTTGAGCACGATCGTCGGCGACATCGAGCTGCGCGGCCGCTTGCCGGGGCCGGGCAGGTTCGGGTCGTCGAAGGCGCCCTGCGTGCCGGTGAAGTTGAAGTCGGTCAGCTCGTTGTTGAGCATGAAGCCGCGGCCGGGCACGATCATGGCGTTGCCGCCGAACTGCTCCAGGGTGAGGGTGTACTCGACGACGTTGCCCCACCGGTCGGCGACGGTCAGGTTGGTGGTGCTCATGCCCTTGTCCGGCGTGGCCGCGGTGACCGACGGGGTGCAGCCGGACGGGCCGGGCGCGACCGGCTTGACCAGCGCCCGGTCCGGGGAGATCTGGCAGGCCCGCTGCTTCGCCCACCGGTCGGAGACCAGCTCACGCAGTCGCGCCTGAGGGGTGCCGGCGCCGAGGTAGCGTCCCCGGTCGGCGAACGCCAGGGCGGACGCCTCCAGGTAGTAGTGCAGCTTCTCGGTGGTGGACGCGCCGTCGAGCGGTGACGCCTCCAGGATGTTCAGCGCCTCGCTGACCGTCGTGCCACCACTGGACGGGGTGGACATGCCGTAAACGGTCAGGCCCTTGTAGTCGGCCTTGGTCGGCGCGGGGTGCCGGACCTGATACTTCGCCAGATCAGAAGCGGTCAGCACGCCGGGCCGGATCGGGTAGGCCCACGGCGAGGTGGGGCTGTCGGAGATCTCCGGACTTCTCACGGTGGCCAGCAGGTCCTTGCCGATCTCACCCCGGTAGAAGGCCCCCGTTCCCTTTCGCGCGATCAGGCGGTAGGTCTTCGCCAGGTCGGGGTTGCGGATCGTGGTCCCGACCGCAGGCGGAGCCCCACCCGGGAGATAGAGCGCCTTCGTCGCGTCGAACTGCCCGAAGGCCGCCGCGTTCTCGGTCACCTGACGGCGGAACTCGGCGTCCACGGTGTATCCCCGATCGGCCACCTTCGCGGCGTCGTTCAGCGCGTTGCCGAGCGACCGCGTCCCCCACTGCCTCGACGCCGCCTCCCAGGTCGCCAGGGTGCCGGGCACGCCGACGGAGAGGCCGCTGACCCGGGCCTCGTCGAAGGCGTACGGCTGACCGGTCGCCGGATTCACGAAGTACGTCGAGGTCATCGTCGCCGGGCCGGTCTCCCGTCCGTCGATCGTGTGCACCCGGTGCGTACGCGCGTCGTAGTACACGAAGAACCCGCCGCCACCGATCCCGGAGGCGAACGGCTCGGTCACGCCGAGGGTCGCCGCTGCCGCGACCGCGGCGTCGACCGCGTTGCCACCCCGGCGCAGCACCTCGAGGCCCGCGGCGGTGGCGGTGGGGTCGACGGTCGCGATGGCGCCGCCGTACCCCTGGGCGGTCGGGGTCTTGGTGGGAACAGGGGTCGCGGAGGCCGGCGTCGCCAGCCCCACGGTGGTCAGCGAGAACGCGGCTAGCGCGGTAAGGAACCGCATCGGCCCTCCAGACAGGACAGTGTCGGTTGTCAATCCCCTGCCTACCGCTGAAGTGAGCCGGGCACAACCGCTACAACGATTAGCCGATACCGAACGGCTCGGGTTCGACGGCCGGGCAGGTCGCTCCGGCGCGGGGCAGCGTGAGGTCGATGAGGTAGCGCTCGACCGCCGCTTTCACGCAGGGACTGTGCGAGTACGCCACGTGCCCCCACCCCTGATAGGTCAGCAGCCGCGCGGACGGTCCGAGCTGCGCTGCCACCTGCTGCGCCCAGGCGTGCCCGGTCGCCGGGTCGTGCAGCGCGTTGACCAGCAGCATCGGCATCCTCGCCGGAGCCAGCCGGCGCTGCGGGCTGCCCGGCGGGTGCGGCCACCCCACACAGCCGGCGGCCGCGGACAGAGCGATCGGCGAGGCCTTCACCTGCGGCGCGATCTTCGCGAGAGCATCAATTCTTCTCCGGTACGCCGTGAAGTCGCCCACCGGGAGCGACCAGTCCCCGCAGAACACCGCGGGGAAGCTGTTCGGCGTGATGTCGATCGGTGGCGCCGCTCGGCGCCCGGCGGCCCCCGCAGGTTCGACGGCGTCCTGCAGGTAGTGGGCGAAGGAGAACCACTGCGGGTCGTAGAACGCGCTGAACGCCGCCGAGATCAACTCCCAGACACCAAGTTTGGCCGGCGGGTCGTACGGGTCCTCGAGCGTCCCGGCCTGGGCCCGGCCCATCAGGGTCGCCCACAGCCGCGGGATGTCCTTGCCGCGCAGCACGCAGCGGGTGTCCCGGGCGCACCACTTCACGAACTCGTCGAAGGAATCCTGCACCGACGCCGTCTCCTGCGCCAGGAACGTGTCCACGTCGACGCTGTGGTCCATGACGCTGTCGAGGACGACCGCCCGCAGCGTCGCCGGGTGGGTGTCACCGTAGAGCTCGCCGATCAGCGACCCGTAGGACGCCCCGAAGATGCTGATCTTCGGCTCGCCCAGCGCGACCCGTAACGCCTCGACGTCCCGGACCACGCTGCCGGTGTCGGCGTGCGCGACGACCGGGCCGCTGCGGGCGGCGCAGTCCTCGGCGAGCCGCCGGTTGTAGGCGGCCAGCGCCCGGAACCCGGCCTCGCTGCCGACCAGCGGGGACGGTTTCGCGTCGACCAGGGCCTGTGAGCACAGCACCGGGCTGCTCCGGCCCACCCCGCGCGGGTCCAGCCCGATGATGTCGAACCGTTTTCGCAGGTCGGCGCCGAAGAATTCGCTGTCGAGGGCCAGGTTGACCGCCGAGCCGCCGGGGCCGCCCGGGTTGACGACCAGGACGCCGAGCCGGCGCGCCGGGTCGGTCGCCTTCCGCCGGGCCATCTGCAGCTCGATCGTCGGCCCGTAGGGGTTCGCCCAGTCCGCCGGGACGCGCATCTTCCCGCACTCGACCTGGGCGTCCTCGGGGCAGACCGACCAGCTCACCACCGGGGCGGCGCCGGCCGGCCGGGCGAACCCGGACAGGCCGGCAAGGACGAGGATCGCGGCCGTGGCCGGCCACCGCAAAGCTCGCAAAACCAACTCTCCGCCCTACGCGGCGGGGAGTCGGCCGCGCGGCACCCATCTTGGGGCGTGGTTCCCCCATGATTCCGGAGAATGACCGTTTTTGCATCATATGGGGCATTTATGGTTGGCGGGGCGTGGCAGGGTGGACTGATGCCGACCGTCATCCGCCTGGCTCTCGCCGCCGCCGGCGCCACGTTGCTGACCGCCTGCTCCACCGGCGAACCGGCCGCCGCACCGGCGGTCGACCCGGTCCCGTCCGTGTCGGTGCCGTCCGTGCCGGCCCCGCCCTCCGGGAGCGCGGCGTCCGCGGGGCTGCCCGACCTCACCGCGGAGCCCGAGACGATCGCGACCGGGATCCAGGTGCCGTGGGGGCTGGCGTTCCGGCCCGACGGCAGCGCGCTGGTCGCCGAGCGGCAGACCGGTGACATCTTCCAGCTCCGGCCCGGTGCGGCGAAGAAGAAGGTCTACACCGTGCCCGGCGTGCGGGCCGGAGGCGAGGGCGGGTTGCTCGGCCTCGCCGTCCGCGACGACTGGGTCTTCGCCTATCTGACCGGTGACGACGACAACCGGATCGTGCGGTTCCGGCTGACCGGCGGCGACCCGGAGGTGATCTTCAAAGGGCTGGACCGCGGGCCCCGGCACAACGGCGGGCGGCTCGCGTTCGGGCCGGACGGGATGCTCTACGTCGGCACCGGGGACGCCGGTGACGAGCCCCAGTCGCAGGACCGCGATGACCCGAACGGCAAGATCCTGCGGCTCACCCTGGAGGGCAAGCCGGCGCCGGGCAACCCGTGGCCGGGCTCGCCGGTCTGGAGCCTGGGGCACCGCAACGTGCAGGGCCTGGCCTGGGACGCGCAGGGCCGGATGTACGGGATCGAGTTCGGCCAGAACACCTGGGACGAGGTGAACGTCATCCAGCCCGGCAAGAACTACGGGTGGCCCGAGGTCGAGGGGAAGGCCGGCAACCCGAAGTTCACCGACCCGATCGTGCAGTGGGGCACCGACGACGCGTCACCGAGCGGGGCGGCGGTCGCCGGCACCACGCTGTATGTGGCCGCCCTCAAGGGTGAGCGGCTGTGGGCCGTCCCGCTGGGCGGCGGGACGGCGAAGGCGGAGCTGGACCAGAAGTTCGGCCGGCTCCGCACGGTCGCCGTGGCCCCCGATGGTTCGCTGTGGCTGACCACCTCGAACACCGACGGCCGCGGCGACCCGCGCGACGGCGACGACCGGATCCTTCGCTTCCCGGCCCGATGAGGCACTACCGGCCGGTGGTGGGTGGAAACTGGGGCAGCGCCGAGATGGCCTGGGCGTAAATGGCCATCTGCTTCTGGTTGGGGACGACACCGAAGACCCGCAGTTGGTCGGTGAGAGCCTGTTTGATCTGCTCTTCGGTCTGACCGCGGTGGGTCTGGGTGACCTTGTTGACGACGAAGTCCACACGGAGCTGCGCCTGCCAGCCAGCGGAGCGCTGGCCGCCCGAGGCGAGGCTGCTGATAGAGGCGAGGGGTTGCATGCCCCGGTAATCGGTCGCCCAGGTCCCTGACTTGACGATACGGGAACCCTGTGCAACGAGATGACAACCGGGGCACACCGAACCCGACATCAGTCCTCGCGGGCGGGCGCCTCCTCCTCCGTCGTCTCGACCGGCTTCGGCGGGTTGAGGCGCAGCCAGAGCAGCATGAGCAGGCCGAGCGCGAGCATCGCCAGCCCCATCCACAGGTTGATCCGGACACCCTGCGCCTTCTCGATCTCGGCCGGGGTGTCGAACAGGCCGAGGATCGTGACGATCACGCCGTACAGGGTGAACATGCCGCCGATGACGGCGCGCAGATCGAAGAGTCGATTCATGACAGGCTCACCCTCACTCACCAGAACGGGATGTAGAGAAGAACGGCCAGGACCAGGGCGATGGCGCCGAGGATCACCGGGTTGCGCCACCAGACCTTGTCGCCGGAGACGATCACGTCGACGCCGGTGCTCGGGCCGGCCAGGCCGTAGACCAGGCCACGCAGCTCGTCGTCCGGCTTGCTCGTGGTGAACAGGGTGACCACGACCGCGACCACCACGGCGGTGACGAACGCGGCGCCGGCGCCCCAGAAGCTCTCCTCCAGGTCGGAGTTGAACGCGAAGACGTCACCGAGGTAGCCCAGGTAGAGCGTCAGCGAGGCGAGGAAGCCGAGCACCAGCGAGAAGAAGCCGGCCCACGGGGTCATCCGCTTCCAGAACATGCCGACGATGAACGTGGCGAACAGCGGCGCGTTGAACAGCGAGAACAGCGCCTGGATGTAGTTCATGATGTTGTCGAAGCCGGCCGCGATGAACGCGGTGCCGATCCCGACGATCACGCCGACGATCGTGGCGATGCGGCCCACCCGCAGGTAGTAGCCGTCGGGGCGGTCCTTGCGGACGTAGGACTGCCAGATGTCGTACGTGAAGACGGTGTTGAAACCGCTCACGTTGGCCGCCATGCCGGCCATGAACGACGCCACCAGGCCGGTCACCGCGACACCGAGCACGCCGTTCGGCAGCAGGTCACGCATCAGCAACGGGATCGCGTTGTTGTAGGTGAGGTCGCCCTCCTTCGCGCCCAGCCCCTGCACGGTGACCAGCGCGATCAGGCCGGGGATGACGGTGACCGCGGGGATCAGCAGCTTCGGGAAGGCGCCGATGATCGGGGTCCGCCGGGCGGCGCTCATGTCCTTGGCGCTCAGCGCCCGCTGCACCTCGGCGAAGTTGGTCGTCCAGTAGCCGAAGGACAACACGAAGCCGAGACCGAAGATGATCCCGATCCAGTTCGCGCCGAGCGGGTTGTCGCTGCTGCCGGTCTGGCTGAAGGTGTGCAGCGCGGCGTCGCCGATCGGGCCGGCCTGCACCTTCTCCACCAGGCCGTGCCAGCCGCCGACCTTGACCAGGCCGATGATCGTGATCGGGATCAGACCGGCCAGGATCACGAAGAACTGCAGGACCTCGTTGTAGATGGCCGAGGAAAGGCCGCCGAGCGTGATGTACGACAGGACGATGGCCGCGCCGATCACGATGGACAGCCAGAGCGGCCAGCCGAGCAGCGCCTGCAGGATGAGGGCCAGGGCGTAGAGGTTGACGCCGGCGATCAGCACCTGGGCCACCGCGAAACTCACCGCGTTGAACAGGTGGGTCGGCCGGTTGAACCGCCGCCGCAGGAACTCGGGGACGCTGCGGACCTTCGAGCCGTAGTAGAACGGCATCATCACGATGCCGAGGAAGACCATCGCCGGGACCGCGCCGACCCAGTAGTAGTGCAGGGTCATCAGGCCGTACTGCGCGCCGTTGGCGGCCATGCCGATGATCTCGAGGGCGCCCAGGTTGGCCGAGACGAAGGCCAGACCGGTCACCCAGGCCGGCATCGACCGGCCGGAAAGGAAGAAGTCGGAGCTGTTCTTGATGGCCCGCCGGGCCATGAACCCGACTCCGAGAACAGTGATGAAATAGATCGCAAGGATCAGGTAGTCGACGAAGTCCACGTCGAGCCGGAGACCACTCACGGGCCCACCTCCCAGGTTCGGCCCGTGGCTACCCGCTCCGAGGAAATTTCACACTCGTTGCGTGATCAGCGTCTCCAGGCCGTCCAGGAGGCGCGCGAGTCCGAACCGGAACGCCTGGTCCTGCCCACCGTGGACGGCCATGTCGGCGAGCGCCGCGGAAATCGCGGGGAAGCGGTCGGCGTGCTCGGTGATCGCCGTGATCAGGCCACTCTCCGCGGGCTGGACCACCAGCGCCCGGACCAGGCCGGCGACCACGGCGATCGTGTCCATCCGCTCGGCGCCGGTGAGCCCGCCGGGGAGGACGGCCAGGGCCGCCTCCATCCAGCGCAACTCGTTCGGCCCGACCGGGCGGCTGCCGGTCGACGCCTCGATCGCCCAGGGATGACCGACAAAGACCGAGATGAGCGCTTCACTCCATCGCGTCAGGGCGGCCCGCCAATCCTCCGGCGACAGCACCGGGGGCTCGCCCATCGCACGCTCCAGCATCACGGCGACCAGTTCGGCTTTGCCGGGCAGGTAGCGGTACAGCGCCATCTTGGTGAAGCCGACGTCGGCGGCGACCCGCTGCATCGACACCGCGGCGAGCCCCTCGGCATCCGCCACCGCGATCGCCGCGTCCGCGATCGACTCCAGGGTCAGCGCCTTCTTCGGCCCCCGGCGGCCGCCCGCGTTCTCCTGCCACAGGAAATCCATGTTGCCCTCCAACGAAACTGCGTCTACCGTACACAGAAATAACTGAGTCCGATGGACACAGTTTCTGGTCGAAGGAGAAGACATGGACGTCCTGATCTCGGGTGCGAGCATCGCCGGTCCCGCCCTCGCCTACTGGCTGGGCCGCTACGGCCACCGGCCGACGATCGTCGAGGCCGCCCCGCGACTGCGGACGGGCGGTCAGGCCGTCGACTTCCGCGGCCCGCTGCACCTGGGCATCCTGGAGAAGATGGGCGTCGTCGGCGCGCTGCGGGCCGTCGAGACGCGGGGCACCGCGATGCGGTTCGTCGACGAGCACGGCAACCGCCAGATGGAGTGGCCGGCCGACTTGGCGGGCGGCGACCTCGAGGTGCTCCGCGGTGACCTGGCCCAGATCCTGTGCGACGCCGGCAAGGAGACGGAGTTCCTCTTCGGCGACCGGATCACCGCGCTGGACGAGACGCCCGGCGGGGTGGACGTGACCTTCGCCTCCGGCCGGCAGCGCACGTTCGACCTGGTCATCGGGGCCGACGGGGTGCACTCCGGGGTCCGGCGGCTGACGTTCGGGCCGGAGGAGCAGTTCGTCAAGCACCTCGGTTACTACGTCGCGACCTGGCCGATCGCCGACGAGTGGGGCCTGGACCGCACGTCACTGCTGCACAACGCGCCCGGCCTGATGATCAGTGTCGGCGGCAACCACAAGGACCCGTCGAAGGCCGGAGTGTTCGCCGCGTTCGCCTCACCCGCGCTGCGCTACGACCGGCGCGACGCCGACGAGCAGAAGGCCATCCTCCGCGACCGCTTCGGCGGCCTGGGCTGGCTCGCGCCGCGCCTGCTCGCCGAGCTCGACCGGGTCGACGACGTCTACTTCGACCAGATCTGCCGGGTCGACGCGCCGGAATGGACGCGCGGCCGGATCGCGCTGGTCGGCGACGCGGCCTGCGGCGCCACCATCGGCGGCCAGGGCAACGGGACCGCGATCGTGGCCGCCTACGTCCTGGCCGGTGAGCTCGCGGCAGCCGGCGGCGATCACCGGGTCGCGTTCCCCGCCTACGAGCGGCGCATCGCGAAGTTCGCCCGTGGCACGCAGCGGGGCGGGGACACCACCGGCCGGTTTCTCGCGCCGCGCACCGACCGTGGCATCCGGATGCGCAACTACATCAACAACAAGCAGTGGTTCCTCGACCTGACCTTCAAGATCGCGTCCGGCCGCAGCACCAATCTCCAGCTCCCGGAGTACGCCTTCTGATTTCCCGGTACGCCGTGAGCTCCGTCCCGTGCCACTCCCCCGCGAACTCCGCGCCGGCCCAGGTCGTCCCGCGGCTCGCCCTTCCGGCTGGTTCTCATGGGCGTTATGAGGGACGAATAACGCCCATGAGAACCAGCCGGGACCGCGAGCGGCGCACGAGGCCGGACCAGGACGCGACGACGTCGAGGCGTGCGCGGGCCGGCTGCGGGTCGCGGGTCAGGCCGCGTCGGGGTGGGCTGCGGGTCAGGCCGCGTCGGGGTGGGCGTCGGGCAGGGCGGCGACCACCCGGAGCAGGTCGGCGACCGAGATGGTGCGATCCCGGTCGGCGGAGGCCAGCCCGGCCAGCACCCAGTCGCGCATGAGCGCGGTCGGCTTCAGGCCACGCTCGCCGGCGATCTGCCTGAGCTGCTGGTACGCCTCCACCGGGAGACGGAACGAGCAGACCACCTTGGGTTCGGTGTCGGGCGGCGGGGGCAACTCGGCGTCGCCGCCCTCGGAGAACGTGATCTCACCGTTGGCGACGGCGTCCGCGGCCGCGGCCAGGTCCGTGTCGGTATACGTCTTCATGACTGTCCGGCCTCCCACTGCTCGAACTGCACGAGCTGCTTCTCGTCCATCTCGCGCGCCCCGACGATCACATAGTCGAAGTCGCCGGTCTGGCGGATCACCACGATCAGCGGCCGGCCCATGAGAGTCCGGCCCCAGACGGTGAGGAGCAGCACCCCGGCGGCCTCGGCCGGCACCGGGCGACGCCGCCTGGCACCGAGAACCTGGGTCACCTCGGCGGGATCGATGCCCCGCAGCGCCTGCAAGGCCACCGCGAGCCATTCGTATCCCACGGCCCCAGCGTATTACGCGCGTAATACGCCGGGGAAGCCTCCGGGTGTGCCGCATGTCGCGGCGCCGCCGGAGGCGCGCGGGCCGGAGCACTGCTACGCCTTCAGGGTTGACCGGCGAAACCACCGCTGGTCAGAGCGCTGCCACCACCTCAGGGGTGACCTCGGTGACCGACGTGACCACCAGTGTGGCCCGCGCCAGCGCGTCCGGCGCCGGCGGATAGACGCCGTGCGGGACGGCGATCACGGTCAGCCCGGCCGCCGCGGCCGACCGCAGCCCGTTGCTGGAGTCCTCGATCGCGGCACAGACCTCCCGCGTCAGGCCCAGCCTGGTCACCGCGGTGAGGTAGACATCCGGCGCCGGCTTGCCCCGCGGCACCTCCTCGGTCGAGAGCGTGACCTCGAACTCGCCGGTCAGCCCGGCCGTCTCCAGCACCTTGTCGATCAGGAGCCGGGAGGACGAGCTGGCCAGCGCCAGCCGGTAGTGCTTGCCGAGGGCGCGAACGGTCTCCACCGCGCCGGGGATGAGCGGCAGCGACTCCGCATACCGCGCGGCCATGCGCTCCAGCACGTCGGCCGCCACCCGGGTCGCCGGGAGCGGCACGCCCACCTCGTCGGCCAGGTGCGCGGACCACTCGGCGGTGCTCATGCCCATCATCCGGTCCTGCGTGTCGGGGAGGAACTCGCGGCCGTGCTCGGCCACATAACCCCGGCGGACCTCCTCCCAGACCTCCTCGGAGTCGATGATCACGCCATCCAGGTCGAAGACGATCGCCGTGATGCTCACAGGGCCTCCGCCGCGGGGATGATCTCGTCGCGGAAGATCTCGAAGCGCTTGGTGTCCCACGCGTCGCGGATCCCGCCGTGGGTGACGGTGATGCCGAGCCCGGCGAACCGGCGCATCGTGTCGACGATCTCGGCGACCCGCTCACCGCGCTCCCCCGGATCGAGGTTGACCATGACGGTCTTCTCGATCTCGTCGTAGTCGCGGCCGACGGCGTCGCAGTGCCGCTTCAGCACGTCCAGCTTGTGCTCCAGCTCGGGGCCGGCGAACAGGTTGCAAGCGTCCGCATACTTCGCGACCAGCAACAGCGTCTTCTTCTCACCACCGCCACCGATCAGGATCGGCGGGCGCGGAGCCGCCAGCGGACGCGGGGAGTTCAGCAGTCGGGTGAGCCGGTAATGCGTACCCTCGAAAGCGGTCTCGTCGCCGTCGAACATCTGACGGCAGATCTTGAGCGCCTCCTCGAGACGCTCGAACCGCTCCTTCGTCGGCGGGAAGAACAGGCCCAGGCCTGCCGACTCCTCCGCGTTCCACGCGGCGCCGATGCCGAGGATCGCGCGGCCGCCGGACAGCACGTCGAGCGTGGTCACGGCCTTGGCCAGCAGGCCCGGCTCGCGGTAGACGACGCCGGTGACCAGGGTCAGCAGCTTCGCACGACGGGTGTGGGCGGCGAGGAAACCCAAAGTGGTGTACGCCTCGAGCATCTCGTGCTCGGGAGGACCGATCACCCCGATCTGCCAGAGGTGATCCATCACGCTGATCCGCTCGAAACCCGCCTCGTCCGCCGCCGACGCGATCTCGGCGAGCGTCGGCGCGAGCTTGGCAGGGCCGTCCGGCCAGGTGAAGTTCGAGATGTGGAGCCCCAGCTTCATCACGGGACAAACCCTACCGCTTTCGTACCTACCGTGACCGCACCCGACCGAGCCCGAACCGCCCCGAAGTTGATCGTGATCCACCGAACCGATGAGTTGCGAGCAAGTTGCGAGCCGGTAGCTTCGTGCCGATGCACCGCACCTGACCTGGGGAGCCGCCACTCATGCCCGTCCCACCACTGCGCCCCTCGTCACCGTCCGTGAGCGTTGTCATCCCGGCGACGGCCGCCCTGCCGGTCCTGCTCGCCGCCCTGCCCGCGGTCGACGAGGTGATCGTGGTGGTCGGCCGTGACGACGACACGACGGCGGCGGTGCCCCTGGCCGCCCGGGTGATCCGGCAGACGCGAACCGGGGCCGGCAACGCCCTGGCGTGCGGGGTCGCGGCGAGCACCGGCGACATCGTGGTCACCCTGCCCGGTGACGGCGGGTGCGACCCGGCCGAGCTGCCCCGCTACGTCCGGGCGCTGCTCGACGGCGCGGACGTGGCGCAGGGCACCCGGTTCCGTGGCGACGGGCGCGATCTGGACGGCGGGCCGATGTCCCGGCTCGGCACGCGGATCGTGCTGTGGCTGATGACGGTCCTGTTCGGGTGCCGGCGCAGCGACCCGGGCTTCGGATTCCGGGCGTTCTGGCGCGACGCCGCCGGCTCGGTCGGGTTCCCGCGGGTGTCCGGCGTCGAGGCGGTACGCGGCGACGGGGTCGAGATCGAGCCGCTGCTGACCGTGCGCGCGATCGTGAACGGGCTGTTCGTGACCGAGGTGCCGGGAACGCGCTACCCGCGGACGGCGCCGGGCTCGCGCGCCGGGCTGCTGGAGGCCGGCCGGGCGCTGATCGGGGAACACCTCACCCGCCGGCGGGCGGCCCGGGAGGCCCAGGCCACCAGCATCGTGGTGATGACCGGGCGGGACTCGGCGGCCACGGCGCTCGGCCGGACCGGGACCGACGCCGGACTGATCGATCCGGGCGCCCGGGGCCCGGCGGGACTCGCGCCGGACGCGTTCTCCGCCCGCCTCAGCCCCGGGATCGACGGCACGGGAGCAAGCCGGCGCGCCCCGGGCATCGACGGGACCGAGCCGGGAGCACTTCGGCGCGCCCCCAGGATCGACGGCACCGAGCTCGGAGCACGGCGGCGGGGAATCGCCGCGGCACCGGGGGCATCCACCGTGCCGGGCGTGCCGATCGGCGGCGACCGGCGGCTCGGGGCACGCAGGCACGGCGGCGGCGTCACCGGCGGCCGGACCCTCGGCGAGGCCACTACAGTGCGCCGGCAGTGGCGGGACAACGACGGCCGGGGACGGGACGTCGGGGACGGCCGGCGACGGGTGCCGGCCCGCCCCAACCTCCGGGTGATCAACGGAGAGGGCGCTGGGGACGCCTCGTCCCGTACCGGCAGATTGCGCGCCGTGCGACCGGACGACCGGAACGAATGAGCGAACGCCGCCCGGTCTTCCCACCGAGCGGCGTTCTCGTCGAGCGCGGCCGCCTCGCGGCGGTCTCGTCAGGCGCGGCCGCCGCGCGGCCATCCCGTCAGGCGCGGCCGCCTCGCAGCGATCTTGTCAGGCGCCGCGGAGGCGGGGCAGGATCTCCGTCGAGTAGAGGCGCAGGAAGCGCTCCTGGTCCGGCCCCGGCGCGTGGAAGACCAGGTGGTTGAAGCCCATGTCGAGGTATTCCTTGACCTTGGCGGCGTGCTCCTCCGGATCCGACGAGACGATCCAGCGGGTCGCGGTGCGCTCGACCGGCAGGGCGTCGGCCAGGCGCTGCATCTCGACCGGGTCCTCGACGCCGGTCTTCTCCTCCGGGGACAGCGCCAGCGCACCCCAGTAGTGGGTGTCGTTGCGCGCCCGGTCCAGGTCGTCGTCGAACGAGACCTTGACCTCGATCATCAGGTCCAGGTCGTCGATCTTCTTGCCACCCTTCTCCGCGCCTTCCTTGACGGCGGGAAGCAGCGTGTCGGTGTAGAGGGCGTGCCCCTTGCCGCTGGTGGTGATGAAACCGTCGGCGATCCGCCCGGCGAGACGGGTGGCGGCCGGGCCGGAGGCGCCGATGTAGATCGGGACCGGCGACGAGGGCTTGTCGTAGATGGTGGCGTTCTCGGTCTTGTAGAACTGGCCCTCGTAGGTCACCCGATCCTCGGCCCAGAGCTTCTGGATCAGCAGGACCGCCTCCTTGAGCCGGGCGAACCGCTCCTTGCCGTCCGGCCACCGCGTGCCCAGCAGCACCTCGTTGAGCGACTCGCCGGAGCCGACGCCGAGCACGGCGCGGCCCGGCGCGAGGCAGCCCAGGGTCGCGAAGGCCTGCGCCACCACGGCCGGGTGGTAGCGGAACGTCGGCGTCAGCACGCTCGTGCCGACCAGCACCCGTTCGGTCCGCGCGGCCAGCGCCCCGAGCCACGGGAGCGCGGCCGGGGCGTGGCCGCCGTCGTGCCGCCACGGTTGCAGGTGATCGCTGACGAAGACCGAGTCGAAGCCGAGCTCCTCGGCCAGAATCCCGTACTTGAGCAGTTCAGCCGGCGCGAACTGCTCCGCCGACGCCTTGTACCCGAACCGAATCATGAAACCGAGACTAACCCGCCGAGCGGTACGCCTTACCGGCCTCGGTCGGGCTGTCGCCGTCTTTGTAGAGCCCGAAGTCCACGCTGTCGCCGACAGCCGGGAGCCCGAACCAGGCATACCGCTCGACGTACGACCGTTTCTCCAGCCCCGCCGTGGCGCCCTTGATGAACGTGACCTTCTGCGCGTCGCTCGGATACTTCGGCGAGCCGGAGAAGTTCATCAGGCCGAACTCGGTGATCCAGATCGGCTTGCCGTAGCGCTTGTGCACCGCGTCGACGTACCCCAGGAACTGATTCACCGCGGCGGCGCTGAAGTCGGAGCCGTACCAGTGCAGGGCGATGGCGTCGACCCGCAGGCCCTTCGACTTCGCGCCGGTCATGAAGCGGTCGAGCCAGCCACCGGCGGTGTCACCGCCGTATGCGACAGCCGGGCTGACCAGGCGCATCCCGGTCGCCTGCAGCTGCGGCCAGGCGGCGAGCGCGTCCTCCACGCTCATGTTCGCCTGCCCGCCCATGTCCGGCTCGTTGAAGCCGAGCAGCACGTCCCCCTCGGACTTGGCCTCCGCGAGGGTGGCGCTGGTGACGTTCTGCTTGCCCCAGATCATCGGGACGAACTCGACGCCGGCCGGGCCGGGGATGTCGTTGTTCTGCGACGCCCAGTCGTAGTACCACCCGGCGCCCACGTCCTTCAGGGCCGCCTTCGAGCCGGTGAACTTCCAGACTCCGACGCCCTTCTTCGCCGAGGTCTCCTTGGCCGGGACGACAGGCTGAGGAGCCGATGACGTACGGCGTGGGGCCGGTGACTTGCTCGTCGCCGCGGGTGAGGGCGGGAGCGTGAGCGCCGACGGCGACGGTGCGGGCGCCGCGGCGACCTGCGGGGCGGGCGGGGCGGCCTGGTCGTCGGCGCCCAGGGCGTAGGCCGCGGCCGCCGTGCCCCCGCCGACGACGGTCACCGCGACGGCGGTGACCAGCACCTTCTGCGCCACCCCGAAGCCGGCCTTGGCGACCAGCTTGCCGGCGACCGCCTTGCTCGTGGTGTAGGACACGGCGCCCGAGGAGGAGGCGAGCCCGGCCGTGACCGCCGACGACGGCACGAGCAGCGCCATGCCGGCCAGCAGCCGCTCGGCGGCGACCAGGTCCTGCCAGGCCGGGGCGCAGAGCCGGCATTCGCGGGTGTGCCGGGCGATCCGTTTGCGCCAGAGCGCGTTGGGCCGGTGGTCCCAGGGCTCGATCACCACCGCGAGCTCCGGGCAGATCGGGTGGCGGTGCAGCGCCCGGACCACCGCGCGCGCCGTCTCCAACTGGGCCTTCATCCGCTGGATGCGGACCGCGGCGTGCTGGCGGTTCAGGCCGGTGCCCGCCACGATCTCGTCGCGGGTCAGCTCACCGGAGGCCTCCAGCCACCAGAGCGAGAGCAGCTCCCGGTTCTCCTCGTCGAGCCAGCGGGTCGCCTCGGCGGTCTCCCGGCGCTGGCCGGACAGCTCGAGGCGGGTGATCGCCAGGTCGGTGAAGTCGGCGCCCGGGTCGCGCAGGTCCGGGTCGAGCGGCGTGTCCGGTGCGGCGTTGCGCAACCGGAACCGGTCCCGCACCTGGCGCACCGTGATCGCCACCAGCCAGGAGCGGAAGGCCTCGGGCTCGCGCAGCTCACCGAGGTTGCGCAGGACGCGGATCATGGTCTCCTGCACGACGTCGTCGACGTCCGCGTGCCCCTCCAGCGCGCGGCCCACGATGGTGTAGACGAGCGGGAGATAACCGGCCACGAGCCGGTCCACCGCGACCGGGTCGCCGGCTCGCGCGGCCACCACCGTGGCGGTATCGGGTTGGTTCGCCATCTTCTGCCCTTTCCTCCGGCGCCGGGCGCCAGGAAGGGAGACGCACGCGAGGATCATGGATAACACGAATCGGGGACCGGGTGTCCCTCCACACGGTTAGCTCGTACGGCGATCGGGCACAGAACCCGTCATGCGTATGTCGGTTCGGCTCAACCTTCCTCGCGAGGTGGACAGCGTTCCCGCCGTGCGCAGGCTGCTGCGATGCGCCCTGAGCACGCTCCAGGTGGACGGGCAGGCGGGTGCCGATCTGGAGATCGCCCTGACCGAAGCCTGCGCCAACGTGGTCAAGCACGCCGCCGGCGCGGACGGGTTCGAGGTCCGCCTGGACGTCGGCGAGGACCACTGCTCCATCGACGTCGTCGACAACGGCCGGGGCTTCGAGGCGGAGGAGACGGCAGCGCCGGCTCCGGCCGCGAGCGAGCACGGTCGCGGGCTGTTCCTGATCAGGGCACTGGCCGAGAACGTCCGCATGCAGTCCAGCCCGCGCACAGGTTCACTGATCCACTTCGAGAAGTCCTTCGCCTGACGGTCACACCGGCCCCCGCGGTCGTGGCGTACTACCCAAGGGTCAATTATTTGCCGTATAACAAATATTGTTCCCGAGAGGAGTCCAGGTGTCCGACCGACCGGTCTCCGTCGGCGCGCTGCTGCGCGCCACGGCCCCCGACCGTCTGCCGGAGGTGATCGCCGAGCATCTGCGCCGGCACTTCGCGGCCGACCGCGTCGAGGTGCTGGTAACCGATCTCACCCTGCGAAGACTCGCCCCGCTGCTCGGCCCGCCGGGGCCGGACAGCGACCCGGGCGCGCTGCGCTGCTTCGGCAGCCAGCGACCGGGCACCGAGACCGACATCACCGGCCGCGCCCGCCTGCACCTGCCGCTCTCCTGCTGGGGGGAGCGGCTCGGCGTACTGCGGGTCGAACTGCCCGAGCGGCCCGAGCCGGAACAGGCCGACGAGCTGCGGATCGTCGCCGACGAGCTGGCGGTGGCGATGCGCGCGGCCGACCGGATGACCGACCGGTACCGCCGGGCGCAGTGCCTGGAACGGCCCACCATGGCCGCCGAGCTGCAATGGGATCTGCTGCCCGGGCGCTCGCTCGGCGACGACCGGTTCCAGCTGGCCGGTTTGCTGGAACCGGCGTACGACGTCCGCGGGGACCACTTCGACTGGTCGCTGCTCGGCGACCGGCTCACGATCACCGTGCTCAACGGCGCGGGCGACGGCATGGAGTCGGCCCTGCTGACGGCGACCGCGGTGAACGCCATGCGCAACGCCCGGCGCTGCGGCTCCGACCTCGTCGAGCAGGCCGAGCTCGCCTCGGACGCGGTGCACAGCCGGTACGGCGGCAGCCTGCACGCGTCCACCCTGCTCCTGGAGATCGACCTGATCAGCGGCTGGGTCGACGCCGTCGACGCGGGCTCCCCGCACTGCATGGTCGGCCGGGGCGGCGAGATCGAGCAGATCCGGCTGGAACAGCAACTGCCGCTCGGCATGTTCGGCGAGGCGCGCTACGAGATCGAGCGGTTCCGGCTCGAACCGGGTGACCGGCTGCTCGTGGTCAGCGACGGGGTGCACGCGGCGGCGCCCGGCGGCGGCACCACCTTCGGGGAGTCCGCACTGCTCACGGCGTTACGCCGGACCAGGCTGCAGCCCGCCGGTGAGGCCGTCGGTACGGTGATGCGAAGCTTGCGTGAGTTCCACAAGGGCTACGAGCCGGAGGACGACGCCGTCACGGTGTGCCTGGATTGGCGCCGCTGACAGGTTTGGCCCACACACCGGTGGGTAGTTCGAAGTTCTTTGCAAACGGGATTCCGTGACCTCGCGACGGGGAACGCCATGGAGCACGCCACCGATGTCGCCGCGGCCATTGAGTCGTCGGTGGAGTCGCTGGCCGCTGTCCTGGAGCGGGCCCGGCTCGCCCAGACACCGGTCATCCCACCCGCCCAGTTGCGGGTGCTGACCGTCGTCGCGGAGAACCGGCACACCAACATGAGCCGCCTCGCCGAGGCCCTCGACGTGGTGCCGTCCTCGGCCAGCCGGCTCTGCGACCGGCTGGAGGCGACCGGGCTGCTGCGCCGGGTCGCCGACCCGCGGGATCGTCGCGAGGTGCGGCTGCTGCTCACCAGCGCGTCCCGGCGCCTGCTGGCCGACCTGCGGGAGCGCCGCCGGGCCGCGCTGACCGAGGTGCTGGAGCGGATGCCGGTCGCCGCCCGGCAAGATCTGCTCCGGGCGTTGCGGGCCTTCGAGGCCGCCGCCGCCGACCCCGCCGAGACGTCCGCCGGCGACGACCGCCGTACCGCCTGACTCCTTTCCGGCCGGCACCCGGGACGACCGTGATCACCACCCCCACAGGCGGGATCTAGTCTGGGGCGATGCGTTTCGGCATCGTGATTCTTCCTGATCAGCGCTGGTCCACCTCGGCCAAGCGATGGCGCCTGGCCGAGGAGTTCGGCTTCGACCACGCCTGGACCTACGACCACCTCGGCTGGCGTGATCTGATCGACGGCCCGTGGTTCGACGCGGTCCCGACCCTCACGGCGGCGGCCATGGTCACCGAAAAGATCAAACTGGGGACGTACGTCGCCACGCCCAACTTCCGGCACCCGGTGCACTTCGCGCGGGAGGTGACCGCGCTCGACGACATCTCCGGCGGCCGGTTGCTGCTCGGGATGGGCGCGGGCGGGATCGGTTTCGACTCGGCGGTGCTCGGCGGGACGGAGCTGAGCCCGCGCACCCGGGTGGACCGTTTCGCCGAGTTCCTGGAGCTGTTCGGCACGATCCTGACGCAGCCGTCCACCACGTGGTCCGGCTCGTTCTACTCCGCTGTCGACGCGCGCAGCATCCCGGGGCCGTTGCAGGAGCCCCGGCCGCCGTTCGTGATCGCCGCCAACGGGCCGCGCGCGTTGCGGCTGGCCGCCCGGCACGGCGACGGCTGGGTGACCACCGGCCCGCAGGCCGAGACCGCCGAGGAATGGTGGCGCGTCGTCGCCGAGAGCCGGGACCGTTTCGAAGCGGCCCTCGCCGACGCCGGGCGAGCCCCGGAAACGGTCGACCGATACCTCAATCTCGACTCGTCACCGGTCTTCTCGATGAGCAGTGTGGACGCGTTCCAGGAAGCCGCCGGGCGGGCGGCCGCTCTGGGATTCACCGATGTGATCACGCATTGGCCGCGGCAGTCCAGTTGGTATGCGGGCGACGAGAAGGTACTGGAAGCGGTGGCCGTCGAGCTGCCGCGCCTGCGCGCGGCTATTTGAAACCGTCCAGCCCGGACGGGTGCGCAATTCCGCCGGTAGGTTCTGTCCCGCGGATCACGCGGGACAGAACCTAGAGGTCAGCGGCCGTGGGCTGCCCGATAGGCGTTGCTGACCTCCTGCGGAATGCGGCCCCGCTCGGAGATTTTGTGCCCGTTGCCGATCGCCCACTCGCGGATCAGCCGGTTCTCGTCACGAGATCCGGCGGTGCGGGCCGGGGCGGCGCCACGCGCCGGGATGCGCCCGGCGGAGGTGCGGCCCAGACGCGTTCCGGCGTTGATGTATGGATCCAGCGCCTTGCGCAGCTTTCCGGCATTGGCCTCGGAAAGGTCGATCGTGTAGCTGACTCCGTCGAGGCTGAACTCGACGGTGCGATCCGCCTTCTTGCCGTCCAGATCGTCGATCAGGGTGGTGATTACCTGCCGCGCCATAACGACTCCCGAGAGAAAACAATTCGCCCGCGCACAGTCTGGCCCCCGAACGGCATGCCGCGCAACTCCCCGGCGCGATCCGGCAATTCTTTTCGGTCCAGTTGCGCGGCGCCTTATCAGAATGTGCCGTGTACATTCGCGGCGAATCGAAGAGAAAGCCCGGGTGGCCTCCGGCCCGGCTCTCACGTTAGGGTCGGCGCCATGCAGGACGAGCACGCCGACTGGCTGGCGCACCACCGTCAGGCCGTCGCCGGGCGCGCCGCCGCGCTGGAGGCCGGGCGCACCGCCGAGGCCCGGCATGCCGCGACGCTGCTCGAGGCTTTCGTCCGCCGGGCCGGGGAGCGCGGGCTCGCGCCGCACCCGCTGAGCGCGACCACCTACGACGGCCGGTGGACGTACAAGACCCGGCTCCGCGGGTGGTACCTGAAGTCCAACCGGTCCGTCGCGGTCGGCGAGGACGGGGAGTATTACGTGCTCACCGTGCCGGCCTCGCTGCGCGCCCGGTTCACCGGCGCCGAGCTGTCACCGAGCATGCCGCGCCTGATCGTCGGGGCCGGCGGCGGCGACGGCGAGCCGGTGCCGCTGGACCATCTGCTGGAACGCCGACTCGAAGCGGGAGCCCGCTGGCCGTGACCGCCCCCCGACCGGCCGTCGTCCCGGCCGCCCCCTCCCCGGCCACGGCTCCTGGCGCGACCGCCTCGCGTTCCGGCGCCGCTCTGGTGGTGGTCCTGCTCGCCGCGGCGTCCGCGGTCTTTCCCGGGAGCCCCGCGCAGGCCGCCGAGATCCCCTGCCCGCACCCGAGGATCGCCAAGCCGAGTGCCCCGCCGCGCCCGGTCCCGCCGGCCGACAACCCGGACGACCTGAAGGTGGGCGGCGACGACCTGGCCACACATGGGCTGATCGTCCCGCCGGGGGCGAAACAGCCACCGGCGGTCACCGCCACCACCTGGATAGTCGCCGACCTGGACACCGGCGAGGTCCTCGGCTCCTGCGGGCCGCACGTCCACCAGACCCCGGCCAGCGTGCAGAAGACCCTGCTGGCGGCGACCGCGATCGACAAGCTCGACCCGAAGCAGAACGTCAAGATCGTGCAGAGCGACCTGGACATCGAGGTAAACAGCTCGGCGGTCGGGATCGTGCCCGGCGGCACCTACCCGGTCTCCACGCTGTGGCTCGGGCTCCTGCTCAACTCCGGGAACGATGCCGCGAACGCGCTGGCCCGGATGGCCGGCGGGGGCGGCGCGGACGGGGTCGCCAAGACGGTCGCGGCGATGAACGCCAAGGCACGGGAGCTGGGCGCGTTCCAGACACATGCCGTCACGCCGTCGGGACTCGACGGCAAAGGGCAATTCACCAGCGCGTACGACCTCGCGTTGATCGCCCGGGTGGACTTCGCCAACGCGGACTTCCGCAAGTACGTGCTCACCAAGATCGCGCAGATGCCCGCCCAGCCGGCTCGCAAGGTCGGCGGCTTCCAGTTCCAGAACGAGAACAAGCTCATCTACAACTACCCGGGCGCGATGGGCGGGAAGACCGGGTTCACCACCGTCGCGCGGCACAGTTACGTGGGCGCGGCGCAGCGCAACGGGCGGCGGCTCGTCGTCACCCTGCTCGGCGCGGAGGCCCGGCCGATTCGCGGGTGGCAGCAGGGCGCGGCTCTGCTGGACTGGGGTTTCGCCCAGCCGGCCGGCTCGTCGGTGGGCCACCTGGTGACGCCCGCGGAGGTCGCCGCGTCGGCACAGGCCACGAGCGCGGCGCCGGAGAAGGCGAGCACCGGTGGCGGGGCCGGGGTGGCCGCGAAGCCGGCGAGCAAGGCCGGCGGCCTGTCCGTCCTCGCGGCCGTCACGGCCGCGGTGGTGCTCGCCGGGATCCCGCTGTTGCTGCTGCTCGTCCAGCGCCGCCGACGCCGGATCGCCCGCAACCAGAGCTCCTAGCCCGCGACCCGCACCACAACCCGCGCGGTCTCGGCTGGTCCTCACGGTTGTTATGAGGACGAATAACGACCCTCAGAGCCAGCCCGGGAGAGTTGGGGCGCTGCGGCCGGGACCGAGAGATCGGCCGCGGGCCACGAGGGCGGGGCTCCGCAGTACGCGGGAGCTGTCGACTGGTTTGCTGCTCTGAGCGGGACCACCCACGGAGATCGCCCTGGAGGGCTTCGCGTTCTGGGCGCGCCAGCGCCCTGCGAAGCCCGCAAGGGTCCCCGCGGGAGCGACGATCGGGACCACAGCGGAGGCAGGCAATGAAGGTCTTGAAGTTGTTCTAGGCGGCGATCAGGCCGAAGACCCAGACCACGGCTACGCCCAGGGCGGCGGCGAACTCGACCAGCAGGGACAGGCCGACGGCGGCGAGCGCGCGGCGGGTGGACGGCCAGGCCTGGTCGACGCCGAGGCGCATCGCCTCCATGGCGTAGATGCCGAGCAGGAAGCCGAGCAGCAGACCGACCACCGGCACCACGAAGAAGCCGATCAGGCCGAGCACCCCGCCGGCGAGCAGGCTGGGCAGGGGCACGCCGGAGTCCTTGAGCTTGCGGCCGGGCCAGAGGAACTTGACCACCATGCCGACCGCGGCGATCACCGTGGCCAGCGCCAGGACCAGCCACTTGACGGCTCCGCCGGTGTCCGAGAGCAGCGCCCAGAGCAGCACGCCGCCCCAGCTCAGCAGCAGTCCCGGGATGATCGGCAGGAGCACCCCGAGCACCCCGGCGACGATCAGCACCCCGGCGATGATGGTGACGGTCGTGCCGCCGTCGCTCAGATCCATGCGGCCCACCCTGCCGCACCTGCGCGGAAACTCTCAAGCGGGCCCCTCCCCCGCCGATCGGCACGGGCGTCACGGAGCCCTGGTTCGCAAGCAACCGGCACGCAACTGTCCGTGACCTTGGCCTGCACCTTCGCGGCTTCAAAGTTTCTTCCTGTCAGCCGGTGCCACCCAGCCGAGGGCGCCGACAACAACCGGGGGAAACGAACATGACCAGCACCGTGACGACCGCTGCCGACCTCGCCGCCGACACCGCTTCCGCCACGCCGGTGCTCTCCGCCGCCGAGCAGGAGGAGCTGATCCGCACGCACATGCCGCTGGTCGGCCACCTGGTGCGGGACATGCTCAGCCGGATCCCCAACCACATCCACCGCGACGACCTGACCAGCGCCGGCCTGCACGCGCTGGTCACCGCCGCCCGCGGCTGGGACGCCGACCGTGGCGTGCCGTTCCACCGCTTCGCCGGCACCCGGATCCGCGGCGCGCTGCTCGACGAGCTGCGCTCGCTGGACTGGGCGACCCGCTCGGTGCGCTCCAAGGCCCGCACCACCGAGACCACCCGGCAGAACCTGGCCACCAGCCTCGGCCGGACGCCGACGCCGGAGGAGCTGGCGCAGGCGCTGGGCACCACCACCACGGACCTGCACCAGACCGACACCGACGTGCAGCGCGCCACCGTCCTGTCGCTGCAGGGCTTCACCACCAGCAGCGCCGACGACCTGGTCACCGAGCGCACCCCGGGCCCGGAGGAGATGCTGCTGCGCCGGGAGCAGATCGGTTACCTGCACCACGCGATCGGCTCGCTGCCGGACCGCCTGCAGACCGTGGTCACCGAGTACTTCCTGCAGGAGCGCCCGATGGCGGACATCGCCAAGGACCTCGGCGTGACCGAGTCGCGCGTCTCGCAGCTGCGCGCCGAGGCGCTGTCGCTGCTGCGCGACGGCCTGAACACGCACCTCGACCCGGAGATGGCGCCGGTCCCGGAGAACCCGGACAGCATCACCGCTCGCCGCCGGGCGTCCTACTACGCGACCATCGCGAACAACACCACCATGCACAGCCGGCTGGCGATGACCAACAGCCACGGGCACACCGCGATCGGCCGTGGCGCGCGCCCGGCGGTCGCCGCCTGACGACCGATCGATCGTGAAGGGCCCGGTGTCTTCGGACGCCGGGCCTTTTCCCGTCGGCGGGTGGCCGGGCGGGAATCGGGCGCATAGGTTGAGGCCCATGCCTGACGCACATTTCGCCCATCCTCGTCTCGCTGCGCTCTACGACGCCTTCGAGGCCGATCGGGGTGATCTTCCGGCCTATCTGGCGATCGTCGAGTCCTTGCGCCCGGAGCGGATCGTCGACGTGGGCTGCGGGACCGGCACCTTCGCGGCCGTGCTGGCCGGGCTCGGGCACACCGTGATCGGCGCGGATCCGGCGGCCGCCTCGCTCGACATCGCGCGCGGCAAGTCGTCGGCGGTCACCTGGCTGCATGCCGGGGCGGCGGAGTTGCCGGCACTCGACGCCGACCTGGCAACCATGATCGGGAACGTGGCGCAGGTGTTCGTCACGGACGAGGAGTGGGCGGCGGCGCTGCACGGGATCCGGGGTGCGCTGCGCGACGGCGGGCACCTGGTGTTCGAGGCGCGACGGCCGGAGTTCCGGGGCTGGGAGGAATGGTCCCATGACCCGAGGTTCCTGGAAGAGCTGGGCGTCGAGCGCCATTTCACGCTCGGGGCCGTCGAACTGCCGCTGGTCTCGTTCGGCTACGAGTTCCGATTCACCGACGGGACGGTGCTGACCTCCGACTCGACGCTGCGGTTCCGGTCCCGGGAGGAGATCGAGGAATCGTTGCGTACGGCGGCATTCGAGCTCCTCGAGGTGCGGGACGCACCGGACCGTCCCGGCCGGGAGAACGTCTTCATCGCGAAGGCGCGCCCCTGACCGGGATCGATCAGCACGGGCCGGCCCGTCGCGGGCCGACCCGGTCGCCGGGCAGGCTCAGTCGCGGGCCGGCTCGGCCGGAGGTCAGGCCAGCGAGGACAGAACCGGCGGCAGCGGCGCGGTGTGCAGGACCCCGAGGCGCTGCGTGGCCCGGGTCACGGCGACGTAGAGATCGGACAGTCCTCGCGGGCTGTCCGCGATGATCTCGTCCGGGCAGATCACCAGGACGGAGTCGAACTCCAGGCCCTTCGCCTGCCGGACGGTCATCAGGACGACGTGGTTCAGCAGGTCGGGCTGCTCCCCCACGGCCGCGCCCGGCACCGCCTCGACCAGGGCCGCGCCGAGCGTCTCCTGCAGCCGCGCCGGGACCAGGACGCCGACCCGGCCGGACTCGACGGCGGCGGCCTCCTTGCGGACGTCGGCGATCAACTCCTCGGCGAGCGCCTCCGCCGGGACGTGCCGCGCCCACGGGGTGACCCCGGCGGAACGGACCGAGCGCGGCGGCTTCAGCGCCGGGCCGACCTCGGCGAGCACGTCCGCGGCGACGGCCATGACCTCGGCCGGGGTGCGGTAGTTGACGCTCAGCTCGACCAGCCGCCAGCGCTGCCCGACGTACGGCTCGAAGATCTGGTCCCAGCTCGTCGACCCGGCCGGCTCGGACGTCTGCGCGACGTCGCCGACCACCGTCATCGAGCGGCTCGGGCAGCGGCGCATCAGCAGCCGCCACGCCATCGGCGACAACTCCTGCGCCTCGTCGACGATCACGTGGCCGAACATCCAGGTGCGGTCGGCCGCGGCGCGCTCGGCCGCGGTCCGGGTGTCGATCACCTCGTGCCGCTCGACGAACGCACTGGCGTCCACCACGTCGATCGCGGAGAGGATCTCCTCCTCCTGGTCCTCGAAGTCCAGCGACCGGGAGCCCTCGACGATCTCCAGCACGCCCTCGGCGTAGTCGATCGCGGCCTCCCGCTCCCGGGCCGCCTCCCGCTTCTTCAGCGTGTCGTCGACGCCGAGCAGCTCGGCCAGCTCGTCGAGCAGCGGCACGTCGGCCGGCGTCCAGCGGGCGTCCCGGTCACGCAGCAGCGACGGCGGAAGACCCGCCGACTCCAGCCGGCCCGCATCGGTGAGCAGGTCACGCAGCACCTGCCGGGGCGTCAGAACCGGCCAGAAATCGAAGAGCATCTGCTGTACGTCGATGTCCTCCCGCAGCTCACGGCGGGTCTCCGCGAGGTCGGCGTCGGAGAGCAGGTTCTCCCCGCCGAGCGGGTCGGCACCGATGCGCTCGGCGATCTGCAGCGACAACGCGTGGATCGCCTCGGTGACGAAGACCGCCCGGGCCACGTTGTGCGGGCGGCCGGACCGGCGGGCGACGGCACGCGCGTCCTCGATCAGCGCGCGCTCGATCCGCAGCGGGTAGCCGTCGTGGTCGACCTCGGCGAACGTCTCCGGGACGGTCTGCCGGTCGGCGACGGCGTTCTCCAGGGCCGGCAGCATCAGGTCGAGGTCGCCCTTGACCAGGGCCACGTCGTCCGGCTCGTGGCCGCGGGCGCGCACCCCCGGGAACATGTCGCCGAGGGTGGCCAGCAGGACACCGGTCTCGGCGAGCGACGGGAGGACCTGGGAGATGTAGCGCAGGAACGTGAGGTTCGGCCCGAGGATCAGCACGCCGGACTTGGTGAGCTGCTGGCGGTAGGTGTAGAGCAGGTACGCCGCGCGGTGCAGCGCGACCGCGGTCTTGCCGGTGCCCGGCCCGCCCTGGACCACCAGAGCGCCCGCGAGACCGGAACGGATCACTTCGTCCTGCTCGGCCTGGATGGTCTCGACGATGTCGCGCATCCGGCCGGTCCGGTTCGCGGTCAGCGCGGAGAGCAGCGCCGCCTCACCGGTCACGTCCTCCCGCCCGGTGCCGTCACCGGCCTCCAGGTCGAGCACCTCGTCGTCGACGCTGGTCAGGACGCGGCCGCGGGTGCGCAGATGCCGCCGCCGGGTGACCCCCTCCGGGTTGACCGCGGTGGCGAGATAGAACGGCCGGGCGGCCGGGGCGCGCCAGTCGACCAGGAGCGGGTCCTGGTCACGGTCCTCGGCGAAGAGCCCGATCCGGCCGATGTACTGATTCGCGCCGGTGGTGTAGTCGAGACGGCCGAAACAGAGACCGTTCTCCACGGAATTCATCTGGGCGAGCTGCTCCGCGTAGTGGGCACGGGTGGCCTCGCGCTGGGTGCGGCCCTGCGGGGTGCCGCCCGCCTCCAGCAGGATCGCCTTGAGCCGGCTGTCGGCCTGCTCACGCAGCTGGTCGAGCCGCTGGTAGAGCGCGGTCAAGTACGCCTGCTCGGAATCGACGTCGGCGTTCGAGCTTGACAAAATCGCCCCTTTTCGTGCTATCATTCCGGCCGCTGGCAACCAATTCTCATTGGTTGCCTTTTCTGTTTACGGCAAACGACCAGAATAGCCCACGTGCCTGCGGGTTACGGGGTCGCTGGGGACTGTCCGGAAGCCGTCAGGACACGCCGGAGCCGTTACGCGTGACCGGGTGCCGGGATTAACCAGGCCATGGACATCAACACCCCGTACCGACGTATCGCCGTCCTCTCCCTCGCCGCGCTCGCCACCCTCGGTGTCACCTCCGCCTGCTCCTCCGACGACGACAAGCCGGCCGGCAACGCCGCGGCCGCGGCCGGGGGCCCCGAGCCGAAGACCATCGACGGCGCCAAGAACGCCGCGCAGACCGTTTTCGATCGGTTCAGCGGGGGCGATTTCGCCGGCGCCTGGGACATGTACACCGCGGCCGGCAAGCAGGCGATCAGCAAGGACGACTACGTCAAGCTGAACCAGGTGTGCTCGCGCAAGGGGCTGGCGATCCAGCTGACCAGTGCCCGGATGGAGGGCGCCGACCGGGCCATCGTGATCGCGAAGCAGCTGGTGGCGGCGCAGTCGTACACGATGATCTACGAGAAGGACGCGTGGAAGCTGGAGCCGGCGGCCGAGGGGCTGGCGCTCTACAAGATGGGGGCGGCGAAAGCCATCGCGGCCCAGAAGAAGGCCGGCACCTGCGCGAACAACCAGTAACGGTGCTGACGGCGTACCACCTGATGCTTTTGATCCGGAAAGGGTCTTTGGGCCCGCCGCGAACCGCGACGGGCCCAGCAAAACCAATCAGAAGCTGTGTCCGGTACGTCGTGAAACGCGCATCACGCGGCCACCGGGAGGCCGTCCGGGCCGGTGAGTGCGAGCCGGCTGCGCAGCGTGCTGCGGCTGGCGATCCGGTCGTAGTACGCCGCCCGGCGCCGCGCCACGCAGCCCTCCTTCGGCGGGTTCTCAGCGGCCATCGCCGGGTCCAGGTGGGTGTTCAGCCCGTCCCGGAGCAGCACCAGGGCCTCCGCACGCAACTGCGACACCCGGGACTCGCTGACACCCAGCTCGGCGGCGATCTCGGCCATCGGGCGCTCGTCGAAGAAGTAGCCCTGCACCACCACCCGCAGCCGCTCCGGCAGCGCCTCCACCGCGTCCCGCAGGTAGCCGACCCGCTCCCGGCGGATCAGCATCTCCTCCGGCCCGGCGCCCGGCTCGGTGACGATGTCGTCGGCCGTGGCGGTCGCGAATCCCTGCAGGCTGAACACCGTGGCGCGGTGCACGTCGTCCTCGGCGTGCTCGATGTCCTCGACCGTGCAGCCGAGCCGCTCGGCGACCTCCTGCACGGTCGGGGTCCGGCCCAGCTGGGCGGTCAGCTCCTCCCGGGCCGAGTCGGTCCGCCGGGCACGCTGGCGCACCGAGCGGCTCGCCCAGTCCAGGCCGCGCAACTCGTCCAGCAGAGCGCCGCGCACCCGGGCGGCGGCGAACCGCGGGAAGGGCACGCCCCGCTCCGCGTCGAACCCGCGGGCGGCGGCGACCAGGGCCGCATAGCCGGCGGACAGCAGATCGTCGCGGTTGACGTGGGCGGGGACCCGGGCCAGCATCTCGCGGACCAGGTGCCCGACGAGCGGCATGTTCGCTCGCACGATGTCCTCGCGACGCCGATCGACGGCAGGCGCCTCACCGTTCATCAGGGGTCTCCTCAGTACCGGCCGGAGTGGGGGCGTCCGGCGCTGAGGAAAAAGATCTGCGAGTCTGAGTGCTACGTGGTTCCCTACCGGGTGCAGAGTGGTTGCCATGGGTGACCAGTAGGATGATCAGTACCTGACCTACGGAGAGTTACCCCCTTTGACTTCGTTCATCGAGCTAGGCGTCCCGGCCGTTCTGACCGGCGCGCTCGCCGAACTCGGCATCACCACACCGTTCCCGATCCAGGCGGCGACGCTGCCTGATTCGCTCGCCGGGCGCGATCTGCTCGGGCGCGGGCGGACCGGATCCGGGAAGACGTACGCGTTCGTGCTGCCCGTTGTGACCCGCCTGGCCTCTGACAAGAAGCCACGCAGGTCCGGCCGCCCGCGTGCCCTGATCCTCGCCCCGACCCGGGAGCTGGCCACTCAGATCGAGGCCAGCCTCCGACCGCTCGCCGAGGCGATGGGGCTGAACACGCTCACCGTCTTCGGCGGCGTCGGGGCCAACCCACAGATCGCCGCGTTGCGCAGGGGCGTCGACATCCTGGTCGCCTGCCCGGGCCGGCTCGACGACCACATCCGCAACGGGCACGCGTCACTCGACGCCGTCGAGATCACCGTGCTCGACGAGGCCGACCACATGGCCGACCTGGGCTTCCTGCCGGTCGTCAAGCGGCTCCTGTCGCAGACCCCGGTCGGTGGCCAGCGCCTGCTCTTCTCGGCCACCCTGGACAACGGCATCGACGTCCTGGTCCGGCAGTTCCTGCGCAAACCGGTCACGCACCACGTGGACGCGGCAACGCAGGCACCCGTCGAGATGGACCACCACGTGCTGCACGTCCAGCCCGACGACCGGTTCCCGGTGCTGGTCGAGCTGCTCGCGGCACCCGGGCGCTCGGTCGTGTTCACCCGGACCAAGCGGCGGGCCAAGGTGCTCACCCGGCAGCTCATCACCGCCGGGGTGCCCGCCGTCGAGCTGCACGGCAACCTGGCACAGAACGCCCGGAACCGGAACCTCTCCGCGTTCTCGGACGGGACCGCGGAGACCCTGGTCGCCACCGACATCGCCGCGCGGGGCATCCACGTGGACGACGTGGCGCTCGTGATCCACGCCGACCCGCCGGTGGAGCACAAGGCGTACCTGCACCGGTCCGGCCGCACCGCGCGGGCCGGCGCCCGGGGCACCGTCATCACGCTGATGACCGACGATCAGCAGGCGGACGTGCGCGATCTCACCAAGAAGGCCGGGATCCGGCCCCTCACCCGGCGGGCCCGGCCCGGCGACTCGCTGCTGGCCGAGCTGGCGCCGGGCGAGCGGTCGTTCATCGCGCCGGCGCCCGTCGTGGCCACGCCGGCCGCGGAGGGCGCCGCGTCCGGCCGCGGCCGCGGCGGTCGTGGCCGGGGTGCCGGCGGGTCGGGGCAGGCTTCGACGGACAACACCGGCGGCGGTGGGTCCGGGCGTCGTTCCGGCCGCTCGGGCGCCTCGTCCGGTCGTGACGCCGCCGCGGGATCGGACAACCGGCGCGCCGGTTCCGCCGACCGCGACGGCGCCGCAGGATCGACCGGGCGCCGCGAGGCCGCCGGAGGATCGGGCGGCCGCCGCGACGCCGCCGCGGGATCGGGCGGCCGCCGTGCCGCCGGTCACGCGCCGGGCGCCGAGAAGCCGGCTTCCGGGCGTCGTCGGCCCGCCGCCGAGAGCGGCGGATCCCAGCGGTCCGGTGCGGCTTCGCCCGCTTCGCGCAACGGTGCCGGCGGTGGGCGGTCCGCTTCCGGCACGCCCCGGTCGGGGCAGTCCCGATCCGGCGGTACGCCGCAGCCACGCCCCGCCGGCAGCGGCGGCGCGGCCGCGTTCTCCGCTCGGGCGGGTGGCCGCCGCTCCGGTCGCTGACCCGAGCCGCCAGCACGGCAGGCCTTCAGGGGTGTCTCCCGCTCGGGAGACACCCCTGAAGTGTGTCGGCAGGCCGCCGCCGACCCCTTCCGGCGCTCACCGTCGCAGGATCGGTCACGGCCCTGGCTGGCACTCAGGCCTGTAAAAACGCCCTGAAACAACCCTCAGAACCAGCCGGGCACCGCACGCGCGGCAACCGCCGCAAGCCCCACCGACCCCGCGGGATCACTGACGCGCAAGAGTCCAGCTGGCGCTCACGGTCGTAAACCGGCCCGAAAACAACCGTCAGGGCCAGCCGGACACCGCACGCGCGGCGCTGGGGTTCAGCGGGCAGGCTTGGCGGTGTCCGCCTCGGGGACCCGGACCGAGATCTCGTCGCCCAGGACGAACCCGGCGTTCAGCTCCAGCTCGTCGCCGGACCAGAAGCGCCCCGGGTCATACCAGTTGGCCTTGCGGTTGTGCGGCAGCAGCCCCATGTCCTCGTAGGTGACCGCGACCACCTCCGCGCAGTACGCCTTCTCCAGCGTCGCGTCGCCGGCCTGTGACGGCTTCCACGGCGGGCGGATCAGCGGGACCCGGCCGCGGGCCCAGCGCCAGGCGAGCTGGGACGTCGACGGGAACGGGGTGCCGTCGAGACGGGCGACCGTCTTGAGCGCCTTGTCCTCCATGGCGCGGGTCACGCCCGGCTCCAGCTGGCGCAGCCAGCCGCGCTGGCCGTAACGGCGGGCCCAGACGGTGACCGCGTCGCGCAGGTCGTGCAGCTGGACGCCGCGCTGGAACGTGCCGGACCACAGGTCGGGCAGGGACTTGCCCAGCTCGGCGTGCCACATGAGGGGTGGCATGTCCTCGATCACCAGGGACATCCCGACATGGTTCACCGGGCTGTTGGTGAGGGTCTGGATGGCTCGGTCCGGGCCGGAGCGACCGCGGAAGATCCAGATGTCACCCGTGCGGGTCAGTTCGATGGCCTCGTCGAGGCTGATGTCGGCAACCACGTGTCTATTCTCAGCAGATGCGGTGGTGGAAGGTAGCGGGACTGGCGGGGCTGGCGGGAGTCGCGGCGACCGGGGCGGTGATGGCCCGGGCCGAACGCAAGCGCAGGGCATACTCCCCCGACGAGATCCGGGAGCGGTTGCACGCCCGGGTGGCGGAGACCGCGGCCGGGCCGGAGCAGAGCGAGTAATCGTTCACTCGGCGAGGTCCGTGTCCCGGAGCAGGGACCAGAGGCCGGCGCCGTCCGGGGCGGCGAACCACGTCTTGCCCCCGGACGGCACGGCCTCGGCCTCCTCGGTAGGGCCGGGCACGGCGCCGGCCAGCACCGCCTGGGTCGGCGAGAGCCGGCGGATCGCCACGGCGGCCACATTGTCCGGGTGCTCGCGGGCGAACTCGGAGTAGATCTCCTGGTCGTGCTGCCCGTCGTCGCCGACGAGCAGCCATTTGACGTCGGGGAACTCCTGAGCGAGCCGGCGCAGCGAGTTGCGCTTGTGCTCCTGGCCGCTGCGGAACCAGCGATCCGGCGTCGGGCCCCAGTCGGTGAGCAGGATCGGGCCGGCCGGGTAGAGGTGGCGGCTGAGGAACCGGCTCAGCGTCGGCGCGACGTTCCACGCCCCGGTGGAGAGATAGATCACCGGCGCGCCCGGGTTCGCGTTGATCAGCCGCTCGTAGAGCACCGCCATGCCGGGGACCGCCATGCGCGCGTGCTCGTCGAGAACGAACGTGTTCCACGCGGCGAGCAGCGGGCGGGGCAGCGCGGTGACCATGACCGTGTCGTCGATGTCGGAGACCAGGCCGAACTTGACGGCCGGGTCGATCACCCGGATCGGGGCGTCGGCCGGGGCGGCGCCCTCGCAGTGCAGCCGGACGCTGGCCCAGCCGGGCTCGAGGTCGCCCTTGACCCGGCAGTCCACATAACCGCTGCGGTCGGTGCGGGTCTCGGTGACGCTGCCGCCGACCTCGATGCGCACGACGGCGTTGCTGACCGGCGTGGTGGTGAAGCTGCGCCAGCCGCGCAGTTTCTCCCGCTTCTTACGGACCAGGCGGGGACGGGACAGCAGCACCCGGCCCATCACCCGGGCCCAGCCGGGGGCGCCGTAGCCGGTGTAGGCCGTGATGTACGGCTTCCAGCCACGGTTGCGCAGGTTGCGCTCGATCACCTGGTGCACGGCATCCTCGACCAGCGCAGCCCGGTGGATCCGGGTCATCGCCTTGGACGACTCCGCCGGTGTTACCGCCACCATCTCCTCCTCGCCGTTGCGCTCTCCCCGCCGCCGCGCCAAACGTTACCGGTCGGGTGCGACAGGCCGCTCGGGAACGTGAGCCCGGTCCAGGATGGACATCACGCCGCAGCCGGGAATTCGGCAGTCGTCCACTGGTCCGCCCACCACTGCGGGTCGGGCTCCTCCCCGGCGTCCACCCGCAGCGGCGCGGCCATCGCCTCGGCGCGCAACCCGGCCAGCGCCTCGCCGGCCGCCTCCATGCTGCGCCAGGCGGCGCGTTCCCGCTCGACGGCCTCGGTCCAGCCGGCCAGCCGGTGCGCCCGGGCCGCCTGGGCGAGCACCGCCTCCTGCTGGACCGGGTGCAGGCGAGGGTTCCAGCCGCGGTGCGCGAAGACGTCGTTGAGCATGTCGATGGAGAGGTCCTGGGCACGGCACAGCTCGCTGGCCGCGCGGTGCAGATAACGCTGGCGGTCGACGTTCTCGCCGGGTTTGCGGCGGCGGCTCATCAGCGGAAAGGCGCCCGCCGAGGCGATGCGATTACAGGCACGATCAGCTTTCTCGTACGCCGTCCAGGCCTCGTCCACAGCCGCCTGGGCGGACTCCCACTCGGTGCGGCGCCGGCGCGCGGTCTCCGCGGCCTGCTCGGCGGCGACGGCCACCTCCTCGGCGTATCGCTGCCGCGCGGCGGCGTCGGGCGTCGGCTCGGTGAGCACGCGGGGAATCGAGACGGTCGCCGCGGCGACGGCGAGGAGCAGCACGATGATCAGCCAGATCGCGACGGCTTGCGGGATGGAGCTCAGGAAGACGGAACCCACGGAACACCCCCAGGGCAGCGGAACGGGACGACGAACCGACGTGAAGCGCAGGAATCGTCAGCGGGTGGGGGGCGCCCGCGGGCCGCCGGCGGCGGGGACGACCCCGGCGCCTAGAGCCGGGGCCGGGGAACCGGCGGCCGTGGCGGCCGTCTCGGCCGGGGGCGACGCCGGCAGGGCGCGGGCCGGGCGCTCCTCGGTGACGCTCGTCTCCGAGGCGGCAGCGAGGCCCGGCTCCGACACGGCAGCGGCGACCGGCGGGACCGGCGCGGGGGCGGCCTCGAGCGGCGCGGGCGCGGCCTGGGCCGGCAGGCGCAGGGTCACGGCCAGGGCCAGCAGGGCGAGGCTCGTGAGGAACCGCAGCAGGCGGCGACCGTCCGATGGACGGTTCGTCCCAGGCGCCACAGCGGTCACCCTGGTCAACCTACCGGTGCGCAGGTCAGCGTGCACCCGTCCGGCAGATTACGGACCCCGGAGGGAGGTCACCCCCGGTCACCCGGGCGAGGGACCATGGTTGTCATGGACTTCGGCGTGGTGGAGCAGGTGGCCCGGCTGGACGGCTGGCTGGGCGAGGGTGGCGTGGTGGTGCTCAGCGGTGCGGGGCTCTCCACCGACTCCGGCATCCCGGATTACCGGGGGCCGTCCGGCTCGGCGCGGCGCAACACCCCGATGACCTATCAGACGTTCACCGGCGACCCGGTCGCCCGCCGGCGCTACTGGGCGCGCAGCCACCTCGGGTGGAAGACGATCGGCCGGGCCGCTCCGAACGCCGGTCATCTCGCCGTGGCCCGCTGGCAGGAGCGTGGCCTGCTGCACGGGGTGATCACGCAGAACGTGGACGGGCTGCACCAGGCGGCCGGCGCGCGCGACGTCGTCGAGCTGCACGGCAACCTGGCCCGGGTCACGTGTCTGGACTGCGGCGTGCTGACCGGCCGGGCGGAGCTGGAGCACCGGCTGACCGCCGCGAACCCGGACTTCAGCGCGGTGGCCTCGGCGGTGAACGCGGACGGCGACGTGGATCTGGACGAGACGGCGCTGGACGGATTCCGCGTGGTCGACTGCCTGTCCTGCGCCGGGACGCTGAAGCCGGACGTCGTCTACTTCGGCGAGACCGTGCCGGCCGACCGCGTGTCGCGCGCGTTCGAGCTGGTCGCCGGGGCGCGCACGCTGCTGGTCCTGGGCTCCTCGCTGACCGTCATGTCGGGTCGCCGGTTCGTGCTGCGGGCGGTCAAGCAGGGCATCCGGGTGGCGATCGTGAACCGCGGAGTGACGCGCGGGGAGCCGTACGCGGACCTCTTGATCGATGCCCCTCTGGGTGTCGTTCTTCCGAATCTTGCCCGGGATACCGATACGCACCGTTTGTTGCCTCAGTAAACGAACCCGGCTTCCGCTGGTTACCGGAATGAAACCTAAATAGATCTCGGCCCCATTGACGTGACTGCGCTCACTGAGGTTGACTGCCGGAACCGGTCCCGAAACCGGTTCCGAACCTCCGGCGCAACCGGCCGGAAACAAGATTCGCGGAGGAGCTGTGCCGATCACCATCGCCGACGTGGCGGCTCGGGCCAAGGTCAGCAAGACGACCGTGTCCCGGGTTCTCAACGGCAAGGGTGAGCTGGACGAGTCGACCGCCGCGCGGGTCCGCGCGGTGATCGAGGAGCTCGGCTACGTCCCCAGCGCCCGCGCGGTGAACCTGGCCCGCGGCCGCACCCGGGTGATCGGCATGCTGGTGCCCTCGCTGACCTGGCCCTGGATGGGCGAGGTGCTGCAGGGCGCGGTGGACGTGCTGGAGGCCGAGGAGTACGGCCTGCTGCTGTTCACCTTCAACCGGGGCGACGACTCGATGCGCCAGTTCGCCGCGCAGGTCGCCGCCAAGTCGTTCGACGGCCTGCTGGCGATCGAGCCGGAGGGCACCCTGAGCTACCTCGTCACGCTGCACAACCGTGGCCTGCCGATGGTGCTGATCGACGACCGTGACCAGATCGCCGGCGGGCAGATCCCGACCGTCGGCACCACCAACCACAGCGGAGCGGCCGACGCCGCCCGGCACCTGCTGGGGATCGGGCGCCACAAGCCGCTCGTGATCACCGGCCCGTCCCGGTTCGGATGCACCGTGCAGCGCACCGACGGCTTCTCCTCGGCGTTCGCCGAGGCCGGCCACCCGATCCCGGACACTTACGTGCTTCCCGGCGACTTCACGGTCGCGTGCGGGTCCGACGGGGTCAAGCAGGCGATCGCCGCCGGGCTCGACTTCGACGCCGTCTTCTGCCACAACGACCTCTCCGCCTTCGGCGCCGTCCAGGCCGTTCAGGACGCCGGCCGGCGGGTGCCGGAGGACGTCGCGGTGGTCGGCTTCGACGACATCCCGATGGCCGCGCACCACCAGCCGGCGCTCTCCACCGTGCATCAGCCGATGCGCGAGATGGGCGAGGCGGCGGCACGCACCCTGCTCGCGCACTTCGAGGGGACCGCGCTCCCGAACCGGCCGACGGTGATCCCGGCGACGTTCACCGCGCGGGCCTCGACCCAGCCCTAGCACCCAACTCCCACAGCAAGCAGATCCTGTTCGACCGGCCACCGGGCCGGTCGGGCGACCCCGCACGTCTCGGGGCCGGCTGCCGCCGGTCACGCGATGCCGCACGCCCTCCGGGCACCCCTCCCACCGAAATTCGCGAAATCCGAGGAGATTCTCCGATGCAGAGAAGGAAGCTGTTCGCGGTCGCCCTGGCCGGCGTGCTGGCCACGGGCGGCCTGAGCGCGTGCGGTGACTCGCCGAACGCCAACAAGGACGCGAGCAACAGCAAGAGCGCCGACTTCCTGTCGATCGGCATGCCGAACGGCACGGTCACCGAGAGCAACAACCCGTTCCTCGGCACCTCGGCCGGCGCGTCGCTCGGTTACCGCTGGACCATCTACGAGCCCCTCGGCATGTGGAACAACGTCAAGCCGTCCGACCCGGCGAAGCCGTGGCTGGCCAGCGACATCAAGTGGGCCACCGACTACAAGCAGCTCGACGTGACGATCCGGGACAACGCGACCTGGTCCGACGGGCAGAAGCTGACCGCCGAGGACGTTGCCTACACGTTCAACCTGATCAAGTCGAACGAGGCGCTGAACATCTTCGCGCTGCCGATCGACCAGGTCACCGTGGCCGGCAGCAAGGTGACGGTCACCTTCAAGTCGTCGCAGTTCACCGCCTGGCACAAGATCATCAGCCAGATCCCGATCGTCCCCAAGCACATCTGGGAGAAGATCGCGGACCCGGCCAAGGACCCGATCAAGGAGCCGGTCGGCTCGGGCCCGTACACCCTCAAGACGTTCAGCCAGCAGGGCATCGTCCTCGAGCGCCGAGAGAGCGGTTACTGGCAGGACAAACCGGCCGTCAAGGAACTCCGGTACACCTCGTACACCGACAACAACGCGCAGACCACCGCGCTGGCCAGCGGCCAGTCCGAGTGGAGCTTCGTGTTCATCCCGAACTACCAGCAGACCTTCGTCGCCAAGGACCCGGAGCACTTCAAGGTCTGGGCGCCGGGCGTGCTGGGCATCCACGGCCTCTACATCAACACCACCCAGGCGCCGTTCGACGACCCGAAGCTGCGCCAGGCGATGAACAAGGTGATCAACCGGACCGACATCTTCAACCAGGCCGAGGCCGGTTACTTCCACCCGGAGCTCAAGAGCGTCACGGGTCTGCCGCAGGGCGCTGGTGACGCGTTCGTCACCGAGGCCTTCAAGGGACAGACGCTCGCGGTCGACGTCGAGGGTGCCAAGAAGATCCTCACCGACGCCGGCTACAAGCTGGACGGCACCACGCTGAAGGACAAGAGCGGCAAGCCGGTCACCATCAAGCTCAGCGACCCGGCGCCGTGGTCCGACTACCAGACCACGCTCGAGATCATCAAGAGCAACCTGGCCGAGATCGGCATCGCGGCCACGGTCGAGAAGCCGAATCAGAACGTCTGGGACCAGAACGTGCAGAAGGGCGACTTCGGCGGCGTCATGCGCTGGACCAACGGTGGCTCGACGCCGTTCGACATCTACCAGACCGTGATGGACGGCGACCTGCTCAAGCCGGTCGGCGAGCTCGCCCAGCAGGGCAACTTCGGCCGCTTCAAGAGCCCCGAGGCGACCGCCGCGCTCAAGGCCTACGCGAACGCGACGAACGACGCGGACCGCACCACCGCCCTGGCCACGATCCAGAAAATCTTCGTGGATCAGGCACCGATGCTGCCCGTCGGCTCGGACAACGTCGGTGGCGCCTACAGCACCAAGAACTGGATCGGCTGGCCGTCGGACGCCGACCCGTACGGCCCGATGCAGCCCACCCAGTCCGGCGCGCTCGACGTGATCATGCACCTCAAGCCCGCCAACTCCTGATCGCCTGACCGCGGGCGTCCCGGTTCGCCGGGACGCCCGTACCTCCCTGCTCGCTGCTTTGTAAGGAAACCCGGCATGACGTCGATCCCCGACGCGAAAGCGCCGGCCGGCGAGGTGGTGCTTGAGGCGATCGGCCTGACCAAGCACTTCCCCGTCCGCCGGAAGCTGCGCGACCTCTTCTCCAACCGGAAGGATGCGGTGCACGCCGTCGATGACGTGCACCTCACGCTTCGCCGCGGCAAGGTCGTGGCCCTGGTCGGCGAGTCCGGCTCGGGCAAGTCCACGATCGCCCGGCTGCTCGCCCAGCTCTATCCCCGCACCGGCGGGGACATCCGGCTGCACGGCGAGACGACCAGGGTCAAGGGAGGTTCGGCGTTCCGCCGGTACTGCTCCCAAGTGCAGATGATCTTCCAGGACCCGTTCGCGTCGCTGAACCCGACGCACACCATCCGGTACCACCTGACCCGGTCGTTGAAGATCCACGACAACGCCGGGAAGACGGCCGAGGACCTGGAGAACGCTCTGACCGAGCTCCTCGAGCGGGTGCAGCTGACCCCGCCGGAGCGGTACCTCGACAAGTTCCCGCACGAGCTCTCCGGCGGCCAGCGGCAGCGTGTGGCGATCGCCCGGGCGCTCGGCGCGCAGCCCGAGGCGCTGCTCGCCGACGAGCCGGTGTCCATGCTGGACGTCTCGATCCGCCTCGGCGTGCTGAACCTGCTGCGTGACCTGCGGGACCGGCTCAACCTGGCGATCCTCTACATCACCCACGACATCGCGTCGGCCCGCTACTTCGCGGACGAGACGATGGTGATGTACGCGGGCCGGATGGTCGAGGGCGGCGACAGCGAGACCGTGACGCAGTCGCCGGCTCACCCGTACACCCGATTGCTGATCGATTCCGCGCCGGACCCGGACCGTCTCGCCGGCGCGTCCGAGGCCGAGGGCAAGGACGCGGGCAACGGCGAGCCGCCGAGCCTGATCCACCCGCCGAGCGGCTGCCGGTTCCACCCGCGCTGCCCCGCGGTGATGGACCGCTGCAAGACCGATCTGCCGGTGCCGCTGGAGATCGGCGACGCGCCCGGCCACTGGGCGGCGTGCTGGCTGTACGACGGCAACAAAGAGGTGGCCCCGTGAAGTATCTGCTGCAGCGCATCGCGTTCTACCTGTTCACCGCGTGGGCCGCGATCACGCTGAACTTCTTCATCCCGCGACTGGTCCCGGGCGACCCGGTGCAGGCGCTGATCGCCAAGTTCCAGGGCCAGCTGAGCACCCAGGCCACCCAGTCACTGTACGTCCTGTTCGGACTAGACAAGGACAAGAGCGTCTGGCAGGAGTACCTGGACTACTGGGGTCAGCTCTTCCACGGCGACCTCGGCCTGTCCTTCACGTTCTTCCCGACCCCGGTGTCGGAGATCATCTCCGACAGCCTCCCGTGGACCCTGCTGCTGGTCGGCATCACCACGATCATCAGCTTCTTCCTCGGCACCGGGCTGGGCGTGCTGGCCGGCTGGCGGCGCGGCTCGTGGACGGACGGCCTGCTGCCGGTGACGACGTTCCTCTCCTCGGTGCCGTACTTCTGGCTCGGGATCATCGCGATCTACCTGCTGACCGGGCCGGACAGCTTCTTCCCGTCGTCCGGCGGGTTCGACAACGGCCTGGTGCCGGCGTTCGACCAGTACTTCATCCCGAGCGCGATCCGGCACAGCGTGCTGCCCGCCCTGACCATCCTGATCTCCTCGGTCAGCGGCTGGATCCTGAGCATGCGCAACATGATGGTGACGGTGTCCAGTGAGGACTACATCACCGTCGCGCACGCCAAGGGCCTCTCCGACCGGCGGGTGGCGATGAGCTACGCGGCCCGCAACGCGCTGCTGCCCAACGTCTCCGGCTTCGCGCTGTCGCTCGGCTTCATCGTCGGCGGCACGCTGCTCGTGGAGATCGTCTTCTCCTACCCGGGCATCGGCTTCCAGCTGTTCCAGGCGCTGGGCGCCCAGGACTACCCGCTGATGCAGGGCGTCTTCCTGATCATCACGATCTCGGTGCTGGTCGCGAACCTGATCGCGGACGTCGCCTACCTGCTCCTCGACCCGCGCACCCGCAAGGAGGGCTGAACCGTGACGATTCCTACCTCCAGCATCGAGCAGGTCATCCCCGGCCAGGGCTCGATGGCGCAGCCGGAGACCGGCAAGCCGGCGAAGGCCAAGCGGCAGCGGTTCCGTTTCGTCAGCAACAAGAAGGCCGCCACCGGCCTGGTCATGCTGGCCGTCTACGTGCTCCTCGCGATCATCGGGCCGTGGGTCGCCCCCTACGACCCGGACGCGCGCAGCAACGCCCTGATCCAGCCGCCCTCGGGGGACCACTGGCTCGGCACCACGCACCTCGGCCAGGACGTCTTCAGCCAGCTGTTGATCGGCACCCGCAGCGTGATGCTCGTCGGCTTCTTCGCCGGCACCATCGCCACGGTGCTCTCGGTGCTGATCGGCGTGACCGCGGGCTACCTGGGCGGCAAGACCGACGAGGGCCTCTCCGCGCTCTCCAACGTCTTCCTGGTCATCCCGGCGCTGCCGCTGATCATCATCATCACCTCCACCCTGCAGAACGCCGAGGACTGGCTGATCGCCCTGGTCATCGGTCTGACCTCGTGGTCCTGGAACGCGCGGGTGCTGCGGGCGCAGACGCTCTCGCTGCGCCGGCGTGACTTCGTCGACGCCTCCCGGGCCACCGGCGAGAAGACCTGGCGGGTGATCGTCTTCGAGCTGATGCCGAACCTGACCGCGGTCATCGCGTCCGGCTTCATCGGCACTGTCATCTTCGCGGTGCTCTCCGAGATCACCCTCGCGTTCATCGGCGTCACCTCCAGTTCCACCTGGAACTGGGGCACGATCCTCTTCTGGGCGCAGGGCCAGCAGGCGCTCGCGCAGGAGGCGTGGTGGTGGTTCATCCCGGCCGGTCTGGCGATCGCGCTGCTCGGCACCGCCCTCTCGCTGATCAACTTCGGGATCGACGAGTTCGTCAGCCCGCGCCTGCGCAGCGCCGGCAAGACCAAGATCAAGACGATTGACGGCCGTACGGTCCGGATGCGCATCGGTTTCACGCCGGTGCTGAGCAACTCGCCGGAACCGCACACGCACGCGACACCGGTCCTGCCCGCTGCCACGCCTGTCGTGAAGAAGGAGGTCACATCATGAGCGAGCCGGTTCTGGAGATCAAGAATCTGAACGTGGGGTACGGCCTGGGTGACCAGGCGGTGCGCGCGGTCCGCGACGTGAACCTGACCCTGCACCGTGGTGAGGTGCTCGGGCTCGCCGGGGAGAGCGGCTCCGGCAAGTCGACCCTGGCGTACGGCCTGACCCGGCTGCTCCCCCCGCCCGGGGTGATCACCGGCGGTCAGGTGATCTACCACCCCGAGCAGGGCGCGGCGTACGACGTCCTCGAGCTCTCCGACCAGCAGCTGCGCGGCTTCCGCTGGGGCGAGACGGCGATCGTGTTCCAGGGCGCGATGAACTCGCTCAACCCGGTGCACAAGATCTCCACCCAGCTCACCGACGTGCTCAGGGCCCACCGCCCGGAGATGTCCGATGCCGCCCGCAACGCCCGGGCCCGCGAGATGCTCAAGCTCGTCGGGATCGCGGCGGACCGGATGGACGCGTACCCGCACCAGCTCTCCGGCGGCATGCGCCAGCGCGTCATGATCGGCATGGCGCTGATCCTGCAGCCGCAGGTCGTGATCATGGACGAGCCGACGACCGCGCTCGACGTGGTCATGCAGCGGCAGATCCTCGGCCAGCTGATCGAGCTGCGGGAACGGCTGGGCTTCTCGGTCATCTTCATCACGCACGACCTGTCGCTGCTGGTCGAGTTCTCGAACCGGATCGCGATCATGTACGGCGGGCGGATCGTCGAGGAGGCGCCGGCCGCGGCGATCTACAAGGACTCGCTGCACCCGTACTCGAAGGGGCTCCTGGGGTCCTTCCCGGCTCTTCGCGGGCCGCGGCGGGAGCTGACCGGAATCCCGGGATCCCCGCCGGACCTCAAGGGGATGCCGAGCGGGTGCTCGTTCCACCCGCGCTGCCCGAAGGCGTTCGAGCCGTGCTCCGGGCACATTCCGGTGCTGGGCCGGCCGGGGACGCCGGACGGGCCGACCCGGTCGGTGGCCTGCTGGCTGCACCCGGCCGAGCAGCCCGTCGGATGAGACAGGCGGCCGGCCCCCTGCCGTCGGGGCCGGCCGCCATTTTCCGCTCTTCACATGGGGGAACTTCCGTGACTTTCACCTGGGGCGTGGCCACCAGCGCCTACCAGATCGAGGGGGCCGCCGCCGAGGACGGGCGCACGCCGTCCATCTGGGACACCTTCGCGCACGAGGTCGTCGGCGAGCACGGCGACGTGGCGTGCGACCACTACCACCGGATGCCTGACGACGTCGCGCTGATCAAGAGCCTGGGCGTGGACGCGTACCGCTTCTCGGTCTCCTGGCCCCGGGTCCAGCCGGGTGGGCGCGGGCCGGCAAATCTGCCCGGCCTGGACTTCTACGACCGCCTGGTCGACGAGTTGCTCGGCAACGGGATCACGCCGTGGACCACGATCTACCACTGGGATCTGCCGCAGGAGCTGGAGGACGACGGCGGCTGGACGAACCGGGACACCGCGTACCGGATGGCCGAGTTCGCCGGGATCGTCGCCGCCCGGCTGGGCGACCGGGTCACGAACTGGCAGACGCTGAACGAGCCGTGGTGCGTGGCCTATCTCGGGTATCAGCACGGGGTGCACGCGCCCGGGCGCCGTTCGCTGGACGACGCGCTGAAGGCCACTCACCACCTGCTCCTGGCGCACGGACTCGCCGCCTCTGTCATGAAGAAGCCGGACAACTCGGTCGGCATCGCCCTGAACATCGGCACGGCGACGCCCCACACCGACGACCCTCTGGACGTCGCCGCGGCCTGGCGCGCGGACGGCAACGTGACCCGCATCTTCCTGGACCCCCTGGTGCACGGCCACTACCCCGCGGACGTGCTGGCGGACCTCGCCGCCCGGGGCCACAGCCTGCCGGTCCGGGACGGCGACCTGGCGATCATCAACCAGCGGCCGGACGTGCTGGGCGTCAACTTCTACTTCGGACAGGACTTCGCCGGGCGCGACGAGCACGGCAACACGCAGGACGCGGACGGCTTCCCCGTCGTCCGGGAGATCCAGCCCGACGTGCCGCGGACCGCGATGGACTGGCCGATCACCCCGGACCGGTTCACCACACTGCTGCTGCGGTTGCACCGCGACTACGGCGTGCCGCTCGCGGTGACCGAGAACGGCGCGGTCTACGACGACGTGCCCGCCGCGGACGGCTTCGTCGCCGACGAGGAGCGGACCGCGTACCTTCGCGACCACATCGCGGCGACGCGCGCGGCGCGGGAACAGGGCGCCGACGTACGCGGATACTTCGCCTGGTCCCTGATGGACAACTTCGAGTGGGCCGAGGGTTACGGGCGGCGGTTCGGCCTGGTCGCGGTCGACTACGAGACCCAGCGGCGGACGCCGAAACAGAGTGCGCTGTGGTTCCGGGACCGCATACGCTCCGGGCTGTGACCGATTATCTGACCGTCAACCGCGCCAACTGGGACGAACGGGCCCCGGCGCACGCAGCCTCCGCCGGCTACGGTTTCGCGAAGTTCGCCGCCGACCCGGCGCACCTCAGCGACGTGGTCGCGTTCGACCGGCCGCTGCTCGGTGACCTCACCGGGCAGCGGGCCGTGCACCTGCAGTGCCACATCGGCACCGACACGCTCTCGCTGTCCCGCCTCGGCGCCACGGTGACCGGCCTCGACTTCTCCGGCGAGTCCCTGAAGCAGGCGCGCGCGCTGGCCGCCTCGGCGAACGTGGACATCCCGTTCCTGGAGAGTGACGTCTACGCCGCCCGGGACGTGCTCGACGGCGAGTTCGACCTGGTCTACACCGGGATCGGCGCGCTCGGCTGGCTGCCGAGCATCGAACGCTGGGCTGCCACCGTCGCCTCCCTGCTCGCCCCCGGCGGGCGCCTGTTCATCCGCGAGGGCCACCCGGTCCTCTGGTCCCTCGAATACGAGCGCACCGACGACGTGATCGCGTTGTCCGAGCCGTACTTCGAGCAGGAGGCGCCGATGGTGTTCGACGAGCCGGGCACCTACGTCGACACCGATCACCAGTTCACCCACACGGTCACGCACGAGTGGAACCACGGCCTCGGCGAGATCGTCACCGCGGTCCTCTCCGCCGGCCTGACCCTGACCGGCCTGGTCGAGCATCAGAGCGTGCCGTGGAACGCGCTGCCCGGCCGCATGCGCGAGATCGGCAACGGTGAGTGGCAGCTCGCCGATCGCCCCGAGCGCCTGCCGCACACCTACACCCTCCAGGCCCGAAAGCCGATCTAGCCGTACGCCGTGAGCCGCCCGTGCCCCGGCCCGCGCCCGTGCGAAACCCACGCGACGCGGCTGGTGCTCACGGTAGGCAACGCGGGTCGCGCTGTTCGGCTGGTTCTCATGGGCGTTATCCGGGACGGATAACGCCCATGAGAACCAGCCGGGAGGGTGGGGCGCGGCTGGGGCTGGAGCGGCGGCGGGCTCGCGTGGTCCCGGGTGTTGTGGATCGGGGCACTGGGGATGTTGATGCGGGCCTGTCGGTGACGGCGGGGGCGGCCGGCCACGGGACTCTTCCGGGCCGGCCACGGGCGTTTCACGTGCGTACTGCGGAATGGTTCTGATCGGTTTTGACCTGGTTCCGGCCGGATCGTTTCGCGGCATAGAGCAGATCGTCGGCGCGCATCAGCGCGTCCTTGCGGTCCTCGCCGGGGCGGATCTCGGTCACGCCGATGCTGGTGGTGACCTTGAGCCCGGCGGCGACCGCCGGCCAGTCGTGGCCCTCGATGCCGGCGCACAGCGTCGCGCAGTGGGACGCGGCCTCGGTCGCGCCGGCCCGGAGGACCAGCAGGAACTCCTCGCCGCCGAGCCGGCCGGCGAACCCGGGCACGGCGTCGAGCAGGCTCGCCAACCGGCGCAGCACCTCGTCCCCGGTCGCGTGCGAGTACGTGTCGTTGACCTGCTTGAAGTGGTCCAGGTCGACGAGCGCGACGCTGACCGGCCCGCCGTCGGCGAGCGCCGCGGTCAGCTCGATCTCGCAGCGGCGGCGGTTGCCGAGGCCGGTCAGCGGATCGCGTTCGGCGACGTCCCACGCCTGCTCGACGGCGAACTGCGCGTGGGCGAACTTGGCCGCGACCGCGCTCTGCCGCGTCCGCAGAGCCTCCCACGCCTCATGGAATTCGCACATCCTGCGGTATGCCGTCTCGAAGTCCCCGGCGCCGGCATGACAGGCCGCCAGCGCGCGCAGCGCCTCCGCCTCCGACTCGGGCCGATCCCGCTCGGCGGCGAGCTCCCGGCAGCGCAGCAGGGTTCGCACCGCGCCGTCGGCGTCGCCGCGCCGGCGTTCGATCTCGGCCAGGGTGAGCAATGCCGCCGGGACCGCGTCCGAGTCGGTGGCCGGCGCGTTCGCGATCGCGTCGAGGACCACCGTCCCGGCCTCCTCGGGGCGGCCGGTCTCCAGCAGCACCCGGGCGACGGTGTCCGCGCACGAGCAGTTGAGCTGCCGGCCGGCCGTCTCCGCCCGGGAGCGCATCCGCTCGACCATCACCGCGGCGGCGTCCAGGTCGCCGCTCTGGTAGGCGCACCAGGCCCAGTTGTTGAGATTCGCGATCTCCAGCTCGGGAAAGCCGGACGCCTCCGCCTCACGCTGCGCGGCCGCGAACTCGGCGGTCTCCAGCTCGTGCAGGCCCTGATCGTTCACCAGCACGGCCAGGATGATCGCGTGGTCCGCGCGGATCGTCGCCGGGTCGCCGGGCTGCAGCATCCGGACCGATCGGAGCGAGTGCCCGACCGCTGTCGCGCTGTCCCCGATCCGCCACACGCCGCCGGCGATGATCGCGTGCGCCTTGGCCCGCACCAGCCGGTCGTTGCTGGTGCCCAGCAGGGTGCGAGCCGTCTGCACCGCCTCCGGCACCCGGCCGTTCCGGTTGTCCAGCTCGGCCTGGATCAGCCGGGCCAGGTCGGCGCTGCGCCGGTCACCGGCCTGTTCGGCGGCCGTGATCAGCGCCCGGGCGCGATCCGCCAGGCCGGCGTGCGACGCGTACGTGTCCACGACGAGCTGCTCGACCAGGTTTCCCAGCGAAGGTGACGGCACGTTGCGCCTCATCGCCATGACCGGGCCGCAGTTTAGAGAACTGATCGGATCGGGTACCTGCCGCGCATCCCGGTACCCCCGGCTTAGGAGGCTCTCGATGCGCGCAGGCGCGGTCATCATCGTCATCTGGCTTTTGCTCGGTCTGGTCGCCGCCTTCGAGCGCGGCTACTTCAAGGACACCGGCGACGCGAGTTGCGCGAAGGCCGGAACGGTGATCGTCACGACGATCGCCGGTCCGCTGAACTGGCTCGGCGTCAACCCGAAGATCAAGTGTGAGGTCCCGCCGCCGTCGAAGTGATCTTCCGGTCTTCAGTGGCCGATGAGGCGTCTGCTTCCCTTGGCCGAGGTCGTCGGGCCGCCGCGTTGCGCGGCGGCCCTCGGCGATCCGGGTTCGGCGATCCCAGGTTCGGTGATCCGGCGGGTTCGGCGGCCCTGGCGGATTCGGGCTTGAGCTGGAGTGCGCTCCAGGTCCTAGCGTCCTGGTCATGGAGCTACGGAACTTCGGACGACTCGGGCAGATCAGCGCACTCACCCTGGGCGGCGGCGGCATCGGCGGCGTCTGGGGCACGACCGACAGGCGCGAGGCGGTGGCCACCGTGCACGCCGCACTCGACGCCGGCATCACGATGCTGGACCTGGCGCCGGGCTACGGCATCGACTTCGAGTCGGAGCGGGTGGCCGGCGAGGCACTCCGGACAGCCCGGAAGGACGTATTGATCACGTCGAAGGTGGGGCTGCCGGACGACGACGAGCGTGACTTCGCGCAGCGCATCCGGCGCAGCCTCACCGCCAGCCTGGGCCGGCTGGGTCGCGACCACCTCGACCTCTTCGTGCTGCACAGCCAGATCCGCGCCGCGACGCCGGCGCGCGAGACGATCGGCTGGAACGAGTACCACGAGGCCGCCGCGGAGTTCGTGCGCCTGCGGGACGAGGGGCTGATCCGCGCCTGGGGCATCACCGCGATCGGCCACCCGGACAGCGTGATCGCCGCTCTCGGTGACACACCGCGACCGGACGCGGCGCAGGTGGTCGTGAACGCTCTCGACCTGCAGGCGGACTGGTACTTCCCGGGGGTCGGTCCGCGCAGCGACGACATCGTCCGCGCCGCGAACGCCGGTCAGGTGCAGGTCATGGGCATCCGCGCGGTGGCCGCCGGGGCGTTGACGTCCACGATCGACCGTACGACGGAGCCGGGCGCCCCGGTCGCCGCCGACTTCGCCCGGGCCGAGCCGTTCCGGAAACTGGCCGCGGAGTGGGGCACGTCGCCGGCCACGCTCGCGCACCGGTACGCCCTGTCCGTGCCCGGCGTCTCGACCGTGGTGCTCGGTGTGAAGAACCGGGCCGAGCTCGACGAGTGCCTGGCGGCGGAGGCGGCGGGGCCGCTCCCGGCGTCCGGGGTGGACGCCATCGCGGCGTTGCGGGTCGCCGCCCGCTGACCGCCGGGCGGTGCCGGGGACGCACCCGGCACCGTCCGCCGCTTCTCAGCGGACCCAGGGCGGGCTGATCTCCGAGCCGTCCGGCAGGGTCGCCCGCAGGCCGACGCTGGTGGTCACCCAGGCCTCGGCGCCCTCGTCGCTGTCGATGCCGAACTCGGCGCCGGCCGGGACCCGCAGCACGTCGCCCGGGCCGAGCTCGTCGACAACTCCGTCGAGGTAGACCTTGACCCGGCCGCTGAGCAGAAGCAACACCTCCTCCTTGCCGACCCGGTGCCGGACACCCGCGGTTCCGCCGGCGATCTGCAGCCGCCAGGCGCACAGCTCCTCGCTGCCGGCCGCGGGTGACACGTACGAATGGAAGACCGAGCCGTGCAGGTGATGCAGAACGGCCTGGTCGTGACGGTGGATTCCCATCCCACTTCCCTCCAGATTGGTCAAGCTGCTTGACTAAATAGTCAAGCAGCTTGACCTCCATGTCAAACTGTTTCTGTGCGACGTGATCTTCTGGACCTGCCGGTGCTGCTCCTGGGCGCCGCATCAGCCCTGGTCGACGGCATCAACGAGCGCGTACGGGCGGGCGGCTTCACCGACCTGCGCCCGGCCCACGGTTTCGCCTTCGTCAGGCTCGCCCCCGACGGCGCCACCGTCGTCGAGCTCGCCGAGCACCTGGGCGTCACCAAGCAGGCCGCCAGCCAGATGGCCGACGAACTGGTCCGCAAGGGCTACGTGGAACGCCGGCCGCACCCGTCGGATGCCCGCGCCCGCCTGCTGACCCTCACCGAACGGGGCTGGGCCTGCACCCGCGCCGCCGACGAGGCAGCCATCGCGGTGCTGCAACCCTGGGCCGACGCGCTGGGGCCGGCTCAGTTGTCCGCCGTCCGCACGGCCCTGTCCCGGCTGGCCGTCCCCGGCCGCATCCGCCCGACCTGGTGACCGGGGCGCACGCGCCGGCTGGCACTGACGGCTCCCCTCAGGCGCCAAACCAACCGTCAACGCCAGCTCGAACCAGCCGGCTGGCACTAACGGCTCCCACCAGGCGCCAAACCAACCGTCAACGCCAGCTCGAACCAGCCGGCTGGCACTGACGGCTCCCTCCCGGCGCCAAACCAACCCTCAGCGCCAGCTGAAACCAGTCGGCTGGCACTGACGGCTCCTCATGAGCTCGGGGAGAACCGTGAGCACCAGCCGGAACGCGGAACTGCCCGCCGGAGACGACCCCGGCGGGCAGTGCGGAAGCGCTGAGCGTCAGTCGCGCTCGATGTGGTGCCCGATCAGCTGCGGTCCCATGATCACCGCGGCCCCGGACCCGTCCCGGCGCACATCCGGCTCCGGCAGCTCCACCGGATCGCCGGTGCTGCTGGCGCCGACCGGCCGCGGACCCACCCAGGCCACCACCAGCTCGGTCTCGCCCTTGAGGAACCGCTGCACCCGCACCCCGCCGGTCGCCCTGCCCTTGGCGGGATAGGACGCGAACGGCGACACCTTCACCTGCGTGCCCGTGGACGTCACCACCATCGGCTCGCCGTGCGACGAGTCCGCCGTGTTCACCACGTTGAACGAGATCACCGACGCCCCGGCGGTCAGGTTCACCCCGGCCATGCCGCCGCCCTTGAGACCCTGCGGCCGCACCAGTTTCGCCGGGAACCGCAGCAGGCTGGCATCCGAGGTGACGAACACCAGCGACTCCGCGCCGTCGGTGAGCCAGGTCGCCTCGAGCACCTCGTCACCCTCCTTGAGGGTGATCACCTCGAACTCGTCGGAGCGGACCGGCCACTCCGGCGCGCAGACCTTGACCACGCCGTGCCGCGTGCCGATCGCCAGGCCCGGGGAGTCGCCGGCGGCCAGCGGCGCTAGCCCGACCACCTTCTCCCCCTTCTCCAGCGGGACCAGCTCGGACGCGGACATGCCGCCGCGCAGCGAGACCGTGCCGGACGACTCGGGCAGCACCGGCAGCGGCAGCACGTCGGTCTTGAACGCCCGTCCGCGGTTGGTCACCAGTAGGATCCGCCCGCGGGCGGTGGCGTGGATGATCGCGCGGACCGCGTCGTGCTTGACCCGGCCGCTGCGTTTGCGCGCCTCGGTCGACTCCTCGCTCTCCGCGGCCGTGCGGGCGATCAGCCCGGTGGCGGAGAGGATGATCTGGCACGGGTCGTCGGCCACTTCGAGAGGGCCGGCCGGCACGGAGGCGGCGAGCACCTCCTTGAGGTCGCCGTCGATCAGCGTGGTGTGCCGGGGCCGGCCGAACTCGGCGGTCACCTCGGCCAGTTCGTCGGAGACGACCTGCTTGAGCACGTCGGAGTTGTCGAGGATCCGGCTCAGCTCGGCGATCTCGTTGCGCAGCCGTTCCTGCTCGGTCTCCAGCTCGATCCGGTCGAAGCGGGTGAGCCGGCGCAGCGGGGTGTCCAGGATGTACGTCGCCTGGATGTCGCTGAGCCCGAACTCGCTCATCAGGGACGCCTTGGCGGCCGCCGCGTCGTCGCTGGCCCGGATGATCGCGACCACCCGGTCGATGTCGATCAGGGCGATGAGCAGGCCGTCGACCAGGTGCAGCCGGTCCTGCCGCTTGCTGCGCCGGAACTCGGTGCGCCGGGTGACGACGTCGTACCGATGCTGGACGAAGACCTCCAGCAGCGCCTTGAGCCCCAGCGTGCGCGGCTGCCCGTCGACGAGCACGAGGTTGTTGATGCCGAACGAGCTCTCCAGCGGGGTCAGCCGGTAGAGGTCCGCCAGCAGCGCCTGCGGGTTGACGCCGACCTTGCACTCGATCACCAGGCGGGTGCCGTGCTCACGGTCGGTGAGGTCCTTGACGTCGGCGATGCCGGTCAGTCGCGCGGCCTGCCGCTGCCCCCGCTTCGGGCCGGAGGTGATGAGCTTGCCCTTCACCTCGTCGGTGATCGCCTCGATGATCTTCTCGGTGCCGATCCCGTACGGCAGCTCGGTCACGGTGATCGCCTGCCGCCCGCGTCCACCCTCGAGCGGGCCGGTCTGCGCGCGGGCGCGCAGGCGCACCACGCCACGGCCCGTCTCGTACGCCCGCCGCACCTCGTCGAGGCCGAGCAGCTGACCACCGGTCGGCAGGTCCGGCCCCGGGACGAAGCGCATCAGCTCGTCGAGGTCGGCCTCGGGGTTCGTGATCAGGTGCCGGGCGGCCGCGACCACCTCGGCGAGGTTGTGCGGGATCATGTTGGTCGCCATCCCGACCGCGATCCCGGACGTGCCGTTGACCAGTAGGTTCGGGAAGGCGGCCGGCAGCACCTTGGGCTCGAGGTCGGAGCCGTCGTAGGTCGGCTTGAAGTCGACGGTGCCCTCGCCCAGCTCGCCGACCAGCAGCATCGCCTCGCGGGACATGCGCGCCTCGGTGTACCGCGCGGCAGCGGGCCCGTCGTCCGGCGAGCCGAAGTTGCCGTGGCCGTCGATCAGCGGCGTGTTGAGCGAGAAGTCCTGCGCGAGCCGGACCAGGGCGTCGTAGATCGCCACGTCACCGTGCGGGTGGTACTTGCCCATCACGTCACCGACGACGCGGGCACTCTTCACGTACGCCCGGTCGGGCCGGTGACCCTGCTCGGACATCGACCAGAGGATGCGCCGGTGCACCGGTTTGAGACCGTCCCGCGCGTCCGGCAGCGCCCGGGAGTGGATCACCGAGTACGCATACTCCAGGTAGGAGTCCTCGACCTCGGTGGTCAGCGGGTTGTCGATGACGTTGGCGCCCGGCTGGTCGAACGCGGACAGGTCGACGCGGTTCTCGGTTTTGCGGCGTGCCATTGGTAGCGAACCTCTCAGGCGTCGATCGTCTCCTGGTCGATCCGGCCGGCAGCCTCGATCAACCAGTTCTTCCGGGGCTCGACCCGCTCACCCATCAGCAGCTCGAGAGTGGCCTCGGCCCGCTCGGCGTCGTCCAGCGTGATGCGCCGGACGGTCCGGGTGGCGGGGTTCATCGTGGTGTCCCACAGCTCGTCGGCGTCCATCTCGCCGAGACCCTTGAACCGGCTCACCGGGGCCAGCGACCGGCCCTCCCGCTGCAGCCTGCCGAGGGTGGCCTCCATCTCCTGCTGGGTGTAGGTGAAGAAGGTCTCGGCGTTGCGACCCTTGGTGGTCAGCTTGTGCAGGGGCGGCATCGCGGCGAAGAGCCGGCCGTGCTCGATCACCGGCCGCATGTACTTGGCGAAGAGCGTGATCAGCAGGGTCCGGATGTGCGAGCCGTCGACGTCCGCGTCGGCCATCAGCATGACCCGCCCGTACCGCATCGAGCCGATGTCGAAGGTCCGGCCGGAGCCGGCGCCGAGCACCTGCACGATGGCCGAGCACTCGGCGTTGTCCAGCACCTGCTGCAGGCTGGCCTTCTGCACGTTGAGGATCTTGCCGCGGATCGGCAGCAGCGCCTGGTACTCCGAGGAGCGGGCCATCCGGGCGGTGCCGAGCGCGCTGTCACCCTCGACGATGTAGAGCTCGCTGCGGGAGATGCCGGTGGTACGGCAGTCGACCAGCTTGGGCGGCATCGAGGCGCCTTCGAGGGCGGTCTTGCGGCGGGCCGCGTCCTTCTGCTGTTTCTGGGTCAGCCGGACGCGAGCCGCGTCCACCACCTTCTGCAGGACCGTGCGAGCCTCGGTCTTCGTGCGCCGATCGTCGATCCAGCCCTTGAGGTACGTCTCGACGAGGCTCTGCGTCACGCGGGTGATGCCGGCCGTCGACAGCTCGTCCTTGGTCTGCGAGGTGAACTGCGGCTCCGGGACCCGGACGTGGATGACCGCGGTCATGCCCTCCAGGAAGTCGTCCAGGACGGGCGGCTCCTCCTTGGGCTTGAGCAGCCCGCGGGCGTTCCGGATGGCCTCGGTCAGCGCGCGTGTGAGGGCCCGCTCGAAGCCCTTGCGGTGGGTGCCACCGTGCACGTTGCGGATCGTGTTGGTGAAGCACTCGACGGTGCGCTCGTAGCCGGTGCCCCAGCGGAAGGCGATCTCCACCTGGGCCTCGCGGACCACGTTCGACTGCATGACACCGTTGGCGTCGGCGGCGTTCTCCTTGTACGTCCCCTCGCCGTTGATCAGCAGGATCCCGGAGACCGGCTTGTCCGAGGCCGGGGTCAGGAACTCCACCATGTCGGTGAGCCCGTTCGGGAAGTGGAACGTCTCGGTGGCCGGCTCCTCGGCGGTCGCGTCGAAGAGCGTGAACTGCACCCCGGCCACGAGGAACGCGGTGTTGCGCAGCTTGCCGCGGACGGCCTCGACGTCGAGCCGCGCGCCGCTCTCGAAGTAGCGGGCGTCATACCAGTACCGCGTGGAGGTGCCGGTGGGCTCGCCGCGCTTCATCCGGCGCACGACCCGCAGGCCGGGCTGCGGGGTGAACGGCGCGTCGGGCCCGTGACCGTCGAAGACCCCGGGCACGCCACGCTGGAACGAGATCTCGTGCACCTTGCCGTCGCGCTTGACGGTGACGTCGTAGCGCAGCGAGAGCGCGTTCACCGCGGAGGCGCCGACGCCGTGCAGGCCGCCGGACGCCTTGTAACCCGAACCGCCGAACTTGCCGCCGGCGTGCAGCCGGGTCAGCACCAGCTCGACGCCGCTCAGGCCGCTCTTGGCGTGCACGTCGGTCGGGATGCCCCGGCCGTCGTCGTCGACCTGGACCGAGCCGTCGGTGTGCAACGTGACGGCGATCTGGGTGGCGTGGCCGGCGACCCCCTCGTCCGTGCAGTTGTCGATGATCTCGTTGGCCAGGTGGTTGATGCCCCGGCTGTCGGTGGACCCGATGTACATCCCTGGGCGTTTCCGGACAGCGTCCAGCCCTTCCAGGTGCGTGAGGTCGTCAGCCCCGTACAAGGTCTCTGGCTGTGCGGTCACGAGTGTGGGTCTCCCGGTCGCCCGTCAGTGGTCAGAACGGCGCGAGCCTACCCGGCCCCTCCGACACTTCTGTCCCAGGCGAGCCAGGTCATGGCCTGTCAGATCGAAAATTCGGGTAAAAGGTTACAAAATTCCGCTAGTGAGCCCCGACGAGGCCTGTCGCGCCACCGGGGCCACCGCAGATCGGCGCCGACCGCGCGAACTGCGGCTGCAACGCGCGCCACAGGTCGAGCGGGTACGACTTGCCCGGCACGGACACCGGTGGCATCTCCTGGTAGGCGATCAGCTCGTCGGTGACCTCCCGGGTCGCCGAGCACACCACCACCGTGTCGTGCGGGGCGTAGGCCTGCAACCGGGCCGCGGTCGCCACGACACTGCCGCTGATCATCCCGTACCCGCCGTCGAAGGTCATCAGCGGATCCACGATCACCTCCCCGGTGGCGAGCCCGGCCCGGGTCCGCACCCGGTGCCTGCCGGCCAGGAGACGCCCCCTCAACGCCTCCTGGACCGACAGGCCCGCGCGCACGGCAGAGGCGGCCGCCTCCGGCTCGAAGCCGTCCTCGCCGGCGCCGAAGACCGCCATCACCGCATCGCCGACGTACTTCTCGACGATGCCCCCGCACCCGCGGACCACCCCGGCGACGGCCGAGAAGTAGTCCCGCTGCAGCGCCCGTACCTCCGCGCAGTCCAGCCGGTCCACCAGCGCGGTGAAACCGACGATGTCGATGAACAGCACGGTCACGGTCTGGCGCCGCTCCTGAATGGTGTCGATGGTGATGGTGGTCATGTCTGACGCTCCCCCCAGAGCACTGCGTTGACCGGGAGAACGGTGCCAGCCGGGCGGGACGGGCGGATCCGCAGAACGACGTATCTCCGAGAGCATCAACACTGGTCATTTTTGTGACGCAGAACAGTCCGAACCGACGACAACGTGGTACGTCCTTTCGCATTAGGCTGCCGGACATGGCCAGCCAGGGGGACGATGGGCCGCTTGTCGGGCGCACCGGCACGCTGGCCGAGATTCAGTCGGACCTGCGCAACGTCGGTCCTGGTGGGACAGCCGCGGTGTTCCTGACCGGGGAGAGCGGGGTCGGCAAGAGCCGGCTGCTGCGGGAGACCGCCGACGCGTTGCGCGACAGGGACTTCGCGGTGCTCGTCGGCACCTGTCTCGACATCGGAGACGCGTCGCCGCTGCACCCGGTGCTGCAGGCGCTGCGCCGGCACGACAGCGCGCCGGCCACCGCCGCCGGCGACGCCGGCGCGCTGCTCGACCGGGTCTCGCGCGACCTGCGCGCAATCGCCGGCGACCAGCGGCTGCTGCTCGTGCTCGACGATCTCCAGTGGGCCGACCGGAGCACCCGCCAGCTGCTGCTCTACCTGCTGGCCGGGCTGGGCGACGTGCGCGTGTCGGTGCTCGCCGCGATCCGCGCCGAGGCCCTGCACGGCACCCACCCGCTGCGCCGGGTGCTCGCCGAGCTGCGCCGCCTGCGGTCCGTCCGGGTCGTGGATCTCGCCCCGCTGGACCAGGAGCAGACCCGCGAGCTGGTCGGCGCGATCGTCGACGGCGAGGTGGCCGGCGAGGACGCCGAGCGCGTCTACAAGCGCAGCGGCGGCAACCCGTTCGTGGTCGAGGAGCTGGCGCGGGACCTGCGCGACGGCCGGGTGGAGCTCTCCGACACGCTGCGGGAGATCTTCCTGACCCGCATCGACGAGCTCCCGCCGAACGCGCATGCCGTGGTCAACGCGCTGGCCGCCGGCGTCGAGCCGGTCGAGCACGCGGTGCTGTCGCGGGTGGTCCGCCTCCCCGAGGACGAGCTGCTGGAGGCCATCCGCGCCGCCGTGGCGTACCGGTTCGTCATCGGCGACGGCGAGGGCTACCGGCTGCGGCACCGCCTGGTCGCCGAGGTGCTGGAGCAGGAGGTGCTGCCGGCCGAGGCGACCGCGCTGCACCGGCGTTACGCCGAGGCGCTGGAGGCGTGCCCGAACGAGGCGGACCACGCCCGCCTGGCCCACCACTGGCAGCGGGCCGGTCTGCCGGCCCGGGCGCTGCCGTCGGTGATCGCCGCGGCCCGCTCCGCCGAGGGGTTGTACGGCTTCGCCGAGGCCCACCGGCACTGGACTCTCGCCCTGCGACTGACCAGCGAGGACGCCGACGATCGCACCGAGCTGCTCCGGCACGCCGCCGAGTCGGCGCACCAGTGCGGCGAGCACCTGCTCGCCCTGGCCCGGCTCGAGGAGCTGGCCGGCCGCAAGGACGCGCCGACCGAGTGCGAGCTGCACCTGCGCCGGGCGCGCTACCTGGCCGCGGCCGGCCGCTCGGAGACCGCCGAGCGGGAGTACGAGCTGGCCCTGCGGTCGGCCGACTGCACCCCGCAGCTGCGCGCCACCGCCGCCGCCTTCCTCGCCGAGCGGCTCCTGCACCTGGGGCGGTATGCGGACGCCAACCAGCACGCGCGGGACGCGCTGGAGCTGGCCGCGATCAACGGCTCGACCGCCGACCTGGTCCGGGCGAGCGCCGCGCTGGGGTTCAGCGCCGCCTTCCGGGAGGATCCGGACGCCGGCCTGGCGGTCATCCGGCATGCCGTGGAGATCGCCGAGCGGTCCGGCCACCCGGAGGACCTCGGTGTGGCGTACCTGCACCTGGCCGAGCTGCTCACCGGCCCGCTGAACAGCATCGAGGAGGGCGTGCTGGTCGCCCGCCGGGGCGCCGACCGGCTCGCCTCGCTCGGCGTCGGCCGGACATATCAGACGCGCCTGCTGGCGATCGCCGGCAACGGACTGTTCCGGATCGGTCAGTGGGCCGAGGCGGACGCGGTGCTGGAGGAGGCGATGCGGCACCGCCCGTCCGGCGCCGACGCGGTGGAGCTGCTGCTCGCCCGCAGCCGGCTCTGGGTCGGCTTCGGGGAGCTCGACAACGCCCGCCGCGACCTGGACGCGGTGGCGACGCTGCTGGCCGGCGGCGGGGCGCGGCACGTGCTGCCGATGCTCACGCTGCGCTCCGGGCTGGCGATGTGGCAGAAGGAGCACGCCGCCGCGCGGGCCGCGGTGCAGCGCGGCCTGACCGAGACCCGCTCGGACGACCTGGTGCTGCTCGGCGTGCTGGCCTGGCACGGGCTGCGCGCCGAGGCGGAGGCGCACACGGACGGCGCGCCGGTCGACCCGGGTGCGCTGCGCCGGCTGAAGACCGTGGTCACGCGCCTGGAGGCGGGGGCGAACGCCGCCGCGCCGGAGGTCCGCGCCGTCCTCGACGGGTACTTCTACCTCTGCGCGGCCGAGCTGAGCCGGATCGAGAACCGGCAGGATCCGGAGCCCTGGGCGCGAGCGGCCGCCATCTGGGACCGCCGCCAGCAGCCCTACCCGGCCGCCTACTCCCGGTTGCGGCACGCCGAGGTCGCGCTGGCTCGCCGGGCGCGGCGCACCACAGCGGTCGCCGGCCTGCGCCAGGCCTACGTGACGGCGGTCGCCATGGGCGCACGTCCGCTGGCGAACGAGATCAAGGGCGTCGCCCAGCGGTTCCGGGTCGCCCTGGCCGAGGACGCGGACACCGTGCCGATGGCCCCGCCGGAGCCGGATCCCGGCGACGAGCTGGCCGTTCTCACGGGGCGGGAGCGTGAGGTGCTGGCCGCGGTCGCCGAGGGGCTGACCAACCGGGAGATCGGTGAGCTGCTGTTCATCAGTGAGCGCACGGTCGGCGTGCATCTCGGGCACATCTTCGACAAACTTCAGGTACGTACGCGGGTCCAGGCCAGCCGGGTCTTCTTGACAGCCGCCTGACCAGGCAGTCGTTATCCCGCCGTTACATACGTACACGGAATACGTCGTTCTACCGATCCCCTCGCCCACGGCCGGTGACAAGCTGTGGGCACGGGGGAGCACCGCCCGGTGGCCGACAGCCGCCGGGCGGTGCTGGGGGCCCTCCGCACACCGGCAAGTTCGTGGAGGATCCGATGACCCGGCCCATCTGGGGACCAGTGCAATCCGAGATGTCCGCGATCCTGCAGGAGCATCCGGACGACGTGCCCGCCGTCGTCGCCCAGCTCGGCGCTCTGCAGGACGTTCTCTGCAAGGTTCCACCGCTGCTGAACGGCAACCCGCTCGCCGACTTCAACGGGCTCTACCTGACCATCACCGAGAATGTGCTGGACAGGCTCTACGCGGGCAAGTTCAAGGACCCGGCGTTCCTGTCCCGGCTGGACGTGGAGTTCGCCGCGCGGTACTTCGACGCCCTGCGCTACTGGACCGAGGGCAGCCCGGCCTGCCCCGGCGTGTGGGCCGGCCTGTTCCACCGGATCCCCGGGCCCGACCCCCGCCCGCTGCCGTCCGCGGTCGCCGGCGTCAACGCGCACATCAACTTCGACCTGCCGTTCGCGCTGGTCACCACGTTCGACCACCTCGGCTCGGACCCGATCGACGGCAGCGACCAGCACCACGACTACCTGCAGGTCAACGACATCTTCGCGGAGGAGATCCCGGGCCTGCGCCGGGGCTACCTGGACCGCTGGCAGCTGCTCATCGACACGATGAACGGCGACCTGGACGACTGGTGGCAGGGCGAGATGGTGGAGTACACCCGCAATGTCGCCTGGCGCAACGCGCAGAAGATCTGGGCGATCCGGCACGACCTGATCGCGCTCGACGCGGAACGCCGCCGGCTCGACCGGACCGCCACCGGCCTGGGGAAACTGCTGCTCTCGCCGTTCGCCGACTTCCTGCAGTGACTACTTCTTGACGACGATCAGCCGGGCCGCGGTCGCCTCGCCGTTCTGCACGCCGCCGATGCCGATCTCGGCGCCGGTCTTCAGCGCGGTCCGGTCCACGGCCTTGCGCTGCTGCACGATCCGCAGCGGATCGCCGTAGGCCCAGGTGAGCTTGAAGCCGTCGGTGGACTCCACGGTCAGCCCCTTGTCGTCGACCGCGGTGATCTTGCCGCGCTGCACCACGACGGTCTTCGTCGCGTCCTTGGCCTGCACGGTGACCTCGCCGTGCAGGGCGTTCCTGCGCAGCAGCTTGCGGACCACCCGCGGCCGGACGTCGCCCTTGTCCTTCGCCGCGGGTGACGGCGAGGCGTCCACGTCGTCGGTGGTGAACCCGACGGCCTGCAGGGCGACGGCCTCGGTGGCGACGTCGCCGGGCGACGACGGGGACTCCGTCGCGGCTGCGCCGCATCCGGCCAGGGCGGCGGTCAGGGCCGCGGCGACGATGAGAGCTTTCCCGCTTCGATTCATGGGTACGACAATGGGGCCGCCCGGATCGGCGAACGTCAGCCGATTGTTCGAGTCCGGTAAGGAAGCGCGGCCCTCGTCGCCTTGGAACGTGCGGGCGCGCGACCCATTCCCTCAACCGTCCGTGCGGGTTTCGTAGGGCAGCTCCACGCGGAACATCGCGCCACCCTCCGGGGCGTGCCCGGCCTCGATCCGGCCGCCCAGCCGCCCGACCAGGCGCGCCGCGAGCGCCAGCCCGAGCCCGCTGCCCACCTTCCGGATGCCCCGGTACCGGCGGTTCAGCGCGCCCCGCTCGAACGCGACGGCCAGGTCGTCGTCGGTGAACCCGGGCCCGCCGTCACGCACCTCGACCACACCGCCGGAACTCTCCGCGCGCACCGCGAGGACCAGCGGCGCGCCGGCCGGCACCACGCGCAGCGCGTTCTCGCACAGCCCGTCGAGCACCTGACGGATCCGGCCCGGGTCGGTCCGCACCGTGACCGGGGCGTCCGGCACCTCGACCACGAGGGCCGGGCCGTCCGCCGCGCACCGCGCCGACCAGGCGTCACCCGCGTCCCGTACGAGCTCCACCAGGTCCACCGTGACGACGTCCAGCGGCAGATCCGCGGCCTCCAGCCGGGAGAGGACGAGCAGGTCGGAGATGAGCCGGTCGAGACGGTCCGCCTCGGCGACCATGGTGGCGCCGGCCTGCTCCGCGCCGTCCGCCCCGACCACCCCGTCGGCGAGCGCCTCGGCGTAGCCACGGATGGTGGCCAGCGGCGTACGCAACTCATGGGAGACCGACAGGAGGAAGTCGCGCTCGCGGCCCTCGCTCGTCTGCAGGGCCGCGGCCAGTTGATTCACCGCCTCGGCCAGGCGAACCGCCTCGGCCGGGCCGTGCCGGGCGATCCGCACCGAGCGATCTCCGCCGGCGAGCCGCCCGGCCGCCGCCGCTGCCAGCTCGATCGGCCGGGTGACGAACCGGGCCAGCAGCGCGCCGGCCAGGATCCCGCCGACCAGGCCCGCGAGCAGCGCCCACCAGACACTGCCGAGCAGCCGCAGCGCGAGGCCGGTCGAGGCCGGGCGGGTCAGCACCACGCCGGCGTCGACGCCGCGCAGCGGACGCCCGGCGATGAACGACGAACGGTCGCCGACGCGCCCCCGCGTGTCGACCAGCGCACCACCCGCGACCTGCTCGGCCACCCGCTCCGGCAGGCCCTGATGATCAGGGACGCCGCGCCGGATCAGGTAGATCTCGATCTGGTCCTGGCGCAGTCGCCGGGCGATCTTCTCCCGCGCGGCCGGGCGCTCGTCGGTGAGCAGCTCGACCGCGAGCGCCGACTTCTCCACGAGCTCCGCGCGCACCTGCGTGTTCACCCAACGGACCGCGACCGGGACCGCCACCAGCGCCGTGATGATCACCGAGATGACCGAGGTGGCGACGGTGACCAGGACCGCACGGCCGGTCAGCGTGCGGAAGAAGTCACGCATCGGCCGTGTACCCCACCCCGCGGACCGTGCGGATCAGGCTCGCCGCGCCGCCGAGTTTCGCACGGACCTGGGCGACATGCACATCGACGGTACGGGTCCCGGCGTGCGACGCGTAGCCCCAGACCGCGGCGAGCAGCTCCTCGCGGGTGAACACCCGGCCGGGACGCCCCAGCAGGTGCGCCAGCAGGTCGAACTCGGTGGCGGTGAGCGTCAGCGGCTGCTGGTGGACCGCTGCGGTGCGGCGGCCCTGGTCCAGCGTGAGGGGGCCCAGGGTCCGCACCCGATCGACCTCCGGCGGCCCCGCGGCGCGCCGCAGCAACGTCTTGACCCGGGTGACCAGCTCACGAGGACTGAACGGTTTCGTCACGTAGTCGTCGCCGCCCAGCTCCAGCCCGAGAATCCGGTCCACCTCGTCGTCCCGGGCGGTCAGGAAGATCACCGGCGTCCAGTCCCCGTCGGCGCGCATCCGGCGGCAGATCTCCGTGCCGTCCAGCCCCGGCAGCGCGATGTCCAGGATGCACGCCACCGGGCGCAACCGGCGGGCCGCCGCCAGCCCGGCCGTGCCGTCGTGCTCGACCTGCACGCCGAAGCCCTCCCGGCTCAGATAGAGCCGGACCAGATCGGCGATCGGCCGCTCGTCCTCGACGACCAGGACCAGCCCCTTCGACGCATCAGTCACGGCACACATCATGCCGCCGGCGTGGAAGCACGAACGTTCGAGCAACGTAAGGGATGTCCCCGGGCTGGGCGAACTTCTCGCCGCGGTCCACATCGCTCACCCGGCTGGGCGCGCTCCCAAAAGGATCACGAGTGTCGGAAAGCGCTCTCCTCGCATGCTATAAAGGCGCAGGTCCAGCAGTGGGCCCCGCCGCGCATTCCACCCGGTTCGCTGTGACGTGCCCGGAATGCCCGGCCCTTGATCCGGGCGAGGCGTCGCACACGGGGGGATGCCTCGCCCACCAAGCCCCACCCACGGCCGCCCGCCCCGCCCCGCCCCGCGCCGCCCGCCCCGCCGCAGTCCGACCCCGCGCCGCACCCGTCGCACAGCGCGCCCCCGATCACACAGCCGGACCCGCGCGGCACCCATCGCACAGCGCGCGCCCCGCGCTGCCACGCCCTGTGCCCGCCCTCGCCGTCGGCGCGAGCTTCCGGCTGGTCCTCATGGGCGTTATTCGTGCCTCATAACGCCCATGAGGACCAGCCGAGGCCGCGACCCGCGCCGCTGCCTTGACCCGGGATCACCTCGCGGGCGGCTTCGCGGACGGGCGGGGCTTGCGGCGGGCGGCTCGGGGCGTACAGCAATCGGGGGTTGATCTTCAGCGAGAGGCGGCGAGCAGAGCTTCCAGCATGGCTTTGTACGCCGTGGTGGTGACGATGGGGATGCCGTATTGACGGGCCAGCTTCGCCACGCCGGAGAGCGAGTCGGGGTCGGCGGCGACAAGCAGGCGGGTCTGCTTGGTGACCTTGCGGGCCGTGCGCAGGCCGTGGGTCAGGGCGTCGACCTCGAGGTGCTCGCGCGGCGGGTTCAGCGGGCCGGTGAAGACCACCTGGTCGCCCGGGCTGAGCTGCCACTGCGCGGGCTGGGCGGCCGGGATCGCGGCGGCATCGGCCAGCGCGCGATCGACGTCGGCGCTGGTCAGGCCGAGGAGTTCGGCGACGCCGTCGAGGTCGAGGCGCTCGGCGGGGGTGAGGACCTGGTCGGCGAGCGCGACGGCGGCCAGGCCGGACAGGTAGCGGTGGTGCAGGAACTCGGCGTCGGCGCGGGACAGTCCGATCCGGCCGGCGATCGTGACGAGCTGGTCGGCCTCGCTCGCGGAGATGTGCCGGTCCAGCATGACGCCGTCGAGCAGGGCCAGGTATGCGTCGGCCTTCGGGTTCAGCTGGCGGGGCAGACGGTCCACCAGGCGGGTGAGGAAGTGCGGCTCGCGCTCCTCGGGGCGGCGGCGCGGGACCGGCGCGATCGTGGTCACCGGCAGCGCCGGCCACTTCGCCTGGCGGGCCTCGTCGAGCAGTTCCGCCCAGGGCGGCGGGTCGCCGGCCCGCTCCAGGTAGTACGCCAGGAGCTCGGCGGCGGCCCGGGCGCCGTGCAGCGCGGAGTACTCCCGATGGGGGCCCAGGCCGGCGGCGGCGCGACACGCCGTGAGGCTGCGCGACGCGGTGGGCAGGTAATGCCCGGCCAGGCGCATGGTGCACAAACCGAGCTCGTCGTCGACCGGCACGGCGACGCCCAGCTTGCCGAACTCGGCGTTCAGGAAGTCCGCGTCGAAGAAGAGGTTGTGCGCGACCACGAGCTGCCCGGCGAGGCGTTGCGCCACCTGGCCGGCCAGCTCGGCGAAGAGCGGCGCGCGGCGGGCCTCCGCGCCGGTGATGCCGTGCAGTTCCTGCGGGCCCAGGTCACGGTCCGGGTTGACCAGCGTGCACCACTCGTCCAGCACCCGGCCGGCCCCGTCCAGGCGCACGATCGCGACCTCCACGATGCGGTCGTGCCAGCTGGTCTTGGTGCCGGTGGTCTGCAGGTCGACAACGGCGTACATGAGAAGAAACTAGGCGACCGTTCCGGCGTGCCGCCAGCGGGCCCGGATCGGAGGCTCGGCGCGCTGACGCCGTACCGGGAAATGATCGTGAAGTTGGTGGTTCGGGGTGGATCGTCGCGGGCACGATGACCGCATGGCTTCCGGTGAGTACACCCGTGACCAGCGCTACATCGCGACCCGGATCACCGCGGACGGCCGCGACGGCTATCCGGTCGAGCCCGGCCGGTACCGCCTGGTGGTGAGCCGCGCCTGCCCCTGGGCGAACCGCGCGATCATCGTGCGGCGGCTGCTCGGCCTCGAGGACGTGCTGTCGATGGGCGTGGCCGGGCCGACCCACGACGAGCGCAGCTGGAGTTTCGGCCTCGATCCTGGTGGGCGCGACCCGGTGCTCGGCATCGAGCGTCTGCAGGAGGCTTTCCTCTCCAGATTTCCCGGGTACGACAAGGGAATCACCGTGCCGGCGATCGTGGACGTGCCGAGCGGGGCCGTGGTCACCAACGACTTCGCGCAGCTCACCATCGACCTGTCGCTGGAATGGACGGCGTTCCACCGGCCCGGCGCGCCGCGGTTGTACCCTGCCGAGCTGCGCGACGAGATCGACGAGGTCAACGCCGTGGTGTTCCGGGACGTCAACAACGGTGTCTACCGGGCCGGCTTCGCGAGCTCGCAGGACGCCTACGAGAAGGCGTACCAGCAGCTCTTCGACCGGTTGGACTGGCTCTCCGACCGGCTCGCGAATCAGCGCTACCTCGTCGGCGATGCCATCACCGAGGCCGACGTACGCCTTTTCACCACCCTGGCCCGCTTCGACGCCGTGTATCACGGGCACTTCAAGTGCAACCGGTCGAAGCTGAGCGAGATGCCGGTGCTGTGGGCCTACGCGCGGGACCTGTTCCAGACACCCGGATTCGGTGACACGATCGACTTCGCGCAGATCAAGGAGCACTACTACGTGGTCCACCGCACCATCAACCCGACCGGCATCGTCCCGGCGGGCCCGGATCCGAGCGGCTGGCTCACCCCGCACGGCCGCGAGTCGCTGGGCGGCCGCCCCTTCGGTGACGGCACTCCCCCGGTCAGCGACCGCTGAGGAGTTGTCTGAGCAGGTCGGAGAGCTGGGACTGCTGCTTCGGGCTGAGATGGGACAGCAGGCGCCGCTGTTCGTCGAGGCCGGCCGTGACGGCCTGGTCGGCAACCGTGAAGCCCTGGTCGGTGAGGCGGACCAGGATCGCGCGGCGGTCCGACGGGTCGGGTGAGCGGGCGATCAGGCCGGCTTTCTCCAGGCGGTCCAGGCGGGCCGTCGTGCCGCCGGTGCTGAGCATCATCGAGGAGGCCAGGGCGCCCGGCGACAGTTGGTACGGCCGGCCGGATCGGCGCAGCGTGGCGAGGACGTCGAACTCGGGGCGGCCGATGCCGAACGCCGCGTACGCCCGCTCCTGGGTGTCACCGGCGATCCGGGCGATGCGCTGGATGCGGCCGAAGACGCCCATCGCGGTGGTCTCCAGGTCGGGGCGTTCGGTGGCCCACTGGGACAGGATCCGGTCGACGTCGTCCTGCTCGATCATGCCGACATTGTCGGGTATCCGGGTTCCTTGATGACGAACTTCTCGATAGGAGTTATCTTGATGTCGAGATACTTTCCATCGAGGGAGTTGCGATGCGCGTCCTGCTGGTCACGGCCCTCACCCCGGCCGTGTGGGGCACCACCTACGCGGTCACCACGGAATTCCTCCCGCCCGGGAGACCACTGCTCAGCGGGGTGCTGCGCGCGCTGCCGGCCGGGCTGCTCCTGCTCGCGGCGACCCGGAGACTGCCGCACGGGGCGTGGTGGTGGAAGTCGGCGGTGCTCGGGGCGCTCAACATCGGGTTCTTCTTCGCCCTGCTGTTCGCGAGCGCGTACCGGCTGCCCGGCGGCATGGCGGCGGTGCTCGGGGCGGTGCAGCCACTGCTGGTGGCCGGGCTGTCCACGCTGCTGCTCACCGAGCGCGCGTCACTGCGTACCGTGCTCGCGGGGTTGATCGGCGCCGTCGGCGTCGCCCTCGCGGTGCTGACCGCCGCCGCCCGCCTCGACCCGATCGGGATCCTCGCCGGGCTGGCCGGGGCGGCGTCGATGGCCGTCGGTCTCGTGCTGACCAAGCGGTGGGGCCGGCCGGGCGTCTCGCTGCTGACCGCGACCGGGTGGCAGCTGACCGCGGGCGGCCTGGTCCTGATTCCGATCATGCTGCTCGGCGAGGGCCTTCCGGCCTCGCTGAGCGGCAGGAACCTCATCGGGTACGGCTATCTGTCGCTGATCGGGACAGCGGTGGCCTACACCCTGTGGTTCCGCGGACTGGAGCGCCTGCCCGCCGCGCGCGTGTCGCTGCTGAGCCTCCTCTCGCCGGTGACCGCGACCGCGCTCGGCTGGGCGGCGCTCGGCCAGTCCCTGACCGCTGTGCAGGTCAGCGGCATGGTGCTGGCGTTCGGCGCGGTGCTCCTCGGGCAGTCGTCGACCCGTCGGCCGGGGGCCGGTCGTCCACCGGCGGGGGTTGTCCACAGGCGATTCCGGGTGACCGCAAAACGTCGTACCCGCGGCCTAGGGTCGATCCGTGCTCGCAGAACGATGGTCTCTCGCCCAGGCTGAGTCGCTGGCCCCCGACGCCGCCGCGCTCAAACGTGCCCGCGCGGTGTCCGGGCAGTTCGGTCCGACCGGCCTGCTCGACGGCATCCTCTGGGGGCTGTGCCGGGGCTATCGGGTCGCCGCCGACCTGGCCGGTCCGGCGTTCACGTGCTCCTGCCCCAGCTTCCAGGCGCCCTGCAAACATGCGGTCGGCCTGCTGCTGCGCTGGGCCGAGACCGGCGCCGGCGCCGATCCGGCGCCCGAGTGGGTGACGAAGTGGCAGGCCATGCGGGCCGCGCGGGCGAAGCCGAAGGAGGCCGGCACGCCCGACCCGGCCGCCGCCGCGAAACGCGCCCGCGAGCGCGCCGAGCGGGTCGCCGGCGGCATGACGGAGCTGCGGCGCTGGCTCGACGACCAGGTCGAGCAGGGGCTGGCCGGGCTGGGCCGGCGTGGCCACCAGGCGTTCGAGCCGATGGCCGCCCGCCTGGTCGACGCGCAGGCGCCCGGCGTGGCGAGCGCTGTCCGGCGCCTCGGCGGGATCGCCGGGATCGGCCCGCAGTGGGCCGACCGGCTGCTCGGTGAGCTGGCCATGCTGCACCTGGTGGTCGCCGGGCACGACCGGCTCGCCGCGCTCGACCCGGCGACGGCCGCGACCGTCCGCTCGCGGATCGGCTTTCCCACCCCGGCCGAGGAGGTGCTGGCCGGGCCGCGGGTCACCGATCGCTGGCAGGTGCTCGGCCGGCACGACACCGACGACGGCGCGCTGACCACCCGGCGGACCTGGTTGCACGGCTCGTCGACGGCACGGTTCGCGCTGGTGCTGTCGTTCGCCGCGCCCGGGCAGTCGCTGACCACCGACCTGGTGCCCGGCACGGAGTTCCGTGGCGACCTCTGCTTCTATCCGGGTGCGGCGCCGCTGCGGGCGCTGGTCGCGTCCCGCGACAGCGCCGCCGAGCCCTTCGGCTCGCCGGACGGCGCCGGGCCGGTCCGGGCGGCTCTCTCGCGCTGGTCCGCGCTCCTGGCCGCCGAGCCTTTCCGGTACGACGGGCCGATGCTCCTGGCGCAGGTCACGCCGACGGCGGACGGCTGCCTCGTGGACCCCTCGGGCGATGCCCTGCCCCTGGCGGCCGGGCAGCGGGAGCCGTGGTGGCTGCTCGCCGCCGCCGGTGGCCGGCCGGCCACGGTGGCGGGCGAGTGGTCGCCGGGTGGGTTGCGCCCGCTGGCCGCGTGGGTGGAGGGCGAGTTCGTCCCGGCCGCGCCGCCGGCACCGGATCCGGGGGCGCCCCGGGCGGCCGAGCTGCCCGCGGAGATGCTGGCGGCCGCCCTGGTGGGGACGGCTCGGCGGCCGTGGTCGGGGCGGTCGGTCCGGGTCGGCGCGGCCCAGGTCGAGCTGGACTGGGGGTGGCCGGCCGAGTCGCCCGGCATCACGCTCTCCCCCGAGGCGACCACCGACGTGGCGGCCTTCCACGCCGGCCCCGGGGCTGTCCCCGGCGGACCCGGCCGGCCGTCGTCATCGGTGGCCCTGCTCGACGCGGCGGCGGTCGCGCTGACCTCCCGGCGAGCCGGTTTCGAGCCCGAGAGGAAAGTGCCGGTCACCGCCGCGCCGGCCGAGACGGCGCCGCCGCTGCCTGTCGAGGCCGGGGTGCGGCTGGGGCGGATCCTGCGAGGTGGCGCACCCGGCGGTGCCCACCTGGACCAGGAACTGCTGGCCCAGTGGCTGTCCGCGGCGGCGGCCCGGGGCGGGGTCGTCCCGTCGACGGTGCTGCCGGCGCTGCTGGACGCCGCGCGGCGCAACACGACGGTCCGTGGCGACGTCGCGCGGGTCGCGGGCCGGCGCGGCGGCTGGCTGGCCGCGCAGCGGGCGGACTGGCGCTGGCTGCTCGACGAGGCGGCGCCGGTCACGGTCGTCGACTGGGCGACGGCCACCAGCGCGGAACGCCTGGGTCACCTGATCACCCTGCGGCGCGCCGACCCGGCCCGGGCCCGGGAGCTGGTGGCGAGCACGTGGGCCGCCGAGTCCTCGGAGGACCGGGCCCGGTTCCTCGCCACGTTCGCCGACGGTCTCGCCCCCGGCGACGAGGAGCTGCTGGAGCGGGCCTTGGACGACCGGCGCAAGGAGGTCCGGCAGGCCGCCGCCGAGTTGCTGCGCCGGCTGCCCGGGGCGGCGCTCGGACGGCGGATGCGGCAGCGGGCGCACGCCGCGGTCCGGCTGGTCCTCAGCGACCCGCCGCGGCTGGCGGTGCAGCCACCCGACGAGCTGGACGCGGTGCTGCGGCGCGACGGCGTGGGCGCCACCCCGGCCCACGGCGCCGGGGCCGGCGCGTGGCTGCTGGAGGAGGTCGTCGCCGGCGCGCCGCTGGACTCGTGGACCGAGCTGGAGCCCTCCGGTTATGTGGCGCTGGCCAGGGGGAACGACTGGGCCGGCCCGCTGCTGCACGGCTGGGCCAAGGCCGCCATCACCCAGGGCGACGCGCGCTGGGCGGCGACGCTGCTGGCCGCGGACGCCGGGGCGCTGCGCGAGGCGGTCTGCTGGGACCTGCACCTGGTGCTCCCGCCGGATGCGCTGGCCCGGCTGGCCGCCGAGGCGCTGCGGGCCGAGGACGGGTCGGCGCACCGGCTGCTGGCACTGCATCCGGGGCCGTGGCCGGAGCCGCTGAGCGTGACGGTCCTGGAGACCATCGCGCATCGCGCCCGCACCGATCGGCACACCTGGCAGCTCGGTGAGCTGTGCCGGACGGCCGCGCTCGCCATGCCCCCGGCATATGCGGATCTCACCGGCCGGCTCGCCGCCCAGCTCGAGCCGGAGGTGGACCCGAGCCGGGTCCGGCCGGTCGCCGATCTGGCCCGCACGCTGACGTTTCGCGAGGAGATGCTGCGCGAGTTGCGGGCGCCGGAAAGTGTCACACCCCAGCGGTAGTTTGCTGATCGAGCCACCAATCGGTCAGCCCACCTTCAGGAGTTCGAGTTGTCAGCTCTGCGACCGCACGCCGAGGATCAGTACGCCGACGAGCTGGCCCTCCTGGCCGCCGGCGACGACCGGCCGCGGCCGCCCGGGTGGCGTCTGTCGCCGCAGGCCGTGGTGACCTATCTGCTGGGCGACGGCGCCAAGATCACCCCGAAGTATGTGGGGCCCCGCCGCCTGATCGAGGTGGCCGTGTCCACGCTGGCCACCGACCGGGCACTGCTGCTGCTCGGCGTGCCTGGCACCGCCAAGACCTGGGTCTCCGAGCACCTGGCGGCCGCCATCTCCGGCGACTCGAAACTGCTGGTCCAGGGCACCGCGGGCACGGCCGAGGAAGCCATTCGCTACGGGTGGAACTACGCCCGCCTGCTCGCCGAGGGCCCGACCGACGCGGCCCTGGTGCCCAGCCCGATCATGCGGGCCATGCAGACCGGGGCGATCGCCCGGCTGGAGGAGTTGACCCGCGTCCCGTCCGACGTGCAGGACGCGCTGATCACCATCCTGTCGGAGAAGACGCTGCCCGTCCCGGAGCTGAACACCGAGGTCCAGGCGCAGCGCGGCTTCAACCTGATCGCCACTGCCAACGACCGCGACCGCGGGGTGAACGAGCTGTCCAGCGCGCTGCGGCGGCGGTTCAACACGGTGGTGCTGCCGATGCCGGCCAGTGCCGACGACGAGGTGGAGATCGTCGCCCGCCGGGTGGCGCAGCTCGGCAGGTCGCTGGAGCTGCCGGAGGTGCCGGCCGCGCTGGAGGAGATCCGCCGGGTGGTCACGGTCTTCCGCGAGCTGCGGTCCGGCCTGACCGAGGACGGGCGCACCAAGCTCAAGTCGCCGACCGGGACGCTCTCCACCGCCGAGGCGATCTCCGTGATCACCAACGGGATGGCGCTGGCCGCGCACTTCGGGGACGGGACGCTGCACCCCGGTGACGTGGCGGCCGGCATTACCGGCGCGGTGATCAAGGATCCGGTCTCCGACGCGGTGGTGTGGCGCGAATACCTGGAGACCGTCGTCCGGGAGCGGCCCGGCTGGCTGGATTTCTATCGGGCGGCACGCGATGCCTGAGCGGTTCTACGGGGTCCGGCATCACGGGCCCGGCTCAGCCCGGGCGGTGGTGCGGGAGCTGACGGCCCAGCAGCCGGAGATTCTGCTGGTGGAGGGGCCACCGGAGGCCGACGACCTGGTCCGCTGGGTGGCCGGTGGCGGGCTGGAGCCGCCGGTCGCGCTGCTCGGCTATGCGGCGGAGGATCCGGGCCGGGCGGCGTTCTGGCCGTTCGCGGTCTTCTCACCGGAGTGGCAGGCGATCCGGTGGGCGGTGGAGAACGAGGTGCCGGTCCGCTTCTTCGACCTGCCCTACGCGTTCCGGGTGGGCGCGGCCGACCCGGCTGCCGTCGTGCCGGCGGGCCCCGCCGAGCCGGCCCCCGAAGTGCCTGCGGGCCCCGCCGATCCGGCTCCCGAAGTGCCGGGAACAGCGGATGAGACGCCTCCCGGGAGCATGACGGACGAGGCCCGGCGACCGGTGGACCCGATCGGGGAGCTGGCCTCGGCGGCCGGCTACGACGATCCGGAGCGCTGGTGGGAGGACGTGGTCGAGCACCGCGGCGTGCCGGTCTTCGAGGCGATCGCGGAGGCGATGACGGCGATCCGCGAGGGCGCCGCGGAGGATCCCGAGGATCTGCTGCGGGAGGCCTACATGCGGACCGTGCTGCGGGAGGTCCGGCGCAAGCACGAGAACATCGCTGTGGTCTGCGGGGCGTGGCACGTGCCGGCGCTGACCCGCAAGGTCCCGGTCAAGGAGGACACCGCGCTGCTCAAGGGCCGGCGCAAGGGCAAGGTGGCCTTCACCTGGGTCCCGTGGACGTATGGACGGCTGGCGTCGTGGTCGGGTTACGGCGCGGGCGTGACCTCCCCGGGGTGGTATCACCATCTGTTCACCAGCGCTGACGCGGTCGTGCCGCGGTGGCTGGTGGACGCGGCCGGCGTGCTGCGCGCGGAGGGCGTGCCCACCTCGTCGGCGCACGTGATCGAGGCGACGCGGCTCGCCGAGACCCTGGCCACGCTGCGCGGGCGGCCACTGGCCGGGCTCGCCGAGGTGACCGAGGCCGCCGAGGCGGTGATGTGCGACGGGGAGCCGCTGCGCACCGAGCTGATCAACCGGCGGCTCGTGGTCGGCGAGCGGCTCGGCACGGTGCCGGACGAGATGCCCGCGGTCCCGCTCGCCAAGGATCTGACCGCCCAGCAGCGGGCGCTGCGGCTCAAGCCCGAGGCAGCCGAGCGCGAGCTGAAGCTGGACCTGCGCAAGGACACCGACCTGCGGCGCAGCCGACTGCTGCATCGACTGCGGACGCTCGACGTGCCGTGGGGCGAGCCGGCCGCGGGGCGGCGCGGGACAGGGACGTTCCGTGAGGAGTGGGTGCTGCGCTGGCAGCCGGAGTTCGCGGTGCGGCTCGTCGAGGGCAGCATGTGGGGCACGACGGTGGCCGGTGCGGCGAGCGCGCGGGTGATCCGGCGGGCGCGGACCGCGAAGACGCTCGCCGAGGTGACCGCGCTGCTGGAGACGTGCCTGCTGGCGGAGCTCGGCGAGGCCTACCCGGAGGTCCTGGCCGCGCTCGACACCCGGGCCGCGCTGGACGCGGACATCCACCACCTGATGGCGGCGCTCCCGGCGCTGGCCCGGACGTTACGGTACGGGGATGTCCGCCGCACGGACGTGGCCGGCCTCGCCACGGTCGCCGCCGGCCTGCTGAAACGGATCTGCGCCGGGCTTCCGTCGGCGGCCGGGTCGCTCTCCGGCGACGCGGCGAGGCAGCTGCGCGACGGGGTCGACGGCGTGCACCAGGCGGTCAGCCTGCTCGCCGACGACGAGCTGCGGGAGTTGTGGCTGGCGACGATCGAGTCGCTGGCGCGGCGGCCGGATCTGCACGGGCTTCCGGCCGGCCGGCTGACCCGGTTGCTGCTGGATGCGGGGCGACTCGATACCGTTGAGGTGCGCCGCCGGCTGCGGCTGCCGCTGACAGTGGGCACCCCACCGGCACACGCGGCCGCCTGGGTCGAGGGTTTCCTGGCCGGGGGCGGGCTGCTGCTGGTGCACGACGACGCGCTGCTCACGCTGGTCGACGAGTGGCTGGCGGACGTGCCGGAGGAGGCGTTCGAGGACGTTCTGCCGTTGTTGCGGCGCACGTTCGGGACGTTCGAGGCCGGGGAGCGGCGGGCCATCGGTGAGCGGGTGGCCGGGCCACGGGCGGGAGCGGCCCGGGCCGCAGTCGCGGCGATCGACGAGAAACGGGCGGTTTCGGTGCTGCCCGTGCTGGGCGCCCTGCTCGGGCGCGAGATCCACATCCGGGAGGACGCATGAGCAGTTCAGAACTCTTTTCACACTCCGCCGAGCCGCCGCCGTCGGGCGAGGTGGCGGCCCAGCCCGCGGAGCTGACCTTCTCGCATCCCACGCCGGACGAGGCGGACGGGTCCCGGGCCGGGGCGGCGACGCCGCCGGACCGGATCTTCTCGCACCCCAAGGCCGGCCTCGAAGGATCGGGCAGAGGCGTCGACGGCTCCGGCAGAGGGTCCGGCGCGGAGAGCTTCGGCAGGCGGTCCGGAGCGGAAAGCTCCGGCAGGCGGCCGGGCAGCGGGCGGGCAGAGGCTTCCGGCGGGCACGGGCGTGGCGAGCGAACGAGAGGGGGTGGCCGGGTTGGCCGGGCGGATGACCCTGGTCAGGGCAAAGATGGTGGCCGCCGCGGCGGGGGCGGGCGCCCGGGGAGAACGCATGGCTGAGCCCGTCCCCGAGGAGGAGCCGGCCGCCGATTCCCTGGCTCGCACGGACCTCACGGCAGGGCAGGGCGACGCGGGCCGGGAACGGCTGCGGCGGTGGCGGCTCGTGCTCGGCGGGGCAGCCGAGGAGTCGCTCGGCAAGGCCGGCGGGCGGGACGGGGCGATGGACGAGGCGCTGGCGGCGCTCTACGACACCGCCGGGGACGGCGACGGAACGTCCGTGAAGCGGTCGGCCGGGCTGGGCGGGTCGGCGCCGAAGGTGGCGCGCTGGCTGGGCGACATCCGGGAGTACTTTCCGAGCACCGTCGTGCAGGTGATGCAGGCCGACGCGATCGAGCGACTCGACCTGACCCGGCTGCTGCTGGAGCCGGAGATGCTGGCCGCCGTCGAGCCGGACGTGCACCTGGTCGGCACGCTGCTCGCACTGAACCGAGTCATGCCGGAGGCCACCAAGGACGCCGCCCGGCAGGTCGTCCGCACGGTCGTCGAGCAGCTCGAACGCCGGATCGCGCAACAGACCCGGGCCGCGGTGTCCGGCGCGCTGAACCGGGCCGCCCGGATCAGCCGGCCGCGGCACGCCGACATCGACTGGGACAGGACGATCCGGGCGAACCTGAAGCACTACCAGGCCGAGCACCGCACGGTGATTCCTGAGCGACTGGTGGGGTACGGGCGGCGGACCACCGCCGTACAGCGGGACGTGATCCTCTGCGTCGACCAGTCCGGCTCGATGGCCGCCTCGGTCGTCTTCTCCGGGGTGTTCGCGGCGGTGCTGGCGTCGCTGCGGTCACTGCGGACGTCGCTGGTCGTCTTCGACACCGCCGTGGCAGACCTGACCGAGCAGCTCAGCGACCCGGTCGACGTGCTCTTCGGCACCCAGCTCGGCGGCGGGACGGACATCAACCGGGCGATCGCCTACAGCCAGACGCTGATCACCCGCCCGCGGGACAGCATCTTCGTGCTGATCAGCGACCTGTACGAGGGCGGCGTGCGGGACGAGATGCTGCGCCGGGTCGCCGAGATGACCGCGGCCGGGGTGCAGGTGGTGGCGCTGCTGGCGCTCTCCGACGAGGGCGCGCCGGCCTACGACCACGAGAACGCGGCGGCGCTGGCCGCGCTCGGGGTGCCGGCGTTCGCGTGCACGCCGGACGCGTTCCCCGACCTGATGGCGGCGGCGATCGAGCGGCGGGATCTGACGGCGTTCGCGGAACGTTTCGCCGACCGCCAGGCCACCGCCACCGGCTGACTTACCGAGAGCCGGCCGGAACCCCACCGCGATCGGCGTGGGTCATGGCCGGCTGGTCATCGTCGCGACGACGTGGAGTCGGGAGCACGCGTCCCGGCCAGGCGCGGCCCGGCCGGGACGACGACGCGGCTCTCATCCGTTGCGGCCGCCGGTGCCGGCGTACCCGGCGAGGCCTTTCGCCTCGGCGGCGTCCCGCAGCAGGTCCCGGTGGTGGGCGATGACGGGCTCAGCATCGGCGGCGAGTTCCTTGACGGACTGCTCGGAGCCGTCGCTGATCTGCTCGGAGACCAGTTTCAGGCTGTCGCGGTGTGCGGCCAGCTGGGTCGAGATGAAGTACTCGTCGAACGTGTCGGCGCCCGCCGCCTCGTACCGCCGGGTCAGGGCCTGCTGCTCCTCGGTGGGTGCGTCCGGCAGGAAGACCCGCAGTTGGCGCGCGGTCTGGTAGAGGTCCGCGTCCAGGTGGATGTGGTCGCGCATCAGGGTGGCGGCCAGTGTCTTCACGGTTGGGTCGTTGCTCGTCGTCCAGGCGATCCGGCCGGCACTGATCTCGGCCAGGTTCGCCTGGTGAGCGGCCTTGAGGAAGGCGGCGTCCTGGGCGGACGGCTCGGCCTGGGCGGCGGTGGCGGGCAGGGCCAACAGCCCGGCGACGCCGACGGTTGTCGAAATTCGGCGCAAAAGCATACTCATCTCCTCGAATAGGGCATCTTCACCCTAGTCAACGAGATGTGGGGTGCATTCGCTTTCGACCGCATTGACCAGGGGTCACTGGGTCCACCGGAGGAAGCGATCGAAAAGCGCCGACGCGGCCGCCTGCGGCATGTCCCTGGCGGCTTCCTCGAGGTAGTTCCACATCAGCACGGCGAGATCCATCCGGCCGTGCGTGCGGCTCAGCACTTCTCGAGCCGGCTCACAGGGCCACCGACGCCCGCAGACCCGGCAGTCCCACGACGGCCGCGCGGGAAGGTGTTCCGCTTCCTCGGCCACGTGGCCCCCCTCCGGATTCGGACACGGAAGGACGGCCCCCGAATCCGCCCGCCATCGCACCCGTGCACCAAACGATGCGCGCGCCGCCGGGCACGGTCAACCGGCGCCCCCTCTGCGGGTGACGACATCGACCGATACCCGACAGTCGACTCCCGCGCCGGCCCTGGACGCCCCCGCCGAGGGCCGATGAGCAGCGCGAAGACGTAGAAGAAAGCCCCGGTATGTCCCGACCTTTGGAACCATGAGATCGAGACACGAACCGGAGGACGGTGAGATGACCGGCCACGAGGACCAAGGCCACCTGTACGCCACCACGCCGGACCCCGGCCTGCGCCGCAAACAGGTCGTCACCCTGGCCTGCGGCGCCCTCGCCGTGGTGGCCGGGGCGTATCTGATCACGACAGAGGTGATGGAGAGCAGCCAGGAGACGCTTCCCGAGCCGGCCGCCCTCGCCCCGCTGACCACGGCGGCGACGCCCGGGATCGACGGGACGGGCGTTTCGGTCGTACCGGGAACTCTCCGGGCTTCCCGGACGACCCATCCGGCGAAGAGCGCGAGGCGTGCGCCCTCCCCCACCCCGGACGATCTCGCGCCGGACGATCTCGCGCCGGCCGATCTGGCGTCGGCCGTGCCCGCGGCGCCGTCGGCGATGGTGGCCGCGGCGCCGCACGCCATGGTCACGCGCCGGGTCGAGACGATCCGCGACGGGACGGTACGGGTGTCGGCCGCCCGTTTCGACCTGAGCGGCCAGAGTGACCTGCGGCTCGCGGGCGACGCGGGCTTCCCGGCCGGTGGCGGCGTCAACTGCACGAACCGGGTGCGGCTCGACGCGGACGACCCGGCGTCGGCCCGGTCCGGTCTGCTGCTGTGCTGGCGCACCTCGGACGACCGCAGTGTGGTCACGATGGCGGTCGTCGCGCGGGGCTCACCGGACGCGCGGGACAGCGTCGACATCATCGAACAGGAATGGGCGGCGCTCGACTGAGCGCCGCCCGTCCCGCCTCACCCGAACTCAGCCGATGACGGTCCCGCTGATCGCGCCCGCGACCGTCGCCGTGGCCGGGACCACCACGCGGAACTGCTGGCCGCTGGTCAGGCCGTTGACCGTCACGGTGGTCGTCGTGCCGGAGGTGGTGAACTGCAGCGCCTTGCGCCAGGTGCCGGCGACGAGCTGCTGCACCTCGACGGGCAGGCCGGCCGGCGAGGCGATGCTGACCGTCATGACGCGGCTCGCGGTGCGGGTCGCCTTCACGGTGCTGCGCACGGTGTACGCCGCGGTGCCGGTCGCCGCCTCGTTCGCGTCGGTCGCGGCCACTCGCAGCTGCAGCTGGTAGCCGCCGGTGGCGACCCGGTTGAGCGTGACCACGCCGGTGGCCGAGGTGACCACGTCGACGCACTGGAACGTCTTGCCGGTCTCGGCGACGCAGAGCTGGGCGTTCTTCTTCGCCCAGGGCTGGCCGGCCGCGGTGACGGTGAAGGTGGTGACCGTCGTGCTGTTGTAGGCGAGGTCGGCCGAGGCGACGTTCGGGACGATGACCGGCTTGGCCTTGATCGCGGGGCTCTTCGACACCGACGGCGACGGCGACGCAGAGGTCGGCGCGGCGGTCGGCGCCTTCGAAGTGGGCGCGGTGGTCGGGGCGGTGGTCGGGGCCTTGGAGGTGGGCGCGGTGGTCGGCGCCGACGTGGGAGCGGTTGACGGCGCCTTGGAAACCGTCGGCGCGGTCGTCGGCGCACTGGTCGCCACGGTCGCGAGGGCGGCCACGGCGTCCACCCGGCCGTACCCGAAATCGTTGTCCTTGCCCGCCGTGCCGAGATCGACAGCGGACTTCACCATGGCCTGCTCGATCTGGTCCGGCGTCAGGCTCGGCTGCGCCGCCTTGAGCAGCGCCGCAAGCCCCGCGACGTGCGGCGACGCCATCGACGTGCCGCTCATCCCGGCGTAGCTGCGGCCCAGCGCGGACGGGTAGGTGCTGACGATGGCCGAGCCGGGCGCGGCCACGTCGACGTAGCTGCCCGCGTTCGAGTAGCTCGCCACCTTGTCCGCCGAGTCGGTCGCGGCGACCGCGATCACCCCGGCGTCGGCGCCCGGGTAGCTGGTCGGGCTGCCACTGGCCCGCTCGTTGCCGGCCGCGGCGACCACGGTGACACCCTTGCTGCGGGCGTACGCGACGGCGTTGCTGACCGCGGTCACCTTCGACGTCGAGCCGATCGACATGTTGATCACCTGAGCGCCGTTGTCGGCGGCCCAGACGATGCCCTCCGCGGCGTCGGACATGTAGCCGCTGCCGTCCGCGCCGAGAACCCGTACCGGCAAGATCTTGGTGTCGGGAGCGACCGAGGAGACGCCGATCGTGTTCCCGGTGACCGCGCCGATCGTGCCGGCCACGTGGGTGCCGTGCCCGTTCGCGTCGGTGTTGCCGCCGGACTTGTCGGCGATCGCGTCCCAGCCGGTCAGCACCTTGCCGGTGAGGTCGATGTGGGCGCCGTCCACGCCGGTGTCGACCACCGCGACGGTCACGCCGGCGCCGGTCGACTTCGTCCAGGCGTCGGTCGCGCGCATCGCGGTGAGATCCCACTGCTGGCCGCGGTAGAGGTCGGTGCCGGCCGGCGCCTCCAGCGCCACGGCCTTCGCGTCGAGCTCGACACCGACCGCGTTCTCCGCCTTCTGCGCCTTCTCGACGAGCGCGGCGGCGCTCTTCCGGTCGGTCGCGGTCTTCACCGTGACGACCGGCTTGCCGTCCTTGCCGACAGTGGTCGAGACGACCCGGGCCGGCTTCTCCGCCGAGACGGTGGGCGGGAGCAGCCGGTCGGCGCTCTCGGTGAGGCCGTAGGTGACCGGCGTCCAGTCAGCCGTCCCGGCAGGCAGGGCGAACGCGGCCACGCCGGCGAGGGCAGCGGTGGCAACGGCTCCGACGGCGTACCGGCGCAGAACAACCTTCATCGACCACAACCTCCAGCTCGGGGATGTGGTCCAGGTTCTTCAGCGTGGGTTGTGGCTTCCGGTCCGGCGGGGTTGCTGTCCGGGTGCGGCTCCGCTCCGCACCAGGCCGATCATGCGACAGTACGGCGTATTGCCTGTTCAGTGGGGTGCCAGGCCTCAGTTGCGTGCCCGACTCAGTGCAGCGCGACGGCTCAGTAGGGCGCGACGACGAACACCGAGCCGCTGCTGACGATCGTCGGGTTCGCGGCCCCGGAGCCGATCCCGCCGTTCGCGACGACCGTGACGATGTACGCGCCCTCGGCGACCCCGGTCAGGTTCAGCGTGCAGACGATCTCGGTGTCGGTCACCACGACCGCGCCCGTGCACTCGGCCTTCTCCCGGTTGCTGGTGGCGTCATAGGCCCCGTCGACCAGGAAAACGTGCGCGCTGGAGGTCGTCGGCGAGCCACCGGCGTCGAAGACGAGCGGCGTGAAGCCGGCGCCGGTGATGTCGAGGGTGACAGTGGTGGCGGCCGGCGCCGTGGTCGGTGTGACGGTGATGCCGTTGCTGTAGTCGAAGGTGATCGGGGTGTCGCTGGTGCTGTTGTCGTTGTCCGGGTCGAGGCTGCTCACCTTCCCGCCGGGAGTGTTGAGCAGCACCTCGAAGCCGGTGCCCGGGGCGTGCGCGCCGGTGGTCGCGGTGAAGCTGTTCCCGTCCGCTGCCACCTTGACGTTGGTGAGCGGGCTGCCGCCGATCGTGCCGGTGACGCCAGTGGTCACCGCGGTGAAGCCGGTGCCGGTCACCGTGATCGTCTTGCCGCCGGCGGCCGGGCTGCTGGCCGGGGTCACCGCGGCGATCGTGGGCTTCGCCACCACCGTGTAGGTGCCCGAGGCCAGCAGGTTGCTGGTGGTGGGGGCGTCGCTGTCGTAGACGCAGACGTTCCACTTGGCGGTGGTCAGACCGGCGGGCAGCACCAGGCCGGTGGTGTTGATCGTGCTGGTCACGCCGTTGGCGTCAGTGGTCGGGTACGACGCCGACGGCACCTTGAAGGTGATCTTCGTGCCGGTGATCCGGGCGACGTCGGCCGGGTTGACCTGGAGCACGCCGGCGCTGAGGTAGCCACCGGCGGCCGCGATCTGCGCCACGCTCCTGGCCCGCACGCTGCAGGTGTTGTACTGGAACTGCACCACCGGAACGCTGTTCACCACGAACGGGACCGGGTTGGCCGTCGTCGCGACGACCGAGCCGACCACCTTGTTGCCGCCACCGCTGAGGCCGACCGGGGTGTTCAGCGTCAGACTCAACGGGGTGGCGGCCCGCGCCGGGACCGCCCCCGATCCTAGAACGAGGGCAGTGCCCGCGATCGTGGCGAGAACCGCGCGTCGGAACGTACGCATCGAAGTCTCTTCCTGGTCTCAGTAAGGCGCGACGGTGAAGGTCGAGCCGCTGCTGACGATGGTCGGCGCGGCAGCGTCCCCGGCGTCGGCGGCACCGCTGGCCACCACCACGACGGAGTACGTCCCCTCGGCGACCTTGTTGCCGGTCGACACCGCGCTGGACGACGGGTCGAGGCGGTCCGCGGTGAGGTCGAGCGTGCAGACCATCTCGGTGTTGCTGGCCACCAGCACGCCCTTGCACTCCTGGACACCACGGTTGCTGGCCGCCACGTACGCGTCCTTGACCAGGAAGATGTGCGCGCTGGCCGAGGTCGCCGTCGCCTGGGCGCTCTTGTCGAAGATCAGCTGCTGGAAGCCGATCCCCTTGATCAGCAGGTCGACCTTCGTACCGGCAGGCGCGGTCTGCGGCGACACCTGGATGCCGTTGCTGTAGGTGAAGGTGATCGGGGCGTCGGCGGTGTCGTCGTCATCGTCCTCCGGCTGCCCGTTGTTGTCCGGATCCGTGCTGCTCACCGGGCCGCCCGGGGTGTTCACGGTGAGCGGGAGACCGGTCCCGGCCGCCCGCGACCCGGTGATCGCGACGAAGCTGTTGCCGTTCGCCGCCACCTTGATGCCGGTCAGCGGCGTCCCGCCGATGCTCGCGGTGGTCGCGTTGCTCGCCGTGGAGAAGCCCGCGCCGGTCACCGTGATCGTCTGGCCGCCGAGCACCGAACCGCTCGACGGGATGATCGCGGTGATCCTCGGCCGGATGCCGACCGTGTAGACCGCCTGGGCGAGCAGGCTGCTGGTCTCCGTCGACGGGGTGTCGTAGACGCAGATGTTCCACTTGGCGCTGGTCTGCGTCCCGGCCAGCACCAGTCCCGTGGTGTTGATCGTGCTGGTGCTGCCGTTGACCTGAGCCGGGTACGACGCGGACGGCACCTCGAAGGCGATCTTCGTGCCGAGCATCCGCTTCACGTTGTCCGGGTTGACGGTCAGCACCCCGGCGGTCGTGGCGTTGGTCGTCGCGGCGATCTGCGTGACCGCCCGGGCCTTCACCGAGCAGGCGTTGTACTGGAACTGCACGGTCGGGACGCTGCCCGCGGCGAACGGGATCGGGTTGGCGGCGCTGGCGGGAACCGTGCCGATCAGCGTGTTCCCGCCACCGCTCGGCCCGGTGGCGCTGCTCAGCGTCATCGTCAGCGCCGCGGCGGCCTGCGCCGGGGCAGCGGCCACTCCCAGGATCAGGGCGGTCATGGCGGCCGAGGACAGACAGGCCCGAGCCTTCTCGATCATGGGGATCCTCCCGCGCGGCTACGTCACGGACCGCTTCGAAGGCAGCGTAGCGACCTGATTGCTCCGCATTTGCGCAGAAAGGAAAATCCGCCGGACGCCCGCGGGAGGAACCTGAGAGACCGCTGTATTCGACCCGATATGTCCCGATCTTTGGAACCATGGGGGTTCGGAAGCCGCCCGGCGATGCCCGCTGGGCGGGTGCCAAGTCGAGACCCGTTGAAGGACGTGACATGGCCAACGAAGAACAGGACCAACCAACCCAGGACCCGATTCCCGTACGCCGTGGGCGGCGCCGGAAGCAAGCCCTGGTCGCGGTCGCCGGAGCGGCGGTCGCCATCTCCGGAGCTGCCTTCTTCGCCGGCAACCACTCGTCGGAGAACCAGCAGGCCGGCCGCGCGGAGCCACTCGCGAGCCCCTCCGCCAGTGCCTCCGCCGGCGCGACCGCCAGTGCTCCCGCCGAGCAGATCGGGAAGATCACGGCCGCCGGCGACAAGGAGGCGAAGGGCAAACCGGAGCCGTCGCTGCCGCAGTCGGCGAAGGACCGCGTCGACGCCGCCCGGAAGGCGGCCGCCAAGGACGGCGTGAAGATCACCCACCCGCTGCCCGCCAAGGAGGACCCGGCCAAGCAGGCCGCCGCGGCCCAGGCGAAGGAGGTGACGGTCGGCTCGGCCAAAGCGGGCGGAGCGATGCGGATCGTCACCCTGCGCGGCGACCTGAGCGGTCAGCGCGAGATCGGCTGGGTGGCCGGCGGCATCACCAAGCACGGCCCGACCTCATGCTCGCAGCGGTTCAAGCTCTACAACGAGCAGACGCCGAAGGAGCGGCCGAGCCTGCTGGTGTGCTGGCGGACCAGCGCCAAGCGCAGCGTCGTCGTGGCCGACACGAAGATCGGCGGCCGTCCCGACGTCGGCAGGAGCCTCGCGGTGATCGACCGCGAGTGGCGCAAGCTCGGCTGAGTACCGGAACACATCGGACGCCGGCCGTGATCTTCGCGGCCGGCGTCTCTGTTGCTGTGACGGGCGGTGGCCCGGAGCGCACGCTCCGGGCCACCGTCGTCCGGTGCTCCGTCAGCCGTCAGAAGGAGGCGACGGTGAAGGTCGAGTTGCTGGAGATACTGCTCTGCACGTAGGCGGGATCGGTGTGCACCGAGTTGAGGGCGGCGTTGCTCACGTACTGCAGGTTGTAGGAACCCTCCGGGACCACACTGTTCCCGCTGGTGATGACCGTGGTGACAGTGGCGGAAGCCGTGGCGTTCGCGGCGGCCGCCGCGACGTCCGTCAGGGCTCCGACCGTCCCGCTGGTCCGGGCGACGATCGAGGCCGGCAGGATGCCCGCCCCGCTGATCCACTTGCCCACATCGGTGGTCAGGATGACATCGTTGCCGGTGCCTGCGGCCGCAAGGCTATTGGCCCCGCTGCTGGTCGTCATCGCGGCGGTCCGGTAGTTCGTGCCGGTGATCACAATGGTGGCGCTGTTGGCCACCGTGCCGGAGGCGGGGTTGGACATGATCGCCTCCGTGTCGCTGACCACGGACTGAATGGTCGTCCCCGCCGGGATCTTCTGGCTCGCGAGGACAGCGGTGTCGACGACGGCCTTACCGACGTCGGTCTGGTCGAACGTGGCCGCAGCCGCGGTCAGCACGCGGCTTCCGGTGGTGGTGCCGATGGTGAGCGCAGCTCCGAACTTCGGCGCCGAGGCAAGAACCGCGTCACCGGCGGCGTTCAGCCGCTTGGTCAGGTCCAGCTTGCAGACCAGCTCGGTGTCGCTGAGCACCAGCACCTTGCCGCAGTCGGCGACCGGCGGGTTCGCCCGCGCCGTTCCGCCGCCGACGGCCGCGTTGCTGTAGGGACCCTTGCCGAGGAAGATGTGCGCTCCGGTGGTCAGGGTCGCACCCCAGGTCGCGCTCTCGAAGCCGACCCCGTTGACGACCACGTCGACAGCCCGGGTGTTGGGCGCGGTCTTCGGGTTCGTGACCAGCGCACTGGTGTACGCGAAGCCTTGTGTCGGCATCGTGTAGGAGCCGGCCGCCGTGGTGACCGTGAGCGCCGCGTTGTTGGTCGGGGCGTGCATCGGAGTCCGGGCGGTGAAGGCGGTGCTGCTGATCGGCGTGATGTCGGTCAGCGGCGACCCACCCAGCGAAGCGGTGATGGCGCCGGGCTCGGTCGGGAAGTTGGTGCCGGTGACCGTGATCAGGCTGCCGCCGAGCGCCGGGCCGGCCTTGGGAGAAATGCCGGTCGCGGTCTGGATCGTGGTGACCCGGTACGGGTTGCTCGCGACCAGATCGGACGACGTGGCGTCGCCGTTGTCCACCGTGCCGTTGTAGACGCACATGTTCCAGGGGACGCTGGAGGATCCGGCTGCCGTGGCAGCCGCGGTCATCGTCGGCTGGTCGGCGTAGAACAGCGTCGGCGTGGCGATGGCCAGCCGGTTGTTGCTGACCTTCCTGACCTTGTCGGCAGCGGGGTACTTGTAGGTGCCGGTGTCGTAGTCGTAGTCGGTTGGGCACGACGCGGCGGAGGTGAAGAGCACACCCGGTGCGTCGACGCCGGCCAGGAACGGGTTCGGCGAGGTGATGTCGAGGCTGGTGCCGCCCTGCCAGGAACCGATGGTCTGGCTCAGTGACAGCTGGCTGGCGGAGTACAGGGCGCCGGAGATCAGCAAGCTGGTGGCCGCGGCGCCGTTGTAGAAGCACAGGTTGTAGGGGGTCGGCGTGGACGCAGTGGAGGTCACCCCGGACGGCACGGTCACGCTCGCGGCCGCGTCACCGGTCTTGGTGACCGTGGTCGACAGGCCGGCGGCCGGCGTGCCGTAGGTCGCCGGGCACTCACCGGTTGCGAACTGCCCACCGACCGTGGTGACACCGGAGAAGATGCTGGTCGACGCCGTGACTCCGACCGTGTTGCCGCCACCGGTCAGGCCGAGCGCCGGGTTCAGTGTCGGCACCGTGCCCACATTGACCGAGTAACCGTTCTGCGCACCGTGGCGGGCAGTGGTGCCGCCGACCGTGTCATAAACGCAGGCGACGTACCGCTTGGCCTGCCCGCTGGTGCCCGCGGTGGCGCCGATGGGCATGTCGAACGTCACTGTCTTGGTGACGTTGCTCGACTCGGCCACGGTCGCGGTCAGAATCGTGGTCGACGCTACCGGGATCGTGGCGGCGCACACCGGGGTCGTCGTGCCGGGCGCCGTGAGGATCATGACCCGGTTCGCGGCGGTGGTCGATCCCGTGACGAAGGTGACGCCGTCGGTGTCGGTGATGGTGACCCGGCCGCCGACGGCCACCACCGGAGGGCTCACCGTGACCGCGGCGAACGCCGCCGTCGGAGCCGCGAGCAAGGCGGCACCCACCGCTCCCGTGGTCAACCCGGCGGCCGCCGCCAGCCGGGCTTTCGAGCGTGACTTGGACTTACGCATGCGAGGTCCTCCTACGGGTCCCCATGGACCACGTCGCTGGATTGCTGGGCCCCGGCGTCCGGATGAACCGTCGCGGGCCGTCTCGCCGGAAGCGTACCTATTCGTAGGTATTCAAATCCTCGAACCAGGAAAGAATAGGAAATGTCAGACAATCCATTATGGTGACCGATAGGAAATAGCCAAAAGTCGATATAAAGAGGCATGCGGTGGCCCGGAGCGTAGGCTCCGGGCCACCGCATCGGTGGCATTTACCGTCAGAAGGCGGCGACGGTGAAGGTGGAGGTGCTGGAGATCTGGCTCTTCACGTAGGCGGGGTCGGAGGTCACCGCGCCGCTGGCGGCGTTGCTCACGTACTGCAGGTTGTAAGCGCCCTCCGGAACCGGGATGTTGGTGGCGGCGATGACGGCCGTGGTCGAGGCTGTGCCGTTACCAGCGGAAGCGTTACCGCTCAGGGTCACACTTGTCCCGCTGTTGACGGTGCCGATCGTCCGCGGCGTGGTGACGTTCGTGCCGACGACGTACTTGGTCTGGTCCGTCGTGAGGAAGGTTCCCGCCGCCGCCGTAACCGCGCCGGAGGCAGCGCTGGTGGTGACAATGCTGACCTGCCGGTTGAAAGGCGAAACCAGGAACACCCCGGCGGCAGTGAGCACGCCGGTTGCGGCGTTCGACAGAACCGCTGTGGTCCCGTTCGACATCACGTCGGTGATGACAGTTCCCGCCGGGATCACCGGCGCGGCATCGGTGTCGACGACGGCTTTACCGATGTCCGCGGAGGTGAAGCTTCCGCCCGTGATCAGACGACTACCAGCGGCCGAGATCGGGGTGCCGCCCAGCGCGGTCGGTGCGACGCTGTCCAGCAGGGAGTTGCCGTTGGCGGCCAATCGAGTGGTGAGATCCAGCTTGCAGATCAGTTCGATGTCGCTGAGCACCAGCACCTTGTTGCAGTCGGCGATCGGCGGGTTCGCGCGGGTCCCGCTGATGTCCACGGAGCTGTAGTTTCCCTTGACCAGGAAGATGTGCGCCCCAGAGGTGAGAGTGTCGCTCCACCCGGCGCTCTCGAACCCGACGCCCTTGACGACCACCTCGACGGCCCGGTTGTTGGGTGCCGTGTTCGGGGCCGCGATCAGGGAACTGGTGTAGGAGAAGGCGCTGGCCATCGTGCTGGAACCACCCGCTGTGGTGACCACCAGCGAGACGTTGTTGGCCGGCGCGTGCCGCGGGATGCGGGCGGTGAACGCGTTGGTGCTGATGGGCGTGATGTCGGTCAGCGCCGTGCCACCCAGCGTGGCGGTCAGGGTGCCGTCGGTCGGGAAGGCGGTACCGGTCACGGTGACCAGGCTGCCGCCCAGCGCCGGCCCAGCCTTCGGGGAGATGCCCGACACCGTCTGGATCGTGGTGACCCGGTACGGGTTGCTCGCGACCAGGCTGGACGATGTAGCCGGGGTGTCGGTGTCCACCGCGCCGCTGTAGACGCACACGTTCCACGGGACGCTCGTGGCCCCGACCGCCAGAGCCCCGTTCATCGTGGTCTGGTCGGCATAGAGGTTCGCCGGCACGCTGGTCGCCAGGCGAGTGTTGCTCAGCTTGCGGATGTTGTCGGGACCGACCGCTTTGATCGTCCCCGCGTCGTCGTCGTAGGCGGCCGGGCACGCCGCGCTGGTGAAGAGGACGCCCGGATCGTCGATGCCGGCCAGGAACTGGTTGGGCGAGGTGACGTTGATGTTGTTGCCACCCTGCCACGGACCCATGGCCTGGCTCAGCGACAACTGGCTGGCTGAGTACTGGGCGCTGGAGATCAGCGCGCCGGAGGTAGCGGTGCCGTTGTAGAAGCACATGTTGTACACGGTCGGCGTGGTGGCGGTGGAAGTCACTCCGGCCGGCACAGTCAGGTTCACGGCGGCGTCACCGGTCTTGGAGACCGTGGTGGACATGCTGGCGGCCGGGGTGCCATAGGTCAACGGGCACTCCACACCGGTCGCGAACTGCGCGCCGATCGTGGTGACACCGGAGAAGACGTTGGTCGACGTGGTGACTCCGACGGTGTTGCCACCACCGGTCACGCCGAGAGGCGGGTTCAGCGTCGGCGCCGTGCCCACATAGACCGGGTAACCGTTCTGCGCGCCCTGCCGGGCAGTGGAGCCGCCGACGGTGTCGTAAACGCAGGCCACATACCGCTTGACCTGCCCGTTGGTGCCCGCGGTGGCGCCGGCCGGCATATCGAACGTCACCGTCTTGGCCGTGTTGTCCGACGAGGCCACGGTCGCGACCAGAACCGTGGTCGACGCCGTCGGGAGCGTGGCGGCACATACCGGGGTCGTGGACCCCGGCGCGGTGAGGATCATGACCCGGTTCGCCGTGGTGGTCGAGCCCGTGACGAACGTGACGCCGTCGGTGTCGGTGACGGTGACCCGGCCGCCGACGGCCACCACCGGAGGGCTCACCGTGACCGCGGCAAAGGCCGCCGTCGGAGCCGCGAGCAAAGCGGCACCCACCGCTCCCGTGGTCAACCCGGCGGCCGCCGCCAGCCGGGCTTTCGAGCGTGACTTGGACTTACGCATGCGAGGTCCTCCTACGGGTCCCCATGGACCACGTCGCTGGATTGCTGGGCCCCGGCGTCCGGATGAACCGTCGCGGGCCGTCTCGCCGGAAGCGTAACTATTCGTGGGAGTTCAGTAGCGTAGAGTAAGAAAGATCCCGATATGTCAGACCAAAGACAGTAAACTTCGTTGTTCGCCGATGAATCGCGAGCCGGCGGGTGTCACCACCGGCCCGGAGCACCGCACGAGATCTGACGTTTAATCATTAGGGCCGCCTTACCTAATAGAGGCTTGCCTAACAATTTCGATTTCCAGGAATTCGTTTAGGAAATCGTGTATACCCCCTCCGAGAATGGTTACATTCGAGGAAAGTCGAGGGAGGGACGCGCGATGACTCAGATGATGAACATGCCGAGGGTTCAGACCTGTACGGTTACGGACTGTGGCTACAACCACGACGGATGCACCGCGTTCGCGATCACGATCGGGGACCTGAACGCGGAGTGTGACACGTTCATCGGGTCCGGACTCAGTGGCGGCATGGGCGTGGCGACCGCTCAGGTGGGCGCCTGCAAGCGGGCCGACTGCAAGTACAACAGCAACCTGGAATGTCAGGCCCCGGCGATTACCGTGGGCGCTTCGACGGACCGGGCGGACTGCCTGACGTACGAGAAGTAATTGATCTGATCGAAGCAAGGGCCCGCCCAGGTGGCGGGCTCTTTCCATGTCCGGCGTTGACAGCGGGGATCGACCACGCTAGGTTCGTCTCACATCGAGTAAGACTCACACCGAGAAGTACTCATAACGAGAAGGACCTGATCATGACGGACGCGGAGAGCTTCCTGGCTGAGTACGACCCCCGGGAGTACCCGCCCGTCGCCGTGACCGTCGACGTCGTGGCGCTGACGATCCGGGACGGCAAGCTCTGCGTCCTGCTCATCGAGCGCGGCGAGCAGCCCTTCGCCGGCCACCGCGCGCTCCCGGGCGGTTTCGTCCGCGACGAGACGCTCGACGAGGCCGCCCGGCGCGAGCTGGCCGAGGAGACCGACGTCCGGCTCGTCGAGGACCGGGTGCACCTGGAGCAGCTCGGGACGTACGGGAATCCCGGTCGTGACCCCCGGATGCGCGTCGTCTCGGTCGCCTACCTGGCGTTCGCCCCGCACCTTCCGGAGGCGACCGCCGGCAGTGACGCCGCCCGGGCCTACTGGGTGCCGGTCGAGGAGGCGAAGGACCTCGCCTTCGACCACGACCAGATCCTGGCCGACGGGCTGGAGCGGGCCCGCGACAAGCTGGAGTACACGCCGCTCGCCACCGCGTTCGTCGGCACCGAGTTCACCGTCTCCGAGCTGCGGGCGGTCTACGCCGCGGTCTGGGGCGAGGAGCTGCACGCGGGCAACTTCCACCGCAAGGTGCTGTCCGTGCCGGGGTTCGTGGAGAGCACGGGCGGGACGGTGGCGCGCGGCGGTGAGCGCGGCGGGCCCAAGGCGAAGCTCTACCGGGCCGGCGACGCGCGGTTGCTGCACCCGGCTCTGTTGCGGCCGACCAGGGAGGACAGAGTCCGATGAACCCGGGTTACGCGAAGAGGTTCGACGAGACGGCCGCCCGGATCGCGGCGGCCAGCACGTTCGCCGAGCTGACGGACGAGGCGGGGGTCGGCATCGACCGCCAGGCCTACCGGACCCTTGCCAAGATCGTCCACCCGGACGTGGCGGACGCGGCGCGGCGCGGGCCGGCCAACGAGGCGTTCGCCAAGCTCAACGCGCTCTACAACGCGAGCGCCCGCTACGACCCGCGGGACCGCAAGGAGCCTCGCGAGCCGGAGGTGAAGGGCGACCTGGCGGACCTCTTCGACGACGGTGACCTGCTGGTCAAGGTCGTCCGGGACCCGGCCAACAACGATCTGATGGCCGCCGAGGCCGCCGCCCTGCGCCGCCTGCGCACGCACGGGCGCCCCGCCTACCGCGCCTACGCGCCCGAGCTCAAGGACACGTTCGGCTACCACGGCCGTACCGTCAATGTCGTCGCCCGGCAGCGGGGCTTCCGCAACCTGGCGGAGATGCCGGTGCCGGAGCCCGCCGATCTGGTCTGGATCTGGCGGCGGCTGCTGGCCGGCCTGGGCTGGGCGCACCGGGCCGGCGTCGTGCACGCGGCGGTGTTCGAGGAGCACGTCCTGATCGACCCGCGGGTCCGCGGGCTGGTCCTGGTCGACTGGTGCTACTCCACAGCGATCGGCCGGCGACCGAAAGCGCTCATCGCCCGGCGGGAGTCGCATTACCCGCCGGAGATCCCCACGGCGCGGCCCGTCACCGCCGCGACCGACATCCATCTGGCGTCCGGCCTGATGAAACGCCTCTTCGGGCCGGCCATGCCGGACCCGTTGCGGCGGTTCGCCGACGGCTGTCTGTACGACGCGCCACGGATGCGCCCGCAGAACGCGTGGCAGCTCCTGGCCGAATTCGACCAACTGATCCCCCGGCAGTACCGCAAATAGGAGGCACGACATGGGAAGCGGACGCTGGTCCACCGACGTCTACACCGCGGCGGAGAACTTCCGTGCGGCGAGCGGGCAGAGCGCCTTCGCCTACAGCGACAGCGGCGCCCGCAAGGCACACCCGTCGCTGGACCCCGACGGCGTCTTCATGCGGGAGTGCCGGGACAGCGACGAGCACCCGATGAGCACGCCGATCGTGGTGATGTTCGACGTCACCGGCTCGATGGGCGCCGTTCCGCGGGTGCTGCAGACGAAGCTGCCGCAGCTGCTGGGCATGCTGACCCGCAGGGGGTACGCGACCGACCCGCAGATCATGTTCGGCGCGATCGGTGACGCCACCTGCGACCGGGTGCCGCTGCAGGTGGGTCAGTTCGAGTCGGACAACCGGATGGACGAGGACCTGTCGCGCATCGTGCTCGAGGGCGGCGGTGGCGGGCAGAAGCGCGAGTCGTACGAGCTCGCGATGTACTTCCTGGCCCGGCACGTGGTGCTGGACTCGATGATCCAGCGGCGCAAGAAGGGCTACCTGTTCCTGATCGGGGACGAGCTGCCGTACCGCAAGGTCAAGCCGGCCGAGGTCAAGCGGGTGATCGGCGACGACCTGGCCGAGGCGATCCCGGTCGAGTCGATCGTGGCCGAGCTGCAGCGCAAGTTCGAGGTGTTCTTCATCCTGCCGGGCGCGGCGAGCTACGGCGGGGACCGCGAGGTGCTCCAGACGTGGCGCGCGCTGCTCGGGCAGAACGTGCTGGAGCTCGACGACCTGGACGCGGTCTGCGAGACGATCGCGCTCACGGTGGGGCTGGGTGAGGACACCGTCGACCTCGACGAGGGTCTGGACGATCTCGCCTCGTACGGGTCGTCGGCCACCGGCTCGGTCGCCGGCGCGCTGGCCCCGTTCACGAGCAGAACGCCGCAGATCAGGCGGCTGTGATGACCGAACACGTCGCGGTCGTCGATCTGGGCTACGGGGACGCCGGCAAGGGAACCGTCGTCGACGCGCTGTGCGGGCGCCGCACGACCCGGGCGGTGCTGCGCTTCAACGGGGGAGCGCAGGCCGCGCACAACGTGGTCACCGCGGACGGCCGGCATCACACGTTCAGCCAGTTCGGCTCGGGCACGCTGCGTGGCGTGCCGACGCACCTGACCCGGTTCATGATCGTGGACCCGCTGGCGCTCTCCGCCGAGGCGGCCGCGCTCGGGAATCCGTACGAGCTGCTCACGGTGGACGGCGACGCGCTGCTCAGCACGCCGTGGCACCGGGCCGCGAACCGGCGCCGGGAACGCGCCGACCGGCACGGCTCGTGCGGCATGGGCATCGGCGAGACCATGGCGTACGCGCTGGGCAACCCCGACGCTCCCCGGGTCGCCGACGTGCTGAACCCGGCGCGGCTGCGGCGCCGGCTGGAGAAGGTGCAGGAGGCGTACGGCTTCGGCGGCACCCCGGTCGACGACGTGGTGGACGCGTTCACGGCGTTCGGCCGCGCGGTCCGGATCGTCCACGAGAGCTGGACGATGCGGCTGCTGGCGGAGGGCCCGTGCGTCTTCGAGGGCGCGCAGGGGGTGCTGCTCGACGAGTGGCGTGGCTGGCATCCGCACACCACCTGGTCGACCACGACGTTCGACAACGTGGCCGAGCTCTGCCCGTCGTTCCGGCGGCTCGGCGTGGTGCGCACGTACACGACGCGGCACGGCGCGGGCCCGTTCGTCACCGAGAACCCGCTGCTGGACCTGCCGGAACGGCACAACGGGCACGGCGAGTGGCAGGGCGCGTTCCGGACCGGGCACTTCGACGCGGTCGCGCACCGGTACGCCGTGCAGGTGGCCGGCGGCGTCGACGAGCTCGCCGTGACCCATCTCGACGTGCCGGCCCTGCACGGCGAGCTGAAGATCTGCACCTCGTACCGGGTGGACGGCGAGGTGGTCGACCGGATCGTCCCCGGCCCGGCCCGCGACCTGGCATATCAGGAGCGGCTGACCGGCTGGCTGAGCCGGGCCCGGCCCGGCGCGCTGCACCGTCCCGCCGACTGGGCGGCCGAGATCGGCGGCCTGCTCGGTGCCCCGGTAACCCTGGAGTCGTACGGCCCGCGCAGCACCGACAAGCGTTTCGTCTCCGCGGGAGTACATCCGCCATCACGGATACGACTCCCGGCGTATTGCCTGGTCTGACCGCTCGGAGAACGCTGAGAGCATCGGTTTTGAAGGGGGAAAGCCCGATGCGTTCCGTTTACCGCGGCCTGTCCGGTCTGATCACACTCGGCGTCGTCATCCAGTTGGCGGTGGTCGCCGCCGCCTGGTTCCTGATCCTCGACGACGTCGACAACGGCGGCGTCTTCGACAACAACACCCGCAACTGGGGTCACGACGTGCACAGCGTCGTCGGCATGACGGTGATCCCGCTGCTGGCCATCGCCCTGCTGGTGGTCTCGTTCTTCGCCCGGGTCCCGGGCGGGGTCAAGTGGGCCGCGCTGACGTTCGGCGCGGTCGTCCTGCAGATCGTCCTCGCGTTCGCCAGCTACGGCGTGCCCGGGCTGGGCGCGCTGCACGGCCTCAACGCGCTCGCCGTCGCCGGCCTCGCGCAGATGGCCGGGCGGCAGGCCACCAAGGCCGCGGCCGTACCCGTCGCCGTCGCCTGATGCGCACGTCGAGACGGGCCGCCATCGCCGTGGTGGCGGCCCTCGCCGTGCTCGGGCCGGTCGGCTGGTTCTGGTACGACAGCCTGGTCCCGGGCACCTACGACATGGCCGCCATGGGGTACGCCGACCACGGGGGCGGCACGCCGGTCGAGCACGACCACTCCGCGGGGATGTCGGTCGCCGATCTGCGGGGGCCGAGCGGGACGCCGGACGTGACGGTGACGGTGACCGCCCGCAAGGAGGGCGCGAAGTACACGCTGAACGGCACGACGCCCGGCCCGGAGATCCGCGCCGAGCAGGGACAACTGATCCAGGTGACGCTGGTGAACGAGTCGGTGCCGGACGGGGTGACCCTGCACTGGCACGGGGTGGACGTGCCGAACGGCGAGGACGGCGTCGCCGGGATCACCCAGGACGCGGTCCGGCGGGGGCAGAGCTTCGTCTACCGGTTCGTGGCGCGGGACGCGGGCACCTACTGGTACCACTCGCACCAGGTCTCGCACGAGCAGGTCAAGAACGGCCTGTTCGGCGCGCTGGTCATCACGCCGCGAGGGCCGAGGACCCCGGACCAGGTCGCGATGATCCACACCTACCAGGGAAGACGCACGATCAACGGCACGCCCGGCGTCACCGCGCTCACCGCGAACCGGCTCCGGCTGATCAACACGGACGCCGGGCCGATCCGGGTCTGGGTCAGCGGCACCACCTTCCGCGTCACGGCGATCGACGGGCACGACGTGGGCGAGCCGCCCCCGGTGGCGGATCGGGCTGTCCTGGTCACCGCGGGCGCGCGCGTCGACCTGCACCTCGACGGCCCCGGCCGGGTCGACGCGGGCGGTGGCGTGGCGGTCGCGACCACCGGCGCCGGCGCGGTCCCGCTGCCCGCGGAGACGGTGGACTTCCTCTCGTACGGCAAAAGCGCTCCTCTGGGTTTCGACCCTTCGAGAGCCAACCGCGATTTCCGGTACGACATCGGCAGGCGCTTCGGATTCCTCGACGGCCGGCCGGGGATGTGGTGGACGGTGAACGGCCACCTCTTCCCCGACGTCCCGATGTTCATGGTGCGCACCGGCGACGTGGTCCGGATGACCCTGCACAACGGCAGCGGCGAGGTCCACCCCATGCACCTGCACGGCCACCACGTCGTGGTGCTGAGCCGCAACGGCGTCGCCGCGACCGGCAGCCCGTGGTGGACGGACTCGCTGGACGTGAACGACGAGGAGACGTACGAGATCGCGTTCGTGGCCGGCAACCCGGGCATCTGGGCCGACCACTGCCACAACCTGGAGCACGTTCCGGAGGGGCTGGCCGTGCACCTGGCCTACGCCGGGGTCCGCAGCTCCTTCCAGGTCGGCGGCCCCAACGGCAACACCCCGGAGTGACCTCTCAGAGGTACATGCCGGTGGGCGCGGGCGGGCGCGGCACGGTGACCGGCTCGGCGCCGGTCTTCAGGGCGTAGAGCTCGGCGAGCGTCGCGCCGTCCGGCCCGATGCCCTTCGACGTGCCGAGCCAGTCGGCCGCCTCCCGGTACGGCAGGCGGCCCACCTCGATGCTGGCCAGGCACCGCCCGGGCCGGACCACGGCCGGGTGCAACGAGGACAGGTCCTCGTTGGTGGTGATGGCGATCAGCGCGTTGCGGCCCTGGCCGAGCAGTCCGTCGGTCAGGTTGAGCAGGCGCGACAGCGACTGCCCGGCGCTCGCCTTGGCGTCACCGCTGATCAGCTCGTCGCAGTCCTCCAGCATGAGCAGCCGCCACTTCGGCTCGTCCTCCTCGCCGCTGCCCAGGGCGACGCTCATCAGGTACGCCGGGTCGCCGAAGAGCCGTTCCGGGTCGAGCACGCAGTCGACCTGGCACCACGAGCGCCACTGCTGGGCGAGGGCGCGCAGCGCGGTGGTCTTGCCGGTGCCGGGCTCGCCGTGCAGGAGCAGCAGGCGGCCGGTGACACTGGACCCGTCGATGGCCATCAGCCGTTCGAGGGTCTCACCCACCGGGCGGGCGTAGTTGCGCTTGATCGTCTCCCACGGCGCGGCGCCGATCTCGCGCTGGGTGCGGCGCGGGCCGTGCGGCCCGAAGTGCCAGAAACCGACCGGCACGCTGTCGTCGGCCGGCTCCGGCTCCTCCACCGCGTCGGCGGTCACCGCGGTGAGGATCGTCTCGGCCAGCTCGCCGCTGGTCGCGGTGACGGTGACCCGGGCGCGGCGGCTCTGCTTCCAGCGCATGACGTGCAGGGTCCAGCCGTCGCCGACGCTGAGCCGGCCGTGCCCGTCGTCCTCCACCGCGTCCCGCACGACGCGGGCGCCGGGGACGGTCAGCGGCGCCTCGGCGCGCAGGTTCTCCAGCCAGGTGGTGCGGCCGAACGGCTCCCGGCCGCTGACGAACGGGTCGAGCGCGAGCAGATCGACGAGGTCCACCAGGCGGTCGCCGTCGTCGACCGAACCGGAGACGGCCATGGGAGCGGGCGCGCCGGCGGGCGTGCGGGCGGCCGGGACCGCCGTACCGTTGGCGCGGTCGAGGGGCTGGTGGGGGGTCCGCATCATCCCATGATCGCGGCCGGATGGCCTGGTGGCATCCCCTTTTTCCGCGCCATCCGCGCCCACCGGGTGGGTTGCGTCCCCCGCTCCGGCCAGTTCCGGCCGGGGTCCGGGCAGGCGGTCCGGCGTGCGGCCGCCTGCTTTCTCCCCGTACGTCCCCGGCGTCTCGTGGACGGTAACGGTTGTCAGAGTCTCGTCAGCAGGAAGAGCGGGATCACCCGTTCGGTCTTGGTCTGGTACTCCGCGTAGTTCGGAAACGCCTCGACCGCCCTCGCCCACCAGACCTCCCGCTCGGCGCCGGAGAGCTCCCGGGCCGTGTAGTCGTGCCGCTCCGCGCGGTCCTGCACCTCGACGTGCGGATTGTTGCGCAGGTTGTAGACCCACACCGGGTTCTTCGGGGCACCGCCGAGGGAGCCGACCGCCAGGTATTCGCCCTCGTGCTCGACCCGCATGAGCGGGGTCTTGCGCAACTTCCCGCTCTTCGCCCCGAGCGAGGTCAGGACGATGATCGGCCTCCCCTGCATGTCGTTGCCCTCGGCGCCGTCGGACGCCTCGAACTTCTCGGCCTGGGTGCGTGCCCACCCCACGGGGCTGGGCTCATAGTCACCGGTCAGCGGCATAGGCCCGAGTCTACGGCGGATCACCGGCACCTCAACCGCACCCGGCGGCCGACCGGATCGCACCGGATCGGACAGACCTTTTGAGTCAGGACGGTCGCGGGGCGGCCGGGCGACGAGGGGGACGGGATGAGGGTGTCGACGCGGGGACGGATGGTCGCGGGTGCGCTGACGGCGGCGGTGATCGCCGGGCTGGGCGCGCTGGCGCTGCCGCACGGCTCGACGGACTGGCAGCCGGTCTCGCACGCGGCGACCGCCCACCCGGCTGGTGTCACCACGACCTGGGCCGGCGCCACCACTAGTCCGGCCGGCGCCACCGCGAGTCGGGCCGGCGGCGCCACGACCCGGGCCGCGTTTGCCGTGGCCGGGCACACGCTCGCGGCCGACCCCGTGACGATCCTGCCGGCCGAGGTGTCCCCGGCCCGCCCGGCCCGGGTCGTCGGCACCGCCCTGGACGCGGACGGCCGTCCGGTGATCACCGTGCGGGAGGCGACCGACCGCGCGACGGCGACGCACCTGGTCCGGCAGGCGCAGCAGGCCACGAACGCGCTCGGGGTGGAGGTCGACGGCGAGGTGCACGCCCTGGAGGCGCCGGGCGGCTCCGATCCGTACCGCGGCAGGCAGTGGGATCTCACCACGATGAACGTGCCCGCGGCGTGGCAGCGGTCCACCGGTCAGGGTGTGACCGTCGCGGTGATCGACACCGGCGTGGACGCGAGCCACCCGGACCTGGCCGGTCAGGTGCTCACCGGGTACGACGCCGTCGCGGACACGGGCGGCGGCGACACCGACCCGCACGGGCACGGGACGCACGTGGCCGGCACGATCGCGGCGCTGACCGGCAACGGGATCGGCGTCTCCGGGATCGCGCCGGACGTCACGGTGCTGCCGGTCAGGGTGCTCGACGCGAAGGGCGTCGGATACGACTCGGACACCGCCGAGGCGATCGTCTGGGCCGCCGACCACGGCGCCGACGTGATCAACATGTCGCTGGGCGGGACCGCCCGGTCGACCGCGGTGACGAACGCCGTCGCGTACGCCAGGGGCAAGGGTGTCGTCGTCGTCGCGGCGGCCGGCAACGAGCGGGCGCAGGGCAGCCCGGTCAGCTACCCGGGGGCGGACCCGGGCGTGATCGCGGTGGCCGCCACCGACTCCGGGGACGTGGTGGCGCCGTACTCGAACGCCGGAGGCTATGTCGACGTGGCGGCGCCCGGCAGCGGCATCCTCAGCACCTATCCGACCGCGCTGGCCGCCAGTGGGTACGCCACGATGAACGGCACCTCGATGGCGTCGCCGCACGTGGCAGCGGCCGCGGCGCTGCTGCTCGGCACCCGCCCGGACCTCACGCCGGACGCGGTGGAGTCGGCGCTGGAGAGCACCGCGAAGGACCTGGGCACGGCCGGGAAGGACACCGATTACGGGTACGGCCGGATCGACGCGGCCGCCGCGCTCGCCGCGATCACCGGAGCACCGCCGGTCACCCCGTCGCCCACCGTCACCACTCCCCCGGTGGTCGTCGCCGAGGTCGCCGTCAGCACGAGTGTGACCGGCCGGTCGGTCGCCTACGGGACGCGGACCAGCACCACGTTCAAGGCGACCCCGTGGGCCGGGAAACCCGCGTCACTGTGCGTCTCGGTGGCCGGTGGATCGTGGTCGTGCAGCATCGTGCGGACCAGCTCGACCGGCACGTACACGCTGACCCGGGTGGCCTCCGCGTCGTTCCGCGCCCGTCTCTCGGTGGCCGCCACGGCGACGAACAGTGCGGCGTCGGCCACCACGACGTACACGGTGAAGGCGGTTGTCTCGGTCAGCCGCACCAGGAGCCGGACGCTGACCGTGAAGGTGACCGGCGCCACCGGCCAGAAGCTGGTCGTGCAGCGGTACGTGAACAGGCGCTGGAGCACGGTGAAGACCTACAGCGCCACGAGCAGCCGCAAGATCACCGGTCTGGTCCGCGGCGGCGCCTACCGGGTGGTGCTCTCCTCGAACGCGAAGGTGCTCGGCGTCACCAGCAAGACGGTGAAAGCCTGAGCGAACATGCGGTTTACTCATACCCCATGGGCATCATCTCCCGGGGCTTCGGCGGGCGGCGGCGTGACTCCGCGCCGGATCTGCCGCCCGGCCAATACCTGACACACGACTTCCCGGTGCTCTCCGCCGGTCCGACCCCGCGGATTCCGCTGGACCGGTGGAGCTTCACCATCACGACCGAGGCAGGCCAGAAACACACCTGGGACTGGGCGCGGTTCACCGCCCTGCCGTCCGAGGAGATCACCAGGGACATCCACTGCGTGACCAAGTGGTCCAAGCTCGGCACCACGTGGAAGGGTGTCTCGCTCGACACGCTCTTCGCCGACGTGGAGACCGCGGCGGACTACGTGATGGCCCACAGCAAGGGTGGCTACACGACGAACGTGCCGCTCGAGGACCTGCTCGACGGGCAGGCCTGGATCGCGTACGAGTTCGACGGCGAGCCCCTCGACCCCGAGCACGGCGGCCCGGCGCGGCTGCTGATCCCGCATCTGTACTTCTGGAAGTCGGCCAAGTGGGTCAACGGCCTGGAGATGATGCACGAGGACGAGCCCGGCTTCTGGGAAGCGGCCGGCTACCACATGTACGGAGACCCGTGGCACGAACAGCGCTACCAGGGCGACTGACCTGGCAGGCCGCGACGGTCACCGCGGTTCGCCAGGAGACCCCGTCGGCCCGCACGCTCGTCCTCGACGTTCCCGGCTGGCCCGGCCACCTGCCCGGCCAGCACCTCGACCTGCGCCTGACCGCGGAGGACGGGTACTCCGCGCAGCGCAGCTACTCGATCGCGTCCGACTGGCCCGGTGACGGCCCGGTCGAGATCACGATCCAGCGGCTGGAGGACGGGGAGGTCTCGCCGTACCTGACCGACGTCGTCGAGACCGGTGACAAGATCGAGCTGCGCGGCCCGATCGGCGGCTGGTTCGTGTGGCGCCCGGCCCAGCCGGCCCCGGTGCTGCTGGTGGCCGGCGGCTCCGGCGTGGTCCCGCTCATGTCGATGATCCGCGAGCGCGGCCGGCTGCGCGCCCGTCAGCCGTTCCGGGTCATCTACTCGGTGCGCACGCCGGAGGACGCGTGCTTCGCCGACGAGCTGAAACGCCGCGTCCGCGACGACGCCGGCCTGGACGTGCACTTCGTCTACACCCGCTCGGCGCCCGACGGCTGGCCCGCACCGCCGAAACGGATCGACGTGGCCACGATCAACAGCCACGGCTGGCCGCCCGACTTCGCGCCGGACGTCTTCGTCTGCGGCCCGACGTCGTTCGTCGAGACGGTCGCCGACATCCTGGTCGCCCTCGGCCACGACCCGAAGAAGATCCGCACCGAGCGCTTCGGCGGCAAGTGATGGAGCTCGACGGCAACGCGCTCGCCGGTGACCTGGCCGAGGTCTTCGCGGTCGAGATGACCACGGCCCGGTTCACCTGCGCCGGCTGCCGGCACGCGGACGCGGTCGCCACCCTCCGCGTCTGGACCCGGGCCCCCGGCGTCGTCGCCCGCTGCCCGAGCTGCGGCGACGTCGTCCTCAGCCTGGTGCGCACCCCGGCCCGGGTCGTCCTCACCCTCACCGGCACGGCCCGCCTGGAACTCCCGGTCTGAGACACGAACCGATTCGCGCGTACGCCCGGGGCCGCGCTCCTGCCCGGCCCCGGCTCGCCCCCGGCCCGCCGCGCCGCGCGCTTGCCTCGCCCCGGCTCGCGCGCCCGGTGGCGCACGGCAAGATCGCATAGAGTCGACGGCTGTGGCGGCACCGGCGGTTCTCAAGGACGTTTTTCTCGCACACCAGCAGCACTGGGGTGAGGAGGACGGCGGTTACCTCTTCGAGGACCCGGCCGGCCCGCTCCCCCGGATCGACGTGCTGGTCTACCGTCCGTCCGGCCGGACCGGGCTGACCACGTTCACCACGATCGGCATGGCCGCCCGTCCGTTGCCAGGCGGCGGCGGCCTGGCGGAGCTCCAGTTCTCCCGGCGTGGTGTGCTGACCGAGCGCGCCGAGAACGAGATCGCCCGCCAACTGGCGAACCTGGCGGTCCACCCGTTCCTGGCCGGCGCCGCGCTGGACTGGGGTCACCTGATCGGCCTGGGGCAGGACTTCCCGACGTTCCCGGGCTGCCACGCGGTCTTCCTCTCCGGGCCGCTGACCGAGAACGCCCGCGACTACCTGCAGACCGGCGAAGGACCGGTCCGGGTCCTCAACGTCATCCCGATCACCGACGTCGAGCGCGACCTGGGCCGGGTGCTGACGCCGATCGAGTTCGTCCAGGCCCTCCTGTCCCGGGTGGACATCCTCGCCGAACGCCCCGCCTGACCCCGCGGGCCGGTCCGGGTCTCC
>NZ_BOMH01000029.1 GCF_016862095.1 Actinoplanes cyaneus
CCCCGCGGGCCGGTCCGGGTCTCCAGCTGGTTCTCATGGGCGTTATCCGGGCCGGATAACGCCCATGAGAACCAGCTGGAGACCCCGCGCCGCGCAGCGAGCCCAGCCCTCAGCGAACCTCGCGTCCCGGGGCGTCGAGGGTGAAGAGGGTGGCTTGCTCGGGGGTCATCAGTGGGGCGGGGAGGCCGGCTTCGGAGAGCACCCGGCCGGGCAGCTCGACCCCGTCCGCGAGCCACGGCGGCGGGGCGTCCTGGACCACCCGCGGCGGGTGTCCCAGCGTCCGGACCCGGTAGACGCGGTCGGGGTCCAGGCCGGGGAACCGGATCGGCGGGGGCAGCGCGGCGGCCGGCGCGTCGAGCGTGACCAGGGCGAACACCGCTGACGAGCGGTCCTGGGCGACCACGCCGTGCAGCAGCACCGCCGGGTCGGGAGTGTCCGCGCGGACGACCCGGCCCGAGTGCAGCAGGGGGCGCAGGCGCTTGTACTCGGCGGTCCACGCGGCGATCAGCGCGCGGTCCTCCGGCGATGCCCGGGAGACGTCCCATTCGATGCCGGCATGCCCGAACAGGGCGGTGGCGAGGCGAAGCCCCAACGCCGACGTACGGCCGGTGACGTGCGCCGTTCCCGCGCCGAGGTGCCCGCCGAGCAGCTCCGGCGGGATCAGCACGCTCGTCCAGCGCTGGATGTGCTGGCGGTCGAGCGGATCGTTGGTGTCCGAGGTCCAGAACCGGTCGACGAGCGGCAGGATGCCCAGGTCGATCCGGGCGCCACCGGACGCGCAGCTCTCGATCTCCACGTGCGGGAACGCCGACCGCAGCGCCGCCAGCAGCCGGTGGACCGCTGTCGTCTGCCGATGGGCGGCGCCGGGTTCGAGCAGGTCGCGGTTGTGGTCCCACTTGAGGAAGGCGATCGGGTACTCGGTAAGCAGATCGGTGAGGCGTTCCAGGACGTACGCGTAGGCGTCCGGATTCGCCAGGTCCAGAACGCGCTGGAATCGCCAGGTCACCGCGGACGGCGGCCCGAGGATCCAGGACGGCTGGGCCCGGGCGAGCGCCGAGTCGGGGCTGACCATCTCCGGCTCCACCCAGAGCCCGAAGTCCATTCCGGCCGCGTGCACCCGCGCGATCAGGGGGTGCAGCCCGTCCGGCCAGACGACCGGGTCGACATACCAGTCGCCGAGCGCGCGGCGGTCGTCGCGACGGCCGGTGAACCATCCGTCGTCGAGCACGAATCGTTCGACGCCGACCTCGGCGGCCGCGTCGGCCAGCTCGGCGAGCCGGGACAGGGAGTGGTCGAAGTAGACCGCCTCCCAGGTGTTCAGGACGACCGGCCGGGGTGCCGCCGCCGGACGCGCGGCTCGGATCCACGGGTGCAGCCGGTCGGAGAGCCCGTCGATCCCGGAGTCGGAGAAGACCGCGACCGCCCACGGCGTCGAGTACGTCTCCCCTGCCGCGAGCCGGAGCTCCCCCGGCGCGAGCAGTTCACCGGCGCCGACGGCCGCACAGCCGAGCGCGGAGCGCTCCGCCCAGATCCGCTTGTCGCCGCTCCACGCCAGGTGCAGCGCCCAGATCCGCCCGCTGCGGAACGCGAACCCGGGTGTGCCCGCCATCAGCAGGAACGCGTCGTCGTGCCCGGGCCGGCCGTGCCTGCTCTCCCGGCTCCACACGCCCTGGCGCAACGGCGCGCGCTGCGGACGCCGTTCGTGTGCCCACAGGCCGGTGAAGTCGAGCAGTTCGGTGGCCTCGGCCGGGATCGGCAGCTGCACGTCGAGAGCGGCCAGGTCGAAGACGCCCGGGCCGTGATTGGTCAGCACGTGACGGATCCGAAGCACGCCCTCCGGGGACAGCTCGATCTCGGTGACGACCGCGATGCTCCTGGCGGCGTTCTCCGTCCGTACGGCAATCGTGTTCCCGGAAAGCTCGATCGCGGCGACCTGGAGCGTTCCGGATGGTGTTCCGTCGTGATGGCCCGCCAGGGCCGGCCGGCCGCTCCATCCGTCACCGGGGCCCGGCAGCAGTGACCATCGCAGCGGTACGTCGACGGAGCTCGGCGGGATCGCCGGAACCTGCGAGCCGGCGAAGGTGCCGGGCAGCTCACCGAGATCGGGGCCCCAGTGCAGAACGGCGCCGCGGGCGTCCAGCACGAAGCTGACGCCCGCGGCCCGCAGGTGATACAGGGTCACTCGGCGACCGGGATGCTCTGCGACTTGAGGTTGTCGATCGTCGACGTCTGCGCCTTCTTCAGCGCGTCGGCGAGCGTGCCGCTGCCCGAGACGGCGGCCTTGAAGCCGTCCGACGCGGTGGCGTACGTCGAGGTCATCGTCGGTCCCCAGGTGAAGTCGGGGGTGACCTCGGTGGCGGCCTGGGCGAAGATGTCGTAGATCTTCTGGCCGCCGTAGAAGTCGACGCCCTTGCTCAGCGCGGCCAGCGAGCCGCCGGTCTTGGTGGCCGGGTAGAGGTTGGCCTTCTCGTTGAGCAGCGTAAGCGCCTCCTCGGAGGTGTTCAACCAGATCGCGAACTGCGACGCCTCGTACGGGTGCTTGGAGCCCTTGAACACCGCGGTGGACGAGCCACCCCAGTTACCGGCGACCTTGCCGCCCGTGGTCCACTGCGGCATCGGGGCGACCGCCCACTTGCCGGCGGTGTCCGGCGCGCCCGACGAGATCGAGTTCGCGCCCCAGACTGCGGAGACCCAGGTCCAGGCCTGGCCCTTGTTGTACGCGCTGTCCCACTCGGTGGTCCACGGCGGCACGGTCGAGACGAGCTTCTTGGAGACCAGGTCCTGCCAGTAGTTCGCGACCTTGGTGGTGGCCTCGTCCTGGAAGTTCACCGTCCACTTGCTGCCGTCGTTCGAGAACCAGTGACCGCCGGCCTGCCAGGCGAGACCCGCGAACTGGTTGATGTCGCTCTGCGAGAAGTTGGTGATCGAGCCGCCCGCGGCCTTCACCTTGACGGCCGCCGCCGCGTACTCCTCCCAGGTCGCCGGCACCGGGATGTTGTTCTTCTCGAACAGGTCCTTGCGGTAGAACAGCGCCATCGGGCCGGAGTCCTGCGGCACGCCGTAGACCGCGTCCTTCTCACCGAACGACACCTGGTTCCAGGTCCAGTCGATGAACTGGTCCTTGGCGTCGGTCACCGGCTTGCAGCCGGCCAGGTTGGTCAGGCCGTCCTGGACGCGGAAGCTGGGCAGCGCGTCGTACTCGACCTGGCCCAGGTCGGGGGCGTTGCCGGCCTTCAGCTGGTTGAAGAAGTTCTGGTAGGTGCCGCCGTTGCCGTTCGGGCCGGTCTGGACCTTGACCTGGATGTTCGGGTTCTTGGCGTTCCAGACCTTGACGACCTCCTCGATGTTCGGGATCCACGAGGTGAAGGACAGGGTGACCGGGCCGCTCGACGGCGCGCAGCTCGCGGCGCCGGCGGTGGCTGTCGTGTCGTCGTCACCGCCGGAGGAGCAGGCGGTCAGTGCGAGGGACGAGGTCAGCAGGATGCCCAGCAATTTCTTCATTGATAACTGCCTTTGCGAACCGGAGGGATTTACTTGACGGCGCCGGAGCCGAGGCCACTGCGCCAGAAACGCTGGAGGAGCAGGAACGCCACCACCAGCGGGACGATCGAGACGAGAGCGCCGGTGAGCACCAGCATCCGCAGCTCAGGAAGCTGGTTGACCTGCGAGTTCCAGGTGTAGAGGCCGAGCGTCACGGGGAACAGCCGCTCGTTGCCGAGCATGATCAGCGGCAGCAGGAAGTTGTTCCACACCGCGACGAAATGGAACAGGAAAATGGTCACCAGAGCGGGGAACATCAGTTTCGTGGAGACGGTGAAGAACGTGCGCACCTCGCCCGAGCCGTCGAGCCGGGCCGCTTCCAGCAGTTCCTCCGGAACGCTCGCGGTGGCGTAGATCCGGGCCAGGTACACCCCGAACGGGTTGACCAGGCTGGGCAGGAACACCGACCAGAAGGTGTTCGTCGCGTTCAGCTGCGAGAAGATCAGGAAGAGCGGGAGCGCCAGCGCGGTCGCCGGCACCAGGACCCCGCCCAGGACGACGTTGAAGATCGCCTCCCGGCCGGGGAACCGGTACTTGGCCAGGGCGTAGCCGCACATCGCGGCGAGGATCGTGCCGAGCAGCGCGGCCCCGCCGGTGTAGAGGACGCTGTTCAGCATCCAGCGCAGGAAGACCCCGTCGCGGTAGCGGAACAGCTCGCCGAGGTTCTGCCCCAGGCTGACGTCGGCGAACCAGAGCGGCGCGGTGTTGCCGAAGTCGGAGCGGGACTTGGTCGCCCCGACGACGAGCCACCAGATCGGGACCAGGAAGTAGAGCGTGCAGATCCCCATGATCGCCATGGCCGCGGATTTGCTCTTCACTTGTCGGCTCCCCGCTGGGTGACCTTGAGGAACGCGAACGAGAGGACGCACGTCGCCAGTGCCAGAACCACGGAGAACGCGGCCGCCAGGTTGAAGTTCGGGATCGACGAGGTGCTGTAGACGGTCAGGTTCGGGGTGTACGTGCTGGACACCGCCGAGCTGAACGTCCGGAACACCTGCGGCTCGGCGAGCAACTGCAGCGTTCCGATGATCGAGAAGACAGTGGTCAGCACGATCGCCGGCATGACCAGCGGGATCTTGACGGACCACGCGGTGCGGATCGGGCCGGCGCCGTCGAGCGTGGCCGCCTCGTACACCTCCTGCGGGATCGCCAGCAGGGCGGAGTAGATGATCAGCATGTTGTAGCCGACGTACACCCAGGTCACGACGTTGGCCATGGCCCAGAGCACCAGATCCGCGGAGAGCAGGTCCCAGGTCTTGGTGACCGCGGTGAACGGCGACAGGTTCGGCGAGTAGAGGAAGCCCCACATGATCGCGGCGATCACCCCCGGGATCGCGTACGGCACGAAGAACGCCAGCCGGAAGAACGCCCGCCCCCTGACCAGCCCGGAGTCGAGCAGCAGCGCCAGCAGCAGCGCGAGCCCGAGCATCACCGGGACCTGCACCACGCCGAAGAGCAGCACTCGCCCGATCGACGACCAGAACGGCCCGTTCTCGAACACGCGCTGGTACTGCTCGAGGCCGCCGAAGACCTCGCGCGCCGGCCCGAACGTGCCGGTGCGGGTGACCTTGTAGAGGGACTGCTTGATCGCGTACCCGATCGGCGCGAGATAGAACGCGATGAACAGCAGCCCGAACGGGAGAACGAAGAAGAGGATCGCGGCTGCCGGTTTTCTCCTGGTCACGCTCGTGCCTCCGCTCTGACCACCGCGACGCCGCCGCCCTCGACGCACAGCGCCGGGCCGACCGGTTCGCCGGTGACGAGGTCGTGGCCGGTCACGGCGTACTCGACGGCATCCACGCCGTGGTTGATGACGAAGAGGTAGCTGCGACCGTCTCCACTGCGGCGCACGACTTCGACCTCGCCACCACCGGGATCAACTTCCTGATTCGGTACGACCTCGCGCATGAACTCCCGCATGCCGGCGTCATCGAGGGCGGTCGCCAGGTACCACGCGACGCCGTCGCCGAACTCGTTGCGCGTGATCGCCGGCGTCCCCGGCAGCGGCCCGTCGAGATAGCTCGCGATCGTCGCCGCCGACGTCGTGTGCAGCCGCTCGGTCCAGAGCGCGCCGGCCCTGCCGTTCGACAGGGTGACCCGGTGATCCGGCTTCAACGGGGCGAACTCCTCCACGCGGACGCCGAGCACGTCCCGGAACGCACCCGGGTAACCGCCGAGCCGGACCCGGTCGCGCTCGTCCACGATCCCGCTGAAGAACGTGACCAGCAGGTGGCCGCCGGCGGCGACGTACTCGGTGATCCGCTCCGCGGCCACGTCCCCCACCATGTAGAGGCACGGGACCACGACCAGCTTGTACTTCGACAGGTCCGCGTCGGGCGGCACGACGTCGCAGGTCACGCCGAGCCCGCGCAGCGCCCGGTGGGCCGCGTGCACCTGATCGAGGTAGGTCACCGCCTGCGACGGGCGGGCCTCCCCCTCGGCCGACCACCACGACTCCCAGCTGAAGACGACAGCGACGTCGGCGTCCACCGTCGTGCCGGCCACCTCCCCGATCGCGTCCAGCGTCCGCGACAACCGCAGCACCTCACGCCACGCGACGGTGTCGGTGCCGGCGTGCGGCAGCAGCGCGGAGTGGAACTTCTCGGCGCCCTGCGCGGACGCCCGCCATTGGAAGAAACAGATCGAGTCGGCGCCGCGGGCCACGTGGGTGAGCGTGTTGCGCAGCATCTCGCCGGGCGCCTTGGCCAGGTTGTGCGGCTGCCAGTTGACCGCGCCGGTGGACTGCTCCATCAGGATCCACGGCTTCCCGCCGGCCAGGCCACGGGTCAGGTCGGCGGCGAAGGACAGCTCCGCGACCGGGTCGCCGAGGCGATGGTCCAGGTAGTGGTCGTTGGCGATCACGTCCATCTCCGGCGCCCAGGACCAGTAGTCCAGGTTGCGGATGTGCGCGGTGACCATGAAGTTCGTGGTGACCGGGGCGGAGGAGTGCGCCCGCAGGATCGCCGCCTCGCCGCGGTAGTGGTCCAGCAGCTCGTCGGAGCTGAACCGGTGGAAGTCGACGATCTGTGACGGGTTGCGGATCGACAGCGTGGCCCGGGGCGGCTGGATCTCCGCCCAATCGCCGTACCGCTGGCTCCAGAAGGACGTGCCCCACGCCTCGTTCAGCGTCTCGATCTTGCCGTACCGCCGGCGCAGCCAGGAGCGGAACGCCTCGGCGCTGGTCTCGCAGTAGCAGAGCGCGTTGTGGCAGCCCAACTCGTTGGAGACGTGCCAGAGGGCGAGCGCCGGGTGGTCGCCGTAACGCTCGGCGACGCGGCGGACCAGCTCGTACGCCCGGTCGCGGAAGACCGGCGAGCTGGGGCACCAGGCCTGCCGGCCGCCGGGGAAGCGGGTGGTGCCGTCGGCCGCGACCGGCAGGATCTCCGGGTGCAGCGTGGTCAGCCACGGCGGCGGGGACGAGGTGCCGGTGCCCAGGTTGACCTTGATCCCGTTCGCGTGCAGCAGGCCGATGACCTCGTCGAGGCCGTCGAAGGAGAACCGCCCGTCGGCCGGCTCGAGGCTGGACCACCCGAAGATGTTGACAGCGACCAGGTCGACGCCGGCCTCGCGCATCAACGCGACGTCCTCATGCCAGACGTCAGGCGTCCACTGCTCCGGGTTGTAGTCGCAACCCAGAATGATGCTGTTCATAAAACTCCTGGTCACGAGTGTGTGCACGTGCACACATTTCGTCGCGCCGACAACGGCGTTACGGATGTGTGAACGTGCACACAGTAGGACCGGGTAGTGACCAGGTCAATAGCGTCCGCCGGGCTATCGTGATCGCATGTCCCGCCCCCAGCCCCCGAAACGCGCCACGGTGCACGACATCGCCGCCGCCGCGGGCGTGTCCCGGGGCACCGTCAGCCGCGTGCTCAACGGCGGTTACGTCTCCGCCGAGGCGCGCGCCGCCATCGAGGCCGCGATCACCGAGGTGGGCTACGTGCCGAACACCGCGGCTCGTGCCCTGAAGATGCGCAGGTCAGAGGCGGTCGCGTTCGTCGCGCTGGAGCCGCACTCGCTCTTCCTCGACGACCCGAACATCGGCTCGATCATGCTCGGCGCCAACGCCGAGCTCTCCCTCGCCGACCACCAGATGGTCAGCCTGGTCGTCGAGTCGGGCCGCGACATGGAACGCGTCGCCCGCTACCTCAGCGGCGGCTTCGTCGACGGCGCGATCGTCGTCTCGGCCCGCGCCCACGACCCGATCATCCAGGTCATCGGCGACCTGCGACTGCCGGCCGCGTTCGTCGGCCACCCGCCGGATCTCGACGGCACGATCCCGTACGTGGGGATCGACAACGCCGGATCCGCCCGCGAGGTCACCACCCGCCTGGTCGCCACCGGCCGGCGCCGCATCGGCATGATCGCGGCCGCCCTCGACCGCGACTCCGGCAGCGACCGCCTCGCCGGCTTCCGCGCCGCCCTCGGGCCACACTTCGACGCCGGCCTGGTCGCTGAGGTTCCGCACTACGACTACGGCTCGGGCGTCAAGGGCATGCGCCTGCTGCTCGAACGCGACCCGGCGATCGACGGGGTCTTCGCCGCCTCCGACGCGATCGCCGCCGGCGCCCTGGAAGCCCTGCGCGAAGCCGGCCGCAGCGTGCCGTCCGACGTGGGCATCGTCGGCTTCGACGACAGCACGTGGGCGGTGCGCACCCAGCCGCAACTGTCCACGGTGCACCAGCCGGCCAAGGAGATAGGGGCGGTCGCCGCCCAACTCATCCTCCACCAGCTCCGCGGCGAGCAGCTCGAGACTCTCGGCCGGCTCCTCCCGACCCCGGTCATCTGGCGCGACTCCGCCTGACCCCGCCCCACCCAGCCCCGCGCCAGCCCCGTCCCACCCCAGGCCCGTCCCACCTCTCACCGCCAGCCGCATCGCCCCGGCTGGCGCCCAGAGGTGCCTCCCGCCGGCAACACACCCCTCACCACCAGCCGCATCACCCCGGCTGGCACTCACGGTTGCCTCGCACCCTCGAAACAACCCTCACCACCAGCCGCACAACCCCGGCTGGCACTCACGGTCGTTTCGCGCTCTCATAACAACCGTCAGCGCCAGCCGCACGACCGCGGCTGGCGCTGATGGTCGTTTCGCGCC
>NZ_BOMH01000030.1 GCF_016862095.1 Actinoplanes cyaneus
GGCGGCGGCGCGGCAGGGGCGGGAGCACGGCGGAGGTAGCGGCGCGGAGAGCGCGGGCGCGGGCCGCGGCCGTACCCGGAGAAGCAAGCGCGGGCGCGGGCCACGGCCGTACCCGGAAGAAGCAAGCGCGGGCACAGCGACCGGAAGGTCAGCGCCTGGCCCGTCAGCCGCCGAACGTCGTGCGCAAGCGCTGCGCCAGGCTCGGCGGCGGAGGCGGCGGTGTCGGGCGCCGGTTGGCGGACGGCGACGAACGCCCGATCGGCTGGTCATAGTCCGCGGCGGCGATGGCGTCGACGATCTGCTCGTCGGTGAAGCTTTCCGAGCCGGGGATCGACGGCACGAACCCGACCAGGACCCCGTCCCGCATGACCTGCGCCTCGAGCCCCGCGGTCCCGTCGTTGTCCCAGACCGCCTCGCGCCCGTCGGGCATGACGACGCGAATCCCGTACTGCGTGAGGCCGGCATACGGAAGTTTCAGATGGGCGAAGACGTTGCGCCCGCGCAGCTGCTCGACGACGCGGCGGGCCCGGTTCTCTTCCATGCGATCGAACGTAACGCGCCAATCTGGAGACACGCTGAAGAGCCGCTTCGCAGCGGTTGAGAGCCCGTCACGATCTGCCCATGTAACATCACCCAAGGCGATAACCCCAGGTCACATCGATGCATGTTACTCCCATGTAACGGGAAAATCACTGGATTCCATTTCTCTCCACCTTGACTTACTGTGCGGTAACCGAAGCGCTTCGGCCCCAGAGATCCGCATATGGATATCGGAGGCCACCGATGAGTAGGGCTACCGTCCTCGCCTGTCTCGTCTCCTCGTCCGTCCTCGCGCTCACCGTCGCCGCCGCATCCCCCGCCCAGGCGGCCGGCGTCGACTACGTCGCCCTCGGCGACTCCTACTCGTCCGGGGTCGGCGCGCCCGGGCAATCAGGCCTCTGCCTGCGTAGCAACTACAGCTACGCGGCGCAGTGGGCGACCAGGAACAGCCCCGCCACGTTCCAGTTCCTGGCCTGCAGCGGCGCGGAAACCGACGACGTGCTCGACAGCCAGGTGCCGGCCATGAAGAGCGGCGCCGACCTGGTCAGCATCACCATCGGCGGCAACGACGCCGGTTTCGCCCCGACCGTGCTCACATGCCTGACCAGCAGCGACGCCACGTGCACCGCGAAGGTGAACGAGGGCAAGGCCTACGTCGCGAACACCCTGCCCGGCAAGCTGAACGCCACCTACACCGCGATCAGGAACAAGGCCCCCGGCGCGAAGGTGGTCGTGCTCTCCTACCCGAACATCTTCGACACCTCGGCCGCGCTCTGCGAGATGAGCATGACCAAGCGCAAGGCCATCAACAGCGGTGCCCAGACCCTCGACGACATGATCAAGGCACGGGCGACCGCGTTCGGCTTCACCTTCGCCGACGTCCGCGGGAACTTCACCGGACACGGCGTGTGCGCGGCGAGACCGTACCTCAACGGATTGACGATCATCCCGCCGCAGAACTCGTACCATCCGAACGCCAACGGTTACACGCTCGGCTACCTACCCGCCCTGACCAGCGCCGTCTCCTGACCGATCGCCGGGCGGCGGGTGACGACGAACCCGCCGCCCACGATCAAAGGCTTCTCCCGGTACGCCAAGACCCCGCGCCCGTGGCGCGCATCCGCGACGCCGCCGGGCACCGGGCCGCAACGGCGCCGCCGGGCGAGCCGGCGCTTACGACCGACCGCAACGGCATGACAACCGGTCACGAACCCGGGTGGCCGCCGCCGGTCGGCAGAATCTCCCGGCATGGCCCGCCTGAACCTGCTGCTCTTCCTCGTCACCGTCGCGCTGACCGTGGTCGCGGTGATCGACTGCCTGGTCACCGACCGCGACCGCGTGCAGCACTTCCCGCGCAACGCCTGGCTGGCCCTCGTCGTGCTCTGCCCGGTGGCCGGCCCGATCGCGTGGTTCCGCGCCGGCCGCACGATCAACACGGGGCCGGGCGCCGCGGGCCCGGCGCTGCCCACGCAGGCAGTGCCGATCGGCCCCGACGACGACCCGGAGTTCCTCCGGATGCTCGCCGAGTCGATCCGCAACCGCTGAACGGCCGGCGGCTCAGGTGAACAGCGGCCGCCAGACGTGCCGGCGCTTGTAGGCCTCGTCCCCCGCCAGGAAGTCGGTCAGCAGGCGTGTGGCCTCGTCCGGATCCGCGGTCTCGGTCCGGTAGTGCTTCTCGGGATGACCCTCCCGATACTCCAGGGCGTACCGCCCCGGCTCCGCGCCCGCCGCCGGCCCATATCCCACCTGCACGAACCATCCGTCGGCCCGTTCCAGGATCAGGAAGTGGTCGTCCGGCCCGAGCGCCCGGATCCGCCCCTCGATGCGTTCCGGGGTCGGGTCGGGATCCTCGGCCCCGGCCGAGCTGAGCGTGAACCCGGCGATGTGCCCGGCGGCGTTCGGGTTCAGCAGGTGGGACTGCGGCTCGTAGCAGACCAGGCCGTGCTCCCGGGCGAGCGCCACCACGGCCGCCCCCACCTCGCCGGCGCGGGACCAGGCGATGGTCAGGGCGAGCAGCGTGTCGGACGGCTCCGGGGTGACGCTCCACGCGCCGGAGCCCGGCGGGAAGAGTCTGACCAGGTCGTCGTGCAGCCGGCGCACCGCGGGGTGGGGCCGGAACATCCCCGGTTCCCCGTCGTGCCGGCGTCGCAGCTTGCTCTCGGCGAGCCCGGGCGTGATCGCCTCCGGCTCGTGCCAGACGTACAGATCAAAGCTCATCGCGGAAACCCCCTCCCGGCGTATCGATGGATCTTAGTGGCTCAGGTCACCACTGGAAGACCCGCCCCCTCGCGGTACTGGTAGCGGTACGCCCGTCGCGCTCGTAGCGGAACGCCATCACGACCGTGTAGTTGCGTCCCCGCCGGGGTGCGGCGCCCGCCGGCCCGCACTCCCGGGTCATCGATCCCTGGGTGAACGCGAGCCCGTCGCACGTGGCCGGTCCGGCAACGGTCCGCCCCGTGTCGGCGTCGCGCAGGGTCACCTCGATGCGCGCGCGTCCACCGGCCGGCGCGGTCAGCGACGCCTGGAACTGCACGGTGCGGCCGAGCGAGTGGCACGGGCGCGGGGCCAGCGGGCTGCGCGTGGCCAGGTCGATCATCAGGCCGGGCGCGCACTGCCACGGGCCCCGGACGTCCCGCTCGGGATGCGGTTTCCGAGTTTCGACGGCCGGCTTCGTCCGTACGCGAATCGGCTTTCTGGTCGGCGAAGCGGCCTTGGACCGCGGCTTCTTCGAGGGTGCGGCGTGCCTCGCGCTCGCCGGCGCCGCGGCCGGGACCGGATGGCTGGAGGGCGCGGCCGTGGGTGTCGGCCGGGCGGCGCCCTGATCGGGAGCGAGGCGCCGGACCGAGGTGGTCACGCCGGTCGCGAGCAGCACCCCGGCGAGGATCGCGGCGGTCGCGCTGGAGCGGATCCAGCGATGGCCCGGCGCGGCGTTGCGGGGGCGGCGGGCCGGTGGCGCCACCGCGTGCCGGCCGGGCCGCGGCGGCTGGACGGCACGGCGCAGCTCGGGCGGGTCGACCGCCATGTCGTCCGGGTCGGCCGGCGGCAGGCGCGGCGCCTCGGGCGGCGGCAGCGCCGGGACCCCGTCGAGCTTGCGAGCCAGCATCCGCAGCTCGCGGACGAGCGAGGGCGCGGCCGGGCGCTGGCGGGACTTGGCGGAGAGGCAGGATCTGATCAGTTTCCACAGCTCGTCGGGGATGCCGTCGCGGCGTTCCGGGCGGCCCTCGGCGTGCATGCGCATCAGCTCGGGCACCGAGTCGCTCAGGTACGGCGGTTGCCCGGAGACCAGCTCGTAGAGCAGCACTCCCAGCGCGTACACGTCGGTGGCCGGGCTCGGGGTCGCCCCGTGGAACGCCTCGGGCGCCATGTAGTGCGGCGTGCCGACCACCGCGTTGGGCGTGGTCATGCTCGGCACGTTGAGGATCCGGGCGATGCCGAAATCGGTCAGCCGGGTGTCGAGCCTCCCGTCGCGTTGCAGCACCAGGATGTTGTCCGGTTTCAGGTCCCGGTGGATGATGCCCAGCTCGTGCGCCTCGGCGAGCGCGTCGGCGACCTGGGCGGCGAGCCGGGCAGCCTCGGCGGGCGGCACGGTCCGCACCCGTTCCAGGTGGCCGCGCAGGCTGCCGCCGGCCACCAGGTCCATCACCAGGCCGAGGGTCTCGCCGACGCTGAACAGGTCGCGGACCCGGACCACGTTGCGGTGCCGCAGCATCAGCAGGATCGTGCGCTCCTGCACGAACCGGGTGACCAGCCGCGGCTGGCGCAGCAGGCTCTCGTGCAGCAGCTTCACGGCGACCGGTTCGCCGGTGGCGCTCTCGACGCCCTCCCAGACGGTGCCGGTCGCGCCCTGCCCGATCGGTTTCACGAGCCGGTACGAACTACCGACACTCCGTCCGGCGAGTGGCTCGCTGTCCGTGGAATCCTGCATTACTCGGGGATCCTTCCGCCTGACGGCAATGCCCCGAGATATTGCGATTTGTCCGCATGAACTGGCAAGTCTTCGCGGGCATATTCGCACGGTCCGGGAGGACTGGCCCCCGAACCGTCACGAATCCCCGCCGATGTCGTTCAGCCGATCGGACCCCGCTACCCGCCGGTTCCCGAGCCGGCCGGGTTCGGCTGCGGGCCGCACAGCGACCGGATCGCGCCCAGCAGCGTGGACCGGGTGAACGGCTTCTCCAGCAGCATGCTGTTCTCGTCCAGATGCAGCTGCGGGCCGAGCGACGCCGCGGTGTAGCCGGACATGTAGAGCACCGGCAGGTCCGGCTGGTGCGTGCGCAGCGCCCCGGCCAGCTCCGGCCCGGTCATCGTCGGCATCACCACGTCGGTGATCAGCAGGTCCGGCCGGGCCCCCGAGGCGACCTGGGTGACCGCCGTGAGCGCGTCGGTGGCGACCGCGATCTCGTAGCCGGCCGGCGCGATCAGCCGCTGCACGAGCTGGGCCACATCCGGCTGATCCTCGACGATCAGCACCCGGCCGATCACCGCGGACCTGGTCTTGCCCTCGCCCGCCGGCTGCTTCTGCTCCTCGGCGGCCGGCAGGTAGATGTGCACCGTGGTGCCGATCCGCGGCCGCGACTCCAGCTCGATGTGGCCGCCCAGGTTCTGCACGATGCCGGCGGTGGTGGCCAGGCCCAGGCCCGCGGCGGTCGGACGGGTGGTGAAGAACGGTTCGAGGGCCCGCTTGCGGATCTCCTCCTCCATCCCGACGCCGGTGTCGGTGACGACCAGATGCACCAGTTTGCCGTTCGGCGCGCCCTCGGCGAGCTGACCCGGCTCGACCACCTCGTTGGTGGCCGCGACCCGGACCATGCCGCCGTGCAGCATCGCGTCCCGGGCGTTCGCGGCCAGGTTGACCAGGGCCTGTTCCAGCGGGCCGCGTTCCGCCTTCACCGGCCAGACATCCGGGCCGAAGGTCAGGTCCAGCCCGATCCGCTCCCCGAGGGTCCGGGAGAACAGCGACTGCACGTCGGTGAGCAGATCCGGGATCGGGATGACTTCCGGCCGGTTCCCCTCGCTGCGCCCGAACGCCAGCAGCTGGTGCGTGAGGGTGCGGCCGGTCGACACCGCGTCCATGATGTCCTTGGCCAGCGCGTGCTGCGAGGAGCCCTCCTCGGTCTGCGACAGGATCATGTCGGCCGAGCCCGCCACCACCGTCATCAGGTTGTTGAAGTCGTGCGACAGGCCACCGATCAGCTGGCCCAGGCTGTCCAGCCGGCGCAGGTGGTCGAGCTGCCGCTTGAGGCCGCGGGCGTCGATGTGGTCGGTGGTGTCGGTGATCATGCAGAGCACGCCGCCGAACTCGCCGTTGTCGTCGCGGACCGGCATCATGCTCATCCGCACACTGCGCCGGGATCCGTCGGCGCGCATCATCCGGGTGGCGCCGACCGTGGACCGGCCCTGCTTGCACTCGACGATCCGGCGGTCCAGCTCCTTCTGGCCCACGTTGTCCAGGAAGCCGCGCAGCGACACCCCGATCAGCTCGCTGCGGGGCATGCCCAGGACCACGCCGATCGGCTCGTTCGCGTAGGTCGCCACGCCTTCCGGGTCGAGCTGCAGCACCCCCTCCGGGATCGTCTCCAGGACCCGGCGGTAGCGCTCCTCCGCCGCGCGCAGCCGCTCCTGCGCGCGGGCGCCGGCCACCGCGAGCGAGAGCTCACCCGCGATGTCCCGGGCGAGTTCCACCTCCGGCGTCGAGTAGAAGGCGTCGGGCGTGTGCCGGGTCAGGATCAGATATCCGGCGTACGTGTTGTCGACGATCACCGGGCACATCACCGCGGCCGTGATGCCGTGCTCCGGGGTGGCCAGCGCGGCCGCCGAGTCCCCGGCCAGCACGATCGGGCGCCGGCTGGCCGCGAGCGTGGTGGAGTACTCGTCGTCGGGCGCCTGGCCGGCCCGGTTCAGCGCCCGCGCCAGCGGCCCGGAACGGCTGTCCTCCAGGTGGTGGTACGCGATCTGCTCGTAGTGGCCGTCGTCGCGCAGCAGTTGGACGCCCGCGCCGTCACCGATCATGTCGGCGGCGGCACGGGCAGCGGTGGATCGCACCTCGGCCGGATCCGCCGCGGCGCGGCTGAGCGCGAGGGCAAGATCGGCGAGCGCGTACCGGAGGGGGTAAGCCATGACACCCATGTGCACATTTTTCGTGTTGAGTGACGGGCGTGCGGGGTGTTCGGCGGAATCCGGCGACGCTTTCTTGGTGGCGGTGCTCTCTCAGTGGAAGAGGGCGCTCACCGATTCGCCGTTGTGGATCCTGCGCATCGCCTCGGCCAGCGCGGACGCCACCGAGATCACCGTCAGCTTCGGGTGCCGCTTGGACGGCGGGATCGGCACCGTGTTGGTGCAGACGATCTCCTCGACCTCCTTCTCCGCGGCCAGTCGCTGCACCGCGTCGTTGGTGAGCAGGCCGTGCGTGCACGCCACCCGGACGCTGCGGACGTTGCGCTCACGCAGCCGGGCGAGCAGCTCGAAGACCGTGCTGCCCTTGGCGATCTCGTCGTCGAGCACGATCACGTCCCGGTCGCCGACCTCACCGATGATCGAGTTGATCACCACCTTGTCGTCGGCGAACCGCTGCTTCGCGCCGGCCGCGACCTCGATGCCGAGCAGCCGGGCGAAGGCCGCCGCCTCCTTGGCGTTGCCCAGGTCCGGCGAGACCACCACGGTGTTGCTCAGGTCGTAGCCCCGGAAGTGGTGGGCCAGCTCGCGCAGCGCGTGCAGGTGGTCCACCGGGATGCTGAAGAAGCCGTGCACCTGCGGGGAGTGCAGGGTCATGGCCAGCACCCGGTTGGCGCCGGCCGTGGTGAGCAGGTCGGCGACCAGGCGCCCGCCTATCGAGATGCGCGGGGCGTCCTTCTTGTCCGAGCGGGCGTAGGCGTAGTGCGGCAGGACCACGGTGATCCGGCCGGCCGACGCGCCACGGGCCGCGTCGAGCATGAAGAGCAGCTCGGCGAGATGCTCCTGGGTCGGGGGGACGAGCGGCTGGATCAGGAACACGTCGCGTTCCCGGCAGTTCCCCTCCAGCTGCACCTCGATGCAGTCGTTGGCGAACCGGGAGATCCTGGTCGGCAGAAGCGGCACCCCGAGGTGCTCGCAGATCTCCGCGGCCAGGTCGGGATGGGCGGATCCGGTGAAAACGGCGATGTCGCGCACGGGCACATGCTAAGAGGCGCGCGGTACGGGGTCGTCAGGACACCTCGGTCGACGCTAGCGTGCTCTCATGAACGGACTGGCGGTCGCGTGCCGGCGCGTGGTGCACATCTACCGCGCCGAGGCGGGGGACGTGGTGGCTTTGGCCGGGGTCGACCTCTCCATCGCCCCCGGGGAGACACTTGCCCTGGTCGGGCCCTCCGGGTCCGGCAAGTCGACGCTGATCGCGCTGCTCGCGGGCCTGATGCGCCCGTCAGCGGGGCGGATCAACGTCGGCACCTACGATCTGGGCAAGCTCGCCGACAGTGAGATCTCCCGGCTCCGCGGCACCGAGATCGGGGTGGTGCTGCAGGGCGCGGCGCGCAACCTCTTGCCGTACGCGACGCTGCACCGCAACATCTGGCTCGCGCAACGCCGCGCGGCGCACACCCGGGGCATCAAGCTCGACGATCCCGACCGCATCCTCGACCTGGTCGGATTGCCTGGTCAGGGCCGTCGCAAGCTGGCCGACCTGACCCCCGGCGGCCGTCAGCGGGCCGCGCTCGCGGTCGGCATCGCGACCGGCCCGGGGCTGCTGCTGGTCGATGAGCCGACGAGCCGGCTGGACACGGCCGGCCGCGACGAGGTGCTGGACGCACTCGAAACGGTGAACCAGGAGCGGGAGACCACGATCGTGGTGGTGACCCACGACAACGAGGTCGGGGCGCGCCTGGGCCGGGCGGTCACCATCCGCGACGGCCGGGTCGGGGCGGAGGGCCGCGACGGGCAGGACTTCGCGGTGGTCGCCGGCGACGGCACGGTCCAGCTCCCGCCCGAGGTCCTCGGCTCCTATCCGCCCGGGACGCTGTTCACCGTCCAGCACATCGACGGCGAGGTCACCCTCGTCCCCGGCAGCTCCGAGACCGCCGCCTGACCCGCACAAGTCCGTAACCGACGCAACCCCCGCCGCAGCTCCCTCCCCTGCAGCGCCACCGCATCCCGGCTGGCACTCATGGTCCCGGAACGAGCGTTTTCCAGCCGTGAGCGCCAGCCGAGACCCGGCACTGGCGCACCGGCCGGTCAGTAGTAGCGGCGGCGACGGCGGGAATTGCTCGGCCACATCTTGCGGGTTACCAGGAAGGCGACCCCGAACGCCGCGACGACCACGATCGCAACCACCGGGGTGGTCACCTGCGACGACTGCTGACCGGTCGCGGTCTGGTTCGCGGAGAGCACCGCCGTGGTGTCCTTGGCCGAAGCCGTGGCGGCGGCCGGCGGCGGCGCGGTCGGCAGCTCGTCGAAGTCGACCAGCGTGCTGCTCTCCAGCAGGGTCAGGTGCGTCGCCACGAACTGGTTGGTCCGCTGCGCCAGCTTCCGGATCGTGTCGTTGCGGGTGCTCGCCCGGATCGTCGCGATCGCCGGGAAGATCTTGCCGTGCGCGGCCCGCAGCCGGTCCACGAAGATCTGGTCGAACTCCTTGCCCTCGGCGGCGCGCATCTCGCCGAGCCAGCCCTGCTGGTCGGCGTTCGGCTTGTCGGGCAGGTCGAGGTCGAGCTTCTTGGCGGCGGTCCGCACCATCTGGTCGAGCACGGTGTGCTGCGCCGCGATCTCCTTGCCGATCGACTTGATCCGCGGGTCGTCCGACTTCTCCTGGGCCATCTGGCCGGCCGGCATCTCCCAGAGCCCGGCGAGCCGCACCTTGTTCGCGAAGTCCCGGTCTGCCGCGGAGACCTCGCCCTCGCCGGTGTCGGTGATCAGCTGGTTCGGCGGCACCGGCACGCCCGGGTCCTCGGCGGCCTGCGCCGCGCGCGGCGGCAGGAGCAACAACGCCACTACCGCAAAGGCAGCCCACGTCACGTGACGCAGACGCGTTCCCAGTTCGATGGCGACCACACGAACCTCCTCCACAGCTCTCGCAAAGCTTGTTCATGCACGAGAACGGATCAGGAACGCCCGTGGATCAATCTCGCCAGGGTCTTTCGGCTCTGGCGAGAAATCTCGTGACCCGGTATGTGCGGATCAGCCGACCCGGCGGCGCAGGTCACGGCCGCCGAGCACCGCGGCCACCAGGTACGGCAGCAGGATCGCGGCCGCCCACCAGGCCAGCACCCCGGCCCGCGGCTGCCCCGGCAGCGGCAGGTCCGGCGGGTTCACCCCGGCCAGCGGCAGCGCCCACCCGGTCAGCCACCAGCCCGCGAACCCGACCAGCATCCCGGCCACGACCGCCGCCGTGACCAGCACCGGGTACGTCCAGAAGGTCGCCTGCCCGGCCGGTCCCCGCCGCAGACCCTGGACCCGCATCGCGATCAGGTCCTCGGCCCGCCGCCCCCGGTCCACGGCCACGGTCAGCACCAGCGCGCCCACGCCGAGCAGCGTCGCCAGCCCGGCGGCGAGCAGGTAGAACCCGAGTGACAGCGCCGGCCCCTGCTGATCCAGCCGCTCCCGTACCGCCGCTGTCCCGGTGTCGTCGAGGACGGTGAGTCCCTGCGCGGTGAGCCGGTCGATCGCGTCGGCCGGTGCCGCCCGGTTCAGCCAGACCTGCGCCGCCGCCGCGCGCCGGGTCCCGGAGGCGAGCATGCCGACGTATCCCAGGTCGGCCATCCACGCCTGGCGCCCGAGGCTCGGCACCACCGGCAGCGCCGCGGCCGGCGTCATCCGCACCGGGTCGTCGGCCAGTCCCTGGACCACCTCGGGAGCCCCTCCCGCGTACGCGACGGGCAGCGGATCCGGCACCCCGGCCGGTCGGAGCCGGGCCACCTCCGCGTACGCCGGCGAGACGTCGAGCTCGAGCGCGAGGCCTTCCGGGCCGGTCGTGAGCCGGGCCGCCTTGCCGGAGACCGCCCACCTGTCCCCCAGCGAGTGGATCACCAGCTGGGCCTTGACCTTGTCCCGCCCACTCCCGCCGACCTGGATGCCGTTGATCCGGCAGCCGCCGGCGCAGACCTGCGGCCGTTGCCGGTACGTCGCCCGCCCGGCCCGCAGCCGCCCCAGATCCACCACCGTCTCGCCGCTGACGGAGGAGACCGACACCGAGAGCTGCAACTTGTCGCTGCTGCTGGTGACGTCGACGGCAAGCTCGGGCCCGTCGATCACCGTCGGTTGCGCGTCGACCGGCCGGAGCCGCTCCGCGACCGTACGCGCGGAAGGCCCGTCCGACGGCCAGATGGCCACCTTCTCCAGGGCCGCCGCGTCCACCACCAGGCCGGTCACCGCGGTGTCCCCGCCGCTGGAGAGCTGGGTGACCGCCATGGCCCAGGTCTTGTCCGGGTCGGCGGCGCGGACGGCGGCGAGCAGTTGCCGCCCGGAGACCGGCTCCACGGAGAGCACCCGTTCCGCGCCGGAGCCGAGCCGTGCCTGGGTGTCGCGGCCGCGCACCCCGGTGTCGACCGCGCAGCCCGCGTACCCGGCCACCGCCGCGGCCGCCACCAGCAACGCGAACAGCCGGGATGCGCCGGGCCGGCGGGTCAGTTGCAGGCCGGCCAGGGCGGGGCCGAGCCGGCCGCGGCGCAGCGCCCGGGCCGCGGCCCGGCCGATCACCGGCAGCAGCGCCCGTGACAGCAGCAGGGCCAGGACGAGCAGCACGAACGCGGGTGCGAACAGCCCGATCCCGGTCAGCGAGCCCTTCGACAGGTAGAGCTGGCCGCCGGCGAGCACGGCCAGCACGAGCAGCACCGCTTCGCCGAACGGCACCCGCCCGGAGCCGGGCGCGGGGATCCGCCGGAGCAGGCCGGCGACCGGCCGGGTCAGCTGGCGGCGCTGGGCCGCGACGGCGGCGAGCAGCGCGATCAGGGCGGCGATCGGGGCGTAGCGCAGTGACGACCAGTCGGCGTCCTGGCCGATGCCCGGGAACCGGATCGCGGCGACCACGTTGATCAGCAGCTGCCCGGCGAGGCAGCCGGCCACCGACCCGGCCAGCACCGCGATCAGGCTCTCCCCCGCGGCCAGCCACCAGCGGGACCACCACCGGGCGCCACGCAGCGCGACCACGGCCAGCTCGCTCTGCCGGCCCTCGGCGCCATACCCCACGGTCAGGTAGATGCTGAAACCGGCGAGCAGCACCAGCGGCACGGCCAGCACCGGGACCAGGAGCCGGGACCCGGCGCGCCCCTCGTCGATCCGGTCCAGCAGGCGCGGGATGTCGGTGTCGATCTGCAGGGTCTCGTCGACCTCGGCCGCCGCGTCGTTCAGCCGGTTGAGCTCGGAGCGCAGCCCGGCGAGCCGGCCGGCGTCGAGCGTCCCGGACGCGGCGATGCCGTCGATCGACATCTCGGTGCGGGTCCGGTCCATCGCCGGGAACGTCATCGACGTGGTGAAGAGGGGCTCACCCGGCCCGACGTCCGGGCCGCTGACGAAGTAGCCGTGCCGTCCCCAGTACGTCTCCCCGGGCCGCACAGCCTGGTAGGTTCCCGCGACGACCAGCGGTTTCGGCTTGCCGGCGGCCACATACCGCGGGACGCCGGCCGAGCTGTCCGGGATCGCCGCGGAGACCGTGATCGCGTCGCCCGGGGCCAGGCCGAGCCGTTTCGCGGTCTGCTCGCCGACCAGCACGTCGCTCTCGCCGAACAGGCAGCGCCCGGCGGTGATCCGGACATGCGTGCAGACGTCCTGCCGGAAGACCAGGCGCGACGGGTACCGATCGGTCTGCTCCAGGCCGACCGTCGGGGTCTCCCGCGAGTAGTAGTACGTGAACCCGGGCAGCGCGATCAGGGCCCCGCCGATCTGGGTGAACTCGTCCCCGGAGCCACCGCCGGTCGTCGTGTCCTGCACGCCGCGCACGGTCAGCGTCAGCTCACCGGTCGACGCCGTCGCGATCTGGCCGGCGGCCACCGCCCGGCCGACCGCGATCAGGTACGCCGGAGCCGCCACCGCCGAGGCCACCGCCAGCAGGGAGAGCAGCGCGAGCGTGATCGCCTGGCCACGCCGGTGCCAGACCATCGCCAGAACGAGCGTCATCATCGCCGCAACCCCCGGATCAGCGAGCGCAGGGTCAACCAGACCACCAGGCCGAAGAGCACCAGCGCGGCGAGAGCTGCCAGCACCGTCACGCCGGGTGCCAGCGGTGTGAACCCGCCCAGCACCCGCCAGCCGTCGGTGAAGTCGGGCACCGGGCTGCCGGTCGCCGCCACGCTCAGGATCGCGGCCAGCACCCCGGTCAGGACCCCGGCCACGATCAGCGCGGCCGGCCCGGCGAACCCGGCGGCCGCCGCGACCCGGGCCGGCAGTCCCTGGTGGCGCAGAGCGTGCAGCTGATCGCCGAGCGAGCGGCGCTCGGCGGTCACCCCGACCGCGACAGCCACCGCGGCCAGCAGCATCGCGGCCGTCCCGGCGAGCAGCGCGAACCGGACCACCGCGGCCGGCCCCTGATCGCCGAGCCGGTCGGCCCGCTGCCCGGCGGTGGTGTCGGTGCCGATGGTCAGGCCCGCGGCGGTCAGCGCGTCGACGATGCCGGGCGGGGCGCCGGGCGCGAGCCAGACCTGGAACTGACCGCCGGCGTCGGCGACCCCGGCCAGCCGGCGTGTCACGTCCAGGTCGACCATCACGCCGGAGCGGCCCACCACCGGCAGCGCGGGGACGGTCGCGGTCACCTGGACCGGCGCCGGCTCCCCGTACGCGGTGAGCAGCGCATCGCCGTACCGCCAGTCCTCCGGGGCGGGCCCGGCCAGCACCACCGGCGCCGGCCCGCGCGTGCCGGCCGCCCACAGTTGCGCCCCGACGTGCTGCAGGTTGCCGCTGTTGTCGTCGGCGGCCAGCCGCAACGTCCCGTCCGCGGCGGCCACGTCGAGCGCTGAGCCGGCCGTGCCGGGCCGCCAGTGGCCGATGTCGGCGAGCGTGGCCCGGTCCAGCACGACCGGCTCGGCGCCGTCCTGCCGCAGCTCGCGCAGGGCGACGGCGGCGCCCTGCGGCGGGGGCCGGTTGCGCCCGTTCTGGTCCGGCGGGGTGGTCAGCGACCAGTTGACGATGCGGCAGCCGGGCGCGGCGGTGCAGCCGGTCACGGGCGCCACCGCGGTCCCCTCGCCGGCCCCGAGCACGCCGAACGAGACGGTGACCGGCGCGCCGGTGGCCTCGTGGCGCAGGGTCAGGCCGAGCGCGACCGGTTCCGGGCCGTCCCGCCGGAAGCTCAGGGTGAGCCGGTTACCGGTGATCGGCGGCAGGCCGGGCTCGTTCGCCGCGGCGGTGGTCGCCGGCAGCGTGGCAACCGCCCCGTACTCCGCTCGCCAGGCGGCGACCGCGGCGAGCCGGGTGGTGTCGACCTCGAGCACGCGCAGCTGGTTGTCGAGGCCGACCACGGCGGCCATCGCCTCGCGGCCGCCCGGGTCGGCCCGGCGAACCGCGTCGAGCAGGGCGGTGCGGTTGGTGCCGGGCACCGTGAGGACCCGGACCGCGCCCAGGTCGGCGGTGCTGCGGGCGGCACGGCTCTCCCGCTCGGCCCACTGGCCGCCGGCCGCCGTCACGAACAGCGCGATCCCGACCACGATCAGCGCGAACAGGCGTTCCGCGCCGGCCGAGCGGGAGATCTGCAGAGCGCTCAGCCCGAGCCGCAGCCGCCCCCCGCGCAGCGCCACCCGGCCGGTGCGGGCGGCGGTGCGGCCGAGCAGGCGGGCGGCGACCAGGCCGACGGCGAGCGCGACCAGGGCCGGGGCGGCCGCGTCCACGCCCACCACCGGGCTGCCGGAGCCGGCCTGGAAGAGCGCGGCCGCGGCGATCGTCAGCAGCAGCGCGTCGGCCAGCAGCGACCACCACGGGTTGCCGCCGCCGGCTGCCGGGCGCAGCAGGACCGCCACCGGCCGGCCGAGCAGCGACGCCTCGACCAGGGCAAGGACGGCGAGGCCGCCGAGCAGCACCGCACCGGCCGCGATCGCCGACCAGATCAGCGCCGCCCGCTGGTCGGCGGCCGCGGTGACCGGGCCGGTCAGGGCACGCGCCAGCAGCCAGCCGGCCGGCGCGCCGAGCAGCACGCCGGCGACGAGCGGCACCAGGTGCTGACCCCAGGCCAGCCGCAGTGTGCCGGAGCGGCTCACCCCGCGCAGTTTGAGCAGGGCGGCGTCGGCCCGGCGATCACGCGACGTATACCGCCCGGCGAGGCCGATCGCGAACCAGGTGAGGACGATCAGCTGCACCCCGGCGGTGAGCACGCCACGCAGCACCGTGGACCGATCCCGCTCGATGGTGGACAGCAGGCGCCGGGAGTTGACGGTGACCTGCAACTCGTCGACGCCGAGCCGGTTGTCCGCGGCGGCCAGCTTGGCGGCCAGGTCACCGTCGGTGCGGATCAGCTCGTCGGGCAGGACCACGTCGTACGTCGCCGTGGGGTTCCAGAGTGGTTTCTCCCGGAACGCGGTGAGCGGCACGAACACCGGGTCGAGACCGGCGACCGCGTGGGCGAGCTCGGGCGCCCAGAACGGCCCGTCCGGGTCGAGCCGGGTGTAGAGCGCGACGACCTTGACCGCGACCACGCCACTGACCAGTGACGACCCGGCCGCCAGGGTGGTGCCGCGGGCCACGCCGAGCCGCCGGGCGGTCTCCTCGCTGATCGCGCCCTCGCCCGGCGCGGAGGGGCACGGGCCGTCGAGGCGCACGTGCTCGCAGAGGCCCTCCCGGTAGGCCAGCCGGATCGGGGCGTCGTCAGCGCCCTGCCGCAGGTTCATCGACATGGCGAGCCCGCCGGTCGGCTGGGTCACCGGCAGCCGCAGCTCCTCGCGCACCCGGGCGGTGAACTGCTCCAGCGCGGGGCCGGGCTCGCCCTGCGTGGTGATCGCCTGCTGGGCGGAGACCACCCGCTCGGCCGCGTCCGCCGCGGCGAGGTCGGTGGCCGCGGACCGGCCGGCGGCCGCGAACGCGAACCAGGGACCGGCCACCGCGACGGCGGCGGCCAGCAGGGCCAGCACGAGAATGGTCAGCACCTGCGCGGTCCTGGTCCGCACCGCGCCGAGAACGAGCGCGAACATCGATCCTCCCCCCGGGTCACCGGGGAGGTTACGCGCTCATCGCCTTCCGTGGTGTCCGGAAGTTTCGCCCTGTGGACAACCGGAGCGCGTCAGGGCCGAGCCCACCCGGCCACCCCGTCGGCCAGGTGCAGCTCACGGTCGCAACTGGCGGCCGCTTCCGGGTCGTGGGTGGCCAGCACCACGGTGGCGCCGCGGTCCGCCTCGGCCCGGAGCAGCTCCAGGACCTTCTGCCGGTTCGCCGCGTCCAGCTCGCTGGTGACCTCGTCGGCGAGCACCACCACACCCTGCAGGGCCAGGCCGCGGGCGATCGCGGCGCGCTGCTGCTGACCGCCGGAGAGCTCCTCGATCAGCTGGTTGGCCTGGCCGGCGAGGCCGACGGCGGCGAGCGCGTCGGCTGTCCGGCGGCGGGCGTCGGCCGGCGAGCCGCCGGTGGCGATCACGGCGACGGACACGTTCTCGGCCGCGGTCAGGATCGCGGCGAGCCCGTTCTCCTGCGGGATCAGCACGACGCCGCGACCGACCGCGGCGTCCCGCCCGCCGAGCGGCGAGCCGTCCACGGTGACCGTGCCGGACCGCGGCGGGAGCAGGCCGGCCATCGCGTTGAGCAGAGTCGTCTTGCCGGCTCCGGAAGTTCCGGTGACGGCCAGCACCTCGCCGGGGCGGGCGGTCACGGTCACGCCACGCAGGACGGGCTCGCCGCTCGCATACCCCAGATCCACCGATTTCAGTTCCATGTATTCGCTACCCCCGATCAATGAGGGACGTTACTACAGCCAGCCACGTTTCTTGAGGTAGAAGTAGAGGGCGCCGCCGGCCACGACGATCAGCACCGTGCTCTCGACGAAACCCCAGCGCTGCTGATAACCGGGATAGGGCAGGTTCTGTCCGAAATAGCCGGTCAGTGCGGTCGGCACGGCGATGATCGCGGCCCACGCGGCGAGCTTGCGGGTGACGTCGTTGAGGACGTTGCTCTGCTCGGCGAGGTCGGCGTCGAGCAGCTCGTTGACCCGGGTCAGCGAGTGCTCGATCGATTCGAGGGCGCGCTCGGCGTGGTCCTCGACATCGCGGTAGTAGGGGCGCAGGCTGTCGTCGACCAGGTCACCGTCCGGCCGCAGCATCTGGGCGACCACGTCCTCCATCGGCGCGACCGCGCGACGCAGCTGGGCCAGCGTCCGGCGCACGGCGAAACCCCGCAGCCGCACCGAACGGGGTGCGCCGCCCTCACCCAGCATCGCGTCCTCGATCGAGTCCATCGACTCGTCGATCGTGCGGGCGGCCGCGTACTGACTGTCGACGACGACGTCGAAAAGGCCGTACAGCAGGAAATCGATGCCCCCGGAGGTGGCCAGCGCGGCGTCGGTCTCCCGGTCCCAGCGCTCGGTCAGCAGGTCGACGTCGCCCTTGTCCTTGTGCACGGTGATCAGCACCCGCTTGGTGACGAAGGCGCTGATCTCCACCTTGCGCGGTTTCTCCTCGGCGCTCGGCACGGAGACCGCGTAGACGTTGACGAAGAGGTGATCGGGATAACGGTCGAGCTTGGGCCGCTCGTGCTCGGCCAGGGCGTCCTCGATCGCGAGCGGGTGCAGCCCGTAGTCCGCGGCGACGGTGGCGAGGTCCGCCGCGGACGGCTCGAGCAGGTCCAGCCAGGCCACCGCGTCGGGGTGTTCACGCAGGCCGGCGGCCAGATCCTCGTACGCGAAATCCTGGCTCGTCACCCGCCCCCGCAGGTAGAGGCGGGTCCGCACGGGGCAGGAGATCGCTGTCGTCACCGCCTCACTATGCCCGGGCGGAAACCGGCCGGAAACTCGCCTGGGCCTACCATGAGCCGTGACTTGGCTCGATGACCTGCTGACCGCGTTCTACACCGCCAAGTGGCAGGTGACCGCGGATCAGGCGATCTACTGGCGGGAGATCGTCGGCAACGCGTTCGGCCTCTCCTCGGCGCTGTTCGGCCTGCGCCGCAGCGCCTGGGCCTGGCCGGTCGGCATCGTCGGCAACATTCTGCTGTTCACCGTCTTCCTCGGTCAGGCCGTCGGCAACGACCAGGGCACTCCCCTGTACGGCCAGGCCGCCCGCCAGGTGTTCTTCCTGCTCACCAGCGTGTACGGATGGTGGCTGTGGCGCCGCAACCGCCGGCTCGGCCAGGGCGTCGCGGTGGTGCCGCACTGGGCCGGCCATCGGCAGCGGCTCGTCCTGGTCTCGGCAGCGCTCCTCGCCGTGATCGCCTGCTTCTTCGTGTTCCGCGAGGTCGGCGCGGGTTTCCCGGTGCCCTGGTGGTACTACCTGGCAGACTCGTGGATCTTCGTCGGTTCGATGCTCGCCACGTACGCGATGGCCCGCGGCTGGGTCGAGTTCTGGCTCTGCTGGATCGCCGTCGACCTGGTCGGCGTCCCGGAGCTGCTGCACTTCGGCTACTACCCGTCAGCGGTGCTCTACGCGGTCTACGCCGGCTTCGTGATCTGGGGTTTCGTCGTCTGGCTGCGCATCTCGCGGCAGCCGCTGCCGCCACTGCAGGACAAGGTGCACGCCCACACCGGCGAGTAGGCCCCAGAACGCCGAGCCGACGTGCGCGACGGTCATCCCGGAGGCGGTCGCGGCCAGCGTCACCAGGGCGCCCTCCCGCGACGTCCGGTCCTCCAGCGCGCCGGCCAGGCTGCTCAGCAGCGCGCCGAGCAGGGCCACCCCGCAGACCGCGGCGACCAGCGGCTTCGGCAGCGCCGTGAAGAAGCCGACCAGGCCGGTCCCGAGGAAACCGCAGACCAGGTAGAAGAAACCGCAGGCCACCCCGGCGACGTACCGCAGGCGGGGGTTGGGATGTGCCTGCTCGCCGGTGCAGATCGCCGCGGTGATGGCGGCCAGGTTGATCCCGTGGCTGCCGAACGGCGCGAGCAGCACCGACACGATGCCGGTCCCGCCGAGCAACAGCCGATCATCCGGGTGGTAACCACTCACCCGCAGGACGGCGAGCCCCGGCGCGTTCTGCCCGGCCATCGTCACGATCAGCAGGGGCAGCCCGATGCTGACCAGGGCGGACCAGTTCAGCGTCGGCACGGTCAGATGTGGCAGCGTCAGTTCGAGGCTGACCCCGCCCAGGTGCAGCTCGTGCCGCAACGCGGCGGTGACCGAGCCCGCGCCGAGCGCCAGCAGCACCGCGTAGTTCGGCAGGAGGCGCCGGCCCAGGAAGTACGCCGCGAGCACCGCGAGGACCACCGCCGGCGCACCCGGGAGCTGCCGGAACGCGTCCAGCGCGAACGGGAGCAGGATCCCGGCCAGCATCGCCGCGACGATGCCCCGCGGCACCCTGGCGAGGATCCGGCCGAACAGCCCGGAGAAGCCGAGGATCGTCATCCCGGCCGCCGCGAACAGGAACGCGCCGACCGCGTCGGAATACCGGTACGCGCCGAGCGAGCCGACCAGCAGCGCCGCGCCCGGCGTCGAGAAGGCGGTGATCACCGGCATCCGGGTGACCAGGCTCAGCACCAGCCCGGAGAGTCCGCTGCCGATGGCGACGGCCCAGACCCACGAGGTGATCTGGACCGGCGTCAGGTGGGCGGCCGAGGCGGCGGCGAGCACCACCGCGAACGGGCCGGAGAACGAGACCAGGACGGCGACGAGGCCGGCCACCACCGCACTTACCTTCACGGGAGAAGTCGACCACGGGCGGCCGACCTCTCCCGTACGCAGCGTCAGACCGTCTCAAGCACAGGGACCACCGCCGGCTCCGGCGCGGGCTCTGCCCTGCGCAGCATCCACAGGCTCACCGGGACCCCGACCAGGATCAGGACCGCGGCGACCAGCAGGGAGAACTGATAGCCGGCCAGGTAGCGGTGCAGCTCGGTGCCGGTCGCGGCGCCGGCCCGGTTGCTCAGGATCGCCCCCAGCACCGTCACGCCGAGCAGGCCGAACACCTCGCGGGAGACGTTGAGCATGCCGGACGCGATGCCCGCCCGGTCGCTCGGCAGGGCGCCGATCACCACGTTGCTCAGCGGGATCAGCAGGCCACCGCCGACGCCGTAGAGCGCGAACCACGGGAGCAGGTCGAGGTATCGGGTGCCCTCACCGTACTGCGCGATGCCGGCGATCGCCGCGCCCATCACCAGCAGACCGAAAGCGGTCACCCGGGCCACGCCGAAGCGGGCTTCGAAGCGCGGGGCCAGGATCGCGCCGACCGCGGTGATCAGAGCGAGCGGAACGAAACCGGCGCCGGCCTCGGTCGGCGAGAAGCCGAGCACGTTCTGCAGGTAGATGGCCATGTAGAAGTAGATGCCGAACACTCCGAACGCCCACAGACCCATGGCGAGCAGACCACCGGTGAACAGGCGCAGCCGGAAGAAGGCCAGGTTCACCATCGAGTCCTCGGTGCGGCCCTGCTGGACGACGAAGGCGATCGCGGCGACGGCGGCGACCGCGAAGGATCCGAGGATCGTGCCGGAGGTCCAGCCCTTGGCGTCGCCCTCGATCAGGCCGTACGTCAGGGCGAAGAGCGCGACCGAGGACGTGACCAGGCCGAACGGGTCCATCTTCCGGAAGATGGACTTCTGGTGGTTCTGCCGGGCACCGCGCGGCATCGTCATCATCGACAGCGCGTAGGTGGCCACGCCGATCGGCAGGTTGATCAGGAAGATCCAGCCCCAGGAGACGTGCTGGGCCAGGACCCCGCCGGTCAGCGGGCCGATCGCGAGGGCGAGCGCGCCGACCGCGCCCCAGATGCCGATCGCCGTGCCGCGCTCCTTCGGATCCGGGAAGAACTCCTGGATCAGCGCGAGCGCCGCGGGTGAGAGCAGCGCCGCGCCGATGCCCTGCACCGCCCGGGCGCCGATCAGCAGCTCCTGACTGCCGGCGAGACCGGCCGCGAGCGACGCGACAGTGAAGATCCCCAGGCCGGACAGGAAGACCGTCCGGTGGCCGATGACGTCGCCGAGACGACCACCGGCCAGCAGCAGGCCGGCGAAGACCAGGATGTACGCACTGGTGATCCACTCCAGCCCGGAGATGCTCAGGCCCAGCTCGCGCTGGATGCTCGGCAACGCGACGTTGACCACGTTGTTGTCGAGGTACGTCATGAAGGTGCCGAGCGCGACAGCGACCAGCGCCCACCACCGGCGGTTCTTTTCCACAGTCTCCCCCTATACGGCGTACCTGTACGACGTACATGTACCTCGTACATGAGACCTGTACGTTGTATGGTTGTCAAGTGACCCCAGCGGAACGACTCAGTAGGGCGACCGTCGCCGAGCGCGCCCTGCGCCTCGCCGACGAGGAGGGCGTCGACGCGATCACCATCCGTCGCCTGGCCAAGGAGCTGGGCGTGACCCCGATGGCGCTGTACTGGCATTTCAAGAACAAGGACGAGCTCCTGCTCGGCATCGTCGACCACGTGCTGACCGACGTCCGGGCCGACCGCAGCGCCGGCGATCCGTGGCAGAAACAACTCCGCGCGATCGTCGAGACTGTGGTGGGCGTCATGCGCGCCCACCCGTCCCTGCCGGACCTGCTGCACTCGACCGACAAAACGCAGACGCCGAGCTTCACCCGCGCCACCAACGACACCCTGGCGCTGCTCGCCGACGCCGGGTTCGACGTCGAGGAGGCGTACTGGATCGCGATGTACCTGCTCACCGGCTCGATGGGCCTGGTCGCCTCGCAGCCGGACTGCCCGGCGAACGTGCCGGCCGAGCAGGCCGAGGAGTGGCGGCGGCAGAAGCGCATCCAGATGGAGTGCCTGCCGGCCGACAGGTTCCCGATGATGATCGAATTCGCGAAGACCTACAGGCGGGCACCCGACGTCGAGCGGTACTACGTCTTCGGCATCGACCTGCTGATGTCCGCCGTCGAGACGATGGCCGCGCAGCGCTCCTGACCACGCCGCAGGCCCGGCCGGACGTCAACACGCCTCAGGTGGTGTTTCGCGGCGCGGCCGGGGCTGCGGCCGCGCTGCGAAGCACCGCCTAGCATCGGACCTACGTCTCGTGGAGGAGGTCCGATGCGGCAGGCGCAGCGGCTGAAGAGCGTCCGGTACGACATTCGTGGCCCGGTGCTGCGCCGGGCACAGGAGTTGGAGGCCGCCGGGCACCGGATCCTCAAGCTGAACCTGGGCAATCCGGCGCCGTGGGGGCTGGCCACGCCGGAGCCGATCGTCGCCGACGTGGTGCAGAACATCGTGGCCGCTCAGGGGTACAGCGACGCGCGCGGCATCTATTCGGCGCGGGTCGCGGTCGCGCAGCACTACCAGACGCTCGGCGTGACCGGTGTGCAGCCGGACGACGTGCTGCTCGGCAACGGGGTCTCCGAGTTGATCGTGATGGTGCTGCAGGCGCTGCTCGACACCGGTGACGAGGTGCTGGTGCCGAGCCCCGACTATCCGCTCTGGACCGGCGCCGTGAACCTGTGCAGCGGCCGGGCGGTGCATTACCGCTGCGACGAGAGCGCGGACTGGGCGCCCGACCTGGAGGACATGGCGTCGAAGATCACCGAACGCACCCGCGCGCTCGTGGTGATCAACCCGAACAACCCGACCGGCGCCGTCTACTCCCAGGACGTGCTGCTGGGCATGATCGAGCTCGCCCGCAGGCACGGTCTGCTGATCTTCGCCGACGAGATCTACGACAAGATCGTGTACGACGGAGCAACGCACCACACGCTCGCCGCCCTCGCGCCGGACGTGCCGGTGGTCAGCATGGGCGGCCTGTCCAAGGTCTACCGGGCCGCCGGTTTCCGCTCCGGCTGGCTCGCGACCAGCGGCTTCAACAGCGCCGAGTCGGATTACCTGGACGGGCTGCAACTGCTCGCCAACATGCGCGTCTGCCCCAACGTGCCGGCCCAGCACGCGATCCAGACGGCGCTCGGCGGTTACCAGAGCATCGAGGAGCTGATCCGCCCCGGTGGCCGCCTGGTGGAACAGCGCGACCACGCGTGGCGCGCCCTCGTCGACATCCCCGGCGTCGACTGCGTGAAACCGGCCGGCGCCCTCTACCTCTTCGCCCGGCTCGACCCCGAGGTCCACAAGATCCACGACGACGAGCGCCTGGTGATGGACCTGCTCGAACAGCAGCACCTGCTCATCTCGCACGGCTCCGGCTTCAATCTGAACACCCCGGACCACCTGCGCCTGGTCTTTCTCGCCGCCACCGATGTCCTCGACGACGCCGTCTCCCGAATCCGCACGTTCCTCTCCACGTACCACCAGTAACCCGGGCGCGGGCCGCGGGGAGGGCTCATCCGGGCCGGCACCCCGTCCCGGGCTCGCCCGGTTCGAGGTCACCCGACCCGGAACTCGCCCTGCCAGCGGCCCGCCCTACCCGGAGTTCACCCTGCCCGCGGCTCACCCAACCCGCGGCTCACCCAGCCCGCGGCTCACCCAGCCCGCGCCTCACCCAACCCGCGGCTCACCCAACCCGCGGCTCACCAAGCCCGCGGCTCACCCCAGCCCGCGCAGCTCGCCCAGTTCGCGGCTCACTCTGCCTGCGGCCCGGGGCTCATTCGGCACCCGGGCTCACCCGGCCCGGGGCCGGGATCTCGCCGCTCAGGCCGTTGTCGCGGACCCAGTTGGTGATCGCGACCCGGTTGGACAGCCCCAGCTTGTTCTGGATCGATGCCACATGTCCCTTCACCGTGCTGAGCGAGATGAACAAGACTTTGGCGATCTCAGGATTTGTCCGCGCGCGAGCGATCTCCCGCGCCACCGCCAACTCCCGGTCGGTGAGGCTGTGCCGGATCGTTCCGGGAGCCGGCCGCGTCGCGTTCAGCTCCCGCACCAGGCGTGCGGTCACCTCCGGCGAGATCAGCGCCTCGCCCCTGTGCGCCGCTCGGACCGCCTCGACCAGCAGCTGCTGGCTGGCGCCCTTGAGCAGGAACCCGGCCGCCCCGGCCCGCAGCGCGCCGTCGACATACTCGTCCTCACCGAACGTCGTGACCACCACGACCCGCAGCGGATCCCGCACCCCGGGGCCGGCCAGCGCACGGGTCACCTCGACCCCGTCCATGCCCGGCATCCGGATGTCGACCAGGCAGACATCCGGCCGCAGCCGCCGGGCCAGCCGCAGCGCCTCGATCCCGTCCCCGGCCTCGCCGACCACCTCGAATTCCGGCTCGTCGTCCAGGATCACGCGCAGACCCCTGCGGACCATCTCCTGGTCATCCGCGATCAGCACCCTGATCGTCATCGGTCGGCCGCCGGGAGCCTGGCGTCGACCAGCCACCCCGTGTCGTCGCGTGGGCCGGCCCGGAAGGTGCCGCCCAGCGCCTCCACCCGCTCACGCATGCCGATCAGACCGTATCCCCCGCACCGCGCCGGAAGCCCCGTGGCCGCTCCGTCGTTCGCTATCCGCACGTGGACGCTCCCGTCGTCCTGTTCGACGGTGACGTCCACCTCGCTCGCCTGTGGAGCGTGCCGCGCGATGTTGGTCAGCGACTCCCGCACCACCCGATGAACCGTCCCGGTCACCCGCGGCGACCAGCGCTCCGTCTCCTGCGGCAGGTCGAGCCGCACGGGTGGCCCGTGCCGTTCGAAAAGCCGGACCAGCTCACGCACCTGCTCCGGCGCCGACTGCGCGGACAGCTCCGCATCGTCGTCGCGCAGCAGCCCGACCACCCGGCGGATGGCGGTGAGCGCATCCGACCCGGCGCTCTCGATCTCCTGAAGGGACTCGTCCAGCTCGCCGGGCCGTTTCCGCGCCAGGATCCGCGCGCTCTGGGCCTGCACCACGAGCCCGGTCAGATGATGAGCCGCCATGTCGTGCAGTTCGCGGGCCAGCGCCAGGCGTTCGTCACGACGTACCCTCTCCTCGGTCTCCTTCTTCGTGCGATCCGCCAGGCGCAGGGCCAGCCCGGTCGCGATCGCCCCGGCCCAGCCCAACGCGTTCAGCGCGGCCACCACGTTCACCTCACCGCCCACCGGCCGGCTGGCCAGGAACACCAGGAAGACCACTGTCAGCGCGCCGGCGACGACGGCCACGGCCTTGGAGTACGAACTCCTCCGCACCACCATCCCGACCAGCACCGCGAGCGCGAGGATCCCGGCCGGCCCCGGCTCCCGCGGAAGACCGGCAAGGCGCGCGACGAGGACCGCGGCCATCGCCGTCACCAGGCCGACGGTGGCCGCGACGACCGGCTTTCGACGGCGGGCGAGCGCGATCGCGCTCAGGCACAACCCCATCGCCGCACCGAACAACCAATACCACCCACCCCAGGTGGTCGCGATGGCGGCAGCGGTCAGCAGCACCGCGACCACCATCACGGTGCCCAGCGCGATCTCGACGAGCCGTCCGCGAATCTCCACAGCCGACACAGTACGGCGGGCACCGGGCTGCCGTACCGGCCGAAAGTACTGCCCACCCCCTCTTTGGAAGGGTGTGCGGAGCCGCCCGGATCAGCACGATGGTCGGCATGTCCTCCGTGCTCAAGGCCGCCGGCCTCACCAAGCGATACGGCAAACACCTAGCCCTGACCGACTGCGACCTGGACGTGCCGGCCGGCCGGGTGACCGGCCTGGTCGGGCCGAACGGCGCCGGCAAGTCCACGCTGCTGCAGCTCGCCTGCGGCCTGATCGAGCCCACCGCCGGCGCCCTGGAGGTGCTCGGCAACCGGCCCGGCGCGACCGCCGCCCATCTGGCCCGGGTCGGGTTCGTCGCTCAGGACACCCCGGTCTATTCCTCTCTTACTGTCGAGGAGCACCTGCGTCTGGGCGCACGGCTCAACCCCCGGTGGGACGCCGCGCTCGCCCGCCGCCGGGTGGAGCGCTCCGGCCTGCGTCCCGGGCAGAAGGCCGGCCGGCTCTCCGGCGGCCAGCGCGCCCAGCTCGCCCTGACCCTGGCCGTCGCCAAGCGGCCCGAGCTGCTGATCTTCGACGAGCCGGCGGCGGCTCTCGACCCCCTCGCCCGTGACGCGTTCCTGCGCGACCTGGTGGAGTCCGTGACCGAGCTGGGCGCGTCCGCGGTGCTCTCGTCCCACCTGCTCGGCGACGTCGAGCGGGTCTGTGACCACCTGGTCGTCCTGGCGGGCGGCCGGGTCAGGGTCGCCGGCGACGTCGACACCCTGGTCACCGGCGCGGATTCGCTGGAGTCGCTGGTGCTGGCCTACCTCAAGGAGGCTGTCCGATGATCTGGCTGAGCTGGCGGCAGTTCCGGGCCCAGGCTCTCGTCGCGGCGTTCGCGCTGATCCTGCTGGCGGGCTGCCTGGTGGTGCTCGGCCGGCAGATCCGCGGCGGTGACTATTCCGGCGCCGAGCTGCGGGAGCAGTTCCAGGGCCGGGTCTATCTGCTGGACGCGGTGCTGCTGCTGACGCCCGCGCTGATCGGTTTGTTCTGGGGCGCGCCGCTGGCCGCTCGGGAGCTGGAGACGGGCACGCACCGCCTGGTGTGGAACCAGAGCATCACCCGGCGACGATGGCTGACCGTCAAGCTGCTGCTGACCGGGCTCGCCGCGGTGATCACCGGTGCTCTGGTGAGCGCGTTGCTGACCTGGGCGGCCGGCCCCCTCGACCGGTTCACCGGAGACCGCTTCTCCACGATCTTCTTCGGTACGAGGAATCTGGCCCCCGTGGCGTACGGGGTGTTCGCCCTGGTCCTCGGGGCCGTTGCCGGTCTGCTGATCCGGCGGACCGTTCCCGCGATGGCTGTCACCCTGGTGGTGCTCGTCATGACTCAGGCGCTCATACCGAACGTGATCCGCCCTCACCTGATGGCACCCGAGCGCCTGTCCGTGCCGATCACCGCCGAGGTGGTGCGCAATCTGAGCTTCCTGGGGCAGCATCCGGAGATCTCCGGGCTGAAAATGCCCGGCGCTTGGGTCATCAACACGAGTGAGCTGCGCACGGCGGACGGCTCCCGGGTCTCCGACGACACCTACGGCGTCTGCGTGGCGGGTTCGCTCGACAAGGCTCCGGACTGCCTCGCCGCGCTGAACCTGCACGTCGACGTCGATTACCAGCCGGTGAGCCGTTACTGGACGTTCCAGTGGCTGGAGTCCGTGCTCTACCTGAGCCTGGCATTGCTGCTGGCAGCGGTCGGCCTCTGGCGAATTCAGGGCGCGGCCCACTAGCGAGACTGAACACGGGGAGACGCGATGCGTCAGAGAGAATACGCCCGGCCCGCACCTCTGATGCGCGGGCCGAGCGGGGAAACGGATCGGTCAGGCGTCGTCGGACGCCGTGGCTCCCGGCGAAGCGGGAGCCGTCACGCGCCGGCCTTCGCCGACCGGAGCGACGTCCCCGGTGGAGGAGCCGTTGGGGGCAGACGCCCCCGGAGAGGAATCGGTGGAGGCGGACTTCGCTTTGAGCGCCTGTTCGACGGCCTCCGCGATCCGCGCCTCCTCGCGGGCCTTGCGGCGGACGCGGCTGCGGCGCCGCAGCCAGATCAGAGCGATCACGGCCACGATCAGGACGATCAGCAGCACGGTGAGGGTCCACGGCAGGGCCCACACGTGGGCCGTCGCGGTGATCGGGGCGAGGGCCGTGGTCGAGCCGGATTCGTCGGTGACCATCGGGGTCAGTTCGGCGGTCGCGGTGAGCAGCACGGCCGGGGCCACGCCGTGCACCGGCACGGACACCTTCCAGCTCTCGCCGGGCAGCAGTTCCGGCGGGGCAGCGATGGCGCCAGCTTCGGTACGCAGCCGGCCGAACGGGCCGGTGATCGCGACGGCCTGCTTCGCGGATTCCACCGCGTTGCCGGTGTTGTGGATCGTGTAGGTGACCGTCGCGTCGCCGCGCGCGAGGGCCGCGCCGGACCAGGCCACCTTCAGGTCCTCGACAGCGAGCGAGGGCACCAGCGCGCCGCCGACCCGCAGCTTGATCTTGATGCCGAGGCGACGCTCCACGTTGACCTGAGCCGTCGCATCAGGCGCGGTCAGCGACGTGACGATGCCACCGACGTAGTCACCGGGGGTGGCGTTCGCCGGCACGGTGACCTTGAACGGCACCTCGACGGTCTTCCCGGCCGGCACGGTGACGGTCGGTGTGTCCGCCGCGACCCAGATGCCGATCCCGGTGGACTTCTTGTCCCGCGCGATCAGGTCCAGCTGCCCGGTCGAGGTGGTCAGCCCGTCCGCGGCGTAGACCGCGAGGGCCAGCGGGGTGTCCCCCTTGTTCGCGACGACGAGCCCGTCCTCGGCCGACCCGCCGGGGTTCACGGCGTAGCTGTAACTGGAACGGTCGTTGCCGTAGGTGTTGGAGGCGGTCCGGACGGCCCAGGTGACGTCATCGCCCTCGGCCAGGGCGGGGCCGGCACCGAGGCCGACGACCGCGCAAGCGGCCACGAAGCTGAGCCCGATCACCGCGGAGGCGGTTTTACGGAGTGCGGAGGTCCGCCCGGCGAGACTGAGACGCATGTCGAGATCCTTGAGGGGGTACGGCGGAGCGGACGCCGCCAGAAGCAGCGCCCGCTCCCACTTCCGGTCGAACGATCAGCTGCTCAGCGCGGTGATCGTCAGGGTGGTGCGGTAGTTGCCCTTGTCGACGCTGTCCGGGACCTTGAAGCTCAGGGAGGCGCCGAGCGTCGCCGAGCCACGGACGTGACCCTGCGCGGCCGAGCCCAGCACGCTGGATTCGGCGAGGCCCTTGCCGTTGTCGACCGCGTTCGCGACAGCGGGGCCGGGGTTCGCGCCGGCGCCGTTGGACACCAGGTAGGGCGTCCAGCCCAGGGCCGAGCCGGCGATGCTCTTGCCGGCGTCGGTGAAGTCCCCCACGTTGGCCGAGATCGACCACGGGGAGAGCGTGCGCCGGCTGTCCGACACCTTGATCGGGTTGATCTTGCCGTTCGCGGCGAGGTTGTACGCCTCGTCCGCGGTGGCGGTGCCCAGGTCGACGAGGCCGTTCTTGCCGTCGATGGTCCAGCCGAACTCACCCGGCGCGAGCGTCGGGACGTTCACCTGGATGTCCTGGTTGTCGCCGTGGTACGGGTGCACCGTCACCTTGTCGACAACCGTGCCGACGCCCTTGTCCGAGCCGTTGGAGCAGGAGCTGCCCAGCTCGACCGCGGCGTTCGGGGCGGCGCAGGTGCCGCTCCGGACGTCCGCCACGACTAGCTTGTCGTTGCGGACCTCGACCTTGATGTACGACCGCACGTGCTCCTGGTTCTGCACGGAGTTGTACCAGTAGTTCTCCGGCTTCAGCGGGTCCGGGCCGTTGCCCGCGCCGCTGGTCCCGCTCGAGTCGGGCTTGGTGATGTCGTAGTACTTGGAACCCGAGGCCGAGTTCGCGGTCACGTACAGGACACCGCCGGGGCCGGCGAAGACCTCGGACTGACCGGGCTGCTCGGCCGGGTCTGCCTTCTGACCGTTCTTGATCAGGTAACTGCGGGTGTACACGTGGTCGTGGCCCTGCAGCACCAGGTCGACGCCGAGCTTGGAGAAGGTCGTCGGGAAGTCCACCCGGCGTACCTTGTTGTCCCCGTCCTTGGCGTGCGAGGCGGCCGAGTAGATCGAGTGGTGGTAGACCAGCACGGTCCACTTCGCGTCGCCACCGTGCTTGTTGATCACGTCGGTCACGTAGGCGACGTGGGCCGCGTCGCCGCCGCCCTTGTTGCTGTCGTAGGAGTTGCTGTTCAGGTCGATGAACAGCGTGTCCTTGTAGATGTACCAGTAGTCGCCGCCCGACGTCGTGGCGCCGGAGTTGTCGGCGTAGTACGAGGTCGACCGGTCCGTGTTGGGCGTGTAGAGGTGCTGCTCGTACGCCTTGCCACCGACGTCGTGGTTACCGATGGTCGCGGCCCACGGGTACTGACGCAGCTTGTCGGAGGCCAGGAAGGCGTTCCACTGCGACTCCGTGTTCGCGGTCTCGACCTGGTCGCCGCCGGAGACCAGCAGCTCGGCGTTGGGGTTGGCGGCGGTCGACACGGCCAGCGTGTCCTCCCAGCCGGCCTGGTCCTTGGCCAGGTTGCCGGAGGCGCCGATCTGCGGGTCGCCGTAGAACAGGAAGTCGTAGTCGCCCTCGAAGTCCTGAGTCTTGAACTGGTACGCCGACGACCAGGCGCCCTCGGAGCCCACCCGGTAGGTGTACGCGGTGTTCTCCCGCAGGCCCGTGATCGTCGCGTGCCGGTTGTACCCACCACTGGTGGCGATGTTCGCGGCGCCGGTCGCGGCGAAGGTCACGGCGTTCGCCGGGAACTCGCCGTTGACCAGGGAAGCGGTAGGGGCGACCTGGATCTGCTGCGCGGTGTCCACGCTGGAGTACCAGGTCACGATGCGCTGCGCCTCGTTGGCGCCCACCCCGAGGATCACCGCGGAGACGGAGCTGTCCGCCGCGGCCGCAGGGGTGACAAGGCCGCTGCCGAGGGCAACCGCCATGCCGAGGAAGACCGCGGTGGCCCCTGCGGCCACACGGTTCCGAGCAAACCCGGAGGCCTGCTTCGAGTGGTTGGTTCTCATCGGTGTCCGTTCCTTGTTCCGGATGAGAGAGATGGCTTCCCGCTGAGAAAGTTCTGGGGAGCGAGATCAAGCTGGTCCGGTCGGATGAACCGGGAGTTAACAAGATCAAGAGCATCGGTGGCACCCACCGGAAGACCTCAGCCCTGCGTGATCCGTTGCACGAACCAGACCAGCCCCATCACGGACACACCGGCCGAAATGAGGGCGGTGGTCCACAGCCCGGCCCGCCGTGACCTACGTCGCAGCAGCATGAGCAGCGGAAAGGCCACGGCGATGACACCGAGCTGGACCGCCTCGATGCCGACATTGAACACCAGCAATGACCACAGCAGCGTCCAGGAGAAGGCCTCGTCGATGCCGAGCGCCCCGGCGAACCCGAGACCGTGCACCAGCCCGAACAGGAACACCACGCCCAGACGGGTCCACCCGGCACGATCCAGGCCGCGGCCCGGCGGGAGGTCGGGCACGTGAGTGCGGAGCCGCCACAGATGCCACGCCGCGACCACCGCGATGGAGAGCGCGATGATCGGTTCCACCACCGACGCCGGCACGTCGACCAGGCCCAGCGCCGCGAGCATGAACGTGACCGAGTGCGCCGCCGTGAACGCGGTCGCGGCCAGCACGATCTCCCGCAACCGGCGGGAACCGGCGATCAGTGCCAGCAGGAACAGGATGTGATCGATGCCGGTGAGCAGATGCTCGGCCCCGAGCAGGAAGAACTCGCCGAACCGCTGTTCCCACGACTGCCCGGTGGAGAAGGACGGCTTGTTCGCGTCGAGCGCCGCGCTGCCGGTCCGGCCGTCCAGCTCGTAGGTGACGATGGTCTTGACGCCTTTGACATACGTCTCGGTGTCCGGGAAGAGCCCGCTGTGCACCTCGTGCGCGTCCGAGGCTTGCGGGCAATTCCAGTCGAGGACCAATCTGGCGTACGGAACAGCCTCGCGCACCTCCATGACGAAGTCCCCGACGGGCGTGCCGGTGCATGCCGCGCCCGCCGACTTCACCCCGAGGCGCTCGGTGACGTACCTGACGGCGGAGTCCCGGTGCGCGTTCAGCGCCGCCCCCATCGCCGCGTCGTCCTCGGCCTCGAACGCGTCGGTCCCCGCCCGGAACAGCGGGTCGTCCTTCTCGTAGTCCGCGGCCGAGACGATGAACAGGTCGTACTCCAGCTCCACCGTGGTACGGACGTGACCGGCGTCTCCCGCGGTCACGTCGACGTAGACGGTGGAGCTGAAGCCGTGGGCGAGCGCCGGCTCGGCACTCAGCAGGACGGTCGCCGTGGCGGCGACCCCCAGGACGGCGGTGGCAATGGCACGGCGCAACACGGTGGCTCCTTCGGATGTGGCCTGAGCACCGTGCACGTCTCCGGTGAACAAGATCGAGACGGTAGGCGAACCACTGGCGACAAGGTGGTCCACCGGTCTTGATACGCCACGGATCCGGTGTAGGAAGGGGCGTCACCACCCCCCACCACGAGGCAGACCCACCTTGCGCCACCCGTTCCGGGCCGTCGCCACACTCGCCGCGGCCGCCATGCTGATCACCGGTTGCGGCTCCGGCGACGAATGGTCCGAGCCCCACGCCGCGCCCACCCCCGTCGGCTCCCTCGGCCCGGGCTTCCTCGCCCCTTCGGCCAGTCCCGCGCCGGAGAGCACGATCACGCCGGCCCCGGGCTCGTGGTCCGGCGTGCACCCGCCGGAGGGCTACCGCGTGGTGCTGCTCACCGTCGGCGACGACGCGCCGACGAAAGCGCTGGTCACCGCCGTGAACGAGTGGGCCCGGAGCGAGAAGGCCGATCTGCGGACGATCGTCGCCGGCGCCCACGACCCCATCGCGAGCATCAGCGAGGCGATCAAGCTTCGCCCCGATCTGATCGTCAGCGCCGGCGACTCACTGGTCGACCCGCTCGCGATCGTCACCGCCAGCCACCTGGACCAGCAGTTCCTGGTCGTCGGCGCCGAGTTGGCCGAGCCGACCGGCAACGTCACCGCCGCTGACTGGGCCGGCGCGTCCTTCCGCGGCGAGGGCCTGGGCTCCGCCTCCACCTACGACCCGGCGTCCTTCACCGCCGAACGCTGCGGCAACGCCGTCCGGGCGGGAGTCGCCGCCGTCCTGCACAAGGTCACCGGCATCATCGTCTGGCTCCGCTGACCCCGCGGGCGGCGGACCCGGCCGGACGGACCCGGCAGCGCGCGGAAACCCCACCGGACAGGCCTGGCAGCGCGCGGACACCCCCACCGGACGAGCCCGGCAACACGCGGACGGCCCCGGCCAGTGACAGATCGGACGCGCGGCTCACCGCGTACGGGAAATGGTGGTGATCTGGTCCGGGTTAGAAACCCGGAGCCGCGGTGCGGTCGTGGTCAGCGGGCGCGACCGGTCACGACCCCGGCGGCGAGATCGATCCACTCGGTCCGTTCGGTCGCCTCGCCGAGGGCCGCCTCGTCGGGCTCGATGCCGATGCCCGGCCCGGCCGGGACCGCGATGTGACCGTCCCGCACCACGATCGGCGGCGTGATGTCCTGCTTGTAGAAGCGCTCCGACCCGGAAAGGTCGCCGACCAGCGTGAAGTGCTCCATGGCGGCGAGGGCGACGTTGGCCGCCCGCCCGATGCCGGTCTCCAGCATGCCGCCGACCCAGACCGGCACGCCCCGCGCGCCGCAGGCGTCGTGGATGTCGCGCGCCTCGAGGTAACCCCCGACCCGGCCGGGTTTGATGTTGATGATGGCGGCCGCGCCGGCGTCGATCGCGTGCGCCGCGGTCGCCGCGGAGACGATCGGCTCGTCCAGGCAGATCCGGGTCTTGAGGCGCCGGGCGAGCAAGGCGTGCCCGTCGACGTCGTCAGCGTCGAGCGGCTGCTCGATCATCACCAGGTCGCAGTCGTCGAGCCGGGCGAGGTGGCCGGCGTCGTCGAGCGTGTAGGCGCCGTTCGCGTCGACCTGGAGGGCGGCGTGGGGGCCGAGGAACTCCCGGACGAGGCGGACGGGTTCCTCGTCCCACCCGGGCTTGATCTTGAGCTTGATCCGCCGGTAGTGCTCGCGGTTCCAGAAATGATCGGCAGCCTCCCGCAGTTCGTCGCGGGTCATGATGCCGAGGGAGACGCCGGCCGGCACGGAGGTGCGGGTCGCGCCGAGGTACCCGGCGAGCGACATCCCCTTCCGGCGGAGCTGCGCGTCGAGGATCGCCATCTCGAGGACGGCTTTGGCGTTCGGGTTTCCGTCGACGGCGGTGAACGCGGCCCGGGCGTTCTCGGCGGTCACTTCGACGAGCCGCTCGACCAGCGGGATGAGCCGCTCACGCAGGACCCGCACGCAGCCTTCGAGGTATTCCGGCGAGTAGACCGGCTCGGCCATCGCGACACACTCGCCCCAGCCGACCACGCCGTCCGTGGTGTGGACGCTGACCAGGAGGGCCTCGCGGTCGAACTCCGTGTAAACGGACGTCCGGAACGGCGTCACGAGTGGTAATCGCACCCAGTGCAGCCGGATTCGCGCGATCCTCATTCGTCGTACCCCGCTTCTACGCCGACGGGAAGCAGGACATAGTTCTTACCCTTGTCCATACCCACCACGCGGTAGTCGCGTGACAGCAGGGACCGGAAGTGCTCACGGACCTTGTCCCGCTCGACCTCGGCGCGGAGTGGATCATCCTCGCGGAGCTGGGCGATGTCGTCCGGGATCTCGATCACCTCGGACTCCGCGGGGGTGAGGGCGTGCCGCCGTTTCTGCCCGAGCTCGCCGGTCATCGCGCGCTCGACCCAGTTGTCGCACAGGTCCCAGTTGACGAGCAGCCGGTCGGTGTCCTGGCCGTTGTTGACGCCGTCCTTGAGCTTGCCGTAATAATCCGTCTCGTACGACGCGACGGTGGCGCCCAGCTTGCACAGATTGAAATACGCGTTGCGGGACACCAGGGGGTCGAACGTCCACCGGATCGACTTCAGACCCCGCTCCAGTGCCCATTGCCGCTGATGCCGCTTCATGGCGTAACCGACACCGCGGTTACTCTTCGCACGCACCACGCCCGCGATGGACGAATGCAGGTGGTCCGGACGGCCGTTGGACGCGAGTGAGCCGAACAGGCCGACGGCGCAGCCGACCAGCTCGCCGTGCACGTACGCCCCGGCGACGTAGTTGCCGGTGTGGAACAGCGTCCGTAACAGGCTGGTGCTGATCACCTCGGTGCGCTCGGCCTCGGTCCGCGCTCCCCACACGTTCCACAACAACTGCGCGGCGGCCTCGAGTTGCCCCGCGGTCCGCAGCATCTCCACGTCGGCATCCCAGCCGGGCGCGGCATGCCGCACCTGGTCGGTTACGGCGCTTCCGGTATGCAACACGTCACCCGCCGTTTCCCAAGCCACTGAACATGAAAAAGTTTCGCGTCCAGCCGCAATTCCGGGCCCATGATCCACGCCCGCTTGGCATTTCTCGCGAAACAGAAGCGGACCCTACCCACTTAATGGTGTGTCCAACAAGCTTACCCGCCGTAACGGCCAGAAACGCGCCAAGTCTGCGTTATGCACGGACCGCTATAAAACCGCAGCGCGTGGCACCGATGGCGATGATCCAGGAGGACCGGGACAGTGGTGGTCACTCGCGGCCACGAGGTAATCCGTTCGTGTCCGGCAGAGCTCAGCCGAAGAGCTGCTTGCGTTCCGGCGGCCGATTGTTGACCAACGCCGCCGCCATCGCCATCTGATCCCGGACCCGGCGCACCGACGCGTCCCACTGCCGGGACAGGCCGGGCCGGCTCTCGAGTCCCTCCCAGACCGACAGGGCGAACCCGTCGAGCCGGGCCGCCGGCATCCAGAGATGGAGCAGGTGATCGACGGCGGGCCGAAGTTTGACGACGCTCTGCGCGGGCTGTTCCACACCGATCTGACTCTGCTCGATGATGGACATCAGCGCAGTCAGCAACCAGTCGTGCAGCGCAAGATCTTCACACAGATTCACGATGTCGTCGATCTGCGCGGGGCCCAGCTCCAGCCGGACCGTGCGCAGGCCGTCCTCCCGGACGGCGAAGTGCCACTTCACGTCCTCGGCGCCGTCCTTGATCGTCGCCGCCCAGCGCAGCACCGTCCGGCGGGCCCGCACCGGCGGCTTGCGGTCCAGCACCGGGGAGCCCTGGATCCCGGTGAGCAGGCGGACGCAGAGCGCGCCCATGCCCATCATCGACGACGACCGGTCTGCGAGGAGGTGGGCATCCGCCGTCCCGGGCAGGTCGGGCCGGCCCAGCGCCTCCACCATCCCGAGACGCGCGAGGTAGTGCGACCAGGGCTGCCGGAAACCACCGGCGACCGGCTCGATCCGGGTCACCGCGGAGCTCTGCAGCACCCGGCCGCCGGTCAGGCAGGCCCGGCCCATGAGCGTGCCGACACCCCGCACCTTGGCGCCCGAGCGGGCGACGATGCGGCAGTCCACGCCGGTGTAGGTCTTCGGGCTCACCGCGTAACTGATCGGCCGCTCGAACGTCCTCACCCGCTCGCCGGCCAGCAGCCCCAGTGCGTCCTCGACGCGGTCGCGGGGCATGCCACCGGAGTGGCGCAGCGCCGCGGTCAGAACCTCACCCAGGATCAGCACCGCGCACCGGCCCGGTGTCGACGAACAGGTACTCGATCCGGTCCACCACTTCCAGCGGCAGCGAGATCCCCTCCCCCTTGGCCCGATCGCTGACCTGGCCGAGCACGGCCGGGTCCACCGCCACCTGCTGCAGGATCGTCCGCACGGCGTTCTCGATGGGCAGGAACAGCGGGGCGCAGACGGTCATCGCCCGGTACGCGTTGAACGGCGCCGCCCGATCGTTGATCCGCAGGACCATCGGGAGCGCCGACCAGTTGTCCGGCAGGTCCGGCGGCGGTGGGTGCGGCACCGCGACCGAACGCCCGTTGTCGCGCAGCAGTCCCAGCCGCAGCAACTGCCACACGGCCGCCAGCATCGCGCACGACCAGAGCCGGCCGTCGGCCTCCTCCCGCCACAGCTCGATGTCGGCGAAGATCGAGTGGTTGACCGCGGCGTTCTCGGCCGGCGGACGCCACGCCGTGGGCCGTTTCATCGCCTCGTGCGTCTCGGTCGCCGGTGACCGCTGCCCGTTGCAGAGCCAGCCCGTGTGGCTCACCGGCGGCCGGGCCGCGGTCGTGTTCGGGGGCGGATCCTCCACCAGACGTGCCTCGACCAGCTCGGCGAGGGAGAGCCCGGGCGGCCCGGTCTCCGGCTCCGCCGGGTTGCGGGCGACGCCGGCCACGTTGTTGGCGCAGCCCGATTCCCGTACCAGATAATCGATCTCGAGTCCTGCCTTGCGGGCCGCCGCCACGAGTTTCGGGATCAGGGCCACGGGAGGCTCCGGCAGTCCGAAATAGTCGTCGATGAGGACGCACGTGCTGATCCGCGGGGCTCGCAGGTTCGCGTTCTCGGCGGCGGACCGGGCGGCGGCGAACCACACGCCGATCCGCCGGAAGTGCTCGATGAAGAAGTGCTCGTCCAGCTCCAGGTCCGGGGCGTAGAAGTGGCCCAGCTCGACCGACAGGTGGGACAGCGGCGTCTTCTCCACCCGGGTGTCAGCGGTGGACTCGGAGAATCCGGTGCCGTCTCTCATAGGCTGGCCCACTCCTCGTCTGCCGCGAGCTTGCGGGCTAGGTCGTCGAACGCGTCCACTGTCGCGTTGTTGGCGATGTCCCGCGCCACCACATCGTTGTCGGAGATCAGCTGCTCGCGCCACTGCAGCACCGGGTCGAGCGGGACCTCGCCCAGCATCGCCCGGCGGCCCACCTGGTGTTTCGCGGCGAGCTGACCCAGATCCTCGTCGCAGTCACGCAGCCAGGCGACCTGCGCCGGGCGCAGACCGCTCAGCTCGATCGAGTCCGGGTCGACCACAGCGGTCCGGACGAACTTGATCGCCGCCTGCAACTCGTCCTTGTCGTGGCCGGCCCGCACCCCGACGTCGAGAATCCCGTCCTTGCCGTAGACGAGCCCCGCCGCGGCCGGGATGTGCTGCCGGGTCCACCGGTGGAAGACCAGCCAGCGGGCCGCCACGCCACGAAGGGCGGGATCCGCTGTCGCCTCGAGAACCAATTGCGTCGCGTACGACCGTCCGGCGCTCAGATCGATGAGGCACATGTCGAACTCCTCGTCCAGCGCCTGGAGCAGGTGCACGCAGCGGCGCAGCGCCTCCTTGTCCGGCCCGAACTCGCCGCCGTCCTGATCGCCGGGGAAGAGCATCAGCTTGCCGGAGCCGGGTGGCCGCTGCCGCAGACTGGCCCGTGACGACTGGGTCCACACGTCGATGCGGTGCGGCTCGCCGGTCGTCTGAATGTCCGGTTCCAGCAGGTAGGAGTGCATACCGCCACGCCGGACGCCCCGGGTGACATCGTTGATCTGGAAGATCGATCCGGCGGTCGGGGACCCGAAGTCGAAGTCCAGGTAGCAGACGTCGGAGCCGGAGAGGGCGCTGCGGTACACGACGTTGCAACTCGTGACCGACCTCCCCGTACCGCCCTTGTCGGAGGCCGCGAAGACCAGCACCCTAGTCCCCAGCCGCTTCCCGGGCCGCGGCGAGCTTGTCCAGCTCGCGCAGGACCGCGTGGAGGATCGCGACGGCGCTGCCCGGCCGGGTCGCCATCAACTGACGGGCGCGGCGGATGCCGATGCCCTGCTTGGTGAGGCTGTCGCGCAGAGCGGGGCCGCCGCCGCTGGAGTTGCGCAGTTGCTCCTTGTCGAAGACCCGCTCGGCCTCGCCGAGGAGGTCAGCCGCATATTCGGACAATCGGGAGCCGGGTGGGGATTCACGCTGGATGTACTCCGCGGCGGTGCTCATGCACTGCACGACCCGGGTGGTGTGGTACCAGCTGGGCTTGTCCCGGCGGGGCAGGGTCGGGTAGACGCTGCTGGGGTCGTCCCAAAGGCCGGCGCCGGGGGTGTCGTCACCCAGGCGGCGCTGGTGCAGATGCCGCCAGATGTCGTCGGCCAGCCCCACCAGACGGGCCTCCTGCTGCGGGTTGTTGACCTGCGCCGCGATCGCGAGCACGCGGCCGAGGAGCAGGCTGGACAGCTCGCCGAGCCGCCAGCCGATCGGCGGGGAGTCCGCCCCCACCTGGTCCGCGCCGACGAGCGTGACCCACCGGCCCGGCTGGTGCATCTGGAGCGCGGGGTCGTCGGCCAGCGGGCGCCGCCGGATCCGGCCGCGGTCGGCCAGATCGGACAGGACGTTGGTGATCCGGGCGAGGTCGGCGTCGGGTGCGCCGCGGTCGGCGAGCGCATGCCGGACCAGGGAGACGACCAGGAGGCTGTAGTAGTCGCTCTCCTCCTCGTCGGTGGTCCGCCAGGGCAGCTCCTCGACCGGCCATCGCTGATCGCCGAGGGTGGCGACGGCCGACCAGTACCGCTGGGCCAGGTCCCACTGCAACTGCAGGACGCGGGCCAATGACTGCTGCTCCTCGTTGAGCAGGCCCGCCAGCCTGGTCTCCTGGGAGAACAGGTCCCGGATGCCGTCGATCGCAACCACGGTGAAGTAGAGATACGGCGCCGGCTCGGCGGGGCCCGGCGCGTTGAAGGTGCCGATGGAGGTCTTCACCTCGGGCGCGCCCTGCACCACGCCCCAGGACCATCCGCACTCGAACAGCTTGTCCCCTCGGTTGTCCAGCAGGTCGTCGACCTGGTCGTTGAAGGTTCCCAGCTCGCGCAGACCGGCCATGACCGGCCGCAGCGAACGCCGGATCCGGCCGACAAGGTCGCCGGAGTAGTCCGAGCCTGGGAACGACGTCTCCCGCAGCACCCTGCCCTGCGGACTGTCCGCGTCGAACACGCTGATGGTGAAGCTGCGCTGCAGGCCGGCCATCGCCGCGGTGAGCCGTTTCTGGGTCTCCCCCTCGACCCGCGCGATCTCGTCCAGATAACCCCTGCGCTGAACCTGCCCGCGGTAGTCGCGGAGGAACCGGATCACCGCGCTGCAGAGCACCACCGAGGTGGCGAACGCGTCCACCACCTCGAGCTCGAGCTGCTCCTCGGTCGGCTCACGGTGGTCGTCGGGCGCGGTGGTGAGATAGTTGCCACCGGCGAACACCGGAAGCTGGGTCTTGGGATCGGTGTACGTCGCGAGGTAGCTCCCGATGAGCTCGACCACCCGCTGCGGGATGTCGACCGGCCCGCCGAACGATCCGAGCGCCTGCAGCACGTCGGACTGGGTGGTGTCCGGCCGGTCGAAGCGGATCTCGGTCAGCCGCTGCGGTGGCAGCAACAGGCACAGCAGCAACTCGGCGTCGCTGATCGAATTCCGCCCGCCGCGGTCGGCCCAGTTGAAGGACCGGGCCGGGCCGCACCAGCGTGATATCGACTTCCACACTGACAGCAATTCCTGGCGCGGCTGGAGTCTCATCGGTCGGCAACCACCGTTCATTCGCCCTGGTAAATGTGCTTTGCGACCGGCCAAAGTCGCGCGACACCTCAGGAATCACCGATCTTCTGCGGCGTAGCATATCCTCTCACCGCCCCGCCGGGGACCCCGAACATTGTGGACATTAGTCACGTTAATCCGTATCAGGGAAACCCCTGCAATGGATCATCAATGCTTGCTAGTCTCGTGACTCGCATGGTCATCCGAGATCGCTCCGAAGGCCTTCGACCTCAGGAGAGGGCTCCCGCAAGTTGGGAGAACGCCGGTTTACGCCACGTCACCGATCATGATCCTGCACTGCCGGGACTTTCCGGCCGCCGTGCGTTCCCCCGAAGCGGGAACGCGCTCGCAGCATGAGATCCGCGGTCTCGTCGACGATTTGCTCAATGATCTCTCTTCGGCCGGGGCACCGGCGCCGCCCGATCTGATAATGATCTCCGGTGATCTCGCCGAACGCGCGACGACCGGCGAATACGAGGCCGCTCATCAGTTCCTGAGCGCACTCCGGGACGCCCTCGGGATCGAGAGCCGGCGCATCGTTCTCGTCCCCGGCACCCGTGACGTCAACCGCGGCATGTGCCACGCCTACTTCATGCGACGCGAGTCCAATGAGGAGAAGGCGGTCCCGCCGTACTGGGAGAAATGGCAGCCGTTCTCCACGATGCTCCGCCGGTTCCACGGCGCGGAGTTGCCCAAGGACCAGCCGTGGTCCCTCACCGAATTCCCCGCCCTGCGGGTCGTGGTCGCCGGCTTCAACTCCACGATGGCGCTGACCCACCTGGAGCAGGACGAGCACGGCTGTCTCGGCGACACCCAGATCGACTGGTTCGCCAACCAGCTGGACACCGCCGATCGCCGCGACTGGCTGCGGATCGGGGTGATCCACCACCGGCCCGAGGGGCCGGGCGCCATCTCCGACGCGGGCCGGTTCGCCGAGATGCTGGGCCCGCATCTGGATGTGGTGCTGCACGGGCAGGCCGGTGAGCCCCTCCTGTCCCGGCTCGGCGACGCCGGCGTCCCGATCCTCGGCAGCGGACCGGCCTGGCAGCTCATCGAGGCACGGCCGGAGACCGTCCGCACCGCGCCCGGTGCCGAGCCGATCCGTCTGCCGCACCCCTATCCGCGCCGGCCGATCCCCCGCCCGCGCCGGCCCGAGCCACCACCAGCCATGCGGCGGCTCACCGCGCAGGTGGCCGAGGTGTGCACCCTGCGCAACAAGGGCGCCGAGATCGTGCCGGTCCACCGGCAGAACTCGGACCACCTCGCGTACCTGCGGGTTTCACCCGACCGCAACCGCGGTGATCTGGGGCCGGCGGAGCAGTACCCGGTCGGGGTGTGCGCGGGCACGCCGTCGCGGGCCGACATCGAGTGGTTCGTGGAGGTGCTGGCCCGTTTCCGCACCGGCATCGCCCATCTCGTGCACTCCGGCGACGCCGCCGGCCCGGAGGTCCACGCCTTCGCCAGGACCCACGACGTCGAGCTCATCACCTTCCCCGATTACCAGGTCGGCCCGGATCTCGCGCTCTTCGCCCGCAACCAGGCGGCCGAGCTGACCCACGACCAGGTCTACCGGTCGGACCTCTACGTGCCGCAGCGTTTCACCGAGTTCCTGCCACCGTCGTTCGCGCCGTCCGAGGCCCGGCCCGCCACCGATCTGCTCACCTGGCTGCGCGACTGGGTCCGCACCTCCAACGGCCGCCTGGTCGTGGTCCTGGGCACGTTCGGGCACGGCAAGACGTTCCTGCTCAAGGAACTGGCGCGGCGGATGGCCGAGGACGACGCCTCGACCGTGCCGGTCCTCATCGACCTCCGTGGCTTCGAGAAGGCGTACAGCCTGGACGAGCTCGTGGCGGTGCAGCTCGCCCGGCAGGGCCAGCGCAAGTTCGACCTGGACGTCTTCCGCTACCTGCGCCGCGAGGGCCGGGTCACGCTGCTCTTCGACGGCTTCGACGAGCTCGCCACCCGGGTGAGCTACGACCGGGCGACCAACCACCTGGACACCATCGTGCAGGCCGCCGAGGACCGGGCGAAGGTGGTCGTCACCAGCCGTGACCAGCACTTCCTGACCGACACCGACGTGCTGACCGCGCTCGGCGCGCAGCTCGGCACGGACCGCCAGGTGGTCCGGCTGGCCAACTTCGACGACGAACAGATCGTCGCCTATCTCACCAACCAGCTGCGCGATCCCGAGGGCGCGCAGACCCGCTTCGACCTGCTGCACCGGGTGCGCAGACTGCTGCCGCTCTCCCGCAACCCGCGGATGCTCGCGTTCATCACCGACCTCGGCGAGGACCGGCTCAGCCTGGCCAGCAACGCCGGCGGCCCGATCACCGCGGCCGACCTGTACCGGCAGGTCCTGGACAAGTGGCTGGCCTACGAGGCGCACCGGCTGGAACGCCTCGGCCCGGACGCGCCGAGCGAGGCCGTCCTCCTGGAGGCCGTCACGCATCTGGCCCTGCGCCTGTGGGACCAGCCCGACGGAAGCCTGAGCCTGGAGGACCTCGGCGACGCGGCGGACCACCTGTCCCGGCTGACCACCGCCACCGTGGGCGACGCCGCCACCCTGGAGCCGCAGGAGAGCGCCCACGTGCTCGGCTCCAGCACGCTCCTGGTCCGGGTCGGCGATCATCGGTTCACCTTCGTGCACGACTCGGTCCGTGAATGGCTGATCGCCAACCACCTGGTCGGCGAGAGCATCGCCGCGACCGGTCTGGTCGGCCACCGATGGTCGTCCCTGATGATCGAGTTCCTGTGCGGGCTGGCCGGCCGGGACGTCATGCGGGAGTGGGCCGAGGGGATCCTGGCCGGGCGGCCCACCTCGCGCGTCGTCGGGCGCAACGCGGTCGAGGTGCTGCGGTTCCTCGGCGTGACCCGGTCGTCGTCGCCGTTCAACATGGCCGGCTCGGACCTGACCGGTCAGGACCTGTCCGCTCGCTTCCTGGCCGGCGCCGACCTCAGCGACGCCGACCTCACCGGCGCCAGCCTGATCGGCGCCGACCTCACCGGCGCCACGCTCACCGGCGCCAACCTCACCGACGCCCGGCTGGACCGGGCCACGCTGCGCGGGGCCGATCTCACCGGCGCCGACCTCAGCGGCGCCCGGTTGCTCGGCTCCGAGATGACCGACGCCGTCCTGGCCGGCACCCGGCTGCGGCGGGCCGCCCTGGTCGCGGCCCAGGGCCTGGACGCGGAGGCGCTGAGCGAGGCCGACACGCTCGGCGCGGCGCTACCGTCGGCCGGCGGCCCGGAGCCGCAGATCGCGTCGTCCGCCGTGATCCACGCGGTCGCGGTGGTCCCCGGCATGAAGCTGCTCGCCGGCGCCGGCGCGGACGGCATGATCCGGATCTGGGACGCGCTGCACCGCCGGCCGTTGCGGATGCTGCGGACGCTGCCGGGTCACACCAGGGCGCTGTGGGCGCTCGCGCTCACCCCCGACGACCGGTTCCTGGCCAGCGCCGGGGAGGACGAGACCGTGCGGGTCTGGGACACCACGTCCGGCCGACCGGTCTACGCGCTCGCCGGGCACATGGGGCGGATCCGCGCGCTCGCCTTCAGCCCGGACGGGCAGCAACTGGCGAGCGCCGGCGACGACGAGATCATCCGGATCTGGGACACCGCCACCGGTCAGGCCGTGCATACGCTGGCCGGGCACGGCGGGCGGATCCGCGCGCTCGCCTACAACCCGCTCGGCGGGCACCTGGCCAGCGCGGGGGACGACGAGGCAGTCCGGATCTGGGACACCGCCACCGGCCGGGCCGCGCAGCTCCTGACCGGGCACACGGGTCAGGTGCACGCGGTCGCCTGGGCGCCGGCCGGGGACCGGATCGCCAGCGTCGGCGACGATCGCCAGGTGCTGGTCTGGGACGTCGGGGCCGAGGCCGTCATGCACCGGCTGACCGGGCACACCCAGTGCATCCACGCCGTCGCGTTCCACCCGGACGGACGCCGGCTGGCCAGCGCCGGCGACGAGGGTGTGATCTGGGTCTGGGACAGCCTGGCCGGCCGGCCGCTGCCACCGCTGACCGGCCGGCACGCCGGTCCGGTGCACTCCCTCGCCTACTACCCGGACGGGGAGCATCTGGCGAGCGCGAGCAGCGACCGTACCGTCCGGATCTGGGACACCGACGACCGGCAGCCGGAACGGATCCTGCGCCCCGCCGGGGGTGACGCCCGGGCGCTCTGCTTCGCGGGCCGGGCGGACGACCCGTGGATGGCGGTCGGCGCCGGCGACGGCTCGGTACGGCTGTGGCAGCCGGCCGCCGGGACCCCACCTCGCGTCCTCACCGAGCCGGCCGTCGCGGACCCGGCCGTCACCGCCATCGCCGCCACCCGCGACGGCCACCAGCTCGCCACCGCCGGCGCGGACGGGGGCATCCGGATCTGGAACGTCGGCACCGGCGAGTCCGAGCCGCCGCTGACCGGTCACCGGGGCGCCGTGCACTCCATCGCGTTCGACCCGGACGGCCGCCACCTGGCCAGCGCGGGCGCCGACGGCACCGTACGGCTGTGGGACGTCACCGGCAAGGACGCGCCCCGCATCTTCGCCGGCCAGGACGGCACCGTCACCGCTCTCGGGTTCTGGGCGGTGGCCTTCACCCCGGACGGGCGGTTCGTCGTCGGCGGCGGCACCAACGGGACCATCCGGATCTGGCCCCTGCCCACCGGCAAACGGCAGAGCCGGGCCGGGCACACCAGCACGGTCCGGGCGATCGCCTTCTCCCCGAACGGCCGCCAGATGGCCAGCGCGGACGAGGATGGGGTGATCCGGCTGCACAGCACGGTCGACGATCCACCGCTGATCCTCACCGGGCACGAGGGCGTGGTGACCGCCATCGCCTACTCACCGGACGGCGGGCACCTGGCCAGCGGCGGGACCGACGGCACGATCCGGATCTGGGACACCGCGACCGGGCGGCCGACCGACACCCTGACCGGTCAGCCCGGGTGGATCCGCTCGCTGAGCTACACCCCCGACGGGCAGCGGCTGGCGGTCGCCGGCGGGGATCAGGCCGTCCGGATCTGGGAGACCGGCCGATCCACGCCCCACGCGGTCCTCGTCCCGCTGGCCGACAAGGGATCCGTGGTCCTCTTCCACGACCAGCGGTACGTCCTGCGCGGGCGGCCGGGCGACGAGTACTGGTACGCCATGGGCATGTGCCGCTTCGATCCGGGCGACCTCGATCCGTACGTGCCGGATCTGAGACCCGCGCGGCCCGGTGACCGGCTCTGGTGAGCGGGTCAGACAGGGTGGTCGAGCATCCGCCGGGCCGCCGCCCGGATCTCCTCGGGTGACTCCGGGTCGGCGAGCGCCTCGGCCGCCCAGGCGCGGACCCGGTCACGGCCGGCGAGGTCGGCGAGGAACTCCACCATCAGCGGGGACAGCTCCCTGCCGAGCAGGACGCGCAGCCCGCCCGAGCGCGGGCCGAGCTCCAGGCGGCCGGCGATCTCCCGCGCGACCAGCCACCCCAGAACCGACGGGTCGGCGAAACGGAAACGGCGGTCCGGATCCCGGAGCAGGGGCGCACCGGGACCGGCGAGCCGGGCCAGCACGTCGGCCGTCGAACCCAGGACGTCGGCGCCGAGCGCCCGCTCACCGGTCTCCCACAGCCGGCGGGCCAGCAGGGTCACCGCCTGCCACCGTTGCGACGACGGATCACGGTCACCCGGTTGTTCCAGCCATTCGCCCACCATCTCCCGGTAGAGGGCCGGAACGTCGGTTGCGGCCCGCAGCCGGTCCTGCGGGACACCGGCCAGCAGGGCCAGCAGCCGCGGGTTGCCGACCATGCCCACCAGCCCGTCGATCCGCCCGAGCAGGTTCCGCCGGGCCTCCGCTCGCCGCCGCGAGCCGAGCCGCCGGGTCAGGAAGTCGGCGATGCGTGCGTCGTCGAAGCCGGTCAGGCGCACGACCAGGGGGTCCGCGTCGAGGGCGACGGCCGGGAGGTCCGGCCCGCGGCTCGCGACGACGATGGCCGTGTGCTCCCCGGCGACGCGCAGCACGGCGTCCAGCGCCCGGGCGACCTGTTCCTGCAGACCGTCGAGGAGCAGCACCACGCGTCCCTCGCGCCGCAGGTAACGGAACTCGTCCAGGTTGAACCGGCGCAGGCCGTGCCGGAAGAACTGGATCGCCACCAGCTCGTCCAGGCTGTACGCCTGCTCGAAGCTCCGGAGGTCGATCAGGACCGGCAACAGCGGATCGTGGCCGGCGTGCATGCGCCGGGCCAGTTCCCGAAGCAGGAAGGTCTTGCCCGTGCCGCCGGCGCCGGTGAGCCAGACGAACCCGCCGGTGGCCTCGGCGAGCCTGCTGCGGACGAGTTCCAGCAGGTCGCCGTCGCCCGGCGTCTCCGGGCGCAGCGTGTAGAGCGGCGGAACGTAGAGGCCAGGCGTGAAGGCCGGGTCGTCGCCGAGCCGGGCCGCCTGCGCCTCGGCGAACCGCAGCAGGTCGTCGCCGAGCTGGAAGTCGGCGAAGTCGATCACCCGGATGCCGCGGTCCGCCCCGCGGTCCCGGACCGCCGGGTCGACCGGCATCACGCGGCAGACCAGCGTGGCGTCCCGGACCCGCCCCTCCCGCCGGACCACCTCGTCCCGGAAACGCTCGACGAGGCCGGCCGTGGGCTCACCGTCGAAGACTCCGATGCAGTGCCGTTCGGCGCCGGGCGAGGCGACCAGGTAACCGTCGGGCGACGACTGCCAGCGGCGCTCCACCAGCGGCACGTCCGGGTGGCGGAGCCGGTACGCCTGGGCCACCCGGGCCAGCAGGTCGGTCCGGGACGGGTCGGTGGGGTTGTCGGCGGCCTTCGGAGGCGGTGGCGGGCCTTCCTCGGCGAGCCACCAGTGGTTCCCGAACTCGTGCGTCACCCCACCCACCCGCAACGCCCCCGGACGCAGGTCGACCACCTGCGCCCGGTCCGGCGTCCCGATCGCCGGCACCCCGGTCAGGCCGAGCTCCCGCACCCCGCCGCCCTGCCCGTGCAGCACCACGTCCAGGTGCGGGGCGAGCACGGCCAGCTCCGCGGTGTCGTGGTGGACGACGCCGATCCGGAGCCAGCCGCGGTCCTCGTAGTCGCGCAACCGGTCGGCGAACCAGGTCAGCTGAGCCTCGCCGAGGCCGCCAGCATCGCGTTCGCCCGGCAGGTGGCTGACCGGGACGGTGGAGTTGAGCGCGGCCACGACAGTGCGCAGCTTCGGGATCTCGTACATCTGCCAGGGTTGGTGTGGCTGGAACGCGCTGCCGCCGGGCAGGTTCTTGGTCATCGCCGCGAACGGCTCCCACTTCGGCCAGTACGGCGGGATCGGCTCGAGCCCGTCCGCGCTCCGCTCGAGGAAGTACGCCAGGCACAGTCCCTCGTTGACGTCGGTGAGCCCGGGTGTCACGACGATCCGCCCGGGCGGCAGCTCCAGCCCGGCGCTCAGTTCCGCGAGCCGCTCGTACGCGGTCCGGTACTCGGGCGAGGTGGCACGGCGGGCGACGCTGCCGGTGACGACGATCAGGTCCGGCGCGACGCCCTCGGGCAGATCGGCGTCAGACACCGGTTCGCGCAGGTGCAGGATGGTCAGCCGGTTCCGGGTCGGGCCCAGCGGCCGCCCACCGCCGTTCAGGCCGCTGATGAACCGTCGCAGCACGTCGGTGCCGATGCTCGCGAAGGGCTCGGCCGCACCGGTTTCGCCCGGCTCGTCCACCGGCATCGTGGCCAGCGCGGTGAACAGCACACCGGTCCGCTCCGGATGCCGTTCGAGGTAGGCGGAGACCTCCTCGTAGACCCGGCTCGGATCGTCCGTCTCCCCGTGCGCCCGCAGGGCGTGCCGCACGCCGGGCAGGAACGTGAAGTGCTGCTCGTCAGCGGACCGGCCGGACAACTCCGAGATCGGTTTCAGCAGGCCTCCGCAGAGCACCTCGGACAGGTGCGCCAGCCCCGAGCCGGGCAGCATCACGGCTTGCAGCAGCCGCATCACGGCGAGGTTGAGCGGCCTCACGACCGACAGGTAGCGAGCCAGATCGGCCGCCTCGGGCGATGCACCGGCGCGGAAGTCGCGCACCCGCCGAGCGGCCGGCAGACCGGGAGCCTGCTGCACCGGCCGGCGGGTGCGCGGCGCCGCCCCGGCAGGCGTCACCACCGCGTCGATCCCACCCGGCGCCCGACCCGCGACCAGCCGTGACCACGTGCTCAGCCAGCGCGGATCGATCTCCAGGATCGGCACCGGCACGCTGCCGCCGGCCGGCCTGCGCCGCCGCATGACCGGTCGGAAGGTGTACGCCGATGCCGGCGCCCCGGCCCGCGGCGCGAACAGCCGGCCGGCCCGCGGCGCCAGCCCGGTGCGTGACCAGAGCCGCTCGGGCAGCGGCTGCAGGATCGCCACGCTCGCGCGCCGGCTCCAGAGGGCGAGCAGCCCGGACATCCGCCCGTCGTGCCAGGGTTCACCGATACCGTCGCTGAGCACCAGGAGAAGGTGGTCGCCGGGCCGTTCGGCGAGCCGTTTCAGCGACGGCCGGGCGCCGGCGGGCCGGACCACCCCGGGCCTCCCGGCGGCGTCGAGCCCGAGGTGCAGCACCCGCATCGTCCGGAACGCGCCCAGCCGTTCCAGCAGGACGCTCACCTCCCGGCCGAGCTGGTGCCAGATGCCGGGGACCGAGCTGTCGTCGAGCAGCAGGGTGAGGTGCAGCCAGCGCTCCGGCGCGGGCCGCCAGACCGGGGTCCAGATCCCGCGTTCGGCGATCTGCCGGGCGGTGGCCCCCTCGTCGATGACGACCTGACGGGTGGAGGGCAACCGGCGTTTCAGCGGGCGCAGCGCGTACATCGTGCGGCCGCTGTGCGGCAGGGCCCGTGCCGTGGGCACACGCAGCGGCCGGCCCGCGGCGCCCGCGAAGGTGACGTGCTCCTGCGTCCCGTCCGCCGTGGTCACCACGGCGGGCGGCTCCGCCTCCCGGTCCGGCACGGGGGGCACGGGGGGCACGGGCAGCCGGAGGTCGACGCGCCCGTCCGGGGCGCCGGACTCCCCGGACAGCGGCCCGGCGGGCGCCGGACCGTCCGCCTCGGATGCCGCGGGGGACAGCTCGACCTGCATGGCCAGCCAGAGGGCTTCGGCGGCCTCGGCCGGGGTCAGATCCATCCCGGCTGCTCGCAGGATCGCCAGCCACCGATCGATCGGAGCGGTCACGCCGGCCCGCTCAGCTCGCGCAACACCACCTTGACCAACTCGTCGCGATCCGGCTGGCCCTCGCCCCCGGCGACATGCAACAGGTACGCGGCGTTGAGCACCTGATCGGTGGCGAGTGCGGAAGTGGCGCGCAGGGTCATGAACTCGGCGATCAGCGCGTTCGCGGCGGCCATCGTCGTGGGGCCCAGGTGCGCCTCGACGATGGCCCGCAACCGGGGCTCGTCCGGCGCGTCGAGCTCCAGCCGGACGCAGCGCCGCAGGAACGCGGGCGGGAACTCGCGCTCGCCGTTGCTGGTCAGGACCACGAACGGGAACTCCCGGCAGCGCACCCGGCCGCCCTCGACACCCACCCGTTCACCGTCGTCGGCCGGGCGGACCCGCACCAGCGGCGTGCGGTCGGCGACGCGTTCCAGCTCGGGGATGCGGTACTCGCCCACCTCGAAGATGTCGAGCAGTTCGTTCGGCAGATCGATGTCCCCCTTGTCGATCTCGTCGATGAGCAGCACGCGGGGCAGCTCGTAGGGCGCGAACGCGGTGCCGAGCGGGCCGAGCCGCAGGAATCGGCCGATGTCCGGCTCCTGGCCCGGTCGCAGGCTGGCCTCCTCGATCCGGCCGACCGCGTCGTAGGTGTAGAGACCGGAAAGCAGCGTCGACCGGCTGGTGATCGGCCAGCGCAGCACGCCGCCGAGCATCAGCTCGTGCGCGACGGCGTAGGCGAGCGTCGACTTGCCGGTGCCCGGGTCGCCGGTGACGAGCAGCGGGCGGCGCAGGTGCAGCGCCACGTTGACCATCCGGACGGTTTTCTCGTCGGGCTGGTAGGGCGCCACCCGGGCCCGGTCCGGTAGCCGCCGTCCGACCGGCGCGTCCCGCTCGAACCCGGTGACGGGCCCGCCGTCGAACTCCCGCCACGGCGGCGCGCCGGCCCGCCGGAGGATCCGCTCACCTCCGGTGTCCACCTCCCCCGTGCCCCGGTAGATCCGGAACTCACCCACCCGCGTCCCCCCTCGGTGGCGTCATGAGCGCCCGGTTCACCCGGCGCCCCGGGTCGTCCCAGAACAGGACGACGTCGTTCCCGCACTCCGGCCCCTTCTCGGCGGCCGCGAGTTGCCGCATCTGCAGGATCTGCTCGGGTACGTCGTCGCGCCGCACCCCGAGAAGCGCCCTCGCGACCGCCTCGCCCAGTTCCGAGCCGGCGCACCCGGTGTGGTCCACCCCGGTCTCACCGCCGCAGCCCTTGCGGCGCCACAGCATGATCGGGATCCCGCTGTCCAGGCCGATGTCGAGCGCCGTGCGCAGCCGGGCCCACCGCTGGGGGGTGTCCGGCAGTACCAACGTGCCGAGGCTGCGGTTCTGCGCGATCTCGGCCTGCAGCTTCTCCTTGTCGAGCCGGTCCTCGCAGGCCACGGTCTTCAGGGTGGGCGCGTCGACGCCGATCAGCTCACCGGCCAGCGCGTCCCAGCGCTCCTGCCAGTTGGCGAGCACCTCCTCGTCGTCCGGCTCCGCCGGGTCCAGCTCGAACCTCTCCACCGCGCGGACCACCACCGGGTTGTTCAGCCCGAGCACCGAGACGGTTCGCCGGCCTGGTCGCGGCCAGTGCTCGACCGCCTCGTCGAGCAGCTCGATCGGCAGCACCAGCTCGATCATCGGCGCCCGGGCGCCGGACGTGCGCCGGGCCAGACGGGGCAGGTGTTCCCGCAGATGTGCCCAGAGCTCGCCGGCCGAGAAATCCGGTCCCCCGAGGTCGAGCGCGGCCACCGCGACGCCGTCGTGCTTCCAGATCTCGCACCGGTAGCGCTGCTGGTTCGAGCCCAGCGGACGCACGTGGACCAGCACCGACGACAGCCCGGCGGCCGGGGCGGTCGCGGCGCCGGACCGGGTGACCTGCACCCGTTCCCAGTCCTCGGAGGTCTGCGCGGTCATCATCGCCCACTGGACGAGTTGCTCGGCCAGCGAGTCGCGCGCCGACCGGGCGCGGAGCATCGTGTACGCCATGACGGGCGGCAGCCCGTCCGACGGCCGCGCCAGTTCGGCCAGCTCGGCGACCACGTCACCGTGATCGAGCAGCGGATGCGACGGCTCGGCGGCCGGGTCCCCGGCGACCCTCCGATAGTCCGCCAGGTATTCGTCGTCCCCCATCGGTGGCAGCTGGGCGAGGAGTTCCCGCAGGTGAGACTCGCGCCGGACCTCGATCGTGCCATTGCCGGCCGCACGGAACCACGCGTGATTGCGGCGGTGGTGCGCCTCGTGGCCCCGGCGAAGAGCGCGGTACGCCTCAGCCGGCATGATCAGGCGCAACGCCCGGATCAGGACGGCCACGCCCCCGGACATCTGACCCACCTGCCGGGCCGCCTTGGTGATCCCGCAGATGCCGCCGGTCTCGATGTTCAGCACCGGGCCGCCCGACATCCCGGATTCGACCGTGTCGCCGACGAGCCTGATCATCTTCGCGTACTCCCCGCCGTGCGTGTACCGGCCGGTGGTCCGCTCGGGCGACCTCCCGAACACGTCGGCGTGCCCGAGCGCGACGAAGTCCGCACTCGACGCCGGCCGGTGGTCGTCGAGCCACACCACCGGCTGCTGGCTGCCCTCCGGCAGCTCGACCTCGACGACCGCCACATCCGGGTACGGCGAGATCTCGTGCCCCGGGCCCGGTGCCGAACCCCACCTGACGAGTCCGCGCAGTTCCTGCCCACGCCACCGGACCGTGACCCGGCTGCCCGGCCCGCCTGCCACGTGCGCGCAGGTCACGATCATGTTCGGCGCGATGAAGAACCCGCTGCCGCCCACCGGCTCGGAGATCAGGACCAGGCACTTGCGCAGGTGGTCGGTGAGCTGGTCGACGACCGTGGGACCGGACACGCCGTCACCCGGGCTCGCCGGCGCGCCACGGGCCCCGCGGCGCGTCCGGGCCGGCCCGTCCGGGGATCACCGGCCGACCGGCGAACCTCTCGCCGGAGCCGATGCCGGCACCCTCCCGTCCGGGCTCCACTGTGGCCCGGGCGGCCGGGCGTTCCACCTCGATCAGCTCGCGCACCCGTGTCCCTCCGCTTCGACGAGGTCACTCTTGGTGCAACCGTAATGCCCCGGGCACACCCGGCAGAAGGCCCGGACGGGGTTTCTCCCCGTCCGGGCCGTCAGCGCTACGCCGGTTCGAAGCCGGTCAGGTGCAGCGAGAACGCCCGCAGCGACCCGACATCCGTCCCGGCCAGGTCGGCCACGTGGAACGTCCACGCGCCGTCCGCCGGCGAGACCCGCAGTGCGGCGAGCGGGTCGTCCGGCCGCCACGCCCCGGTGAACGGCGCGTCGCCGGTCTCCGCGGACGCGAACGGCGTCGCGGCGGCGTCGTCGAACACCACCTGGCACAGGTTGTCCCCGCTGCCGCCGGCCCGCGCGAACAGTGTCGCCTTCCGGCCGTCCGGTGCGGTCAGCGTTCCGACCAGGTCCTTGACGTACGTGTGGTCGATGCCCGAGCCCGCGCTGGTGGTGCAGGCCGTGCCGTCGATCGAGAAGGTCAGCGCGGAGGCGTAGCCGACCCCGCTGACGTTGACGGTGGCCGAGGCACCGGTCGGGTCGTTGTCCGGGATGGCGACGGCCGGGCCGGTGTAGGCGAAGTCCCGCACGGTCGTCGACGGCTGCCCGGTCGCGACCACGACGCTGCCGGTGGTCGGGGAGAGGTAGCCGGCGAACGTGATCTTCACGGACAGGGTGACCGGCTTGCCGACCGGATAGTCGGCGGCGAGCTTGAGCGTGAAGTTCTTCGACTTCGACGCGCCCGCGGCGATGTTCCCGTACGACACGGCGCGCGGCGTGACGACCGCCCGGCTGTCGTCGGTGCCGACCACGACGCTGACGCCGGTGGCCGTGCCGTCGCCGACGTTGACCGCCGGGAGGGCCACCGTCGCGTTCTCGCCCGGTTCCAGGTAGGCGTCCCCGTCACCGGTCACCGGCGTGACCGTCGGTGTCCCGGCCCGCACCAGGGGCTGGGGGGTCGCGCCGGTGTCGCGCAGCAGCAGGTCGGCGCGGACCACGCCGTAGCCGGTGCGGTTGTCGTAACCGGCGGGGGTGAGGTCGAGCGCGGTCCCGGTGAGCGCCGACCGGATCTCGGTGTTGGTCAGCCCGGGGTTGCCGGAGAGCGCCAGCGCGGCGATCGCGGCGGCGTGCGGCGCGGCCGCCGAGGTGCCGAAGAACGGCGCGAAGTCCGGCACGGAGGTCAGCACGCCGTCGGCAGCGGTGATCTCCGGCTTGTTCCGCACGGTGCCGCCGGTCGCGCTGAAGTCGCCGGGCGTGACGGGGGTGCCGTCGGCCTTGAAGAAGATCCGCCGCGGCCCGTCCGAGGTGAATCGTTCCGGCTTGGACTGTTTGGTGAAGACGTTCGGGTAGGGCCCGGCCGGGTTCGGCGGGTCGCCGTCCTCCAGGTCGAACGGGAGCGGCTCGGCGGCCGGCGCCGCGGCGACCGAGAACGCGTTCGCCGCCGCGCTGTGCCCGCGGGTGATCCCGGGCGTCGAGAACGCCTTGAGCGTGCCGTCCGGCGAGTCCGCGAACCGTCCGCGGAAGACGCTGAGCTGCAGGTACCGGTCAGCGCCGGAGTACTTCACGACGGCCAGCTTCTGGTTGCTCCCGGCGCCGGTCTGCAGGATCTCGAACGGGTCGTCGTTGCCGTCCTGGGTGTCCTGCGAGAAGTCCGAGACGTTGCCGGCCGCGTCGATCAGGTAGAGGTCGTAGTCGTTCGCGGAGGCGGCCAGCGGGTCCGCCCACCACAGTGTCGTCACGCGCCGGGCGCTGTTCGGCGAGAGCGGGTCGAAGACCTGCACGCCCGGGCCCGGGTCGAAGTCGTGGGCCTGCCCGGCGAACTTGCCGATCCCGCGGCCCGAGTCGGCGAAGTCGCCCTCCCAGTTGCCGGAGGTCCCGTCGAGCTTGTTGCCCTCGTTGCCGGCCGAGCTGAAGTAGAACGCGCCGTCCGCGGTCACCGCGTTGACCGCCTGCGCCGGCAGGCCGTCCTGGAACGGGCTCTCGTGGTAGTACACGACGTCGTCCACGATGATGTCGCAGCCGGCCGTGAAGCGCAGCGCCCGGATGTTGTCCGCGAAGCTCGCCTCGCTGGTGAACGCGGTCGCGAAGCCCAGCCGGGCGTTCGGCACGACGTCGTGGATGATCTCCAGCATCGCGGTGCCCTCGTCGCCGTCACCCTCCTGGCCGGGGAGCACGTCGACGTCGGCCGGCAGGTCGCCGCTCGCCTGCGAGGCCGCGAGGGAGCTCACGCCGTCGGAGAGCGCGCAGACCTTCACCCCGGTGCCGGTCACCTTGTAGCGCGTACGGGCGGTGTCCGCCGCGTGCGTCCGATCCCCCTCGGAGACCACCGAGCCCTGGCTCGGCGCCACCGCCGCGGCCTTCGACACGGCGGCCCGCACGTTCTGCTCGACCCGGGCCGCCCGGGCCTCCTTCGACTCGGCGGCGGGCTTGCTCCGCGGGTCGGTCTCGTGGGCGCTGATCAGCCCGTGCGCGATGCCGACAGCGGTCACGTCGGACCAGCCGGCGATCGTCGTCAGCGCGGTGAGCGGCGCCTCGACCAGCACGGTCCCGGTCGCCGCGGACGGATACCGGATCCCGGCCCCGGCCTTGCGCAGCCGGTCGAGCAGGTCGTCGCCGACCTTGTTCGCGTGCACCTCGACCCGGGTGGTCCCGGCCTTGGTGACCGCGACCCCGGTGGACACCTTCGGCAGCGCGCTCGCCGCCACCTTCCCGGAGCGCTGCCGCAGCTCGACCGCGAGCCGGCTGTCCAGTTTGCGTTCCGCGCCGGACAGCGACTTCTTCAGCTGCTGCAACGCGCCGATCTGCCCGTATGCCCGGCTCTCCACGTCCTGCGGTCCCCGCGCCCCGGCACCGGGCGCCCACGCACCCACGACCAGCACCGTGGCGGCGACTCCGGTCACCGCGCGGCGCACACTGCGTCCCCTGACTTCCAAGACAGCCCCCCACTGATAAACATCAATTCGATGTACGTGGATGCTAGTTGCCACGAGAGATCAACAGAACGCAAAGCGCCGATCACTCTCGGTCCATCTGCGTGCGCCGGTTATCACCCGGGGCAGCGGGCGGCCATCCCGCGCGCGGGGTAGGAGCACGCCGCCGTGCGCAGTTGCGGCCCCTAACGGGTGGCGTGCGCGGCAGTCGTCCGAGATCCGTCAGTGACCGCCCCGGCCAGGGCGTTACGGTCCCGGCCCGTGAATGACAGTCTCGTGCAGACATCGCAGGGCGGCGGCCTGGTCTTCGGCGACGTGGTCGCCCGGGTCGCCGACTCGCTCAGCCCGCTCGGCGCCGCGGCGCGCATCTTCGCCGAGGCCGGCGCACTGGTCGTCGACTACCGGGAGATGCAGCTGGACCAGCGCCACAAGGGTCGCAAGCTGGACCTCGAGGAGCGGCGGGCCGACAACGCCAAGGAGATCCGGCTGGCCGAGCTCGCCGAGCGCCGCCGCACGTCCTCGTCCGCACTCCGGGAGATGCGCACCCGGCTGGGCGACGCCGAGCTGAGCGCGAAGAGTCTCCGCCGCGCTCTGGACAACATGCAGCGGGACATGGCCCGGGCCCGCGGCCGGGAGAAGTCGTACTACATGCAGATGATCCAGACGCTGACCGTGCAACTGGTGCACCATCACGGCGCGCAGAGCAACTCGATGGTCGACGCGATCGACTCGGTGCTCAACGGCGCGGGCGCGGTCGCCAACCGGCCGGCCGGCTTCGACGTGCCCGCCTGGGACCCCGGTGAGCCACCCGCGCCCCGGTCCCGGCGCCCCCGCCGGAGCCGCTGACATGGCCCGCCGCTCGGACGCCGACGCCGGTGCCTCCCTGATCGGCATGGGCCTCGTCGCGTCCTGCTTGTTCTCGCTCGTCGCGACAGTGATCGCGGTTCCGATCGGGATCCTGTGCGCGCCCGCCTTCGCCATCTACCTGCTGGTCAAGGACCTTTCCGCCGGTACGCCGCAGCACCTCGGCTGGTGGGGCCTGGCCCTGCTGTCACCGCTGGTCGCCGCGGCCCTGATCTGGCTGAGCAGTCCGAAACAGGGCTGGCTGCGCGGCCGGCCGAGCGAGTGCCCGGAGGACGTCTACCGCACGCCGGAGGCGCTGGCCGCGGTGCGTCTCCGGCGCCGCAGAGCACTGCTGGAGGCGTACGCGGGAAGGTCCGGTCTGCTTCTGGCCTCGATGACCGTGGTGATGCTGGGGACGCTGCTCTACGCCGACCTGTCCGGCACCATGCACGTGGGCGTGACCGAGCAGGTCTCGGGCATCGCGGTCCTCGTCCTGTTCGCGCCGCCGACGCTCGTGATGGCGACGCTGCTGATCGGGTTCCGCGTGCACGACCGGCAGCCGTACCAGGAGCCGGTGACCGCCGACGTGGTGCGGGCCGCGGCCGTGCACGCGGAGGAGATGGCGAGCCGGTTGCGGGCCGACACCGCCCGGATGGAGTCGATCGCCGAGCAGGTCGACGCGGTGCTCTCCGGCGCGCGGGTGCACGTCGGTTTCGTCGCCCTGTGCGACCTGCACTTCGAGTCGTTCAACTGCGCGGACCGGATGCACGAGCAGTACCGCTCGGCGCAGTCCTCGGCCCGGCTGCTCTCCGACATCCTGGCCCGCTGCCAGGCGCAGTGCGCGCGGCCGCAGGGCCGCCGGGAACAGCACGACCCGGCGCTCGACAGCGCCGGGTCGATTCTGGCCCGGTCTGTCGGGCCGCTGAACGACCTGACCACGTACGGCCTGGATCGGGTCCGCACCCTGAACTCCCGGACCGCCGGCCTCAAGCACTCGATCCGGGACAACTGCGGGGACCGGGGCTATCGCTGGTACGAGGCGCTCGAGGAACGCAAGGCCGAGGCACGCGGCGCCGCCGTGTGACAGCGGGAGCCCGCCCCTGGGACAGGGACGGGCTCCACGGTGCGCGGTGACGGACGTCAGCAGGCGTGCGCGACGACCTTCGGGTCCCCGTCGGCGCTGGCCGGCAGCGTCACGCAGGCGACGCTCGTGCCCGAGGTGACCTGCGCGACCCCGGACCGGACGACCTTCGCGCTCACGCCCGGCAGGGTCATCTTGGCGACGGCCTCCTTGAGGTGCGACGCCGGCTTGCCGCCCTTGGTCATGGCGAGCAGCATGGCCTGCGAGCCGATGAGGTCGGCCCACTCCTCGGCGCCACCGGCGGCCGCGCCCGTGCCTGGGCCCGAGGCGCCCAGCGACTCGGCCAGCTTGCTGAGGTCCACCTTCTTGGCGCCGGTCGGGGCGGCGATGTCCACCCCGGAGGTGACCTCGACCCGCAGGGACGCCCGGCCGGTGCCACCCTCGGCGAACTGGAGCAGGTTGATCTCGAACGCCTTGAACTGACCGTTGTCGATCCACAGGTCCAGCACGATCGGCTTGTCCGCCGGCGGCTTGTCCAGCTCGGAGCCGAGCGTCTTGCCGACCATGCCGGACGTGGACTCGCCACCGATCTTCGACAGCGACTCGACCAGGCGCTTGCCCTGCTCGTACGCCTTCGTCGTCGACGTGGTGGCGGTCAGGTGCGTCTTGTCCTTCTCGTCGCGGACCACGTCGGCGCCCTCGATCAGGCTCTGCGCGCTCGCCTTGAGCTCGGCGGCGACCTTCTCGTTCTGCGCCGCGTCGGCGCTCGGGGTGACACCGGCGCCGGCGGCCCCGCTCATCTTCTGCAGGTCGGTCATGGCGACCGAGACCCAGCCGCCGTCGACCAGGGTGTCCAGGCCGTCGATCGACGAGCCCAGCTCCTTGCGCATCCCGTCGACGTCCGCCTTCGAGGCGCCGAACTTCGCGGCGAGCTCGGCCACCGGCGCCTTGACGTAGGCCACCTGGTCGATGACCCGCAGGTCCACCCCGGTGACCCCGTCGATCACCGCGCTGATCGAGCCGCGGTCGTCGGTGACGCCGTCGCCGCCCTTGTCCCAGCCGATGGTGAACGACGAGTTGTAGAGCTTGCGCAGCATGTCCGCGTCCTCGTCGGTGAACGCGTCCGCGCCGGTGCCGGCGTCCTTCTTGGCCAGCGCGATCAGATCGTCGACGCTGCCGCCGGCCTTGAGGGTGAACCCGGCCTTGCCGGTCGCGCCCAGGGCCTCGGCCGCCTTCTTGATCTCCAGCTTCGGCTCGAGCTGCTCGATCTGCTTGGCACAGCCGACCGCGAGCGTGAGAGTGACACCACCGGCGAGGGCGCCGGCCAGGAAGCGCTTCATGCGCGAGAATCTCCGTTTCGAGGGGTACGCGGCACTCCCCCGGTGCCGCGGACTGGGAGTGTACGACCCCGGGTCACCATCCCCCACATCAATATCCCGCAGGTGACCGCCGCAAAGGCAGAGACAGGCGTCGCCGTACGGCGGAGCAGGGCCGTTGCCCACGCGACCGCGCGCCACCGGCCGGCCGGCGCGGGGACCCACGGTCCGGATCGCCTTCTCGGGCGAGCCCGCGCCTTCCGGGGCGATGCCGGATCGCGCCGCACGCCGTCATCCGGTGGTCGTGCCGGAGCGGCGGTTCTCGTACGCCGCGGCGAGGATGAGGTAGCTGCTCGCGGTCCAGGTGTAGGCACGGTCGCGAAGGCCGGCGCCGGTCTCGGCGTCGAAGTTCTCGGCGAAGCCGGACTTCTCGCACAGGGCCCGGAAGCGTTCGCTGATCTCGTCGGCGAGAACCTCGTGGCCGCCCCGGCGCAGCCCGTCCTCGATCAGGACGGTCGACGGCGCCCAGATCGGGCCGCGCCAGTAGCCGTCCGGGTCGTAGTGCGGGGAGTCGATCGGCTCGGTCGCCGGCCCGTTGTCGGTGAGGTGCCCGCGCAGGGCCGCGACCAGCTGTTCCCGGACGTGCCCGGGCAGTTCCGCGCCGAGGGCGATGGGCATCAGGTCGAGCAGGCTGGTGCTGGTGACGGTCTGCCCGTCGGCCGGGCGGCGGGCGAGGAACCGGCTGCCGTTCCACAGCTGCTCGAGCATCGCGGTGCTGACGGCGTGGGCGGTCGTCGCCCAGTGCTCGGCGTCGCCGGTCTCGCCGAGTTCGGTGGCGAGGCCGGTCAGCTCGGTCAACTGGAAGACCAGGAACGCGGCGAGGTCGGCGGTCTGCAACAGGCGGCCGTTGTCGAACGTGGTGGCGTTGTCCCAGCCGCTGTCGTTGCCGTGCTGGTAGTAGGGCAACTCGTGGCCCGGCACCCGGCGCCGGTCGAGCCAGAAACGCGTCCAGCGGCTCATCCGCTCGTACGCCGCCAGCAGTTGATCGTGATGAAGCGGTTGCGGCAGCAGTCGCCGCAGGTGGCTGAAGGCCCAGCCGTGGATGGGCGGTTTGACGAAGTTGTAGAGGATCTCGGAGTGGGCGATCGAGTCGGGCAGCGCGCCGGCCGGGTCCTGGTGGTCGAAGGGCAACATGAACTGGTGCCAGGCCAGTTCGGGGTCGCCGGCGGCGAGGGCGATGGCGTTGAAGCAGTGGTCCCAGCTCCACACCTTGTCCATCCAGTGCTTGGACATCAGCACGGCGGGGCGGGCGAGGAAGCCGCCGGGTGCCACGGTGGCCGACCACATGACGTAGGCGGCGAGCTCGGCGGCCGGGGTGGCGGGGCTGCGCCACGGCGCGACGGCGTCGGCGAACGACGCGAACGCGGCCCGGGCGCCGGCCGCGACCTGGTCGAAGGGGATGCCGCCGCGGTAGGGGGCGCGGGCGGTCGCGTACTCCTCGACGGCGATCTCCCATCCGCCTTCCCCGGGCAGCTCCACGTGGCGCTCGCCGGCGCCGAGCAGTTCGACGCCGCGGGTGGTGACCGGCTCGCCGGCGAGGACGGTGATCCGGTAGCGGCGGCCGGTCTCGTAGGAGGTGAAGACGTGGGTGTCGTCGGCCGGGTCGCGGTAGAGGTAGGCGCCGGCGAACGGGGTGAGCGTGCGGGCCGCCGCGGCGATCCGCAGGCCGAGGCCGGTGCCGCGCAGCCGGATGGTGTCGGGGTTCTGGTAGACCAGGTCGATCGTGCCGCCCTCGTGCCGCCAGGACAGCACGGCCGGGGTCGCGACGACGGCCGGTTCGACGCGGGCGCCCCGGTGGCGGGCCTCGAAGCGCAGGACCGGGTGCATGCCGGTCTGATGGGAGACCAGGTGCAGATCCTCCGCGCAGGTCTTCTCGGCGATCACCGGGGAGATGTCGAACCAGGAGCCGCGGTAGCTGAACGGGATCTCCTGGATGGCGAAGGGCACGACGGTCATGGGTGGTGCTCCTGCTTTCTGCGAATCGATTCGACGACTCGGTTCGCCAGACGATAGGGGCGCCTGCCGATGCGGTCAAGATTACATTTCGCTACTTGAGGAGCAGTTCGAAACCTTCACGTCACAGGATTGACATCGGCGAACGTCACTGCCTACGGTGCTGTAGCGAATCGGTTCGATGATCCCTTCGACCCGGCCGCATGGTCATCCGCCGCTTGCGCCAAGCTGCCCGCAGGATGTGCGCCGTCGCGACCGTGGAGAGTGTGCTGATGAACATCGGTGAGATCGCACGCCGGGCCGGGGTGTCCCGCAGCACCGTGTCGTACGCGCTCAGCGGCAAGCGACCGGTCACCGGCGAGACCAGGCGACGCATCCAAGCCGTCATCGACGAGATCGGCTACCGCCCCAACGCCGCGGCCCGCGCCCTCAAGGAAGGCCGCACCCGCACCCTCGGGCTGGTCATCCCCCCGGCGAACCAGCGCCTGACCGACATGCAACTGGGCTTCGTCGCCAGCGTCGTCGAAGCGGCCGCCCGCGCCGACCTCGACGTCCTGCTGTCACCGTCCGGCGGCGACCACGACCGCTCCTTCGAACGCGTCGTCACCGGACGCCGGGTCGACGGCGTGATCCTGATGGAGATCCGCCTCGAGGACGAACGTGTCGTCCGCCTGCGGGAGAGCGGGCTGCCGTTCGTCACGATCGGGCACACCGCCAACCCGTACGGAACCTGCTGGGTGGACGTCGACTACCCCACCCTGATCGCCCGCTGCGTGCACCACCTGGCCGACCTGGGCCACCGCAGCCTCGCCCTGGTCAACCGATCGGCCGAGCTCCTCGCCATCGGCTACGGACCGGCGCACCGTGCCCTCGCGGGCTTCACCGAGGCGGTCGCCCAGCGCGGCCTCACCGGCGTCGAGCTCACCTGCGCCGACGACGCCGCGGCCGGCGAGAGCTGCTTCGAGCAACTCCGCGATCAGCATCCGGACGTCACCGCCGTCGTCACCATCAACGAGGCCGCCCTGCCGGGCCTCCAGCGCGGCCTCGAACGCGCCGGCCTGGTCGTGCCCCGCGACATGTCCCTCGCCGGTGTCGCCGCCCGGCACTGGGCCGAGGACTTCCGGCCGCAGCTCACCGCCGCGGACATCCCCACCGTGGAGATGGGCGCGAGCGCCGTCGACCTGCTTCTCGAGCGCATCGCCGCCCCGGAGGCGCCCGCACGCCACCTGCTGCTCGCCCCGCCCGTCTCGCTGCGGGCCAGCACCGGTCCCGCGCCCCGCTGACCCGCGCGGCACCGCCGCCGGGGTCAGCACACCCCGAATCTCCCGGGAGGAGCCGCCGGCTCGTCCCGCGATACCCCCTGCTTCCCCGGAGAACAGGAGACCACCATGTCCCTGCGCCATGTCGCCGCTGGGCTGCTGTCCGGCGCCCTGCTCCTCACCGTCCCCTCCCCCGCCCGAGCAGCCGACGAAGCCATCGGCGTCGACTTCTCCGTCGCCGGTGGAACCCCGTCCTATCGGGCCTCCGGCTGGATCTACGGCATGACCGAGAACGCCGCCGGACCGGCCGACCACTTCTTCACCGACGTCAAGTTCCGGGGCATGCGGGCGGGTGGCGCCCAGCTCGGCAGTCCCGGCGGCTGGTCCAACGGCGGCTACGACCGCCGGTGGAACTCCACCCGCGCCCAGCTGCTGCGCACCCACGCCCTCGGCGGCACCTTCGTCCTGCTGCCCCACGACCTGTGGGGCGCCGACGGCGCCGGCATCTCCCGCTTCCCCGGCGACAACGGCGACTGGACCGACTACGACAACTTCCTGACCCGGCTCATCACCGACGTCAAGGCGACCGGTGTGCCGGTGCAGTGGGACATCTGGAACGAACCGAACCTCGGCATCTTCTGGAACCGCTCGCAGGCGCAGTACTTCGAGCTGTGGCGGCGCACCTACCGGCGACTGCGCGCCGAGATGCCCGGCACGCCGATCGTCGGACCCAGCCACGCCGGGGTCCCGGCGACCTCGACGGGCTGGTGGACCCAGTTCCTGGACCACGTCCGGGCGAACAACGTGGTCCCGGACATCTTCAGCTGGCACTCCCTGCCCGGCGACCCCGTCGCCAACGTGGCCGCCGCCACCACGTCCCTGGACGCCCGCGGGATCGCCCACCCCCGCCCGTACCAGATCAACGAGTACGGCGCCCCCGACGAGCAGAACCCCGGCGACGGCTCGTGGTACATCGCCCGCCTCGAACGCGCCGGCGCGGACGGGCTACGCGCCAACTGGGCCTCGGCGGGCAACCTGCACAACGACCTGGGAAACCTGCTCGTCCGCAACGCGGCCGGCCAGCACCTGCCCAAGGGCGAATGGTGGGTCTACCGCTACTACGCCGGGCAGACCGGCAGCATCGTCTCCACCACCCCCAGCCCCGCGTACGACGCGTTCACCACCAAGGCCACCGGTACCGCGAGAATCCTCGTCGGCGGGGGCGGCACCACCGGAAACGTCGCCGTGCGCCTGAACCGGGTGGACGCCACCACCGGCATCGTCGCGAACAACCAGGTCCGGGTACGAGTCCAGCGCATCCCCCACAACGGAGGCGGCGCCGTCCCCGGCCCGATCACCGTCACCGACTCGACAGTGACCCTGGCCGGGAACGCCACCACCGTCAACCTCGCCCACACCACCGCCGACGACACCTTCACCATCACCCTGCTACCGCCGTCCGACAGCGGCTTCCAGTCCGTCGCCGTCGCCCAGCACAGCCAGCAGTGCCTGGACAACACCGACCTGGCCACCCGGGACGGCAACCAGCAGCAGCAGTACTACTGCGAGGGCGGCGACCAGCAACTCTGGAACTTCCGCCCGGTCACCGGGGTGGTCGGCGCCTACACCGTGGTCAACCAGCAGTCCGGGAAATGCCTCGGCGTCGACGCCGCCTCCACCGCGGACGGAGCCGCCGTCCAGCAACGGACCTGCGCCGGCGGCGCCACCGATCAGCAGTTCACCCTCCGCAAAGTCACCTACGCCGGCAACGACAGCCACGACTACCAGCTCGTGGCCCGGCACAGCGGCAAGTGCGTCGACGTCAGCGCCGTCTCCACCGCCGCCCGGGCGGCGGTCCTCCAGTGGACCTGCAACCCCGCGACCCGGAACAGCCCGCTCAACCAGACCTGGCGACTGCTCGGCCGCTGACCCGGCACGCCAGGACCATCTGACCTGCCGATGAGACGGGACATCCCATCGAGTCCGAGCCCGCCCGCCATCCCTTCGCCGTTTCCCGTCCTGCGGGCGGGCCGCCGGGCCCCCATGCTGCGCGACATCCTCCATATTCAAGATCGGTGAGACGAGTGGGCCATGGTGAGGCCGACGACACCGGCCCACCCCCCCCGCTGACCAACCCGGCGCTGCTGACCGGCGTGGCCGGGCTCATGGCGCAGCTCGCGATGAAGCAGACCATGGACGAGATCACCGACTACCTCGCCGTGATCGACGCGAAGGTCGACGCGGTGCTGCGCGCGCAGACCGACGCCGTGGTCGCCGACATGATCGGGGTGGAGCTCGTCGTCGACGAGGCGCTGACCATCCGCGAGCGGGTGGGCCGGGTCTCCGAGATCACCTGGTCGAAGGTGCAGGCCACCCCCGTGTCGCTGGCCCGGACCCAGGCGTACGCGGTGCGGCAGCTCGACGCCGTCGCCGAGAAGCTGGAGACGCAGACCAAGGTCGGCGATCTGGCCCGGACCACCAAGGAGGCCGAGATCACGGTGCAGGAGTGGCTCGCCGTCCTGGCCCGCTGCTTCCAGTTGCAGGACGCGGTCGCCGTCCTCGAGCTCGACCGGGTCCTGGACTCCTCCCCCGAGGAACTGGAGGAGCACCGTGTCGCGATCCGGATCGCCCGGCAGAAACGCCTGGACCTCATCGCCGGTGGCGCCGGGCGCCTGATGGCCCGGATGGACGCGGCGGCCGGCACCGCCAACGCGAAGGTGCTGCTGAACCCCACCACCTCCCGCGCCGTGGTGCACTCGACCAACCACGTGGGGACCGCCGTCGTCGCCTTCGGCGAACGGCTCGGCCTCACCTCCGATCGTCAGACGTGGAACGCCCGGCGCTGGAGGGACGCGGCCGTGGAGGTGCGCGACAAGGTCCTCGAGACCGGCGAGGAGGCACGTGACAAGGTGCTCGACGCCGGCAGCGAGGTGACGCACAAGGTCCTGGAGACCGGGGCGGAGAGCGTCGGCGCCGTCGGTCGTTTCGGCGTGAAGGCCTTCGGCCGGGCCAGGTCGATGCTCGGCAAGAACACCGGCGACAGCACCGAGCAGGCGCAGCGCGAGCTCGGCGACGCCGAGGAGTCCCGGAGCACCGCCGACTAGCGGCTCACCGTCACGGCGCGCCCGCCGGTTCCTGGTCCCACCCCTGCTGAGGGGTGGCGCACGTGCCGCGGAAGACGTACTGCGACGGCAGCTTGCGCTGCGAACTGGTCCAGTCGATGGGTGGCCGCCGCTGCTTCTCGGGCAGGTAACCCAGGCGGTAGACGGCCATCAGTTCGAGCTCGTCAGGCACCTCGAGCAGCCGGACGATCTCGTCCCAGCGCCCCGGAACCTCCATCGGGAAGGAGATGAACTGGATGCCCATGCCGAGCTCGACGGTGGTGAGCCAGACGTTCTCCATCGCCGCGCCCATGCTGAACACCGAGTAGAACGAGGACAGCTCCCCGGGCCGGTACTCGGATCGGTCCAGCATCACGCCGAGCAGCAGCGGAGAGCCGGCCACCAGCTTGCGGTTCTCCTCGCCGAGAGTCTGCGGCACGCGCATGGCGTTCATCAGCTTCTGGCCGCGGGAGGTGAACACCTGGCTGGTGAACGGTCGCAGCGGCGCGGGCAGACGGTCGAACAGCATCCCGTCGCGACGGCGCTCCATCTCGTCCTTGCTGAACCGGAAGTACGGCTTGTAGCGCTCGAAGAACGTGCCGTTGGACATCGCCTCGGTCATGCTCTCGCCGCTGATCCGGGCGACGGTCTCGATCGTCGCGCGGTCCTCCACGATCACGAACCGCCACGGCTGGCTGTTCAGCTGCGACGGGGCGCGTCCCGCGACCTCCATCAGCAGGCGCTGGTGTTCCTCGGAGACCGGGTCGGGCAGGAACGCGCCGTTGGTGGTCCGCCGGCGGCGCACCACATCGAGAAAGTCCATCAGCGTTTCCTCCAGGCGAGAACAAGGGCGATGGCGTACGCGGGAGCGGCCGACCCCGCGACGGCGGCGTGCCGGCGCAGCTTCCCGCCGGCGTAGGGCAGCGCGATGAGCGGACCGGCAGCGGGCAGCAGCGCCAGGCCGGCGGCTCGGCGCTCGACGGCGCTGACGGCGAGCGCGCCCACGGTCAGTGAGGAGGTCACCACGTACAGGGCATGGTGGACCCAGCGGATGCGCCGGTTGTCGATCGCACCGGCGGCGACGGCGGCACCGAAGGCGGCGTTGCACAGATAGCTCACGGCCGCGGCGGTGATCAGGCGCGGGGTCACGGGCGCGCGCTCGCTCATCGGTGCGCTGCCGCGTGGGTGAGCAGCAGGCGCTGCGGGAACATCGACCTGACCTGCCAGCCGGGCGGGACGACCGCTTGCAGCTCCGGACGCCGGTAACTGCGCCGGATCGAGAGCAGCCCGTCCTGATGGATGAACGAGCCACACGCGAACGGCACGGTGGCCGCGGCGTAGAAACCGTAGCCCGCACGCCCGCGCGACAGGTCGTTGTGGACGACGAGCCGGCGCGCCAGCAGCTGACTGTCGGCCAGGAGAGCGGCGAGCTCGTCCGGCTCCAGGTGGTGCAGGAGGTGGTTGGAGATCACCAGGTCGTACCGGTCGCCGCGGGCCACCAGGTCCGCACTCGACGCCTGCTCGAAGCGGACGCCGGCCGCCGGCAACCGGCGTACGTGCCGAAGTGCTCTCTCGTCGGGGTCGATGGCCACCGTGCGCAGCGTCAGCCGGTCCCGCGCCGCCCATCGGGTGAGGGCGCGCGCGATGTCGCCGCCGCCAAAGCCGATGTCCAGCAGCGTCGTGGGCCGGTCGGGGTCCAGGTGCGGCCGGATCCAGTGCCGGTAGACGCGTCGCCAGCCCGAGACGAGCCGGTTGACGGTGCGGAACTGCCGGTAGGTGCGTTCCAGCCGGTCGGGGTCACAGTCCGGAGCGTCCATGAACTCCCGGGACTCGGTGTCGCGCCGGGTCAGGCCCGCACGGGAGCGCGTCGTGCCGGTGCTGCTCATGTCGTTGGCCCCGCTCCCTCTGACGTTCCACGAGCCGTTCGGCGAGCGTGCGCACGACGGTCGATTCCCGGCATGTCATACCCGCATGATCAGCGCGGCTAACGAAGCGGACGTCACATCGCTCCGGAGCGCACGAGCACCGCCGGTCCCTCCACTCCGGACGGCCGCCGAGGCCCTCGTGCGCCTGCCACGCCGAGCGTCTCAGCGGACCGCGTCCACGGCAAGAGCCGCGGCGGCGTCGCAGTCCGCCGGCACCGGGACGGGCCGGCCCCGCACGGTGGCGGTCTGCCCACCGGCGAGCCGCGCGGCCGCGGCGCCGACCAGCGCCCACCGGCGGCCGTTCACGGTGAGCACGACACAGCCGCCGGCATTCCCGACCGTGCCGGTGAGCACGATCGGCGCGCCGACGCGGTCCACGGGGTTGTCCGGGTCGCCCCGGGACGTGCCCGGTGACGGCTCGGGCCGGCGGCTGCCGGACGGTGGGGTGGCTGCGGGCGGCGGGCTGCTGGTGGGCACGGTGGCTCCGGTCGAGGCGGGCACGCGGCTGCTGACGACGGGCACGGGGCTCGGGGTGCTGCCGCAGGCGGCGAGGGCCAGCAGCACACCGGGAACAAGCAGACACTTACGCATGCAGATGTGACGCATGGACCGCTGTGCCGGTTTCCTCAATCTACACACGAATAGAACTTCATGATTGTGCCTGGTGACCTGGTCCTGAAGATTTCACTGGAGCGCTCCCGCGGGCCGGCGGGTCGTCCATTGGGGAGGTTCAGGCAGTGTCGCCTCGACGCAGACTCAGCATGCAAAGACGGTTCCTGGCCGCCGGAGCCGCCGCGATCACCGTGATCGGGCTCGTCCCGGCCGGCGCCGTGGCCGCCCCCGGCGACGACTCCCGCCCCGGACCGTACCGCCGCCACCTGCAGGTCGCCCAGGAACGCATGGCGCAGGCGGGGCAGGCGAAGGCCGCCTCGCGGGCCGCCGACGAGGGCGAGGATCCCGAGGAGATCGCCGAGCAGGCCGAACAGTACGCCGAAGCCCGTTCCGCCCCGGGCATCGTCGCCCCGGGCGCCTACACCGCCGCGTGGCGCGCGCTGCAGGCGATGCCCCGCACGCCGGGCCGCTGGCAGCACGTCACCGATCTCCCGTACAACTCCGACGACCCGCGCTACCGGGACATCAACAGCAACTCCTCCGGTGGCGCCGGACCGGTCACCGGGCGCATCACCGGGCTGGCCGCCGACGACGCCGGATATGTCTGGGCCGGCGCCGCCAACGGCGGGGTCTGGCGTTCGCGCACCGGCGGCGGCCACTGGCAGCCGATCGCCACGAATCTGCCGTCGCCGTCCACCGGCGACCTGCGCCTGGACCGGGCCGGGCGGCTCTGGTACGCGACCGGCGAGGGCAACACCAGCGCCACGTCGTTCGTGGGCAGCGGCGTCTACGTGCTGCGCAACCCCCGCTCCGGCGCCTTCTCGGTCCGCGACCGGGTCGGCGGCACCGAGCTGGAGAGCACGATCATCCGCAAGCTGCGCATCTTCGGCACGACCGCGTGGGTGGCGACCAATCGAGGGGCGTACAGCCACTCGGTCACCGACCTGTCCGGGCCGTGGAAGCGGGAGTTCGTCCCGAACCCGGACTTCCTGCCCGGCGGCGCGCAGGCCACCGACCCGAACGCGCCGTACAAGAACATCATCAACGACTTCGCGGCCGACCCGGCGAACCCGGCACGGGTGATCATCGCGGCCGGGTGGCGCAGCGGCGACACGTACAACGGCTTCTACACCCGCGCCGGCGGCGCCTGGCAGCGCGTCACGCTCGCCGGTGACATCGCCTCGGACGCCCCGAACGTCGGCACCGTGACCTTCGCCGCCGCGGCGGACGGCTCCCGCTACTACGCGATCGAGCAGTCGCCCGCGCAGCTCGCCACCAACCCGGACAGCAACCTGCACGGCGTGTACGTGTCGCGGTCCGGCTCGCCGTTCGGCCCGTGGACGCTGGCGGCGGACTATCACAAGCTGGCCGCGTCCGGCTCGGCGCTGACCGATCCGGGATACATGCCGGGCGTGCAGGCCTGGTACAACCAGTTCCTGCAGGTCGACCCGACCGATCCGGACCATGTGTACCTGGGTCTGGAGGAGGTCTTCGAGACCGGTAACGGCGGGACGACCTGGACCACGCCGGGTCCGTACTGGAACTTCGGGTTCGACTGCTGGAGCATCGACCCGAGCAAGCAGACCGGCGACTGTCACCAGACCACCCACCCCGACCAGCATTCGGTGGCGATCGGCACCTACCACGGTAAGCGGTACGTGGTGGTCGGCGACGACGGTGGCACCTACCGCCGGCCGCTGCGCGGTTCCGCTGACGCCGCCGGTCACGCCACCGACTGGACGCCCCTCAACGACGGCACCATCGACGTGTTGCAGTACTACTCGGTCGGCGTCGGCCGGGACCGAGGCGGCGTCGCGGTCTCCGGCGGCCTGCAGGACAACGGCCAGTCCGTCCTGCGCCCCGGCGACCGGGTGATGGGCTCCAACTTCGGCGGGGACGGCGGCGACACCATCGTCGACCCGGGCAACGGCTGCAACATCGCCGAGGAGTACGTCTACCTCGACGTCTGGGTGACGAACAACTGCGCGGTCAACGACGGCCGGTGGACCACCGACCCGAGCCTGGCGACCAGCTACCACGTCCCGCCGCCGGACAACGAGACCGGCGAGGCCCGGTTCATCGCCCCGCTCAACGCCGATCCGCGCGATCCGGCGACCTGGGTCGCCGGCGGCCGGCACGTGTGGCTCAACACCAAGGGGTACGCGATCCGGTCGTCCGCCGACTGGATCAACCTGTTCGACCTGGGTGAGGGGCACACCGCCACCGCCGTGGTCACCACCGGCGGCCTGGTCTACGCCGGCTGGTGCGGGCCCTGCAACAACCAGGGCTTCACCCGCGGCATCGCGGTCGGGCGCACCGACGGCACCGGATGGCACCAGCTCACCCTGCCGGTCGACGGCACCCTCCCGAACCGGTACGTCTCCGGCTTCGACGTCGACCCGGCGAACCCGCGGCATGTGGTCGTCGCCATCAACGGCTTCTCCCGCCGCTGGACCGAGGGGCCCGGCGCCGGGGTCGGCCACGTCTTCGAGTCCACCGATGCCGGCGAGCACTGGACCGACATCTCCGGGAACCTGCCCGACATCCCGGCCGACTCGGTCAAGCTGGTTCGCGGCGGCGGGCTGGTGGCGGCCACCGACAACGCGGTCTTCTACCGGCCGCGGCACGCGCGGAGCTGGTACGTGCTCGGCCGTGCCCTGCCCACCACGACCACCCTGCAGATCCGTACCGATCCCGATGGGCGGCGCCTGTACGCGGCCACCCACGGTCGCGGCATCTGGTCCTACGACCTGAAGCAGCTACCGCACTGACCGGCGGATCACTGGCGTGAGGTCCAGCCGAGCGGGGTGTGCCCCGGCCCTCGCGAAGCTGGACCAGCCCGGCGGCGGTGGAGTACACCGTTCGGGGATGCGCCGCCGATAGGCCGTCCCCACGCCCCTCCGTGCCGGGCCGGCGAGGATGTCTTCACGGCTCACCCGTCCTCGACTGGCGCAAGGCCCGCGACGCCGGAGCCGCGGTCCAGCTCGCGCAACGCCTCCACCGCCGCGGCGGCCGGCGAGAGACGCTCGCCCACCGTCCACTCCCGGCGGACCGCCGGTGCGCCGAGGGTGACCTCGGCGGCCGCCATCGTCCGGTCGAGCCAGCCTTGGAGGAACGGCTGGATCGTCACGCCCATGGAGGAGCGGAGCGCCTCCGCCGCGGCGATCATCCGCACCCCGGATGCCGGCTTCCCGTTGGCCTCCAGGACCACCCCGGCGAGGAGCAGGGCGAGGCTCAGTCCCCACTGTCCGCCCAGGTCGCGGAAGTCGCGCACCGCGCCGTACATCTCCGTGACGGCCTCCCCGGGCCGTCCGGCCGCCCACAGCGCGCCCGCCCGGATGGACTGCGTCCAGGCTTGGGCCTCGATGTCACCGACGGCGGTCAACTCGCGGTCGGCGTGCAGGCTGATCTCGACCGCGCGCGGGAAGTCCCCCTTGCCGAGCTCCAGGGCCGCCATGAAGATCAACGTCCAGGCGCGTTCCCACGGCGCGTCCGCCTGTCCGGCTGCGGCCCAGGCCTGGTCGAGCAGCACGGTGGCCTCGTCGAACTCCTCCGCGTACGTCGCGATGAAACCCTGGTACTGCAGGGCGTGAGAGAGCCCGGCGGCGTCTCCTGTGCGCCGGCTCAGGTCGGCCGCCTCGGCGCTGGCCGCGAGCGCTGCGGCGCCGTCACCCTGAATGGCCGCGAGCGTCGCCACACCCATCAGGGCGCCGATCCGCGTACGGGGAGAGACCGTGCCGGTGGCAAGCGCCCGCGCCAGCCAATCCCGGCCCTCACGGTAGTGGCCGCGGAGATCCCAGAACGGATACAGCGAGCCGGCTATGGTCGCGGCCGACTCGGCGTTCCCTCCGTCGAGGCAGGTGGTCAGAGCCGCACGGAGGTTGCCGTGCTCCGCGGCGATCTGATTCAGCGAGGTGAGCTGGATCCGGCCCCGGAGCCCGTCCCGGGCCGACGCCGCCAGCTCGGTGAAGTAGACGGCGTGCAGCTCGCGGACCGCCGCCGTCTCGCCGCGCTCGTCGAGCCGGTCCAGCCCGATGGCGCGTACGGTCTCCAGTTGCCGGTAGCGGTAGTCCGGCCCGCCCGACACCTCGGCCGTCACCAGGGACTTGTCCACCAGGCTGCCGACCGTCTCGACCAGGTCGAGGTCCTTGTCGTCGCCGCGGCACACCCGGTCCGCGGCCTCGAGAGTGAAGCCGCCGACGAAGACGGCGAGCCGGTCGAGAACCCGGCGCTCGGTCTCGTCCAGCAGGTCGTAACTCCAGTCGATGACGGCGCGCAGCGTGCGGTGCCGCGGGATGGCAGCCTGACTGCCCTGGGTCACCAGCCGGAGCCGGTCGCTCAGGGCGGCGGCGATCTGCGCCGGGCTGAGGCCGCTCACCCGGGCGGCCGCGAGTTCGATGGCCAGCGGCAGGCCGTCCAGCCGGGCACAGATCCGGCCGACGGCCGCTGCCACGTCCGGGGTCATCTCGAACCGCGCCCGAACCGAGGCGGCACGCTGGGCGAACAACTCGACCGCATCCGCCCGGTCGTCGGTCCTGCCGTCGACCGAGACGGACTCGAGGCCGGACACCGGGTGCAGCACCTCGCCGGTGATGCGCAGCCGCTCCCGGCTCGTGCAGAGCAGACGAACCGACGGGACGGCTCCGAGCAGGCCGCGAACCAGTTCCGCGACGTCGGGGAAGAGGTGCTCGCAGTTGTCGAGCACCAGCAGCATCCGGGCCCCGCGCAGACGGACGACCAGCTGATCGAGCAGATCGCGCTCCGGGTGCTCGTTGACCCCCAGCACGGACGCCACCGTCGCGGTGATGAGCCGGGGGTCGGTGACGGCAGCGAGGTCGACGAACCAGACCCCATCGGGAAACTCCGTGACCAGGGTCGCGGCGGTCTCCACCGCCAGCCGGGTCTTGCCCGCGCCGCCGACCCCGGTCAGCGTGACCAGACGCGCCTCGCCGAGCAGCGCCGCGATCTCGGCAAGGTCCCGTTGCCGGCCCACGAAGCTGGTGAGCGCCGGCGGCATGTTGTGCGGCGCGGTCCGCTGCTCGCCGGCGGGCGTCGGCGACTCCCGCCGCAGCAGCCGGCTGTGCAGGCCGGCGAGGGCAGCGCCAGGCTCCACGCCGAGTTCCTCGACGAACAGGTCCCGGGCGGTCCGGTAGGCGCCCAGCGCCTCCCCGGACCGGCCGCTGCGGTGCAGCGCGAGCATCAACTGATACCAGAAGCGTTCCCGCAGCGGATGCTCGACGACGAGTCCCTGCAGTTCCGGCACGACCTCGGCGTGGCGGCCGACGACAAGGTCGGCGTCGAGGCGCGACTCGAGGGCCTGCAGCCGGAGATCCTCGAGCCGGGCGATCTCGGCGCGCGGGAAGACCCGGTCGGCGATCTCCGGGAACGGCGGCCCGCGCCACAGACCGAGCGCCTCGGCGAATCTCGCCGCCGCGGCCAGCGGATCTCCGCCGGTCGCGGCCTTCCGGCCGGACGCGAGGAGAGCGTCGAACCGGATGGCGTCCACCGTGTCCGGATGATCCACCGCGAGCAGGTAGCCGGGCGGCCGGGTGACCACCAGCCCGCTCCGGTGCGACGGGCTGGAGCTCAGCCGGCGCCGCAGCTCGCTGACCCGGACGTGCACCATGTCCGGTGCGCTGCGCGGCGGATGCGCTCCCCACAGGACGTCGACGAGGGTGTCGGCGGAGACCACCGCGCCCGGGTGCACCAGGAGGGTGGCCAGAAGGACGCGGTGTCGAGGGCCGCCGATCGGCAAATCCATGCCGTCGTCGGTCACCCTCACCGGGCCGAGAACTCCGAACTCCACTTCCGCCCCCTTGCCGAGGCGAGCCTTGGTGCTGAAAGTAGCGCTTGAGTAAACGCACCGGAAGGTACGCGGGCAATCGTCAACGCGACACTGCCGGCATCGGAAGGTGTGACGATGCGTGAACCTCCCCCCGTCGCGGAACACTTCCTCGCCGCCGTCTGCACGCCGGACTTCCGCGCGCTGGCCCGGTGCCTCGATCCCTCGGTACGGCTTCGCGGCCTTTTCCCGGGCGACGCGGTGGTGCAGGTCGGATCCCGCGCCGTCGCCGATCGCTTCAACGTCTGGATCGGCGGGTGGGGCAGTATCGGCGTCCTGCGGTCGCAAGCCTGGACCGTAGGGGACCGGCTCGCCATCGCCTACCGGCTGTCACTGCGCGACGGGCGGGATGCCGCCATCGAGATCGAGCATCAGCTGTACTGCGAGGTGGCCGGGGACCGGATCCTGGCGATCGACCTGCTCGGCACCGGACCGGCGCGCCCGGCGGGCCGGTAACCGGCGGATAAGCGCGGCGGAAGAGCGTCCGGCGACGGTCGACGTCATGCGGGCTGTGAATTACGGCGACTACCACATCGACCTGGTCGAGGGCGCGGGCGGCCTGGTCCGGCGACGCGGCGAGGGCGCGGCCGCCGTTCCCGGCACGGGGCGGCGCAGCCCGGCGACGACGGTGGCGACGCCGCTGGGACGGCAGGCCCAGGTGACCCATGCCATCACGGCGTTGCGCCACGGCCGCGTGGTGAACTTCTCCGGGCCGTGCGGCATCGGTAAGACGCGCCTGTTGCGGCATCTGGCGCCGGCCGCCGGGCAGGCGCTCGGACGGCGTGCGACCTACCTGCAGGTCGCGGCGGGTGAGGACGCGGACGACGTGATCCAGCGTCTGCTCCAGGAGATCGGCGCACTGGGCCCCGGGGAGCGGGCGACGCCGCATCGGGCCGGCCGGGCGCTCTCCGAGATCCGGCCGGTCGTCGCTCTCGACCTGGACGCCGACGACGAGGACACCGTGGCCGCGCTGGTGGACCGGCTGTCGGCCTGCGCTGTCGTGGTCGGCTCGGAGCAGCCGGTCCGTGGCCTCGGCCTGATCAGTGACGAACTCCCCGGGCTCGGCGGTCCGGACGCCCTGATCCTGCTGAGCCGGGACCTCGGACGCGAGCTGAGCATCTCCGAGCAGGCGGCGTCCGAGCGCCTGGCCGCGGCCCTGGGCAGCCGTCCGTTGTGGCTACGGCAGGCCGCGGCTCTGGTCCGGCGGCACGAGTCGACTCTGGAAAGCCTCGCGGACGCCACCGAGCGCGACGGCAAAGCGCTGAGCCGGCGCGGCCTGAGCAACCTGGATCGCACCGAGCGCCAGGTGCTGGGGCTTCTCGCCGTGTTTGCCGGCGCCCTGGTGCCGGCCGAGTGGGCGGACGTCGTCGGCGACGTGGGCAAGGCCCGGGAGGCGCTGGTCAAGCTATGGGACCTGGGCGTCGTCGAGACGGAGAACGACCGCTTCGGGCTGCCCACCTGCCGGGCGGACTCCGGCAACGCCGAGCATTTCTTCCGTACGTTCGACATGACGACCGTCGCCCGGGACATCGCCGACTACCTCGGATCAGCCGACCCGGGCGCCGACGAGGCCCTGTCGCTGGCCAAGGCGGTCGTCACGTTGATCGGCGAGATGGCGAAGCGGCGCCAGTGGAAGGCGGTGGCGACGCTCGTCGAGGTAGTGGAACCCATCCTCACCTTGGCCGGGCGCTGGGCGACCTGTCGGCGCATCCTGACGATCGGCATCGATGCCGCGCACCGGCTCGGCGACACCGCGGCCGAGGCGGCGTTCCGTCATGAACAGGGCACCCTGGCGCTGTGCAGCGGCGACGCCGACGAGGCACGCAGCCAGCTCTCCCGGGCGTGGGAGCAGCGGCGCCGGCTCGGTGACGAGCGCGGTGCGGACGTCACCCGCCACAACCTCGGCCTGCTGGCGGCCCCGGCCGTCCCGGCTCCTGCCCGGGAGCCGGCGGTGCGCCGACGTGTGCAACCCGGACGGCTCGCCCGGCTCGGCGCCGTCATCGGGGCGATCGTCGCCGTCGTCATCCTGGTGACCGGCTTCATGGACGCGGCCCGGAGCGGGGACGAGCCACGGGGTCAGAGTTCACAGCCGGTTCCCGTCCCGACGACGCCCGTCCCGGCGACACCCGTCCGGACACCCAGTGCCCCGACGACACCGCCATCGACATCGCAACCCACGACGACGGGACCGACCGTCCCGCCCGTCCGCGGTCCGCTGCCGACGCTGACGCCGAGCCGCGCGGAGTTCGACCGGTTCCGCACCACCCAGCGCCAGGAGCTGCCGACGCGACCGTTCGAGGTGCGCAACAGCCGGGACGTGCCCCTGGTCCTGGGCCGCCCCCGCGTCACCGACCCGGCCTTCGTGATCTCCGAGGACTTCGGTGCCTGCGGAGGCATCGTTCCGGCGCACGCCACCTGTCCCTTCACCGTGCTGTTCCGGCCCCAGCGGATCGGTGAGCACGCAGGACGGCTGATCCTGCCCTTGCAAGGCTTCGCCGATCTCTCGGCGCAGTTGTCCGGGACCGCGGTCGTCACCCTGATCGTCGAGATCGTCGTGGACGGTGAGGGCGCCTCAGGCCGCGTCGAACCAGGACGAGGAAGGGACGACTGCACTTCCGGCGAGTGCCCCTACGACTTCACGGCGATCCCCTCGCCCTTCGACCTGACCGCGATCCCCTGCGACTCCTGCCTGGTGAACTGGCTGTTCTGCTCAACCGTCAGCGGTGCCAAGAAGAACATCTGCACCGTGGACCTCAAGCGAACGCTACGCGTCAAGGCGGTCTTCTCCAGAGCCAAGACCAGTGACCCGAATCCCGTTGGGATGGGCTGGCCGGGGCACGTACTTCGGCTGTCAGAGCCCGACCAGCAGGGCCCGCCGCCCGCCGCCATGCCGATCAGCGTCGGCATTACGCGGTAGCCGTCCGCGCGCGTCGCGGACGGAATCACCGACTGACGTCCTCCAGCGTCCGTTTCCCGTCGGGGGCAGGATCGCCCGCGGCCTGCTCGGAGGCGACACGGTGTTGCCGCTGGTGCCGTATCGGGACGGCACCGCCACCCAGGGTCGCGGCGAGCAGGGCCAGTACCTACGGCCAGGTCTCGGCGGTGCCACCGTAGATCGTGCCCCCGGCCGGAGTCGATCACCGCGACGTGGTCGCAGATCTGTTCGACCACGGCCATCACGTGGCTGGACAGCAGGATCGAGCCACCGCCGGCGACGAAGGTCTGCAGCATCCCGCGGATGGTGAGCGCGGCGACCGGGCCGACGGCCTGGTGGAGGTCAACCGTGGAGCAGAGCAATCCTGGTCCAGGAGCGCTCAACCCGGCCTGCTCCCGGAATCATGACAAAAGGCCCACCGCAATGGATCATCACGGCAGGCCTTTTCGCAGCTCAGAATACTTGTGGGCGATACTGGGATCGAACCAGTGACCTCTCCGGTGTGAACGGAGCGCTCTCCCGCTGAGCTAATCGCCCTCAACGAGATAGAACTCTACCGGACGGCGGCCGGCCCACGAAAACCGGGGGCTCCCCGCGAGGGAACAGCAGCCCGGGTCAGTGGCGCTCCAGGAAGTCGCGGCCGACCTGGATCAGGTCGATGCCGAGGCTGAAGCGGACCGTGAAGTAGACGATGAACGCCACGAACACCATGCACGCGACACCGATCAACGCCCGCATCACCAGGCTCTGCCGCCCGATCCAGTGCGTCCACGACAACACGTGGCGCTTGGTGAACTCCAGCAACCGCTTGGCCCAGCTGAACTCGACGGACCAGATGGCGAGTCCGAGGATCACGATCGCCCAGCCCGGCCCCGGGAAGGGGATCAGCACGATGCCCACCGCGACCACCAGGGTGCCGAGCACCCCGATGCCGATCTTCAGAGCGAGACGCCCCGTGGAGTTGGAACGGATACGGTCGAGCAGACGCACGTCGGAAGCCTTCACGTCCGGTTTTACACCCATTTCATCCCCCAGTGTCCCGGGGCCCCGTCACCGCCCGGGACAAATGGACGTTACCGGAGTAAGTCAACTGCTGGACCACCCGACGCCGGGCGGACCGAGTACATGGGCAGAACAGGACAAGATATCTTTTTACGTCCTGCGCGGAGGGGTTTTCGGAACCGTCTTCCCACTACTGGGTGAGATCAGCGTATGGCGGAGCGTAATGACAGGGATCACCTGAGTATGGGAAACGCGGGGTTCACCAGCCTCGCAGCGGTGCCGGGGGGAGTTCGTCCATGAGTACCATTCGTCCAACGACCGTCGAGGTCGAGACCTCGCTGCGGCTCGTAGCGCCAGACGCGACGGCACTGCCGGTGCGCGCCAGTCTGCGCTACGACCCGGCGGACCCGTACGCGGTCCATGTGTTGTTCCATGCGGAATCAGCCGGTGGGGAAGCCGTGAGCTGGTCCTTCGCAAGGGAACTGCTGGTCACCGGCCTCGACGAGCCGGCCGGTATCGGCGATGTCCGGGTGTGGCCGTGGGCTACGCCGAGGGGGGACTTCGTCGCTCTGGCGCTGTCGTCACCTGACGGCAACGCGCTGTTCGAGGTGCCGCGCAGCGTCCTCGTCCGATTCCTGCGACGCACCTACGTGGTGGTGCCTCGTGGACGGGAATCCGAACACCTGGACGTGGACGCGGCGGTCAACCGTCTGCTCGCCGGTAGGTGACAGCCGGATAGTTCACAAAAGCGGCCAGGGACGACCCGTACGGACACTGCCGGTCCGTACGGGTCGTCCTTTATCCGGGAAAGGTCTGGATCTCCGAAAAGGAATCGGAATCGGACGTATAGCGAATACCGAGGCACGAAACAGACAAAAAGCCCGGTCGGTGCAGTAAGGGATGCGTCGACGTCCATCGACGGTTACCGTCAGGCACGATGCCAGCACTCATTCATCGCGCCGAGCGCGCGCCTTCCAGTGAACCGCCCGAGTGGGCGGGGGTCGGCGCATGCGCCCTGCCGGTGGCGGCGGGATCCGCCACCGGGTTGCTCGAGTGTCACGCACTCGTGCTGACGACCACGGGGCCCATGCATGCCGACGTCGACTTCACCGCACACCTCGCCGGTCCGGGCACCCTCCTCTGGGTGCGTCCGGGCCAGGCTGTCCACTTCGAGACGGGCAGTCCCCCGCCGCGAACCGCCACGGTCGTCTTCCGGCCGGGGCTGTTCGGGCCGGAGGAACTTCCCGGGTTGTTCCCGGACGATCCGGATGGGCCGGGCCGGACACCACTGGTCCTGCCGGACCCGGAGGTGTTCCGCGCCGCCTTCGACCACCTCGCGGCCGACGCGGCCGGCCCGCCGGGCCGGATCGCCGCCGCCCTGCTGCGCCATCAGCTCGCCGCCCTGCTCCTGCGGATCCATCTGCTGGCCGGCGACGGCGGGGATCCCGCGAACGTGGAGCGGCGGACCTTCGAGAGGTTCCGGCGCCGCCTGGAGGAGGGTTATCCGCACAGCCGCCGGGTCGAGGACTACGCGGCCGAGCTGGGTTGCTCGGTCCGCACGCTGACCCGGGCCAGCCTCGCGGTGACCGGCCGGACCGCCAAGCAGGTGGTCGACGACCGGGTGGCGTTGCAGGCCCGCCGGCTGCTCGCCGCCACCGATCTGTCGGTGGCCGAGGTGGGCCGGAGTCTGGGCTTCGCCGAGCCGACCAACTTCGGGCGGTTCTTCCACCGGGAGACCGGGCTGAGTCCGGGGCACTTCCGGGGCGGCTCCACCGAGCAATCCGGAGGCATCCCCGGACAGCGACTGCCCGCTGACTGAGGGTCAATTCCCATATCGCCCTGGGGTATGTGCATCCTGCGAGCACGGGCGAGGCAGAATGGTCGCGTGCAGATCTCCGCGCGCGGCGACTACGCGGTCCGGGCAGCGCTCAGTTTGGCGCAGGCCTACCCGGCACTGATGTCCGCCCAGGCCATTGCCCAAGACCAGGAAATGCCCCGCAAGTTCCTCGAAGCGGTGCTCGCCGATCTACGCCGCGCCGGGGTGGTGCGGGCGCAGCGCGGCGCCGAGGGTGGGTACACGTTGTCCCATCCACCTCGGGACGTGACGATCGGCCAGATCATCCGGGCGGTCGACGGCCCGCTCGCCGGGGTGCGCGGTCTGCGCCCGGAGGAGACGCAGTACACGGGTGCCGCGGAAAACCTGCCGAATCTGTGGATCGCCGTTCGGGCAGCGGTCCGCGAGGTGCTCGACGAGGTGAGCCTGGCCGAGTTGATCAGCGGCCGGATGCCGGCCCACGTCCGCAAGCTCACCACGCGCCCGGACGCCTGGCAGCCTCGCTGACGGGTTCTCGGCTGGTCCTCAGGGTGGTTGTCCGACTCGGATGACCACCCCGAGAGCCAGCCGGGGCGCGCGACCGACCGGGACGGGCCTCTCATCGCGTACCGGGAGATGGGCTTGATCGTGAGCTGACGCGTGGTGACGTTTGTCGAAACGTCCGATCGGGAAACGTGCTGTCAATCGCACAGCTGTTCCCCCCGAAGGAGACGTTCCGATGGGCCTCGTTTTCCGCAGCCGCAAGAAGTTCGGTCCGCTGATCCTGAACTTCACCGAGAACGGTTTCTCGTCCTGGAGCCTCAAGATCGGCCGCTGGTCGTGGAACTCCAAGACCCGCGCGCACCGCGTCGATCTGCCCGGCCCGCTGTCCTGGAAGCAGGACAAGTCCCGCTCCCGGTCATGACGCGGTGATCAGCACGTCCCCGCCGAGCCGGCCGTGGTCCGGGTCGCGGGTGATCACTCCGGCCTCGAGCATCAGATGCAGGACGCGGTTCGCGTCCGCGGCTCGATAGACCGTTTCGGTCAGCGCGAACGTGCGCAGGTCGCTGACCGTCGCCGCACCCACCCCGGCCAGGTACGCCAGGATCTCCCGGCGCAACGGGCCGGGGTGCGGCTGCAGCGAGATGTCGATGAGGTGGCGTTCCGGGTCACCGGGGTCGCGCAGCCGCACCCCGGCGAACTCGTCGACCGCCCAGAGCGCCTCCTTGAAGTGCTCCAGGCTCTTACCGGACCCGGTCACGAACACCACCACCTGGCCCGGCTCGTCGCCGGTCGCCAGCTCCGCCGCGGTGAGCAGCGGAAACCCCGCGTCCCGATAGGGTGCCACCGACGATTCCGGTGGCAGCACCAGCAGCGCCTCGGCCGGCTTCCCGGCCGACAGGGCCTGCACCGTGGTCACCGCCGGCGGCTCGCTCGCGCTTCCGGCATCGAGGAAACCCAGCGCCGGTACGTTTCGTGCCCCGGCCGCCCGCAACGCGACCTCGGCCGGCGCCGCGATGGCAAGAACGGACAGTCCCGCCCCGGCCCCCGCCTGTTGTTGAACCTCGCCGAGCCGCGTGGTGATTGTCGTCATGTCGTCACCCACGGCCACCATGGACAGCTCGCGCCCACGGGCCAGATCGGGCAGATCGGCGAGCACCCGGACGGCCGCCTCGGCGCTCGCGCCCGCGTCCACGTCGGCGTATCCGTGCAGATAGATGGCACGGCGCCCGCGGTGCAACGCTGCCGGCGCCCACGCTTCGAGATGGCGGATCAGCAGTTCGCGTTTGACAGTGGTGACTGACATGCGGATGTTCTACCCCGTCCACTTCGCATCGGCCGTCGCACCCCAAGACTTGTACCTAGGGTATTCGCACGAGCACTATGAGGTACGTGGCTCCTCCGCTCGCCGAACTCACCGCCCAGGCACAGAACCTTTCCTCAGCCGGCGATCTCACCGGCGCCCGAGCCGTTCTCGCCGAGGTCCTGCGCACCGCGGACGCCGACCCCCGCCGCGCCACCGCCGAGCTGGCCGTCGCCGCGGCCCTCTTCGCCCGGGTCCTGATCGCGCTCGGCGACCCGCAGTCCGCCCGTCTCTGGGCCGCCTTCGCGCACGCCGCGGAAGAGCAGTTGCACGGCGCGCGCGACGAGCGCACGATAGCCGCCGCCGCCACCCACGCCGCCGTCCTGCACCGCATCGGGCAGTACGGGCGGGCCGCTCTCGTCTACCACGACCTGATCGGTGAGCTGTCGCACGTCGACGACCCGGATTCGCCGCGCGTGCTGGCCGCCGAGGCCGACCTGGCCACCGCCGAGCACGCGGCCGGGCACTGCGCCGCGGCCCGCGCCCGGCTGACCGGTGCCTGGCGCCGCCACCAGCGTACGCATGGTGAGTCCTCGCCCGCCGGCATCAAGATGCTGGCCCGGCTCGGCGCCATGGAGCGCGAGTGCGGTCGCGACGCCGCCTCCCGGGATCATCTGGCCACCGCGCTGCGTCTGGGCGAGCAGCACCTGCCGGCCGGTCACCCGCTCACCCGGCAGGCCGCCGCGCTGGTCGCCGGCGAGCGCTCGGGCCGGCACACCTGCGGGCGGATGACCCGGCCGGGGCGCGACGACGACACCGAGCTGCGGCCGGGCGGCTTCCGGCCGTTTCCGCGGCGCCCCACGGTCCCCGATCCGGGCGGCCGGAAACCGACCACGAGGTTCCTGCCGGCGCCGGACGACACGCTCGACGACGCCACCCAGCCCCCGCCGGACAATCTGGCCACCGACGCCAACGGCACCGTCTACCAGCAGCCGTTCTACCTCAGCGACCTGATCCTGCCCGGCGACCCGGTCGGCCGGCACGCCCGCGCCGACACCCCGCCGCCGCTGCCCGGGCACCGCGCGCCGGGTCACGGCCCGGCCGCCGCAGCCCGGGCCACCACCACGGAGGACCCACCGCCCGGGAGTGCCGGGCGGCGCCGCGGCAGCCACCCGGCACTGCTCGCCATGGCGCTGGCGGCCGGCGTGACGACCGCCGCGGCCGTGGTGATCATGACCCTGCCGGATGCGGACGGCGCCACCACGTCACCGGCCGCGACCACCGCTACCGTCCGGCCGGTCGTGTTCAGCGCCGGCCCGGGCGCGGCCGGTTCCCCGGAGCGGGTCACCCTGCGCGACAACGGCGCCGGGGTTACGCTGAGCTGGGGTTATCCGGAGTCGGCGACGGGGCCGGTGGTGATCTCCGGCGGGCGCGGCGGGCAGTCGGCTTCCGAGTTCCAGCGGCTCTCCCCCGGCGCGACCACCTACGAGGTCTACCAGCTCGACGAGCGGCAGGACTACTGCTTCACCGTCGCCGTGCAGACGCCCGGCGGCCAGCTCGCCTCTTCCGCCCCGGTCTGCACGGCCCGGTGAACGTGCACCCGGATCGCACCCGGCGGGGAACCGTGTTGCTCCCGTGGCACCGGATTCTTGGCCGTCACGGCGACTACAGGAAGCAGGGACAGTGACGACCGAGACGGCGAACTGTGTCCCCACCACCGGGCTCGACGAGCTCGGTGCCCTCGAGGCCGCCGTGGCGGAGCTGGAGAGCAGGCCCAACTCCCAGTTCCGTACCGTCGGCGACCCGGCTGCCGAGCTTCGCCGCCGCGCCGGGGAACTCGGTGCCGAGGAGCTCTTCCAGCGCGCCGAGCTGCTGCTCGCCTCGGTCGACCTGCGCGAGGGGCGGATCGGTGAGGGCGGGCAGAGCGCGCACCGCGTCCGGGCCTGGGCGGAGGAGCACCATTCCCTGCACCTGCTGGCTCGGGCGCACCGCCAGCTGTCACTGTTCTACCGGTACGTGGGTGACTCCGCGGACGGGCTGAAGCACGCCGTCGAGTCGGTCGCGCACATGCGGGACGACTGGCCCGTCACCATGCGGGCCCAGCTGCTGATGTCGCTGTCGGTGGCCCTGGAGGAGTCGGGTTCCCGGGCGGAGGGCGCACGGCGCGCGCGGGAGGCCCTGGCGCTCACCGTGGCCGGCGGCGACCACGAGAACACCATCCTGGCGCTGAACAACATGGTCTACAGCGCCTACGAGGTCGACGACGAGGCCACCGCCCGCGCGATGGTCGCCGAGATGCACGAGCTGCAGGCCCGGACGGGTCACCGTTTCGGCGCGAACGAGCTGGACACGATGGCCCGCGTCGAGCTGATGGGCGGCCACTACGACGAGGTGGAGGCGCTGCTCACCCCGGTGCTGGCCGACCTGGTCGCGGCGAACGAGGGCGACGCGATCGCCGAGTGCCAGCTCACCCTGGCGCTGGCCCGGCGCCTGGCCGGGCGGTACCCGGAGGCCCAGGCCGCCCTCGACGCCAACCTGCGCATCTGCGAGGAGCGCGGGCTGGCCGCGGTCCGCGCCCGGATCCGCGAGGAGCAGGCCGCGCTCTACGCCGCCACCGGGCGCTACGCCGAGGCGTACGAGGAGCACCGCGCCTTCCACACCGAGACCACCGCTCTGCTATCCGCGCAGCGTGACGCCCGGGCCCGCGCGCTGCAGGCGGTCTTCGAGGCCAACGAGGCGCGGCGGGCCAGTGAGCACTTCCGCGAGATGGCGCATCGGGACGCGCTGACCGGGCTCTACAACCGCCGCTACATCAACGAGCGGCTCCCCGCCCTGCTCGCCGAGGCGGCGGCCGGCGGCGGGCCGATCTCGCTCGCCATCGTCGACCTGGACCACTTCAAGCGGGTCAACGACACGCTCTCGCACGCGACCGGTGACAGCGTCCTGCAGAACGTGGCCGAGCTGCTGGAGGAGGCCACCCCCGGGCCGGCGCTCGCGGCGCGGATGGGTGGCGAGGAGTTCCTCCTGGTCTTCCCCGGGGTCGGCCCGGAGGACGCGGCGGTCCGCTGCGAGCGCCTGCGCCTGCGGATCCGGGCGCACGCCTGGGGGCCGATCACCGGCACCCTCCCGGTCACCACCAGCATCGGGGTCACCACCTCGCTGGACGGGCTCGGCGCCGTGAAGACGCTGCTCTCCCAGGCCGACCGCAACCTCTACGCCGCGAAGCACAACGGCCGCGACCGCGTGGTCGCCGACACGGTGATCTGACGCCCCAGCCTGCTCGCCGGGGCGTCCTACGGCGTCCCGGCGAGCGGCCGGGGCGGTCACTCGCCGACGGCGCCGACCGACAGCTCCACCACGATGTCCACGTGGCCGACGTGCCGGGCGTACTCCTGGACCAGGTGGAACAGGATCCGCTCCAGGGTCGGCGGCTCGGCCCCGTCCCAGCGCGGCCCCGGCTTGCCGACGGCGCTCAGCTCGTGCTTCGCGATCACCTCGGTGGTGTGCGCGCCCTGCGTCCGCAGCGCCTCGGCGAGCTCGGCGAAGCTCTCCCCGGGCGGGACGTACCAGCGGTCGACGTTGCGGTCACCCCACGGGTCGTCGAATGCCACTCCCTCGAAGCCCCACTCGATCCAGCGCAGCTCGACGTACCGCAGATGTTTGACGAGCTCGACCGGCGTCCAGCCGGACGGCAGGCGGCTGGTCCTGCGCTCGGATTCGGGGAGCGCCGAGACCTTGGCGAGCAGGGTCTCGCGGAAGTACGTCAGGTAGCCCGAGAAGACGTCAGCGGTGCCGGCGGCGGGGCGGGTAGGCGACGGAAACTCGATCGTCATGCCGCGAGTATGCGGGTTGGATGACGGGATGAGCGCTCTGCGGGTACGGCGTGCCGGGGCCGACGATCGTGCGACGGTGCAACGCCTGGTCAGCGAGGCGTGGCACGGTTCGCTGCTGGTGGTGCACGGTGTCACATACGACGCTGCCGGGCTGCCCGCGCTGATCGCCGAGCGCGACGGCGAGGTCGCCGGCCTGCTGACGTACCACCTCGACGGCGACGCCCTGGAGATCGTCTCGCTGAACGCGTTCACCACCGGCGCCGGCGTGGGCAGCGCCCTGGTCGAGGCCGCGCGGGAGCTCGCCCCGGCCCGGCTCTGGGTGGTGACCACCAACGACAACCTGGACGCGCTGCGCTTCTACCAGCGCCGGGGCTTCCGGATCGTGGCCGTCGCGCCGGACGCGGTCGACGCCGCCCGCCGGATCAAGCCGTCGATCCCGCTGATCGGCGAGCACGGCATCCCTCTCCGCGACGAGATCACCCTGGAGATCCGGTTGTAACACGTCGGAAATCCCTGGGTGCCCGGGCCGAAACCGATCGCGGTGACGCTGACCCGCATGCCCGCACACCTGAACTCCGGGGACACCGCCTGGCTGCTGGTCAGCGCCGCTCTGGTGCTGCTGATGATCCCCGGCCTGGCCCTCTTCTACGGCGGCATGGTGCGCATCAAGAGCACCCTGAACATGCTGATGATGACGTTCGCCTGCCTGGCCGTGGTCAGCGTGATCTGGGTGACCTTCGGGTATTCGCTGGCGTTCGGGCCGGACACCGGGGGTGGCCTGATCGGCAACCTCAGCCTGGCCGGGATGGCCGGCGTCGGACCGGATTCGATCACCGGCTCGACCCCGACGCTGGTCTTCGCGGCGTTCCAGATGATGTTCGCGATCATCACGGCCGCCCTGCTCAGCGGCGCGATCGCGGACCGGGCGAAGTTCAGCACCTGGGTGGTGTTCGTGGCGATCTGGGTGACGGTGGTCTACGCACCGATCGCGCACTGGGTCTTCACCCCGGACGGCTGGATCGCCGCCCACCTGCGGATCCTCGACCTGGCCGGCGGCACCGTCGTCGAGATCAACTCGGGTGCGTCCGGCCTGGCGCTGGCGATCGTTCTCGGTCAGCGGCTGGGCTTCCGCTCCGAGCCGATGCGCCCGCACAGCCTGCCGCTGGTCGTGCTCGGCGCCGGGCTGCTCTGGTTCGGCTGGTTCGGTTTCAACGCCGGGTCGGCGCTCGCCGCGAACGGGTCGGCGGCCCTCGCGTTCTTCAACACCCAGGTCTCCGGCGCCGCCGGCATCGCCGGTTGGCTGATCGTCGAACGCCTGCGTGACGGCCATGCCACCACGCTCGGAGCGGCGTCGGGCGCGGTCGCCGGGCTGGTCGCGATCACCCCGGCGTGCGGCTCGGTGAACCCGTTCTGCGCCCTGCTGATCGGCGTCGCCGCGGGCACCCTGTGCGGGTACGTCGTCGGCCTCAAGCACCGGCTCGGCCTCGACGACTCCCTGGACGTGGCCGGCGTGCACGGCGTCGGCGGCTTCCTCGGCACGATCCTGATCGGTCTGTTCGCCACCGCCACGGCGACGGGCGGCCCGCGTGGCCTGTTCTTCGGCGGCGGCCTCTCCCTGTTCGGGCGTCAGGCGCTCGCGGCGATCACGGTCGCGGCGTTCTCGTTCACGGCCACATGGATCGTCGCGACCGTCCTGAACCGCACGATCGGCTTCCGCGTCGACCCCGAGCACGAACACGGTGGCCTCGACCTGGCGGTGCACGGCGAATCCGCCTACGACCTCGGCGTCACCGGCGCCAACTCCGGCCACGCCTCCCGCCCCGCGATCCACCGCCCGGTCGACGCCTGACCCCGCAGATCAACCCCCTTCGCGCGTACGCCGTGAGCCCGCGCCCCTGGCACTCCCGCGAGCACCGCCGTTCCCGCTCCCCAGCCGCGCTCCCGCCCCCAGCTGGTCCTCATGGACGTAATGAGGCACGAATAACGTCCATGAGGACCAGCTGGAACCCCACACCGCGGCCCACGCCGGCCCCGGGCGAAGCTCGCGAACCCGCCCGGCGGCCGGGTCACAGGTCGAGATCGACCCGGACCGGATAGTGGTCGGAGGCGTGCTCGGCGGGGCCGCCGCGGACCACCCGCATGTCGTGGGCGCGCTCCGCCACCGAGGACGTCGCGAGCACGTAGTCGAGGCGCATGCCGCCGAACTCGCGCCCGCCGCCCTGCGTGGTCGGCACGGTCCGCCCGTCCCCGCTGCCGGCCGAGCGCCACAGGTCGGCCAGCCCGGCCGACCCGAACGCCGCCAGGGCGCGGCTGTCGACCCGCCCGTCGGGGTAGAGGTGCCGCTTGCGGAACAGCGCGTGCTGACTGGCCAGCGCCTCGGTGTGGTCGCTGACCGGGTCGAGCCCGTTGAGGTCCCCGGCGACCACGACACGCGCGGAGGAATCGACGTAGCGGGCGGCGAGCCATCGGGCCTCCCGCATCCGGCGGTACGGCGAGAACGGGTTCAGATGTGCGCTGACCACCGTCAACGGCCCACTCGTGGTGGCGATCACGGCGACCGCGGCCGCGTGGTGCAGCCGCCAGGTGACGCTCGCCGTGTGCGTGAACACCAGCGGGTCACGGATCAGCACCGCCACCGGCATCCCGATCAGGGACCGGGCCAGGTGCGCCGTCATCCCGACCGCCCCGGCCAGCTCGGTCATCCGCCGCTCGTCGTTGCGGGTGAAGTCCCGCAGCTCCTGAAGGCACAGGATGTCGGGTTTCTCCGCGGCGATCACCTCGGCGATGGCCGGCAGCCGGAAGCGCTGCCCGCGGTCCACCCCACCGGTCTTGATGTTCCACGTCATGAAGCGCAGCATCGTTGACCTCCGAGGGAAGGGTCGTCGAGCACCATCAGGCCACCACCAGCTGCCGGTTCTCCACCGCGGCCTCGTGGGCGGTGACGGCGTGCGCGTTCGGCCGGACGACCCACCAGAGCACCGACAGCCAGGCCGCCGCGAGCAGGCAGGCGCCGAACACGTCGGTCGGGTGGTGCATGCCGCGGTACATCCGGGACACCGCCACCCCGAGCGGCATCAGCACCGCGAGCACCGGGAACACCCACCGCCACGGCTGACGCACCCGGGCCGTCACGATGATCGCGATCACGCTCCACAGGCAGATCGTCGCGGCGATGTGCCCGGAGGGGAACGACGACGTCGGCATCTGCCCGTCAAGCTGCTCGACGCCGGGTCGCGGCCGGCCCACCGCGGCGGCGCTGGTCAGGAACAGGGTGAGTTCGCCCATCATGGCCAGCACCACGAACAGCACGGGCCGCCACTGCCGCCACAGGGCGAGCGCCAGCGGGCAGAAGACCAGGGAGATCGCCAGGATCGCGTGGGTGTCGCCGGCCTTGCTCCACAGCCAGCTCAGCTTGTCCAGATCAGGGGTGCGGAAGGTCTGCAGCCAGCGGCAGAACCCGTCGTCCCAACTGGGGTTCCACCGCGTGACGGTGAAGCCGACCCCGTAGAGCAGGCCGAACGTCAGCACCCACCCGACCAGGATCTCCGCGCCCTTGACCCACGGGTGCGGCAGCACGGCCTTCTCGGCCGGCGCCAGTTCGAGATCCCGGGCGGCTTCCGGCTCGAGGCCCTCCACGGCCGGCCGCGACGGGGTGTGCCCGGTCTCGCGGCGCCAGACCCGGAACGCGTACGCCGTGGTGCTGATCCACGCGATGCCGAGCAGCCACCCGGCGAGCACGTCGGAGAGGAAGTGCACGCCGAGCGCGATCCTGCTGAACCCGATCAGCGCCACGATCAGTGCGATCAGGCCGAGGAACACCGGACGCCATTTCCGCCGTACGGCCGGGAGGAGCGCCAGTGCGAGCATCCCGTAGACCACCATCGAGCCGAGCGCGTGCCCGCTGGGGAAGCTGTTGCCGGGGGCGTGTGCGACGGGCGACTCCACCACCGGGCGGACCCGCCCGACCAGCGTCTTCAGGGACGGGTCGAGGATCATCGCCCCGGCCCCGGTGACGATCAGGTAGAGCGCGAGCCGCTGCCGCCGCCGGATGAGCAGCACCGCGACCACGATGGTGACCAGCGAGATCATGAAGACCCGCCCGCCGAACGACGAGATCTGTTGCAGCACCTTGACCGCGGTGCCGGACCCGGCGACCTGACGGTTGAGCCCGTCGGCGACGGCGTGGTCCAGATCCTGCAGCGGCGTCCAGTGGAACCGCACGAGCAGCAGCAACGCGGCGAACCCGAGGCCGACCGCGATCACCGCGATCAAGCCGAGAACGCTGCGCTCGGCGAAGTGCCGGACCGGCGCCCAGCCGGTCCGTTCCACGAGGCGATTGTCAGACGACACGGCACGCTCCCAGGGTGGTCGGGGTGCCGCGTCTCTTACCCCGTGGAGTCGCTCGGTACACCGGCGGTGCGCTGCTGGGGCACGTCCTCGCGCGGCTCCCACTGGTCCGGCTGGGCCGGTTTCGCCCCGACCCGGCGGGCCTCCAGCTGGGCCGCGAACGCCAGGCCCAGGAAGAACGCCATCCCGGTGAGGTTCGCCCAGAGCAGCAGCGCCATCATCGCAGTGAGCGGGCCGTAGGTCGCGCCGAAGCTGCCGCTGACCCGCACATACCCGGCCAGCAGCAGGCTCGCCATCCACCACAGGACGGTCGCCACCACCGCGCCGAACAGCAGCCAGGACAGCGCCGGCTGCTGGCGCCGCGGTGAGTGCCGGAACAGCGCGCCGACCGCGAAGACGATCAGCGCCAGGCTCAGCGGCCAGCGCACCACGTCCCACCCGACCCGGATCCAGCCGGCGATGTGGAAACGATCCTCGGCGGACTCGCCGGCCGCCCGGCCCGCGACCAGGATCAGGAAGCCGAAGAGCGCCGGCAGCCCGGCGGTGAACGCGAGCACCGTGGCCCGGGTGTACTTGAACAGCGCGGGCCGGTCCCGCTCGACACCGTAGATCCGGTTGGCGCCGCGCTCGACCTGGGCCATGGCGGTGGTCAGCGCGATCAGGCCGGTGATCAGACCGAGCACCAGAGCCACCTCGCCGGCGTCCTCGGTGCGGTCGTCGTCCACCAGCAGCTCGCGGACCACCGGCTCGCTCGCGCCCGGGGTGAGCGCGATCACCGTGTCCGCCACGACCTCGCCGCCGGCCTCCACGCCCAGGTCGGTGGCGAGCCCGGAGAGGGCGATCAGGAACGGCACGATCGCCAGGCACAGCTGCAGTGCGAAGGCCCGCGAGTGACTGAACCCGTCGCCGTACCGGAAGCGGATGAACGCGTCCCGCAGCAGCGGCCACCCGCCGTAGTTGCGCAGCGCCAGGTACGCGTCGTCGGCCGACAACTCGTCCCCGGCCATCGTCTTGGTCTCGGGGACCGGCTCGGTGCTGCTCATCGCGCCTCGGCCCGCTTGGCGACGGCCCGCGCGTCGTAGGCGAGGTCCGGATCCGCGTCCGGCTGCGGCACACAGAGCAGAAGGGCCTTGTGGCGTACGGAGATCTTCATGGCCTTGCCCGCGGCGATGAGATCGCCGTCGAGCTGCCGGGGCTGCGCGTGGTTGCTGTAGATCTCCACCCGGGACGCGGTGTACGTCTCCATCCGTGGCACGCGCTCGCGCCGGCTGGCCACCCCGGCGATCAGCCACGCCCAGTGCACCAGGTTGTTCGGGCTCACGATCGCCACGTTGAGCCGCCCGTCGTCGGGCACCGCCCGCTTGAGCAGCCGCACCCCGCCCTGCAAGCGGCCCACGTTGCCGACGATCACGGTCTGCGCGCGGCGGGGCATCGGCGCACCCCCGTCGAGCCGGATCCGCACCCGCATCGGCCGGTCCAGCAGGTGCTTGGCCGCCCCGAACAGGTACGCCGGCCAGCCGATGCGCCGTTTCGCCCGCTCCGAGGTGTCCTGCAGCATCATGGCGTCGAAGCCCATCCCGGCCATCACCACGAAGCACTGGTCGCCGATCACGCCGACGTCGATCTTGCGGCGGCCGCCCTCGAGCGCGACCTGCAGCCCGGTCGCCGGGTCGGTGCCCAGCCCGAGGTTGGCCGCGAGCAGGTTCCCGGTGCCGGCGGGCAGCACCGCGAGGGCCACGCCGGTGCCGGTGAGCGCGGTCACCACGGCGGTCACCGTGCCGTCGCCGCCGCAGGCGAAGACCAGCTCGGCCCCCTCGGCGACGGCCTTCTTCGCCTGGCCGCGGCCGGTGTCCTCCGGGGTCGTCTCGTACCACGCGGGCTCGGGCCAGCCGGCCCTCGTCAGGGTGGACCGGGTGGTGCGCCGGAAATGATCGAGATCGGCCACCTTGGCGGGGTTCACCACAACGGCCGAGCGAGGTCCTGTCACGGCCACATTTTGCCCGAGCAACGTCACAGCTGCGACTCAGGCATCATCCGGTCCCGGGAAGGGCACACTTTTCCGGGTGACCCGCTTGACGTACCCCCAGATCGGCCTCACCCGGACCGGACCGCTGCCGGACGGATACCGCCACCTGCGCCATCGGACGCGCCTCGGCTCCGGCGAGAGGGTCTTCAGCACCGCGGGCGAGGCGGTCCTGACCTTCCGGATGCACCGCGCCACCGGGGCGACGATCCGCACCGACGCGCGGCGCGCCGCCCCCGGCGTGCGCCTCACCATCGGCCTCGGCCCGGTCAGTGCCCCTTGCGAGGTGGTCTGGACCACCCAGGAGGACGACAAGATCGGATTTGGGTACGGAACACTGCCCGGCCACCCGGCGACCGGCGAGGAGGCGTTCGTCGTCGAGCGTGACGAGCGCGGCGGCGTGTGGTTCGCGGTCACCGCGTTCAGCCGCCCGGCCGGCGCGCTGATGCGCCTGGCCGGCCCGTTCGCGGTGCTCGCCCAGCGGGCGTACGCGTTCCGGTGCGGACAGGTGCTCCGGCGGCTGGGTACCGTGGGCCGGTGAGCACGACATCGGTCACCTGGTGGGGCCACAGCACCGTCTGGCTCGCCGACTCGGGTGTCACGCTGCTCACCGACCCGGTGCTCACCGATCGGCTCGCGCATCTGCGGCGGATGGCCGGCCCGTCGCCACGGCTCCCCGGCGCTCCGGACGTGATCCTGCTCTCGCACCTGCACGCCGACCATTTCCACGTCGGGTCGCTCAAGGCCGTGCCCGGGAGTCCGCTTCTGATCGTGCCCCGCGGAGCGGCCGCCTTCACCGCGCGAGCTCTCGGCCGGGAGGTGGCGCGCCGGTGCGTCGAGGTCGGGCCCGGTGACGAGGTCGAGGTCGGCGCGGTGCGGGTGCGTGCCGTCCCGGCCGCGCACGACGGCGGACGTGGCCCGTGGTCCCGGCAGCGGGCCGCCGCCATCGGCTTCGTGGTCGAGGGCGAGTCCCGCACCTGGTATGCCGGGGACACCGGCCTGTTCGACGAGATGCACGACCTCGGGCCGCTCGACCTGGCGCTGATCCCGGTCGGCGGCTGGGGGCCGACGCTGGCGGCGCACGGGCACCTCGACCCGGTCGACGGCGCCGAGGCGCTGCGGCGGGTGAAGGCGTCCTGGGCGGTGCCGGTGCACTACGGCACGCTGTGGCCGATCGGGATGGGCCGGGTGCGGCAGCACATGTTCGCCGAGCCGGGCAGCCGGTTCGCCGAGCTGGCCGCGCGCACCTCGCCGGAGACGCGGGTCCGGGTCCTGGCCCACGGCGGGACGCTGGCTCTGGGGCCGGCCGCGTGATCGCCACGCTCGGTGCGCTGGCCTGGCTCTTCGCGGTGGTCTGCTTCGGCGCGATCATCCCGGTCGTGCCGACCGGGGCGGCGGTCAGCAGCGGCGCCGCGCTCGCCTTCCACGAGCATCACCCGGTGACGATCGCCCTCGTGATCGCGGCGGGCGCGGCCGGCGCGTACGCCGGTGACCTGGTGATGTACGCGATGTGCCGGTTCGGCGGCGAGCAACTCGCCCGGCGGCTGCGCTGGCTGCGCGACGAGGAGCACCTGGCCTCGGTCAAGGAGAGGTTGAAGGCCCACGAGATCCAGGTGCTCCTGGTGTCCCGCCTGATCCCCGGCGGCCGCGTCCCGGTGCTGCTCGCGGCCGCCTTCGCGGGTCTCTCCTGGCGCACGTTCGTGAGCGCCAACCTGCCGGCCTGCGCGCTGTGGTCGGTCGTCTACGCCGCGATCGGGGTGGCCGGCGGCTCGATCTTCCCGCAGCCGTGGCAGGGCATCGTCGCCGCGATCGCCCTGATCCTCGTCGTCAACCAGGCGGTGAGCTGGTGGACCAAGCGCCGGTCGGCCGCCGCTAGTACTTGAGGTGGGTCCGGGTCATCTTCGCCGCCGTCTCCACCATCTTGTAGCCGCTGGTGTCGGTCTTGTTCAGGTGGGAGAGCACCGCGATCGAGACGTCGACGTCGTCACCGGTGATCCGGCCGACCGAGTTGATGATCCAGAGGCCGTTCTCGGTCGACCGCTGCAGCCAGCCGTTCTTCACGGTGAACTGCTCACCGTCCTTCGCCGCGGCCGGGACACCCCACCGTTGCTTCGGGTTGACCGTGCTCATCAGCGTGTGCGCGTACTGCCGGGACGACGCCGACAACGGGCTGGCGTCCGACACCAGCTGGGCGAGCAGCTTCACCTGGTCCTCGGCCGTGGTCCGGGTCAGGCCCCACGAGCTGTTCACCGTCGTCGCGGTCAGGCCGAGGCGCTTGTCGCACTTCTGGATGGCGGACTGCTTGCCCAGCTTCTTGAAGAGCGCGGTGGTGGAGTCGTTGTCGCTGTTGCGGATCATGTTCTTGGCCCAGGCGTCCTCCTGCGAGGTGAGCTTGCGGCCGGTGTCCTGTGCGGTCAGCAGCAGGCAGGAGAGCACCTGCACCTTGACGATGCTGGCGGTCTCGTACTTCTCGTCGCCACGAAACGCGTACGTCAAGCCGGTCTTCTTGTCGAGGACGGCCAGCGAGAACTCGGGGACGGTCGCGGCGTACTTGGTCAGCGCCGCGTCCAGCGTCTTCGCCTTCTTCTCCCAGGCTGCCCTCGCCAGCTCCTCCTTGCTCGGCCCGGCCGGGGACGGCGACCCCGCCGAGGTGCCGCCGGTCAAGAAGGTGGCAGCGGCGCTGTCGCCGCCGAACACGCCCTTGGCGAGCAAGGCAACACCTCCCAGGACGATCACGACCGCCATCGTCACGAGCCACTTCGAGGAACTCCGCACGCATGCATGATGCCGTCTTCAGGCGGCTGATGGCGGCCCTGTCGGCTGTGAATCATGCGGGATCATCCGGATTTCCACCGTCCGGCGCGGCCTCGCCACGGTCCGTCACCCCGCGCCGGGGCGTGCCGTCCGTCTCCCCTTGGCCGCTCCGCCGCGCCGGGCGTGCTCGCGGGGCGCAGAATGGGGGCATGGCGTCACTGCTGTCCCGAGCCGTCCAGATGTCCCGCGCCGCGCTGGCCGCGCCGGTCGTCGCCGCCGACCTGACCCGCGCCGCGATCGGCCAGGTGATCGAGACAGCGGGTGCCGTGGCCAGCGTTCCGGTGCGTGCCCTGAGCCTGCTCGGTCAGGCGGAGCTGCTGGTCAACCGAGCCGGGCTGGCGATCGGCCAGGTGGAGGACCTGCTCTCCCGGGTGACCGTGGTGACCACCGCGGCGGAGAGTGCGATCACCGGCGTCCGCACTGTCACCACCGACGCCGGCGCGGCGATCGCCGAGGTCCGCACGATCACCACCGCGGCCGAGGCGCTGCTCGGCGAGGTGCGCGCGATCAGCACGGCCGCGGCGCTCACCATCGACGAGGCCGGCGCCATCTCGACCGCGGCCGGTGATCTGGTCCGCCGGGCCGCCACCACCGCCGACGCGGCCGGCTCGATCGTCATCGAGGCCGGCTCGCTGACCACCTCGGCCGCCGAGATCGTCGCGGAGGCGGGCGCGGTCAGCGCGGCGGCCCGGGGCGTTGTCACCGACGCGGGTTCGATCAGCAGCGCCGCCCGCGACCTCGTGACCGAGGCCGGCCAGGTGAGCGCCGCGGCCCGCGGCATCGTGGACGAGGCGGCGACCGTCGCCGAGCGGGCCTCGCGGGTCGTCGTGCGCGCCGACCAGGCCGCGAGCGTCGCCACCGAGCTCCTCGACGACTACGAGCCGACGCTGCGCAAGGCGGCGCCGCTGGCCGCCCGTTTCGTCGACGAGCTGACGCCGGAGGAGGTCACCGCGGCGATCAAGATGGTCGACGAGCTCCCGGCGCTGCGCGACCACATGGTCAACGACGTGATGCCGCTGCTCAACAAGCTCGATCAGGTCGGCCCCGACCTGCACAAGCTCCTCGAGGTCACCGAGGACCTGCACCTGGCGATCGCCGGCCTGCCCGGCCTCAGGCTGCTGCGCCGACGCGGCGAGGAGCGCACCGAGGACCACCACATCAAAGGCTGACCCGATTCTCCGGTACGGCCATGGCCGTACCGGGAAATCGGTTTGAACGTGAGAAATGCCGGCCCTCGCAGGGAGGGCCGGCATTCTTGTCTCCGGTGCCGGAGCGGGAATCCGATCAGAAGACCGAGACGCCGTAGACGCTCAGCGGCTCGACGACCGGCTGGAAGTAGGTGACGCCGCCGGAGGAGCAGTTGCCACTGCCGCCCGAGGTCAGGCCCAGCGCGGTGGTCCCGGAGTAGAGGGAGCCGCCGCTGTCGCCCGGCTCGGCGCAGACGGTGGTCCGGATGAGGCCGGAGACGGAGCCCTCGGCGTAGTTGACCGTGCTGTTCAACGCCGTGACGCGACCGGAGTGGATGCCCGTGGTGGAGCCGCGGCGGTAGACCGTGGCGCCGACCGCCGGGGTGCCGGCCGAGGTGATGTCCTGGGAGCCGACCGCGCCCGACTTGGTGATCGTCGTGTTGGTGTAGCGGACGATGCCGTAGTCGTTGCCGGGGAAGCTGGTGCCGGCCCGGGTGCCCAGCGTGGTGGACCCGTTGGTCCAGGTCGCGCCGATGTTCGTGCAGTGGCCCGCGGTCAGGAAGTAGTTGACGCCCGAGCTGTTGCGCACGTTGAAGCCGAGCGAGCAACGGCCGCCACCGGCGTAGATCGCGTCGCCGCCGGAGATCCGGGTGCTGATCGTGCCGGAGACGGTCTCGATCCGCGCGTTGTCGCCGAGCTTGGCGACGGTCGCCTTGACCGCGGCCAGCTTGGCGCCGGTGACGCTCTCGTCGACGCTGACGACGACCTGGTTGCTGACCGGATCGACGGCGAACGCCGTGCCGGGGGTCTTGAGGTTCGTCTTCAGGCTGGCATCGGCGGCGGCGAGCGTGGCGCCGCTGCGGCTCACGTAGCGCGGAGTGGCGCCGGCCTTGGTCACCTCGGCCGCCGTGGCCGCGTCGGTGACGTTGACCACCAGCTTGCCGGAGCTGTCCAGGTAGGTCCCGGCGTCACGGGTGCCCAACTGGTCGTCCAGCTTGCTGGCCAGCGCGGACGGCGCGAAGGACGCGTCACCCACGGCCGGGGCTGCCGTGGCGGGTGACGTGGCGACCAGGCCGCTGCCCACGAGAATGCCAACCGCCAGGCCGACGATCGGTCGGCGAAGCTTCGGGTTGAGCACGTTTCCTCCCAGGGGGATTGGGTAGGTGGCACACCGGTCCGGCATGCCCATGCTCGCAAGTATTTAAAGTGATCGATTAAACCGCAAGGGGTGTCCAACCAGCCACGACAGTGATCAAGTCCCTGTTGACCTGGGAAAACCTACGCCCCATAGCGTCGGGCTATGACTCCTTCGGGATGCAGGCACCTCACCGTTCCTGGACGGCGATGGGCGCGTTGTCGGCCAGCCGGTAGCCGAGCCCGTACACCGTCGTGATCAACTCCGGGTCGTCCAGCTTGGTGCGCAGCCGGCTCACGTGCACGTCCACGGTCCGATTGGTGGTGTGCCGGTGACCCCAGACATGGGTGAGCAACTGCGTCCGGCTGAACACCTGGCGCGGGTGCTGGGCCAGGAACAGCAGCAGGTCGTACTCCAACCGGCTGAGGTCTAGCCGCGCGCCGTCGCGCAGGGCGGTGCGCGCCCGCGGGTCCAGCACGATCTCACCGTCCTTGGTGTCGGCGGCAGCAGGCGCGCCGACCTCGACCGCGGCGCCGGCGCCGGCCGCGTCGACCAGCTCCCGCAGCGCGGCCAGCACCCGGTCGCGACCGCCGGCGCCCCCGGCGATGCTGATCGTGACGGTGACCGGCGCCTCGTCCGTCAGGTCGGGCACCGGTCGCAGCTCGGGGCGAGGATGGGTGGCGCGCGGATGGGCGATGGCGAGCGCGGACATGTGCGACTCCTTCGACGGCGACTGCCACCGGGTCGGCGGCACGTGACAAGGATACAATTCCTATCTGTTAGATAGGCATACCGCATGGTAGTCACGCGCGCCACATCACACCAGGCCCAGCGGGGCCCCGACCGGCCCGTAGCGGCATCGACGACCGCCATTTGCCCACTTCGCCCATGCTCTTACTAGGATTTGGGATCACCGTTGACCAGATCCTGACGACCCCGCAGTGTGGGACAGGACCAGAAATTCTCAATTGGTGGACATCTGAGGGGAAGCCGATGACAGGAATCGTTGTGGTGTCCGGCAATCCACGCGCCGGGTCACGAACCTCGGCCCTGGCCATCGCGGTCGGGGAGGCGATCGCCACCCGGCTCGGCGCGCCCGCGCCCACCGTGATCGAGGTCGGTGAGTTCGGCGCCGGGCTGCTCACCAAGGGCGACGAGCCGACCGCCGCCGCGGTGGCCGCGCTGAACGCCGCGGACCTGCTGGTCGTGGCCACCCCCACGTACAAGGGCAGCTACACCGGGGTGCTCAAGGTCCTGCTGGACCAGCTGCAGAACCAGGCCCTCGCCGGCAAACGCGCCGTGCCGGTCGTCACCGCCGGCGTCGCGCCGCAGGCCACGGCCGCCGAGGCGCTGCTGCGCCAACTCCTTACCGAGCTCGGGGCGACAGTGATCCAGCCCGGGCTCCCGGTGGTCGAGGCGGACCTCCCGGAGACAGCGGCAATCGCCCAGAAGTACGCCGCCGCCGTCGACTGGTAACGCCTTTTCGGCTGGTAACGCCTTTCGGTACGTGTGACCGCCGCCGCCCGTTCGCTCCGGGAGGCGGCGGTCGCATCCGGCTCACTCCTGCTCGTACGCCGGGTCGATCCTTCTTACCGCCTCACTCCTGCTCGTAAGCCGGGTCGATCGTCATCGTGAACTCCTGGGAGGCCGCGCCGCCCCACGCGTCGGTGAAGGTGACCGTGAAGGTCGTCGTCTCTCCCTCGAGCGCTCCCGGGACTCCGCCGATCACGCCGGTGGCCGGGTCCAGCATCAGCCCGGCCGGCAGGGCGCCGGAGGTCACCGCCCACGTGCCGGTCCGCTCGTCCAGTGTGGTCAACTGCGCCTCGTAGGCCACCTCCGCCAGCCCCGCCGGCAGCGCCGTGTCGTCGATCACCGGAGCGTCCGCCACGACCGGGATCACGATCGTCCGGGTGACCGCCTGCGGCACGTAGTCGGTGAACCGCACGGTCACCGAGTAGTTCCCGGGCGCGGACGGGGTCCCGCTGATCACTCCGGACCCGTTCAGCTTCAGGCCCGGCGGCATGCTGCCCGACGCGACCGACCAGGTCCCGGCGCGTCCCACCGTCAGATTCACCCTTCCGCCGTACGGCGTACCGACCGTGCCCGTAGCCGCGCGAGCAGTCGCGATGACCGGCTTCGCGGGCGGCGCCGGGACGAAGAGCAACCGGTTCGGTGACCCCTTGCGGTCGGCGACCTTGCCGGTGGTGGCGTTCGCCAGGAGCCGCGCGGCCACCTGCGCCGGGCTCAGCGACGGGCTCGCGTCCAGGATCAGCGCCGCCGCGCCCGCCACGTGCGGGGAAGCCATCGACGTGCCGCTGTAGACGGCCGTCGCCGTGTTCCCGTTCGACACCGACGAGCGGATGTTCACGCCCGGCGCGAAGATGTCGACCGCGCCGCCGTAGTTGGAGAAGTAGGCCCGTCGATCCCGGCCGTCGGTCGCACCCACGGTGATCGCCGCGGCCACGTCCGCCGGGCTGCTCGACGTCGCGCTCGTGTTCTCGTTTCCGGCCGCCACCACGTACGTCACGCCGGACGCGATCGACTCCTCCACCGCGAAGTCCAGGGACGGGCTGAGGCCGCCGCCCAGGCTCATGTTCGCCACGGCCGGCCGGACCGCGTTCTCGGTCACCCAGTCCACACCGTCGATCACGTCGGACAGGTAGCCACCGCCGTCGCAGTCCAGCACCCGGACCGCGACCAGCCGCACCTTCTTGGCAACCCCGTAGTGCGTGCCGCCGATGGTGCCGGCCACGTGCGTACCGTGGCCGTTGCAGTCGGAGGCGTTGCTGTCGCCGTCCGCGAAGTCGTAACCGTACGTCGCCCGGCCACCGAACTCCTGGTGCGAGATCCGGATGCCGGTGTCGATCACGTACGCGTGCACCGCGGAACCGTCGTCGGTCGGCGTGAATGCCCCGGACACCTTCGTGGCGCGCTGATCGATCCGGTCCAGCCCCCAGGCCGGGTTCTTCTGCGTACCCGCAATCCGTACCAGCCGGTCCTCACCTCGCGCCGGGCTCCCCTGCGTATCCGCGACCCGCGCCGGCCGGTCCCGGCTCCATGCCTGGTTTCCCTCCATGCCCGCGATCCGCACCCGCCGGTCCTGCTCCACCGAGCGCACCGACGGTTCCGCCGCCAGCCGGCGGGCCTCGGCCGCGGTCAGCTGCGCCGCGTACCCGGGGATCGTGTGGAAGCTGCGCAGCACCCTGCCGGTGCCGAGGCTGTGCACGGCCGGGGTTGTTCCGCGGTGCTTCATCGTCACGATGTACCGCCCGGGCACGGCGCCGGGCGCGTCGGCCCCGATGACGTTCCCTGCGGCGAACGCGGGGGCAGGCGCTGCCAGAGCAGCCGAGGCGGCTACCGCCGAGGTCAGGAACGCACCGAGGGTCCACTTACGCATGCCGCGTTGATCGACCGCGGACCCGACCCCTTGAGCACCGAACCCGTCCTACCCCCAGCCCGCACCAACTCCGCGCCGCTAAGTCCCCCGAAAGCCGCCCGGCCGCCCGCACCAGCCTCGCTACCCGGTCCCCTGAAAGCCGGCGACCGGCCCAGCCCGCACCGGCTTCGCTGCCCGG